>JACKLE010000018.1 GCA_024236075.1 Alphaproteobacteria bacterium | reverse complement strand
CTACAAGGCCTCTGGCTTTCGGGGCGGGATCAACTGGTACCGCAACTTCACCCGCAACTGGCGCCTCACCGAGACCGTTCCGCAGACGATCCCGCATCCGGCGCTGATGGTGACCGCGGGACGCGACGTCGTCCTCTCGCCCGCGCTCAGCCACGGCATGGAGTCCTTCGTCCCCAATCTCGCCCGAGGTCACATCGAGGACAGCGGACACTGGACGCAGCAGGAATATCCCGACGAGACGAGCCGCATCCTCATCGACTGGCTCAGGACGACCTTCTAGAGGAGAGCGCCATGGCGCTGACCACAACGCCCGCAGGCGAGCTCGGCTCGACGGCGCCGTCCTTCGGCCTTCCCGGCACGGACGGAAAGGTCTGGACCTTGGCGCAGGCGCAAGGCCCGAAGGGCACGCTCGTCATGTTCATCTGCAACCACTGCCCCTATGTGCGCGCCATCGCCGACCGCATCGCGGAGGACACGCTGGCGCTCGCCGGGATCGGGGTGGGCGCCATCGCGATCATGCCGAACGACACGCGCGCCTATCCCGAGGACGGACTCGACAAGATGAAGGTCTTCGCGAAGACCCATCGCTTCGCCTTCCCTTACGTCATTGACGAATCCCAGGACGTGGCGCGCGCCTATGGCGCCGTCTGCACGCCCGATTTCTTCGGCTACAATGCGCGCGGCGAGCTCTGCTATCGCGGGCGGCTCGATGCCTCGCGCACCACTCTCGTCAAGGGCGCGCGGCGCGACCTCCTCGAGGCCATGCGCCTTGTCGCGGAGACGGGCGCGGGACCCGCCGAGCAGATCCCCAGCATGGGCTGTTCGATCAAATGGCGCGCGTAGAGGATGTTTCCCTCGGGTTGCGTGCGCGGCCCGCGGGGCTTATGACAGCCTTCCGGCCGCGAATGGTATCTTAGGTCACGACCGTTTCCTCCGGCGACCGAAGCGGAACGTCCCGCCCTCGCCCGTCGCCTTCCACGGCTCCCCGAGAGGCCCGATGACGACCATCGACCTGCTGTCGGACAGCGAGATCGTGCCGCGCGCGGCGAGCCCGACGCGGCCCCTGCGCATTCTGATGCCGAGCTACCGGTCCCATCCGCACACCGGCGGCCAGGGCGTCTATCTGCGGCACATCTCGAAGGCCCTCGTGGATCTCGGCCATTCCGTGGACGTCATCTCCGGACCTCCCTATCCGGATCTCGATCCCCGCGTGACGCTCATCCGCCTGCCTTCGCTCGATCTCTACGCGAGGCCGAAGGCGTTTCTCGGCCTGCCCGCGATGCCCGCGAGCTGCCTCACCGACCGGATAGACAGGCACGAATATTTCGCCCACATCTCCGGCGCCTTCGCCGAGCCGAATACTTTCGGCATGCGGATGGTCCGCCATTTCCAAGACCGCCCGCTCGACTATGACGTCGTCCACGACAACCAGACGCTCTGCTGGGGCCTGCTGGCGCTCCGCCGGAAGGGCGTGCCGGTGGTGGGGACGATCCACCATCCCATCACGATGGACCGCCGCATTTCGGTCGCGGCGGCCGATACCTTCGGCCTCAGGCTCCTCGTGCGGCGCTGGTACTCGTTCCTCGGCATGCAGATCAAGGTCGCGCGCGCGCTCGATCCCGTCATCGCCGTATCGCGCTCGACCCTGCGCGACGTGGTGCAGGACTTCCGCCTCGACGCGCGCCGCCTGCGCCTCGTCTATCACGGCATCGACGCGGAGATCTTCCGTCCCCTGCCGGACGTGCGACGCCGGCCGAACCGCCTCGTGGCCACGGCGAGCGCCGACGTGCCGCTGAAGGGCCTCGTCTATCTCATCGAGGCCTATGCGAGCCTCCTCTCGCGCTATCCCGACCTCGAGCTTCATGTCGTCGGCACGCTCCGGGACGGACCGACAGCGAAGCTCCTCGCGAAGCTCGGCCTTAAGGAGCGCGTTCAATTCCGCTCCGGGCTCACCGACGAGGAGATCGTGCGTCTCTATGCCGAGGCGACCATCGCCGTGGCGCCCTCGGTCTACGAAGGCTTCGGCTTTCCCGCCGGCGAGGCGATGGCCGCAGGGCTGCCCGTCGTCGCGACCGACGGCGGCTCCCTCCCCGAGGTCGTGGGAGAGGCCGGCATCGTGGTGCCCGCGAAGAGTCCGCCGGCGCTCACCGAGGCGATCGCGAGCCTCCTCGACGATCCGGCGCGGCGCGCCACGCTCGGCGCGCAGGCGCGCCTGCGCATGCTCGAGCTTTTCCGCTGGCGCGCGACGGCGGAGGCCGTGGTGCGGGTCTACCTGGAGGCAATGGCGCATGCTGACGGTCGACCTCGCGGCGCTTGATCTCGAGCCCGACCAGCGCATCCTCGACCTGGGATGCGGCGGCGGCAGGCACATCCATGCGCTCTACTACGCCGGCAAGTACGAGGTCGTCGGGGTAGATCTGTCCCTCGCCGACGTCGTCCGGACGCGGAGGGGCTTCGAAGCGTATCCCGATCTGGAATCGCCGCACGAGCGCCTCATCGTGCTCGCCGTCGCCGACGCGCTTCGCCTGCCGTTCGCGGACGCCACCTTCGACCGCATCGTCTGCTCGGAGGTCCTGGAGCACATCGTGCCCTACGAGCGCGCCCTCGGCGAGATCGCGCGCATCCTGAAGCCCGACGGGATTCTCGCCGTGAGCGTGCCCCGCTACTGGCCCGAATGGCTCTGCTGGCGCCTCGCGCGCGGCTATCACGAGACGCCCGGCGGGCATGTGCGCATCTTCCGTCCGAGGGAGCTTGCGCGCGCGGTGGAGCGCAACGGCTTCGCCCGCCTCAAGGCCCATTTCGCGCACGCTCTCCATTCGCCTTACTGGTGGCTGCAATGCGCTCTCTGGGAGCGCCGCGAGACGAGCCCGCTCGTCGCCGCCTACCGCAAGCTGCTCGAATGGGACATCCTTCAGCGTCCATGGCCCACCCGGGCCTTGGAGCGCCTCCTCAACCCGGTGATGGGGAAGAGCCTCGTCGTCTATTTCCGCAAGGAGGCGTCCGCGTGACGAGCCTTTATCTGACCACGGACGCCATTCGTCGCGGATTCTTCAAGGGCGCGGTCGCGCGAATTCGCGAATTGCAGCGTGCCGACGGCGCCATTCCCTGGTTCGACGTCGGCGTCTTCGACCCGTGGAACCATGTCGAGGCCGCCATGGGCCTCGTCGTCGCCGGAGAGCTCGAAGCGGCGCGGCGCGCCTACCGCCATCTCGCGGAGACGCAGGCCGCCGACGGATCCTGGCTTGCCGAGTATGGCTCCTCGCTGCCGATGGACGGCGCGCGCTACGTCTTTGCCGCGCCCCTGCCGAAGATCCGCGACACGAATTTCTGCGCCTATGTCGCGACCGGCATATGGCATTACTATCTGGCTACTGACGATATCGCCTTTGCGCGGGAGCTCTGGCCCTGCGTCGCGAGCGCCGTGACGTTCGTCCTCTCGCACCAGCACGAGGAGGGCGACGTGCGCTGGGCGGCACGCGACCCCCATACACCGGAGGAGGACGCGCTCGTCACCGGCTCCTCGTCCATCTACAAGAGCCTCGAATGCGCGATCCTTCTCGCACGCGCGCTGGGGGAGCCCGCCCCCGGCTGGGACGAGGCCCGCTTCCGCCTCGGCGAAGCGCTCGCGTCGAAGCCGCACCGCTTCGACCGCCAATGGGCGAAGAAGGACGGCTTCTCGATGGACTGGTACTACCCCGTCCTGGCGGGCGCGATACGGGGCGCGGGCGCGCGCGCGCGCCTCGCGGCGCGCTGGCGCGAATTCGTCGAGCCGGAGAAAGGCTGCCGCTGCGTCGCGGGCCAGCCCTGGGTGACGATCGCCGAGACCTGCGAGCTCGTGCTGGCCCTCCTCAATGTCGGCGAGCGGACCGGCGCACGCGATCTTTTCGCCGCCGTCCAGCAATGGCGCGACGGCGACGGTTCCTACTGGATGGGATATCAGTATGCGGAGGATGTTCCCTGGCCGCAGGAGAAGCCCGCCTGGACGGCCGGTGCCGTGCTGCTCGCCGCGGACGCGCTGACCGGAGCGACGGGCGCCGCGGATCTCTTCACGGCCGTCGCGCTCGAGCCGTTCGAGCGGGACGTGTCCCTCCGCCGCCAGCCCGCGCGGGCCCGCGAGCCCTAGGGCGCCCCGACTCCCCCATTCGAGCCGAGCGAACGGCCCGGCGCGGCGGGGCCGGCGCCTATTGCTGTTGCTGCTGCGCGCTTTGGCTGCGCAGCCGCGCGGTCACGGGCGAGGCGGCCTCGGCGACCTTCGCGGCGCTGAGGACGCGCAGGAACGGCGTTGCGAGCCGCGGCGCCTCGCTCGGCGTCACGGTGACGGCGACGGCCAGCTCGCTTTGCGCATCGCCCTTGAAGACGCCGCGCGTCGGCGGCGCGTCCGCATAGTCGCGCCCATAGGCGATACGGATATGGCGCTCCTCGGCGAGGCAGTCATTGGTCGGATCGAAGCCGACCCAGCCGATGCCGGGCAGGAACGCCTCGACCCAGGCATGGCTCTGATCCGGCGCGGAGCGGTCGAGGATCGCGTCGGGCCGGTGGCAGACATAGCCGGAGACGTAGCGCGCCGGAATGCCCCAGTCGCGCAGAATCGCGATCATGACGTGCGCGAAGTCCTGACAGACGCCCTTGCGCGACGCGATAGCGACCTCGATCGGCGAATCCACGCGCGTCGTTCCGCTTTCGTAGGTGAAGCTGCGGTAGAGCGTTTCGTTCAGGTCACGGACGGTCGCGAGCGGACATGCGTGCGGCTCGAGACCCGTCTCCTTGAGGAACGCCTCGAGCGCCTCGCCGTCCTTCGCGATCGTGCTCGGGCAGAGGAGCTCGAAATGCTGGGCCTTCGTCGCATCCGAACGCAGCGCCTCCCATGCGTCGGGAGCGAGCGCCTCGGGAAGCGTCGGCGGGCGGTCGACGTCGACCTTCGAGCTCGCGTCGATCGTCAGCTCCTGATGCTCGCCCGGAATATCGAAATGATAGACCGTATTGCCGAAATCGTCGGCATAGGTGAAGAGCTGGGCGCGCGGATGCGTCGTCAGGTGAAAGCCGTTGAGGCGCTGCAGCTCGTCGGCCTGCGGCCGCAGCCGCGTCTCCACGAGGCTTTCGCGAATGGGCGCCGAATAGCGGAACCGCGTGACGTGGTGAACGGAATAATGCATCGGCACTCCGGCTCTGGCGTCCCTATTGCGAAATCGGCGGACTGCGGACCATGGGGATCATCGCGCTAGCCCGCTATCGCCGCTTCGACGGTATAGGCCACGTGTGTCGCGATGATGGCGGCATGGATCTCGCCGAGCGCCACGCGCACCTCCTGCAGCAGGGGGTGCAGTCGCGTGCCGTCGAGCGAGTCCGCGGCATTGAAGTCGATCTCGGCCAGGATGCGCTGGGCCATGCGGCCCGCCGGCCCCCGCGTGCGCCCGTGCTCCTGGCCCGCGATGGCCGCGATCTCGCCGTTGAGGCGCTCGACGGAGAAGCGCACCGAGCGCGGGAAGCCTCTGTCGAAGAGGAGGTAGCCCGCAACGACGCCGGGCATGTATTGCGCCGTGTACACACGGTTATAGGCCTCTATGGCGCCGGCGCTACGCAGGAGCAGGATGAGGTCGCCCTCGCCCAGCTCGCCGGTCTGCGGCCAGTCGAAGAAGGAGTCGATGAGGCCGATGGTCTGCAGCGTGCGCTCCAGATATTGCCCGAGCCCCAGAAAATGCCAGCCCTCGCCGTGATGCATCGTGGCGTCGGCCACCCCCCGCACGAGGCGTATGCCGTCGACGATGCGGCCGTATACGGTGACGGGCTCCGCCTGCCAAAGCGCCTCCGTCTCCGGCTCGACGAGCTCGAGGTAGAGACGGTTGAGATGCACCCACAGATCGGCGCCGATCTCCTCGCGCACCTGACGGGCGTTCTCGCGCGCCATCCGGATCTGGCCGAGGATCGCACCCGGATCGAGCCGGTCGAAGGTGAGGCGGCGCGCGAAGGCCGTCTGCGGCTCGTCCTCCTCCGCCGGCGGATCGACGCCGAGCGCCGCGGTGAGGCGGGCCCAGCCGCGCGCCGCGGCGGTGGGGCTCTCCTCCAGGATCGCGTCGAAGCGCGCCCCTAGGACGCGCGCGCCCTGCTCGGTCCGCTCCAAATAGCGGCTCATCCAGTAGAGGCTGTCGGCGACGCGCGAAAGCATGTCAGGTCCCGAGGACCCAGGTGTCCTTCGAGCCGCCGCCCTGGCTCGAATTGACGACGAGGCTGCCGCGTCGCAGGGCCACGCGGGTGAGGCCGCCGGGGACGATCACCGTCTCGCGCCCCGTGAGGATGAAGGGCCGCAGATCGACATGGCGCGGCTCGATCCCGTCCTCCACGAAGCACGGCGCGGTCGAGAGCGCGAGCGTCGGCTGGGCGATGTAGCTGTCGGGATGGGCGCTGACGCGGGCGTGGAACTCCTCGCGCTGCGCCTTGGTGGCATGCGGCCCGACCAGCATGCCGTAGCCGCCGCTCTCCCCGACCGCCTTCACCACGAGCTTGTCGAGATTGGCGAGAACATAGTCCCGCTCGGCGGGCCGCCGGCAGAGATAGGTCTCGACATTGGGGATGATCGCCTCTTCGCCGAGATAATATTTGATGAGCGCGGGCACGAAGGCATAGACCGCCTTGTCGTCCGCGACCCCGGTGCCGAGGGCGTTGGCGATGGTGACGTTCCCGGCGCGGTAGGCGTTCACGATGCCGGGCACGCCGAGCATGCTGTCGCGCCGGAAGCGCAACGGGTCGATGAAGTCGTCGTCGATGCGCCGGTAGATCACGTCGACCCGCGCGAGGCCCGAGGTCGTGCGCATGTAGAGCACGTTGTCATGCACGGCGAGGTCGCGCCCCTCGACGAGCTCGATGCCCATCTGGCGCGCGAGGAAGGCGTGCTCGAAATAGGCCGAGTTGAAGACGCCGGGCGTCAGGAGCGCGATGCGCGGGCGCTCGGCGCGAGGCGGCGCCATCGCGCGCAAGGTCGCGAGCAGCGCGCGGCCGTAATGGTCGATGGGCCGCACGTTCAGCTCACGGAAGATATTCGGAAACGCGCGCTTCACGACCGCCCGGTTCGCGAGCATGTAGGAAACGCCCGACGGTACCCGCAGATTGTCCTCGAGCACGGCGAAGTTCCCGTCCTCGCAGCGCACGAGGTCCGAGCCGCAGATCGAGACATAGGTCCCGTGCGGCACCTTGAGGCCGCGCATGGCCCTCAGATAGTTCTTCGAGCCGAGAATGAGGTCGGCGGGCACGATGCCGTCCCGCAGCACCTTGCCCTCGCCGTAGATGTCGCCGAGGAAGAGGTTCAGCGCCGCGATGCGCTGCGTGAGGCCGCGCTCGAGCCGGTCCCAGTCCGCGGCGGTGATGAGGCGCGGCACGAGATCGGTCGGAAAGATGCGCTCCGTCTCCTGGCCCTCGCCATAGACGGTGAAGGTGATGCCCTGGGTGAGGAAGGCGTGCTCGACCTGCGCCTGACGGCGGGCGAGCTCGTCGGAGCTCAGCTCGGCGAGGCGCGCATAGAGGGCCGAGGCATGCGGCAGGGGCACGCCGGGACGCTCGAACATCTCGTCGACCGCCCGCCCGAACGAGTAGCGCGCGAAGAGGCCCTCGGCCCAGGGCCCGGAGCGGGCCGGAAACGGCTCGACATTGCTCTCCGCACCAGCCTTCGAGGGATCGCCGTCTTCGCTCGCGCGCTTGGACTCGCTCATGAACCTTCCGCAGTTCGGTGCCCCGGAAAATGCCCCGGCACGGTCCAAGTGTGCACCCCCGGGGACACACACTGTCAAGGCGAGCGGGGACGTTTTTTTGCCCAACGAAGCGGCATGGCGATATGGCTGCGCGAGATTTCATCAATGGGGCGCCGCGCATGCCGCTTTCGTGGGCTGCAAGGGACGAGGCGCCGCCCTGCGCGGGGCGACGGGCGCCGCTTGCCTTGGCCGGGACGGCGCCTTTAGGGTGCCGATTGGGGAAATATTCCAGAAGCTTGGCACCGGAGCGCGACCTGATGAAATTCGAGGGCACGAAGAGCTATGTGGCGACCGAGGACCTGCGTGTCGCGGTCAATGCCGCGATCACGCTGGAGCGGCCGCTCCTCGTGAAGGGCGAGCCCGGCACGGGCAAGACCGTGCTCGCGCGCGAGGTCGCCGACGCTCTCGGGACGCCGCTCATCGAGTGGCACATCAAGTCGACGACCAAGGCCCAGCAGGGCCTCTACGAATACGATGCCGTCTCGCGCCTGCGCGACAGCCAGCTCGGCGATCCGCGCGTGCAGGACATCGGCAACTACATCAAGCGCGGCAAGCTCTGGGACGCCTTCACGCACGAGAGCCGCCCGGTGCTCCTCATCGACGAGATCGACAAGGCCGACATCGAGTTCCCGAACGATCTCCTGCTCGAGCTCGACCGCATGGAGTTCCACGTCTACGAGACGGGCGAGCGCGTGCAGGCGCGCGTGCGCCCCATCGTGATGATCACCTCGAACAACGAGAAGGAGCTGCCCGACGCCTTCCTGCGCCGCTGCTTCTTCCACTACATCAAGTTCCCCGACCGCGAGACGATGACCGAGATCATCAACGTCCATTTCGAGGGGCTGAAGCCGCGCCTCATCAACCAGGCCCTCAACACCTTCTACGAGGTGCGCGAGATGCCTGGCCTCAAGAAGAAGCCCTCGACATCGGAGCTTCTCGACTGGTTGAAGCTCCTCATGGTCGAGGACATCGACCCGGAGACGATCCGCGAGAAGGACCCGAACAAGCTCATCCCGCCCCTCTATGGCGCGCTTCTCAAGAACGAGCAGGACGTGACGCTGTTCGAGCGGCTCGCGTTCCTGGCAAGGCGGGAACGGCGGGGCGAGTAAGGCCGGAGACGGACATGTTCCTGAACTTCTTCGACGAGCTGCGGCGGGCGAAGATCCCGGTCACGATCAAGGAGCATCTCGGCTTCCTCGAGGCGATCGATGCCGGCCTCGCCGGCATGTCGATCGACGATTTCTACTATCTCTCGCGCACGGCCCTCGTGAAGGACGAGCGCAATCTCGACCGCTTCGACCAGGTCTTCGCCCATGTCTTTCGGGGCCTCGAATATGTCGACGAGATCCTCGCCGCCGAGGTGCCGGAGGAATGGCTGCGGGCGCTCACGGAGAAATTCCTCACCGAGGAGGAGAAGCGCCAGATCGAGGCCATGGGCGGCTTCGAGAAGCTCATGGAGACGCTGAAGAAGCGCCTCGAGGAGCAGAAGAAGCGCCATGAGGGCGGCAATAAGTGGATCGGCACTGCCGGCACCTCGCCCTTCGGCGCGCAGGGCTTCAATCCGGAGGGCGTGCGCATCGGCCAGGACAAGTCGCGCCACGGCAAGGCGGTGAAGGTCTGGGACAAGCGGGAGTACAAGAACCTCGACGACTCGGTCGAGATCGGCACGCGGAACATCAAGATCGCGCTGCGCCGCCTGCGCCGCTTCGCGCGCGAGGGGGCCGAGACCGAGCTCGACCTCGACGACACGATCCGCGAGACCGCGCACAAGGGCTATCTCGACATCAAGCTGCGCCCCGAGCGCCACAACACGATCAAGGTGCTGATCTTCTTCGACGCCGGCGGCTCGATGGACGCCTATGTCCGTCTGTGCGAGGAGCTATTCTCCGCCGCGCGGACCGAGTTCAAGCACATGGAGTACTACTACTTCCACAATTGCCTTTACGAGTTCGTCTGGCAGGACAATCGCCGCCGCCACGCCGAGCGCATCCCGACCTGGCAGGTGCTGCACACCTATCCGTCCGACTACAAGGTGATCTTCGTGGGCGACGCGACGATGAGCCCCTACGAGCTCACCTATCCCGGCGGCTCGGTCGAGCACTGGAACGAGGAGCCGGGGGCCTTGTGGCTCCAGCGCGTCTTCGACATCTACGAGAGCGCCGTCTGGCTCAATCCCGTGCCAGACAAGCATTGGGAGTACACGCCCTCGACCGCTCTCATCCAGCAGCTCATCGGCAACCGGATGTTCCCCCTGACGCTCGGCGGCCTCGACGGAGCGATGCGCGAGCTCAATCGCTGAAGCAACGCCCGCCCGGATCGCTCCGGGCACGTATGCTTGCGGTCCGGCGTCTCGTCGTGGGGCCGTCCGGAACGGCGCATCGTTGTGCGAAAGGCGTAAGCCGATGCCGCGGTCGGAGCCCGCGGAATGACGACGGTTCAAGCCGAAAGCCTTCCCGAAACTGACGGCCTCACCTTCGCGGCCAGGTGGCCGCCTCGTAGATGAGATAGAGGCCCGTGCCGGCGGAGAGGACGCCGGTCATGAGCGCCCCGATCGCGCGAAGCGGATGGGGACCCGACGTCACGCTGAGCGCATAGGCGTGGGCGAGCCGCGCGATCACGAAGAGCCCGCCGAGTACGAGAACGGTCATGGGCTTGGCCCCCAGCATCTCGACGAGCAGGAGCACGACGAGGAAGATCGCGGCGTTCTCGGCGAGATTGCCGTGCCGGCGCTGGGCGCGCAGCACTCCGTCGACGCCGCCGTCTCCGAGCGCCACGCGGTGCTTGATGCGCTGGGTCCCGACAAGGACCATCAGGACGATCTGCAGAACGATCAGTATGCCGGCTATGTAGGCGGTGTAGATCGGCGGCAGCATGGCGGCTCTCCCGGACCCTTGCGATCGTCAGTGCGCCGTCCCGTGCGGCTGAAGGACCTTGCCTGGATTGAGGATGTTCTTCGGGTCCATGGCCTTCTTGATCGTCCGCATGAGGGCGATCTCCTCCGGAGAGCGCGAGAAGCCAAGATAGGCGCGCTTCTCGAGGCCGATACCGTGCTCGGCGGAGACGGAGCCGCCGCGCGAGCGCAGCGGACCGTAGACGATGTCCTCGACGACCTTGCGCGCGTCCTCTCCGCCCTGCCCGATCCCCGCGACGATATGGACATTGCCGTCGCCGAGATGGCCGAAGATGACGAGCTTGCCGTCCGGATGCGCTCCCTTGAGGCTCTTCTCGAGCTCGGCGACATAGCCCTCCATCAGCGAGATCGGCAGGCTGACGTCGAAGGCGAAGATGGGGCGCAGCCGCGCGGTCTGGCCGACATCGTCGCGCATCGCCCATATCGCGGCGCGCTCGGCATCGGACTTCGCGATCACCGCGTCGGCGATCGTGCCGTCCTCGAGCGCCTGGCCGAGGATCGCCTCGAAGCGCGCCTGGTCGCCCTCCTGGTCGCCGCCCATCGCCTCGATGAGCACATAGTAGGGATGGATGTTCTCTATCGGCGGGCGGTTCTTCGCCGGCGACGTCGTGACGAGCTCGTAGAAGTCGCGCCACATCGCCTCGAACGCGGAGAGCATCCCGCCGAGCCCGCGGTCCATGGTCTTGAGCAGTTTGAGCACGGACGGATAGTCCGGCGCGGCGACGAAGGCCGTCATCTGGCTCAACGGCGCCTCGCGCAGGCGCAACACGGCGCGGGTCACGATGCCGAGCGTGCCCTCCGAGCCGATGAAGAGGTGCTTGAGGTCGTAGCCCGCATTGTTCTTGATCATCTTGTTCATGGACGAGATCACCGATCCGTCCGCCGTCACGGCCTCGAGGCCGAGCACCATGTCGCGCGTCATGCCGTAGCGGATGACGCGGTTGCCGCCCGCATTGGTCGAGATGTTGCCGCCGACGGTCGCCGTGCCCCTGGCGCCGAGGTCGAGCGGATAGAGGAGCTTCTTCGCCGCCGCCTGCTCCTGGAGGGTCTGGAGCGGCACCCCCGCCTCGACGACGGCGTAGCGATTGAGGGGATCGATCTCCTCGATCCTGTTCATGAGCTCGAGCGAGAGGAGAAGCTCGCCGGCCCCCGTCGAATGTCCCCCGACGAGCCCCGTGCCGCCGCCGCAGGCGACGACGGGCTGGCCGAGCTCGTGGCAGATCTTGAGGATCGCCGAGACCTCCGCGGTCGAGCGCGGGCGGAGCATCGCGGGCGCGTCGGTCTGCCAGCGCTGGCCCCAGAGCGAAAGCTTGGCGTGAACCTCGTCGCCCAGGATGATGCCGCCTGAGCCGAGGACTCCCGAAATGCGCTCGACCGCGCTTTCTACCGTCGTCATTTCGCTCACTCTCCCTTTTCGGCTCAGACCGGACGCGCCGAGCCCCAGTAGTTATAGCCCGCGAAACGCGGAGTCTTGGGCAGATACATCTCCTCGAGCGTCTCGATCGCGAAGCCCGCGCCGCGCACGAGGTCCGGGATCGCCCGGTCGAGATGGCAGCCCGCGCCGACCGCCTTCCAGACCGGATTGATGCGCGCCTGCCAGCGCCGAACGCCCGCGTCGGGCGCCGCCCCATGCTCGCAGAACAGCATCCGGCCCTCCGGCTTCAGCACGCGCCGCATGCCGAGGAGCGCCTTCGCGACGTCGGGAATGGTGCACATGGTGTAGGTGACGAGCACCGTATCGATGCTCTGATCCTCTAGGGGGATCTCCTCGCCGGGCAGGTCGAGGAACTCGACCGGAAAGCGCGCCTCGGCGAGACGCCTCGCCGCCCGCCGCCGCATGCCCTGCGAGGGCTCGAGGGCGAAGAGGCGCTCCACGCGCGCCGCATCGTAGTACGGGAGATTGAGGCCCGACCCGAACCCCACCTCGAGCACACGGCCCTGCGCACCCGGCACAACCTTGGCGCGCTGGCGGGAGATGGGGCGGGCGGAGCAGGCGGCCGACACAATTGCCGGAGCAATGTGTTCTTCGTAAAAGGACATGGGGCGGAGACTAATCGAACCGGTCGACGCGAGAAAGCGGAGGACGGCATGCGCAGCGCTTGGATTCCAGTAGGTCTCGCGGGCGTGGCGCTCGTGGCCATCGTCACGCTCGGGCTCGTCTATGGCAGCAGGATGCCGGCGAGCGCCCCCGGTGCGACCGGTCGGCCCCATGCGGAGGCACCGGTCGGCGAGGCAGGCCCGGCTCGCCACGCGGCGCGCGACGACGCGACGGGTCCGGAGCCGACCTCCACGAGCCTCATCGAGGAGGTGGAGCCGGGCGAGGGAACGCCGGCGGCCCAGGCGCCGCTTTGCTCCGACGCCCTCACGACGCGCGACATAGAGGCATGCCTCGAGGGCGAGCTCGGCAAGCGCGAGGCCTCGCTCAAGGCGTCTTACGACAGCGCCCTCGACCGCTGCGAGGAGGCAGGCACCGCCGCTCGGGCAGCTCCCAAGGCGACCGTCGCCATCACGAAGGCGATGAAGGCGGCCCAGGATCACTGGGCGCTGTTTCGCGGCGCGCAATGCGAAGCCGAACGCCTGCAATACTACGGCGGCTCGATGAGCGAGATCACCTACCTCGCCTGCATGAGCCGCATCGCGGATCAGCGTATCGCAGATCTCGACGCCATGGCGGCCGAGCCGCCGGAAGGCGTGGTCGGCGCCAACTAGGTCACAGACCCATAACGCCGTCATCCCGGAAGCCAATTTGCCCCAAATCTTTGATTTGGCCGGCAAATTGAGCTGTCCGGGATCTGCCGCTTACGGAGCATCGCCCAGCCGCAGATCCCGGACGCCAAGGCTCGCAAGGCCGGAAATACGAGCATTTCCGGGCTCGCCTAGGCTCCGGGATGACGGGGTGGGGGCTAATGGGTCGGTGACCTAGAGCCTCTTCCGAACGGACGAGAACCGCCGGTCCACGTCGTCATCCCGCGGATGGGACGGCGCGGCCCAATTAGGCCGGAAAAGGCTCCGGGCTTTCAGGGCTCGCTGCCGGGCGCCAGGGTCAGCTTCAGGCCCTCGAGCTCGGGGGTGAGGAGGATCTGGCACGAGAGGCGCGAGTTCTCCTCGACCTCGAAGGCGTCGCCGAGACGCTCCTCCTCCTCCTCGCTCCTCGCGGGAAGGCGAGAGAGCCAGTCGGGGTCGACATAGACATGGCAGGTCGCGCAGGCGCAGGCGCCGCCGCATTCGGCCTTGATCGGCAGGCCGTTGTCGCGGATCGCCTCCATGGCGCGCCAGCCGTCGGCGCCCTCGATCTCGTGCACGTTCCCCTGCATGTCGGTGACGACGATGGGAACGGGTCTCGGCAGCTGTTCCAACTGCGCCTCCTGATGGCCGCCTCAGGCGACGCCCAGCTTCTTCTGCAGGCTCGTCGACGAGGTCGTGTACTGAAAGATCACCCTCTGGTCGGGATGGACGATGCGCTTTGCGGCCTGCGCCATCAAGGCGGCCTCGTGGAAGCCCGACAGAATGAGCTTGAGCTTGCCCGGATACCAGTTGATGTCGCCGATGGCAAAGAGGCCGGGCGTCGAGCTCTCGAATTTCTCCGTATCCACCGGAACGAGGTTCTCGTGGAGATTGAGCCCGAACTCGGCGATGGGGCCGAGCTTCATGGTGAGGCCGTAGAACGCGAGGAGCCTGTCGCAGGGCACGTCGAACTCGCCCGTGTCCTTGGCCTCCAGCGTGACGGATGAGAGCTGCCCGCCCTCCCCGTTCAGGCGCTTGATCTTCGCGATGTGGAGCTTCAGCCGATCCTCGGCGACGAGCGCCTTCATCTTGTTGACCGAGTCCGGCGCGGCGCGGAAGCCGTCGCGGTGATGGACGAGCGCAATTTCCGACGCGATGGGCGCGAGGTTCAGGGTCCAGTCCAGCGCGGAATCCCCGCCTCCCGCGATGAGGAGGCGCTTGCCGCGAAACTCGTCCATGCGCCGCACGGAATAGAAGACCGAGGAGCCCTCGAAGGCCTCGATGCCCGGAATGGGCGGCTTCTTCGGCACGAAGCTGCCCCCGCCCGCGGCGATGACGACGACCTTGGCCTCGACGACGGTGCCGAGATCGGTGGTCACCCGCCAGATCCCCTCCGGCGTGCGCTCGAGGCCCGCGGCCATCTGCTGAAGATGGTACGCCGCGCCGAAGGGACGCGATTGCTCGAGCAGGCGGTCGGTCAGCTCCTGGCCGGTGACGACGGGCAGGCCGGGAATGTCGTAGATGGGCTTTTCCGGATAAAGCTCCGTGCACTGCCCTCCCGGCCGGTCGAGAATGTCGATGAGGTGGCATTTGAGGTCGAGGAGCCCGAGCTCGAAGATGGCGAAGAGGCCGACCGGCCCCGCACCGATGACGGCGACGTCGGTCCGGTGCACCTCGCCCGGCTCGCGCACGTTCAACCCGCTCGTCAACGCATTCATGCGCCTCGTCCTCTCTGGCCCGGATGGCCCCGGCGGCTATTCTCTCAAACGGGGATGTAGTTCACCTTAATTACCGATGCAAGGGTGTTTTTTGTCGCCCCTGCCCTGCGTCGCCGCCCTGCCGAGGATGCGGCAACATGTCCGTCGCGCCGTCGGGCCCATATGGGCGCATCTCCTTGTCGGGCCCCGCGCCGGACTTGCCATGCGGGGCGCGGTCTGAGAAGAGACGCGTCATGGAGCCCGACGCTCAAATTCCGCCCGCCGCCTCCTGCCGCTCCATGGCCGAGGTGCGCGCCGCGATCGACCGCCTCGATCGCGCCCTCGTCGCGCTCCTCGCCGAGCGCCAGGGCTATATCGAAGCCGCGGCACGCATAAAGGGCGCGCGCGGGGAAGTCTACGATGCGGCACGCGTCGAAGAGGTGGTCGCCAAGGTGCTCTCCGAGGCGGCGCGTCTGGGCCTCAGCCCCGAGATCGCCGAGCCGGTCTGGCGCACCCTGGTCGAGCGGTCCATCGCCCACGAATTCGCGGCCTACGACAGCCTGCGCAAGGGCGCCTGAGGGTTTCAGGCGAGCAGCAGGCGCATATCCTCGCGCGCGACGAAGGCGCCTTCCCACATCTGGCGTGCCTCGCGCTCGATCTGAGTCATGATCGGATCGTCGTGCTCGGGATCGTGGTGGAAGATGGCGAGCTTCTTGGCGCCCGCCGCGCGCGCGAGGCGCACGCCCTCCTGCCAGGTCGAATGGCCCCAGCCGACCTTCTCGGGAAACTCGGCGTCGGTATAGGTGCAGTCGTAGATGACGAGGTCAGCGCCTTCGATGAGCGCGAGGACGGTCTCGTCGAGCGAGCCGGGTGTGTGCTCGGTGTCGGTCACGTAGCAGAGCGCCTTCCCGCCATATTCGACGCGGTAGGCCGTGGCGCGATCGGGATGATTGAGAACGGCCGTCCTCACACGGATGTCGGGAGCGAGCCGCAGATCGTCGCCGGCCGAAAAATCCTCGAAGACGAGACGCGCATGCATCACCTCGATCGGCACCGGGAAGAAGGGGTGCGTCATCTGGCCGGCGAGCACGTTCTCGATCTTGAGCCCGTGCGTGAGGTGGCCGGCCATCACGCGGAACTCCGTGCCCGGCACGAAGGCCGGCGCGAAGAAGGGAAAGCCGTTGATGTGGTCCCAATGGGTATGGGAAAGCAGGATCGTCGCGCGCTCGCCGCCCTTGCGCAGAAACCACGTCCCCAGATTGCGGATGCCGGTGCCGGCGTCGAAGATGATGCGCCGGCCGCCCATGGCGACCTCGATGCAGCTCGTATTGCCGCCATAGATCATATGGCGGGGGCCAGGACAGGCGATGGAGCCGCGCACCCCCCAGAATTTGAGCTTGAATGACATGCCTGTGCTCCTCGCCCACCGGCTGCGTCCGGGCGCGACCGGCGATGCTAGCGCGGCGACGCCCGCCGGGCTGTGACGCCCGTCACAAAGGTCCGAACCGAACGCGCTCGGGCTTGGGTCCCAGCGGCGCAGCGCTCGCGAGCAGCAGCTCGATGCGCGCGAGGACCGCGGCCGCCTCGCTCGTGAGGCGCGCCCGGTCGTCCGCGCAATCCTCGAAAGCCGCGGCGCCCTCGATCGCCATGGCGACGTCGCCGAGGCCGTCGGCGCCGATGCCGCGCGCGGCCCCCTTGATGCGGTGGGCCGCGGCGCGCAGATCGCCGAGCGTCGCCGCCGCCTCGACCTCGCCCACCCAGCCGGGCGCGTGCTCGCGGAAGAGCGCGAGCACCTCGCGTGCGACGCCCTCGTCGCCTGCGGCATGCCGCATCAGTTTTTCCGTGTCGATCATGCCGCGCCTCGCCCGTCGGTCCGAAGGGCAAGACTAGGCGCGGAACCGCTCAAGGGTCGTTAACGAACGCGTTCAAAGCGGGCAGCCCGCAAAGCCCGCCCCCGGCAACGGCGAAACCTTGAAGAGGCAGGCATGCCCCCCGAAGAGGACCGCGCCATAAACCGCGAGCGCGACGAGCACGCGCCAGAGGCCGAGTCCCTCCATGTCGAATTTCGTGCGTCCCTGCGCGATGGCGACGAAGGGAAGGCTCGACGTGCGCGCGGCGAAGCTCTCCCACGCCTCGCCGCAGCTTCTCGCCCGCTTCCGGTCGATCGACTGCGTGCCGAACGGCACGAGGACGAGGAACATGCCGAAGAGAACGAGCGATGCGAGGTCGCCGTTGACCGCCACATGCGTCGCCGCCCAGAGGAAGGCACCCCAGAGAAACGGATGGCGCGACACGGTGACGATGCCGCGCACGGCGCCTTTGGCGAGGAGGGCCTCGCCGCGGACGATGGTCGGGCTCGGCGTCAGGAGGCCGATGACCGCGAGCAACACCGCCGGGAACATGACGACCGGAGCGAGATGGTAGAGCCAGAGCGGCGCGTGCCAGAGAACCGGATTGTCCGCCGTGAGCGCCGCATTGTAGCTGACCGCGAGCCAGACCAGCGCGGCCGCCGAGACGAGCGAGAAGAGCGCGAGATAGGCGCTCTCGCCCGCGAGGCGCACGAGCGTCCCGCGCAGCGAGGTGCCGGAGACGAGCACATGGATCGCGAAAAAGGCGGCGGCGGAAAGCGCAAGCGGAACCACGGGGCGGAGCCTCCTCTGGCGATGCACAGGGCAAGCGTGAGCATTCTCTTAACACATTGTGAAGAACCGACGTCTCCTGTTCCAATGTGGGACGCCGCTGCGGAGATCTTGTGGAAAGTGTTGCGGGGTCGGTGCGCTCGGTCTCGACAACCGACGCGAAGTGTTAAGGAATCGTCAATTGTCCTACCCCTGCCGGGATTTTCATGGCAGGGTGCGGATATTTGCTCACCATGCGCGAAGCGACGTCCAGGACCATGCACCGATTGGAAATTCCGCACATGCCGCCCGAAGAAGGTGAGGCTAAGGAAGATCGTCCCGCGCCGGAGATGTTCTATCGGAACTCTCCGCGCAAGGCCGAGCCCAAACGCCGCACGAACGCCGTCGCGCGCACGGGCGCGCCGCCGGTCAAATCGTCCGCCGGCGGACTGGCGTGGATCGGCGCCTTGGTTCTCGAGGCCGCCTGGCTCGGCGGGCTCGTCCTCCTGTGGTGGCCCATCACCGAAGGCGCCGCGCTCGACCTGTCCTACGACAATCTCTTCCGCTTCGGATTTATCGGGCTCTTCGGCACCGTGCTGATCTTCGGCAGCGCCGCGCTCTTTGCGGCGGCCCGCCGCTCCAACGTCATGGCGGCCAATCTCGGACGCCTTTCCCAGCGCCTGACCGAGCCGGTCGGCGGCGCGGCGAACGAGGTCG
>JACKLE010000017.1 GCA_024236075.1 Alphaproteobacteria bacterium | reverse complement strand
GACGATGTAGCACGTGATGAAGCAGGTATGGATACCGGGCCAATCGAGGAGCGAATAGAGGACATAGCACGACATCGCTGCCGCGGTCGTCTTCAGCGCATAGCGCACGTGATCGGGATTCGTGAAGGCATCCGCCTCGAAAAAGCCGCTCTTGGGCTCTGCGGGCACCGAAGGGGCTCGCTCTTCCGTCGGCCGAGCAAACGCTTCGAGGATGCTCCTGATCTCGACCAGGAGCTCTGCGGTCAGAGGATCGAGGCCCGCCTCCGGCGCCACGCCCTCCCAAACCATCCCGGCTGGAAGCGCTCCCGCGTCGAATTCGCTCGCCATTTCGTCGAGCGCCCCCGCGATGCGACGGCGAAGGTCGACGGTGACGTCGGTGACGGGCACTCGGTCCATCACATCGATCGCGGACATGAGAGCAAAGGTCGATCCGGCGGCCTGTCGAAGGGCAGCTAGTTCGCGCACAGGCGAAGCATGTTCCATCTTGGCGAGATGCAGAAGCCGTTCAATCGGCTGAACGCCCTCGCGCAGCGCCTCCCGGAATGCGCGGTCGCTCCTTTCATCTCCGCCCGTCAGTTTCCCTGCGGCGAGGCGCAGGCGCCAGGCCAGAAGCCTTTCCGCGAGCCGCTTCGGCGGGGTCGCGCAAAGCAGGTTCACGACGATGGAAACCGACGCCGGAATCCCGACGAACAGCCACGCATAGAGAAGCGCACGCGTCGCCGCCTCTCCGACAGGAATATTGCCGAGCAGGTCGAGCGCATAGGCGACGATGAGCGCCAGCGTGGCGCCGACGGGGCGAAGCTTGCTTGCCGAGCCGAGAAACAGGAAGGCGACCGAGATCGCCGCCATCGCCGACACCCGCCACATCGGGTCGTCGATCACCAGTTGGGCAACGAGAAAGACGAGCCCGATGACGATGCTGATGACCAGCACCATCGCGACGTTCATCAGAAGGCTCGAGGCCCTGTCCGATCGATTGAGAAAGAACGCCACATAAATGGTCAGGGCCGGGCTGGGCGTTTGATAGATCTCCGCCACCAGACCCGTCAGTGCGCAGATCAAAGCGAGCCGCAATGCGAACTCGACCCGTCCGGGACGGGGCTCGAGGAGATCGGCGAGCGGCGCCAACGGGCCAAGGCGAAGGTCAGCGGCACTCGGCGCCATGCTTCACCTCGATCACGGCGCTGGCGCCGAGCCGCATCAGCCCCTGCGGCGGGTCCTCGAGCCTGACACGCACGGGGAAGCGCTGCGCCACTCTTACCCAGTTGAGAGAGCGCTCGACATAGGGCACCGAGCGCGGAAGATTGACGCGCCCCTCGCCGAGGACGCCCCAGCCGATGCCCTGGACGATGCCGCCGATGGGAGCGCGGCGGTCGGTCATCGCATAGACGGTCGCGCAGTCGCCGGGCTCGATCGATCGCAGATCCGTCTCCTTGAAGTTACCGATGGCGAACCACTCTTCCGTATTGATCATTGTGAAGAGGGACTGTCCGGGCGCAACGAACTCGCCGGACGACACGGTGAGCCCGACGACGAGGCCGTCATGGGGCGCACGGACCGTCGTGTCCTCGAGCTGACGCTCCGCCAATGCGAGGGCCGACTGCCGGGCGCGGACCAATGCGGCCGCGCCTTCTTCCGTGTCGATCGCCGCCTGGGCCGCCGATTGGTGCTCCTGCGACTGGCTCAGGGCCGTCGCCGCATCGCGAGCGGCGACCTCGGCCTGGTCAAGCTGCTGCTTCGGAATATAGCCCTTCGCGGCCAGAGGCCTAAGGCGTTCGACCGTGCGCGTCGCAAGCTCGAAATTGGCCTCGGCGGTGCGCGTCTGGTCGGCCGCGACAGTCGCGTTGGACCGCTGGGTCGAAAGGATGCGGCGCTGCGTCTCGAGCTGCGCAGTCGCGATGCTCAAATCGGCCTTGGCCTGGTCGACCGCGAGCCGATAGGGCACGGCATCGATCTGAAAGAGAAGCTGGCCCTTCTCGACCCGCTCGTTTTCGGTGACCGCGATCTCGACGATCCGCCCTCCGACCGAGGGCGCGATGTGCACGACGTCCGCGTCGATCGAGGCGTCGTCCGTCGTCGGCCGCCTGGCGGCAAATGTTACCGCGAGAATTGAGACGATGAACGCGACCAGAATTACGGCAATTGAGATCAGCTTCCATCGGGCCCCGAGTCTGGATCCGCCCTCCTTTGCCATGCCTAGATCCCGAACAGGAGAAGCCAGACGACGATCGCAACGATGACGCCGATCGCCGTGCAGAGGAAGAGCTGGAACGGAAGCCTTTTCGCGGCGCCTGTGGCAACGAAGGCCGCCCGAGCGACAAGGGCGCTAGCGATCCCGGCCAACGCACAAAGCATCCAAGCGGGAAAATAGGCCCCGAAGAAATCGAACGACGGGGCCCCGCACCCGCCGAGCGCGAGAGGGAGGAGACCTGTACCCAGTCTCGGCATGTTCAAGGGAAGGAACACCGATCTCTGTGGGCCAACGAATCCGCGGATCCAAGCCAGCCCAGCCTAGCTGAGAATGCCCACAATATCCTCCACGCTACCCGATTCGGGTCGGATGTCGCCGGGCCGCAGCACCTAGATGCGTTCCGCGCCGGGCAGCACAGGAAGGTGCGCTTTCATGCGACAGGCGGTCGTATGAACCAATTTCGTCGCCTTCCAATTGGGCGAAGACGTGCTTACGGTGCGACAGGAACCCGCTCGCAGACGCTGGGCGCGGGATGGCGCGCGATGCCCGGGCCGCAGCGAACGGTGCCGCCCGGCGGCAGGTCTCGAGACGTTGCACGCGCCGCAGCATCGACTACGTCCGCCACGAAGCGCGGCTGCGTTAGAAACGGGACGTGACTCGCCTCGACTTCAGCAATCTCTGCGCCGATGCGCTCGGCCTGCCGCCTCAGCAACCGGGGATCGATCGCTCGATCCTGCGTTGCGATAACCGCCCAGCTGGGCTTCGTGCGCCAAGCCGCTTGCGTGAGCCGGACGCCGAAGATCGCCATGCTGATCGGCACTTGCGAGTCGCGCAGGAAGGCTGCGTCCGCATCGGCGACGTCTCCGGCAAAGCCCGCTTTGAAGAGCTCCATATTGACGAAGCCGAAGCCGTCTGGGCCGGGCTCGATCACGAACTCGGGCGGGGCAGGAATATCCTTGAACTGATCGCCCGTGCTCTCGCCGACATCGGGGGCGAGCGCGGAGACGTAGACGAGGCCCGCCACGCTTGGATCGACACCGGCCTCCGTAATGATGGAGCCGCCGTAGGAGTGGCCGACGAGAATGCTTCGCCCGTCTTGCCGCGCCAGGACTCGCCGAGTCGCGCTCACATCGTCCTCGAACGAGGTGAGCGGATTTTGCACCACGGCAACGCTGTAGCCGCGCGAGGTCAGCTCGTCATAGACGCCGCGCCAGCCCGAGCCGTCCGCGAAGGCCCCGTGAACCAGCACGACCGATCGCACAGACTGATCGTCCGGGAGCCTCGTGCGGTGTTCGGCTTGCGCACAGCCGGCGACCGCCGAGGCCGCCGCTGCAGCGATGACCGTATTGCGGATGGGTGAATTCATGATCTGCTCCTTCGGTTCAAGACTGGATCGCGATAGGCGCGATCGGCGGTTGAAGCGCCTCGAACTGCCGGCTCCTTGGCGGCGGCCGTAAAGGCACCTCATCAGGCGGTCGGGATCGTGCCCCCATCGATGACGTACTCGGCGCCGGTGATGGTTGCGGCAAGGTCGGAGGCGAGAAATGCGATCAGGTTCGCAATTTCGTCCGGCGTCGATGGCCGGCCGATCGGGATCCCGCCGAGCGCATTCATCACGATCCGCTTTCCGCCTTCGCGATCGATGCCGGCGTTCTTCGCGATTCGTTCGGTCAACTGGACGGCCGCCTCGGTCTCGATCCAGCCCGGCGACACGCGCATCACGCGCACACCCTTCGGCGACGCTTCTTTGGACAGGCTCTTGCTGTAGGTGGACAGCGCCGCCTTGGCGGCGGCATAGGCGGTCGTCGCCTCCGGCAACGGAAGGGCGCTCTGGATGGAGGTAACGTGGATGACGACGCCACTCCGCCGCTCCATCATCGCAGGCACAAGCGCACGGTCCAGCCGCACTGCGGGCATCAGGTTGAGATCGAGCTCCTTTGCCCATTCGGAATCGCTCAGATTCGCGAAGCCGCCGGCCGGCGCCTTCGAGCCGCCTAGCATGTGAACGAGGATGTCAATTTCGCCGAGGCGTTCGCGGGCCGCAGCGGCAAGCATGGCGCAGCCCTGCGCGGTCGTGAGATCCGCGGCGACGAACATGGACTCGGGCATTGCATCCGGTCGCGATCGCGCTGTCGTCAATATGCGCGCGCCAAGCCTGCGAAACAGCGCAACGGTCGCCGCGCCCACGCCGCGCGTGCCTGACGTGATCAACGCGCGCTTGTCTTGGAGCTGAAGAAAATCGCTCATGCGCCGATCTCCAGCTCCGCGATTCGCCCGTCTTCGAGTTGAAAGGCAAATGTGAGAAGAGCCGGGCTGCCCGGAAAACGTCCGGTCACCTTGGCGCGGACGACTGTGAGACCGCGCTCCTCCTGGACCGCGCAGGGCTCTGTCGTGTGCCGGTACTGCGTCTTGGCGGCACGCCACCAGGCTTCGATGGCGTCGCGACCGACATGCGTGTTGCCTTCGTCCTTGACGACGGCACCGGGCGCGAATGCTCCGATGGGAGCAGCGTCGCCGACGGCTTTGTCCGCGTCGAAATAGATTTTGACGGGTACGGGCAGCTTCATGAACGTGCCTCCTGGTTCGAGCGCCTTTCGCCAACGATCTAAGCGTGGACAGCAATCCCGAAAAGAGGGATAAACATGGATGTGTTATCGCGATTTTCGGGATTATCGGGGCGATGTACCGGCCTGGACTCGGCGACATCGAAGCTGTTGTCGCAATCGCCCGTGAGGGTTCCTTTCGCGGCGCGGCCCAGTCGCTCGGCATGTCGACGACGGCGCTGAGCAATGCGGTTGCGAAGCTGGAGGACAAGCTCGGCGTGCGCTTGTTCAACAGAACGACGCGCAGCGTCTCCCTGACCGACGCCGGGCGCGACTTTGTCGAGCAGGTAGGTCCGGCCGTGCAGGAAATTCGTGGCGCCATGGACGCCGTTCGCTCTCGGCAGGCGGAACCGTCGGGAACGTTGCGCATCAACGCATTCGCAGCCGGCGCGCGAGAGATCATGTCGCCGCTGGTTCTGGAGTTCCTGCGTCGCCACCCCAAGGTGCATATCGACCTTGTGACCGAGGGGCGATTGATCGACATCGTCGCCAAGGGGTTCGATCTGGGCGTGCGCCGAGCGGACCTCGTGCCGGTCGATATGATTGCGGTCCCGCTCGGCCGGCCGCAGCGCTACGCGGTCGTCGCGTCCCCAAGCTATTTCAAGGAGCACGGATTGCCCGGCGCACCGGCGGATCTTCTGAAGCATCGATGCATTCGCGCACGTCTGCCGAACGGGGCACTGCTGAGATGGTATTTCGAGAAGCGCGGGGAAACGGCCCAGATCGACGTGACAGGTCCCATTACCCTTGACGAAGCCAGTCTCGCGCGATCTGCGGCTCTCGAAGGCGTGGGTATCGGTTTATTCCTGGAGCAGGATGTGCGTGACGATATAGGGGCCGGGCGTCTCAAGCGCGTGCTTGGAGATTGGACGCCGCCGCTCGCGGATCTTTGTCTCTACTATCCGGGCCGGCGCAATCCGTCAGCGGCCCTCAAGGCTCTGGTTGACCTGGCACGCAAACTCGGCAGGAAGGCAAGGCAATAGCGCCAACGGGGGATAGTTCCGAACAGGTGCGCGAGAGCCACTCTCCAACGACATGCGCAATTGCAGAGACGCAGTCCGTCGCCGGCCTAGTCCCGACGTTTCCGGCTCGGTCGCTTGCCGGCGCCCAGTCCCTTCTCGCCGGTTCCGACACCATTGAGATCGTCCGCCGCCTTTCGGGCCATGCGCTCGACGGGCCCTTTCCTGGCGAAGCGAGACTGATCGCGCTGAAACCGCCGCGCGGCGGCGTAGTCGCCTTCCCCGATCTGAGTGGTGTCGCTTCCCTTCCGGTCATCGGTCATGATGGACTCCAGCTCGCTGCTCGACTTGCCTATCCAACCTTCCGAAACGCTCCGGGTTCCGCGTCGGGCGCCCCCCAATCGACCGGCGCGCGGCCCTCGCAATGTCGCGTGGACGGACCGGCGTCACGAATACCGGAACGGTCGCGAACCCCGCGTCGAGGGCGACGATCGGCTCGTCTTTCAGGACGGGAACCCGCCGCTTGCCGTCGGAATCGGAGGCCATTTCCGGCTCAACCTCGTCGAGCCAACGCTTCCACCGGGCGCGCCGCGAGCAATCGACTGCCCGCGCACCGTCGGTCTTCAGCAAGTCCCGATACGACCGCGGCTTCATTCCCTGTCCGACACGAGCATGCGGGAACCCAAGGGAGCCCTGAGGACTTCTCCATTACCGAATGCTTGTCCGTTCGCAACATGGAGGTGAGCGAAATGAAAGCGACTTGGCGATGGACGTTGCCTGCCGTCGTGCCGGTGCTATTGGCCGTCGGGCTGGCCGCTTGCGACAGCGAAGGGCCCGCGGAAAAAGCGGGCGAGCAGATCGACGAGACGTTCAAGAAGTCCGGCGACCTCTCCGACGGACCGTTCGAGAAGGCCGGCGAGGATCTGGACGAGGCCGCGGAAGACGTCAAGAAGAGCGTCGATCAGCCGTCCGGCAACTGACTGCTTTGAAGGGATCAAGCGCCGTTGCCCGTCCCACCGGTGGGAACGGAGCATTGCGAGTGCGGGCACCGTGGAGACGATACCCACGCCGACGGGTGCCTCGTCCGGAAAGGAGTTCGAAATGCGCAATCTACTCATCGCAACGTCTGCTTTCGCCTTGACGATCGCTGGCGCCGAAGCGGCCGCGACGGACCGGGAAGGCAACCTGCCCGCCCAAGACAAGACCGCCGTCGAGCGTACGGCCGACGACGCCGCCAGGGCCATCGAAAAGGGCGCCGAAGCCACCGGCGAGGCCCTGGAGCGCGCGGGAGACGCCGTGGCCGATACCGCCAAGGCATGGACGAATGGGCTCGACGACTTCAAGATCGGTTCGACAAAGTATACGACACCCGCCCGGGACAGCTATACGGGACGCGATATTCTCGGTGCGGAGATCTATGGGTCCGACGGTCAGGTCGTGGCACGTGTCGACGACGTCTGGCTGAGCGACAGGGGCACGGTCGAGGCGCTTCTCGTCGATCGCGGCGGGTTCTTGGGCCTCGGCGGCGAAGACGTCGCCCTGCGTCGGGGCCAGGTGACCTTCGCCATGGATCCGTCGCGGAACGTGTTCGGCACGATCGGCCTGACGGACGAGCAGCTCAAGGCCATCGCAGACACCCGCTATGACGCGACCGTCGAGTTCGATCCGAAGCCGAAGCCGGACGAGCACACGACGCTCGAGCATGATGTCCTCGGTCGGGCCGTTGTCGGGAGCGCCGGCGAGCGGATCGGCTCGGTCCGCGATGTGCTGCTGTCGCGGGACGGGCGCCTGACCCATCTCGTCATCACCCGGGGCGGCCTGCTGGGATTCGGCGGCGATCTCGTCGCGGTTCCGGTCTCGTCGCTCTCCTTCGGGGAAGGAGCCGGCGAGGGCGATCTCGTCCTTCCCTTGACGGAAGCCCAGCTCAAGAACGAGCCGGAGTTCGTCTACTATTCTCCGCCGTCGAGCCGGCAATAGGATCGTGCGCTGCCCGATGGCATCCGATGCCGATGCCATCGGGCGGGCGCCTGCGCCTTGCGTCGTTCCGCCCCAGCGATCGGCACCGCAGATTTCGGTTAAGGGGCGGGCGCATTCGAGCGCCCGCTCATTCGCAGGATCGTCGTCTTGCCTGCGTCCTGACGCTCGAGGACGCCGCCGAGCTGCTTGGAAAACGCCGCCACAAGCGACTTGCTCAGGGCGCGCCGTCTCGATTGCTCGTCGAGCGGCGCCACCGAAGCATCGTCGTCGACACGCAGGACGATCTCGTCCCCTTCCTCCCTGAGCGCCACGCGAATCGCTCCGTCGCGCTCGACTTCGCTGAACAGCCTGCGCTCCGAGATCACCTCTACGAGGAACTGGGAAAGCGGAACGGCGGCGTCCATGGTCATTTTTATGTCGTCCGTCTCATGACTAATCGACACGGTGCGCCCCTCCCCGGCCATGGAGTGCTCGAGCCGGGCCAGGAATGCCGGCAAGAGCTCGCTCATCGAAATGCGCTGCAGGCTCTCCGCCTGGTAGGCCGCGTGGTGCACGATGGCGAGCGACTCGACCCGTGCCAGCATTTCCTGAAGCCGCGCCCTCTCGTCGTCGCGCTCGACGATGCGCAGCTCCATGTTGATCAGGCTGACGATGATCTGGAGATTGTTCTTGACGCGGTGGTGAAGCTCGCGAACGAGCCCCTCGCGCTCCTCCAGCGAGGCCACGAGCCTGGCCTGTCGGGACTCGACCGCTTCCGCCATCGTGTTCACCGCGTCGCCAAGCTCGCGGAATTCGATCGGTGCGTCCTCATAGTCCCTGGCGCGCACGCCGGTCATGCCGCGCCGATGCGCGATGACGACGGCGCGCAAATGGCGAATCCAGCGCAGCGCCATGCGCT
Source organism: Alphaproteobacteria bacterium (assembly GCA_024236075.1). GTDB lineage: Bacteria > Pseudomonadota > Alphaproteobacteria > JACAEB01 > JACAEB01 > JACAEB01. The sequence goes on along the minus strand of JACKLE010000017.1, from coordinate 17,653 downwards.
CGAGCGCCACCCAGACGAACAGGAGCGCAATGGTCGTCAGGAGCAGGGGGCGGCCCACATCGAGCGCAAGACCGATTTCCAGCGGCAGGCTGGTTTCGATCGCGCGACTGGCGACGACGGCGGATATTCCGCGGCCGAGCGGAACGAGCGCATAGTAGTAGAGATGCTTCGACTGGGAATGAACCGAAAAGAAGTCCTTGCCCTGCGCCATATGGGCCCTGAGGATTTCCCTCTTTGGCAGAATTTCGGCGGGTGAGCGCGTCGCCAGCACCACAGCGTCGTCATCGACCAGGAACAGGTCGAATTCGGAGTCGCGCATCGCGTATCTCAGCGCGCGATCGAGAAATGTCGCGCGGATCGATAGGATGAGAAGCGCGCTGTGCGCGGCCGATTCCACGTCGACCGGAAGGGCTGCGACGAGGAGGTCCTCGCCCCCCCATTTGCCGCCGATGAGCCTGCCCACGGTCAGGCCGGGCTCCTCGAGGGCGGTCCGGAACCAGGCCTCGGCCGATACGTTCACGGGTTGCGCCTGGGCCACCGCGCTGCAGAGCATCTCGCCGTCTCGCGCCACGACCGCGAGGTCGCCGAAGGCCGGCGTGCCGGCAATGGCGGCGCGAAGGAACTCGCGGCAGGCGGGCTGATAGTTGTCCGTGACGGCAATCTGCCGGCGCACCATGAGCAAGACCTGCTCGGCGTTCGAGATGACGCGCTCGATCTCGCTCGTGACGATCTGGGCCGACGAGACCAGGTTGCGCGCCGCGCTGTCCTGCCGGTCGCGATAGTCCTTGATCGCGCTTGCAAGGCTGAACATCAGTACGGGGAGTATCGCAAGCGCCATCACGATCGGCAGGCGGACGCGTACCGAATCCGTATTGAATTTTTTTGATTTCGGCGCCTGTGACACTTGCGTCGAATGCTCTACGAGCTGTTGGCGGCGTTCACCGCGAGCCGAATGGTTGCGTTGCTCCCGATCCGGCGGATGCAGTAGCAACAGGCGCGATGGGTTCGATGTCCGGCCCGCCGAGCTTCTCCTCGAGCTCCCGGCGCGCCCGCGCAACGCGGGACTTGATCGTTCCCACCGCGCAACCGCAGATCCTGGCGGCGTCCTCGTATGAAAATCCGTCTACGGCGATGAGAATCAGTGCCTCGCGCTGGCTCGGCGCGAGCTTCGCGAGCTCTCTTACGAGGTCGTTGAGATGAAGAGCCGTGCTCTGATTTTCGCGAATACCGACCTCGAGGGCGCCGGAGTCGGTGCCGACGTCGACCTGCCGGCGGCGCTTGCGGACCTCGTTGAAGAAATAGTTTCGAAGGATCGTGAAGAGCCAGGCCTTCAGATTGGTCCCGGGCTCGAACCGCGCGCGATGGGTCCAGGCGCGCAGAACGGTCTCCTGAACGAGATCGTCGGCCCAATCCGCGCTGCCGCAAAGCGAGCGCGCGAATGCCCGCAGATTCGGCACAAGAGCGATCATGTCGTCCTTGAACGAGGCGTCGCTCATTTGCCGTCGCCGCCTTCCGGCTTCGTCTTCTCGTCGAGCCGATCCAGAAGCTCCCGCATGTCGGGCGGAAGCGGCTCGCTTGCATAGCGGGAATAGAGCTCGCGCAAGCGTTCGGAGATCCAATCCTTCTTGCCTGGGCTAGTGTCGGGCTCGGTCCCCTTTGGTGCCTTGCTTTCTGCCACTTTACTGGTCCTCACCTCCCCCAAGGCACTGCAACCGTACATCTGCTCGCCACTCCCGGCAGTGTCGAGACGTTGGACAACCCGTACAGAAAAGAAAGGTTCCGTGGCGGCGGAACCAAATCGGGCCGCATGGTTTACCATGACCGTGCTTTGATCGAGGTGCTCCATGAGTCTTGCGGACAAGCTCGGACCCATGCTGCCGGCGCTGCGGCGGTATGCGCGCGCATTGTGCGGGTCGCAGGCCAGCGGCGACACCTATGTCCGCATCATGCTCGAAACGCTGATCGCCGAGCCCCGCGAATGGGACGAGGCCGCGACGCCGCGGGTCGCGGCCTTCAAGCTTTTCCACAGAGTCTGGGATGCCATCGGCCAGGATCTGCCGCCCTCGCCCAATGAAAAAGGCGGGCTGGGCGCGGCCGACGAGCGCCTGGCGGCCCTTCCGCCGATGCATCGCCAGGCGCTGCTGCTGACCGCGCTCGAGGAGTGCACCCACAATGAGGCCGCGGATATTCTCGATATACCGCCGGCGGACATAAAGACCCTTCTCGCCGAGGCCGACAGCGAAATCCGAAAGTTGACCAAGGCCAACGTGCTGATAGTCGAGGACGAGCCCGTCATCGCCCTCGACATTTCGTCTCTGGTCGAGGAACTGGGCCACCGCGTGATCGCCGTATGCGCGACGCGCGACGAGGCGTTGGCCGCGTTCGAGGCGGAGCGGCCCGATCTCGTGCTTGCCGACATAAAGCTTGCGGACGGAAGCTCGGGCATCGACGCCGCGACCGCGATGCTGCGGCGCTTCGAGCTTCCCGTCATCGTTATCACCGCGTTTCCCGACCGCCTGCTCACGGGCCGCCGCATCGAACCGACATTCCTCATCACCAAGCCGTTCCAGGCCGCCGCCGTGCGCGCGGCGATCTCGCAGGCCCTCTTCTTCCGGCAGAACGCCAAGGTTCTGGACTGACGCAACCATCCCTCGCTCGGCTGGTTTATCTCCAGAAGGCCGAAGGAGGACGAAATGCGTGCGAACCACTCTGCCGACCCGATCAAGGCTTTGAAGAGCGACATCGCCGCCCTGCGAGGCGACCTTTCCTCGCTTGCCGAGGACGTGGCGGGCCTGAACAAGAACATCGGACGCGCGGCCAAGTCCCAGTTCGACGAGCAGGTCGACATGATCGGCGAGATGTGCTCGGAAACGGCCGACGAGGCCGCCAAGGTCGCCCGCAAGCAGGTCGACCACGCCCGGGAGTCCGTTCAACAGCACCCGCTGACATCCCTGGCCACCGCCTTCGGCCTGGGACTGATCATCGCCCGTTTCATGCGCTGAGGAGCGTCGAGGTGGGCACACGCCTGGCCCTGATCGCCGCGGCCGCGGTCGCGTTCGTCACGTGTTTCGTGGTCTCGGTGTGGACCGCGACCGTTTGGCTTGCGAGCGTCGTCTCGCCGGTCGGCGCGGGTCTCATCCTCGCAGGCGCTTTCTTCGCCATCGGAATGCTCGCGCTCGCCACGATGGCGGCTACTCGCCCGCGCCAGCCGGCGCCAGCGTCGTTGGTCGCCTCCGCAGGGCTCGAGCTCCTCGGAACGCCGGCGCAGGCGGATGTCGCGGCGATCGCGCGCCTTTGCGAGAACCGTCCCCTGGCCGGCCTCGCCGTCGCCTTCGGGCTCGGTCTCGTTCAAGGGCTCAACGAGCCGCGCCGCTGAGCGGCCGGCGGCCTCAGGATTCGGTTCTGCCGTCGCCGAACGGCGCATCCAGCTCGAAACGGAAGCCCCCCACGTCCAGCATGAAGTCCGAAAGCGTGCGCTTCTCGTCGATGAGCAGATTCTTCAAGGTGACGACGCATGCCGCGAGGATCGGGACGGCCAGGAAGGCGCCCGCCAGGCCCCACATCCATGTCCAAATCAGTACGAAGATGAATACGGCCACGGGATGCACCGTCATGAACCGTCCGATGAGCATCGGCGTCACGAGATCGGATTCCACGAAATGGAGGACGAGATAGGCCCCTACGGGCGCGAGGATGGCCGTCCAGGTCTCGAAGTTGAGAAAGGCCACCGCACCGATGATCGACGCCGTGAGGATCGGGCCGATATAGGGAACGAAGCCCAGCAAGGCCGCTATCACGCCCCAAAGGAGCGGGGACGGCATTCCGCAAATATACATCGCAAGCGCCGTGAGGGCGCCTACGGCCCCGTTCGTGAGGGCGATCGTGCCCATGTATCGGGACATCTGGGCCTCGATCTCGACCAGGCTCTTGCGCACGCGCTGGCCGCGCGCTCCAAGGCGCTTGATGAGCCTGTCCGGGATGATCGGCGCGGGATGGGCCAGCACAAAGAAGACGAGGACGAGCACCAGCGCCACCTGCACCAAAAAGAGGCGCGACGTATCGAATGCCCGCTCGAGGAGCGAGGGGCGATCCGTGACGACAGGATCGGCGTGCTCGCCGGAAAGATCCGTCGCCTTTTCGATCTTCTCCGCAGTATCCTGCGCCTTGGCGATCGTCTTCTTGATCGGCGTCAGCTTCTTTTCGACCCTTTCGATGAGATTGGGAGCCTCGACGGCCCAATCGGCGGCCGGCGCATAGAGGGTCGTCACCAGAAGCGCGACGAGTGCGACCGCGACCAGAACGACGCCCCCTGCGGCGATCGGCTGCGGCACGCGCCAATTCATCAATATACGGACCGGCGTTCTCAGCACGGCCGAGATGAACACCGCCATGACGACAGGGATGGCGATGGCGGAGGCGACGGTCAGGAGCGTCATCAGCGCCGCGACCAGCAGCCCGCCCAACAGCCAGTTGTGCGCGATTTCGTGCGAATCGTCCGCTCTGGCCCCACGTGCGCCGGCTCCGTCGACGGCGGCCAGCGAGGGTGACGGCGAGCCGCCGGCCTCCGGATCCCGATCCGTTGCGTTCACGGCCGCAATCGATTCAGTCACGCTCGGAAAGGAAGGGCCCGGAATATCCTGAGCGTCGTGCATCTTCGGCAGCTCTCGCATGACGAGGCCGGCGGCAAAGCGCCGCCGGCCCGCAAGAATTCATTGGGTCATATGGTCGGCGGCCGACCTCGGGCTGCATTCGCCACGAGCGCGACGAGCAGCAGCACGACGAAGAGGAAGAACAGAATCTGGGCGATGCCGGCAAGGCTGCCTGCAAGGCCACCGAAACCGCAAATGGCCGCCACTATGGCGAGGATGAAGAACGTCAGCGCCCAGCTCAGCATCGGTACCTCCGTCTCAGTGCTTCAGCACGGCGTCCAGTTCGCGTTCGGCTTCCTCGCGAGCTTTGCCGTACTTCTCCTGAATCAACCCGACCATCTTTTCGTAGTTCCCGTCGATCTCGTCGATCTCGTCATCGGTCAGCCGGCCCCATTGCTGCTTGATGGTTCCCTTGACCTGATGCCAGCGGCCCTTGAGCTCATCCGTGTTCATGAACCAGTCCTTTCAGTTGTCTGATGCAATCGACCCACTGCCCTTTTGTTCAACAGGAGCGATCCGGATTCGTTCCCGCAGCTTTGGCGCGCCGAGCCGGCGAGGCCTCGCCGCGCTCTCCGTGCGCAGCCGGCTAGAGCCGCTCCACGCGGTGAGATCTCGCCTACGAGCCACTGATCCGTGCACCACAAAGGCGCTTTAGGTGGATCGGGGGACCGACGTGCCGGAATCGAGAGGCCCGCCCTGCGGCCCCCGACAATCGCCTGGCAACAGCTTGGCCGAGCGCTGCACGAGCCGACGGCCGACATCTTGGAGTACGGTGTCCCCGGAGCACTGCGCGGCCATACGTCCATCCGCCGGCAGACATACATGAACGACGATGTGCCCTGGGTCCGCGCCGTATGGGAGGAGGAGGTTGGACACAGCGCAAGGGTCGACCGCGTCTACGGCGAGCGGAGCGTGCGCTGGCAGCCCGATAGGCGGCGATCCGATTTGGCGGACCGGCCTTGCCGCCAAAACGCGATCGACCCCGGTGTCGCTGCACCGGGGTCGATTTCGGGTTGGGCGATTGTCGGGCGCCCTATTCGTGGATCTTCGTGATCTTGGTGCCTTCGATGCTGACGCCGGCCATCAGGCCCTGCTGATCGAAGATGAACGCATACGCATCTTCCTTGAGCGTGGAGGTTGAGAGATTCTTGGCGACGCCTTCATTGACGACGACCACGGTAGGGCCGACCCCGATCTCCCAGCCGGCAGTATCCCTGACGTACTCTACGGCTTCGTCCGTCATCAGAAACACGGCATAGCCGTAGGACTGGGCGCCGGCCTGAAGGCCCCAGGAACCGGTGAACGAATTGTAGTAGCCGACGACCTGCGAGCCCATGCGCATCTCGCCTTCGCCGTAGGCTGCGCCGAACACAAGGCCGGCCTTGACGATGCTGGGAAAGACCAGCACGGCGCGCGCCTTCTCGGAAATCGCCTTGGCGGAGGGATTGGACGCATAGAGCGATTCGAGGGCCGCCTTCGAATTCTGGTCGATCTCGTTCGTTTCGGCGGCCCGCGCGGTGCTGAACGTCGCCGTCGGCGCGATGCTGGCCGCCGCAAGGAGCGTCGCCACCGAAAGGGAAGCGACGAGGCGCTGAAGCTGATAAGGCCTGTTCATGATGGTCATCCTCTTCGATAGCTGAGACACGACGTCCGGACGCGGCCTCGTAGACCGCGGTCATGCTACGCATGACGCCTCCCGGCATCTCCGTGACATGACAAACCGCGCCGGATGCGAATTGTTCCGGACCTCGAGGCCCGGACAGCCGCGGTCGAGAGAGCCGGTCGAACGGCAGACGACTGCCGCCCGCGTCATCCGGCCGTACCTTGCCGGGCGGAGGCAAGGGCGCCGTGACGATCTTCGTACTGATGGTCACGGCCCTTCGATGGTCGCGCAAGAGCCTGAGAGGACCTAAATATTCGGAAGCGTCACAAGGACCGTCGCGCGCGATAGCTTACCGCCTCGCCCAATGTATCGGCCTCGTAGACGCCCCGGCCGACGGCCCGCGCGACACAGTCCGCCGCGAGCGCCCCGAGGCGCGAGACGGCGGCGGGCCTCGGCTCGCCCAAGGCGCGCTCGCCGGTCGCGAGCGCAAAGATCACGTCGCCATCAAATGCCGTGTGAATGGGCCGGATCGCCCGGGCGTAGCCGTCCTGCGCCATGATGGCGATGCGCTGCGCCTCGGCGGGCGTGAGCGCGGCATTGCAGGCGACGATGCCGATCGTCGTGTTGCTGCCGCTTTGCGCCGCCGGTCTGCCCTTCATGTCCGCAGGCAGATCGAGATCGCCGATCGGCGCGGTCGGAGGCACCTGCATGCCGAGCTCGCCGCCCTGCTCGAACGACCACGCCCAGAGCGTGGTCGTGCCCGGAACGACCGGCGAGCCGAAGGAATTGACCGCGACGAGCGCTCCCACGGCGTAGCCGTCCGCCGTGACCAGCGAGGCCGAGCCGAGCCCGCCCTTGTAAAGGCCCGCTCGCGCGCCGTATCCGGCTCCCGCATTGCCAAGCGCAAATTCCGCGCCTGCCGCCGACAAGGCGGCGAGGCCGAGGCCCGCATAGGGCGGGGTCGCGCCCCAGCCCTTGTCGCCGCCATTGGCGAGATCGAAAAGGATCGCCGACGGCACGATGGGCGCGACGAGGGGGCCGGCAAGCCGATAGCCGCGCCCCTGGGCGCCGAGCGCCGCGGTCACGGCAGAGGCCGCCTCGAGGCCGTAGACCGACCCGCCGGCGAGCACCACCGCATCGACGGCACCGACGAGACGCGCGGGATCGAGACTGTCGGTCTCCCGTGTGCCGGGCGCGCCGCCGCGCACGTCGACGGCGCCGACCGCACGCGCGGCGGGCAGAACGACAGTCACGCCCGTCCAGGCGCGGGCATCCTCGGCATTGCCGACGAGAACGCCGCCGACATCCGTGATGAGATTTTTGGGCCCGGGCGCGGTCATGCGCGCGAAGCTAGACCGCTTCGGCCGTCCGCGAAAGGTTTCGCCTGCGCGCGCGCCGCCTTAAGATCCGGCCGGTCGAATAGGCGGCAGGATGGAACCCATGCGGCAAGGCGCGGTGCTGATCTTCTCTTTCCTTCTTGCGCTCCAATCGGGAGCGGCGGCGGCGCGTTCGCCCGCGACGGCCGAGCGCGACATGATCGTGACGGCGAACCCGCTGGCGAGCGAAGCGGGTCGCGGCATTTTGCGCCGGGGAGGCACCGCGGCCGACGCGGCGATCGCCGCGCTTTTCGTTCTCAGCCTCGTCGAGCCCCAGTCGGCCGGCATCGGCGGCGGCGCCTTCCTCCTTCACTACGATCCCGATTCGGGCAAGGTGCAGTCCTATGACGGCCGCGAGACGGCGCCCATGAGCGCCGAGCCGACGCGCTTTCTCGACGCGGACGGCAAGCCGCTCGCCTTCCCGGATGCCCAGCTCAGCGGACTGTCGGTCGGCGTGCCGGGGTTCGTCGCCATGGCGGCGAAGGTCCATGCCGAGCACGGCGCCCTCGCCTGGCCGGAGCTTCTCGCGCCCGCGACGCGCATCGCGCGCGACGGCTTCTCCGTGAGCGGACCGCTGGCGCGGGCGATCGCCGATCATGCCGCACGCGGAGCGATGCCGGCGATACTCGCCACCTATTTCGACGCCGACGGAATGCCGCTCGGCGCCGGCGCGCATCTCGCTTCGCCCGCCTATGCCGAGACGCTCGTCCGCCTTGCCAAGGGCGGCCCGCGCGCTTTCTACGAAGGGCCGCTCGCGGAGGAGATCGTCGCGTCCGTCGCCGAGGCGCCCCGTCCCGGCGGGCTCACCCTCGCCGATCTCCAAAGCTACGAGGCGAAGGAGCGCGATCCGGTCTGCCGGCCATATCGGCGGTGGCGTATTTGCGGCATGGGCCCGCCGAGCTCCGGTGGGATCGCGGTGCTGGAGATTCTCCTGCTTCTGGAGCGGTTCGACCTCGCCGCCCTCGCGCCCGGCTCCCTCGACGCCGTGCACCTGATCTCGGAGGCGAGCGCCCTCGCCTTCGCCGACCGCGCCGCCTTCCTCGGCGATCCCGACCAGATCGCGGTGCCGGTCGATGCCCTGCTCGACCCCGCCTACATCGCCGCGCGCTCCGCGCTCATCGACCCCGCCCGCGCGATGGGAAAGGCGGTGCCGGGCACACCCGTCGCGGCGAAAGAAGGCCGCGCGACGGGGCGCGACGACGCGCGCCCCTCCACGACCCATTTGAGCGTCGTCGATGCCGACGGCCGCGCCGTCTCGATGACCGCGAGCGTCGAGGCCTCGTTCGGCAGCCATCTGATGGCGGGCGGCTTCGTCCTCAACAATCAGCTAACGGATTTCTTCTTCGTGCCGGACGGACCGGACGGCCCGCTCGCCAACGCGCCGGGACCGGGCAAGCGGCCCCTGAGCGCCATGTCGCCCACGCTCGTCTTCGATGCAGACGGCAAGCTGCGCCTCGTCATCGGCTCGCCCGGCGGCCCGCGCATCATCGGCTATGTCGTCGAGAGCCTCGTCGCGATCCTCGACTGGGGCCTCGATGTCGAGGCCGCCGTCGCGCTGCCGCACCATGTGGACCGCAACGGGCCCGTCGAGATCGAGAAAGGCACGCCGCTCGAAGCGCTCGCCTCGCCGCTGCAGGCGCGCGGCCACGAGGTGACGATCGGGGAGCTGCGCAGCGGCCTCCATGCCATCGCCGTGACGGACGCCGGCCTGCAGGGCGGGGCCGATCCGCGGCTCGAGGGCGCGGCGGCCGGCGACTGATGTCAGGCCACGAGGCGCGGGGTCTGCGCCGGGGGCACCTCGACCGGAACCTGGTGGCCGAGCTTGCGCAGGATTTCGGCCGCGAGCAGACGAATCTCCGTCGCTCCCGTCGAGTAGCTCTGCGCCTCGGTCACGCCCTTGCCCACCATGAGGCTCGAGGCGAAGCCGATGCGATTGCCAAGCGAGGCGCGCGCGATCGGCACCTTGTCGCGCTTCAACTGCAGTACGAGCTCGTCCGCGATGCGCGCGCGCGGCGGCACCCGATTGAGCACGAGGAGCGCCGGACGACGCTCGCGCTCGATGAGATCGAGGATCGGCCGCGAGGCCCATACGTCCATCGGCGAGAGCTGGCAAGGGACTACAACCATGTCGGCATAGCGCACGCCGATGCGCGTCGAGGTTTCCATTTGCGGCGGCGTGTCGACGACCACGATGTCGCTCTCGCGCTGGGCCCTGGATAGCTCCGTCGAGACCGACCAGCCGGAGGTCGAGCGCAGGGCGAGGCTCTCGTCCGCGCCGAGATTGTCCTGGCGCAGCTGAAACCAGGCGCTCATGCTTTCCTGCGGATCGAGGTCGAGCAGCGTCACGCGCGGCTCGCGCCCTTGCAGGAACGGCATCCCCATGTGCCGCCAGGCCACGGCGAGATGCACCGCGAGCGACGTTTTTCCGGCCCCGCCCTTCTGTTGCGCGAATGTCACGACGATCGCCATTACCCCGCCTCGCAATGCCTGAAAACGAATCAATGAACGCAACCTAATAAATGGTTACGCGATTCTTGCGGTGCGCAATACGCCTGTCGCTGGCTCGAATGCCGCAGATCAGCGGCGGCCCGCCGCAATGACGAACAGGCGCCGGAACGGAAACAGAGTCGTGCCGTCCGGCTCGCGTGGATAGGCCGCGGCGAGCTTCTCGGAGAGGCGCATGCGGAAGGCCTCGCACTCCGTCTCCGCAAGAGCGGCCATGAGCGGCACGAGCGCCGTGCCGGAGACCCAGTTGAGCACAGCGTCCTCTCCCTCGAGCCGGTGCAGATATTCCGTGGTCCATATGTCGAGGGCCTCGAATTGCGGCGCGAGGAGGCGGGCATATTCGGGAGCGGTGAGCACGGGCGCAGGGCGAAGAAGAGGGGCGAGCCGATCCGCCCACGGCTCTTCTCGTGCGGTATCCCGGATGAGGGCATGGCTCGCGCTCGCGAAATTGTCGGGCATCTGCACGGCTAGCGCGCCGCCGGGCGCGAGCTCGGATGCAAGGCGCGCAAAGAGGCACTCGTGATCGTCGAGCCAATGGAGCGCCGCGTTGGAGAAGACGAGATCCGTGTCCGGCGGAAGACGCGCCGCTGCGATGTCCTCCTCGCGCCAGTCGCAGGCAAGGGCGCTCGCACGCGCCTTGGCGAGCATCGCCGACGAGGACTCGATGCCGGTGAGGCGAGCCTGCGGATAGCGCGCCGCGATGGCCGCGGTCGAGTTCCCCGTGCCGCAGCCAAGATCGACGATGGCGCGCGCCGTCTCGAGCGGCACGCGCGCGACGAGGTCGTGCAGGGGGCGCTCCCGGTCGCTCGCGAAGCGCAGATAGGTCGTGGGATTCCAGGCCATCAGGCGGCTCCCTCCTGGGCCCGTGGCTGCGGAGCCCCGTTCTGCGGCAGAAGGATGCGAAAGCTCGTGCCCTCGGGGCCCGTCTCGTCGAGCTCGAGCGTGCCGCCATGCGCCTCGACGAGCTCGCGCGCGATGGCGAGGCCGAGGCCAGAGCCGCCGGCGCGCGCCGAGCCGATGAAGGGCTGGAACAGGCGGGCGGCGAGCTCGGCAGAAATGCCCGGCCCCGTATCGCGGACGAAAATTTCGACCGCTTCGCCGCTCCTTCGGGCGGCGAGCGCCACGCGCCCTTCCGCCCGCCCGCCGGCCGCCACCGCCTCGAGCGCATTGCGCGCGAGATTGAGCAGCACACGGAAGAGCTGATCGGGATCGGCGACGATCTCCGTCGCGGGCGCGACCTCGTTGACGAGCGCGAGCGGCCCGGCCTCGGGCGCGTCGAGGCTCACGCGGACCTCCTCGACGAGTCGGTGGAGGTCGAGCGTGCGGGGGACCGGAGGCGCCTCCTCGGCGCGCCCATATTTGAGGATGTTCGTCGCAAGGTCGATGGCGCGCCCGATCGCGGCCGTGAGGCGTGCCGCGAGCCGCGCCGTCATCGGGTCGGGGCTCTCGAGAAGGCGGTCGGAGATGAGGCGGCTCGACGCGAGGATGTTGCGCAGATCGTGATTGATCTTGGCGACCGCTTCGCCGAGCGCCGCGAGGCGCGATTTGTGCTGAAGGCTCGCATGGACGTCGCGCTCCATCGCCGCGAGCGCCCTCTCGGCCTCGCCGATCTCGCCGCTGCGGCCCGACGGCACGAGAATGCGCGTGGCGTCCGACGGCTTCTCGCGGAAGCGCATCATCGCCGAGACGAGGCGCTGCACGGGCTTGAGGAACAGCCGGTCGAGGCTCGCGAAAACGAGGATGCCCGTCAGCGTCGAGATGAAAAGCGAGAGGAAGAGGATATTGCGCGAATAGGCGAAGAGCGCCACGCGCAGATCGCGCTCGGGCAGCGTGAACTCGATCATCGTGCCGCCGCCCTTCACCGGATAGCCCTTGACGTAAAGGATGCGCCCGGAGGGCGCCGCCAGCGTGCCGAAGGCATCGGCGGCGAGAGCGAAGGGACTCGCCGCGCCCAGCATCACCACGAGATCGACGGGCGGAGGGTCGGCAACGGACAGCATGAGCTCGCGCGCATCGTCGCGCTTGAGGCTGACGGTGAGGACGCCGGCATTGTTCAGAAGCTCCGCCTCCAGCGCGTCCGAGACCTCCTCGCCCATCGTGGCCTCGCGCGTCAGCGCGGCAAGCTGCGCCATCTCGAGGCGCATCTCGAGGAGGCGCTCGCGCTGCAAGGCGATCGAGGGGACGTAGACCAGCACCTCGGCCAGCATCACGAAGAAGACGGTGAGAAAAAGGAGCCGCCCCCTCAGGCTCGCGGCAAAGCCGCGCACGCCTCCGAGGTATTCGCCCGCCGTCCTGCTCGCGCCCAGATCTGCCACCATGGCGAGCGCGACTATCGCGCCCGCGGCGGCGCCTTGTCCATCGCGCCCCTCAATTCGGCAGATGCCTGAGGAGGCGCACGGCCATGCGCACGAGGGGTCCGAAGACGAACGGCGTGTAGTAGGCGCCCGCGGCGCGCTTGGAGGATTCGCCGAGCGTCGGATAGGGCGCGATGATGCCCGTGAGCGCGGAGAGCTTCAGCCGCCGCGCGAGCGCCAGCGTCCAGATCTGCACGAGCTCGCCCGCGGAAGGGCCGACGATGGTGGCGCCGAGAATGCGTCCGCTGGGTCCGGCCACGACCTTCACGAAGCCGTCGCTGTCGCGCTCGGCGCGGGCGCGGTCGTTGTCCGCGAAGGGCGCACGCCAGACCGTGACGCCGCGCCCATGGCGCTCGCGGGCCTGCGCTTCGGTGAGGCCGACCTGGGCGAGCTCGGGATCGGTATAGGTGACGGCCGGCGAAAGCGAGGTGTCGCTCTTCGTGGGCAGGCGCAGCAGCGCGTTGCGCACAACGATGCCAGCATGATAGCCGGCGACGTGGGTGAACTGGAGCCCGCCCGCCGCGTCGCCCATGGCGAAGATGCGCCGGTTCGAGGTGCGCAGGCGCGCATCCACCTCGATGCCCCTCGGCCCGTGGCGCACGCCCGCCGCGTCGAGCCCGAGGCCGCCGGTCTCGACCTTGCGGCCCGTCGCGACGAGGAGATGCGTGGCCTCGACGTCGCGCTCGGCCGACCCCTGACGGACGGCGATCCGGATTCCCGTGCCCGCCGCCGCGACCCGCTCGACGCCCGCCTCCTCGAGGATCTCGACGCCCTCCGCGGCGAGACGCGCGCGCACGAGCGCGACGGCTTCCGGATCGTCCTTGCCCAGAATCGTCCGGCTCTCGATCACGGTGACGCGCGCGCCAAGGCGCCTGTGTGCCTGCGCCATCTCGATACCGATGGGCCCGCCGCCGATGATGGCGAGGTGCTCGGGCAGGATCTGAAGATCGAAAAGGCTCTCGTTCGTGAGATAGGGAACCGAGTCGAGGCCGGGGATCGGCGGGACCGCCGGCACCGAGCCGGTGGCGAGCACGAACCATCTGCTCGCGACCGTCGCCTCGCCCGCCACGAGCTCGCGCGGCGACACGAAACGCGCCGTCTCCGCGAGCACGCGCACGCCCAGGCCCTCGAAGCGCGCGCGCGAATCGATGGGGGAGATGCGCGCTATGGTCTCCTTCACCTGCGCGTTGACCTTGGCGAAATCGACCCTGGGATCGCCTGGCGCGATGCCGTATGGCGCGGCGCTCGCCATGGCGTGCGCGCGCTTCGCCGCCGCGAGGAGGGCCTTCGAGGGGACGCAGCCCGTATGCAGGCAGTCCCCGCCCATGACCTCGCCGACGCCTTCGATGCTGCGCATATGGCGCTCGATCAGCACCGTGCGCGCACCCATCTGCGCTGCCCCGGCCGCCACCGAAAGGCCGCCCGAGCCCGCCCCGATGACGCAGATGTCGGCAACGATCCGTTCCATGAGGATCCGTCTCCCGAAGGTCAGGGCGGGCCGGACGCCGCGCCCTCGCCTTTGCGCAGCCGTCGCAGGGCGACCGGCACGAGCACGACGAGGCCGAGCGCGGCGAAGGCCGCGAGAAGCGTAGGATTGAGGAGAGCGGACGCGTCGATCGCGAAGCGGCAGGCTTCGGGGCTCGGGCCCGCGGTGCACGTCTCGTAGGCGGCCTCGGCCCTCGCGAAGATCTCGTCGAGCCCGCCGCCCACCGCGGCATAGGCGAAGGTGCCCGGAACGATGCCGATGAAGGTGCCGATCGCGAAGGTGCGGAAGGGCACACCCAGAAAGGCCGGGGCGAGGTTGACGAGCCAGAAGGGAAAGACCGGCACGAGGCGCAGGAACAGAAGATAGTTGAGCGCGTCGCGCGCGAAGCCCTCGCGCAGGCGGCCGAGGAACGGCCCCGCCTTGGCGGCAAGCGCGTCGCCGAGGGCCGTCTTGGCGACGAGGAAGATCGCGCAGGCCCCGGCGGTCGCGCCGACGAGCACGGCCGCGCCCCCGAGGAGCCAGCCGAAGAGGAAGCCGCCGAGCAAGGTAAGCGCGAGCCCCCCGGGAATCGAAAGGGCCGTGGAGCCGGCATAGACCGCGACATAGAACGCGAGCGCCAGGGCGAGATGGCCGTCGACGAAGCTCTTCAGCGCCGAACGGTGCTCGGCGATGGCGCGCGGCGCGAGATAATGCTGCCAGCCCATGGCGAAGACGAGCGCGAGCCCGCCGGCGACGGCGAGCACGGGCAGAAGGCGCACGAGCGTGACCCGCGCGCCCGAACCGCCGTTCTCCGCCATGCCCGCCTCTCCTTCCACGTGGGCCCGCCCCGCTCGCCGCCACAGGATGCCACCGCGCGCGGGCGAGGCCACATCACTCCATCGTGAGGCGCGCGCGGCCCGCCTCGTTGACTTGGCGGAGCCGCCTCGCTACACCATCGCTTCTTTTTTCACGGGGTCCCCGAAGGACCCGGCGGAGAGTCGTCGTGAAGCGCACTTATCAACCGAGCCGGCTCGTCCGCAAGCGCCGCCACGGCTTCCGCGCGCGCCTCGCCACGCGCAACGGCCGCAAGGTGCTGCAGCGCCGTCGCGCGCGTGGCCGCAAGCGGCTCAGCGCCTGAGGGCGCCAGGATCGAGCGTCTGCGCCGGCGGGAGGACTTCCTGCGGGCGCGCTCCGGGCGGTCTTGCGCGATGCAGGGCCTCGTCCTGCAGGCTTGTGCCCGCGACGCGGCCATTCCAGGCGTGGCACGTGTCGGGTACACGGCAACGAAGCGCCTGGGCGGTGCCGTCGTCCGCAATCGCGCCAAGCGCCGCCTCAGGGCCGCCGCGGCCGCTGTCGTCGCGACACACGGGCGGGGAGGCGTGGACTATGTGCTCATCGCCCGCGCCGCCACCCTCACGCGCCCCTTCGACCGTCTGGTCGCCGATCTCATCGAGGCCCTGAAGAGAGTTCATGGAGACGGGAGCACCAGAGCCGCAAGGCGCGCCGCCGGAACCCGCGACGCCGTCCCGCCCGGGAAGGCTTGACCGCCTCGCCCGTTTCGCCGCCGCGCTCCCGATCCACGCCTATCGCTATCTCCTCTCCCCGCTTCTCGGGCCGCGCTGCCGCTTCGCGCCCACATGCTCGGCCTATGCGATCGAGGCGATCGGGCGCCATGGAGCGGCGAAGGGCCTCGTCCTCGCCGCACGACGCCTTGCGCGCTGCCATCCCCTGACGTTTCTCGGCGGGAGCTCCGGCTTCGACCCGGTGCCGAGGCACGCCCGCTGGCGCGACCTATTCGCGCGGGCGAGAAACGGCCTGTCCTGCGGCGAGGCACATGATACAAGGACGCCCGGTTGACGGGCACGGCGTAGCGTCTAGAGGGGCCCCTGAGCGGTCGGGAGCGGATGGGAGAGCAACGGAATTTTCTAATCGCGATCGGGATCTCGATGGCCCTGCTCTTCGTGTGGCAGGTCATGTTCGGCAATCCGGCGCTCGAGAAGCGCCGGGCCGAGATGGCCGCCCGCGAGCAGGCGGCCGAGACCGAGACGCCGGAAGGCGTGCCGCCCATCGTCTCGGCCGAGCCGGCGCGGGAAGGCGACGGTGTCATTCCGACGCTCGGGACGACACCCAAGGCCGATGCGGCCCCCGTCGACGCACCCGATGCGCCGCGCGTCGCCATCGACACTCCGGCGTTGCGCGGCTCGGTCGCCCTCAAAGGCGGGCGTCTCGACCGGCTGCAGCTCAAGAACTACCACGTCCTTCCCGACCCTGACGGCTGCCGCGCCGAAAAGCTCACCAAGTATCAGCGCGACCAGCTTCGCCTCAGCCATTTCGACCCGGAAACCTGCGAGATCGTCCTTCTCGCGCCGTCCGGGACGGCCCAGTCGCAATTCGCGGACTTCGGATGGGCGGCCACGGGGCAGGCCGGTCCGGTTCCCTCGTCCGACACGCTCTGGCGCCAGGCGAATGCGGGGGCCCTGACCCCCACGAACGCCCTGAAGCTCTATTGGGACAATGGGCAGGGCCTGCGCTTCGTGCGCACCATCGCGGTCGACGAGCTCTACATGTTCACCGTGACGGACGAGGTCGAGAACCGCTCCTCGGGACCCGTTTCGCTGGCGCCGTTCGGGCGCGTCTACCATGCGGGCATGCCCACGGTCGCCACGAGCTGGATCGAGTTCGAGGGCCTCCTCGGCGTCATCGACGGCACCTTGAAGCAGTCGCGCTTCAAGGCACTCCTGAAGGACGGCGCCGTGACCTACGACACGAAGGACGGCTGGATCGGCGTCACGGACAAATATTGGATCGCCGCCCTCGCGCCCGTGAACAGCGCCTTCAAGGTCTCCTTTCGCCCGACGGGCAGCGAGCAGCGGCCGTCCTTCCAGGCGGACTATGTGCTTCCCGTCGCGACCGTCGCGCCCGGCGGGAGCCACGCCGTCGAGACCCATCTGTTCGCCGGCGCCAAGAAGGTCGACGTCGTCGAGTCCTACGGAACCACGCTCGGCATTCGCCGCTTCGACTTCGCCATCGACTGGGGCGCGCTCTTCTTTCTGACGAAGCCCTTCTTCCACGCGCTCGAATTCCTGAACCGCGTGCTGCCGGGCGGCTTCGCCTGGGCCATTCTCACCTTCACCGTGCTCGTCAAACTCGCCTTCTTCCCGCTCGCCAACAAGTCTTACGAGGCGATGAGCAAGATGAAGAAGCTCCAGCCCGAGATGACGAAGCTGCGCGAGCGCTTCAAGGACGACAAGGTCAAGCAGCAGCAGGAGCTCATGGAGCTCTACAAGAAGGAGAAGGTGAACCCGCTCGCCGGCTGCCTGCCCATCCTCGTCCAGATCCCGGTCTTCTTCGCGCTCTACAACGTCCTCTTCGTGACGATCGAGATGCGCCACGAGCCCTTCATCGGATGGATTCGGGACCTTTCCGCTCCCGATCCGACGAGCCTCTTCAACCTTTTCGGACTGCTGCCCTACGACCCGACGGCTCTTCCATTTGTCGGATCGCTCGCCGCGCTCGGCTTCTGGCCCATCGTCATGGGCCTGACGATGTGGCTGCAGATGCAGATGAATCCGCCGCCGCCGGATCCGATCCAGGCGCGCATCTTCCAGTTCATGCCGCTCGTCTTCACGTTCCTGCTCGCGAAGTTCGCCGTAGGGCTCGTCATCTACTGGGCCTGGAACAACACGCTCTCGCTGCTCCAG
>JACKLE010000016.1 GCA_024236075.1 Alphaproteobacteria bacterium | reverse complement strand
GGAAAGCCGCTGCCGGGGCTCGCCCCGGTCGCCAAGCAGGAAGGGGCCCATGTCGCCGCGCTCATCCGCCGCGACATCGCCGGCGCCGCCGCGCGCGCGCCCTTCGTCTACAAGGACTTCGGCACCATGGCGACCATCGGGCGCAAATCCGCGATCGCCGATTTCGGCAAGGTCCGCCTCAAGGGCTTCCTCGGCTGGCTCGTCTGGTCGCTCGCCCACATCTATTTTCTCATCGGCTTCCGCAACCGCATCGCGGTCGCCTTCGACTGGCTGTGGAGCTACCTCACCTTCGAGCGCGGCGCGCGCCTCATCACCGGCCCGATCGAGGAGGCGAAGGCCGGGGAGAGCGAGGAAGCCGCCCCGCATGCTCCTCTGCGCGCCGTCTCATGAGCGCCGGGCATCGACATCATGCAGAAAAAGCATCGTCCGTCCGGCATGGACGGCAATTGGGGGCGCGGTAAGATGAAACGCTCCGGCGAGGAAACGCAGCGATGTCTGGCGACGATCTTGTTGAGAAGCTCGAGAGAGCGGTCGAGGCCGCGATCGAGCTGGACGCGCCGCTGAACCGGCGCCTGGACGTCATCGCCGAAGAGGTGCGCCGCCTCAGCACGACCTTCGCCGAAGCCGTCGACCGGATGGTCGATAGGCTGAAGGCGACGGGAGCGGGCGAGACCGCGCCGGCGGTGGGCGAGCCCATGCCGCCCTTCCTTCTGCCCGACGAGCAGGGGCGCCTCGTCTCGCTCGCCGATATCCTCAAGGACGGGCCCGCGGCCATCGTCTTCCTGCGCGGGCACTGGTGCCCCTATTGCCGGCTCAACGGCATCGCGCTCGGCGAGGTGCAGGAGGAGGTCGAGCGGCTCGGCGCGCGCCTCGTCGTCATCGCGCCCGAGCGCCGGCAGTACACGACCGAGACCAAGCGGGTCTCGAATGCGAGCTTTCCCGTCCTGTCCGACATGGACAACGGCTATGCGCTGTCGATCAATCTCGCGATCTGGGTCGGCGACGAGATGGCGGGCCTCATCGCGGGCGCCGGCTGGGACGTGCCGAGCTATCAGGGGAATGCCGCCTGGGTCCTTCCCATCCCCGCGGTCTTCGTCGTGGGGCGGGACGGCATCGTGGCGGCGGCCCATGTCGACCCCGACTACCGCCGGCGCATGGAGATGGACGACCTTCTCGCCGCCCTCAGGACGGTCTCGTGAGCTCCAGCGTGGACCAGTCCGTGGCCCGAAGAAGGTTCACGAGCGCCGTCGCGACCGGCGAGCGCAGACGGCCCGCCACCGCGTAGACGGCGACGGTGCGCTCGAGGTCCAGCCCCTTGAGCTTGAGGCGGCGCACGCGGGCCGAGCGCGGCGCGCTCACCGGCACGAAGCCGACGCCGGCATTGGCCTCCAGAAGCGCGATGAGATCGTGGTCGGTCTCGACCTCGTGCGCCGCCTCCGGCTCGTAGCCCTTGGCGCGCAGCGCGGCGACGATCTCGTCCTCGCTCTCCCAGTCGATGCGGCTCAGAAGGCGCTCGCCGACGAGCGTCTCGAGCCCGATATGCTCCTCGTTGCGCCGGCCGAGCGGGTGGTCCGCGCTGACGACGAGGCGGATCTCGTCCCTGAAGATGGGCCAGCTGTCGAGGCGCTCCCAGGCCTCGCCCAGCGAGCCCGCGAGCGCGACCTCGACATCGCCCTGCTTCAGCATCGAGAGGATTTCGTCCGCGGTCCCCCGCCGGATGCGCAGCTGCAGACCCGGATAGGCGCGGAAGAGCTCCGTCACCGGCGAAATGAACACGGCGACGTTGACGCTGTGCGAGACCGCGAGCGAGAGCGGCGCGACGTCGCTGCTCTGGACGGCCTTGGCGAGGGATTTCGCGGAGTTCGCCGCCTCGTAGCATTGCTGGAGGAGCGGCAGCATGCGCCGGCCGAGCTCGGTGAGGTGCGACTTGCCCCGCTCGCGCCGGATGAGCTCGCCGCCGAGCTCGGCCTCGAGCGCCTGGATCGCCCGCGTCAGCGCGGGCTGGGTGATGTTGCAGTCCTCGGCCGCACGCGTGAAGTTCAGCGTCTGCGACAGCGCCAGGAAGTATCGAATTTGCTGCATTTCCATGGCGGTGGACCCGAAAGCGAGCCGTCTCCCGCGCGACCCCGCACGCGACGGCGCCGCAAGCCCCGACGAAGGGTCAGAATAGGGCAGCCCTTCCCTTCGCGCCAGCGAAGAGCATTTGCGAGCGCGAAACATCCTTCGCTTGCAGGCGGGTCCCGGGGAAATGTGTTACTGAGGCCCTCGGGTTGGGACGAGGGTCATGGCGTCGGGAATCGCGGGTCAGATCGCGGAGGATTCGGCGCTGGACGAGTACGAGCGCCAGTTCGGCGCCATCGACCTGCCCGCCCGCGACGGGTGAGATCGCCGTTCGGGCGGATGGCACAGGAGGACGCCCATGACGCGCGTCCGGGGCGGGCCGGCGCCCGGCCAGGGGGACATCCTCGCCGCCTTCGAGGCGGGCCGCGTCGAAGGCTTTCCGGGCCCGGCGACATGCATCTCCACCCATCTCTCGCATGTCTTTCTCGCCGGCGAGCGGGCGGCGAAGCTCAAGCGCGCGGTGCGTCTGCCCTTCGCCGATTTCTCGACTCTCGCGGCGCGCGAGGCGGCGTGCCGCGCGGAGCTTGCGCTCAACCGGCGCACGGCGCCGGGGCTCTATCTCGACGTCGTGCCGGTGACGCGCGGCGCCGACGGCGGCTTCGCACTCGGCGGCGGAGGAGAGATCGCCGACTGGATCGTCCTTATGCGGCGCTTTCCGGACGGCGCGCTCTTCGAGGAGATGGCGCGGGCGGGGCGCCTCTCCGTCGGGCTTGTCGAGGAGACGGCCGAGGCGGTCGCGCGGTTTCATGCCGGCCTCCCGCCCGTGCGCGCCCAAGGCGCCTGCGAGCCCCTCGGCGAGGTGCTCGCGGGCCTCGGGCGCACGGCGGCGGACGGAGCGCGCCGCCATGGGATCGCGGCGCCTCCGCACGCGCTCTTCGGCGCGCTCGACGCCCGCCTCGCCGCGATCGAGGGGCCTCTCGCGCGGCGGCGGGAGGCGGGCGCCGTGCGCCATGGCCACGGCGATCTGCATCTGCGCAACATCTGCCTCGTCGACGGCCGGCCGACGCCGTTCGACGCGCTCGAGTTCGATGCGCGCCTCGCGACGGGCGACGTGCTCTACGACCTCGCCTTCCTCCTCATGGATCTGAGGCATCACGGCCTTCACGCGCATGCCAATGCCGCGCTCAACCGCTATTGGGACGTATCCGGAGAAAGCGAGGGGGCTCTCGCGCTCGTCGCGCCGCTCATGGCGCTGCGTGCCGTCGTGCGCCTTGCGGTCTCGCTCGAGGCGGGCGACGCGGCGGCGGCCCGATCCTATGGCGGCCTCGCGCGGGATCTGACGCAGACGGAGGAGCCGCGCCTCGTCGCGATCGGCGGGCTTTCGGGGACAGGCAAGAGCCTCGCGGCGAAAAGCCTCGCGCCCCTTCTGCCGGGGCCGTGCGGCGCGCGGCTCCTCAGAACGGACGTTCTGCGCAAGGAGGGTCGCGGCGAGGGACCGCTCGGCCGCGAGGCCTACACGGACGAGCGCCGGCTCGGCGTCTATGCCGCGCTCGCCGAGCGTGCCGGCGCCGCGCTCGCGGGGACGAGCGCGATCGCCGACGGCACGTTTCGCGAGGACGAGGCGCGGGCGCGCATCGCGGCCGTCTCCCCGACTTTCGCGGGGCTCTGGCTGCACGCGCCGCTCGAGGTGCGCCTCGCGCGCGTCGCGGGGCGGGTCGCGGACGCGTCCGACGCCACGCCCGAGGTCGCCGCGCGCCAGAGCGAGCCCGATGGCCTCGGTCCCGGCTGGACGCGCCTGCCGGCGGACGGGAGCCCGCGCGCGACGCTCGAGCGCGCCTGTGCCGTGCTGGGGCTGCCTCGGCCGTCCTGACCTCGCGCGACGCCTGCCGGACGGCTATACGCTCCGTGTGCATCCTATGACGCGCGAGGTTGTCGGCCCGGCGCGCGCGACGCGCCGCGCCGGCGGCCTTGGCGAGGCGCTGTCGCCGCACGAGCGGAGTGGACGGAGGATCGCGTCTTCGGAGATTTTTCGGGCCGCAGCGGGGCCAAGGCGCCGAGCCCATTCGTCCGCATACAATGCGGCCTTCCGACGGGCCGAGCGTTTGACCTGCGTCAAGGCCTTGCCCGGCGCCGTCGAGCGTATAGTTTCCCTTTGGGGGTCGGCCGACCCTCGTTCCGGCGACCAAGCAAGGCGAGGTGACCCATGTCCATCCGCAAGATTCTGGTTCCGCTCACCGGCGAGGCGCGCGACGCGCCGGCCCTGGCGGTCGCGTTCGCCGTGGCACGGCGCCATCAGGCGCATGTTCTGGGGCTCTTCGTGCGCAGCGATCCGCGAACGACGCTGCCCTATCTCGGCGAGGGGGTCTCGGGGGCCGTGATCGAGGATCTCATGAACGCCTCCAAGGAGGCGTCGGACCAGGCCGAGAAGGCCGCGCGCGCCGCCTTCGAGACGGCGGCGGGCCTTGCCCACGTGCCCGTGGTCGCGGCGCCGCACGGGCCCGGCAGCGCGTCGGCCATGTTCCGCGGCGTGATGGGCGTTCTCGTCGCGGCCGTGAGCGAGGAGGCGAGGCTTTCCGACCTCGTGGTCTTCGACCGCACGCGCGAGGGCGATCCCGGCATTCCGGATGCGTTCGAGGAATGCCTGATGGCGGCGGGCCGGCCGATCCTGCTCGCGCCTCGCGAGGCGCCGGCCGATCTCGGCAAGCGTGTCACCATAGGCTGGGACGGCTCGAGCGAGGCGGCCCATGCGGTGCGCGAGGCGCTGCCCTTCCTGCGGGCGGCGGAGGGCGTCGAGATCCTCAGTGTGGGTCCGAAGCCGTCGGGCGCCGAGAAGACGGCGCCGCTTCTCGGCTATCTCGCCCTTCACGGCGTGAGCGCGAGCGAGCATTGGGTCGACCCCAAGGGCGCCGCGATCGGCGAGGTCCTCCTGCGCGAGGCGGAGCGCGGCGGCGCCGATCTCGTCGTGATGGGCGGCTATGGCCACAGCCGGCTGCGCGAATTCATCGTGGGCGGCGCCACGCGCCACATCCTCGCCAATGCGGCGCTGCCGGTCCTGATCGCGCACTGACCGGCGCGGCGGACGGACGGACGCCGATAAAATCTGCTTACGGAGGAAATGCATGACCCTCTACCGCATCCGCATGGAGCAAGCGCGCGGCAAGGACCGTCCCGAGGGCGAGGCCGGGCGCGGCTACGAGTTCATCGCGCCGCTGGCGCGCGACGGAACGCTCGACCCGGAAGCCTGGAAGGCGGCGAAGGCCATCTGCACGGTGCGCCGCTTCGCTCCCGACGGCGCGGACGAGCACGGCCATCTCGCCCATGGGCGCTGGGGCTGGCGCTTCCACTACGACGGCGCGCTCGAAGGACCGGTCGACGACGAGGAGGAGCCGATCTTCCGCCTCGATGCGAAGCGCCTCGCGGTCGGGGAATATCTCGCCGTCGCCGAGGAGGACGGGCGGGCCGTGACCTTCAGGATCGTCTCGGTGACGAAATCGCCGCTGGCCTGAGGACGGGCGGTCGTGGGATCTGGCGGGCCGGACCGGGCCGGAAGGGCCCCCCGACGGGAGCCTAGAAGCGCTCCGAGAGACGGATGGCGAGCCGGCAGCCGGCCTTGATCGCCGCCGAGAGGAGCGGGTAGGCGGGCGCGGCCTCGGCGCCCTCCTTGAGGGCGGTCTCGCGGTGGGCGATCTCGTCGTCGCGAAAGCGCTCGATCGTCCGCTTGAGCGGCGCGTCCTGCGCTTCGAGCTCGGCGGCCTGAGCCGCGTAGTGGTCGTCGATGGCGCTCTCGACAGCCGCCGTGCAGGCCATCGCCGCGCGCTCGCCCATGAGGGCGCTCGCCGCGCCCAGGGCAAAGCCGGCCATGTGCCAGACCGGCGCGAGGAGGGTCGGGCGCACGCCCTCGGCCGTCAGGAGCTCGTCGAAGGTCTTGAGGTGGGAGGCCTCCTGCTCCGCCATGTCGCGGATGAGGGCGGCCGAGCGCGCCGTCGCCGGCCGCGTGCCGAGCACCGCGAGCTGGCCCTCGTAGATGCGCACCGCGCCGTGCTCGCCCGCATGGTCGACCCGCAGCATCGCGGCGCGCCGTCGCGTGCGCGTTCCTTCGCCGGGAAGCTCGGGCCGGGGGGCCGTCGTCATCGCGTCTCCTTTCAGCGCTCGACCGGCCGTCCGAGGCCGACGAGCGCGAAAACCCCGAGCGTGAGCGTGATCGCGAGATTGTAGCCGGCCATGGAGATGCCGAAGAGCGTCCAGGCCTTCTCGTCGCAGGGCACGGCCTTGCCGAATTTCGTGAAGGCGCTCGCGAGATCGGAGGCCGTGATCGGGCCCGTGCCGCTCGTCGCGCAGCCCAAGGGGTTCCAAAGGTGCTCCTCGACGCCGACATGGATGCCGGCATAGAGCGCGCCCGCGAGAAGCGCCGCGGCCGCTCCGGCCAGGAACACCGGCCGCCAGTCCGTCCCCATGCCGCGGCCCCAGGGAAGGAATGCCCCGGCGAGCGCGAGCGCGAGCGCGGCCGCGTGTGCGAAGCGCTGGTCGTGGCAGAGCTCGCAGGGCCTCAGCCCGCCGACATACTGAAAGAGGAGCGCCGTCGTGAGCGTCGCGGCGCTCGCGAGCGCGATGAGCGCCAGCACGAGCCCCTGCGTCAGCACCGTCGTGGCGCGGGCCTCGGCGAGAAGGATGGGATCGACCTTCAGCATGGATCGGTCCACCGGCGATGGACGAGGCCGGCGCGGCGCTCAGGGCGGCGGGCGATCGCCAAAACCCCCTCGACCGCCCTCCCGCCGATCCAGGGCGCCACGGAGGCCGGGACCGCCGCTTGTCCGTTGCTCATGACGCTCACCCATATCATCGCCCTTGCCGGGGCGTCCATGGAGGCGGAAGGTCTCACATCTCCTGAAGTGGCGCCGCGGGACGCCGTCTCCAAGCCCTCGCGCTTGATTTCATGTCCTGCATTCTCCAAAGAGAAGCGCTCCTGCGGGCGTGGCGGAATTGGCAGACGCGCTGGACTCAAAATCCAGTTCTGGTGACAGAGTGTCGGTTCGACCCCGACCGCCCGCACCACGCGGCGCGCATCTCAACGCTCTCTTAATCCGCCCTTAGCGAAGCCCGAATAGCGTGTGGCTCCGCGATGCGCCGGAAGGCGGAGTTGAGACCCATGACGAAAAGAACGGCAGCCGCGCCGCTCGACCGGGCCTGGCGCGACGGGCTCGTGCTCGTTCTCGGCGGGGCGGCGCTCTTCGGCGCGAGCATCTGGCTCGACGCCTTCGACTGGCTGCGGGACTTCAGCGAGCGGCACGAGGCCTGGGAGATCGACGAGCTGCTCTCGCTCGTGCTCTTTTCGTCGGTCGCCGGGGTGATCTTCGCGGTGCGCCGCACCCGCGATTTGCGCCGCGAGATGGCGGACAGGGCCGAGGCCGAGGCTAAGGTCCGCGAGCTCGCGCTGCACGACGCCCTCACGGGGCTCGCCAATCGCCGCAAGCTCTACGACGCCTACCAGGTTCTGAGGGAGCCGCGCCCCGAGGGCCGGGCCATGGCCGCGGCCCTCGTCATCGACCTCGACCGCTTCAAGCCGATCAACGATCTATACGGCCATGGCGTGGGCGACCGCCTCCTCAAGATGGTCGCCGACCGCATCTCGGGCGTTCTGCGCCAGGGCGAGCTCGCCGCGCGCCTCGGCGGCGACGAGTTCGCCGTGATCCTGGCGGTCGACGAGCCGACCCAGGCCGACCGGCCCGCCCGGCGCATCCTGCAGGCGCTCGAGGAGCCCTTCGCCATTGACGGTCTCGTCTGCCGGGTGGGCGCGAGCATCGGCATCGCGACGGCAGGCTCGGAGCGCGTCAGCGCCGACGAGCTGATCCATCGCGCCGACGTCGCGCTCTACCGGGCCAAGCAGGCCGGCCGCAACCAGGCCTGCTTCTTCGAGCAGGACATGAACGCCCAGCTCAAGACCCGCGCGCGCCTCGAGCTGGACCTGCGCACCGCTCTGACGACCAAGGCGATCGGGCCGTACTATCAGCCTCTGGTCGAGCTGGCGACGGGCCGGATCCGCGGATACGAGATCCTCGCGCGCTGGAAGCACCCGGTCGACGGGACGATTCCGCCGTCGGTGTTCATCCCCATCGCGGAGGACACGGGGCTCATTGGGGACCTGACGGCGCACATCTTCCGCCAGGCCTGTCGCGACGGGCTGGCCCTGCCGAAGCACACGACGCTCGCGCTCAACATCTCGCCGATGCAGCTTCGCGACCGGCAGCTCCCCGAGCGGCTTCTGGGCATCCTCAGGGAGACCGGCTTCCCGCCCGCGCGCCTCGAGGTCGAGCTGACGGAAAACGCGCTCGTCGCCGATTTCGAGAGCGCGCGCACCATCCTCAATGCCTTGAAGGCCCACGGCGTCTCCATTGCGCTCGACGATTTCGGCACGGGCTATTCGAGCCTCCACCACCTGCGCGAGCTGCCGTTCGACAAGCTCAAGATCGACCGCACCTTCGTCACCTCGATGTGCGACAGCGAAGAGAGCCGGAAGATCATCGACGCCATCATCGGCCTCGGCCGGAGCCTCGGCCTCACGACGGTCGCGGAAGGCGTCGAGACCAAGGAAGAGGCCGAGAGCCTCCTCAAGCTCGGTTGCACGATGGGCCAGGGCTTTCTCTACGGCGTGCCGGTCCCCGCGACGCAGGGGACGCTTCGCAGCCGCGAGGTCGCCTGAGGCCTTGTCCGGGCCATGTGACGTTATGCCCTTCCTTGCGCTAGACTGGCGTGCCGCATGCAGGCGCGCCATGGCTGCGCACTGTCCGCGGCTTGGGGCCGGATGCAGCGCGATGGGCCGGCCCCGGGGTGGCGTGGGGGCAGTTCGTAAGGGGTAGGCTCGCCAATGGATCTCGCGCGGGGCTTGGGCATGGTGTTTGCCGCGGTGGCGCTCGCCTTCGGAGGAACGGCGGCGGCTCTCTTCCATTTCGATCCGGGGCAGGCCGAGGCGCGCTTCGATGCCTTGCGCGAGCGCGGCGAGTTCGCCCGCGCGCTTCCTCACGGCGAGCGGACCCTCGCGCTCGTCAAGGACGCCAAGCACGCGCTCGCGGTGCGGCTTCAGCTGGCCGAGACCTACGAGGACGCCGGCAAGTCCGCCGAGGCCGCCAAGCTCTACCAGGTGGCGATCGACGGTCTCGTCGCGGCGGGCGAGGAGAATTCGAGCGCCCGCATCATCGCCGAGCATCAGCTCATCCGCTCGCTCATCGATTCGGGCGAGGCGGGAAAGGCCGCGCGCCGCCTGATGCCGCATGTCCGCGCGGTCGAGCTCGCGGCCCAGAATCTCGAGCCCGAGGGCGCCGAGCGCCAGCGGACGGAGGCGGCCTTCTCCGAGAGCGTGCTGACGGCCGTCGCGCCGCTCTTCGCGGGCGTCGGCGTCGACAGGCCATTGCGGGCGCGCACGCTCGACGACGCCGACGCGCTCATCGCCCTTGCGGGGCATTTCCGCCAGACGGGCTCGCAGGGCAGGGCCGTGCAGCGCATCACCGAAGCCGCCGCCGCGGTGCGGCTCTCGAAGCTCGGGGCCGCGAATCCCTCGGCGCGGGCGGCGCTGCTGATGGCGGCCGAGGCGGAGCTGGGGCTCGGCGCCTTCGACGCCGCCTCCGAGCGCCTTCGGCTTCTTCTCGAGGCCAATGGCGGGCCGCCGGCGGGCAGCGAGACCCATCTCCTGCGGCTGCTCGCCGTGGCGGAGCGGGCGCTCGGCAAGGAGACCGAGGCCGACCGACTCGAGGCGCAGGCGGTTCGCATCGTTGCGCCCCTCCTGGAGGCCGCCTCGCGCGATCCGATCGCGCCGAGCGAGGAGGCGCGCCTCGATCGGCCGATCTCGCCCGAGGCGCCGCTGCCCCGGGGCTACCGGCCGTTCGACCTCGCGAGCGCGGGCGATTTCGGGCTCCGCCTCACCAAGCCCGCCGAAGTGGACGAGATGAAGCTGCGCCTCGCGCTGCCGCCGGACGGCGAGATCGCGGTCCAGTCGATGCCGGCGCGCCTCAAGGGGCTCCTCGACCATTGCGGGCGCGAGAGCGGAATCACGCTGTCGCTGCGCTCGGGGTTCCGGTCCTACGAAACTCAGGCCGCGCTCTACGAGGCCCGCCGGGACGGCGGCGAGGTGGCTCCGCCGGGAGGCTCCGAGCACCAGAGCGGCCTTGCCGTCGACGTCAACGCGACCGGCCGCTTCCTGCGCGAGGGCGACGCAGCCTATGCCTGCCTGAGGGAGCACGGCTTCCGCTTCGGCTTCCTGCTCTCCTATCCGCCGGGCAACCGCTATCTCGGGGGCCGGGTGGTGTTCGAGCCCTGGCACTGGCGCTATGTGGGCCCCCGCGTCGCGGCGCTCTACCGCGCCTACGGGCCCATCGACCGGCCGCTCGAGTTTCTGGAGAACCTCGCCTGCTACGAGCGCGTGGCGCGCAAGGGCAAGGAGATCTCCGAGGCTGCCGCCTGCCTCGAGGACGCGTCCTCGTCCTCCTGAGGCCTTGTGGCCCGCGCGCGCCGGCTCTCCGCCGTTTGCTATGCGCCGGACGCGCGCTAGCGGCCCGTGGGGCCGCGCGCCCCGATCTCGTTGCTGCTAGAACAAGGTCACATCGAACGCGACGAGAGCCATGGCAACGGTGAATGAGGAGCGCGCGCCCTATCCGGGGGCGCAGGCGCAGGGCGAGCGTCGTGACCGCTCGTCCAAGGTCGTGCCCTTCATCGTCGGGTGCGCCCTCTTCATGCAGATGCTCGATTCGACCGTGATCGCCACGGCGCTGCCCACCATGGCGCGCGATCTCGGCGAGACGCCGGTGCGGCTCAACCTCGCCATCACCTCGTACATGCTGAGCGCCGCGATCTTCATCCCGGTGAGCGGATGGGTCGCCGACCGTTTCGGGCCGCGCGGCGTCTTCCGCGCCGCCATCGCGCTCTTCACGGTGAGCTCGGTCCTGTGCGCGCTCTCCCATTCGCTGATGGAGCTCGTGGGCGCGCGCATCCTCCAGGGCGCCGCGGGCGCGATGATGGTGCCCGTCGGCCGCATCCTCCTCCTTCGGACGGTTCCGAAGGCCGAGCTCGTCCAGGCGATGGCCTACGTCACCGTGCCGGCGCTTCTCGGACCGCTCCTCGGTCCGCCCATCGGGGGAGCCATCGTCACCTATGGGACCTGGCCCTGGATCTTCCTCATGAACCTGCCGATCGGCGTCGCGGGCATCGTCCTCGTCAGCATCTTCATCGCCAGGACCGGGCCGGCCGAGCGGCGGCCCTTCGATCTTCCGGGCTTCGTCCTGCTCGCGGTCGCGCTCGCCGCGCTGATGTTCGCCTTCGACGCCGTCGCCCGCTCCGATCTGCCGGTCGCGGTCGACCTCGCCTTCTTCGGGATCGGCGCCCTGTGCACCCTCGTCTATGTCCGGCATGCGCGACGCACCGAGCACGCCCTGATCGCGCTCGACATCGTCGCGGTGCCGAGCTTCGCCGCCTCGACCCTCGGCGGCTCGCTCTTCCGCCTGAGCCTCGGCGCGACGCCCTTTCTGCTCGCGCTGCTCTTTCAGGTGGGCTTCGGGCTCAGCCCGCTTCATTCGGGTCTTCTGATCTTCGCGAGCGCCCTCGGCGCGCTCGTGATGAAGCCCTGCGCGCCGCCCATCCTGAAGCGCTTCGGCTTTCGCAACGTCCTCATCTGGAACGCCGTCATCGGCTCGACGGGAATGGCCGTCTACGCGCTCTTCGGTCCCGACACGCCCTACGCGCTCATCCTCGCCGTGCTCCTGGCGACCGGCTTCTTCCGCTCCCTCCAGATGACGAGCCTCAACGCGCTCGCCTTCGCCGACATCGCGCCTGACGCCATGAGCCGCGCCTCGACGCTCTCGAGCATGATGATGCAGCTGTCCTTGAGCGTCGGCGCGGGGCTCGCTGCGGTTCTCGTGCATCTGGCCCAGCAGCTCAACGACACCGCGCAGGTCGGCTCCGGCGAGGTCGCGCCCGCCTTCCTGGCGATCGGCGCGCTCGGCGCGATCTCCGCGCTCTTCTTCCTGCGCCTGCCGCCGGACGTCGGGGACGCG
Source organism: Alphaproteobacteria bacterium (assembly GCA_024236075.1). Taxonomy (GTDB): domain Bacteria; phylum Pseudomonadota; class Alphaproteobacteria; order JACAEB01; family JACAEB01; genus JACAEB01. The sequence continues at coordinate 15,396 of JACKLE010000016.1, read as the reverse complement.
CTCTCCCCCGGCCGCCAGCAGGCCGGGTAGGACGGCTGCCGGTCGCCCGGGCGGCGAGGGGCTTCAGGAGCCCTTGCAGCCATAGTCGGGGAGGGAGCCCGGGTCGACCTGCCCGACCGGGTGGGTCATGGCCGCCGTCACGTCGCCCAGAATGCGCCGGTGGCGCGGGAGGAAGGCGCCGCGAAAGGTCTGGGCGAACCAGACCGCGCGCTTGCCCTGGCTCGTGAGCCGCACGCAACCGTTCTCGAGGCGGATGGTTCCCGAGTTGAGCTGCTCGGTGAGACGGACGCCGACGACGTGATGCTCGGGCAGATATTCGTCGACGAAGATCGTCTCCAGCCGGTCCGCCGCGATGGCGCCGCCGCGCTGGTCGAGCTTCTCGAGAAGGTAGATCGAGAGCGAGCGGTCGACGACCGTCGGAATGAGCACGACGAAGAACAGCGAGGCGAGGAGGCCGGCGGTCCAGGCGAGCGCCGGCTCGACGCCGACGAGGCCGAGGAAGGGCGTCGCGCGAAGGCGCGCGAGCGCGGCGAGTCCGATGCCGACGAGGCCGGCCGCGAGCAGCGCGTCGAAGAGCCCCGCATAGAGGACCACGCGCACCTCGAAGTAGCGGAAGTGGACGAGGCTCACGGCGAGATAGGCAAGGCACACGGCGGCCGCCACGAGCGCCGCGCCGTAGAGGCGGCGCGCGAGCGGGCCCATGAGGAGGGAGGCGGCGGCGGCAGGCAGGCTCATGACGGCAGACCTTCGTCGGAGAGAGTGCGCCAGGCCGGCGCGCGATAGGTCGCGAAGATCGCGTCCCGGAACTTCCAAAGGAGGATGAGCGTCAGGAGCAGGGGCAGGCTCTTGAACTCGGCGACCGCCACCTGCATGGCGAGGCTCTCGAAGCCGATATGGCTGTCGATCCACTGCACGATGCGCACGTGCTGGCCCATCGCCAGGAGCACGATGAGGCCGACAAGCGCGTTCGCGCCGAGGGGCAGGCTGCGCCAGGACGCCGCGAGATAGGCGATGAGGATGAAGACGAAGCTCAGATAGTGGGCCCAGACGACCGGCGTGAAGAGCAGCGCGAAGAGCACCGCGAGCACGAATGTGAAATGGCGCCGGGCCGCCGGGACGGCGAGGCTGCGCTGCGCCGAGATGTAGAGCCAGACGACGAAGCCGACGATGCCGAGCCGGATGGAGGTCGCGACGATCGCCACGAGCAGCGGCTTGTCGGCGCCGGCATCGCCGCCGGCGAGGGCGAGCAGGACAGCTTCGAGCCCCGCCGTGAGGGAGCTGTTGAGCTGGGGCAGCTTCGCCTCGTTGGCGATGCCGGCGAGCTGGCCGAGGAACTCGGCATGGACGGGCCAGCCCATGATGGCGACCGAGGCGAGCCCGACGGCCGCGGAGATGCCCGCAAGCGCCAGGAAGAAGCGCCAGCCCTGCGTGAGCGCGAGGAGCGCGAGGCACGGCGCGAGGAAGGGCTTGATCGCCGCCGCGGCGAAGAGCAGCGCGGCCGCCAGCACCATCCGCCGGGAGGTCGTCGCCGTCAGCGCCGCGACGAGGAGGAGGAAGACGGTCGGCGTGGTCTGCCCTCCCACGCGGAAGACGGTCCAGAGCGGCATGTAGACGAGCGCCATGCCGAGGAAGAGGGCCGCGTAGAGATCCTCGTCTCCGGGCGCCGCGAAGCGCCGCGCATGGGCGTAGAGCAGCACGAGCGCGAGCAGGATCGCGAGCGCGTTCTCGATCTTGAAGAGGCGCATGGCGAGACGCGGCTCGAGCGTGGAGAGCGGCGCGTAGAGATAGGCGGTGATCGGGGCGCTGAAGAAGCCCATATTGGCGAGCGGCGGCTTGCCCTCGATGAGCGCATGCGGATCGAAAAGCGTGTCGGTCTCGCCGGCGAGCGCCTTGTGGCCCGCATCGTAGAAATTGGCGAAGTCGGAGGTGACGCCCTTGGCCGAGAAGGCGCCCGCCAGGGCGCTCGCGACGACGAGCACGGCCGCCGCGATCGCCAGATGGCGCATATGCGGGCGGATCGCCGGCATCAGCCGACCGAGGGCGGATATCATGGAGGCTTCCCCAATAGCCCGAAGCGCCGCGCCGCGCGCGGCCACGCCACAGTCATCCCCAGAAATAGCAAGTTTCGAGCCATGGGAGTGCTGCCCGTCGGGACGCATTCCGTCGCACGGCGAATTGCACTAGCTTCGCGCGCATCCGCCATGCCCGAGCGGGCGCGAGAGGCTCTGGCGCGGTGCTTGCAGCTCGAACTGCCGGCCGGCCGTGCGGCGCGGCCGGGCTTGGGGATCTTGACGCGATGCAGGACACGGCGCTCAGCGGGAATGTCGAGCCGGGCTCGGCCGATGTGCCGCTCGCCGTGGATCTCGACGGGACGTTTCTGAGGACCGACGTGCTCCTCGAGGGGCTCGCCGCGGCCATCACCCGGGCCCCCTGGCTCTTTCTGCTGGCGCCGTTCCTGCTTCTCATCGAGGGCAAGGCGGGCCTCAAGCGGCGCCTGGCGCGGGCGGGCCTCGTCGATCTCGCGACGCTCCCGGTTCGCCGCCCGCTCGCCGAATGGCTGGCGGAAGAGCGCGCGAGAGGCCGCAAGATCTATCTCGTTTCCGCCTCCGACCAGGAGATCGTCGACCGCATCGCGGCCGTGCACGGCCTCTTCGACGGCGCCATCGGGTCGGACGGCCACGCGAACCTCAAAGGCCCCGCCAAGCGCGACAGGTTGCAGAAGCTTTTTCCGGAAGGCTACGCCTATGTAGGCGACGCGGGCGCCGACATTGCAGTATGGAAATCCGCCCAGCGCGTGTCGTTTGCGGGCCGGCAAGCGGGAACGCTGAGAAAGATGCAGGAGCTGAAGAAACCCGTCGAGCGCATCTTCTTCGAGCGCGCCGCTCCGCTCGAGACCTGGGCGAAGGCCGCCCGCGTCCACCAATGGGCCAAGAACGCCCTCATCTTCGCCGCCCCCATTGTCGCCCAGCGCGCCATGGTGCCCGAGCACTGGCTGAACTGGGTGATGTGCCTCCTCGGCTTCCTCATCATCAACCTGCTGGCCTCGTCGACCTACATACTCAACGACCTCGCCGACCTCAGCGCCGACCGGCAGCACTGGTCCAAGCGCAACCGCCCTTTCGCGAGCGGCGCGCTGCCCATCTCCATCGCCTTGATCCTCATTCCGATCGGGATCGTGATCGGCGCCGTGGCCGCCGTCCTCCTCGACCGCGAGTTCGCGATCACCGTCGGCACCTATCTCGTGGTGACGCTCGCCTATTCCTTCAAGCTGAAGCAGATCCCGGTCGTCGACGTCCTGACGCTCGCGACGCTGTTCACGCTCCGCCTGCTGATGGGCCTCGCCCTCATCAACGTCGAGCCGACGCCCTGGATCCTCGGCTTCTGCCTGATGCTCTTCCTCTCGCTTTCGCTCGCCAAGCGCCATGTCGAGCTCCACCGCAAGGCCCAGCTCGGCGGCGGCGACGTGCCCGGGCGCGGCTATCGCTCGGACGACGCCGTCTTCGTCCTTTGCATGGGGGTCGCGAGCGGGTTTGCGGCGATCCTCGTGGTCATGCTCTACGTTGCCGACAAGCAGGTGGTCGGCCTCTACAAAACGCCGCATTGGCTTTGGGCGCTGCCCGTCGTCTTCTACGTCTGGCTCGGGCGCATCTGGTTCCTTTGCCATCGCGGCCGGCTCGACGACGACCCGGTCCTCTTCGCCATCAAGGACCCGTTGAGCATCATTCTCGGCTTCCTGGCGGCCGGATCGTTTGCGCTGGCGGCGCTCGCCTGAGCGCGCAACTGAGGTGGAGCACGAGTTGATGGGAGAGGCCAAGACCGCGCTTGTCACCGGCGGCTCGGGCTATTTCGGCGAGGTTCTGACGCGCGCCCTCCTCGCGCGGGGCTATGCGGTGCGCGTGTTCGACCTCAATGCGCCGGACGCCGGCCTCGCGACGCAGGTCGAATTTCACCGGGGCGATATTCGCGACGCGGAGGCCGTCGCGCGCGCGGCGAGCGGGATGGCGGTCATCCACCACAATGTGGCGCAGGTGCCGCTCGCCAAGGACAAGGACAAGTTCTGGTCCGTGAACTCGGACGGCACGCGGATCATCCTCGAAGCCGCCAGGAAGGCGGGCGCGAGGAAGGTCGTCTACACGTCCTCGAGCGCCGTCTTCGGCGTGCCGAAGGAAAATCCCGTGACGCGCGCGACGGCGCCGACGCCGGCCGAGGAATATGGCCGCGCCAAGGAGGCCGGGGAGCGCATGTGCCACGAGGCGACGAAGGCGGGCCTCGACGTCACGATCATCCGTCCCAGGACTATTGTGGGCCATGGACGGCTCGGCATATTTCAGATCCTCTTCGACTGGGTTTCCCGAGGGCTCGACGTTCCCGTCTTCGACGGCGGCGGCAACGTCTATCAGTTCGTGCATGCCGACGACCTCGCGGCCGCCTGCCTTGCGGCGGGCGAGCGCGCCGGGCCTGCCGTCTACAACATCGGAGCGGCCGAGTTCGGCACCATGCGCGAGCTCCTCGAGGGGCTCATCGCCCACGCCGGCACGAAGAGCCGCGTGAAGTCGCTGCCCCTCGGGCTCTCATCGGCGGCCATGAACGCGGCGAGCGCGCTCGGCCTTTCGCCGCTCGGACCTTATCACTCGCTCATGTATGGCCGCTCGCTCTACTTCGACATTTCGGATGCGGTGAGCGAGCTCGGCTACGCGCCGCGCCATTCGAACGCCTCGGCGATCGAGGACAGCTACGACTGGTACCTCGCGCACCGTCACGATCTCGGGCGCGAAGGCCGTTCCCATCATCAATCCCCGGTGAAGCAGGGCGCCATGGTCCTTGCCCCGCTCATCATGAGGTTCATGCCGTCATGAGTTGGACGAGCCTACTTCTGGTGCTGGCGGCAGGCATCAATTCCTGCATCGGCAATCTGCTTCTCAAGCAGAGCCGGGTGAGCGCGGGCGATGCGGGCCTCATCTCCATGGTCGTCAATCCGTATTTCATCGGCGGGCTGATGTTCTACGGCGTCAACGTCATCCTCTTCGCCAAGGCCCTGGACCAGGCGCCGGTCTCGATAGCCTATCCGATCCTCGCCGGCTTCGGCTTCGCGCTGCTCGTGCTGGCCTCGGGCCTCATCTTCGGGGAGCGCATGAGCCTCGTGCAGGCGTCCGGCCTCCTGCTCGTCGCGGGCGGCATCTGGCTGATGGCTCGCCCCGCGGGCTAGGCCGATGTTCCTCCACGCGCTCGTCCGCCACCTCATGCCCGAGACGCCGGAGCTCTCGCCGCGGCTGAGGCATGCGGTCGAAGGCGCCGTGACGATGCAGGTCGCGCGCTTTCTGTCGCTCGCGCCGCTTCACGTGCGCCTCGGCGCCGCGGTCCTGACATTGCCCGTGCGCCTTTGGCTCGCCCTCCGCGCGCCGGGCTGGACGCGTCGCGACAAGCCCGCGCAGGTGCGCCGGGCGCTCGATGCGCTGCAGGCGATCGCGCCGCTCGCCGCGGCGGTGCGCATATACCGTACCCTGACGGTCCTCGCCTTCTACGAGCATCCCTTCGTCGCCGAGGCCATGGGCGAGTCCGAGCCGCCCGAATCGCGCCAGGCGGCCTTTCGCGCGCGCAGGCGGGCGCTCCTCGCCGGGGCCGCGCCATGAAGGGGACGTTCCGCCTTTCGGGTCCCGCGAGCCTCGAGGCGGACGCCTGCATCGTCGGCTCGGGCGCCGGCGGGGCGAGCGTCGCCGACGTGCTGACCGCAGCGGGCCTGGACGTCGTCATGCTCGAGGAGGGGCCGAACGTGCCGGCCGAGGCGGCGGACGGCACCGGCGGCGAGGCGATCCCGAGGCTCTGGCGCGGCGCCGGCCTGACGGCGGCGCTCGGCGTGCCGCCCATCGCCTATGCCGAGGGCGCGGCCGTCGGAGGCTCGACCGAGATCAACAGCGCGATCTTCCAGCGCGTCGCGGACGATATGCTGGACGGCTGGGCGCGCGAATTCGAGCTTGCCGAGTTCGGCGCCGCCGCTCTGAGGCCCTACTACGACCGGGCGGCGGCGGCCGTGAACGCGAGCCTGACACCCGGTCCGCTCGAGCCGCCGTCGCGCATCCTCGCGGAGGCGGGCGAGAGGCTGGGCTGGAAGGTCTCCGCGCTCGAGCGCGGCCAGCGTTTCTGCGCCGGCACGAACATGTGCTCCTTCCGCTGCCCCACGGGCGGCAAGCAGTCGATGTCCGAGACGCTGCTGCCGGCCGCCACGTCCCGCGGCATGCGCCTTCTTGCCGGCGCGCGGGTCGAGCGGCTCTTGCGCCGCGGGCGAAGCATCGTCGCGGCCGTCGGCCGCGCGACGGGACCGGACGGACGGACGCATGCGTTCCGTGTACGGGCGAAGCGCTTCTTCGTCGCGGCGGGCGCCGTGCACACGCCCGCGCTGCTCCAACGCTCCCTCGTCAGCCGGCGGGCGGGCGCGACGTTCAAGCTCCATCCCACGATCAAATGCGTGGCGCTCTTCGACGAGGCGCGGGACTTTCACAAATTCCGCCTGCCGCTGACGGCGATCACGGAGTTCATGCCCGACCAGCGTATCGGCGGCTCGGTCATGACTCCCGCGCTTCTCGCCATGGGTCTCGCGGAGGATTGGACGCGGCGCGGCCATCTGATGGAGCGCTGGCGCCAATGCGGCAGCTTCTACGGCATGATCCGCCCGAAGGGGCAGGGCCGCGTCCTCGCGCTTCCGGGATTGGCCGAGCCGCTCGTCTTCTTTCGTCTGGCGCCGGACGACTGGCGCGCGCTCGCCGAAATCGGGGCGCGCCTCGGCGAGGCGATGTTCGCGGCCGGCGCGCGCGAGGTTTGGCCGAGCGTCACAGGCGCGGGCCCCTGGCGCTCGGTCGGCGAGGCGCGGGCGCTGGCCGATGGCGACCTTCCGCAGGCACGCACGAACCTCATGACCATCCACATATTCGGGTCGTGCCGGCCGGGAGCGCGGCCCGATGCCTCCGCCGTCGACGGGTTCGGCCGCGTGTGGGGCACGGACAATCTCGTCGTCGCGGATGCGAGCCTCATCCCGGATGCGCCCGGCTGCAATCCGCAAGGGACCGTCATGGCGCTCGCCTTCCGCGCGGCGGAGGCGGCGCTCGCGATGAGCGATCGGGAGGGACGGGCGCGCGCCCTCGGCGAGGCGGCCTGACGATGGGATGGAGGAGAGGGGCATGAGCGGCAAGGCGCCGGATATTCTGGTGACGGGCGCGACGGGCTGGCTCGGCCGGCGGCTGTGCGAGATCCTCGCCAGGGGCGAGGCAGAGCTCGGGGACCTCGCGCCGGGCGGCGCCGGGCTGCGCTGCCTCGTTCCGGCGGCGGACGATGCCAGGGGGCTCGCGGATCTGGGGGCGGAGATCGTGCGCGGCGACGTGCGCGATTCCGAAGCGTGCCAAGCCTTCGCGGCGGGCGCCGAGGGCGCCGTGCTCATTCATCTCGCGGGCATCATCCATCCGCGCCGGGTCGCCGAGTTCGACGCCGTCAATCACGTAGGCACGCTCAATGTCTTCGAGGCCGCTCGAAAGGCCGGGCTGAAGCGTGCCGTCATCATGTCCTCGAATTCGCCCATCGGCGTCAATCCGTCGCCGGATCATCTTTTTACGGAGGAGAGCCCCTACAATCCTTATATGGGCTACGGGCGCTCGAAGCGGCGCATGGAGGAGGCGGTTCTCGCCGCGGCCGACAAGAGCGGCACGGAGCTCGCCATTGTCCGCGCTCCCTGGTTCTACGGGCCCTATCAGCCGCCGCGCCAGACCCAGTTCTTCGCGATGGTGAAGGCGGGACGCTTTCCGATCTGCGGTCCCGGCACGAACCGGCGCTCGATGTCGTATGTCGACAACCTCGCGCAGGGCCTTCTCCTGGCCGCACGCGAGGAGAAGGCGGCCGGAGAGATCTTCTGGATCGCGGATGCGCGTCCCTATGCGATGAACGAGATCATCGATACCGTGCGCGCAGTTCTCTCGGAGGACTTCTCGATACCGTGCGCGCCCAAGACCGTCCGTGTGCCGGGGATCGTCGCGGATCTCGCCGAGATCGCCGATGCGGGCCTTCAGGCCGTCGGCCTCTACCAGCAGCAGATTCACGTGCTGTCGGAAATGAACAAGACCATCGCGTGCGACATCTCGAAGGCGCGGCGGGTTCTCGGCTTCGCGCCGAGGATCGAGCTCCGGGAGGGGATGCGCCGCTCGGTCGACTGGCTCCTGAAGCAGGGCGCCGTTATCTGACCGCTCAGAACGCGACCTCGACCTCGACGCCGTCGACCTCCTGGCGGATCGTTCGCGAGGAGAAGGCCGGCGGGGCGTTCTGGGCGTTCCAATCCTCGAATGCCCCGACGAGCCGGTCGACGACGTCGGCGTTCTCCGCGGCGAGGTTTCGCGTCTCGGCCGGATCGCTCGCGAGGTCGAAGAGGAACGTCGCGGGCGCGCCGCCGTCGGGCGTCACGACGCGCCAGAGCTTCCAGTCTCCAGAGCGCACGGCGAAGGTCTCGCCCGCGCGCCAGAAGAGGAATTCGTGCGGGGTGCCGGTCTCCTCGCCCGTCAGGTAGGGAAGAATGTTCCGCCCGTCGAGCTCGGGCGCCGTCGCGCTGGCCCCGGCGAGCGCGACGGCGGTCGCGCCGATGTCGAGCGAGATCACGGGCTCGGAATAGGTCGTGCCCGCCTTCAGCGCGCCGGGCATGCGCAGGATCATCGGCACGCGGATGCCGCCCTCGAGGTGCTCGCGCTTGTATCCCGACAGCGGGGCGTTGGAGCAGGCGCCGTTGAGATAGCGCGGGCAGCCATTGTCGCTGAAGAAGACGACGAGGGTCCGGTCGGCGAGACCGTGCGCGTCGAGCGCGTCGAGAAGTTCGCCGACGCCGTCGTCGAGCGCGGAGATCATCGCCGCCTGGACGCGCGTCCAGGGATCGGCGATCGCGCGCACGCGGTCGAGATATTTCCTCGTCGCCTCGAGCGGCACATGCGGCGCGTAGTGCGTGACGGCGAGAAAGAAGGGGGCCGCGTCGTCCGCGTGCCGGTCGATGAAGCTCCGCGCCTCGCGCGTCACGATTTCGGTCAGATAGCCGCGGTCGGCGAGCTCCTCGCGGCCCCGGAACATCTTGCGGCCCGTGCGCCCCTCGAGCTCGGGCATGGCGACGATCTCGTCGCCCGGCGCGGGGTCGAGAATGTATTTCGCCGGCGAGTACCACCAAACGGCCTCCGAATAGCCGCGCGCGAGGGGATCGCGCTCGGCCCCGACCCCCAAATGCCATTTGCCGACGAGGCCGGTGACATAGCCCGCGGCCTTGAGGCGCTCGGCGATCGTCGGCTCGTCGAGGGGCAGCATGCCGGCCTCGGGCCTGGGGCGCGTCGGGTTGTAGTCGTAGCCGAAGCGGTTCTGATAGCGCCCGGTCTGGAAGCCCGCGCGCGAAGGCGAGCAGATGGGCGCGGAGACATGGGCGTCGGTGAGCAGCACCCCCTCCCGCGCAAGGCGGTCTATGTTCGGCGTCGGCACGAGCGTGCTGCCATAGGCGCCGGTGTCCCCGATGCCGAGATCGTCCGCCACGATCCACACGATGTTGGGGCGCGCTGGCTCCGCCGCGACGGGCGATGCGGGGAAGATCGCGGCCGCGAGGGCGAGGAACAAGCGGCGCATGGCGGGCTCCCGGGTTTCTTGGTGTTGAGGCTTCAACGCGGTTGGTCGCGCCTTGCCTGCGTGGGAAGCTCGGCGGCAATGTTCTGCCGATTCTTCCCGCCGGAGCCGCACGCATGAGCCTCGCCGAGCCGCGACGCGACGCCAAGCTCGACGTCCTGAAGTCCGTGTTCGGCTACGAGGCCTTCCGCCCCGGCCAGGAGGAGGCCATCGATCTCCTGCTCGCCGGGCGCCATGTCCTCACCGTCATGCCGACGGGCTCGGGCAAGTCGCTCTGCTTCCAGGTTCCCGCGCTCGTCCTCGGCGGGCTTGCGCTGGTCGTCTCGCCGCTCGTCGCGCTGATGCGCGACCAGGTCGCGGCCCTGCGCCTTGCCGGCGTCGCCGCGGACGCGATCCATTCGGGGCAGACGCGCGAGGAGAACGTCGCGGCCTGGCATCGCGTGGCGGGCGGCAAGACGCGACTTCTCTACCTCGCGCCCGAGCGGCTCATGACCGAGCGCATGATCGCGGCCCTGCGGCGCCTTCCCGTGCGCCTCGTGGCCGTCGACGAGGCGCACTGCATTTCGCAATGGGGCCCGTCGTTTCGCCCGGAATACGAGGCCCTCGGAGCATTGCGCGAGACCTTTCCCGGCGTGCCCATCGCGGCGCTGACCGCCACCGCGGACGAGGTGACGCGTGCCGACATAGCGGCGCGGCTCTTCGGCAACGACGTCGCGACGCTCGTGCAGGGCTTCGACCGGCCGAACATCCGCCTCACCGTCGAGCCGAAAGGCGACTGGAAGCGCCAGCTCCTCGCCTTCGCCCGTTCTCATCCGGGCCGATGCGGCATCGTCTATTGCCTTTCGCGGAAGAAGACGGAGGAGGCGGCCGCCTTCCTCCTGGAAAACGGCGTCCCGGCGCGGGCCTACCATGCCGGCATGCCGCGGGAAGCGCGCGAGGCGAGCCAGCAGGCCTTCATGTCCGAGGAGCCTCTCGTCATGGTCGCGACCATCGCCTTCGGGATGGGCATCGACAAGCCGGACGTGCGCTTCGTGTTCCACACGGATATTCCGGGCAGCCTCGAAGCCTACTATCAGGAGATCGGTCGGGCGGGCCGCGACGGCGCTCCCGCCGAGGCCCATATGCTCTTTGGCCTCGGCGACATCCGCACGCGCCGTCTCTTCATCGACGCGGAGGCGGCCGGCGAGGATCGCCGCAGGCGCGAGCTTCAGCGTCTCGACGCGCTGGTCGGCTATTGCGAGGCGCCGAGCTGCCGGCGGCAGGTTCTGCTCGCCTATTTCGGGGAGGAGGCCGAGCCCTGCGGCAATTGCGATGCCTGCCTCCAGACGGTCGCGCGCGTCGACCGCTCCGACGATGCGCGGCGCGCCGTCGAGGCGGTGCGCGCGACGGGCGAGCGCTACGGCGCGGCGCATGTCATCGACGTCCTGCGCGGCCACGCGACGGAAAAGGCCTGCGCGGCCGGCCACGACCGCCTTCCCGTCTTCGGCGCGGGGGCGCAGGTTCCGCTCAAGGAGTGGCGTTCCATCCTGCGCCAGCTCGTGGCGGCAGGCTTTCTCGCCCTCGACATCGGCGGCTATGGCGGTCTCGCCGTCGCGCGGAAGGGGATGGCGCTGCTGGCCGGCGGCGAGGCCTTTCTCTTCCGTCCCCCTCCCGCACGGGAGGAGCGGCGGCTCCGACGCGCGGATGCGGCCGCAGCGGTCGCGGAGGACGATGCCGAGGGCGCCGCCCTTCTCGTCCGGCTGAGGGCGTTGCGTCTTGCGCTCGCGAAGGAGCGCGGCGTGCCCGCCTATGTCGTGTTCGCGGACCGCTCGCTCGTCGACATGGTTGCGCGGCGCCCGCAGACCCCGGCCGAGTTCGCCGAGGTCCACGGCGTCGGCGCGGCGAAGCTCCGGGAGTTCGGCGAGGCCTTTCTCGGGGCGATCCGGTCCGCCGGCGGATGAACACGATCTCGCGGCGGGACCGCCGGGAACCCGATGCCGGCCTTCGGCGTTGGACTCGCGGCGAAGGAGAGTGTCATGCCCCGTGGAGACAAGTCGGCCTATACGGAAAAGCAGAAGCGCAAGGCGGAGCACATAGAGCAAAGCTACGAATCGCGCGGCGTTCCCGGAAAGGAAGCCGAGCGGCGGGCCTGGGCGACGGTCAACAAGGAAAGCGGCGGAGGCAAGAAGTCCGGCTCCGGTCGCGGCAAGCCGGAATCGCACGCCGCCTCGCGCAAGGGCGGCCGCATCGGGGGCGCGGCCTCGGCGGCCCGTCCCAAGGCGGAGCGGTCCGCATCCGCGCGCAAAGCCGCCGCCACCCGTAAGCGCCGCAGCGGCGGCTAGGCCTCATCCGGTCCGGGCCCGCGGCCAAGATTCCGACGCCATCGCGGGCGGCCGACACGGCAGTCACGCGGAGGTGCTCCATGGACGAGACGCAAGCCGCCATGCGCGTCCTGCTGGCGGCATTGGCCGGAATCGCGCTCGGGGCGCTCGCTCTGCTTCTTGCGAGCCTCTAGGTGCCGGCGGTCACGCCGCGAGCGGCACCAGGCGGCCGCGATTGGGAATGACGACCGTGCGGCTGTCGGCGAGCCGGATCGTGCCGTCGCGGGCGAGCTCGGAGATGGTGCGCGAGACCGTCTCGATCGTCAGCCCGAGATAGTCGGCCATGTCGGCGCGCGACATCGGCAGGCGGACGGTGCCGTTTCCATCGCCGCGGTCGGCAAGGTCGAGCAGGAGGCTCGCCACCCGCTCGCGCGCGGTCTTGCGCCCGAGAAGGAGGATGTGCTCCTGCGCGCGGGCGAGCTGGCGAGCGGCAAGCTCCCAAAGCGCTCTTGCGGATTCGGTGTTGCGCACCGCCTCCTGCTCCAGCTCGGCGCGCTTGATGACCGCGACCGCGCATGGCGCGAGCGCCTCGGCCGAGGAGCCGTGAACGTCGTTCGGCTCGAGGCCGAAGACGTCGCCCGGGAAATAGAATTCCCCGATCTGGCGGCGGCCGTCGGCGAGAATGCGGCACGTGCGAACGACCCCGTTCATCACCAGGAAGACGTGCCGTGCGATCTCGCCCTCGCCGAAGATCTCCTCGTCGCGGGCGAAAGTCGAAACGACAGCCGCGATCTCGATCCCGGGCGCGAGCACGACAAGCCTCGCACCGGGGACACTGCCCGCGGACGTCTTGGGATGGAACGGCGTATCGAGCACGAGCATCGAGGGCCTCCCTGGAAAGATCGCAGGGACTTGGTAGCCCGCTCGGGCTCCGTTAGAAATTCCGGTCGGACACTTACGGGATTCTACTTAGGGCGGAGTTCCGTACCGGAACCGGGCCGGGAAGGCGGCGCTGCGCGCGTGACACGCGGATGGGACAGGGTCGATTCGAGGCTGCGCGCCGTTGCGGTCGCGCTCGTCTCGATCCTATTGACGGGCCTCGTCTGGCTCGGCCTCTCGCGATCTTGCGAGCCCTACGTCATTTTCGTTTTCCTTGTCCCGGCGGTCTTCGCCAGCGCGGCGTTCGGCGGTCAGACGGGGGCGCTTGCCGCTTGCGTCGCGGGACTTGCTCTCGGGCTCGCCGTCGCCGGGCAGGGGCAATTCACCTGGGCCGCCGCCGAGGCAGTCATCGTCTATCTGGCGCTCGCCGGCGGAAGCGTGCTCTGGAGCCGGCACCTCGAGGCCATCCGTCGCAACGCCGACGAGACGGACGCGATTCTCCATGCGCGCGAGGCCCATCTGCGCTCGATTCTCGACACCGTTCCCGACGCGATGATCGTCATCGACACCGAGGGGACGATGCAGTCCTTCAGCGCCGCGGCCGAACGGCTCTTCGGCTGGACGGCAGAGGAGGCGGTGGGGCGCAATGTGCGCATCCTCATGCCTACGCCCTATCGCGACGCACACGACTCCTATCTTTCGCGCTACATGGCGACGGGCGAGCGGCGCATCATCGGGATCGGCCGCGTCGTCGTCGGAGAGCGCAAGGACGGCTCGACCTTTCCGATGGAGCTCGCGGTCGGCGAGATGCGGTCCGAGGGCGGGCGCTTCTTCACCGGCTTCGTGCGCGACCTGACCGAGCGCCAGAAGACCGAGGCCCGCCTCCAGGAGCTGCAGGCCGAGCTCGTCCATATCTCGCGGGTCTCGGCGATGGGCGAGATGGCGTCCACCCTCGCGCACGAGCTCAATCAGCCGCTGTCGGCCATCGCCAACTATCTCAAAGGCTCGCTCCGCCTCCTCGGCGCCGGCGATCTCGATCGCGATCGCCTTGCCGACGCGCTCGACAAGGCGGGCGATCAGGCGCTGCGCGCCGGTCAGATCATCCGCCGGCTGAGAGATTTCGTTGCGAGGGGAGAGTCCGACCGCAGGATCGAAAGCCTGCCGAAGCTGCTGGAAGAGGCTTGCGCGCTCGCACTTGTCGGAGCGAAGGACCTCGGCGTGCGCGTCACGTACGGCTTCGATTCGACCGCCGATCACGTGCTCGCCGACAAGATCCAGATCCAGCAGGTCGTGCTCAACCTCGTGCGCAACGCGATCGAGGCGATGGAGGAGGCCCCCCGCAAAAGCCTTCTCATCTCGACCTCCGCGCTCTCCGACAGACATGTGAAAGTGTGCGTCGCCGATTCGGGAAGCGGCCTTTCGCCCGAAATCGCCGATCGCCTCTTCCAGCCCTTCTCGTCCACCAAGACCCATGGCCTCGGAGTCGGGCTCTCCATCTCGCGGTCGATCATCGAGGCGCATGGCGGACGGGTCTGGCACGAGCAGAGCCCCATGGGCGGCGCGGCCTTCTGCTTCACGCTTGTCAAGGCAGCCAAAGAGGAGTGAGCCATGGGCGAAGACGTCCTGGTGCACGTGATCGACGATGACGAAGCGATGCGGGACTCGCTCGAGTTCCTCATCGCCAGCGATGGGCTCACGGCGCGCAGCTATGCCTCGGCCGCCTCGTTTCTGGCTAGCGAGCAGATCGGCAATGGCTGTGTGGTCACCGACGTGCGCATGCCGGAGATGAGCGGAATCGAGCTGATCCGAGCGATGAGCGAGCGGGGGATCTGCCTTCCCGTCATCGTCGTCACCGGCCATGGCGACGTGGCCGTCGCCGTCGAGGCGATGAAGGCGGGCGCGCTGGACTTTCTGGAGAAGCCCTTCGAGGACAGGGCGCTGCTTGCGGCGGTCCGGGCCGCTCTCACCTCGGCGCGGGCCAAGGAGGAGATCGACTCCGAAAAGGCGATCGTCCAGGAGCGACTGGCTCTTCTCAGCGCGCGCGAACGCCAGGTGCTCGACGGCGTCGTCGCAGGACGCGCGAACAAGGTGATCGCCGTCGATCTCGGCATCAGCCCGAGGACCGTCGAGGTCTACCGCGCCAATGTCATGTCCAAGATGCAGGCTGCCGGCATTTCCGAACTGGTGCGCATGATGCTGCGCGCGGGCGGCCCTTGAGATGAATCAACGTGCCGTCGCGGGCGAAAGTCCAAGATTTCCCAAATTGTTGGCGTTCCTGGACCGGACCCCGAATGCTTATGACGTGCATCGCGCCATCGCCTTGCGTCATCGTCGTGGACGACGATCCCGACCTCACGGGGGCTTTGCGATTCCATCTCGAGCTCGAAGGCAGGACGGTGCGCTGCTTCTCCAGCGCCGCCGCCCTGCTGAAGGAGGAAGCGCTGCCCGATCGGGGCTGCCTCGTCCTCGACTATCACTTGCCGGGGATGACGGGCCTCGAGCTGCTGGGACGCCTCCGCGAAGCGGGCGTCACCCTGCCGGCGATCATGATCACGACGGATCAAGGCGACGGGCTGCGCGAGCGGATCGCGGC
>JACKLE010000015.1 GCA_024236075.1 Alphaproteobacteria bacterium | reverse complement strand
AATCAAACCCCGGCCTTCGCCGGGGTATGGATTTGGGGCAAATTGGCTTCCGGGATGACGGCGTTGTGGGTCTGTGACCTAGAGCAGCCCGAGCGCCTTGAAGCTCGCCGGCGTGCCCTTGCCGATGACGAGGTGGTCGTGGACCTGGATGCGCAGCGGCCGCGCCGCGGCGACGATCTCCTTGGTCATTTCGATGTCCGCCCGCGAGGGCGTGGGATCGCCGGAGGGGTGGTTGTGGACGAGGATGAGCGCGCTGGCGCCGACCTCGAGGGCGCGCTTCACGACTTCGCGGGGATAGACCGGCGTGTGGTCGATCGTGCCGCGCTGCATCACCTCGTCGGCGATGAGGGCGTTCTTGCGGTCGAGGAAGAGGACGCGGAACTGCTCCACCTGGTCGTAGCTCATCGAGGCGCGGCAATGGTCGACGAGTGCGCTCCACGAGGCGATGACGGTGCGGTTGAGGACCTGGCCCTGCGTGAGCTTCAGGGCGGCGGCCTGAACGAGCTTCAGCTCGACGACCGCGGCCTCGCTGAGCCCTTCGACCTCGCGCAGCCGCTCGGGCTCGGCGGCGACGGTCTCGGCGAAGCTGCCGAAGCGCTTGAGGAGATCCTTCGCCAGAGGCTTCACGTCGCGGCGCAGAATGGCGCGGAAGAGGACGAGCTCCAGGAGCTCGTAGTCGGCGAGGGCGTCGGGCCCGGCCTTCATGAAGCGCGCGCGCAGGCGCTCGCGGTGGCCCGCATGGTGCGGTGCCTCGGCGAGCCCGGGGCCGGGCGGCGCCTCCTTGGCGGTCATGCGCCGGCGGTCTCCACGAGAGCCGTTTCGTAGGGCGGGCGGTGCAGCTCGCGGCTCGATAGGGTGAAGATCTCGACGCCGTCCGCCGTCACCCCCACCGAATGCTCGAACTGGGCGGAAAGCGAACGGTCGCGCGTCACCGCCGTCCACCCGTCCCCGAGAAGCTTCACCTCCGGCCGACCGAGATTGATCATCGGCTCGACGGTGAAGAACATCCCCTCCTTCAGCTCGACCCCCGTCCCGGGCCGCCCGTAATGCAGGATGTTGGGCGTGTCGTGAAAGATGCGCCCCAGCCCATGGCCGCAGAAATCGCGCACGACCGAGCACCGCTCGCGCTCGGCATAGGCCTGGATCGCGGCGCCGATATCGCCCGTGGTCGCCCCCGGGCGCACGGCCCTGATGCCCTCCATCATCGCCTCGTAGGTCACGTCGATGAGGCGCAGCGCCTTGCGCTTGGCCTCTCCCGCGACGAACATCCGGCTCGTGTCGCCGTGCCACCCGTCCAGGATGACGGTCACGTCGATATTGAGGATGTCGCCCTCGTCGAGCGCCCGCTCGGCCGGAATGCCGTGGCACACGACATGGTTGAGCGAGGTGCAGATCGACTTCGGAAAGCCCCGGTAGTGCAGCGGCGCGGGGATCGCCCCCCGGTCGCGGATATAGGCGTGGGCGAGCCGGTCGAGCGCCTCGGTGGTGATGCCCGGTGCGACATGGGCCGTCAGCATGTCCAGCGTTTCGGCCGCGAGGCGGCCGGCGGCGCGCATGCCGGCGAAGTCGTCCGCCCCGTGGATCTTGATCGCCCCGCTGCGGCAATCGTCCGCCGCGCCTGCCGGCACATAGGTCGCTCGATCGTCTCGACGCATGCTCCGCTCCGATGGTGCCCGCTCCCGTTGTCCGTTCCGGGGGGCCGTGTTCACTAATTGGCGCAACTCGGCCCTTCTGCAAGGACCCCTTGCCAGTCTACCGTCCGGTGCCGTCCTATCATAGAAGCGGCGGGGAGGAGGAAGTATGAACGTCGAGCGGTCGTCGGGCGCGGGCATCCTCCTGATCGGAGACGAGCTGCTTTCGGGACGCACCCGCGATGTGAACCTCCAGCACATCGCGACGGTCCTCGGGACGCTCGGCATCGCCGTGCGCGAGGCGCGCGTCGTGCCCGATCTCGTGCACGAGATCGTTGCGGCCGTGCGGGCCCTCGCCGCACGCCACAGCTTCGTCTTCACGACCGGCGGCATCGGGCCGACGCATGACGACGTGACGGCCGAGGCGATGGCGCGCGCCTTCGACCGCCCCCTGACGTTCCATCCGCAGGCGGTGGCCGCGCTCGAGCGCTATTACGGCCCCGAGAAGTTCAACGATGCGCGCCGGCGCATGGCCCGCGTGCCTGAGGGGGCCGCGCTGATCGAAAATCCCGTGAGCGTCGCGCCGGGCTTCCGCATCGACAACGTCTTCGTGCTCGCGGGCATTCCGCTCATCGTGGAGGCGATGATGGAGAGCCTCAAATGCGAGCTCCCCGGCGGTCCCGCGATCGAGAGCCGGATCGTCGTCGCCGCGGCGGGCGAGGGCGACCTCGCGCAGGGCCTCGCGGCTCTCCAGGACCGCCATTCCGGGCTCGCCATCGGCAGCTATCCGGGCCTCTTCGGCGGGCGCATGGTGACGCGCATCGTCGCCCGCGGGACGGACACGGACGAGCTCGAGGAGGCGCGCGACGAGGCCGAGGCGCTCGTGCGGCATTTGGGGTACGAGGTGCTGGAGTAGCGAAGAGGGCTAGTGAGTGGCGAGTAGTGGGTAGTGAGTAGTGAATAGTAAAAGTGTTTGGCATACGCATCCGCAGGCCGCTTTCTACTCACTACTCACTATTCACTATTCGCTACTAGCTGGTTTACCGCTCACAACTGCCCCTCGTCCAAGAAGCCACCCGCCTTCAGGATCAGCGTCGCCAGCGCCGTCTCGAGCGGGAGATCCTGAACGCCTTCCTCCGGCGGCATGACGCGGTCGAGCCGGCTGCCGGCGAGCCCCTCGCCGATCGCCGAGGTCACCGTGATACGCACGATGGCGCGCGCGAGCGCCTTGCCCTCGGCCGCCGGAAATCCCGCTTCGCGCGTATGCGCCTCCAGGCGCTCCAGAATCCGGTCGAAGGGCGCGCCCAGCGATTCGATCTTCGGTTCGGCGCCGGCGAGCGCGAGCCAGGCGACGAGCTTCGCGGTGCCCTCCCGCGCGAAGAGGCGGTAGACGGCGGAGGCCGCGGCGCTCGCGGAGAGACGCAGGTCGTCGCCCTGGAGGATCGCGCTCGTCTCCGCGACGAGCCGGCCGACGATGCGCTCGACGAGCGCCTCGTGCAGGCCGGCGGCCGAGCCGAAATGATGGAGGAGCGTCGAATGGCGCACGCCGGCGGCGGCCGCGATCTCGACGAGCTTCAGCCCGTCGAGGCCGAGGGTCGAGAAGCGCTCCTCGGCGACGGCGAGAATGTGCTCGCGGGCGTCCCCGGCCTGGCGCCTCGTGCGCCGCGGCTCACTCCGCGGCGGCGCCAAGCGGGGCCCGCGGCGGCTCGAAGCGGCGCTTCCAGCTCTCGGCGAGCGCGCCGTTGTCGTGGTCCCAGGGATGGAAGCCCGGCCGGAAATAGTCGAGATAGTCCTTGGCGCAGCGGCGGAAGAAGCCGGGCTTGCCCCAGAGATACCAGAGGAGGCCGGCCCAGAGCTTCAGATTGCCCGCGAGCCCGTCGGTCTTCAGCAGCACACGGACGTGATTGAAGATGCGCAGGTTGAACATGATCGTCATGAGGATCATGACGCGGACGCGCTCGAAATAGGTGCCCCCCGCCACGTTGCGGTAGACGTCGAAGGCGACGGCCTTGTGCTCGGTCTCCTCCAGCGCGTGCCAGAGCCAGAGCTTGCGGTACTCCTCGTCCGCGTCCTCGAAATATTCCGGGTGCGACAGAATCTGGTTCGCCATGATGGCGGTGAAGTGCTCGAGCGCGCAGGTCACGGCCAGGCGGTGGCGCTGCGGGAAATGCGCCTTCACCCAGGCGATGCGGGCCTTGATCTTGTCCTCGAGCTCGCCGACCGGGAAGCCCTGCTCCGTCAGGCGGTCGTTGAAGGTCGCGTGCTCGCGCGCATGTATCGCCTCCTGGCCGCAGAAGCCGCGCACATCGGCCGCGAGACGCTCGTCCGCGATGGCTTCGCGGTAGGGCTTCACCGAGTCGACGAACATGCGCTCGCCTTCCGGAAAGGTGATCGAAAGCCCGTTCATGAACGCGGTGCGCGCCGGATCGCCGCCGAGCCAATAGCGCGTGCCGTCGCCGAGCTTGCCGAGCTCGAGATTGCGGGGCGTGACGGGGTGGGGGGTCGCCATGGCGCTTCTCCTCGAAATGGGACTGCCATGCTCTCAAGATGCGTCTTATCGACATAAATGTCAATATGCTGTCGCCGCTGGCGGTGGACATCCGCCCCGCCCTCGTAAGAGGCTCGTCCTGCGCGGACGTGGCGGAATCGGTAGACGCAACGGACTTAAAATCCGTTGGCCGCAAGGCCGTGAGGGTTCGAGTCCCTCCGCCCGCACCAGCGATCGGCGCGCAGAAACGGCAACGGCCCCGCTTCCGCGAGGAAGGGGGCCGCCCGAGCGCCAAAGATTTCGCTGGTTACTGGCCGCCGCCTTGGGCCGCCTTCGCGCGCATTTCCGCGAGCACCTTCTTGCACTCGTCGGAGAACTTGCTCGAATTCTCCTGGATGCAGGCGCGCATTTCCGGCGTGCGCGGCGTCTTGCCTTCGCAGTACTTCTGGATGTCGGCCGTGCACGCGGAGAGCGCGCCGCCGCCGCCTTGCTGCGCGAAGGCCGCCACGGGCGACAGAGCGAGGCCGGCGGCCAGGGCGATCATGACAGTCTTCATATCGTGGGCTCCTTGATGGCCCGCGCCCAAGGGACCGGGCCTTGTTGCTGGAGGTCCGACACGGCTCCTCCCGGAGGCATTTAACGAGCGAGCGACCTCCCCCCGTCGGACTCGTCACAGGCCGGACAAAATTTAACCTTGGCGTGCCTTTGCGGCATCGCGGCCATTTCGCGCTTGCGGAAAAATTCTGCGAAGGCCGTTCCCTGCGCCCCGGCGCATGCTCTAAAGACGGTTGTCCACCTCACGAGGAGGGAAGCGATGAGCGTTCTCTGGAGCCCGTCGAGCGAGGCCGTCGCCAAGGCCGAGATGACACGGCTCGCGCGCGAGCTCGGAGCGGCCCGGGGGGTCGCGCTCCCGGACTATGCGAGCCTCCACCGCTTCAGCGTCGACGAGGCCGAAGCCTTCTGGCGCTTCGTCTGGGAGGATTGCGGCGTTCACGGCGAAGCGGGGCCGCGTACGCTCGCGGACGGCGATCGCATGCCGGGCGCCAAATGGTTTCCCGACGCGCGGCTCAACTATGCCGAGACGATGCTCGCCCCGCGTCCCGAGGCGAGCGAGGCCATCGTCTTCCGCTCCGAGGCGGGCGCGATCCGCCGCCTGACCTTCGCCGCCCTTTCGGGCGCGGTCGGGGCGCTGCAGGCGCGGCTCGAGGCGGCGGGGGTGAAGGCGGGCGACCGCGTCGCCGCCTACATGCCGAATTGTCCGGAAACGACCGTCGCGATGCTGGCGACCGTGGGCCTTGGAGCCGTCTTCTCCTCCGCCTCGCCCGATTTCGGCGTGAAGGGGGTCCTCGACCGCTTCGGCCAGATCGCGCCCAAGGTGCTGATCGCCTGCGACGGCTATCACTATGGCGGCAAGGCCTTCGACCAGATGGAAAAGCTCGCCGAAATCGCGGCGGCGCTTCCCGGGCTCGAGCTCGTGCTCGTGGTGCCCTTTCTCGGCGACGGCAGGGCCGATCTCGGACGCCTGAAGTGCGCGGAGGGCTTCGAGGAGGCCGTCGCGACGCCGCGCGCGCCGAAATTCGTGCGCGTGCCCTTCGACCATCCGCTCTTCATCATGTTCTCGTCCGGCACCACGGGCGTGCCCAAATGCATCGTGCACGGACATGGCGGCACGCTCCTGCAGCATCTCAAGGAGCACCGGTATCACAGCGATATCCGCGCGGGCGACCGTGTCTTCTACTTCACCACCTGCGGCTGGATGATGTGGAACTGGCTCATGAGCGCGCTCGGCCAGAAGGCGACGCTGATGCTCTTCGACGGTTCGCCGTTCCATCCTTCGGGCGCCGCGCTCTTCGACTATGCGCAGGACGAGCGCATCACCTTTTTCGGCACGTCGGCGAAATGGATCGACGCGGTGAAGAAGGCCGGACTCGAGCCGATGCGCACGCACGACCTGTCGACCGTGCGCACCGTCGCATCCACGGGCTCGCCGCTCGTGCCGGAATCGTTCGACTTCGTCTATCGGAGCATCAAGAAGGACGTGCACCTCGCTTCGATCTCGGGCGGCACGGACATCCTCTCCTGCTTCGTCCTCGGCAATCCGGTGCTGCCCGTCCATCGCGGCGAGATTCAGTGCGCGGGGCTCGGCATGGCGGTCGCGGCCTTCGACGACGATGGCCGGGCCGTGAAGGGCGAGAAGGGCGAGCTCGTCTGCACGCGGCCTTTTCCGTCCATGCCGATCGGGTTCTGGGACGATCCCGACGGCAAGAAGTACCGCGCCGCCTATTTCGATCGCTTCCCGAACATCTGGACGCATGGCGACTTCATCGAGGAGACGGCGAACGGCGGCTACATCATTCACGGCCGCTCGGACGCGACCTTGAACCCCGGCGGCGTCAGGATCGGGACCGCCGAGATCTACCGTCAGGTCGAGCAGCTCTCCGAGGTGCAGGAGGCCATCGTCGTCGGGCGCGACGTCGAGGGCGATGTCGAGGTGGTGCTTTTCGTCGTGCTGCGGCCCGGCATCGCGCTCGACGACGCGCTCGTGAAGCGCATCAAGGCGCAGATCCGGCAGAACGCCACGCCGCGCCACGTGCCCGCGAAGATCCTCCAGGTGCCCGATATTCCGCGCACCAAGTCCGGCAAGATCGTCGAGCTCGCCGTGCGCGAGGTCATTCACGGCCGCCCGGTGAAGAACGTCGAGGCGCTCGCCAATCCCGAGGCGCTGGAGGCCTTCGCCAAGCATCCCGGGCTCGCCGGCTGAGGCGGCGAGGGAGCGCTGGACTCCGCGTCTTTGTTCTGCTTATGTTCTCGTCGGTCGAGCCGATGGGACGGAGGCAGGCGATGAAGCTCTACTGGTGCCCCAGGACGCGGTCCTTCCGTGCGCTGTGGATGCTCGAGGAGGCGGGCGTGCCGTATGAGCGCCAGCTCATCGACATCCGCAAGGGCGACCAGAACGCGCCCGCCTATCGCGCCGTGAACCCGATGGGAAAGGTGCCCGCCCTCGTCGAGGGGCCGGCCCGAATCTTCGAATCCGCCGCGATCTGCGCCTATGTCGCCGAGCGGGCGCTCGACGCGAGGCTCGCGCCGCCGATGGGCGATCCTCGGCGCGGGCGCTACCTCACCTGGCTCTTCTTCGCGGCCGCCTGCATGGAGGACGCCTTCGTCGAGAAGATCCAGGGCAAGGGGCCGTTCGCGCCGGAGCGGGCCGGCTGGGGAAGCTTCGAGCGGGTGATGGAGACCCTCGCCGGCGCGCTCGGGAAGGGGCCATGGCTCCTCGGCGAGCAGTTCACGGCCGCGGATGTCATGGTGGGCGCCAATCTCCTGTTCGGGCGCGAGATCCTGAAGATCCTGCCGGACGAGGAGCCTTTCGCGGGCTATGTCGCGCGCTGCCGGGCGCGGCCCGGATATCGGCGGGCCGAGGAGATCGAGGCGGCCGGCATCTAGGTCCGCCGCAGCGCGTCGGATTGATGCGGCTCAATGCGCAATGGCGCCGGGCGTCCTACGTTCGCACCATGACGCGGCGCATCGTTCTTCTCGACGGCCACCCCGATCCGGACGAAGGGCGCTTCGTGCATGCGCTCGCCTCCGCCTATCGCAACGGAGCGCAAGAGGCCGGCCACGAGGTTCGCAGCATCGCCCTCGCGCGGCTCGACTTCCCCATCCTGCGCTCGAAGGACGAGTTCGAGACCGGGCAGCTTCCCGCCGCCCTCGTCGAGGCGCAGGAGGCCGTGCGCTGGGGCGAGCACCTTGCGATCTTCTTCCCGCTCTGGCTCGGCACCATGCCTGCGCTCCTCAAGGGCTTCCTGGAGCAGATCTGCCGTCCGGGCTTCGCGTTCGAGCAGACCCGGGGCTTTCCCAGCGGCGCCCTCAAGGGGCGTTCGGCCCGCATCGTCGTGACGATGGGCATGCCCGCGCCCGCCTTTCGCGTCCTCTTCGGCGCCCACGGCCTGAAGAACCTCGAGGTCGGCATTCTCGGCTTCGCGGGCATTCGTCCGATCCGCGAGACGCTCGTCGGCACGGTCGACGGCTCGCCGCATGCCCGCTCGCGCGCCCTCACCGAGATGGTGCGCCTCGGCTCGCTCGGCCGGTAGGGCGTCGGCCTCAGTCGCGCTTCAGGACGTCGAGAAGATAGGCCCCGTAGCCGCTCTTCACGAGCGGGCTCGCCAGGCGCTCGAGCGCGCCCGCGTCGATGAAGCCCTTGCGGTAGGCGATCTCCTCCACGCAGGCGACCTTGAGGCCTTGGCGGTGCTCGATGGTCTGGATGAAGGTTCCCGCCTCCATGAGGCTGTCGTGCGTGCCGGTGTCGAGCCAGGCATAGCCCCGCCCGAGCCGGTGGACCTTCAGCGCTCCGCGCGCGAGGTAGACCTTGTTGACATCGGTGATTTCGAGCTCGCCGCGGGCCGAGGGCTTCAGCTCCCGCGCGATGGAGACGACGTCGTTGTCGTAGAAGTAGAGGCCCGTCACCGCCCAGTTCGAGCGCGGCGATTTGGGCTTCTCCTCGATCGAGAGGGCGTGCCCGGAACCGTCGAAGGCGACGACGCCGTAGCGCTCCGGATCGCTCACCCAATAGGCGAAGACGAGCGCGCCGGAGCGTATCGCCGAGGCCTCCTCGAGCTCCTCCGTGAGGCCATGGCCGAAGAAGATGTTGTCGCCGAGCACAAGCGCGGCCGAGTCGCTGCCGACGAAGTCCGCGCCGATCACGAAGGCCTGGGCGAGGCCTTCGGGCCTGGGCTGGGCCGCGTAGGAGATCGCGAGCCCCCACTGGCTGCCGTCCCCCAGAAGCTGGTGGAAGCGGGGGCCGTCCTCGGGCGTGGTGATGACGAGGATGTCGCGGATGCCCGCGAGCATCAGCGTCGACAGCGGATAGTAGATCATCGGCTTGTCGTAGACCGGCATGAGCTGCTTGCTCGTCGCCAGCGTGAGCGGATAGAGGCGGGTGCCCGATCCCCCGGCGAGAATGATCCCCTTCATGCAGCCTCCAAGATTGGGCAGGATGGCCCCAGCGCCTGCGGGCGGCGCGCTGGCACGCGCCTCGCACGGCGCAAGAGGCTAGCATCGGGCCGGCGAAGAATCCTTTACGCGTAGGGGCCCGGCGCCCGATCATCGCAGAAGGCCGGGTTTTTCCGCGCAGCATGAGGAGCAGTGCCGATGACGATCACCCCGGTCATCCTTTCGGGAGGCTCCGGGACGCGCCTTTGGCCCGTGTCGCGCGCACTCTATCCGAAGCAGCTTCTGCCGCTTCTCGGTCCGCGCTCGATGATCCAGGAGACGGCCCTGCGCTTTCCCGCGGCAAGCCCGCTCGCCTTCGCCGCGCCCATGGTCATCTCGAACGAGGAGCACCGCTTCACCATCGCCCAGCAGCTGATGGAGCTCGGAATCGGGCTCAAGGCCCATGTGCTCGAGCCCGCCGCGCGAAACACCGCGCCGGCGGTCGCGGTGGCGGCGCTTCTGCTCGCCGCGGAGGACCCGCGCGCGCTCGCGCTCGTCGTGCCGGCCGACCATCACATCGCAGACCTGCCGCGCTTTCACGAGGCGATCGCCAAAGGCGCGCGCGCGGCCCGGGACGGCAACCTCGTGACCTTCGGCATCGTGCCGGACCGTCCCGAGACGGGCTATGGCTACATCAAGCGGGGCGCCGATCTCGGCCTCGAGGGCGAGGCATCGAAGGTCGAGGCCTTCGTCGAGAAGCCCGACGCGAAGACCGCGGCGTCCTATGTGGCGTCGGGCGACTATGCCTGGAACTCCGGCATCTTCATGTTCGAGGCGGGTGTCCTCCTCGCCGAGCTCAAGACGCACGCGCCGAAGATTCTCGCGGCCTGCGAGAAGGCCCTCGCGGGCGCCAAACGCGACCTCGACTTCCTCCGCCTCGAGACGGCGTCCTTCTCGGCCTGTCCGTCGGATTCGCTCGACTATGCCGTCATGGAGCGCACCACGCGGGCAGCGGTCGTGCCCGTCGACATGGGCTGGAGCGACATCGGCTCCTGGGCCGCGCTCTGGGAGACCGGCGCGCGCGACGTCGACGGCAATCTGAGGATCGGGGACACGGTCGCCGTGGACACCTCCGGCTCACTCGTCCGCAGCGAGTCGCGCCTCGTGGCGACGCTCGGGGTGGAGAACCTCGTCGTGGTCGAAACGGCCGACGCGGTGCTCGTCGCCGCCAAGGACCGCGTCCAGGACGTGAAGCGCATCGTCGAGGCGCTGAAGGCGGAGGGCCGCACCGAGGCCGAGGCGCATCGGCGGATCTACCGGCCCTGGGGCTTCTTCGAGGGGATCGACGCCGGCGAGCGCTATCAGGTGAAGCAGCTCTATGTGAGCCCGGGAGCCAAGCTCTCGCTGCAGATGCATCATCACCGGGCTGAGCATTGGGTGGTCGTGCAGGGCACGGCCAAGGTGCGCGTCGGCGAGGAGGAGAAGCTCCTTGCCGAGAACGAAAGCGTCTACATTCCGCTCGGCACGGTGCACCGCCTCGAAAATCCCGGAAAGGTGCCCTTGCGCCTCATCGAGGTGCAGTCGGGCGTCTATCTCGGCGAGGACGACATCGTTCGCTTCGAGGACGTCTACAAGCGGGGATGATCGCCAGGCCGATCGTTGGCGCCGGCGCCGGCCTCAGCCCTGATAGTAGGACTGCGCGGCATCCTCGCCCCGGCGGGCGGGGAAGAGGCGCCCCACCTCCTCGACGAAGGCGACGAGGCTCGCGAGAACCATCTCCGGCCGGCGATAGGCCGCCGGTATGAGGTCCTGGCGCGCGCTGAGATGCGCGTTGGCGAGAAGGCTCGCCAGCGCAAGGCCCACCGACGTCGCTGCGGCGAGGCCCGCTAGGCCGAAAGGCCCGACGAGAGCGAGGCCGAAGCCGGCCGTCACGAGGCCGCCGAGAACCGCAATAACGAGCGCGATCCGCGTGTGGCCCGTCTCGGCGATGATGGCGAGGCCGGGACCTGCGAGCGCGGCGAGCGCGGCGCCCGGCAGCAGCGCGCGCAGTGCCGGCGCCGCCGGTGCGAAGCGCGGTCCGAAGACGAGGCTCAGCAGCTCCGAGGGCCAGACGAGCGCGACGATCACGAGAAGGAGCGTCGGGATGGCGGCGACCGTCGTGACGGCGCGCGCGAGGCGCTCGAGCGAGGCGTGCTCGCCATAGGCGTGCAGCGCGCCGAGGAAGGGACCGATCGCGGCATGGGCGGCTGCGAGGGGCGCGAGGATGGCCGCGACGAGCGCGAGGGCCGCCGCGAACTGGGCCAGCGCCACGAGGTCTCCGCGCGCCAGCAGAATCCAGATTTCGGCGGAGGCGAGAATGCTGGCCGCGATGGCGAGAGCGAGGTGGATGAGGCCTTCCGCGCGCGGCCCGTGCGCGTCGTCCTCGCGCGCGGCCTGCCGGCCGATCTCGCCCGAGAGCAGCACCGCCGCGAGTGCCGCGGCCAGCGCGTGGCCGAAGAGAACGAGCCCCAGAACCACCATGAGGTCGAGGGGTCCCCCTCCCCACATCACGGAGAGGAGAAGCGCGAGCGTGAGGAGCGTCGCGATCGGTCCGCCGAAGGCGTGCCCCGGCGCGAAGGCGGTCTCGAGCCCCCGCCGTCCGAGCGCGGCGAACGTGCCGGCAAGCGCGGCGGCAAAGGCCATGAGCGCGACGAGCCCGCCCGCGGTCGGCGCCGCCCCGTCGAGTTCGTTCGCGGGGGAGAGCTGCCCGAAGAGACCGGCTCCGGGGCCGAAGGCCAGGGCGAGACCGGCACCGAGTCCGAGCACGAGCACGAGGAGCGCGCGCGCGAACCCGGAGATTCCGCGCCAGCCGGCGGCGGCCGCGAACGGAGGATGCAATACGCGCAGGAGCGGCGCGACCAGGCCTCCGCCCGCCACGAGGGCCGCGATCGTGCCGGCGACGGCGAGGCACGCGGCGAGGAGCGCGAACTCCTCCAGGGTGAGGATGCGGCCCGCGATCCCGGCGACCGTGAGGCCGGCGAGGGATGCGCCGAGGGTGAGACCCGCCATCGCCGGGACCGGCCGCGATTCCTCGTCTCTCGTCATGGCTGAAGCCTTCCGCCCGCAATTTCGCAAGGCGCAGGCTAAGTCAAAATCCTTCACCCGATCCTAAAGGGCCCGGCGCCGAGACGGCCGGCCGGACGGCAGCCGACGCTAGAGCTTGTCCTCCTGTCTCGCGCGGGAATTGTACCAGCCGAGAAGGCCGGACGGCACGCCCGTGCCCTTGAGAAGGCTGCCGGCAAGCTCCTTTCCGAGCTCGACTCCCCATTGGTCGAAGGAGGGCACGCCCCAAAGGACGCCGAGGCAGAAGACCTTGTGCTCGTAGAGCGCAAGGAGGGCGCCGAGGCGTTCGGGCGTCAGGCGGTCCATGAGGATCGCGGTCGACGGCCGATTGCCCGGGAAGGCGCGGTGCGGATTGCCGTCGGGGCTCGCCCTCCCGCGCATCAGGGCCTCGCCCTGCGCGAAGAGATTCGCCATGAGCAGGCGATGGTGGCCGGCGAGGCCGTGGTCGGGAGCTATCGCGGCGATGAAGTCGACCGGAACTACGTCCGTTCCCTGATGGAGATGCTGGAAATAGGCGTGCTGGCCGTTCGTTCCGGCTCCGCCCCAGACGACCGGGGCGGTCGCGTGCAAAGCCTCCTCGCCGTCGAGCCCGAGGCGCTTGCCGTTCGACTCCATCTCGAGCTGCTGGAGATAGGCGGGCAGGAGCGCGAGACGTTCGTCGTAGGGCACGACCGCGCGGGCGCGGTGCCCCTCGATATTGCGGTTCCAGATTTCCGTCAGCGCCAGGAGGACGGGAAGATTCTCGGCGAGCGGCGCCTCGAGAAAATGCCCGTCCATCTCGCGCGCGCCGGACAGGAGCGCCTCGAACCCCTCGCTGCCGAGACCGATCGCCAGCGAGAGCCCGATAGCGGACCAGAGCGAGAAGCGGCCGCCGACCCAGTCCCAGAAGGGAAACATGTTCTCCGCCGAAATGCCGAAGGCGGCCACGGCCTGCGCGTTCGTCGAGACCGCGACGAAGTGCTTCGCGACGTCGGCTTCCTCGGCGCCCTGGTCGCGCAGCCAGGCGCGGGCGGAAGCCGCGTTCGCCATGGTCTCCTGGGTCGTGAAGGTCTTCGAGGCGACGATGAAGAGCGTCTCCTCGGCGGCGACACGGTCGAGGACGCCCGCGAGATCGGCGCCGTCCACGTTCGCGACGTAGTGAAGCGCGAGGTCGTCGGCGAGATGCGGCGAGAGCGCCGCCGCCGCCATGCGCGGGCCGAGATCCGAGCCGCCGATGCCGATATTGACCACGTGGCGGATCGGCTTTCCGGTGAAGCCGCGCCAGGCACCCGAGCGCACCTGCTCCGCGAAGGCCTCGACCCGCGCCTTCACCGCCCGGACGTCGGGAAGCACGTCGTGGCCGTCGACGACGAGCCCGGCATCGTTCCCGGCACGCAGCGCGACATGAAGCACGGCGCGGTGCTCGGTGACGTTGATGCGCTCGCCGGAGAACATCCGTCCACGGGCTTCCTCGAGCATCGCCCCCTTCGCGAGCGCGAGGAGCGCGGCTAGGGCCTCTTCGTCGATGCGGTTCTTCGAGATATCGAGCAGGAGGCCGGCGCCCTCCCGCGAGAAGCGCGCGAAGCGCCGCGCATCGGCCGCGAAGAGCGAATCGATGCGCGCCGCCTTCAGCCGCGCGCCCTGGCGCGCGAGCGCCGCCCAGGCCGCCTCCACCATCTCGTCGGACATCAGGGACTCCGAGGCCACATGCACCGCAGGCAGATTATAGCGGGTCGCCTGCGCGAAGCGAGCGTCCAAGAAGGCAAAAAGCTCACCGGCCCCGCACGTCGCCCTGAAGAAAGTCGCGATAGGCCGAGGCGATGCCGTCGCGCAGGGAGATGCGGGCGCGCCAGCCGAGGCGCTTCAGCTTCTCGCTGTTCATGAGCTTGCGCGGCGTGCCGTCGGGCTTGGTCGGGTCGTGCTCGATCCGCCCGCCGAAGCCCACGACCTCCGCGACGAGCCGGGCGAGATCGAGGATCGGGAGGTCCTCGCCCGAGCCGATATTGATGTGCTCGTCCTCCGAATAGGCCTTCATGAGGTGGATGCAGGCATCCGCCGCGTCGTCGACGTGGAGGAACTCGCGCCGCGGCGTGCCCGAGCCCCAGATCGTCATCGAGTCCGCGCCCTTCGCCTTCGCCTCGTGAGCCTTGCGGATGAGGGCAGGGAGCACGTGGCTGGTCTCGGGGTCGTAATTGTCGCCGGTGCCGTAGAGGTTGGTCGGCATGGCCGAGATGAAATCGCAGCCATATTGCCGGCGATAGGCCTGGGCGAGCTTGATGCCGGCGATCTTGGCGAGCGCATACCATTCGTTGGTCGGCTCGAGCGGCCCGGTGAGAAGCGCCGCCTCCGCGATCGGCTGGGGCGCGAACTTCGGATAGATGCAGGACGAGCCGAGATTGAGGAGCTTCTCCGTGCCCGTCCTATAGGCGGCGTCGATGACATGCGTCGCGATGAGGAGGTTGTCGCGCAGGAAGTCGACGGGATAGGTCGCGTTGGCGAGAATGCCGCCGACCTTCGCGGCCGCTAGGAAGACGGCCTGCGGGCGCTCCGCCCGAAACCAGGCGCCGACCTCGTCGGCGCGTGTGAGATCGACGCGCTCGCGGGGCGCGGTCAGGATCTCGCAGCTCTCCGACGCCAGGCGGCGCACGAGGGCGGCGCCGACCATGCCGCGATGGCCCGCGACGAAGACGCGCTTTCCCTCGAGCGAATAGGTCAAGGCCGGTCCTTCATCCCGTCCGCATCACACGCGCTCGCGCTTGCCCGAGCGGGCGAGCGCGAGATCGGCCTCCATCATCTCCGCCACGAGCTCGGGCAGGCGCACGGTGGCGCTCCAGCCCAGCTTCCGGCGCGCCTTGGCGGCGTCCCCGAGGAGCTGGTCGACCTCGGCGGGGCGGAAATAGTTCGGATCGACGCGCACAACGATCTCCCCCGTGCGCGTGCAGTGCCCGGTCTCCTCGACACCCTTCCCCTGCCAGTCGAGCGTGCGCCCGACATGCGCGAAGGCGAGCTCGGCGAAGCGGCGCACGCTGTGCATCTCGCCCGTCGCGAGCACATAGTCGTCCGGCGCGTCCTGCTGCAGCATGCGCCACATGCCCTCGACATAGTCGCGCGCGTGGCCCCAGTCCCGCCGCGCATCGAGATTGCCGAGATAGAGGCAGCGCTGCGCGCCCGTCTCGATGGCCGCGACGCCCCGGGTGATCTTGCGCGTGACGAAGGTCTCGCCCCGGAGCGGGCTCTCGTGGTTGAAGAGGATGCCGTTCGAGGCGTGGAAGCCGTAGGCCTCGCGGTAGTTGACGGTGATCCAGAAGGCGTAGAGCTTCGCGACGCCGTAGGGCGAGCGCGGGTGGAAAGGGGTGGTCTCGCGCTGGGGCACCTCCGCGACCTTGCCGAAGAGCTCGGAGGTCGAGGCCTGGTAGAAGCGCACCTTCTCCATCTTCAGGATGCGGACGGCCTCGAGGAGGCGCAGCGTGCCGACCGCGTCGGCATTGGCGGTGTATTCCGGCGTCTCGAAGCTCACCTGGACGTGGCTCTGGGCGGCGAGATTGTAGATCTCGTCGGGCGCGGTCTCCTCGATGATGCGGATGAGGTTCGTCGCGTCGGTGAGGTCGCCGTGATGGAGGAAGAAGCGCGTCTCGTGCTCGTGGGGGTCCGAATAGAGCGCGTCGATGCGCCCCGTGTTGAAGGAGGACGAACGGCGCTTCACGCCGTGGACGACATAGCCCTTCTCCAGCAGGAGGCGCGAGAGATAGGCGCCATCCTGACCCGTCACGCCCGTGATGAGCGCTTTTCTCGCCTTTTGTGACACGCCTGCCTCGGACCCTTCGATGAGCTCGAATCGACGCTAGCCGATGGACGGCCGACGGCCAAGCAGGCCCCCGGCGCGGGTTGCCGGCCGGTACGCTTTTTCCCGCTGGGGTGGCTTTCGATTTTCATTCGTCGCCGGGTGCCCTAGGCTCTGTGACATTCGCCCGCCGTCCAACCCTCGGCCTTCCCCGCCATGACCCACGAGCTTCCCAATGTCCTCGTCACCGGCGGCGCCGGCTACATCGGCAGCCACGCCGTTCTCGCGCTCCTCGATGCCGGCGCGAAGGTTGCCGTCATCGACGATCTGTCGACCGGCTTCCGCTGGGCGATCCCCGACGCGGCCGCCTTCTACCAGGGCGATATCGCCGACGAGGCCCTCGTCGCGCGAATCCTGGAGGAGCGCGAGATCGGTGCCGTCATGCACTTCGCGGGCTCGCTCCTCGTAGGGGAGTCGATGGCGAAGCCGCTTCTCTACTATCTCAACAACACGGCGAAGAGCCGCACGCTCATCGAGACGGCGATCGCGGCAGGCGTCCCGCACTTCATCTTCTCCTCGACCTGCGCCACCTACGGGATGCCCGAGTGCGCCCTTCTGAGCGAGACGACGCCCCAGGTGCCGATCAATCCATATGGGCGCTCGAAGCTCATGACCGAGGTGATGCTGCGCGATGCCGCCCGCGTCTCGAAGATGAACTACTGCGCCCTGCGCTACTTCAACGTCGCGGGCGCCGACCCCGAGATGCGTTCGGGAGAATCGACCTTCGACTCGACCCATCTCATCAAGATCGCGGCCGAGGTCGTGCACGGGCTGCGGCCCGGCATCGCCGTGTTCGGCACGGACTATCCGACCCGGGACGGAACGGGCGTGCGCGACTACATCCACGTCCGCGACCTCGCCGAGGCCCATATCGCCGCCCTGAGGGCGCTGATGGCCGAGCCGAAGCGCTCGCTCGAGCTCAATTGCGGCTATGGGCGCGGCTATTCGGTGCTCGAGGTCCTGAACGCGGTCGACCGCATCGCCGGCACCAAGATCGCGCGCCGCATCGAAGGGCGCCGGCCCGGCGACCCGCCCGAGCTCGTCGCCGACAACGCCCTCATCCTCGCGACTCTCGACTGGCGTCCGCGCTTCGACGATCTCGACACGATCATCGCCCATGCCCTGGCCTGGGAGCAGTGCCTCGCGGCGCGCAGGCGCTGAGCCGGGATCGGCTTCGCCGGGACGGCCCGGGAGATGGCGGCGCCACGGGCGGATCTACGACTCGGCGGATATCGAGACGAGCGCCTGAGCGATTTCCGCGTCGTCGGGCGCGAGGCGGGCCGCCTCGCCGAGTACGGCCCGCGCCTCGCCGGCGCGGCCGAGCAGGGCTAGCGCGCGACCGCGACAGAGCGCGACCCGGGGATCGGCGCCCCAGACGCGCCCAAAGCGCTCGGCGGTCGCCAAGGCTCCCGCGGCATCTCCGATGTCGAGCTGGAGGCTCATCTTGAGAAGCACGCCGTATTGCAGCCCCGGCGCGACATCCAGGACCTGCTCGACCGCGCGCAACGCATCGCGCGGTCTCGTCTGCCGGCGGAGAAATTCGGCGAGCACGAGGCCGACTTCCGTGACCGTGGGATCGAGGTCCACCGCGCGGCGCAGACAGGCCTCCGCTTGCTCCGCCTTTCCCGCGTCCATGAGGACGCGAGCCGACTGGAAGAGGGCCTGCGGGTCGTCGGGATCGACCCTGCTCGCGAGCGTCACGGCCTCGTGGAGCTCCTCGGCGCATGACAGGCGGACGAGCCTGCGCGTGAACCGCGCGGCGGTGGTCAGGGGCCAGGGATCGCGCGCGAGCGCGGTGCGGTACATGGCCATGCCCTCGGGTCGGCGACCCGCGTCGATCAGCGCCTCGGCGTAGTTGCCGCACGCCCAGAAAGGCTGGCCGGGATTTATCGCGAAGACGGCCTCGTAGGCGTCGAGCTCTCCCTTCCGGTCGCCCCGGCGCGCGGCGAGCCGCGCTTCGTAGCGCAGGCGGCGCTCCTCGTCCAAGACGAGGGCGTCCTCTCCCCTCGGCCCCTCTTCCTCCTCGTCGACGGCCGCCTGCAGCGCGGCCCCCAGAATGGCGAGGCCGGCCTCCTGCGACAGCGAGGTGTGCGAGCCCTCGACTACGACGGTCTTGAACTCGCCCATCGCGATCTCGCCCCATCCGCCCGTCGGATCGGAGCGGCAGAAGGGATTCGGCGCGCTGGCGCGGAAGTAGACGATCCGCCCCGGATAGGGCCGGGCGGCGGTGCAATTGAGCCACCACTCGTAGTAGAGCGAGATGGCGCGCGGCTTGGGCGCGGTCCTGGCGATCGCGAAATTGCGCTGGTGAATGTCGGCTTCGTCGTCCAGCACGCCCACGAAACTGACGTGCCGGCCGGCCGTACGCAGATGATGGGCCGCGGCGAGCGCGACATGCGCCCCGAACGAATAGCCGGCGAGCCCGAAGGCGCCTTCGGAGCGGTGCGCCATGGCCAGCTCGGCGATCTCGGCGCCGAACGCCGTGAGATCGCGATTCGCCGCGCTTCCGAAGTCGATCTCGGGCGCGTGGAACGTCACCACCGGCCGGTCGGGTCCAAGATGCACCGCGAGCTGCCGCACGAACTCCGCGCGGCCGGTGACGTTCGGCATCAGGAGGAGAGGGGCGCGCGCCGCGCCGGCCCTGACCTCGATGAGCTCGACGCCGGAACGGCGACCGGTTCGCTTGCGGATGAAATCGGCGAGCGCGCTGGAGCTCCCATGGCGCAGAAAGATGCCCGGCGAGAGGCTCACGCCGAAGCGCGTCTCGACCTCCATCAGAAGCTCCAGCGCGGTGAGCGAGTCTCCGTGGTCGAAGAAGCTGTCATCGGGTCCCAAGGACTCGTTCTTGAGATGCCGGCGGAAGATCTCGAGAAGGGCCGCGTCGCTCGCCGACGCGGGAGCCGGGGAGGGCGGCTTCGCGGCATCCGGTTTCTTGCCGTAGATCTCGGCCAGGGCGCGGCGCGAGACCTTGCCGAGCCGGCCCCTCGGGATCTTGTCGACGAGGATGACCCGCTCCGGCGCGAGCGTGCGCGGCAGCCGGTCGGCGGCGAAGGCCGCGAGCGTCGCGGCATCCGCTCGGGCCGCGTGGCGCAGGGCCACGAGCGCTGCGACGCGCTGGCCGAGCACCGGGTCGGGAAGGCCGAAGGCGACCGTTTCGGCGACCTCGGGATGTGCGGCGAGTGCCGTTTCCACGGCGGCGGGCGCGATCTTTTCGCCCCCGCGCGAGATGCGGTCGTCCGCCCGGCCCTCGATATAGAGAAAGCCGTCCGCGTCGAGACGGCCGAGATCGCCCGTGCGGAAGAAGCCGTCCGCCATCCGGTGCGCGCCGTCCGACCCGACGACGCGATTGACCGTGCCGCCGCGCACGGCGACCTCGCCGACGGCGCCGTGGGAAAGCCGGTCGCCCGCCGCATCGAGGATCGCGACGTCCCAATCGGGCAGGATCCGGCCGGCCGCGCCCGCAGGGGCCTCGCCGTCGCGCGGCGTCATCGCGATGAGAGGCGAGACCTCGCTCATCCCGTAGAATTCGGCGGCCTTGCACGCGAGACGTTCGCTCGTACGGCGCACGAGCGCCGGATCGACCTTGTCCGAGCCGATGGCGACGAGATCGAGCGCGCCCGCGGCGGGCCGCCAGCCGCGCGCCTCGGCTTCCTCGACGAGGCCGCGGAACACGGTCGGCGTTCCGCTCATATAGGTCGGCGCCGTGGCGTCGATCCAGTCGGGCAGGTCGCGGGACCGGAAGCCCGGCGCCCAGACGACTTCCCCCCCGGCCAGGAGGATCGGGAGCGAGCTGCGGATGATGCTGTGCAGATGCGCGATCGGCATGACGCAGAGCGAGCGCTCCCGGGGCGTGAAGCGGTTCCAGGCGGCGAAGGCGGCGGCGTTGCGCAAGAGGCTCGCCTGGCTCAGCGCGACGATCTTCGGCGTGCCCGTCGAGCCCGCGGTCGCGACGAGGAGCGCGTCGTCCTCGGCGACCGGGGCCGCATCCGTGCGCGGCGCGCCCGGACGCTCCGCCTCGAGACGAAACTCGCCCGCCCGTCCTTGCCCATGCGCCTTGATGAGGCTCCAGCCGCGCTCGGCGGCAAGGCCCGTCAGCGCCGCGTCGGGCCGGTCGCCCATGAGGACGGCGCGGATATCGAGCTCGCCGAGGAGGCGGGAATAGAACGCCTCGCCTTCCATGGGCGCGACGGGGAACGCGGTCGCGACGGAGGCGACGGCGAGCAGCGCGGCGAAGGCCTCCGGACCGTCCGGCAGCGCGAGGACCACGATGTCGCCGCGGCCGATGCCGCAGGACCGGAGCCGCGCTGCCGTGGTGTCCACGAAGTCAGCGAGCGCTCCGTGGCTCAGTCCCGCGCCCGTCGCGATCCCGCGCAAGGCGCGCGCGCCCGGATTTGTCGTCGCCGTCGCTGCAAGCCTGTCCGCGATGGGCGAGAGAGGGCCCGCCATTACGACAGGGCGACATAGATGGACCGTGCGCCTCGATAGGGTCTGCGCCCATGGGCGACGCGCTCGTTGTCGACCAGAAGGATGTCGTCCGCCTGCCACTCGAACGTCGTCTCGACCGTGTCGAGGGCCTGGGCGATCTCGGCGAACTGCTCGCGCGAGATGGGCGTTCCGTCGCCGAAGAAGGCGGATTTCGGGAAATTGCCGATATCGCCGAAGGCCTGCTCGAGCGCGGCGAAGGATTGCGCGCCGAGGTGATAGGGGTGCCAGTTGATGGCCTGGTTCACCCAGACCTCCTGGCCGGTTCGCGGGTGGCGCCGCGTCGCTGGCGCGCGCAGCTCGACGCGGAGCCCGCCATCGGCCTTCCAGCGGAAGCTCGCGCCGTGAGCCGCGAGATGGTGCTCCACGACCGCGCGATCGCTCGTTTCGTAGGTGTCCATCCAGGAGCGACCGAAGCCCTGGCCGCCATGGAGATTGGTGACGTAGAGGACGCCCGCCGAGCGCCAGCGCTCCAGGTGAACGGGATCGAGCCGCGCGGCGATGAGGCTCATGTCGCCGAGCGGTGTCTCGCCGCCCTCCTCGGGGGGCGTCTCGCAGTAGAACCAGACCCGGCTCGGCATCCGGGGCAGGTACGAGGCCTCGATGTGCAGGGGGATCGACGCGCGCGCGGCATATTCGGTCGAGGTGTAGATGCCGCCGCCGACATGGGTGCGCGGCGAGCCGCCCCCGGCATAGGAGCGCAGCTCCGGCGTCAGCGCCGTGCAGACGGTGCGAAAGGCGTCGGGCGAGCCGATATCCGCGCCGCGAATGAGGATGGCGCCGCCCGCGCCGAGCGTGCCCTCGACAAGCGCGCCATGGCCGAGAAGCCAGACCCTCAGCTCGTCCGCCGAGGCGCCGGCGATCTCATGGCAAATGACATGCGGCAGTGCAGTGTGCCCACACACGCGGAAGTCCCCACCCCGAATCCACCCACAGCAGGCG
The DNA here is from genome assembly GCA_024236075.1 of Alphaproteobacteria bacterium. Lineage (GTDB taxonomy): Bacteria > Pseudomonadota > Alphaproteobacteria > JACAEB01 > JACAEB01 > JACAEB01. The sequence continues at coordinate 13,651 of JACKLE010000015.1, read as the reverse complement.
GCGACGAACCCGGATCGCGTGCGATTCCTGCTTGCCGCCCTTACGCTGCCCCACACCGTCCGCTCTGGAGCGAAGTTCCACGTTCACACGACATCGTGCGACTATCCGGCTCGAGCGCGGACTGCTCCCGCCGGCGCACGTGAACTGCAACAGCGCCAGACGCGAATGCGTGGCGGAAGCGCCATTGTGAAAACTTTATCACAGAGGCCCTCGCTGTCGAGACCGCCGGTCGGGCGGGCCCGCAGTCTCAGGGGAGCCGCAGAATCCGCGGCGGCTCGGGAGCATCCGGCCGGCGCTCGAGCACCAGATGGTCCTGAAGCCCGAAATGGCTTCCTTCGTAGACGCCGAGGAGGCGAAACCACGGGGACCACCGGGCGGCGACGTAGGCCGCGCTCTGCATGGTCTCGCGGTAGTAATCCGCCCGCTCGGCCGGTAGCACATCGGCGAGCGCCGTGCCGATCGCGCCGTCGTCGATGCCGGTCCGCGCCAGCCTCAGGACCGCCTGCACCGGATGGGGGCGCACGAGCGCCCCGCGGACCGAAGCAACGGTCGCGACGAGATGGCCTCCGGGCTTCAGGAGGCGCCACAGCTCGGCGAGCCAGGCGAGCTGGTCGCGCTCGGCGAGGTGCGTGAAGACCGAAATGGCCACCGCGACGTCGAAGCTTTCCGCCGAAAGCTCCGTTGGCGGATCGAGTGGCGCGCGCCGCCAGACGCCTCGCGGCATGTGCGCTTCCATCCAGGCGATGGCCGAGGGATCGATGTCGAGGCCCGTCACCCTGGCGTCGGTCCAATAAAGAAGGTGCTGGGCGAGGCGGCCGACGCCGCAGCCGAAATCGAGGATCGCGGTACCCGGTTCGATCGCCCGGCCGGCCGCGCCCGCGAGGACGTCGACGAGGACGCGAAAGCTCTGGTAGCCGCCGAGGAAATAGTCGGACGGCTCGCGCGTGCGCGCGACGCGGTCGATCGCGTCGGCGCCCGGCACGGCCCAGCGCGCGAAGACCGCTTCGGCGTCGGGCGGCACATGGAAGGCGCCGCCGGCTGCCGCGCCATCGGGCGCTCCTCGAGGGCGCACCGCGAGCCGGGCCACTCGGCCCGTCGCGAAATCCTCAAGACGCGCGGTGAACTGCCGGCACGCGGTTCCCTCCGGCGCATAGGCCAGCTCCGGCGCCCCGTCGACCGCTTCGGCGTGGAAGGCGGCGAGGCTTGCGCCGTCGACCGCGCATTCGGGCTCGCCGCGGCCGATATATTGTCCGTATACGGTGATCTCGTCCGCCCCGATGGCGCCGGGGCGGAACTTGACAAGCGGCTCGGACAGCGCCGCGCCGAGGATGCGGCGGGCTTGCGAACCCGCGTCGAACCGCTCGGCGAAGAGCACCTCTTCGGTGCCGCATCGGCGCACGAGGATCGAGAGGACGCCGTTGCGCGGCACATAGTCCGGGATGTCGAAGCTAAAGGCCGCGGCGAGCACGCGCGTCTCGCCGATCGCGGCCCTTATCCGCCCGGCCGCATGCGGGCCCAGGGCTTCGAGCGCCGAGCGGTCGACGAGCCCGACGCAAAGCTCGCTGCGGAACGGCGTTCCGTCGATCGCGATGTCGACGCGCACGGGCTTCAGCGGTTCCTCGCCGTCGAGGACGATGCCCTCGAGGCGCCCCTCGGGCGAAAGGCCGATCGCGGCCTCCGTGCGCGCGGGGCGGACGGCCTCCGCCAGCGGTCGGGCGGGGCGGCGGCTTCCCAGCGGGAAGCGATAGCGCGGCGCGCGCGCGAGCGCCGCGGGCTTGGGCACGCGCCCGCCCGGCGCGCGGTGGAAGATCGCGCCGTCGGCATAGCGCGCCACCCGCCAGCCGGGATCGCCGCTCGAGGCGTTCTCGGGCAGGCGCGCGTAGTGGCACACGAGCGAGGCGCGCGTCGGCATGCGCTCCGCGTCGGCGATGCTACTTCCCGCATGGATGAGATCGCCGTGCCAGAAGAGCACGTCGCCGGGCTCGGCGAGAAAGACCTCGCCCTCGATGCCATGCCGTGCGCAGAGCGTTCGCAGATGAGCGACGTAGGCGGCGTAATCGCCGGCGAAGTCCTCCGCCAGCCGCTTTTTCGGGATGCGATGCGAGCGCGGATAGACGATGAGCGGACCGTTCTCGGACGTCGCCGGCTCGATGGCGATCCAGGCCGCCGCGAGGCTCGCGCGGTCGTATTCGCCGACATAGGGCGGCGACACGAGATGGAGGTCGGAGTGCTCGGCCTGCTGGCTCGAATGGACGTAGGTCAGCGTCTGGATGCAGGTCGGCGCCGTCCCGTAGAGCTTGCGCAGGTAGGCGGCGATGCCGGGCGCCAGGGCGACGTCGTGCGCCGCGCCCGAGAAGCTTTGGATGTCGACGATGCGGGGCAGGGGCGCGCGCGTCAGGTCCGTCTCGCGGCCGGGCTTCACGCCTTCCGCGCCGCCGAAGAGCAGCTCGCCCTCGTCGCGGCGGGCCCGTTCGACCTCGTCCCAGAATCGGGCGAGGAGGTCGCGCGGCACGAGGCCTCGGAAGACGACATAGCCCTCGCTCTCGAAATAGGCGAGGGCCGAGCCGAGCTCTCCGATCGAAAATTGCCGCATCGCGCCACTGCAAGGTCCGGAGCACGGTCCGTGGGCCGTGGCTGAGCTTCGGGCTGGGTCGGCGCGACTATTCCGTGTGTCGTCTGCCCTGGCAAGCCTGAGGGGAGCTTGAACTGGCGGCGGGCGCCAACTATTCGGGAGGAATGAGCGAGACAAAGATGCGCGGTTCCCGGGCGCGGCGCCTCCTCGCGACCGCGCGCGGGGTTCTCACGCGCGTTCATGCCGGCCTCGAGCGGCCTCGCTTTCTCGGCCTCGACGCGGGCCGGGCTTATTTCTTCCTGCCGGGCCACGCGCGTCTTCGCGATCGCCGGGCGCGAATCTCGGACGGAACGAGGGACGTCCTCGCCCGCCCGATGCCGGCGCCGTACCCGGCGATCAATCTTCTTGCCGACGGGCACCTCGAGGAGGGCCTCGGGGACTGGCGCCTCGCCGCGGTCGCTCCCTCGATCGCGGTTGGGCAGGACCTCTCGCGGGATTGGCAACTCGCGCACGGCCACACAGGCTATGTGGGCGAGAGCGCCGAGGGCGCGCCTCCCGGGGAGCATCGCGCGGCGCGCCGGCTCGCCTGCGGTCCCGTTCCGGTCGTCGCGGGCCGGTCCTATGTCCTGGCGGTCCATATCGGGCTCCATCGCTGCGAGGGCGCGCTTCATATCGGCTGGCTCGACGGCGCGGGCCGGCCGCTCGGCGAAGCCGTGCTGGCGATCGCGCCCGGCCGGCCGGGCGGGCGCTGGCTCGGCCACTACGACCGCGTCGTGCTGCGCGCGGAGGCGCCGGCGGGAGCGCGCCTTGCGGAGGTCGCGCTCGCGAAGGGGCCGACGCTGGAGGGGACGGACAGCTTTCTCTTCTTCGCGCGACCGAGCTTTTATGCGGGCACGGACGAAAGGCTCGTGCCGGTGCTCTCCCTCCCGACCGGCGGGCCCGCGCTCGCCGACCTTCTCGCCGAGGGACGGGGGCGCCCCGTCGCCTTCGATCTGTCGGAGTTTTCCGACCGTGCCCGCCCGGTCGAGGTCTCGCTCGACTGGCCGGGCGGCGCGGGTCGGGCGTCGACGACGCTGGTCCTGCCGCCGGCCCCTCGGGCGGATGTCCTCGTCGATCCCGTCGATGGCCTGCGCGTCGCCGGAACGGCGCTCGCTCGCGCGGACGGGGAGATCGTGCCCCTTCTTCTCGATCTCGAGATCGACCTCCTCTGGTGCGCGCGGGCCTTCGCGGACCGCCCGAGCCCGCGCGGCTCCTGCGCCTTCGACATCGCGCTGCCCGCTCGGCATTGCGACGGGGAGCGGCACGCCGTCGCGCTGCGCGATGCCGAGAGCGGGGCGCTCCTTTGGGAGGCCGAAGCGGCGCTGAAGCCCTATGCGGCAGCCGATCTCGACGAGCCCGCCTTTCCCTGCCGGCCTGCGCGTCTGGAGCGGCCGGCGCTGTCCGAGGAGCGCGCCGTGGCCGCGAAGGCTGCGCCCGATATTTCGGCGATCCTCGTCGGTCCCGGCACGGACGAAGAGCGCGCGGCCACGGTGGCCCGCCTCGAAGGCGCCGCGAGCCTGACCGAGGTCGAGGAGGAAGGAGCGGCGCTCGCTGCGGCGCTCGCGGAGGCGCCCACAGATCTCGTTGCGATCCTCGCGCCGGGCTGCATTCCGCTCGAGGGCTGGCAGGGCGAGCTGCGCGACGCGCTGCGGCGCTTCCCCGAGGCGGGGCTCGTCGCGGCCGCGACGGTCGCGCCGCATGGGCGCGTCGTGTCGCGCGGGCTCGGCAGGGACGCCAAAGGGCGGCTGTCGCCCCGCGCCTTCGAGGCGAGCCGCTTCGACCCGGCGCTGCGGGCCGTCGCGCCTGTCGACGGGGTGCGGCCGGGCCTCGTTCTCGCGCGGCGCGCCGAGCTCGCGAGCTGGCTCGCGCCGCATGCCAAAAAGTCCGGCGAGGCATTGTGGCGGGCGGTCGGCGACGAGGCGCGGCGGTCGGGCGCGTCCTTGCTTTGCGTGCCCCTCGCCGAGGTCCTGCGCACGCGGCCGATGGCGGTCGCGGAGGGTCCGCGCGCGCCTGCATGCGCCGCGAGCGGGCCCGCCTGCCTCGTCCTCGACCACGACGTGCCGCGTCCCGACGCCGATGCCGGCAGCTATGCCATCGCGCAGGAGATGCGCCTTCTTCAGGCGCTCGGATTCCGCGTGAGGCTGGCGACGGCCCGCATGGCCTATCGCGGGCGGTACACGGACGAATTGGAGCGGGCGGGGATCGGGACGGTGCATCGCCCCTTCGCGGAGAGCCTCGAGGCCTATGTCGAGGAGCACGCCGCCGCGTTCGATCTCGTCTACATCCACCGCCTCGGGACGGCGCGCGCCGTCGTGCCTCTGGTTCGCCGCCATGCGCCCAAGGCCCGCATCGCCTTCAATTGCGCCGACCTTCATTTCCTGCGCGAGGCGCGGGAGGCGGCGGTTCTGGGCGATGCCGCGCGCGCCGCCGCCGCCGAGACGCTGCGGGCCGAGGAGCTTGCCCTCATGGGCGAGGTCGATGTCGTGCTCACCTACTCGACAGCCGAGCGCGACGCGCTTCTGGCGAGCGGCGCGCCCCTGCCTCCGGTCGCGCTCACGCCGTGGGTCCTGGAGCCCGCGGCGCGGCCGCCCGCGCCTGGAGGCCGGGACGGCCTCGCCTTCGTGGGGAGCTTCGCCCACGAGCCCAACCGCTCCGCGATCGCCTTCTTCACAGGAAAGATTCTGCCGCGCTTGCGCGAGCGCCGTCCGAATCTGGTGCTCTACCTTTATGGCGCGGGAAGCGACGGGGCGCTTTCCGGGGAGCCGGTCGAGGGCGTGCGCGCCATGGGCTGGCAGGCCGATCTGGGGTCCGCACTGGCCGCCCGGCGGCTCCTCGTCGCTCCGCTGGTCAGCGGGGCGGGCGTCAAGGGCAAGGTGCTCGACGCCATGGCGCGCGGCCTGCCGCAGGTCGTCTCGCCATTGGCCGCCGAGGGCATTCCGTTCACGGCCGGTCACGAGGCTATCGTGGCCGAGAGCGTCGAGGAGTGGATCGGGGCGGTGGATCGGCTGATGGAGGACGACGCGGCCTGGAGCGCCATGTCGGAGGCGGCGCTGGCCTTCGCGAGGGGGCGCCACGCCTTCGCTCCGGCGGTCGAGGCCATGGCGGCGGCGCTCGCGGCAGGCGGCCTCGCTCTCGGCCCGGATTCCCGGCAAAATGCGTTCTACGAGGCGAGGGGAGGCCGTGCGGGGGCGCCGGGCCTGCCGGCGCGCGAGGAGGGACAGGCGTGAGCGAGCAGATGGACGTGTTCGAGGCGGTGGCGGTCGACGGGACGCGCGAGGAGCTCGAGCGCCTCGAAAAGGAGTTCTCCGAGCTTCAGGGCGCCGCCGTGCTGCAGCACCTGCTGCAGGAGATCGCCGTCCTGCGCGAGGCCCTCCGCCGGCATGAGCGCGACCTGGAGGTCGCCCGCGCTGCCCTGAAGATGCGCGATCTTATCCTGCCCTCGCTCGACGCGCCGGAGCTCGAGGCGATGTTTCCCGAGCGCTTCGAGGTGCTCGCCGACGCGCCCGTGCCCGGCGACCAGGGCTTCTACCCGCTCGAGCACGATTCGAAGGGCCTGCCCATGCGCTGGACCGGTCCGGGTGCGGACTTTTCCTTCGCGATCTATGTCGACCGCTCGCGCCCGCTCACCGTCCGCCTCAACATCCTCTCGAGCGTCGCCGCGGAAAATCTGAAATCGATCTCCTGCTTCGCCGAGGGGCCGATCCGGCTCCAGACGGGCGGGCGCGGCGTCGGCGTGACCTTCGAGGGGACGCTGCCGGCGCGCGAGTTTCCCGGCAAGACCGTGCTCTCGTTCCGCGTCGCGCGCGTGGTCTCGCCCTCGGAGCTGGATCCGTCGTCGACCGATATCCGCCCGCTCGGGGTGGCCTTCCATCGCCTCGAGGTCGCGCCTGCCGCGGGCGCGCCGGCGCTGGCGACGCCCGCCGGCAAGAAATCGCGGCACTGAGGGCCTTGCGGCGTCGCGAGGATGCGAGCTGCGGGGCGGCTTGAAGGGACCGAATGCCAATGCCGCGCATCACGGCCTGCATCTGCACCTACGATCGCTACGATCTCCTGCCCAAGGCGATCGCGAGCCTCGAGCGGCAGAGCCTTGCCCCGGCGGCCTTCAGGATTCTCGTCGTCGACAACACGCCCGACGAGGCGCGCGCCCGCGAGGAGGCGCGGCGCCATGCGGCGATCCCCAATCTCGTCTATCGCTGGGAGAAGACGCCGGGCCTCTCCAACGCGCGAAACGTCGGCACGCAGGAATGCGGCACCGAGTTCATCGCCTTCATGGACGACGATGCGCTGGCCTCGCCGCGCTGGCTCGCCGAGATTCTGGAGGGCTTCGACCGCTTCGGCGCGGAGGTCATGATCGTCGGCGGCAAGGTCGTGCCCATGTGGGAGGTGCCGCGCCCCTCCTGGCTTCACGACGGGCTCCTCGGCCACGTCTCGGCCATCGACTGGGGCGGCGGCGCGCGTATCGCCGCGGACAATGAATGGTTCGCGGGCACGAACATCTCCTTCCGCGTCTCGGCCCTCAAGCGCCATGGCGGATTTTCGCGCAGCCTGGGTCGCATCGGCTCGGGCGCGGCGCTCCTCAGCAACGAGGAGATCGAGCTCATCGAGGCGATCCGCGCCGCCGGGGGAAAGCTCGTATACATGCCTGACGCCATGGTCGAGCACCTGGTCGAGAAGCGACGCCTGACCCGCCAATGGTTCCGCAAGCGCCTCGCCTGGCAGGCCGCCTCCGACTTCATCCTTTCGCCCGAGAAGGCGATCGCGAAGTCCAAAACCTATTGGCCGGCCATTCTCGACTACTACCAGGCGCTGCCCCCCGAGCAGCGCTCCGTGCGCGGTCTTTTCTTCGACACTGAGGACCCGAACCTGTTCAACTGGCAGCTCGGCGTCGTCTACATGATGACGACGCTCCACCTGTCGGGCTTCGAGGGGGCCGGATGATGACCGACCAGAGCAACTTGCCCAGATCCTTGACCGCGCAGGCGCTCGATGCCCGCGCTCCAGCGTTCGATGTTCTCATCCTCGCGCCGACGCCGACCTATCCGCAGGACTTCGGAAACCGCAAGCACATCCATATGGTGTGCACGGAGCTTCAGGCGCGGGGCATGCGCCTGCACTATCTCTACTATCCGGCGGAGAGCGACTGGCGCGACGCGATGCCCGAGCTGGCGCGCCGGCGGATGGCGGAGCAGTTCGCCTCCTTCACCGTGCTGCCGACGACGCGCCCGCTGCACATGCCGGCCCAGGGACGCGACCACGCGATCGACGAATGGTGGGACCCCGCGATCGGCGACTATCTGGGCTGGCTCTTCCGCGTCGCCACCTTCGACGCCTTCGTCGTCAACTACACCTGGCTCTCGCGCGCGCTCGACTTCGCGCCGCAGCGCACGCTCAAGGTCCTCATGACCCACGACCGCTTCTCCGGGAGGCGCGAGCTTCTCGAGAAGAACGGCGTCAAGGCCGAGTTCTTCCATCTCACCGAGGCCGAGGAGGCGAGGGGCCTCGACCGCGCCGACCTCGTGCTCGCGATCAAGGATCAGGAGGCGGAGTTCTTCCGCACGGTCACCAAGCGCGAGGTCGCGACGCTCGCCCATGTCGAGCCCGCGCGGGAGGTCGCGCGCCGCGATCCGCCGGGCTGGGGCGCGACCTTCGGCATCATCGGCGCGCGCAACAACGTCAATCTCATGAACCTGCGCGCCTTCCTGGACGTCGCCAAGCCGCGCTTCCGCGAGGCGATGGCGCCGATGCGGATCAAGATCGCCGGCTCGATCTGCGAGGAGTTCGAGCTCGGGGTCCATCCCTTCGTCGAGTTCGTCGGGCGCGTCGGGGATGTCGACGAGTTCTACTCGGAGATCGACGTCGCGCTCGTGCCGATGAGCTTCTCGACCGGGCTCAAGATCAAGGCGGGAGAGGCGCTCGCGCGCGGGGTCGGCGTCATCGCGCACGAGCACGCATTCGAGGGCTATCCCGTCACCGATCCGCTGCAATCGCTCGGGAGCTTCGAGGAGGTGGCCGACGCCGTCATCGCCTGCGCCTTCGACCGCAGCCGGATCGCCGCTTTGCGCGAGGCGTCGGCCCGCTCCTATGCCCTGCTGCGACAGGGCTTCGACGCGACGCTCGACCTTTTCGTCGAACGCGTGCGCGCGAAAGCGGGGGGTCTCCTCGTCACGGTTCCCAACGAGGCGCTCGACGCGCGCACGCGCAAGGCGAGCCACCTCGCGAGCCAGATCGGCTATCTGCGCCACGCGATGCCGCTCACCTTCTACATCGACAGGCCGTTCGACGAGCAGGCCGTGGGCGAGATCGAGCGGCTGAGCCACACCGGCCAGGTGGTGATCGCGCCGCGCGTCGCCGCCGCGCTCCGCCTACCTGCGGCCGTTCAGGGTCAGCTCGAGGCCTTCGTTCGCGTCGGCTCGATCGAGGACATATTCCGCCTGCGGTCGATCGCTGCGAGCTGGCTCGCGAGCATCCCGACCGATCCGCGCGACCAGGCCGCCCTCGTGGCCGTGCCGGCCTATCTGCGGGCGGACATGACCTGGCCGCGCACGTCGGACATGGCGCGCAAGCCCGAGCTCGCCGCGCTCGAGGAGGGCCCCAACGGCCTCGTCATCGTCGAGAGCTCCCTCACGCGCCTCGCGCGGGCGCGCGGGCTCTTTCCCCGCGCCGCGCAGCGCCTGGTGCCGACCGACTACAACGCTCTCCCGAAGCGGCTTGCGCCGCGCTGGAGCACGGATTTGCGCATGGGCGCGATGCTCATCGCGCCCCGGATCGACCATCCGATTGTCGGCCTCGTCGCCGGGCTGGCGCTGCGCCTTTCTGAGCGGCGGGGCGGGCGCGTGACCGTCATCGCGCGCGAGGGCGGGAGCGCGCCCGCGCGGCACGAGCGCCTAAGGGCTCTCACGCTCGCCGAGGCGGAGGCCGATCTCGGCCTCATCCTGGATGCGCCGCGCTTTCTCGTCGACTTCGCGCCCGAGGACGCGGACTTCGCCTGGCTGCGCGCGGCCGCGCGGCGCGGCGGCATCCCCTGCATCGAAGCCGGCGGCCGCGCGGGAGGCGCGCCCGGCATCGATGCCCGCGAGCTCGAGGCCGCGGGCTTCCTCGCCATCCTTCGAGAGGTCGCCGAGTTCAGCGACGATACGGCGGCCTATCGCTTCCGGGCCCGACGCGAGCTCGAGAAGGCCCATATCGAATTTGCCGCGGACGCCGGCTGGGCGGCCATCTGGCGCGACCTGCGCCGCCTCGTTCAGCTCAATCGGGCCTCGAACGTGTTCGGCTGAGGCCGGCGGCGCGCAGCACCAATCCTGCCAATTCTGTAAGGTTGAGGGGCACCGAGGGCGGACCGCGTTCGCCTCGGGCCGAATCGTTCGGGGTCCAGTTCGGCTGAGAGGCCGGTGTTGTGTTGACGGAGCGCATGCGCGCCAATCAGGCGCTCGCCGAGGCATCGGGCAGGCCGGGCCACTATTTCGAGGTCCTGCTCGCGGCCGCCTATGGCACCCTCTTGAAGGGGCGCGCGGGCGTCGCCATGGACGGGGGCACCAATGCAGGCCTCCACGCCGTCGGCATGATCAAGGCGTTCGGCGGGACGCAAGGCCGCGTCGTCGGCTTCGAGCCGCAGCCGACGCTCGCCTCCCAGGCGCGCGGCTGGGCGCGGGCGCACGGCGCGGCCGACCGCCTCGAGCTGCACGAGGCGGCCCTCGGCGCGGCGGAGGGCCGAACGCGCTTCTTCGTCAACAAGACGGACACCGCGCTGAGCGGCCTGCGCATGATGAAGACCGAGGAGGAGCTCTACGACGAGCGGGAGGTCGCGGTGGTGACCCTCGACACGCTCGCGGCGGACCGGCTCGTCCAGTTCGTCAAGCTCGACCTCGAGGGCGGCGAGTATCACGCGCTCCTCGGCGCCGAGCGGACCATCGCCCGCTGCCGCCCGATCGTCGCCTTCGAGAACGGGATCGCATGGTCGGCGAACCGCTTCGGCTACCAGCCGAACGCCGTTCCCCTCTTTTTCGAGCGGCAAGGCTACGAGATTTTCGACTTTTACGGGAACGCGGTGACCCCGGACAGCTACGAATTCCCGGGCCAGACCTTCATGTTCTTCGCGGGCCCCCACCGTGACTTTCGCCTTATGCTTGTGCGGGACATGGTCGACGAGTTCTGGGCTTGGTCGGATTCCCTTGACCTTTCGAGCTGGGATCGCACTATCGACGAGGTGATCGCCAGGGCGGAGGGGACGCCCGGCGATAACGGCGCATGACCTTTTCCAGAATTCTGACCGCGTTTCTTAGGGCGGCGGCACGTTCGTTTGCTTAAGCGCGGAGGTACAAAAGGGACTCGGCATTGATCACGATCTTGTTGTCGCACGAGCGTTCGGGAAGCCATTTCCTCGGAGACTTCATTTCCCGCCTCGACGGCGTGTGCATGATCGACGAAGTGTGCAATCCGAATGCGGTCGATCCCAAGGCCTTTCCGGAGTCCTTCTTCGCTTTCAAGGACGACTGGTGTAAGCGCCATGAGGACTATATTCGAACGCCAACTCCGCAAGCGGTCGAAGAATTCTTTGTCAGCTATTTCGAGTATCTCAGGACGATGGAAAAATATGAATCCGTTGGCCGAATTGTGGTCGACGTGAAATATGGCCATGTCCACAATTTCGAGATTCCTTGGTGGCCCATTCTCCGGCGCCCGGCCTTTTTCACATTTTGCCTGGCGCACGATATTTCAGTCATTCACCTCTTTCGCCATAACGTGGTTGAAGCGGCTGCATCGGCGGCGATTGCCGAACAGCGCAAGATTTGGCATTCGACCGAACTGGTCGGCACAACGACTGAGTCCCGGCCGATGGAGCTGGCGGCGGAATCGATAGCGAACGATGCGTGGCTTCTTCGCGAGCAAATTCGTTGGTTCAAGCGCTGGGTCAAGGGCTTGCGAAAGCTTGAGCTTACTTACGAAGAGATTTCGGCTGAGCTCGCGACCAACGCAAAATTGCAGCGCACGGTGGCGAAATTCGTCGATGGAAAGATCGTCGAACCTTTCGAGAGCCGGTATCGCAAAGTCACGCCGCCGCTCAATGAGATTGTCGCGAACTACGACGAGGTCATCAATGCCTGCCGCGAACGTGGTCTCGACTTTGGCGGCTAGGCCTAGCCGCGCTTAAGTGGCACTACAAACCTAGCGTACGCGGAGCTTTTGAGACCTACCGCCTGAGCGCCGCCTGCATGGACGGCGAGAGGCGTCGAGAATTTGCCAAAACGAAGGGCTGAGCGCCAAAACCTTTGTCTTCAAACGGAGCATTTAGCCTGAAGATAGACGTTTTTTCATCGTACTCGTGTATGAACTCCCAATTCCTGTCCAGCGCGAGATGTTTGGATATGACTTCGCCGGTCCAGATCTGCGTGTCGTCGATAATCATATGCCCGCCAGGCTTGAGGCGCCGCGCCAAGTAATAGTAGTCAATCATCGGTATCGGGAAGGCGTGGTCGCCATCAACGAATGCCAGGTCGAGCTCACCGTCTAGCTCCGGCAAGACGTCCTGCGATTTTGCACAATAGTACGTAAATCTCGAATGATCCACGCGGTGTAAATCACACCAATCTCGTATGTTCTTCTCAAGATAGGTGTCAGGACAAATTGCGGTGTGGTTCGTTCCTTTGAGAATGAAGGCGAGGCTCGAAAATCCGGCTCCGGTCTCGGCAGTTTGGGTGCCTTCATGCAGCAATTCAAAAATGTGCTTGAAAGCCGCGCCGCTTATTCCGAGGAATCGAGGCGTACCGTCTGGAAGACGATGCAGGCTCGGATAATTCCGAATTACTTCATCAAGTGAAACGTGCGAATTTAGTGATTGGGACATGGTATCCGATCTCGCCAACACCTATGAGAAAATCATATGCGCTCGGTCAGCGGCTTGGTGCCGGCACGCTAAGAAGCCGCAAGCTGAGGCTTCTTTAGTCGCGCACTGACGTTCTCCGCGATCTGCTCCGTTTGCCGACACCATAGCTGCTTGCCGTCGAAGTCGGGGCGAGCACGCAGCCTGGCGATCAGATTGTTTGAGTCGTCAAACCGGTTCAACAGCACGAGCTGCCAGAGCTTCGTGACCTCGAGCATCGCCCGTGTCAGGCCCGCGTCTCTCTCGATCGCCGAATCGAGCGTCGCGAGCAGCTTCTCGGCCGGATAGGCATATTCGGCGATCTCGGCGATCAGGTCGGGCGGGGGTGCGGACGTCAGGCGATAGAGCCGCGACTGGTTCGCGATGAGCGGGTCCAGGACCTCGACGTGATCGCGCAGAATCTCCATCGTGACCTGCGTGAAGGGGTGCCATGCGTGGTAGTAGTCCTGCTGCACGATCAGCGAGCGGCCCGGAATGAGGCGCGGAAGGAAATTCCGTACAAGGTGCGAATTCAGCGTCTGCGTCTTCGCGACGTCGATGAACAGGATCTCGATGGGCCCGTCGGGCGGGGCGTGCTCCAGGAAGTCGCCCGGATGGGCGTGGATGCGCTCGCGGTAGTGCCCGGTCTGGAACTCGAACACGTCGAAATAGTCGCCGCCGATGCCGATCGGCTTGAAGTCCTTGGTGATGGCGTCGGCGACATACTGGTCGAGCGCGCGGAAGAGGTCGTAGCTGTGGACCCGCGCGAAGCGGGCCTCCGAATGGGGCGAGCGGGCGAGACCGGCCGCGAGGCAATAGGCGGAGGCGCCGGCATAGGCCCCCGCGTCGACGACATAGCCCTCGCCCCGATAGGCGACGCGCGTCAGATAGAAGAGCATCTGGCGCTCTTCCAGACCCAGCATCCCGCGCGGAAACCGCACCTCCTCGGGCACCACGCCCGGCGCGCTCCAAGGCTTGCCAGTCAATCCCGTCATCGCCATGCGTTCGTTACTCCGAAGGAGCGCTACCATCGAATGAACTCGACCGCGACACCGTCCTTGGAAGGAGCCGTCCGCACCCCTGCGTCTCGACCTGTCCGATCCGGGTCCGATCCCTGGACCGGCCGAACGTCAACAGGGCCGCGACATCGATGGGCGGCCGCGCAAATTGCACCGGAATCGCCC
>JACKLE010000014.1 GCA_024236075.1 Alphaproteobacteria bacterium | reverse complement strand
TGTCAGCGGCCAGACGGTCACCGTGAAGGGACCCAAGGGTCAGCTTTCGGCGACGCTCGTCGACGCCATCGAGGCGAAGATCGAGGGCAGCGAGATTCTCGTCGCCATCCGCGACGACGGCGCGGACAAGGCGCGTGCCATGTGGGGCATGAGCCGCACCATCGTGAACAACCTCGTGGTCGGCGTGACGGACGGTTACCGAACCGATCTCGAGATCAACGGCGTCGGCTTCCGCGCGGCGGTGCAGGGCAAGAACCTGCAGCTCCAGCTCGGCTATTCGCACGAGATCCTCTATCCGATCCCGCAAGGCATCGAGATCAAGTGCGAGAAGCCGACCTCGATCGCCGTGAGCGGCATCGACAAGCAGCGCGTCGGCCAGGTCGCCGCGGAGATCCGCGCCTTCCGGCCGCCCGAGCCCTACAAGGGCAAGGGCGTCAAATACGCGAACGAGTTCATCTTCCGCAAGGAAGGCAAGAAGAAGTAGGATCCGCGCCATGCCGAACATCGACAGGAACTTCGCGCGCCGGCGCATGCGCACGCGCACCAAGTTGAGGAAGGTCGGAAACGGCCGGCCGCGGCTTTCCGTGCACCGCTCCGAACGGCAAATCTACGCGCAGGTGATCGACGACGAACGCGGCGTGACCATCGCGTCGGCCTCGAGCCTCGACGGCGAGCTCAAGGCGCGCATCGGGTCGGGCGCCAACAAGGACGCGGCCGCCGAGGTGGGCAAGCTCATCGCGGCCCGCAGCCTCGAGAAGGGCGTCAAGGAGGTCGTGTTCGACCGGGGCGGCTATCTCTATCATGGGCGCGTGCAGGCGCTCGCCGAAGCGGCCCGCGAGGCCGGGCTCCATTTCTGACCGCGAAAGGGACGAAGGTGGCAAGACAAGACAGAGACCGCGGCGGCGAGGATCGCGACAGCGAGTTCATCGACAAGCTGGTGCACATCAACCGCGTCGCCAAGGTCGTGAAGGGCGGGCGCCGCTTCTCCTTCGCCGCGCTCGTGGTCGTCGGCGACCAGCGCGGGCGCGTGGGCTTCGGCCACGGCAAGGCGCGAGAGGTGCCGGAGGCCATGCGCAAGGCGATCGACTCCGCCAAGCGTTCGCTGATCCGTGTGCCGCTGCGCGAGGGGCGCACGCTGCATCACGATATCGAGGGACGCCACGGGGCGGGAAAGGTCATCCTGCGCTCGGCGCCTCCGGGCACCGGCATCATCGCCGGCGGCCCCATGCGGGCCGTGTTCGAGGCGCTCGGCGTGCAGGACGTGGTTGCCAAGTCGCTCGGCACCTCGAACCCCTACAACATGATCCGGGCCACCTTCTCGGCGCTGAAGCGCGAGGTGTCGCCGCGCCATGTCGCGGCCAAGCGCTCCAAGAAGGTGAGCGAGATCATCGCGCGCCGTGCCGACGCCTCCGCCGAGGCCGGCGCCGCGGCGACCGAGTGAGAGGCTGAGGACGCGCCATGGCCAAAGCGAAGACCAAGAAGACCGTGACGGTCGAGCAGATCCGCAGCCCCGCCCGCCGGCCGGAAGACCAGCGCGCGACGCTCATCGGGCTGGGGCTCAACAAGATCCGCCGCCGCTCGACCCTCGAGGACACGCCGGCCGTGCGCGGCATGATCGCGAAGGTCGCCCATCTCATCCGCGTCGTCGACGACGCGCAGTGAGGACATCGACATGAAGCTCAACGAGCTCAAGGACAATCCCGGCGCGCGCAAGCGGCGCATGCGCATCGGCCGAGGCATCGGCTCGGGCAAGGGCAAGACCGGCGGGCGCGGCGTCAAGGGCCAGAAGGCGCGCGTCGGCGTGGCGATCAAAGGCTTCGAGGGCGGGCAGATGCCCATCCACATGCGCATCCCGAAGCGGGGCTTCAAAAGCCTCGACCGCAAGGACTATGCCCTCGTCAATCTCGGCCGCCTCCAGGCGGCAGTGGACAGCGGCCGGCTTGACGCGTCCTCCCAGGTCACGGGCGAGGCGCTGAAGAAGGCCGGGGTCCTGAGCCGCCTCAAGGACGGCGTGCGGCTTCTCGGCCATGGCGAGCTCAAGGCGCGCCTCGAGATCGTCGTCCACGGAGCCTCCAAGGCGGCGGTCGCGGCGGTCGAGAAGGCTGGCGGCAAGGTGGTCGTCACCGGCGCTCCCGCCGCGGCGGCCGAATAGGCGGGGCTCTCGCGCGGCCGCGATCTCGTGCACTATCTATGGTGCATGGTCCCGCGGGCCGAGGCCGGCTTCCGGCCGCGGTCGTCGCGGGAGGCGTGCGGCCCGCCTCGCGCCGGAAGGCGCGGCGAAGGGCAGGTTGCTCCCTGAGGCAGGGGGCGAGGAAAGGCGATAGGACATGGCGTCGGCGGCCGAGCAGCTCGTTCAGAACCTGAATTTCGGGGCCTTCGCCAAGGCGAAGGAGCTGCAGCAGCGCATTCTCTTCACGCTCTTCGCCCTCATCGTCTACCGCATCGGCACCTACATTCCGCTGCCGGGCATCGATCCCGAGACCGTCGCGCAGATCTTCGGGAAGTTCTCGGGCGGTATCGGCGGCATGATCAACATGTTCACGGGCGGCGCCATCCAGCGCATGGCGATCTTCGCCCTGAACATCATGCCCTACATCTCGGCCTCCATCATCATGCAGCTGATGACGACGGTCTCGCCGAAGCTCGAGGCCATCAAGAAGGAGGGCGAGGCGGGCCGAAAGCAGATCAATCAGTACACGCGCTACCTGACCGTCGTGCTCGCGGGCTTCCAGGCCTTCGCCATCGCCATCGGCCTTCAGAACGCGACGCCCTCGCCCGTGATGAACCCGGGCCCGCTCTTCCTCGTCTCGACCACGGTGACGCTCACGGGCGGCACGATCTTCCTCATGTGGCTCGGCGAGCAGATCACGGCGCGCGGCATCGGCAACGGCATCTCGCTCATCATCTTCGCGGGCATCATCGCGGGGCTGCCGGGGACGCTCCTCAAGGCGCTCGAGCTCGGGCGGACGACGGATGCGGGCTTCACGGTGCTCATACTCTTCCTCGTCGGCATCGCCGTCATCACCATTGTCGTGTTCTTCGAGCGCGCCCAGCGCCGCCTGCTGGTGCAATACCCCAAGAGGCAGGTCGGCAACCGCATGTTCGGCGGCGAGACTTCGCATTTGCCCTTGAAGGTGAACTCCTCCGGCGTCATCCCGCCGATCTTCGCCTCCTCGCTGCTGCTGATGCCGCTCACCGCGGCGACCTTCACCCAGGGCACCGGCGAGGGACCCTTCGCGCGCGTGCTCTCGACGATCACGGCCTATATGCAGCATGGCTCGCCGCTCTTCATGCTGTCCTACGCCGCGCTCATCATCTTCTTCGCCTTCTTCTACACGGCGATCGTCTTCAATCCTCAGGACACGGCGGAGAACCTGAAGAAGTATGGGGGCTTCATCGCCGGCATCCGGCCGGGCAAGCGGACCGCGGACTACATCGACTATGTGCTGACGCGCCTCACGGTGGTCGGCTCGCTCTACCTCACCTTCGTCTGTCTCGTGCCGGAGTTCCTGAACGCGCAATATGCGGGCCTGCCCTATATCGGGGGCACCTCGCTCATGATCGCCGTGACCGTGACGATGGACACGCTCGCCCAGCTTCAGGGCCACCTCCTGGCGCACCAATATGAAGGCCTCATCAAGAAGGCGAAGCTCAGGGGAAGCCGGAAATGATCCTCATCCTGCTGGGTCCGCCGGGGGCGGGCAAAGGGACCCAGGCCGAGCGCCTCATGAAGGAGCGCGGCTACGTCCAGCTTTCGACCGGGCAGATGCTGCGCGACGCCATCGCCGGGGGAACGCCGCTCGGCAAGAAGGTGAAGTCCATCGTCGAGGCGGGCAAGCTGGTGCCGGACGAGGTCGTCGTGGGGCTCATCTCCGAGCGCCTAGACAAGCCGGACACGAAAAAGGGCGTCATCTTCGACGGCTTTCCGCGCAACGTTGCCCAGGCCGCCGAGCTCGACAAGCTGCTGGCGAGCAAGGGGCTGAAGCTCGACGCGGTCGTCTCGATCGAGGTGCCGGACGAGGTCCTGGCCTCGCGGGTCGAAAGCCGCATCGCGCAGACGCCGCCCGACAAGCGCCGCGCCGACGACACGGTCGAGACGCTGAAGACGCGCCTCGAGGTCTACCATGCGCAGACTTCGGCCCTCACGCCCTACTATGTGCGCCAGGCCAAGCTCTACCGGATCGACGGCATGAAAACGATCGACGAGGTTGCGTCGGATATCGCCGCGGTCCTCGACGGGCTGGAGAGCGGCAAATGAAGTCGATTTCGGTCCATGGCGCGGTTGACTCGGGGCGGCGGCTTTCTATAATCCCGCGCCTCACGACAGGGTTGCAGTCGTCGGATCGTCCGAGGCGGCGCAGAGGGCGCTGGCCGGGTCCCCGGCGCGTGCAACCCCATTCCGGTTGCGCCCAGTTTTTGTCTTCGCCGAGCCAGGAGAGCTGACGTGGCCCGTATTGCCGGTGTGAACATTCCGACGAACAAGCGGGTCGAGATCGCCCTCCGCTACATCCACGGCATCGGTCCCGCGACCGCCAAGGAGATCTGCGAGAAGGTCGGCATCCCGCGCGAGCGGCGTGTGCACGAGCTGACCGACTCCGAGGTCATCCAGATCCGCGAGACGATCGACCGCGACTATGTCGTCGAAGGCGATCTGCGCCGCGACGTGTCGATGAATATCAAGCGCCTCATGGATCTCGGCTGCTATCGCGGCCTCCGCCACCGCCGCGGTCTGCCGGTGCGCGGCCAGCGCACGCACACGAACGCGCGCACGCGCAAGGGCCCGGCGCGGGCCATTGCCGGCAAGAAGAAGTAGGACGAGGGGCCCCGCCGCGTCGCCGGGCAGTTTTGAGAACATCGCACGAGCATTCGAGGATTGCCCATGGCCAAGGAACGGGTCCGCGCGCGCCGCAAGGAGCGCAAGAACATCACGGCGGGGGTGGCGCACGTGAACGCCTCCTTCAACAACACCATGATCACGATCACGGACGCGCAAGGGAACGCGATCGCCTGGTCGTCGGCCGGCACGATGGGATTCAAGGGCTCGCGCAAATCGACGCCCTTCGCCGCCCAGGTCGCCGCCGAGGATGCCGGCCGCAAGGCCATGGAGCACGGCGTCAAGACGCTCGAGGTCCAGGTCCGCGGCCCGGGCTCGGGCCGCGAATCGGCCCTGCGCGCGCTTCAGTCCGTGGGCTTTCAGATCACCACCATTCGCGACGTGACGCCCATTCCGCACAATGGCTGCCGGCCGCCGAAGCGCCGGCGCGTCTGAGGCGTACTGGACAACCGCCGCCTGCGCCATCGGGGCGCGACGGCCTTATCGAGGACCAGAGGGCGGCGCCCGCGAGGGGCGGCCCGGTCCGGAAAGGCAAGCACGAGGGTGCAGCACGTGATCCAGAAGAACTGGCAAGACCTCATCAAGCCCGTGAAGCTTCAGGTCGAACAGGGCCACGACCCCCAGCGCAACGCGACGCTGGTGGCCGAGCCCCTTGAGCGCGGCTTCGGCCTCACGCTGGGCAACAGCCTGCGCCGCGTCCTCCTGTCGTCGCTCCACGGCGCGGCGATCACGGCCGTCCACATCGACGGCGTGCTGCACGAGTTCTCCTCGATCCAGGGCGTGCGCGAGGACGTGACCGACATCGTCCTCAACATCAAGGCGATCGAGCTCAAGATGCAGGGCGACGGGCCCAAGCGTCTGACGCTGCGCGCGGAAGGTCCGGGCGAGGTGACGGCGGGCCAGATCCAGACCGTCTCGGACATCGAGGTCCTGAACCCCAAGCACGTGATCTGCACGCTCGACAAGGGCGCCTCGATCCGCATGGAGTTCACGGTCGAGACCGGCAAGGGCTATGTGCCCGCCGACCGCAACCGGCCGGAAGACGCGCCCATCGGCCTCATCCCGGTCGATGCGCTCTACGGCCCCGTGAAGCGCGTCTCCTACAAGGTCGAGAACACCCGCGAGGGGCAGATCCTCGACTACGACAAGCTCACCATGACCGTCGAGACGAACGGCGCCATCAGCCCGGAGAACGCGGTCGCCTATGCCGCCCGCATTCTCCAGGACCAGCTTCAGGTCTTCATCAATTTCGAGGAGCCGCAGATCGCGCGCGCCGCGGAATCGACGCCCGAGCTCGCCTTCAATCCGATCCTCCTCAAGAAGGTCGACGAGCTCGAGCTCTCGGTGCGCTCGGCGAACTGTCTCAAGAACGACAACATCGTCTATATCGGCGACCTCATCCAGAAGTCGGAAGCCGAGATGCTCCGCACGCCGAATTTCGGCCGGAAGTCTCTGAACGAGATCAAGGAGGTCCTCGCGCAGATGGGCCTCCACCTCGGCATGGAAGTGCCGAATTGGCCGCCGGACAACATCGAGGAGCTGGCGCGCCGGCTCGAAGAGCAGTTCTAAGGGGGATTTTCCATGCGGCACGGATTTGCCGGACGGCGCTTCTCGCGCTCGGTGGGCCACAGGCGGGCGCTTCTGGCCAACCTCGCCGCCTCGCTCATCAAGCATGAGCAGATCAAGACGACGCTGCCGAAGGCCAAGGACCTGCGCCCCTATGTCGAGAGCCTCGTGACGCTCGGCAAGCAGGGCAACCTCGCCGCGCGCCGGCGCGCGGTGTCGATCCTGGGCGACCGCGGGATCGTGGAGAAGCTGTTCGGCGTGCTCGCGCCGCGCTATGCCGCGCGCTCGGGCGGCTATACCCGTGTCCTCAAGGCCGGCTTCCGCACCGGCGACGCCGCGCCCATGGCCTTCATCGAGTTCGTCGACAGGGATGTCGATGCCAAGGGCACCGACAGCGGCCCGACGGCCGAGGAGCGCGCCGAGGAAGACGAGGAATAGGGGCGGTCCCTCCGCGGCTTCGCGCGGGCTCCCCGAAAAGCCGCCTTGAAAACGCCACCTGCGGCCGCAAAATCGCTCCCATCGCCAGCACAACCGGCATGGGAGCCAGCATGAAATCCTCGCGTCTCGTTTTGGCCGTCCTGGCTGTCGCCTGCGGTCCGGGCCTTGCCTTCGGCGCCGCGCCCTTCGTGCCGCAGACCGGTGCCGAGCTGCGCGCCACCTTCGCCCCCACGGTCAAGGCGAGCGCTCCCTCGGTCGTCAACGTCTATGCCCGCCATACGGTGGTGACGAGCTTCCGCTCGCCTTTCGCGGACGATCCCTTTTTCGGGCGCCTCTTCGGCGACGGCATGTTCGGCATGCCGCGCGAGCGGGTCGAGAACTCGCTCGGCTCGGGCGTCGTGGTGCGCGAGGACGGCGTCGTCGTCACGAACAACCACGTCATTCAGGGGGCGGAGGAGCTGAAGGTCGTGCTCGCCGACCGGCGCGAGTTCGACGCCAAGCTCGTGCTCGCGGACGAGCGCACCGACCTCGCGGTGCTGCGTATCGATCCGGGCAAGGAGAAGCTGCCCGCGCTCGCCTTCGCCGATTCGGACGCGCTCGAGGTCGGCGACGTCGTCCTCGCCATAGGCAATCCCTTCGGCGTCGGCCAGACGGTGACGAGCGGCATCGTCTCCGCGCTCGCCCGCACGCAGGTGGGCGTCGCGGACTACCGCTTCTTCATCCAGACGGACGCGGCCATCAATCCGGGCAATTCGGGCGGCGCGCTCGTGACCGCCGACGGGCACCTCGTCGGGATCAACTCGGCGATCTATTCGCGGTCGGGCGGCTCGAACGGCATCGGCTTCGCGATCCCGGCGAACATGGTGCGCCTCGTCGTCGACTCGGCGCTCAGCAACGGGCGCATCGTGCGCCCCTGGCTCGGCGCCGAGACGCAAGGCGTCAGCGCCGACATCGCCGCCTCGCTCGGTCTCGCGCGGCCCGAGGGCGTCCTCGTGAAGGAGGTGACGCCCGAAAGCCCGGCGGCGAAGGCCGGGATCAGGACCGGCGACCTCATTCTCTCCGTGAACGGATTCGACGTTCAGGACCCGGAGGCCCTTCGCTATCGCCTCGCGGTCATGAAGACGGGCGGCGCCGTGCCGGTGGTATTTCGTCACGGGGGCGAGATTCGCACCGTCGATCTCGCGCTCGAGGCGCCGCCAGAGGTGCCGCCTCGCAACGAGACCAAGCTCGACGGGCGCGAGCCCCTGAACGGCGCGACGATCGCGAACCTCTCTCCGGCGCTCGCCGAGGAGCTCGGAATACCGCAGGGCCAGAAGGGCGTCATCGTCACCAAGATCGCGGCCGACGCGTTCGCCGCGCGGACCGTGGCGCCCGGCGACATACTCGTCTCGATCAACGGCGAGGACATCGAATCGGTCGCGGACGCCAAGGCTGCGGTAGCGAAGGAGACGCGCTACTGGGACATCGTGATCTCAAGGGGCGGCCAGCTCAGCCGCTTCCAGGTTCGCCTGTGACGAGCCTCTTCGAGGCCGCCGGTCTCGACGAAGGCGCGCCTCGTCCGCTTGCCGACCGCCTGCGCCCGAAAAGCCTCGAGGAGGTCGTCGGCCAGGCGCACGTACTGGGCCCGGAGGGTCCCATCGGGCGCATGCTGAAGGCGCGGCGCCTCGGCTCGCTCATCCTTTGGGGGCCGCCCGGAACCGGAAAGACGACGATCGCGCGACTTCTCGCCGATACGGTCGACCTCGAATTCGTGCAGATCTCGGCGATCTTCTCCGGCGTCGCGGATCTGAAGAAGGTCTTCGAGGCCGCGCGCGCGCGCCGCCAGACCGGCCGGGGCACGCTGCTCTTCGTCGACGAGATCCATCGCTTCAACCGCGCCCAGCAGGACGGTTTCCTGCCGGTGGTCGAGGACGGGACGGTGACGCTCGTCGGCGCGACCACGGAGAATCCCTCCTTCGAGCTCAACGGCGCTCTTCTCTCGCGCGCCCAGGTCGTGGTGCTCAATCGCCTGGAGGAGACCCATCTCGAGACGCTTCTTCAGCGGGCGGAGGCTTTCGTCGGCAGGGCTTTGCCGGTGACGGGCGAAGCGAGGGGACTGCTGAAGCGCCTCGCGGACGGCGACGGGCGCTATCTGCTCGCCATGGCCGAGGAGCTTTTCGCGCACGAGGGGGCCTCGCTCGACGAGGCGGCGCTGCTTGCGGCCGTCCAACGCCGTGCGCCGCTCTACGACAAGAGCCAGGAGGGCCACTACAATCTCATCAGTGCACTGCATAAATCCGTGCGCGGCTCGGACCCGGATGCGAGCCTCTACTGGTTCGCGCGCATGCTGGAGGGCGGCGAGGACCCGCTCTACATCGCGCGGCGCATGGAGCGCATGGCGACCGAGGATGTCGGGCTCGCCGATCCGCAGGCTCTGCCCATCACGGTCGCCGCCCGCGCGAGCTACGAGCAGCTCGGCAGTCCCGAGGGCGAGCTTGCCCTCGCCCAGGCGGTCGTCTATCTCGCTCTCGCGCCGAAATCGAACGCGCTCTACAAGGCGCTCGGCGCGGCGCGTGCCGCAGCGCGCGAGACGGGATCGCTGATGCCGCCCAAGCACATCCTCAACGCGCCCACGCGATTGATGAAGACGCTCGGTTACGGCGCCGGCTACGAATACGATCACGATGCGGCCGACGCCGTTTCGGGACAGGCCTATTTTCCCGACGGCATGGCGCGGCGGGCGTTCTATGCGCCGACCGATCGCGGCGTCGAGGCGCGCATTCGCGAGCGCCTGGCGCAGCTCAAGGCGAAGCGTGAGGAGAAGGGCTGACCGGGGCGGGGGAGCCCGAAAGCGGCGCTGCTTTCGCCACAAGTTCGGCCCGATCGTCGTCCCTCATGGGCTGGGACGGGCGCGAGGGCGCGCCGGGCGGAGGAGGGGACATGCGGGAAAGATTGGGCAGCGCGGCGTCCAACTGGGCGCCGCTCGCCCGCTTCATCGAAGCCGAGCGTGCGTTAGGGGAGCGCGCGGCGCGCCGGCGCTGGACGGCGTGGATCTACGAGTTCCTCCGCTTCGGGATCAAGCAGGCCTGGGCCTGCCTCTTCGGGGCGGCGATGCTGGCTCTTCTCCTCGGCACGCACTACCTCTATCCGAAGGATGCGCCGCTCGCGCGGTACGATTTTCTTGTCGTCGCGGCGTTGGCCATCCAGATCGCCATGCTTGCCTTCCGGCTCGAGACGATCGACGAGGCGAAGGTCATCGTCCTCTTCCATGTCGTCGGCACGCTGATGGAGATCTTCAAGACCTCGGTCGGATCCTGGACCTATCCCGAGCCGGGCGCGCTCAGGATCGCCGACGTGCCGCTCTTCTCGGGCTTCATGTACGCGTCGGTGGGCAGCTATATCGCACGGGTATGGCGCCTCTTCGACTTCCGCTTCGCGCGCCATCCGGGGCTCGTGCCGCTGGGGCTCCTGTCGCTGGCGATCTATGCCAATTTCTATACGCATCATTTTGTGCCGGACCTGCGCCTCGCGCTGTTCGGCGCGACGGTGCTCGTGTTCGGGCGCGCAAGCGTTCATTTCCGGGTCTGGAAGAGCTGGCGGCGCATGCCCCTCCTCGTGGCGTGCGGCCTGACGGCACTCTTCATATGGCTGGCCGAAAATGTCGGGACCTTCGCGAATGCCTGGCGATATCCGCAGCAGGCGGAGGACTGGACGCCCGTCTCCGTCGCGAAGCTCGGCTCCTGGTACCTCCTACTCGTCATCAGCTACACGCTCGTCTGCCTCGTCAACCGACGCGAGGAGGCGCCGGCGCGGGAAGCGCACGGGCCGATTTCGGTCTCGCCGCCGGTGCGTCGGCGGGTCTAGGACTGCTCCTCGTCCTTGGGCTTGAGTATCGTCGAGATCGTCGCCAGCATGGTGGCGGTTGCGCCTGCGACCCATTGGCCGGCCGCTTCGGCATCGTCCGAATACCCCGCCGTGAAGGTCGCGAGCTTGTCGGCATCCGCCTTCATCTTGGAGGTGTCGAGGTATGGCGAAAGGGCGAGAGCGACGGCGCAGGCGATGACGAGGTGGCTGGTCCGCAGCCCGCCGGTCCCGTCGGGATTGCGCCCCAGGCGCAGCATGGTTCCGAGCACGTTGAGAAGAGCGTTGATGAGGGCCATTGGCATTGCTCCTGCTGACTCCGAGCATCGCTCGAAGACGCCGGCCGATCGTGGGTCTCACGCGGCGGCACCGCTCCGGAGCTCTTGCCCTCACTTGGGTTCGAGCGCATCGCGGAACGCAGCGAGGGCACCCGGAGCATTGCCTTCGTTGAGCCGCTTCAATCCTTTGGACGCCAGAAACGTCTCGGGTCCCATCGACTGCGCCACGGCGATCAGCGCCAGCCTCTCCTCCTGGCGTAGGGGCACGGTGACGCCGTTGCGCACGGCAGCGACCGCCGCGTCGCGCTCGAACGGACCGGGTGCAGGACGGGGCCGGTAGATGACGGGCTCCCGCTGGGCGCCCGTCAGGCGCAGGGCAAGAGCCTCGAGGCCTTCTGCGGCGCTCGCTCGAGCCGCGCTCGTGTTCCGGCCTGCCTCGGCCAGCCAATCGACAGCGTGCCCATACGCATTCGATGCCACCTTCGCGAGTCGCCGCTCGATCGCGCGGATCTCGTCGCGATGCGTCTCGGCGAACGCGCGCGCTTGGCCGAGGTCTGCCACGATCCGCTTGCCGTTCAGATAGGGCGTCAACGCGACGACCACGGCGAAGGCGACCGCGACATGACCGAGCGCTCCCGGCCGCCTGTGCGTCGGCGTCGACCAAATTCCTTCGGCGATCTTGCCACGCATGGCGCAGGTTCCGAGCTTTGCCACGCCTCCGCTATGCGATCCGCGGCAACTCCGACTCGCCCCAAACTCCCATCTAGCGCGGGCATCGTTCTCGGCGAGCGAATGCGGTCGCCGCTTTCAACGAATTAATCCGATCGAAGGATCCTCATCGCTTGCGGCGCTGCCCTGAGCGTCAGGGTGCGGGCTTTCACGCCCGGATCGGGTGACCTGCACTCATCCGGTCAAGGATCATCGAAATGTCCCGCCTGGCTCCGGGCCCGGAGCGTTTTAGAGCGCGGCCCGGAAGGCGCTGACGGCGCCCGGGCCGTCGCCCGCGTTCAGGAGCGCCAGGCCCTGAGAGGCGAGAAAGGTTTCGGGGCCCATGGTCTGCGCGAGCGAAATGAGGGCGATGGTTTCCTCCTCGCTCAGCGGGATCGAGACGCCCATGCGCACGGCATCCGCGGCATCGATCGAGGCGAAGGGCTTGGGCGCCGGCACGGGCGTCGCGTCGGACGTGGCGGCCGTCGCGGGCTGCGGCTCGGCGCGCAGGGCGCCCGCGAGCCGTTCGAGCTTGTCCGCCGACCAGGTACGAACCGCACGGACCTCGTCGTCCTGGCTGCCGGCCCATGCAAGGAAGCGGTCGAACCCCTCCGACGCCGCCTCCAGGCCCTCGCCTCCGAGGACCATGGCCTTGTCGAGCTCCACGCCGAGGAAGCTGCCCGCCTTGGCGAGGTCGGCTTCGACCTTTGCCCGATCCATATAGGGGGCGACGGCGATCGCGAGCGTGAGGAGGGCCACCAGGAGCCCCATCTTGCCGCCGCCTTGGGCCGCCATGTTGCGAAGGATGCCAAGAAACGAAATGAGCCCGCGCATGGTGCTGTCCCCTGTCGGTGACGGCGGGCGGGAGGTCCGCCTCGCTTTGCCGGTTAACAAACAACCAACTGGGAAGGGCGGCGGTTCCGCGCCACGCCTAACGCCGCGCGGTGTGACCTCGGCTACAGCGCAAACTGTGCCTTAACCGCGGGTGTGCCCCTATGGGCCCACGGGCGGCCTGGCGCCCGGCCGCGGAAAGGCTGAGGTCCGACGCAATCATGCGCACGACGCTCGTTGCGATCGCCGGCGCCGCCCTGCTCGCGGCCGCCACCGTGCCCCGGCTCGTCGGCGAGGCGCCGCGTCCGCGGGCGGCCGTCGCGGAGGAGTCGGGCACGCACACCCTGTTTGCGGACCGGGGCGGCCATTTCTGGGCCGACGCCATGGTCGACGGAACCCATGTCAGCTTCCTCGTGGACACCGGCGCGACGATGATCGTGCTCACCGGCGAGGATGCGCGGCGCATCGGCATCGATGTCGACGCGCTCGCCTATCGTCGGAAGGTCGCGACCGCGAACGGCGTCATTCCGGTCGCCGAAGTGCGCATTCCCGAGGTCGAGGTCGGCGGCATCGGGATTCGCAATGTCGACGCTCTCGTGCCCCAGCTGGACGGGCTCGAGACTTCGCTGCTGGGAATGAACTTCCTCAAGCGCCTGTCGCGCTTCGAGATCGACGGCAACCGCATGGTGCTCGTCGAATAGGCGCGTTGCGTGGGGCCCGGGCCCCCGCTACGGTCGCGCGCCATGAAGATCCTCATAGCCGTCGCCCTCGGAGGGGGCCTGGGCGCGACCTTGCGCTACCTCCTCGTCCAGCTCGCCCAGGGCCTTTTTGGAACCGGCTTTCCCTACGGCATCCTCACCGCCAACGTCCTCGGCTCCTTCGTCATGGGGGCGTTCGCGGCCTGGCTCGCCGCGACGGGCGCGCTGTCGGGCGAGATACGGGCCTTCGTCGCGGTCGGCGTTCTCGGCGGGTTCACCACCTTCTCGAGCTTCTCGCTGGATACCGTCGTCCTCGCCGAGCGGGGCGATTTCGGGCTTGCCGCGGCCTATGTCGCGGTATCGCTCGTCCTTTCGATCGGGGCGCTCCTCGCCGGCCTCGCCCTCGTGCGGAGCCTCGCCGCATCATGAGCGCCGGTCCATGAACGAGGTGCGCACCATTCCCGTCGCGACGGAGGATGCGGGCATGCGGCTCGACCGCTGGTTCCGCCGCCATTTCCCCGCGCTGCCGCATGCAAGGCTGGAGAAGCTCCTGCGCACCGGGCAGGTGCGCGTCGACGGCGCGCGGGCGAAGGCCAATCTCCGCCTCGCCGAGGGCCAGGCCGTTCGGGTTCCTCCGATCGCGGAGGGCGAGGCGCAGAAGCCGCGGCCGATGCTGCCGCGGGCGGACGATCGCGAGGCGGTCGCGCGGATGACGATCTACGAGGACGACGAGGTCCTCGTGCTCGACAAGCCCCCGGGGCTCGCTTCGCAGGGCGGTTCGGGCCTCACGCGTCATGTCGACGGCCTCCTGCAGAGCCTCGTGGACCGCAAGGGCGAGCGCCCGCGGCTCGTCCATCGCCTCGACCGCGAGACGAGCGGCGTGCTTCTCGTCGCGAAGTCGCGCCGCGTCGCGGCCTCGCTCTCGGCGGCCTTCCGCACGCGGGCGGTCGAGAAGCTCTATTGGGGCCTCTCGATCGGAGTGCCGCAGCCGCGCGAGGGGCTAGTCAAGCTCGCCCTGAAACGCATCGCCGTGGGCGGCGAGGACCGCATGGTCCCGGCCGAGGGCGAGGAGGAGGGCCAGCGGGCGGCGACGCGCTACGCCGTCCTCGCCACCGCCGGCAAGCGCGCTGCCTTCCTCGCGCTCCAGCCGGTGACGGGCCGCACCCATCAGCTTCGCGCCCACTGCGCCGCGCTCGGCACGCCGCTTGTCGGCGACGGGCGCTACGGCGCGGCCAAGGGCGCGCTCGGCCCCGAGATCGCCGACCTGCTTCACCTCCACGCGCGCAGCATTCGCTTTCCGCGCACGGACGGGCGCCGCGTCGAGGTGACGGCGCCGCTGCCGCCCCATATGCGCGCGAGCTGGGCGCTCCTCGGCTTCGATCCCGACGAGCGCGCCGATCCCTTCGCGAGGTAGGGCCGTGGGGAAGATCCGCTTCGTGGTCTTCGATTGCGACGGCACGCTGATCGACAGCCTCGCCCTCATCGCCGAGGCGGCCGGCGAAGCGCTCGCCGCCCACGGGATCGCGCCGCCCAGTCTCGGTGCCGTGCGCCGCGTCGTGGGCATGCCGCTCGAGGAGGCGATCGCGACGCTCGCGCAGGACGCGGACCCCGTGCGCCTCGCGGCTCTCGCCGACGCCTACAGGTCGCGCTACCACGCCCTGCGCACCGCGCCCGGCGCGGCCGAGCCGCTCTTCCCTGGCGCGCGAGCGGTCCTCGACCGTCTGCGGGCGGAGGGCATCCTCATCGGCATGGCAACGAACAAGGGCCGGCGCGGCGTCGACGCCGTGCTCGCCACGCACGACCTCGAAGGCCATTTCGCGGTGCTGCGCACCGCCGACGACGGGCCCGCCAAGCCCGATCCCTTCCTGCTCGTCGATGCCATGGCCGAGGCGGGGATGGGCGCGCACGAGACGGTCCTCGTCGGCGACACGATCTACGACATGGCGATGGCGCGCGCGGCGGGCACGGGCGCGCTCGGCGTCGCCTGGGGCTACCACGCGCCGGAGGAGCTCTCGCGCGCCGGCGCCCTTGCGGTCATCGAGGATTTCGAGGCCCTCCACAGCCATCTCGGCGAGGAGGGGCCATGAGCGATGCTCCCCTGCGCCCGCCGGGCGCGGTGAAGCGGTTCTACGAGACCGTCGCCGCCGAGCCCGCCGAGGGAGGCTTCGCGGTCCGCCTCGACGCCCGACGGCTCGCGACGCCCGAGGGGCGCGCGCTCCTCCTGCCGACCATGGCGCTCGCCGAGGCCATCGCGCGCGAATGGGCGGGGCAGGGCGAGCGGCTCGATCCGCGAGCGATGCCGCTGACGCGCCTCGCGAACACGGCGATAGACCGCATCGGCGCGAACCCCCGCGCGGCGCTCGACGAGCTTGGAGGCTTTGCCGCCTGCGATCTTCTCTGCTACCGCGCCGAATCGCCGGAATCGCTCGTGCGCCGGCAGGAGGCGCGCTGGCAGCCGCTGCTCGACTGGCTCGCCGAGAGGCACGGGGCGCGGCTGGCGGTGGCCCGGGGCATCGTGGCGGTCGCGCAGACGAGCGAGGCGCTGACGGCGGTCGAGCGCGCGTTCGCGAGGGAGAGCGCCTTTCGCCTCGCGGGCGCGGTCGGCGCCGTCGGCCTGCTGGGCTCCGCCGTCCTGGTCCTCGCGCTGCTCGAGGGGCGCCTCTCGCCCGAGGACGCCTGGGAGGCCTCCCGCCTCGACGAGGAGTTTCAGATCGCCCAATGGGGCCGCGATGCCGAGAACGAGGCGCGCACCGCTCGCCTGAAGGCGGAGTTCGACGCCGCGCACGAGTTCCTCGTCCTGTCCGTGCCGTGAGGCGCGCCTTCCGCGCCTTCGGCCCGAATGCTATGTGACGTTTCTGTCATACCGCCAATGCGGGGGGAGCGATGAAGGACATCCTGGTCAAGCTCGAGCGCAAGCGCGAGGAGGCGCGCGCCGGCGGGGGCGAGAAGCGCATCGAGACGCAGCACCGGCGCGGCAAGCTCACCGCGCGCGAGCGCCTGGAGGTGCTGCTCGACGAGGGCTCCTTCGAGGAATACGACATGTTCGTCGAGCACCGCGCCACCGAGTTCGGCATGGCCGACCAGAAGGTGCCGGGCGACGGCGTCGTCACCGGCTGGGGCACGGTGAACGGGCGCAAGGTCTTCGTCTTCTCCCAGGACTTCACGGTCTTCGGCGGCTCCCTCTCCGAGACCCATGCCAAGAAGATCTGCAAGGTCATGGACATGGCCGTTCAGGTCGGCGCGCCCGTCATCGGGCTCAACGATTCGGGCGGCGCGCGCATCCAGGAAGGCGTCGA
This sequence comes from Alphaproteobacteria bacterium, assembly GCA_024236075.1. GTDB lineage: Bacteria > Pseudomonadota > Alphaproteobacteria > JACAEB01 > JACAEB01 > JACAEB01. The sequence goes on along the minus strand of JACKLE010000014.1, from coordinate 21,156 downwards.
CAGCCTCGGGGGGTATGCGGACGTCTTTTTGAAGAACGTGCTCGCCTCGGGCTGCGTGCCGCAGATTTCCGTCATCATGGGCCCCTGCGCGGGCGGAGCCGTCTATTCGCCGGCCATGACGGACTTCATCTTCATGGTGCGCGACACCTCCTACATGTTCGTCACGGGCCCCGACGTCGTGAAGACGGTCACGGGCGAGGTCGTGACGCAGGAGGAGCTCGGCGGCGCGTCGACGCACACGGTCAAATCGTCGGTCGCGGACGGCGCCTACGACAACGACGTCGTGTGCCTCAAGGAGATCCGCCGGCTGATCGACTTCCTTCCCCTCTCGGCGCGCGAGAAGCCGCCGCGCTGGCCGACATTCGACGATCCGCTGCGCATCGACAAGTCGCTCGACACGCTCGTGCCGGACAATCCGAACAAGCCCTACGACATGAGAGAGCTGATCCTCAAGGTCGTCGACGAGGGCGACTTCTTCGAGATCCAGGAAGCCCATGCGAAGAACATCATCACGGGCTTCGCGCGCATCGAGGGCTCGACCGTCGGCATCGTCGCGAACCAGCCCATGGTGCTCGCGGGCTGCCTCGACATCGCCGCGAGCCGCAAGGCCGCGCGCTTCGTGCGCTTCTGCGACTGCTTCTCCATCCCGATCGTCACCTTCGTCGACGTGCCGGGCTTCCTTCCGGGCACGGCGCAGGAATATGGCGGCCTCATCAAGCAGGGCGCCAAGCTCCTCTTCGCCTTCGCCGAGGCGACGGTCCCGAAGGTCACCGTCATCACGCGCAAGGCCTATGGCGGGGCCTACGACGTCATGTCCTCGAAGCACATCCGGGCGGACGTCAACTATGCCTGGCCCACGGCGCAGATCGCGGTGATGGGCGCGAAGGGCGCGGTCGAGATCATCTTCCGCCAGGACATCGGCGACCCGGAGAAGATCGCGCGGCGCACGGAGGAATACGAAGCGCGCTTCGCCAACCCCTTCATCGCGGCCCAGCGCGGCTTCATCGACGAGGTCATCATGCCGCACTCGACGCGCAAGCGCATTGCCCGCGCCCTCGAGATGCTCTCGACGAAGAGGCAGGAGCTGCCCCCGAAGAAGCACGACAACATTCCGCTGTGAGGCGCCAGGTCCTGCGGCGCAAGCAATAGACCGTCATCCCGCGGTCGAGCCGCGGGATGACGCTGTCGGTCGGTGGGGCCGGCAGCTCTTGAGCGCTCTCTACACCCGATAGAACGCCTTCAGCCGCGTCTTCAACGGCTCCAGCCGTTCCTCCGTGCCCGCCAGAATCCTGAGCGCCGCGCAGTGGAGCGCCGCGAGATGGACGCCGGGGATGGGGGCTTCGGCGCCGTGCATGCCTTCCAGGAGCTCGATCATGTCGCAGCTCACCACCTCGAGCTCCTCGGCGGGCTCGAGCTCGGGCGCGCCGACGGCCTCGACGAGCGGCGCGAAGAAGGGATAGGCGATGCCCGCGGTGCGGCCGGTGCTCGGATACATGGCGGGGAGGGGGACGAGGCCCGCCGCCGCGTGGCCGGTCTCCTCGCGCAGCTCGCGCGCGGCGGCGGCTTCCAGGGTCTCGCCCGGGTCGATGCCGCCGGCGGGGAACTCGAGGAGGATGCGCCCGAAGGGGTGGCGATAGACGCGCACCATCAGAAGCTCGAGATCGCCCGTGAGGCCGACGACCGTCGCCCAGTCGGGGAGGTCGATCACGTGGAAGGGGTCGATGATGCGCCCGTCCGCCGAGCGGCAGCGGTCCGTGCGCACGCGAATCCAGGGATCGTCGATCCACACCGTCCGCGCGAGCACCTCCCAGCCCTGGACCTCCTTCGCCTCGTCGGCCATCGCGCCGCCCTCCCTCGCGCCGGCGATTGAAGGGGCGCGGCGCATGGCCGATAGTGGCCGCCACGCTTCAAGCCGTCATCAGGAATCTGCCGCGAGGAGCCTGCCCATGAGCGAGGACGCGCCCGTTCTCTTCGATGCGACCCGGTCCGGCGTTGCCGTCATCACGCTGAACCGCCCCGCGACGCGCAATGCCCTGAACCCGGACGTGATCGCGCGCCTTTCGGAGATTGTCGAGGAGCTGAAGGGCGCCGACGGCGTGCGGGTCGTGCTGGTGGAAGGCGCGGGCGAGAATTTCTCCGCCGGCCCCGATCCCGAATGGCTGCGGTTTTCCGCCGACTATACGCATGCCGACGACCTCGCGGACGGGCGAGGCTTCGCGCGGCTCCTCCATCGCCTACGCCATCTGCCCATGCCGACCGTCGCGCTGGTCGACGGCCAGGCCACAGGGAGCGCCGTCGGGCTCGTCGCGGCCTGCGACATCGTGCTCGCGACGAGCGGCGCGCGCTTCGCGCTCGACGAGGTGCGGCGCGGCGTTCTGCCGGCCGTCGCGAGCCCCTATGTGGGCGAGCGCGTCGGCCTCGGGGCGTTGCGCCGCCTCGCGCTCACGGGCGCGGCGATCTCCGCCGAGGAGGCGGCGCGCCTCGGGCTCGTCGACGAGCTCGTGGCCGACCGGGCGGCGCTCGCGGCCGCGTCCGAGAGGCTCGTCTCCGGCATTTTCGAATCGGCCCCCGGCGCCGTCGCGGAGATGAAGGACCTGATCGGGCGCCTCGCCCACATGCCGCTCGACGCCAAGCTCGAGCAGGAGGTGGCGCGCGCCCATGCCGATGCCCGCGCCAAGGGCGAGGCGAAGGAGGGCCTTGCCGCGCTCATGGAGGCCCGCCGTCCCCGCTGGGCCGAGTGAGCCGCGCGTGGCGCTCCATCTCGTCAAGCTCTGCGTCGGCGCGGAGAGCCTCGAGGATCTGAAGCGCTGGATGGCGCGGCGCGCGCGCACGAAGGCGGGCCCCGTCCACCGCACGCGCGCGATGCCGAAGCGTCGGGAGGAGATCCTCGACGGCGGCTCGCTCTACTGGGTCATCCGTGGGCGCATCGAGGCGCGCCAGGCGGTTGTCGGGCTGGAGGAGGGCCCGCTGGAAGACGGGCGGCCGGGCTGCCACATCCGTCTCGATGCGGCGGTCGTGCGCACCGTGCCGCGTGCCATGCGGCCGTTTCAGGGCTGGCGCTATCTCGAGGCGCAGGCCGCCCCCGCCGACCTGCCGGAGCTCGAGGGCGGCGCCGCGCTTCCGCCGGCGCTTGCGGCCGAGCTGCGCGATCTCGGACTGCTCTGAGACGCTTCTCGCGTCACGCGGGCCGCACCGGCCAATTGTCGAGAAGGCGGACGGCGCCGAGACGGGCGGCCGCGAGAAGGCGTCCAGGCCGGTCGGCCTGGGCCAGCGGCTCGAGCGTCTCGGCGTCCCGCAAGGTGAGATAGTCGACGCCCGCGAAGCCGCCCTCGACGAGCGCGCGGGCGCCCTCGGCGCACGCCGTTTCGGCGTCGGCTCCCGATGCGAGGCGCGCGGCCACGGCGCGAAGGGTCGCGCTGAGGAGCGGGGCTCGGGCGCGTTCGCCGGCGCTCAGATAGACGTTGCGCGAGGAGAGGGCGAGGCCGTCCGCCGCTCGCGCGATGGGCACCGGCAGGATGCCCACCGGAATGCTCAGATCCGCGACGAGGCGCTGCACGACCTTGAGCTGCTGGTAGTCCTTTTCGCCGAAGACGGCGACATCCGGCTCGGCCTGGAGCAGAAGCTTCGTCACGACGGTCGCGACCCCGCTGAAGAAATGGGGGCGCGCCTTGCTTTCCAGGCCTTCCGCGGGACCCTTGAGGCGAATCTCGGTCGCAAAGCCCGGCGGATAGACCGCGGCGGCGACGGGTGCGTAGACGAGGTGGCCACCGGCGTCGGCGACGGTCGCTATGTCGTTCGCCTCGTCGCGCGGATAGCGGGAAAAATCCTCGTGCGGCGCGAATTGCCGCGGGTTCACGAAGATGCTGACGATGACGCGACTGGCCGACCGCCGGGCCGCCTCGATGAGCGAGACGTGGCCCTCGTGCAGCGCGCCCATGGTGGGCACCAGCGCGATGCGCTCATTGCTTGCGCGCCACGTGTGCACGCGGGCGCGCAGCTCCGCGAGCGTGCGCGCGGCGCAGAAGGCGCCGCTCATTTGCGCTCCTCGGACATACGGCTGTCCTCGGCGACGCCGATGGCGTCGTCGTGGCCCGTGCGGCTCGAATAGAACAAGGCCGCCATAAGGCCGACGCCCACGCCCACGCTCGCGAATATGCCGAGGCCCATGGCGACGTAGCCGTGAGCGCCGAGGGCAACTCCCATATGCGCCATCCACGCCGAGGCGCCGCCGAAAAGGACGAAGGCGAACAGGGTCGCCGCACCGAGTATGAGCACCACCGGACGCATGGCGCTAGATTCTGCCATCGTCCGGGCGAGAGCAAGGCCCGGCCGGCAACCCGGCGCATTGACGTAGGCTCGGGCCTCTCCCCAGTATCCGCGTCGTTGGACAGGCAAGCGAGGTTGAGCCGAGCATGGACGGCGCGGCGCACGTCATCACGGTCGGCAACGAGAAGGGCGGCTCGGGCAAGTCCACGACCGCCATGCATCTCATCGTCGCGCTCCTGCGGCTCGGCCATCCGGTCGGCGCGATCGATCTCGACGCGCGCCAGCGCACCCTCACGCGCTATGTCGACAATCGTCGCGACCTCGCATCGCGACGGGGCGTCGAGCTGCCGATGCCGGAGCTCGCGACCGTCGAGCGCTCCAAGGCGGACACCGTGGCGGCGCAGACGGCAGACGAGACCGCGCGTTTCGAGGCCGCGCTCGACGGGCTCAAGAGCCGCAACGATTTCGTCGTGATCGACAGCCCCGGCTCGGATACGTTTCTCGCCCGGCTCGGCCATCAGGTCGCCGATACGCTGGTGACGCCGATGAACGACAGTTTCATCGACTTCGATCTCCTCGGCCAGGTGGACCCCGAAACCTACGAGGTGAAGCGGCCGAGCCTCTACAGCGAGCTGGTCTGGGAAAGCCGCAAGCGCCGTGCGCTGAAGGATCGCGGCAAGATCGACTGGATCGTCATGCGCAACCGCCTCTCGACGCCCGATGCCAAGAACAAGCGTCGGGTCGCGGACGCGCTCGAGACGCTCGCGCCGCGCATCGGCTTTCGCCTTGCGCCCGGCTTCGGCGAGCGCGTCATCTATCGCGAGCTCTTTCCCCTGGGGCTCACGCTCCTCGACCTCGGCGACGAAAGGGCGGATGTGCGGCTGACCATGAGCCACGTCGCCGCGCGCCAGGAGGTGCGGGACCTGATGATCTGCCTACAGCTTCCGGGCATCGAGGAAGCGCCCTGATGGCCGCCTCAATCGCGGCCAGATCTTCGCCTCTATTGCGGCCGGAGATCCATTGGACCGGGTGGGCGGGATGAATGAGGAAACGATCGCTGACGCGCTGCGCCTCTGGGAGCCGGGACGCGTTCCCTACAATCCGGGCCCGGCCCTGACGGTCCATGCCGTTGCGGGCGGCATGGCGCGCGGCAGCGGGCTCTGAGGTCGCGCAGGTGGAAGGATTGTTCACCAAGCTGTTCCTGGCCGCCATGGCGTTGAGCGGCGTCGCGCTTGTCGTGTACGGCGCGCGTGAGCTCATCGAGCGGCTGAACATCGGCGCGAAGGCGCTCTTCCAGCACGGCGCGGCGATCGTCTCCCTGGGCGTCGCCATCGTTCTGATGATGAAGGGACTGCCGCTGTGGGCGATTCTGGCGAGCGTCGTCTCGCTCGTCTTCTTCGGCTGGTCGATTCCGGACCCGATCGGCCAGGCGCGGTTTCTTCTGGAGCGCTTGCGCGGCCGTGCTCCGGCCGATCCGGGCTGGCCGCGCAGCGGTGCGCGCACGCCCGGGCGGGCGCTCGTCGCCGCCATGTCGCTCGACGAGGCCCGCGGCATCCTGGCCCTGGGCGACAGTTGGGACGAGGATGCGGTCGTGGCCGCGCACCGGCGCATGCTGATGCGCGTGCATCCCGATCATGGGGGGTCGGACTATCTCGCCGCGAAGATCAACGAGGCGCGCGACGTCCTCTTGAGCGCGGCGCGCGACGAGACGCTGCCCGCGGGCGGCGCCCCCCTCAGCGGCGAATGAGCGCGTCCCAGCTCGCCTCTTGAACCGTGTAGCAGCTGACGCCGACACTGGTGAGCTGGGTGCAGGCGGCGATGGCCGCCTCGTGGCTCACCGGGCCGAAACGGGCGCGATAGAGCGTGTGGCCGTCCTGCGAATAGGGCATGACGCCCGACAGGGACATGGTGAGCTGGGGCACGAGCGTCGCGGCCGTCCTCAGGCTCGTGTCGGCCGTGGTGACGTTGGCGAAGGCGCCGATCTGGACACCCCAGCCGCCAAGGCCCGCCGCATCCTGCGGCAGCGCGGGAACCCAGGGCCCGCCATCTCCTTCGCCTTCCTCCGCGTCGATGGCCGCAAAGGCGAGCTTGGGCTCGTTCGCGGCGGCCTCTTCGGCGGCGTCCTCGTCCGTGTCGGCGGTCTCCTCCACGAGCGCATCCATCTGGGCGCGCTCGTGAATCGGAGTTGCGAATTCGGGTCCGCCCTGACCGGTCTCGTTGTCCGCCGCGTCGATCGCGGCCATGGCGACATCGGCTTCTCTGGGCTTGGGCTCGGGCGCGAAGGCCTCCTCGCGGCCGGGCGCGCGCGCTGGGTGCTCGCGCGGAACGATGTCCGCGCCGGCCGCCTCCGGCCGCGGCGCGATGGCGCTTGCGAGAATGAGCGTCGCGATGCCGTCGTCCACCTGTTCGGGGGGATTGGCCGCTGCAAGACGGTCCGCGGCCGACTTGTCCGGCGTCGCCGAGGCGATCTCGCCGAGGGGCGTGTCGCGCACGAGCGAGGCGACGAGTGCCGAGGCCTCGCTGAGGCCCTTGGGCTTGGGCCGCGGCGCGAAGTCGCCGGCGATCCGCATCGACGCGGGCGCGGCCTTGCGCCGCGGCTCCTTCTCGAGCCGCGCGAAGGTCACGTCGAGGACGCGCATCATCTCCCGGTCGCGGGACTGGGCCGTGCGTCCGCCCATGACGACGCCGATGAGATGGGCTCCGTTGCGATGCACCGAGGTCACCACATTGAAGCCCGAGGCCTGCGTGTAGCCGGTCTTGAGCCCGTCCGTGCCCGGATAGAGCTCGAGGAGATGATTGTGGCTCTGCCAGGTGCGCCCGTCCCAGGAGAAGCTCGGGTCGTCGAAATAGTGCACGCGCTCCGGAAAGTCCTCCATGAGCCGTCGGCCGAGAACGGCGAGATCGTGAGCGGAGGAGCGCTGGGCGGAATGAGGCAGGCCCGACGCGTTGCGGAAGGTCGTGCTCTTCATGCCGAGATCGCGCGCGCGCTGGGTCATCAGCTTTGCGAACTGCGACTCGCTGTCGCCGAGAGCCTCGGCCAGCACCACCGCGACATCGTTCGCCGAGCGCACGACGAGGGCGCGGATGGCTTCGTCCACGGTGATGGTCTGGCCGGCCGCGATCCCGAGCTTGGAGGGCGCCTGGGCCGCGGCGTGGCTCGAGGCGGTGAGCGCGTCGGTGAGCTTCAGCTTGCCCTTCTCGAGCGCGTCGAAGGTCAGGTAGAGCGTCATCATCTTGGTGAGGGACGCGGGATAGCGCGCAAGGTCGCCGTTGCGGGCGTAGAGGACCTCGCCGGAATCGGCATCCATCACGAAGGCGGCATATTTGGAGTTGGCGCTCGCGGAACCGGCGCCGGCCGCTGTCCACAGCGCCGCGCTCACGAGAAGAATCGCGATTCCCCTCAAACCGCATCCCCAGTCAGTTCTTACGCACACGCGAAAAGCCGCCCCTCTTTTCGCCGCCCTAGAGCCCGACGGCGATCGTTGGATGATGGTCGCATGATTTGCTCGACCCGCCTACCCCACCGTGCCGTTTCGCTACTGATAGCACGATCCGCAAGCGCCACGAAAGCCTAGCCGCGCCACGCTTGCGTCACGGTAAAGGCGGCGGACGCAAATTGAGTCAATCTGTCGCAAGGAGGGGGCCAAGTGCGGAAAGCGCCGCCATTTCGCCGAGAGCGTTTGCTGCGGCGCAAAATTTCGTCTTGACAGTGTGCGACCGCACACCCTATGTATGCCTCATGTTGCACTGCAACATCAGGCCGGCGCGAAAAAGCGGGCCGGGCGGCCAGGTGGTTTGGTCGTTCGGCGAACTGCGCGACCGGCGAGACCAGGGTCGCCATCGACCAGTTGAGTGAGGCGGGGCCTCGCGTATGGCCGCGTCGGCCAGTCCACCTCGCCGCTGAAATGGGGTTTTGAGAGCTTGGACGTCCCCGGTCCAGAGAAGGGAATGGAAAAGACAATGGCTAGCAAAGGCAAGACCGGCGCGAACGCGACCGAGGCACTGGAACAAATGGTCACGAAGGGTACAGACACCATGAAACAGAACTTCGACAAGGTCATGGGGGGCTACGACAAGCTGACCGCGTTCTCCAAGGAGAACGTCGACGCTTTGATCAAGGCCTCCAATGCCGCGACCAAGGGCATCGAAGCCATCAATTCGGAAATTCTCGCCTTCTCCAAGCAGTCCGTCGAAGACAGCGTCGCTGCGGCGAAGGCCGCGCTCTCGGCCAAGAGCGTCCAGGAGTTCGTGGAGCTCAACACCGACTTCTCGAAGAGCGCCTTCGATCAATATATCGGCCAGGTCACCAAGGTTAACGAGATGATCGCGGCCACCGCGCGCGAATCGGCCGAGCCGCTCAAGAGCCGCTTCACCGCTTTCGTGAGCATGGTGCGGCAGGCCCAGCCGGCGCTCTGAGCGCCGCTCGCGGGCTCGCGTCCGCAAGGCTAGATCGGCGCCTCCGGCCACGGGCCGGGGGCGCCGTTTTTTTTGTCGTCCGCCTTCCGCGCGGGGCCGCGTTGACGCATCTGCAAGCGGTCCGGCCTTTGAATCGCCCAGGTCTTTCATATTTAATCGAGACGGAGGCGGCGCTCGGCGCTGCCGCGAAGAGCAGGACGCGGGCGCCGAGGCGGCATGAGCAAGGACGGCAGCGACAAGGGCATGGGACCCTCGACCGGCCTCGTCACCAAGACGAAGCCGAAGACCAAGCGTCCCTCGCTCTACAAGGTCTTGATGCTGAACGACGACTACACGCCGATGGAGTTCGTCGTCCACGTGCTCCAGCAGTTCTTCAACAAGAACCGCGAGGACGCCACGCGGATCATGTTTCAGGTCCACAATAACGGCGTCGGTCTTTGCGGTCTCTACACCTACGAGGTCGCCGAGACGAAGGTGACGAACGTGATGGACTTTGCACGCCGTCACCAGCATCCTTTGAAGTGCACGATCGAGAAGGAGAGCTGACGAGTTGCCCCAGCTTACGCGTTCCCTGGAGGAGGCCCTGCGGCGCGCGCTCGCCTATGCAGGCGAGCGGCGCCAGGAATATGCGACCCTGGAGCATCTCCTGCTCGCGCTCGTGGACGACGTGGATGCGCGGGCCGTCATGAAGGCGTGCAGCGTCGACATCGACGACCTGCGAGAGGGGCTCATCGAGTTCATCAACACCGATCTCGACGCCATGCTTTCCGGCGGGCGCACAGAGGCGCGGCCGACGACCGCCTTCGAGCGCGTGATCCGCCGCGCGGTCGCCCATGTCGAGAGCTCGGGCCATGTCGAGGTCTCGGGGGCGAACGTGCTCGTCGCGCTCTTCTCCGAGCGCGAGAGCCAGGCGATCTATCTCCTGCAGGAGCAGGAGATGACGCGCTACGACGCGGTCAACTTCATCAGCCACGGCGTCGCCAAGCGCCCCGACCTCACCGAGAGCCGGCCCGTGCGCGGCTCGCAGGAAAGCTCCGAGCCGCACGAGGCGACGAACAAGCAGGGCCCCGAGGCGCTCGCCAATTATTGCGTGAACCTCAACGAGAAGGCCTCGGCCGGAAAGATCGATCCCTTGATCGGCCGCTCCGCCGAGCTCGAGCGCACGATCCAGATCCTCTGCAGGCGGGCGAAGAACAATCCGCTCTTCGTCGGCGATCCGGGCGTCGGCAAGACCGCGATCGCGGAGGGCCTTGCGCGCAAGATCGTCCACGGCGAGGTGCCCGAGGTACTTGAAGGCGCGACCATCTTCGCGCTCGACATGGGCTCGCTGCTGGCCGGGACGCGCTATCGCGGCGATTTCGAGGAGCGCCTCAAGGCGGTCATCAAGGAGCTCGAGGACTACGAGGGCGCGATCCTCTTCATCGACGAGATCCACACGGTCATCGGCGCGGGCGCGACGAGCGGCGGGGCCATGGACGCCTCGAACCTCCTGAAGCCCGCGCTCGCGAGCGGCACGATCCGCTGCATCGGCTCGACGACGTACAAAGAATATCGCCAGCACTTCGAGAAGGACCGCGCACTGGTGCGGCGCTTCCAGAAGATCGACATCTCGGAGCCGACGGTCCCGGACGCGATCAAGATCCTCATGGGTCTCAAGCCCTATTTCGAGGAGTTCCACCGCATCCGCTACACGAACGAGGCGATCCGCACCGCGGTCGAGCTCTCATCGAAATATCTTCACGAACGCAAGCTCCCCGACAAGGCGATCGACGTCGTCGACGAGGCAGGCGCGCGCGAGATGCTGAAGGCCCCCTCGCGCCGGCGCAAGACCATCGGCGTCAAGGAGGTCGAGGCGGTCGTCGCCACGATGGCGCGCATTCCGCCCAAGACCGTCTCCAAGAGCGACACCGAGCAGCTCAAGAACCTCGGCGAGGATCTGAAGCGCGTCGTCTTCGGCCAGGACGCGGCGATCGAGCAGCTCGCGGCCGCCATGAAGATGGCGCGCGCCGGGCTCCGCGATGCGGAAAAGCCCATCGGCTGCTTCCTTTTCTCCGGCCCAACGGGCGTCGGCAAGACCGAGGTCGCGCGCCAGCTCGCCTCCATCATGGGGGTGGAGCTTCTGCGCTTCGACATGTCGGAATATATGGAGCGCCACACGGTCTCGCGGCTCATCGGCGCGCCGCCGGGCTATGTCGGCTTCGACCAGGGCGGCCTCCTCACCGACGGCGTCGACCAGAACCCGCATCTCGTCCTCCTGCTGGACGAGATTGAAAAGGCGCACCCGGATCTTTTCAACGTGCTCCTTCAGGTGATGGACCACGGCAAGCTCACCGACCACAACGGCAAGAAGGTCGACTTCCGCAACGTCGTTCTCATCATGACGACGAATGCGGGAGCCGCCGACCTCGCCAAGCCGGCCATCGGCTTCGGCCGGGCCAAGCGGCAGGGCGAGGACGAGGACGCGATCAAGCGCCTCTTCACGCCGGAGTTCCGCAACCGGCTCGACGCGGTCATCGCCTTCTCGCCGCTGCCACAGGATGTCATCCGCAAGGTCGTGGAGAAGTTCGTCATCCAGCTCGAGGCCCAGCTCCAGGACCGCAACATCACCTTCGCGCTCACGGACGCCGCCGCCGACTGGCTCGCCCAGCGCGGCTACGACGAGAACTACGGCGCTCGTCCGCTCGCCCGCCTCATCCAGGAGAAGGTGAAGAAGCCGCTCGCGGACGAAATTCTCTTCGGCCAGCTCTCGCGCGGCGGCCACGTCAAGATCGACGTGGCGACGAACGGCGAGGGCGTCGAGGAGCTCGCCTTCGAGCTGACGCCCCTGCCGCCGCGCGCGCCCAAGGACGGCGAGGAAGGCGAGGGCGGCTCGGACGCCGAGGCCGAGGAGCCCGTAGCCTAAAGGCCGGCAAGGAGCGCATCGGCAAAAGCGTCGACGTCCCGGAACGTCGGGCAGTCGACGTCTCCGTAATCCCCATACGGATCGACGAGCGCCGCGTGAAGGCCGGCTCCGCGCGCGGACGGAATGTCGCCCGCATAGATGTCGCCGAGATAGACCGTGCGCTCCGGCGCGGCGGGGCAGGCCGCGAAGGCATGGGAGAAGATCGCGGGGTCGGGCTTGGCGACCCCGACGATATGGGAATCGATCACCGCATCGAAGAATTGGGCGAGACCCGCATGGGCGAGGCTGCGTGCGGCGCTGCCGTCCGAATTGGATACGGCGACAAGCGGAAAGCCGGCCTCCTTGAGGCGTGCGAGGGCGCGGGCAGCTCCGGGGACCGGCCTGCGCCACAGCTCGTCCGACCGGCCGGGAGGCGGGACCGCGCGCGCGAGGATCGCCGCCTCGCAATGCCTCGCATCGATCCCGAAGCGCGCGCGAAGCTCGGTCAGCGTCGCGCGCACGAACAGCGCGAAGAACCCCTCCGCGGGCCGGCCGGAGGCCACTATGGCCGCCGAGAGGGCCGGGCGCGCGGCCGCCTCCGCGCGGGCGAGCTGGTCCTCGCTCGCGCCGACGCCTTCCTCGGCGAGGACCGACGCGATCCGCGCATGGTCGACGGTGACGAGGGTTCCGCCGACGTCGAGAAAGACGGCCTCGAGCCGCTCGAACGGCAGGCTCACCCGAGCGCCGCGACGATTTTCGCCTGAATGTCCTTCAGCTCCGCCTCGGGGGCCTTTTCGCGGGCGTGCAGCTTGAAATCGGCGCCTTCCCAGCGCGGGATGATGTGGAAGTGGATGTGGAAGACGGTCTGGCCCGCAGCCGGCCCGTTGAGCTGAGCGATCATGAAGCCCGGCGCCTCCACGGCGCGCTTCACGGCTGCCGCGACCTTCTGTGTCGTGAGCATGGCGCCTGCGAGGGCGTCGGGCGGAATGTCGAGAAGGCCCTCCGCACCGGCCTTCGGGACGACGAGCGTGTGTCCCTTGGCCTGGGGCATGATGTCGAGGAAGGCAAGGCTCGCCTCGTCCTCGTAGACCTTGAACGCGGGCAGCTCGCCGCGCAGGATCCTGGCGAAGATGTTCGTCTTGTCGTAAGCCATGGGGCATCTCCCTTGGGGGGCTTTCTCTCTAGCCCGCCGCGCGCCCCGCAACAACCGATGCCGAGGAGATCGCCCCCATGACCGCCGACCTGAAGGACCTCGCGGGCAAGACCGCGATCGTGACGGGCTCCTCCTCGGGCCTCGGCGCGGCGGTGGTGGCAAAGCTCGCGCGGCGCGGCGCCGACGTCGTCGTCAACTATTTGAAGAGCGAGCGGGAGGCCAAGGAGGTCGCCGCGGCCTGCGAGGCGCTCGGCGCGGCCGTTCTCGTGGCGCAGGGCAATGTCGCGGAGGACGCGGATTGCCGGCGCCTCGCCGCCGAGACGCTGGAGCGCTTCGGGCGCATCGACATCCTCGTCAACAATGCGGGGACCACGAAGTTCGTCGACCATGCCGATCTCGAGGGGCTGTCGGCGGACGACTTCCGGCAAATTTACAGCGTCAACGTGATCGGCGCCTTCCAGATGCTGCGCGCTTGCTCCAAGGCGATGAAGGCGCAGGGCTATGGTGCCGTCGTCAACATCTCGTCCGTAGCGGGCGTGGCGGGCATCGGCTCCTCGGTCGCCTATGCGGCCTCGAAGGGCGCGCTCAACACCATGACGCTGTCGCTCGCCCGCGCGCTCGCGCCCGAGATTCGCGTCAATGCCGTGTGCCCGGGATATATCGCCACGCCGTGGTTCGAGAAGCGTCTCGGTACGGATGGATTTGCCGCCATGAACAAGCGCGCGGCGGACGCATCGCCCTTGAAGCAGACGGGGACGGCCGACCTCGTCTCGGATGCCGTCGTCTTTCTTTGCACGGAGGGCGCGCGCCACATCACGGGCGAGACGCTCCTCTCGGATGCGGGCATCCATCTCAGCATGACCGGCCTTCTGCAGAGGTAGGACCGATGCGCCTCGTCGGCGAGATCCTCGCCTGGCTCCTTCTGGCCGTCGGCCTTGTGTGGATGGTGCTGCCGACGCCTTTCGGGTTCGTCCTCGTGGGCCTCGGCCTTGCGCTCCTCATCTCGACGAACCGGCGCGCGGCCAAGTGGTTTCGCCGCCTGCGCGCGCGCGTGCGCACCGTCGACAAGACCGTTCGCGAGGCGGAAAAGCACCTGCCGAAGGAGGCGCGCCGTCCTTTCGAGGAAACCGATCCCGACAAGGAGGCGCGCCAGAAGAAGGAGGACGGGCCCGACAGCGCGCCCTAGCGCGTCAGAAGGGACTGAGGTCCGATGCGCGACTGCCTGGCTTCTCCGGGATTGACGCCGGCCGTGGCGGGTCGCAGAGGAGCGACGCCTCAGCCGTGACGGAAGGGCAGGTGCTCCTCCAGCATCTCGTGCTCTTCCGCGACCGCCGCGCGTTCGGCGACGAGGTAGCGGGCGACGGCATCCTTCAGACCCTGATGGGCGATCCAGTGCGCCGAATAGGTCGTGACCGGACGATAGCCGCGCGCGAGCTTGTGCGGCCCCTGCGCGCCCGCCTCGACACGCGAGAGCCCGTGCGCGATGGCATAGTCGATGGCCTGGTAGTAGCAGGTCTCGAAATGGAGGAATGCGTGGTCCTCCAACGTTCCCCAATAGCGTCCGAAAAGCGTGCTCGTGCCGATGAGGTTGAGCGCGCCGGCGATCGGCGCTCCGTTGCGCTCGGCGAGAACGAGGAGGACGGCCTTTCCCATGGCATCGCTCAGGCGCGAGAAGAACTCCCGCGTGAGATAGGGGCGGCCCCATTTGCGGCTGCCGGTGTCCATGTAGAAGGCGAAGAACGTGTCCCAGACGCTCTCGGTGAGATCGGAGCCCGTGAGCCAGCGAAAGGCGATCCCGGCATCCGCCACCGCCGCGCGTTCCCGGCGCACGAGCTTGCGCTTGCGCGAGGAAAGGGCGGCGAGGAAATCGTCGAAGGAGCGGTAGCCCTCGTTGATCCAGTGGAACTGCTGGTCCGTCCGCTGAAGAAACCCCGCCGCGCCGAGGCGGCGCCATTCGCCTTCCGTGAGAAAGGTGAGATGGATCGACGAGACGCCGAGGCGCGTCGCGAAGGCCGTCGCGCCGGCGACGAGGCCCTGCTCGCCGGCCGCGGCATCGGCATTCGGGGCGAGGAGCAGGCGGCGTCCCGTGACGGGCGTGAAGGGCACGGCGATCTGGAGCTTGGGATAGTAGCGCCCTCCGGCGCGCTCGAAGGCTTCCGCCCAGCCATGGTCGAAGACGTATTCGCCCTGGCTGTGGCTCTTGAAGTACATGGGCGCCGCGCCGAGAAGCGCGCCATCGGAGCCTTCGAGAAGAAGGTGGGAGGGCGTCCAGCCCGTGCCGGGTCCGACCGAGCCCGACTCCTCGAGGGCGGCGAGGAAGGCATGGCGCAGAAAGGGATTTTGCCGTGGCCCCTCCTCTCCGCCGAGAGCGTCCCAGAGAGCGGGCGCGACCTCGCCGAGGCCGGTGACGACGCGCGCGCGGGCCGGCTTAGCGGTCATGACGATCCGCCCGCAAGGCCCGCCGTGCGCGGATCGAACCCTTCGAAGATGATGTTGTCGGCGAGCGACAGCCCGCGAGCCGCATCGGCCGGGCTCCTCACGGTCCAGGTGAGAAGCGGCATGCCGGCCCGTCGCGCGAGCTGCGGCGCCGGGCGGTGGAGATCCTTCAGCGCATAGGCGATGAAATCGGGCTTCGAGATGCGCATCACGAGAAGATGCTGCAGCAGGATGCGGTCGACGACCGATCCGGCCGCCTTGCCCCAGTCGGTGTAGCGACACGATACCTGGCCGCGCGGAATGTCGGGCGCCGCATGGGCGAAATAGCCGGCGGCCACGGGATTGAACGACATCACCGCGAGCGGGCCCGAATAGGTCGCCATCGCGGCGGCGATGGCGGACTCGAAGGGTCCCGGACGCAGGCTCTCCGTCTTGACCTCCAGCAGGATCGGGACGCGGCCGCGCACGAGGTCAAGCATGTCGGAGAGCGCCGGAATTCTTTCCTCCGTACCGAGAAGGCGCAGGACGGAGAGCTCGCATGCGTCGCGCGCGGCCAGCGGCCCGGCTTCGCCCGTGAGGCGTTCGAGACGAAAATCGTGGAAGACGACAGGGACATGGTCGCGGGACGACTGGAGGTCGACTTCGACCGCGAAGCCCGCAGCGACGGCCGCCTCGATCGCGGCGAGCGAGTTCTCGGGCACGCCGGGACCGTGAAAGCCGCGATGCGCGACTGGCGCGCCGGTCAGAAAGGCGAGCCGGTCCGCCTGCGGCGCCTCGCTCGCGCGCGACTCAATCAAGGGCGAAGACACCATCGATTTCGACCGCGACGTTGAAGGGCAGGCTCGCGGCGCCGACCGCGAAGCGGGCGTGGCGGCCCTTTTCGCCGAGGACATCCACCATGAGATCCGAGGCTCCGTTCAGGACCTTGGGGTGGTCGGTGAAGTCCGCCGTCGCGTTGACGAAGCCGCCGAGCTTGACGCAGGCCGCGATGCGGTCGAGATCGCCGCCGCAGGCAAGGCGCGCCTGGGCGAGGAGATTGATGGCGCAGGCCCGCGCCGCCTCATGAGCGTCCTCGAGCGTCAGGTCGGCCCCGACCTTGCCCACGATGCGCCGCCCGTCGGCCGTGACCGAGACCTGGCCCGCAACGAAGAGCAGTCCCCCCGCGAGCGTGAAGGGAACATAGTTCGCGGCGGGGGGAAGCGCCTTCGGCAGGACGATCCCGAGTTCGTCGAGGCGCGCGTCTATGCGACCGCTCATGGTGGCTCCTTCGCAGGGGGCGGAGCACCATAGCATCCGATGGGAGGCGATGCCTCAGGCAGGCTGGCGCAGCCACTCGACGCGGGCGCGGCGCTTCTCGGCGTACATGGCCCGGTCGGCCGTCGCGAAGAGCTCGCCGGCCTCGCTCTGCGGCCCATAGGCGGCGACGCCGAGGCTTGCGCGCACCGTAAGCGGCCCCGAGACCCAGGGAAGCGAGATCGCGGCAAGCGTTCTCTGGATCGCCTGGATGCGAGCCTCGGCGCCCTCGGGGCTGCAATTGACGAAGAGCACCGCGAACTCGTCTCCGCCCAGCCGGGCCGCGAAGTCCGTCGCGCGGATCGGAGCCTTGAGCTGGCGTGCGACGGCGCACAGGATCGCATCTCCGGCCGCGTGGCCATGCGTGTCGTTCACGGCTTTGAATCCGTCGAGGTCGAGCACGGCGAGAAGGCCCCGCTCGCCGTGCCGGCGCGACGCGGCGAGGGCGCGCGTGAGCGCGTCCTCGAAGCCGCGCCGGTTCAGAAGGCCGGTCAGCGGGTCGCACAAGGCGAGGGCCTTGAGGCGCGCGATCTCCTCGGCCTGGGTGCGAACATGGCTCTGCACCGCCTCCGCAAGAGCCGAAAGGCGCTCGGCGATCGACGGCGGCAGGCCGTCCTCCTCGCCGATGCCGCGGGTGACGTCCTGGCGCAGACGGTCGACTAGGCGCTGCAGGCGTACGGGTTCGTCGTTGGCGGGTTCGCCGAAGTCGGACACGAGCTCGAACATGGTGGGCAGGCTCCGGATGGGCGTCCAGGACCAGGCCCGGAGCAATGGGAGTGCCAGGGCCCGGAGCCGCGAGATCTCCGGGTTTTTGGCGCTTCGGGGGCCGGTGGAGGGCAGCTTCTGCCGGGCATGGCGGGGTGCGGGCCCGGCAAGAGGTTCCGAGGGGCCGGCCTTTCTTTCACCCGAGTCTTTGCCCAAGATGCCATGTCGGCCCGCCTCGGGGCTCATTCGCCGCCCGGTCCTGCGGGCGGGAGAGCTGGAGTTGCCTGCCCATGCGCCGCCCTGCCTGTAGGTCGGGAGCCGCGGTCGCGGCCTTGGCCTTCCTCCTAGCCGCGCCGTCCTTCGTCTTCGCCGGTCCGGTCGCCATGGCGCCGCACAAGGCGCTCTACGCGCTTTCGCTCGACGAGGCCAACGAGGGCGCGTCCGTGGGCGCGGTCGACGGCGCCATCTACCTCAAATGGGCTGAGACCTGCGAGGGCTATGTCACCGATCAGCGCATCCTCACGCGGCTGTGGGGCGGCGAGGGCGAGGTGGGCACCACGGACCTGACCTCCAACTCGTTCGAGGCGCGCGACTTTTCGACCCTGCGCTTCAGCATGACCACGAAGACGGACGACGAGATCGTCGACCGCGTCGAAGGCGCGGCGCGCAAGGGCTCGCCCGGCGAGATCGTCTACCGAGCTCCGCGGAAGGCGAAAGGCGCGCTGGATGCGCGCGCGGTCTTTCCGAACGAGCTTTCCTACAAGGTCCTCGACGCCGCGCTCGCGGGCGAGCATTGGGTCGACGTCGTGCTCTTCGAAGGCGGCGAGGCGGACGAGATCTATCACGTCGTCGTCTTCATCGGAGCGAAGAAGGACGCCGCCGCGGGCCGACCCGAGGGCGATCCCTCGCTTCAGGTTCTGGACGGCATCGCCTCCTGGCCCGTCACCCTGAGCTACTACGACCTCGCGGTCGGCGAAGGCGTTGCGCGCTACGAGGTGCGCTTCCGTCTCTACGCGAACGGCGTCAGCGACGAGGTTCATCTCGACTACGGCGATTTCTCCGTTTTCGGACGGCTTCAGTCGATCGAGCTTCTCGCCCTGCCGAAGTGCTGATCCGTCACCTCGCGGCGGTGCTCTCGGGCCAGAGCCAGGCCGCGCCGCGCACGCCGCTCGAATCGCCGTGGCGGTTCTTGACGATGGGTGTACGGACCACGCGCGCGAAAGCGTGAGGCGCGATGAGGGGCGGCACGCGCTCGTAGAGGCTCGCCACGTTCGACATGCCGCCACCGAGCACGACTATGTCCGGGTCCACGAGATTGACGATGACCGCGAGCGCGCGCGCCAGGCGATCCTCGTAGCGTTTGAGGCTCGAGGCCGCCTTGGGCTCGCCCTCTCCGGCGCGCGCGACGATCTCGCTGGCGGCGAGCTCCTCGCCCGCATGAGCCTCGTGGTCCCGCTCGAGGCCGGAGCCCGAGATCCAGGTCTCGAGGCAGCCGACCTGGCCGCACCAGCAGATCGGCCCGGGATATTCGCCCTCCGTCTGCCAGGGGAGGGGCATATGGCCCCACTCGCCGGCCGCGCGATTGAGGCCTTCGATGACCTGGCGGCCGACCACGATGCCGGACCCGCAACCGGTGCCCAGAATGACGCCGAAGACCACGCGCTTGCCGGCGCCCGCGCCGTCGACGGCCTCGGAAAGGGCGAAGCAGTTCGCGTCGTTCGCCATGCGCACCGTGCGGTCCATCGCCTTCCCGAGGTCGCGGTCGAAGGGCTTTCCGATGAGCCAGGTGGAGTTCGCGTTCTGCACGAGCCCGCTCGTCGGGTCGAGGGAGCCCGGTATCCCGACGCCGACGCTCGCCCTTTGTCCGAGGCGCGCCTCGTGCGCGGCGACAAGTCCGGCGATGGCGCGCACCGTGCCCTCGTAGTCTCCGCGCGGCGTCGCGATGCGCTCGCGCGAGAGCAGCTCGCCGTCATCCGCAAGCGCGACGAGCTCGATCTTCGTTCCGCCCATGTCCACGCCGATGCGCATTGTCCCCACGGTCCCCCCGTTAAGGTGTTGGTTAAGAATATTGGGCTCTAATGCCGCCAATTCCCAGGGTCAACCGGGCGCCGCAGCGTTTCCAGCGGCGCTCAAGAAAGGGCCTCCGGCACCATGACGGCGACCGCCAAGAAGGTACTCATCGTGGAGGACAACGAGCTCAATATGAAGCTCTTCCACGACCTTTTGGACGCGCACGGCTACGAGACCCTCCAGACGCGGGACGGCCTCGAGGCGCTAACCATCGCGCGCGATCACCATCCCGATCTCATCCTCATGGACATTCAGCTTCCCGAGGTCTCCGGCCTCGAGATCACCAAATGGCTGAAGGAGGACGAGAGCCTGAAGAACATTCCCGTGGTCGCCGTCACCGCCTTCGCGATGAAGGGCGACGAGGAGAAGATCCGCGAAGGCGGGTGCGAAGCCTATATCGCCAAGCCCATCTCGGTTGTGCAGTTCCTCGACACCGTGCGCCGCTTCCTCGACTAAAGGGATTTCGCATGTCCGCGCGCGTTCTGGTGGTCGACGACGTTCCGGCCAACGTGAAGCTGTTGGAAGCCCAGCTCACGGCGGAATATTTCGAGGTAGCGACCGCCTATCGCGGCGAGCAGGCGCTCGAGATCGTGAAGAACGAGCCGCCCGACATCGTCCTTCTCGACGTGATGATGCCCGGCATGGACGGCTTCGAGGTTTGCCGCCGCCTCAAGGGCTCGCCCGACACCGCACACATTCCGATCGTCATGGTGACCGCGCTCGATCAGCCTGCGGACCGCGTCCATGGCCTCGAGGCGGGCGCGGACGATTTTCTGACCAAGCCCGTCGACGAGCTCGCCCTCATGGCGCGCGTGCGCAGCCTCGTCCGTCTCAAGATGATGACGGACGAGCTCCGGATGCGCCAGATCACCGGGCAGTCGCTGGGGATTCTCGACGACCCGGTCGTGGTCGGCGCGGACGACGATCAGCTCAAGGGCCACATCCTCGTCGTCGAGGACCGCGCGCCGTCCGCGAGGACCATCGAGGAGACGCTCGGACAGCGCCATGAGGTGAAGGTCGAGTCCGATGTCGAGAGCGCGCTCGTCCAGATGCGCGGCGCGGACTTCGACCTCTTCATCGTCTCGCTGGCGCTCGAGAAGGCCGACGGCCTGCGCCTCTGCTCGCAGATCCGCTCCTCGGAGCGCGCGCGCAACGTGCCGATCCTCGCCCTCATCCAGGACAACGACACGCGCAAGCTCGCGCGCGCGCTGGAAATGGGGGTCAACGACTATCTCGTGCGGCCGATCGACCGCAACGAGCTCACGGCGCGCGTGCGCACCCAGCTTCGCCGCAAGCGCTATGCCGACCGGCTGAAGCAGAATCTGCAGCTCTCCCTCGAGATGGCGATCACGGACCAGCTCACCGGGCTCTACAACCGCCGCTATCTCGTCAGCCATCTGAAGACCCTGCTCGACAACGCGGTCTCGACGGGCAAGCCGATGTCCTTCCTCATTCTCGACATCGACTTCTTCAAGCGGGTCAACGACACCTACGGCCACGACGTGGGCGACGAGGTGCTGGCCGAGTTCGCCCGCCGGATCGCGCTCAACACGCGCGGCATCGACCTTGCGTGCCGCTATGGCGGCGAGGAGTTCGTGGTAGCGATGCCCGACACGGATCTCTCCTTCGCCTATCAGATCGCGGAGCGCCTGAGGAAGGATGTCGAGGCGCGCCCCTTCTGGGTGTCGAACGCCTCGGGCGGGCTCCAGGTCACGGTGTCGATCGGAGTTACGGCGTGCGAGGGGGCCTCGGACACTGCCGAGAAGCTCCTGAAGCGCGCCGACGACGCGCTCTATCGCGCCAAGCGCGACGGCCGCAACCGCGTCGTCGCGGCGGCAGCCTGAGGCCCCAAAACGCAAAAGGCGGCGCCACCGCACCGCCTTTCGAAAGGTCTCGAAGGCATCGACCTACTTGATCTTGCCTTCCTTGAACTCGA
>JACKLE010000013.1 GCA_024236075.1 Alphaproteobacteria bacterium | reverse complement strand
CCCCGAGCCCTTCCGTGCCCGTCAGCACGCCGAGCGCGGCCGCGGTGGTGCCGCCCGGGCTCGTCACGGCGGCGCGCAGCTCGCCCGCCCCGCGCGGGTCGGCGTCGAGGAGCGCGCCCGCGCCCGAGACCGTCGCGCGCGCGAGGTCCCGCGCGAGCTCCGGGGCGAGGCCCTGCGCGATCGCGGCCTCCTCGAGGCATTCGGCCAGCAGGAAGACATAGGCCGGTCCGCTTCCCGAGACGGCCGTCACCGCGTGCATGAGCTCCTCGTCCTCGACCCAGCGCACCGCGCCGGCCGCCGCGAGGAGGCCTTCGGCACGCGCCCGCGCCCACGCGCCGGCGGCGCCGTTCGCCACGGCGACCGAGACCCCCTTGCCGATCAGCGCCGGCATGTTGGGCATGGCGCGCACGATGGGCACGCGGCCGAGCCGCGCCTCATAGAAGGAGATGGGCAGGCCCGCCGCGACGGTCAGGACGAGCCCGGGCGGGCGCGCGAAGGCGAGCCCCTTCAGGACCTCGCCCATGCCCTGCGGCTTCACCGCCAGCACGAGTGTGTCGGCCGCTATGGGGCCGAGCACCGCGACGTCGGCGACATGCGCTATGCCTTCGCGCTTGAGAAGGTCCGCCACAGCCGGTCCCGGCGCGGGCTCGGCGACGAGAAAGGCGGCCGGGCCTTCGCCCGCCGCCTTCGCCTCGGCGATCCAGCGCGCGAGAAGCGCGCCGCCCATGTTCCCCGCGCCGACGAGGAGCGTGCCTGCCTGCCCCCCGAGGGGCTCGGTCATGCTTCGCCTTCCGTCTCGAACATGCAGGCCTCGACCGCCTCGCGCGCCGACTTGCCGGCCCAGATCACGAACTGGAAGGCGGGATAGAAGCGCTCGCACGCCTCGACCGCGAGGCGCAGGAGCGACTCCGCCTGCTCCGGCGTGAAGGGCGCGCCGCCGTTGAGGAGGGCGCCGTAGCGGAACATGACGAGGCGGTCCTCAGACCACAAATCGAAATGGCCGATCCAGAGCTGCTCGTTGACGAGCGCGAGGAGCTGGTGGACGGCGCCGAGCTTCTCGACCGGGACCTTGACGTCGAAGGCGACCGCGACGTGCAGGGCCTCGAGGTCCGGGCGCCAGGAAAAGGTCAGGTGATAGTCGCACCAGCCGCCCGTGGCGGTGACGTGGAGCTCCTCGTCGGCGGCGCGGTCGTGAGGCCACAGCTCCGCCACGACGATCTGCTCGAGAATGTCGAGCGGATTGCCGCCCATTTCGTCCGACTGGTGGGTGATGACTTCCATGGAAGGCTCCCGTCCATGAGGGCGGAGGTGAGACGCCGAGCCGGTCCGCCCTCGAGCCCGACTCGCCAAACCCCTTGCGCCGAAGCCCGGCGGCCGCGCCGGCGCGCCGGGGATGGCGCCGGAGACGATCCGCCTACAGACGAACCGCCCGATCGGCCGATGCGGACATCGTCGGCTCCGCTCGACTTCGCGACCCGCCGGATACCAGATTTGGTATTGCCCCCTCCGGCGACCACATGACCCTAAGCTGCCTGATGCGTCGCCCATACGCAAGCGAGCCGGACGGCGCCGCCGCCAAGGAAATCTTCACCATCCGGCGACCGTCCCGGATCGCGCCCGGGCGGGCTTTCGATCCCTGCGATCCTCGGACGGACGCGCCTCAGCTCTTCTTGCGCGCAGCCCTGCGCGGCGCGGCCTTGGCCTGCGTCGATTTGCCCGCGGGGCGGGCACGCGCGCCGCCTTTCTTGAGGGCCGCGAGCTCGGCCTCGAGCGCCGCCACCCGGCGCGTCAGCGCCTCGCGCTCCGCGATGCCCGCCGCGGCGAGCGCGCGCACGGCCTCGAACTCCTCGCGCGAGACGAGGTCGAGGTCGTTCGCGACGCGCTCGGCCTGCGAGCGCACGAGCTGCTCGACCTCCTCCCGCAGCCCCTTGGCCGCGCCCGCCGCCCCCGTCATCACGCGGGACAGCTCGTCGAAGAATCGGTTCGTGGTCTGCATGGGCGCTCCGTCTGAGGCTGGCACGTCTTTACTATATGGGGGCATTCTCGGCCATTCGATGGCATCGCCCTCGGGCGGGCTCCCATTGCGACGCCCCCCGACTTGATCGGGGGGCCCATAGCGCCTCCACCATCGTTCGATCTGCGACACTGGATTGCCCGGTCGAGCCGGGCAACGTCGCAAGTGGAATGGCCCCGAGCCAATCGACGGTCGGCGCCCCCCGCCCGCGCCCCTTGACTGGGCGGGCCTCCCGCCCGAGGCTCCCGGCGGCCCGACGAAGGACGAAGCGATGCCCCTGTTCGCGATCCCTTTTCCGCCCATCGACCCGGTGCTGATCCATCTCGGCCCGCTGGCGATCCGCTGGTACGCGCTCGCCTATATCGCGGCGCTGCTCTTCGGCTGGTGGTATCTGCGGGCGCTGCTCGCGACGGACCGGCTCTGGCCGACGGCCCATCTCGACGCGCTGCCGCCCTTCTCCTGGAAGGGAGGGTACGGTGAGAGCGCGCGCAAGCGCCACGCCGTCGCCCCGCCGGCCCGCCCCATCGACATCGACGACTTCCTCGTCTGGGTGACGCTCGGGGTCATCGTCGGCGGGCGGCTGGGCTCCATCGTCTTCTACGACTTCCTCTATTGCGGTCTGTCGGCGGACGGCCACGGCCTGTGCGGTCCGGGCCGCGGGCCGGAGAGCTATCTCGACAACCCGCTGCGCATATTCGCGGTGTGGGAGGGCGGCATGTCCTTCCACGGCGGCCTCGTCGGGGTCGTCATCGCGCTCTTCCTCTTCGCGCGCCGGCACAAGATCGACGTCGTGCGCCTCGGCGACCTCCTCGCGGTCGCGGCGCCGGTCGGCATCTTCCTCGTGCGCTGCGCGAACTTCATCAACGCCGAGCTCTGGGGCAAGGTCTCGAACGTTCCGTGGGCGGTCGTCTTCTGCAACGCGGTCGTGCGGCGCAACCATTACGGCATCTGCCCGGCCGGCGAGCTGCCGCGCCATCCGGTGCAGATCTACGAGGCGCTGTCGGAGGGGCTTCTCGTCTTCGCCGTCCTCTTCGCGCTGACCCATTGGGCGAACGTGCTGCGCCGGCCGGGCCTTGCCTGCGGCGTCTTCCTCCTCGGCTATTCGCTCGCGCGCACCGCCTGCGAGTTCTTCAAGGATTCGGGCACGGCGGTGCTCGGCCCCTTCACCATGGGCATGCTGCTCTCGGTGCCCATGTGGCTCGCGGCGATCTTCTTCTTCTGGTACGCCTACGGACGGAAGGGCGCGCCGCAGCTCGCCCCTCCCCGGGAAGGCACGGAGCGCCCGTGATGGACGGCGAGGTCCTCCTCGAGGCCTGTCCCACGCCGCTCGCCGGGCGCCTCGCGCGCCTCATCCGCGCCGAGGGGCCGATTCCGGTCGCGACCTTCATGAGCCTCGCGCTCGGCGATCCCGAGCACGGCTACTACGCGACGCGCGACCCCCTGGGCGCCGCCGGAGACTTCACCACCGCGCCGGAAATCTCGCAGATCTTCGGCGAGCTCATCGGGCTCTGCCTTGTCGACCACTGGCTCGCGAGCGGGGCGCCGACGCCCGTCCATCTCGTGGAGGCGGGGCCCGGGCGGGGCACGCTGATGGCCGATCTCCTGCGCGCCGCCGCCGTGCGGCCGGCCTTCGGGGAGCATCTCTCGCTGCATCTCGTCGAGACGAGCCCCGTCCTTCGCGAGCGCCAGCGCGCGCGCCTGAGCGCCTTCGCCCCGGTCTGGCACGACCGCCTCGCCGACGCCCTCGCCGCCGCCGAAGGCGGCGCGCTCTACTTCGTCGCGAACGAGTTCTTCGACGCCCTGCCCGTCCGCCAGTTCGAGCGCACGCGCGAGGGCTGGCGCGAGCGCCTCGTCGGGCTCGGCGAGCGCGGATCGCTCGCCTTCGGCCTTTCGCCCGTCATCCCCGCGCCGCCCATTTCCGAGGCGCTGCGCGCCGCGCCGGTCGGCTCGGTCGCCGAGATCTCGCCCCTCGCCCGCGCGCTCGCCGGACTTGTCGGGGACGCGCTCGTCGGACGGCCGGGCGCGGCGCTCGTGCTCGACTACGGCTATGCGGAGGAAGGCGCGGGCGACACGCTCCAGGCGGTGCGCGGCCATGCCTACGCGCCGCCGCTCGACGCGCCGGGCGAGGCCGATCTCACGGCCCATGTCGATTTCGCCGCCCTCGCGCGCGCGGGCGAGGCGGCGGGCGCCCTCGCGCACGGACCGGTGCCGCAGGGCCTCTTCCTCGAGCGGCTGGGGCTCGCGGCGCGGGCGCGCCGGCTCGCACGGGCGGGCGACGGCGGCGCCGTCCTCGCCGCGCGCCGCCTCGCCGATCCCTCGGCCATGGGCACGCTCTTCAAGGCGCTCGGCCTCACCGGGCCCGGCGCGCCGCCGCTTGCCGGCTTTGCGGAGTGAGGCGGGCATGACGAACGCGCCCTTGCCCCGCCACGCCGCTCAGGGCCTCGCCGCGCCGGGCGTCGTGCACGGATTTTTCACGAGGGCCGGTGGCGTCTCGACGGGATTGTACCGGAGCCTCAATTGCGGCTACGGCTCGGGGGACGCGCGCGAGGCGGTCGCCGCGAACCGCGCCGCGGCGGCGCGCGCGCTCGGCCTTCCCGACGCGCCCGTCCTCACCTGCTACCAGATCCACTCGGCGCGCGCCGCGATCGTGCGCGAGGGCTTCCCGCCCGACGCCGCGCCGCAGGCCGATGCCCTCGCGACCCGCGAGGAGGGCCTCGTCCTCGGCGTGCTCGCCGCCGACTGCGCGCCGGTGCTCCTCGCCGATCCGCGGGCGCGCGTCGTCGCGGCGGCCCATGCCGGCTGGAAGGGCGCGCTCGGCGGCATCCTCGAGGCGAGCCTCGCGGCGATGGAAGAGCTGGGCGCCACGCGGGCGGGCATCCGCGCGGCGGTCGGGCCGGCCATTTCCGGCCCCGCCTACGAGGTGGGCCCCGAATTCGAGCAGCGCTTCCTCGAGGCCGATGCGGCGAATGCGCGCTTCTTCGTCCGCCCCGAGACGGCCGCGAGGGCGCGCTTCGACCTACCGGCCTATGTGCGCGCGCGGCTCGCGGCGGCGGGCGTCGGGCTGGTCGAGACTCTCGGCCTGTGCACCTATGCCGGGGAGGACGAGTTCTTCAGCTTCCGTCGCGCGACCCATCGCGGCGAGGGGGATTATGGGCGCAACCTGTCCGCGATCGCGCTCGCTCCCGCCTGAGGGCGGACGGGCCGCCTTCCCGCGCCCGGGCCGCGTGCTCGGCGCGGCGCTGCTCGCCGCGAGCCTGGCCGGCTGCATGGGCGGCGACCCGACCATGGCCATCCTGCGCCTGGGCCCGAGCCCGGCCGCGACTCTTCCGTTCGCGGACGAAACGGGAACGCAGACACCCGCTCTGCTCGGCCGGATCGCGACGGGCGCCGTCGTCGCGCTGCCCGACGTGAAGGGCCTGCCGGACGCGCTCGACGGCGCGCTGCGCGGCGCGCTCGTCGCCGCGGCCGATTCCCGCGAGATCGCCGTCATCCGCGGCGACCGGAGCGGCGGCGACACGCTGCGCGGCAGAGCCGCCATCGAGGGCGCCGGCGACGAGACGAAGCTCAGCATCGCCTGGCGGCTCGAGGGGCCCGACGGCGCGCAGATCGAGGCCTTCGCGGTCGACGCGGCGTGGGACGGCGAGCCGCCGATCGTCGGCGGTGAGCTTGCCGAGAGCGGCCGCGCGCTCGCCCGCCGGCTCGCCGAGGCGAGCGCCGACGGCCTGCGCGCCGCCCTCGACCGGCGCGACGGAGTGACGCCGAACGATGTGCTCGGCCCCTCGAGGCCGCCCGTGCCGATCGCGCTCACCGCCGTCACCGGCGCGCCGGGCGACGGCGAGACGCGGCTCGCGGCGGCCATCGCGGGGGTGCTCTCGGGGCGCGGCTATGCCGTCAGCCGCAGCGCGCGCGACGCGCCCTTTCGCCTCGCGGTCTCGGTCGACGTGAGCGAGGAGAGCAAGGAAGCCGACACGGTGGCCCTCGCCTGGCAGCTTTCGGATGCCGCCGGCCGGCCTCTCGGCACGGTCGCGCAGAAGAACGCGGTTCCGGCCGGCATGCTCGAGGCGGGCTGGGGCGATGTCGCGCTGCTCGCGGCCATGGGCGCGGCCGAGGGGCTCGTGCCCCTCCTCGAGAACGCGCCCAAGATCGCGGCGGCGGAGCCCGCGCCGGCCCCGGCCGCGCCGCGCAAGCCCCGCGCGCCCCTGCCGGCCGCGGCCGACCGTCCGCCGCCGGAGCTGAAGCTGCGCCCCGCCCTCGGCGCCCCGTGAAGCCGCCCCGCGGCGCGGTTTACAGCGCACCGGGCCGTTGCTATGACACGGGAGCTTAATCGAACCGTCATGTATTGAAGCCTGACCGCAACCGAGGGGCGAGGGATGCGGGGCATGTGGCGCCGGCGGATTGAGAGCCGGGATCGTGCTGGTCGGGTCTTTGCGCATCGCGCGTGCCGCGCCTCAGGGCACGACGGGAAGGACGGAAGATGAAGCTCCTCGCCGGCAACTCGAACCGGCCGCTCGCAGAGGCGATCGCGGGCTATCTCAATCTCACGCTGACCAAGGGCATCGTGCGGCGCTTCGCCGACATGGAGGTCTTCGTCGAGATTCTGGAGAACGTGCGCGGCGAGGACGTCTTCATCGTCCAGTCGACCTCCTTTCCGGCGAACGACAATCTGATGGAGCTCCTCATCTGCATCGACGCGCTGAGCCGCGCCTCGGCGCGCCGCATCACCGCCGTCATCCCCTATTTCGGCTATGCCCGGCAGGACCGGAAGCCCGGCCCGCGCACGCCCATCTCGGCCAAGCTCGTCGCGAACCTCATCACGACGGCGGGCACCGACCGCGTGCTGACCCTCGACCTCCATGCGGGCCAGATCCAGGGCTTCTTCGACATCCCGACGGATAATCTCTATTCCGCGCCGGTCTTCGAGCGCGACATCCGCGAGAATCTCAACGGCGAGGTGCCCATGGTGGTCTCGCCGGACGTCGGCGGCGTCGTGCGCGCGCGCCTCCTCGCGCGCCGCCTCAACGCCGACCTCGCCATCGTCGACAAGCGGCGCGAGCGGCCGGGCGAGTCCGAGGTCATGAACATCATCGGCAATGTCGACGGGCGCGTCTGCCTCCTCGTCGACGACATCGTCGATTCCGGCGGCACGCTGTGCAACGCGGCGCAGGCGCTCATGGACAAGGGCGCCAAGGCGGTGAGCGCCTATGTGACGCACGGCGTCCTTTCCGGGGGCGCGGTCGCGCGCATCGCGGGCTCGGTCCTCAAGGAGCTGGTCATCACGGATTCGATCCAGCCGACCCTCGCCGTCCAGGGCGCGACCAATATTCGCGTCCTGCCCATCGCTCCCCTCATCGGCGAGGCCATGCGCCGCATCGCCAAGGAGGAGTCGGTCTCGAGCCTCTTCGACTGAGGCGCGAGCCCGGGCGAGCGCCCCCTTCGCCCGAAGCCCCGAAGGGGCGTTGCGGGGCGCGGGGCGTTTGAGCTAAAACCACGCACTTTCCGGAAGAGGCGTCGAGCCGTTGGCGCCGGGACCCTTGCGGGGCCCCCGCCGGGATAGCTTTTCGACCAGAGTTCGAGGACCGCGAGATGAGCCAGATTCTTCCCCTCAGCGCCGAGAAGCGGGCGGGCGCGGGCACGGGTGCCGCGCGCGCGACGCGCCGCTCGGGCTCGGTGCCCGGCATCGTCTATGGCGGCGGCGAGGACCCCGAGACCGTCGCGGTCGAGCTCGCCGCGCTGAAGAAGGCCGTCGGCACGGGAAAATTCCTCTCCACGCTCTACGAGCTCGACATCGCCGGCGCGAAGACGCGCGTCATTCCGCGCGCCGTGCAGTTCCACCCCGTCACCGACGTGCCGCTGCATGTCGACTTCCTCCGCCTCAAGGAAGGCGCCACCATCGTCGTCGCGGTGCCGGTGCGCTTCCACAACGAAGGCATCTCGCCCGGGCTGAAGCGCGGCGGCGTCCTCAACATCGTCCGGCACGAGGTCGATCTCGTCTGCCCGGTCGACCTCATTCCGGACCACCTCGACATCGATCTCGCCGAGGCGGACGTGAACGACTCGATCCACATCTCCGCGGTGGCGCTGCCCGAGGGCGTGCGCCCGACCATCACCGACCGCGACTTCACCATCGCGACGATCGTGGCGCCCTCGCTCCTGAAGTCGGAAGAAGCGGCGAGCGAGGCGGCGGCGGAGACGGCGGCGGCCGAGACCCCCTCGACGGAGGCCAAGAGCTAGCGCCATGCATCTCCTCGTCGGGCTCGGCAATCCGGGCCCGGACTATGCGATGAACAGGCACAATGTCGGCTTCATGGCGGCCGACGCCATCGCCGAGAGCCACGCCTTCTCTCCCGAGCGCCGCCGTTTCCAGGGCCTTTCGCGCGAGGGCGCCCTGCCCTGCCGCGGGGCCTCGGAAAAGGTCATGATCCTGAAGCCGCAGACCTACATGAACGAGAGCGGGCGCGCCGTCGGCGAGGCGCTCGCCTTCTTCAAGCTCGCGCCCTCCGAGGTCTGCGTCTTCCACGACGAGATCGACCTCGCGCCGGGCCGCGTCAAGGTGAAGACGGGCGGCGGGCATGCCGGCAACAACGGCGTGCGCTCCATCGCCTCCGCCATCGGCCCGGAGTTCAAGCGCGTGCGCATCGGCGTCGGCCATCCGGGCGACAAGGCGCGCGTCGCGGGACACGTGCTCTCGAACTTCCGGAAGGCGGACGAGGACTGGCTCGCGGCCCTGCTCGGCGAGATCGCCGCGCGCGCGCCCCTCCTTCTGGAGGATCGTGACGACGAGTTCATGAGCCGGATCGCCGAAACGCTCGCCCCTCCATCCGCATCCTGACGATCGCGAGGCGCCATGGGCTTCAAATGCGGCATCGTCGGCCTGCCCAATGTCGGCAAGTCGACCCTCTTCAACGCGCTGACCCAGACGGCGGCGGCCCAGGCCGCGAACTATCCCTTCTGCACCATCGAGCCCAATGTCGGCGAGGTGGCGGTGCCCGATCCGCGCCTCGACGCGCTCGCCTCGCTAGCCGGCTCCGCGCGCATCGTTCCGACGCGGCTCACCTTCGTCGACATCGCCGGCCTCGTGCGCGGCGCCTCCAAGGGCGAGGGACTCGGCAACCAGTTCCTCGCGCATATCCGCGAGGTCGACGCGGTCGCCTATGTGCTGCGCTGCTTCGTCGACGACGACGTCACCCATGTCGAGGGCCGCATCGATCCGCTGGCGGACGCCGAGACGGTCGAGACCGAGCTCATGCTCGCCGACCTCGAGAGCCTCGAGCGGCGCATCGTGCCCCTGGAGAAGAAGGCCAAGAGCGGCGAGAAGGAGGCGAAGGCCCAGGTCGCGCTGATGGGGGCCGCGCTCGCGCTGCTGCGCGAGGGCCGGCCCGCGCGCGAGCTCGACCTCGCCGAGGAGGACCGCGCCGCCTTCCGCGCGCTGGGCCTTCTGACCGCCAAGCCCGTCGTCTACGTCGCCAATGTCGACGAGGCCTCGGCGGCGGCGGGCAACGCGCTCTCGCGGGCCGTGGCCGCGCGCGCCGAGAAGGAAGGCGCCGCCATGGTCGTCATCTCGGCACGGATCGAGGCCGAGATCGCGCAGCTCGCCGAGGCGGAGCGCGCCGAATATCTCGCCGAGCTCGGCCTTGCCGAGCCGGGCCTCAACCGCCTCATCCGCGCGGGCTACGACCTGCTGGGCCTCATCACCTACTTCACGGTGGGGCCCAAGGAGGCGCGCGCCTGGACCATCGTCTCGGGGACGAAGGCGCCGCAGGCCGCGGGCGTCATCCACACCGATTTCGAGCACGGCTTCATCCGCGCCGAGACCATCTCCTATGCCGATTTCGTCGCCTGCGGCGGCGAGACCGGGGCGAAGGAGACGGGCAAGATGCGCCTCGAAGGCAAGGACTATGTCGTCGCGGACGGCGACGTCATGCATTTCCGCTTCTCGACATGAATCTTGCCGAGCTTTCATGAACCTTTCCGCCGTCTGACGCATTATATAAGTCCTTCGGCGGCCGGCAGACGCCGGACCGCCTCGCTTCGAGGAGGAGTTGAGCCATGCGGACTCTGACGGCGGCGATCTGTCTTTCGGGCGCGCTCTCGCTCGGCGCGTGCACGAGCCTCTCGAAAACCGAACAGGGCGCGCTTTCGGGCGGCGCCCTCGGGGCCGGCGCGGGCGCGGTGGTCGGCGCGATCACCGGCGGCTCGGCGGTGACCGGCGCGGTCATCGGCGGCGTCGTGGGCGGCGCGGCCGGCGCCTACAAGGGCTGCAAGGACGAGAGGAAGTGCGACTGAGCGGGCCGCTCGCGGTCGGCTTTGTCCGCGCGCCGTCGCGGGGCTAGTCTGCTCCCCCACACGGGAGGAGCCGGCCATGACGCTTCGCGGAGAGACGATTTCCTTCGAGGGCGCGGACGGCGCGCGCCTTAGCGCCTATCGCGTGGAGCCTTCGGGCCCGCGCGTCGGCGGGCTCGTGCTCGTCCAGGAGATCTTCGGCGTCACCGATCATATCCGCGAGCTCTGCGACGGCTTTGCCGCCGACGGCTTCGAGACGATCGCGCCCGCGCTCTACGACCGCGAGGAACCGGGCTTCGAGGCCGACTACACGCCGCAGGACATAGCGCGCGCCCGCGAGATCGCGGAATCCCATCCGATCGATCTCTCCGTGGGCGACATGACGCGCATCGTGGAGCGCCTCGCGCCGCTCGGCCCGGTCTTCGCCGTCGGCTATTGCTACGGCGGCTCGATGGCCTGGCTCGGCGCCTGCCGCGTTCCGGGGCTCGCCGCCGCCAGCGGCTATTACGGCCGGCGCATCGTCGAGTTCCTCGGCGAGCGCCCGCGCTGCCCGATCGTCCTCCATTTCGGCGAGCGCGACGCGGCGATCCCCATGAGCGACGTCGAGAAGATAAAAGCGGCGCACCCGGAGGTTCCGGTCCACATCTATCCCGCCGGCCACGGCTTCAATTCGGACCGCCGCCAGGACTACGACGCGGGCTGCGCCCGTCTCGCCCGCGAGCGCACCCTCGCCCTTTTCCGCGCGAACGGCGCGCGGTAGCCGGCGCGCCGCGCTTCTTCCCGAGAGGCGGAGCATTTTTCGGCCCGATCGCCCGGCCTTCGAGATGGCCGTCCCGCGGCCGCGCCCACCGGCGTCCGGAAATCGACGCGAGGCGGAAGCCCTTCGCCTCGTCCGTCCACGGAAATTGTGGCGATGTCGACTGCCAGGACTTCGTTCGCGGCGAGGACCCCCACCCGTCCTCCCCCTTTCAGGGGGAGGAGAGGACGTGGTCGATGCCTTGATTCCATGACGTATTCCCGCGCGCGGCAAGGATCGACGGCGCCGGTGTCCGATCGAGCGGCCGCAGCTTTCACCCCCTCCCCCTGAAAGGGGGAGGCCGGGTGGGGGTGGGGGTGGCGGTCGCGAGCACGGCGGCCCGAGGCGCTTCGGACCCGCGCAGCATGCGTCCCATCCTTCGAAGCACGGACCTTGTCCGTGCACCTCAGGGTGACGCAGGTCCTTTCGGCGCTCGGCCCGTCACGGCGAGGCGGCCGCCTCAGGCCGCTGCGCCCTGCGTCAGCTCCGCGAAGCGGCGCGTGTGGTGGTCGGTGTCGCCGAAGAGGATGTTCATCATCGTTGCGCGCTTGAAATAGTGCCCGACGGCCATCTCCTCGGTCATGCCCATGCCGCCGTGGAGCTGGATGGCGTTCTGCCCGATGAAGCGGCCGGCGCGGCCGAGCTGCGCCTTCGCGGCGGCGGCGGCCGCCTTGCGCTCGGCCTCGGGCGCGTCGAGCTTCAGCGCCACCATGTAGGCCATCGAGACGCTCTCCTCGACATGGACGAACATGTCGGCCATGCGGTGCTGGAGCGCCTGGAACTTCGAGATGGGCTGGCCGAACTGCTGGCGCGTCTTGGTGTAGTCGAGCGTGAGCTCGAGCATCTTGCGGTGGACGCCCATGGCCTCGGCCGAGAGCGCGGCGATGGCCTCGTCGACGACGCGCTCGACGAGCGGCAGGCCGTTCTCCGCCTCGCCGAGAAGCGCGTCGGCGCCGACCGCGACGTTGTCGAGGCGCACGTCGGCGGCGCGCAGCCCGTCGACCGTCGGATAGGATTCGAGGGTCACGCCCTTGGCCGTCGCGTCGACGAGGAAGACCCCGATGCCCTTCGCGTCGCGCTGACCCCCGGCAGTCCGTGCCGTGACGATCAGCTTCCCGGCCATCGGCGCGGCGATGGCGACCGATTTGTGGCCGTTGAGCGTGTAGCCGCCGCCGCTCTTCTTCGCGCTCGTCCGGACGTCGAAGAGGTCGAAGCGCGCCTGGGGCTCGGCGAAGGCGAAGGAGGTGACGAGCGAGCCCTCGACGATCTGGGGCAGGAGCTCCTCCTTCTGGGCCGCGCTGCCGGCGTGGCGCAGGAAGGCGCCGCCGATGACGACCGTCGGCAGATAGGGCTCGACGACGAGGCCGCGCCCGAACTCCTCCAGGATCACCATGGTCTCGATGGGCCCGCCCCCGAGCCCGCCATGCTCCTCCGCGAAGGGCGCGGCGAGAAGGCCGAGCTCGGCGAACTGCTTCCAGTAGTCGGGGCGCCAGCCCTCCGCGCTCTTCACGATCTCGCGGCGCGCCTCGAAGGTGTAGTTGTCGGCGACGAAGCGCGCCACGGAGTTGCGCAGCAGCGTCTGCTCTTCGGTGAAGGAGAAATCCATCGCCTCTTCCTCAGTCTCTGTAATTGCAAAGGTCGCCGGTCGGCCTAGAGCCCCAGCACCATCTTCGCGATGATGTTGCGCTGGATCTCGTTCGTGCCGCCATAGATCGACGTCTTGCGCGTGTTGAAATAGGTCGGCGCGGAATGGATCGCGTAGTCCGGTCCGATCTCCGGCTCGTTGCGGCCCGGCCCGCCCTTGATGAAGGGATTGGCGTAGTAGCCCACCGCCTCCATGGTCAGCTCGGTCAGGCGCTGCTGGATCTCGGTGCCGCGGATCTTGAGCGGCGAGGTCTCGGGCCCGGGCGGCTTGCCCTTCGCCGCCTCGGAGAGGGCGCGCAGATCCGTGAACTCGAGCGCGAGAAGGTCGATCTCGAGCTCGGCGACCTTGCGCTTGAAGTCGGGGCTCTCGATGAGGGGCCGGCCGCCCGCCATCTCGCTGCGCGCGATGGATTTGAGCTTCTCGAGCGACTTCTTCGAGCGCGCGACGCCCGCGATGTTCGAGCGCTCGTGGCCGAGCAGGAATTTCGCGTAGGTCCAGCCCTTGTTCTCCTCGCCGATGCGGTTCTCGACGGGCACCTTCACGTTTTCCAGGAAGACGTCGTTCACCTCGTGCCCGCCGTCGAGCGTGATGATCGGGCGAACCGCGATGCCCGGCGTCTTCATGTCGATGAGGAGGAAGGAGATGCCTTCCTGCTTCTTCACGTTCGGATCGGTGCGCACGAGGCAGAAGATCATGTCCGCATACTGCGCGAGCGTCGTCCAGGTCTTCTGTCCGTTCACGATGTAATGGTCGCCCTCGCGCACCGCGCGCGTCCTGACGCCCGCGAGGTCCGAGCCGGCGCCCGGCTCCGAATAGCCCTGGCACCACCAGTTCGCGCCGCTGAGGATGCCCGGCAGATAGCGCTTCTTCTGCTCGTCCGTGCCGAAGGTGTAGATGACGGGACCGACCATGTTGAGGCCGAAGCCGTTGAGCGCCGGCGTGCCGATGCGCGCCGTCTCCTCGTCCCAGATATATTTCTGCGTGGGGCTCCAGCCGGTGCCGCCATATTCCTTCGGCCAGGACGGCGCGACCCAGCCCTTCTTGTAGAGGATCTGCGTCCAGCGCAGCGTGCCCTCGCGCCCGACGTCGTAGATGCGCGCGCCGCGCAGATCGCTCGGGCACTCCGCCTCCAGGAACGCCCGCACCTCGGCGCGAAAGGCTTCGTCTTCCTTGCTGAACGAGAGATCCATCGCGGCGATCCTTGGCTTGCGCCCGGGCGGGGCTTCGGGACTTGAACGGCGTCGATCATATCCGCCGTCGGTGGCCGTTCAAGGCGAGAGGGACCGAGAACGCCACGCATTGCGCAAGCTTTGGCGAAGTATTCGCGCGGCGGCCGGCTTGCCGTAAGGGAAAGACGCAGCGATAAGGCATGCCATGACGAGCCACGCCGAACGCACCTCGCCCTGCCTCAAGATCTGCCGGCTCGCGCCGGGCGCGCGGATTTGCGAGGGCTGCGGACGCAGCCTTCGCGAGATCGGCGGGTGGAGCGCGATGAGCGACGGCGAGCGCGAGGCGGTTCTGCGCGAGCTTCCCTCGCGGCTCGCGCGCCTCAGAGCGCCGGGCGGGTGAGCGCCGCGCGGATCCCGGCGGCGTCGGGCGCGTCCTCGGCCAGCGCCGAGGACAGCCAGTCGAGCTTCTCGCGCAGGCGCACGACCTCGCCCACCACGATGACGGCCGGCGCGCGCAAGGCGCCCGCCGCGAGATCGGCCTCCAGATGCGCGAGCGTCGAGACGAGCACGCGCTGGCCGGCCGAGGTCGCGCGCGCCACCACCGCCACCGGCTCGTCCGGCGCGCGGCCCGCGCCCATCAGCTTCGCCGCGATCGCGCCGGCGGTGCGCATGCCCATGTAGAAGACGAGGACGCCCGCGCCGCGCGCGAGCGCGTCCCAGTCGATGCCGTCCGCGAGCGTGCCGTTCACCGCATGGCCGGTGACGAAGGTCACGGCATGGTTGGTCTCGCGCGTCGTCACCGGAATGCCGGCATAGGCGAGCCCGCCGATGCCCGCCGTCACACCCGGCACGACGCGGAAGGGAATCCCGGCCTCGGCGAGCGCCAGTGCCTCCTCCCCGCCCCGTCCGAAGACGAAGGGATCGCCGCCCTTCAGGCGCACGACCTTCCTGCCCCGGCGGGCATGGGCGACGAGGCGCTCCGTGATCTCGCCCTGGCTGCAGCTCGGCGTGCCGCCGCGCTTGCCGACATATTCGAGGAGCGCTCCCGGCGCGGCGAGCGCGAGGATGCGGTCGCCGACGAGGGCGTCGTGGACGATGACCTCGGCGGCGCGCAGGGCGTGCACCGCGTGAAGCGTGAGCAGCCCCGGATCGCCCGGCCCGGCGCCGACCAGCCAGACCTCGCCCGCGCGCAGCGGGGCGAGCTTCAGCGCCGGCAGAACCGCGTCGGCGGCGGCGGCGGTTTGGCTCGGATCGTCGGTCACGGCTCAATTCCACAGGATTTCATGTGATTCAATCTCAATCACACACGACGACGATATAATCCTCCGGCCGCAAGGAGGCAATGCCGCGGCCTTGTCCGCGTCCCTCGGCCGTGCCATCTCCTGCCGGCGCCTTCGCGCTCTCCCGTCGACGCCAGAAGAACGGTCCGCGCACGCCTCATGAGCCGGCTAGCCCTCTTCGCCCTACTCCTTCTCGGCGCCGGCGCGGTCACGGCTCTCGCCCTCGCCTTCGTGCCGCCGCCTCCGGGCGGCATCGACGCGCCCCGGCTCGTCCATCTCGTCGCGCTCCTCGCCTTTCTGGGCGCGGGAATTTTGCTCGCGGTCCGGTCCCGGCCCGGCCTCGTGCTGCGCCATGCGCTGATCTGGCTCGCGGTCTTCGCGCTTCTCGTCGCCGGCTACGCGATCTTCGCGCGCAAGGCGCTGCCGATCCCGTCCGGCCCCGGCGAGGTCGTCCGTCTCGCGCAGGGACGCCTCGCCTCATGACGGCCGCCGCCGCGCGCGCCCGGGGAACGCTCTTCCTCGTCGTGGGCCCGAGCGGCGCCGGCAAGGACACCCTGCTCGCGGTGGCGAAGGAGGCGCTCGCGGACGATCCGGCCTACGTCTTTCCGCGGCGGATCGTCACGCGGCCGCGCGACCGCAACGAGGACAATGTCGCGGTCAACGAGCGCCAATTCGCCGAGCTCCACGCGGCCGGCGCCTTCGCCCTCGCCTGGGACGCGCACGGCCATCGCTACGGCGTGCCCGCCGATGTGACGGATGACCTTGCGGCGGGCCGGCATGTCGTCGTCAATGTCTCGCGGACGGTGATCGCCGAGGCGCGGGAGCGCTTCGCGCCGGTCGCCGTCGTCGCGATCGCCGCGCCTGCCGCGGTCCTCGCCGACCGGCTGCGCGCGAGAGGGAGGGAGGGAGCGGGCGCCATCGACGCCCGCCTCGCGCGCCAGGAGCCCGTGCCCGAGGGAGGCGGCGTGCGGACCGTGACGAACGATGCCGATATCGCGACGGGCGCGGCCCGTCTCTTGAATGCCCTGCGCAGCGCCGACACGCGTTAACGACGCACAAGGACCAGGTGGCCCATGACCGCACGCCCGAGCTTCCCCAAGCCCCGCGCCGACCTCAAGGCCAACACGGCGGAGTTCGAGCGCCTGCCGCTCGTCGCGCCTTCGGGCTTTCGCGAATACGACGCGCGCTGGCTCTATCCCAACCAGATCAACATCGTCGGGGTGCAGGCGCTCGGGCTCGGCCTCGGCACGCTCATCCACGAGATGGGCGTCAGGCCCGCCATCGTCGTCGGCCACGATTTCCGCTCCTACTCCGCCGCCATCCACAAGGCGATGATCGCGGGGCTGATGGGCGCGGGGCTCGAGGTGCACGACATCGGCCTCGCCCTCTCGCCCGTCGCCTATTTCGCGCAGTTCGCGCTCGACGTGCCCTCCGTCGCCATGGTGACCGCGAGCCACAACGAGAACGGCTGGACGGGCGTCAAGATGGGCGCCCAGCGCCCCCTCACCTTCGGCCCCGAGGAGATGAGCGCGCTGAAGGAGATCGTGCTCGGCGGCACCTACGCCACGCGCGCGGGCGGGACCTACATCCACGTGCCCGACATGCCCGAGCGCTACATCGCCGACCTCACCGAGCGCCCCCGCCTCAAGCGGCGCGTCAAGGTCGTCGCGGCCTGCGGCAACGGCACGGCGGGCGCCTTCGCGCCGCAGGTGCTCGAGGGCATCGGCGCGGAGGTCGTGCGCCTCGACTGCGAGCTCGACTACACCTTCCCGCGCTACAATCCGAACCCGGAAGATCTCGCCATGCTCCACGCCTTGAGCGAGGCCGTGCTGGAGGCCAAGGCCGATGTGGGCCTCGGCTTCGACGGCGACGGCGACCGCTGCGGGGTCGTCGACAACGAGGGCGAGGAGATCTTCGCCGACAAGGTGGGCGTGATGCTCGCGCGCGACCTTTCCGCGCGCCACCAGAATGCGCAGTTCGTCGTCGACGTGAAGTCGACGGGCCTCTTCATGACGGACCCCGTGCTTTTGAAGAACGGGGCGCGCACGGATTATTGGAAGACGGGGCACTCCTACATCAAGCGCCGCGCGAACGAGCTGAAGGCCCTCGTCGGCTTCGAGAAGTCGGGGCACTATTTCTTCAACCCGCCCATCGGGCGCGGCTATGACGACGGCCTCGTCTCGGCCATCGCCATCCTCGACATGCTCGACCGCAATCCCGACAAGTCCATGTCCGAGCTCAAGGAGGCGCTGCCCAAGACCTGGGGCTCGCCGACCATGTCGCCCTATTGCCCCGACGAGGTGAAGTACGAGGTCGTCGAGCGCGCGACGCGCCACTTCCAGGACGTCGCCAAGAAGGGCGCGCCGCTGATGGGGCAGACGATCCGCGACGTCAACACGGTCAACGGCGTGCGCATCACGCTCAAGGACGGCACCTGGGGCCTCGTGCGCGCCTCCTCCAACAAGCCGAATCTCGTCGTCGTCGTCGAGAGCCCGGTCTCCGAGGCGAACATGAAGGCGATGTTCGCCGTGATCGACGGCGTGCTGTCGGGCTATCCCGAGGTCGGCGAGTACGATCAGAGGATTTGATTGAGCGAGTAGGGATCCCTCTCCCTACGGGAGAGGGTTACGAGGCTTGGCGCTCCGCCTTCGGAGCGCCTTGGCCGCAGTTGGGTGAGGGTGCCGCCGTCCGCCATCGACCCTCGGCGCGCACCGGCGATGCAGGTCCCCTCATCCTGTCCTTCTCCCGCCGGGAGAAGGGACCCCGGGGCAACGGTCGTTGCGACGCCAGCCGATCGCTTCGCGATTGCCGCCCCCACTCCCCACTCCCTACTCACCCCGCCCACAGCCCGTAGAACATCTTCGCGCTCGTCACCGCGAGGAAGAAGGCGAAGACGCGCGTGAGCATCTTGCGCGAGAGGCCGTGCGCGAGGTGGACGCCGAGGGGCGCGGCGAGGACGCTCGCGGGCACGATGAGCGCGAAGCCGAGGAGGTTCGCGTAGCCCAGCGAGAAGGGCGGCCGGTCCGCGACGCCGAGCCCGCCGAGGACGAGGCCGAGCGTGCCGGGCACGCTGATGAGAAGGCCGAGCCCGCTCGAGGTCGCGACCGCGCGATGGATCGGCACGCCGTAGAGCGTCATCGCCGTCACGCCGAAGGTGCCCCCGCCGATGCCCATCATGGTCGAGAGCGCGCCGATGATTCCGGCCATGACGCTCTCGATCCAGACGCCCGGCAGCGCGGCGCCGAGGCGCCAGCTCTCCTTGCCGAAGGCGAGATTGGCCGCGACGAGGAGCGCGACGCTCGCGAAGATCGCGGTGAGCGTGTCGCCGTCGGCGGAGCTCGCGAAGACGCTTCCCACCGCAACGCCGCCGATCATGGCCGGCGCCCAGCGCTTCAATATGTCGAAATCGACGGCGCCGCGCTTGGCGTGGCTCGTCAGCGAGCGGATGGAGGTCGGGATGATGACGGCGAGCGAGGTGCCGACCGCGAGGTGCATGCGCACCTCCTCGGAGACGTCGAGCGCGGTCAGCACGTAGTAGAGCACGGGCACGACGACGATGCCTCCGCCCACACCGAGAAGCCCCGCGATGAGCCCCGCGGCGACGCCGCTCGCGAGCAGCCCCGCGCCCAGAATGAGAAGATCGCCGAGCTGATGGCCCTCCAGCATGGCTCAGGCCGCCAGCATGGCCGCGTGGCGCGCGCGCGCCGCCTCGACCGCCTCGAGCGCCGCCTCGACGAGGCGCGCGTCCGCCTGCGGAGCAAGCGCGCCCTCGGTGAGCGCGCGCCGCCAGGTTCGCGCGCCCGCCTCGCCGGCATAGAGGCCGAGCATGTGGCGGGTGACGGCATTGAGGGACGCGCCGTCCTCGAGGCGCTCGGCGATGTAGGGCAGCATGGCGCGCACGGCCTCCGCGCGCGTCGGCGCCCTCCCCTCGTCCCCGAAGAGGCGCGCGTCGGCCTCGGCGAGGAGATAGGGATTCTGATAGGCCGCCCGGCCCAGCATGACGCCGTCGAGCGCCGCGCCCTCGCGCGCCGCGGCGTCGAGCGTCTCGAGGCCGCCGTTGAGGACGATGCGAAGCTCCGGCCACGCGGCCTTCAGCCTGCGCACGATGGCGTAGTCGAGCGGGGGCACCTCGCGGTTCTCCTTGGGGCTCAGCCCCTTGAGCCAGGCCTTTCGCGCATGCACGACGAAGATGCGGGCGCCGGCGCCGGCGACCGTCCCGACGAAGCCGAAAAGCGCCTCCTCCGGGTCCTGATCGTCGATGCCGATGCGGCACTTGACGGTGACGGGGATGCGCACCGCCGCGATCATCGCGGCGACGCAGTCGGCGACGAGGCCGGGCTCGGCCATGAGGCAGGCGCCGAAGCGCCCGGCCTGCACGCGGTCCGAGGGGCAGCCCACATTGAGATTGATCTCGTCGTAGCCGAAGCCCTCGCCGATCCGCGCGGCGCGGCCGAGCTTTGCGGGCTCGCTGCCGCCGAGCTGCAGCGCCAGGGGATGCTCGACGTCCGAGAATCCGATGAGGCGCGCCCGGTCGCCGTGGAGGACGGCATCGGCCGTCACCATCTCGGTATAGAGGCGCGCATGGCGCGTCAGCGTCCTCGCGAAGACGCGCTGATGGCGGTCCGTCCAGCCCATCATGGGCGCGACGCAGAGGCGGTGGCTGTCGCTGGCTGTCATGGCTCCTCGGGCGCCCGGGACGCACAGGCCCCGCGCTCGAGCGTCTTATACGACAAAGAGGGCTTTCAGAAGATCGACGAGGCAGAGCGCCTCAATCCGCCGCGGCGCGCAGCGCCGTCCCGTTCGCGGCGTGGAGCTCGGCGTCCTCGGGGAATTCGCGCTTCAGGATGTCCCAATAGCCGCGGATGCGCTGGACATAGACGACGGGCTCGTAGCCGCGCGCATAGCCGTGGCGGGTCTTGCGGTAATATTCCGGCTTGGCGAGCAGCGGTAGGACCTCGCGCATGTCCTTCCAGGCGTCCGGGTCCTTGCCGAGGCGCACGGCGAGGTCGCGCGCGTCGAGAAGATGGCCGAGGC
This sequence comes from Alphaproteobacteria bacterium, assembly GCA_024236075.1. Lineage (GTDB taxonomy): Bacteria > Pseudomonadota > Alphaproteobacteria > JACAEB01 > JACAEB01 > JACAEB01. The sequence goes on along the minus strand of JACKLE010000013.1, from coordinate 18,034 downwards.
CGACATTGTAGGCCGCGAGCGCGAACCAGACGCGGTCGACGCCGGTGACCGTCTCGGGGACCTGCTTCATGAGCCAGGCGAGGTGCTTCACCCCGCCCTCGATGCTCTCGCTCGAATCCTCGCGGTTCGAGACGCCCCAGAGCTTGGCGGTCGGGAGCGTGAGCATCATGAGGCCCTTCACCCCGGTGGGGCTCACGGCGCCCGGATCCCAGTGCGATTCCTGATAGGCCTGCGCGGCGATGAGCGTCCAGGAGAGGTCGTGCTGCGCGCTCGCCGCCTCGAAGGTCTTGCGGTAGTCCGGCAGGAGCGTCGCGATGCGGCGGCGGAAGCGGGCGATGTCGACGAAGTCGAAGCTGTCAACATGGCCGTAGAAGCGCTCGTCGAGCCGCGCGATGACCTCCTGCTGCTGATCTTCCGCGAACCAACGATCGAGAAACGAGACGAGGCGGTCGGCGTTGGGGGGCAGGATCCAGGCGAGCGGCTGGTCGCCGTCGAGCTCGAGCGCGACGACGAGCTCGGGATGGTAGCGGCGGTAGATGGCGACGAGGTTCGAGGCCGAGATGGCGCAGTCCACGTCCCCGCGCGCGACGTCCTCGAGCACCGCCTCGGTGTCGATGTCGCTGCGCGCGCGCCAGGTGAGGCCGGGAAGCTGGGCCGCGAGGGCGTTCAGGCGCTCCTCGAACTGGGTCTTGGCCGGCACCTCGATCGAGACGTTGACGAGGCCGGCGAGGTTCGCGGGCTTGGGCCCGTCCCGGCGGCACACCACCTGCTGGCGGATGACCTTGTAGTCGGGCCCGTATTGCAGGTCGCCCTCGCCCTGCGGCGAACGGGGAATGCCGGCCGCGGCGATCTGGCCCTCGCCCGCGCGGAGCGCGTCGAGCACCTCGCCTATGGTGCCGTAGACCTTGTATTCGACGTCCACGCCGAGGGCCTGGCCGAGCGCCTGGGTCAGCTCGTACTCGTAGCCCGTCGGGCCGTCGCGGTCGATGTAATAGGTCGTGGGCGCGTTGCGCGTGAGCACGACGATGCGCCCCTCGCGCTGAAGCTCGCGCAGGACCGACTTGCTCTCGGTGAGCTGGGGCTCGAAGAGGCGCACGAAGACGCCGGCGAGCACGAGCGCGGCAATGCATGCCGTCGCAAGCGCAAACCAGCGCGTCGCCCGGGCTGCCGCCATCTTTCGGTCTGCCTCCAACGCTCCTCGGGGCCAAGCCAGCAGGCCCGGGTCCGAGGACCGACACCTCTCATCGGCAACCCTCGCGGCGAAGGCTAGAGCCCGCGCCGCGCCGCCCCGTTCCGGGGTCCGGCCGCCACGTCCACCATCCTAGCGCCGCACCGCCAAGCCGCGGTTAAGCGCGTCGTTCGCATTCGCCGGATCGTCTCCGCCCAGCCGAACAGCGCAGGACAAGCTAGGGACTCTTTGCGGCAGGAACAGGACGCAACCTACGGTTGCGAACCCTGCCCCGCCAAACCATCGGCCGAAAGCGCCGCGGCGCCTGGCCGCCTATGCCGCGGCGCCGCCTTCAGCGGCCCGTGGGCAGCTCCTTGTAGGGGACATCCTTATCGACCCGGATGTCGCCCGGCAAGCCGAGCACCCGCTCGGCGATGATGTTGCGCAGGATCTCGTCGGTGCCGCCCGCGATGCGCGTGCCGGGCGCCGAGAGGAAGGTCTGCGAGAAGGCCGCGCGCAGGGGCGCAAGGTCCCCGTCGAGGAGCCCGCCGGCCATGTCGGCGAGGTCCATGCCGAGGGTCGCGATCTGCTGCGTCTTCGGGGCGCTGACCACCTTGCCGATCGAGCTTTGCGGGCCCGGCGTCTCGCCGCGCGAGAGCGCGGTGAGCGTGCGGTAATTGGTGAATTTGAGCCCCTGCGAGCGCACGTAGAAATCGGCGATCTTCTCGCGCACCGCCGCGTTCTCGATCGCGGGGCCGGTCTCGAGGTCGATCGAGCGCGCGAGGCGCAGGAGATGGGGCACGTCGACGCTCACATCGCGGAAGCTCGTGACCGCGAGGCGCTCGTTCATCAGCGTCGTGAGCGCCACCTTCCAGCCCTCGCCCGGCGCGCCCAGGCGCTGGCGGTCGGGAATGCGCACGTCGGTGAAATAGACCTCGTTGAAATGGGCCCCGCCCGAGATCTGCTTGATCGGGCGCGGCTCGAGGCCCGGCGACTTCATGTCGACGATGAAGAAGGTGAGGCCCTTGTGCTTGGGCACGCTGGGATCGGAGCGCGTGACGAGGATGCCCCAGTCGGCGTAATGCGCGCCCGAGTTCCAGACCTTCTGCCCGTTGACGATCCACTCGTCGCCCTTCCTCTCCGAGCGCGTCTTGATGCCCGCGAGGTCGGAGCCGGCGATCGGCTCGGAGAAGAGCTGGCACCAGATCTTCTCGCCACGGAGCGCCGGGCCGACATGCTCCTTGATGAGGTCCGGCGTGCCGTGGGCCATCAGCGTCTGCATGCACATGCCGAGGCCGATGAGGAAGGGCTGGGTCGGCAGATCGTACTTGCCCTCCTCCTGGCCGAAGACGACCTGCTCCATCGGCTTGCCGCCGCGCCCGCCGAACTCCTTGGGCCAGGTGATGCCGGCATAGCCGGCGGCGGCCTTCTCGGCCTGCCAGCCCCGCGCGCGCTTGAGGTAGACATCGTCGCGCGTGGTCTCCTCGCCTTCCCAGGGCTCGGCATATTTCGGCGCCTTCGCCGCCAGGAACGCCTTCACCTCGGCGCGGAAGGCGGCCTCTTCCGGGGTATCGTCGAAATCCATCTGTCTGATCTCCTAGATCGAATGGCGGCTTGGCGTCAGGCGGCGTTGCGCCGCTCGAGCTCGGCGACGAGGCGCTCCTTCCAGGCGCGCGGGCTGCCGATCACGTGGCGAAGCTGCACCTGGCGGCGCAGGAGCAGATGCGGGTCGGCCTCCCAGGTGAAGCCCATCCCGCCATGGGTCTGGATGTTCTCCTTGGAGGCGAAGTCGAAGGCCTCGCTCGCGCTCACGCGCAGCGCGGCGGCCGCGAGCGGCAGCTCGGCGGCATCGCTCGACAGCGCCCAGGCCGCGTAATAGGCGTTGGAGCGCGCCAGCTCGATGAGGCAGTACATGTCGGCGAGCTTGTGCTTGATCGCCTGGAACGAGGCGATCTGGCGGCCGAAGGCATAGCGCTCCAGCGCGTAGGCGCGCGCCATGGCGAGCGCCGCGTCGGCGCCGCCGAGCTGCTCGAAGCCGTAGAGCACGGCCGCGCGCGTGAGGACGGTCTGCAGCAGCGTCCAGCCCTCGCCCGAGGGCCCGAGCGCCTCCGCCTTCGCGCCGGAGAAGCCGAGCCCCCCGACCTTGAGCGTCGAGTCGACCGAGCGCTCGCTCTCGCGCGCGACGCCGGGTCCCTTGAGATCGACGAGGGCGAGGCTGACGCCCGAGCCGGCGCGCGCGGCGACGACGGCGATGTCCGCGCCCCCTGCGTCCGGCACCGCGATCTTGCGGCCCGTGAGCTTGCCGCCCTCGAGGCGCGTCTCGAGACGGTCCGGGCGCGGAACGCCCGCCTTCTCGGCGAGCGCGAGCGTGCCGACGATCTCGCCGCTCGCGAGCTTCGGGAGATAGGCCTGCTTCTGGGCCTCGCTGCCCGCGCGCAGGATCGCTTCGGCGCAGAGATAGATCGAGGAGGAGACGGGCACCGGCGCGATGGCGCGGCCGAGCTCCTCCGCGATCACGCAGAGCTCGAGATAGCCGAGGCCGAGACCGCCATAGCTTTCCGGGATCGCCGCGCCCAGCCAGCCGAGCTCGGCGATCTCCTTGTAGAGCGCGCGGTCGTAGGGCGCGTCGCTCTCCAGGATCTTCCGGGCGGCCTTCAGCGGCGACTTCTCGTCGAGAAACCGCCGGGCCTGGTCGCGCAACATCTTCTGGTCGTCGGAAAAGTCCAGATTCATAAAACGCCATCCTTTCAACGGGCGAAGCGACATTCGTGTGCGGCGCGGCGCGTGCGGGATCGGGCAACGCCCGTCAACGGGACACCGTAGGCTCGAGGCCGGGAGCCGCGCAGTCGCGCGGCGTGCGGGAGCCGGCCGGGCGACGCGTACCCGAGAGACGGTCGCGGATCGCCGCGAGCTCGGCCCTCAGATCCTCGCGCGCGTCGCGCGGAAGGCCCTCGAAGGCGCGCTCGAAGATCTCCGAGGCGCGCAGCTTGATGTCGGGCAGCAGGGGCTCGATCTTGCCCGTACGGAAGACCCGGCGCGCGCGGCCGTCGAGAGGATCGGGACGCCGCTCGATCCAGCCCATTTCCTCCAATTTGTCAAGCAAACGCCCCATAGGGGCCTTTTCGATCGAATCGAGCTCGGCGAGCTCCTTTTGCGTCATCCCGTCCTCGCGCAGGAGATGGATCATGACCCGCCACTGGGCCCGCGTGAGCCCCAGCTCCCGAAACTTCTCGTCGAAGGCGCGGCTCAGGAGGCGGTGCACGTCATGCATCAGCCACCCGATCGCGAGCTCGAGATCGAGATCGCCGCCGCCCTGGCGCACATCGCCTTTGGCCCTGACGTCGTGCAGCTCTGACATCGGGCGAGACCTCCATCTCTGACTTCTTATGACCGCAGTTCAAGGTTAGCGCCTCTCGGGCCGCCGTCAAACAGGACAGAGTGCAGGTAACGGGCCCGCAAGGGCCTCGGCTCGCGGCCGGCCCGCCGGCGTTTACCCAACCGCAACTCGCGCGGGCGCATCGTTCGGGACGGATAGAGCCCGGGGAAGGTCATGGCGAAGGCCCATTTCCACAAGAACCAGCGCGTGTTCGTGAAGCCCGTGGGCACCTGGGCCCAGGTCGAGCGCGTGCTGCCGCAATGGACCAAGGGCCTCAACGAGCCGATCCGCGTCTACTACGATGTGGGTCTGGGGCGCGACTTCTCGTCCGAGGAGCTCGAGGCCGAGCCCAATGCGAGCTACCGGCCCGGCGAGGCCGAGCACTGGCGCCTTCTGCGCCTCCAGAACAAATGGCAGCGCCGCGAGGATTGCGGCCACCACCCTCACCCCGGCACCTTCCCCGTCATCGTCACGGGCGAGCGCGACTGGGGCGGCTGGCGCGTTCCGGGCGCGGAATACGATCTCGACCCCTACCGCATCGAGGCGCAGGCGCGCCTCCTCACCGCGAGCCCGGCCCTGCGCGCGATCGCCGAGCGCCTCGTGCGCACCGCCGCGACCTTCGCCAAGCTCCCGCCCGAGTTCGAGCCCATCGTGCGCGAGGCGAGGGACACGCTCGCGCGCATCGGCGGGCCCGGCCCCGACGGCGAGGCGACCGCCGCCTTCGAGGACGAGGAGGAGGCTCCCCCGCCTCCCCCGTTCGCGGCCGAGGCCTGAGGCCCCGCCCTTACCGCCCGCGGACGTTCGTGGCATGATCGCCGGCCCCTGACCGACGAGAGACCGACTGTCCGATGAAAGATCCGACTCCGAGGGCGGTGCGCCTCAAGGACTATCGCGCGCCCGATTTCGCCATCGCCCGCACCGACCTCGCCTTCCAGCTTCACGAAAGCCAGACGCGCGTGCTCTCCGAGCTCGCCATGGAGCGGCGCGAGGGCGCGGATGCGGACGCCCCGCTCGTCCTCGACGGCGTGGGGCTGAAGCTCGTCTCGGTGGCGATAGACAACCGCGTCCTCTCGCCCGACGAATACAGCCTCGACGAGGCGCATCTCACCATTCCCGGCGTGCCCCAGCGCTTCCGCCTGCGGATCGAGACCGAGATCAACCCCAAGGCCAACACGGCGCTCGAGGGGCTCTACGTCTCGCGCGGCACGTTCTGCACGCAGTGCGAGGCGGAGGGCTTCCGCCACATCACCTACTATCTCGACCGGCCCGACGCGCTCTCGGTGTTCACGACACGGATCGAGGCGGATGCGGGCGCCTGCCCCGTGCTGCTCTCGAACGGCAATCTCGTCGCGAGCGGCAGCGCGCCCGGCGGGCGCCACTACGCGGTCTGGGAGGACCCCTTCCCCAAGCCGCCCTACCTCTTCGCGCTCGTCGCGGGCCGCCTCGCGCGGTTCGCGGACCGCTTCGTCACCATGTCGGGCCGCGCGGTCGAGCTCAACATCTGGGTCGAGCCCGGCGAGGAGGCGAAATGCGCCCACGCCATGGACAGCCTCAAGCGCGCCATGCGCTGGGACGAGGAGGCCTTCGGGCGCGAATACGATCTCGACATCTTCAACATCGTCGCCGTCTCGGACTTCAATTTCGGCGCGATGGAGAACAAGTCGCTCAACATCTTCAACGCGGCCTATGTGCTCGCGAGCCCCGAGACGGCGACCGACGGCGATTACGAGAACATCGAGGCGGTCGTCGCCCACGAATATTTCCACAATTGGAGCGGCAACCGCGTCACCTGCCGCGACTGGTTCCAGCTCTCGCTGAAGGAAGGGCTCACCGTCTTCCGCGACCAGGAGTTCTCCGCCGACATGCGCTCGCGCGCGGTGAAGCGCATCGCCGACGTCAGGCGGCTGCGCGCGCGCCAGTTCGTCGAGGACCAGGGCCCCCTCGCCCATCCGGTGCAGCCGGCGAGCTACATCCAGATCAACAATTTCTACACGGCGACGGTCTACGAGAAGGGCGCCGAGGTCATCCGCATGATCCGCACGCTGATCGGCGCGGAGGCCTTCCGGCGCGGCATGGATCTCTATTTCGCGCGCCACGACGGCACGGCCGCGACGGTCGAGGATTTCGTGCGCGCCATGGAGGAGGCGAGCGGGCGCGACCTGAAGCAGTTCCGCCTCTGGTACACCCAGTCCGGCACGCCGCGGATCAGGGCGCGCGGCACCTACGACGCGGCGGGCGAGACCTACACGCTCGAGATCGCGCAGGAGACCCCGCCGACCCCGGGGCAGCCCGAGAAGGAGCCCCTGCACCTGCCGCTGCGCGTCGGCCTTCTCGGCCGCGACGGCGCGCCGCTGCCGCTGCGCTTCGAGGGCGGCAAGCGTCCGGGTGCGGAGGAGCGCGTCATCGAGATGCGCGAGGCCGCGCTCACCCTCACCTTCCGCGAGGTCGCCGAGCCGCCGGTGCCCTCGCTCCTGCGCGGCTTCTCCGCGCCGGTCCAGCTCGACGTCGCGCTCGGCGAGGAGGAGCGCCTCCTCCTCATGGCGCGCGATCCCGACCCCTTCACGCGCTGGGACATGGCCCGCGTGATGGCGCTCGACATCGTGAAGGCGGCGATGCGCAGCCCCGCGACCGAGCTGCCGGCGACGGCCGACGCCTTCGCGGCTGCGCTCGGGCGCACGCTCGCCGCCGACGAGCTCGACCCCGCCTTCAAGGCGCTCGCGCTCACGCTGCCGAGCGAATCGGAGATCGCGCAGGAGACCGCGCCGGTCGACGCCGAGACGATCCACCGCGCCCGCGCGCGCCTGCGCGCCCATGTCGGCGCCGCGCTCGGAGCGGACCTCGAGGCCACCTACGCGCGGCTCGCGCCCGAGGGCCCCTACCGGCCGGACGCGGAGCATGCCGGACGGCGCGCCCTGCGCAACGTCGCGCTCGCCCTGCTTGCGGCGCGCGGAGGGCCGGGCGATCTCGAACGGGCGCTCGCCCAGGCCGAGACCGCCGACAACATGACCGACGCGCTCGCCGCCCTGAGCATCGCCGCCCAGGTCGCCGATCCGCGGACAGAGGCCGCGCTGGCGCATTTCTACGAGCGCTGGCGCGACGACTATCTCGTCGTCAACAAATGGCTCTCGCTCCACGCCACGGCGGACCGGCCCGACGCCCTCGAGCGCATCGAGGCGCTCACGCGCCACGAGGCATTCTCCTGGACGAACCCCAACAAGGTGCGTGCGCTGATCGGCGCCTTCGCGACGTCCAACCCGCGCCGCTTCCACCGCGCCGACGGCGGGCCCTACGACTTCCTCGCGCGCACCCTCCTCGACCTCGACGGGATCAATCCCGGCGTCACCGCGCGCCTCGCCTCCGCGTTCGAGAGCTGGCGCCGCTTCGCCGAGCCCCAGCGCAGCCTTCAGAAGGCGGCGCTCGAGCGCCTCGCGGCCTCGAAGTCGCTGTCCGCCAACCTCTATGAGGTGGTGACGCGCACGCTCGCCGGCGACGCGTAGGCGGCGCCGCGGCGCCGCGGCGCCGCCGGGCCCCGCGCGCCACGCCATATTCTCCGTGCGCTGCGCCTTGTTTCGTGCTGCGGCGCAGTGTAGGGATGGATTCGGCGTAATATTTCGTACGGGAAGCAGACTGGAATGGGTGCGTTTGCGCATGGCTAGCTGGTCCAGCGCTCCGGCGCAGGAGAGGCTGGCCCGCTTCTCGCGCGGACTCCTCGAGGCGGCCGGCGCGCTCCTCGGCCCCGTCGGCGTTGTCGGCCTCGCGCTCGTCGCCCTTTGCTTCGCGGGCCTTCTGGCCACGAACCATGTCAAGCTCGGCGCGCTCGAGGTGGCGGCCGACCGCTCCGCCTACGCCCTGAGCTCGGATCTGCGCGAGCTCGACGCGGATCTGAAGCTGCTCACGGAGCTTCTGGCCGACGAGGCCCGCCGCACCGATCCCCCGTTCGACTATTCCCGCCTCATGGGCGTCTACCGCACCGTGATCGAGGCGGACGGGCGCTCGGCGCCCTATCTCGGGCTCCTCCTCGCCGACGAGGCGGGCCGCGTGCGCTTCCGCGCGGGGGAAGGCTTCTCGCCCGCCCCCACGCTCGCCGGCTCCTCGCTCTTCGAGCAGATCGAGATCGACCGGGCCGGCCGCATGCTGATCGCCGCCGCGCCCCCGCTCGAGGACGGGCGCACCCTCCTCGTCCTCGCCCGCCGCCTGCCGGACGTGGGCGGCGCGTTCTCCGGGGCCGTCGTGATGACGGCCGATGCGCGCTGGTTCGGCGCCCGGCTCGCGCGCCTCACGGCCGACGGCCGCTACAACATCGCCGTGACCGACGGCAACCGCATGACGCTCGCCCGCTCGGCCAACATCCACGTGCCCGTCGCGCCGGCGGCGGCGCGCTGGGTGGGCGACACGCCCCTCGTCGTGACCGTGCGCGACGAAGGCTTCGGCACGCTCGTCCTCGCCATCCGCCTCGGCGCCGTGCTCGGCATATTGCTGCTTCTCGTGGCGGTGGGCCTCGGCGCCTCGCGGTTCCTGCCCAGGCGGCGCAGGCGGCAGACCGTCCGCGCACGCGCCACGGCCGTCCGCCATCTGACGGAGCGGCCCGCGGCCGAGGCCCCGGCCGACGCCTCGCCGGTTCACGAGAGCATCGAGGGCCTGCGCGCGCGGCTCGAGGAGGAGCAGCTTCGCGCCGATGCCGCGAGCCAGGTCAAGGCCGAGTTCCTCGCCCATATGAGTCACGAGCTCAGGACGCCGCTCAACGCCATCATCGGCTTCTCCGAGCTGATGACGCAGGAGCTCTTCGGCCCCCTCGGCCACAGCAAATACGCCGAGTACGCGGACGACATCCGGGCGAGCGGCGAGCGGCTTCTCGAGATGATCAACCGCATCCTCGAATTCGCGACGCTGGAGACCGGGCGCACGCCGCTCGACCGCGTGCCGGTCGACGTCGAGGAGCTGATCGGCGAGTTCCTGGAGATGGTCCGCATACGCATCGCCGAGGCCGGCCTCTCGCTGCGCACGCGCATCTCGCCCATGCCGCGCCTGCGCGCCGACCCGCGCGCCCTGACGCAGGTCCTCCTCCATCTCGTCTCGAACGCCATCCGCTTCACGCCGCGCGGGGGAACCGTCACCATCGCGGCCAAGACCACGCTCGACGGCCTCGTGGTCACGGTCGCGGACACCGGCATCGGCATTTCGCCGGCGGATCTCGCGCGCATCGGGCGGCCCTTCGAGCAGGTCGGCCCCCGCAACGAGGTCGAGCGCAAGGGCGTAGGTCTCGGGCTCGCGCTCTCGCGCCTTCTCGTGGAGGCCCACGGAGGGCGCCTCGAGATCAAGAGCCGTCCGGGCGCTGGCACGCGCGTGAGCGTCTTCCTGCCGCGCGCGGCGGCGCAGGCGCGGCCCGAGCGCGGCGAGGAGGCCTATTGGCGGCGGGCCGTGGCCTGAGGGATCAGGGCGCCCGCCGCAGCGGCTCCCCGTTCGCCGGCGGACGGCGCTCGCCGGGCGGGCGCAGCATGCGTCCGCGCTCGTCGACGCGCTCGCGCACGTTCTTGATGAGCGCCTCGCGCTCCTCGGCCGTCAGCGCCTCCGCCATCTCCACCACGAGCTCCTGCGAGGCCTCGACGAGGGCGGCGTCGCGCGCGCGCGAGCTCGCGAAGGCGACGCGCAGGGCCTCGACGTCGAGGGGCTCGGTGCGCAGCACGCGGAACGTCTCCAACCGCGCGCGCCCGGCATCGGTCAGCAGCCCGCGCACGTCGCGCCCGTGCTCGGCGAGCACGTGCTTGATCTTGGGCCGCGCGGTCGACGGCACGAGGGCGAGGACGCTGCGCGGCGAAAGCTCGCCCGCCCCGCCGAGAAGGATCGACTCGGAAAGCCGCGCATAGCGCCCGAGCAGCCCGGCGGTGATCCCGACCAGAAAGAGATTGACCGCGAGCGAGATCACGAGGAGCAGAGGGAAGCGCTTCCTGGGCGCGGGCGCCGTCTCGGTCATTGCACGCTTCCCTCGCCGAAATCGCCGCCGTCCTCGAAGCCGCGCGCGCCGAAGGCCAGCACGACCGCGTCGACCTTCGCGGTCTCGTAGGCCGCGCTTTCGCTCACGCCCGTCACCCAGGCGGGACCCGCCATTCCGAGATAGAGCCCGAAGGCCGCCGAGGCGGCGAAGAGCGAGAGCGCGCTCGCGGGCAAGCGCGGCAGCGCAAGCGTCTCGCCGAGCCCGCCGCCGAGGCCGAAGCCGCCGAGAAGGCCTTGCAGCGAGCCCCGCGCCCGCTCGGGCTTCGCCGGCCTGGCGAGCGGCGGCGTCGCGCGCGGCGTCGCCGAGAGAATGCGCGTGCGCAGGGCGAGCGACGGCGCGACCGGAGGCAGGGCGTCGAGCAGCTCGTCGAGCGCGCGCTCCGCGCCGAGCGCCGCGCCCGCCTGCGGATCGGCCGCCGCGAACGCCTCGCACGCCGCGCGCTCGGCCGCCGGCCAGCGGCGCGGATCGGCGCCGTACGCCTCGAGGATGCGGGCGAAGCGCTCCGCGTTCATCCTGTCCTCGCGCTCGGCCATGTCATACGCCTCCCAACAGATCGCCCGCCTCGGCGCTCAGGATCTCCTTCAGCCGCCGCCGCCCGCGCGCAAGGAGAGATTCCAACGCCTCGATGCTGACGTCCAGCGCCGCGGCGGCCTCGATATTCGTCATGCCCTGCTGATGGCAGAGCAGGATCGCCGTCTTCTGGCGGTCCGGAAGGCTCGCGATCGCGGCCTCCACCCGGCTCGCCACATGGGCCTCGTGGTAGAGCGTCTCGGCGTTCGGAGCCGGGTCCGCCTCCTCGGGCATCTCGTCCACGAGCACCTCGCGCTTGCGCCTCAGGCGGTCATAGCAAAGATTGATCGCCACGCGGTGAAGCCAGGTCTCGAAGCGCGCGCCCTCCGGGCGCCAGCGCGATGCATGTGTCCAGACGCGCAGAAACACCTCCTGTGCCACATCCTCCGCCTCATGCGGATTGCCGAGCATGCGGCGCGCGAGCCCCAGCATGCGCGGCAGATGCCGGTCGACCAGCGTCCGGCAAGCCTCCTGATCGCCCTCCGCGATCGCGCGCACGAGCGCGAGATCGGGATCGTCGGCCGCGGCGGAGTCCGCGTCCGGCACCGGCGGCTGTCGCTCGACCTCGGGATCGGTCAGCGTCCACACTCCTCGTTGGGGCGCGGTCCAGCGCACCCCGCCGAGGATAGCGCGCATCGCCGTCCCGCTCGACATCGTCATTGAGCCGGTGTCTTGCCGGGCGCCTCATGGGGCCCGCGGACGAGCTCGTCGCCGGCGAGGCTGCCGTCGGCATTCTTGTCGAGGCGCGCGAACACCGCCGCGTCGAAGGCCTCCTGCTCGGCGAGCGAGATCTTGCCGTCGCCGTCCTTGTCCATGCGGTCGAGCCCGCGCGCGCCGCCCATGCGCTGGCCGCCTTCGGCGAGGCCCGCGGGCATCTTCGCCCCGGCGCTCCCGGCGCGCTCCATGAATTTCGCCTTGACGGCCTCGCGCTCGCTCTCGTCGACGAAGCCGTCCTTGCCGGTGTCCATCGCCTCGAAGCGCGCCTTGCCGGCGGCGAGGAACTCCGCGCGCGAGACCGCGCCGTCGCCGTTCGCGTCGGCGCGCTCGAGCGACATGCGTCCGCCTTTCGGCGCCGTGCCGGCCGTGGGTTCGGCCTGCGCCGGCGCGACGGCGAGAAGCGCGAGGAGAGACGCGCCGGCGAGAAGTGCAGCGAGCCTTGGATCGCTCATGAAACAAACTCCCGATCTGTGAGCCGGTCCGCCTCGGGCGGACCGTCCAGCCCTTGTGGTGCCTAACGCGCCGCGCGGCGGGTTCCGTCGCGGGGAAGGCGGCAGGCGCTCATGTCGCGGGAGAGGGAAAAAGAGAGGACGGGCGCGCCGCGCGGTTCCGCGGGAGGGTGCGGAAGCGGCGTGGGGTCCTCGCGCGTCGGCGCGCCCGTCGCAGGCCCGGCGCAGGGCGCGCCATGCCTGTCTTAGGGCACTAACGGGGGAGCGGCTCAGCCTCCGTCGCCATGGCGACGGCCGAAGCGGGGCTTGGGGCCGCCGGGGTCGGGCTCGAAGGCGCCGAGGATGCGCGCGCGCATGGGCCCGGCGGCGCCGACGGCTTCGAGCGCGGCGCCGGGCGCCGGCTCGGCGTCGAGAAAGCCGAGCGCGAGGCTCGCGCCCCGGCTCGGCGAGACGGCCGCCGAAGTGAGTACGCCGACGAGCGAAGCGCCGGCGCGCAGGCTCTGGCCTCGGGCGGCGGCGAAGCCCTCGATCGCGAGCCGCACCGGGCGGGGCGCCGGCGCGCGCGCGGCCGCGAGGAGCGCGCGCCGTCCCGAGAAGGGCTTGTCGAGATCGACGAGCCCGCCCGCGCCGCAGGCGAAGGGCGTGCGCGCATGGGCGCGCTCGCGCGCGAGAATGGCGGGCTCGAACTCGGCGAAGGCGCGCGGCTGGCCCGTCGCGATGCGCAGGGCCTCGAAGGCATCCGCGCCGACCGGCCTGAGGCCGACCGTCTCGCCGAGCGCGAGCAGGCGGCGCATGGCGTGCTCCGCCGTGACGGCCGAGAACCACATCTCGTAGGCGTCGGGCGTGCCCGGACCGCGCCGGCAGAGATGGAAGGCGAGCGAGCCGTCCTCGACGAGCTCCATCGCTCCGGCGGCGAGGCGGTCGCCCTGCGCGGCGCCGAGCGCGTCGAGAAGCGCCCCGATCGCGGGCCCCACGAGCTGGAGGCAGGCGAGCGAGCCGGTCGTCTCCTCGAGCGCGACCGCGAAATGCGCCGCCGCGCGCGCGAGCCAGGCCCCGATCGCCACCTCGCCCGCGAGCTGGAAGACGTCCTCCTCCAGGCGATAGACCGTGCACAGATCGATGAGCCGCCCCTCGTCGTCGACCGCGGCCGTGCGCATGGAATGGCCGACCTGGAGCTGCGACACGTCGCGCGTCTGCACGCGGTCGAGGAGGCGCGCCGCCTCGGCGCCGCTCACGAGATAGGTCGAGAGCCAGGAGCGGTCGGTGAAGGCCGCCCCGGTGCGCAGCGAGGCCTCCTCCTCTCCCCGCGAGGAGAAGGCCGCGGGCACGCCCACGCCGCCGCAGACGCGCCAGCGCGCCTGGCCCATCAGCGGCGCGAGCACGCTCGTGACGGGGGAGCGACGCCAGAATTGGGGGGCGCCGGCATGCCACATGTCGGTCATCCCCACCCCCGGTCCTTGAGGATGGCGAACGCGGCGCCGCGCCCGGGAAGGCCCGAGACGCCGCCCCAGGGATGGCTGCTCGCGCCCGCGAGGTAGAGCCCGTCGAGCGGCCCGCGATAGGCGGCGGCGCGCGCGTGCGGGCGCAGGCACCAGGCCTGGTCGGGGACGAGGTCGATGTGGTGCCAGTGGCCGCCGCGCGCGCCGAAGCGCTCCTCGATGTCGCGGGGCATCAGGACCTCGGCCCGCCGGACGCGCCGGCGAAAGTCCGGCATGACGCGCGTGATGGTTTGCGTCACCGCGTCGGCGAAGGCCGCCCGCGTCTCGTCGGTCTCGGCGGCGCGCAGCGGCGCGTGCAGCGCCAGCGCCGTCACGATGTGGCGCCCCTCGTGCTGCATGGACGCATCGTGCACGGATGGAATGGCGAACTCGACGGCGGGCTCGGCGGGCGTCGCGCCGAACTTCGCGGGCGTGAGCGCACGCTCGAGATAGCCGAGATCCGGCGCGATGACGAAGCGGCCGGCCGGCGCGGGCTCGTCCTGATGCGTGCCGAGGCGCGGCAGGCCCTCGATGACGAAGGTGAGGCGCGCCACGCTGCCGCGCGACTCGAGATGGGCGAGATCCTCGGCGAAGCCGACATCCACATGGCGGGCGCCGACGAGCTCCAGAAAGGTCGCATGCGGATGGAGCGTCGAGACGACGATGTCCGCCGCGATCTCCTCGCCGGTCGTGAGCACGACGCCCGCCACGCGGTCGCCGTCGACGGCGATGCGCGAGACCCTCGCATTGAGGCGCAGCTCGGCCCCGTTCGCGCGAGCGGCGTTCCAGAAGGCGTCCGCGAGCGCCCCGAGCCCGCCGGCCGGATGCCCGCAGGCGCCCCAGCGGCCCGAAACCGAGGCGAAGCGGCGCTGCAGGAAGCTCAGGAACGTTCCGTTCCAGGAGGGCGCGGCGAAGGCGCCGATGACGCCGTCGAAGGCGAGCCCGCCCTTGAGGAAGGGCGAGGCGAAATAGCCGTCGAGCACCTCGGCGACGGGCGCGGCGAGCATCGTGGCGAGAGCCGCGAAATCGCGCTCGCTCACGCGCCCGATCCGCGCGCCGAGGAGGTGGGCCGCCTCGTTGAGGGCGGCCTCGTCGCCGCCCAGGCGCGCGGGCGGATTGGCGATCAGGGGATCGAGCGCCTCGTGGAAGCGCCGCACGAGCTCGAGGAAGCGGCGATAGGCGCGCGCGTCGCCCGGCGCGATCTCGGCGATCGCGGCCTCGGCCTCCCACGGGTCCTCCGAAAGCGCGAGCGTGGTGCCGGGCTTGAGCAGCATCGTCGGCAGGCGGCGGTGCGAGAAGCGCAGGCCGTGGCGGTAGAGGCCGAGCTCGCTCATCACGTCGGGATGGAGCGCCGTCACGAGATGGGCGCATTCCGACACGACGGGCCCGTCGTCCAGGCGCACCGAGGCCGCCATGCCGCCGAGCCGGTTGCGCCCCTCGAGCACGAGCACGCGGCGCCCCGCCCGCGCGAGATAGGCCGCGCTCGCAAGCCCGTTGATGCCCGCGCCGATGACGAGAACGGGCCGCTCCGCCGGCTCGCCGCCGCCGCCCGGGGGCGTGAGGTCGCTGCGCTCGAGTGCCATCGCCCTCCCCTCACGCGACCTTGAGGCCGCTCAGATCGGCAAGGCAGAGCTTGGCCGCCTTGAGGCCCGCCGTGCCCAGCGGCGCGAGCGGAGCATGGTCCGCCGCGCCGCAGAGATAGAGATTCTTCGGACCGGCGCGGCCCCCGGCGTCGAGGCGCCCGGCGCCCCGGCCGAAGAGGCGGAAGGACCCCGCTCCCGCCCCCGCGCCGAGCGCGAGCGTGCGCCCTTCTATCGTCGCCTCGAAGCCGCGCGCGACGGCGCCGATGCGCGCCTGAAGGTGGTCGAGGAGGCCGGCCTCGGCCTCCGCGCTCCAGCCCTCCGAGAGCGCCCCCGGCAGCGGGCTCAGCGTGACCGTGAGCAGCGCCTTGCCCGGAGGCGCGAGGCCCGCGTCGAGGGCGCTCGCGAGATGAAGCTCCGCCCACGGCGCATCGGGCACGGCGCCCGCGCGGGCCGCGTCGCTCGCCCGCTCGAGGCCGCCGAGATCGGGCGCGAGCTGGATGGGTCCGATATGGCGATGCAGCGCGGGCGGCAGGGCCGTCCAGCGCGGCGCGCGCTCGAGCGCGAAGGCGGCGCGCGCCGTGACGACGCTCGGCTCGGCCGCCGGAAGCTGGCCGAGCAGCGCCTCGCGCAGCGGGCCGGCTTCCAGAAGCTCGACGCTCGCGCGGGCCGGCAGGGTGGAGAGCACGAGATCGGCCGGCAGCGCCTCGCCCGATTCGAGGACCACGCCCGCGACGCGGTCGTGCTTCAACGTCAGCTCGCGGACGGTCGCGTTCACGCGCAGGCTCGCCCCGGCGGCGGCCGCGGCCCGGCCGAGCGCCTCGACGAAGCCCTTGAGCCCGCCCATGAGGTGGGCGCCGGTGCGCGGGGGAGCGAGCTGCGCGCCGACCTGGGCGAGGAGAAGCCCCGCGGCCGTGCCCGGCGCCATCGGGCCCAGGCCCGAGCCCAGAAGCGCGGGCCCGGCGAGCCCCGCCTTGACCAGGGGGTCGGCGAAATGCCGGTCGAGGAGCGCCCCCAGCGCACCCGACAGCAGGCGCGCGCATTCGTGCGCCTCGTCCGCGCCGAGCGCGAGAAGGGCCGCGTCGACGCGGCGGCTGCGCTTGAGGAAGGCGCGCGCCGTCTCGACGCCGAGCGGCTCGCCGAGGCCGAGGCGGTCGGCGAGCGCGCCGCCGCGCGCGAGCATGGTCTCGAAGAGCGGCATGCGCAGCGCGTCGCCGGGCGCGAGCGCCGCGAGGGCGCGCAAGTCCGCCTCGTCGTCGAGATGGCGCGCGAGGCTGCGCCCGTCCTCGCCGATCGCGACGCTCGTGCCGTGAGGCACGATGGTGAGGTCGTGAAGGTCGATCCCGCTTTCCCAGACGAGGCCGGGGCGCAGGGCGAGAAGGCGCTCGGGGGCGAGCGGAATGCGGAAGCCGGGATGGAAGGCGAGCGTGCGCGCCGCGCCGCCGATCTCCTCGGCCGCTTCCAGCACGCTCACAGTCACGCCGCGACGGGCCAGCATCGACGCGGCCACGAGGCCGTCGACGCCGGCGCCGATCACGACCGCGCTTACCTCCGGCATGGCACGCCCCGGCTCATCCGCGAAGCCCCCCGGGCCCCGAAGAGGCAAGATGAGGGCCAGTGCCGATTGGACCCGGATTCTTGAGGTCCCACAATTGAAGCCGGGCCCGGCCTCCCTTATACCGGCCGCGCCCGGCGCGTCGGTTTCCGGGCGTTCCAGCGAGAGGCGGCACATTCTTCCTATCGGGGCAGTTGCCCGGGCGGGACACGTGGCGCGAGCAGAAGGACTTGGGGCCCCATGTCGATGACCTTCGCCGAGACGCTCTACAAGGGCTATGCCCAGACCATCGCCCTGGACGGGCCGGTCCTCGCCGACGAGCGCTCGCGCTTCCAGCACATCCGCATCTTCGACAGCCCCCTCAACGGGCGCGTCCTGGTGCTCGACGGCATCGTCCAGCTCACCGACCGCGACGAGAGCTCCTATTCGGAGATGCTCTCCCACGTGCCGATGATCGAGCACGGCGCGGTGAAGCGCGCGATGATCGTCGGCGGCGGCGACGGCGCCATCGCCGAGGAGGTGCTCAAGCACAAGGACGTCGAGCGCGTCGACCTCGTCGACATCGACGACCGCGTGATCGCGCTCTCGAAGATCCATTTCGAGCACGTCTCGGGCGCCGCCTTCGCCGATCCGCGCCTCACCGTGCGCGCGGAGGACGCCTTCCCCTATCTCAAGGCGGCCGAGACGGCGGGACGCTACGACCTCATCGTCGCCGACCGTCCGGACCCGGTGGGCCCGGCCGAGGTGCTCTTCGCCGACGAGTTCTACTCGGTGGTCTCGCGCGCCCTCGCGCCCGGCGGCTTCGCCCTCTTCCAGACCGGCGTGCCGCACTACCAGGCCGGCGAGCTCACGCAGACCGTGAGCCAGCTCTCGAGCGCGTTCAAGAATGTCGGCGTCTTCCTGACCGTCACGCCCACCTATATCGGCGGCCATATGGGCCTCACCTGGGCGTCGAACGATTCGCGCCTCGGCACCCTCGACCACGACGCCATCGCCGCGCGCTTCGAGGCGAAAGATTTCCCTACGGACTATTATTCCCCGGCCGTCCACCGCGCCGCCTTCGCTCTCCCGCCCTGGATCGCCCGGCTCGTGCCGGGAAAGAACCGGTAGGGGGACGGAAGAACGACCTTCCGGCGTGACGGCGCAGCC
>JACKLE010000012.1 GCA_024236075.1 Alphaproteobacteria bacterium | reverse complement strand
ATCGTGAAGGGCGTTTTCCTCAAGGACATGCCACCCGAGGTCGTGCTCGCGAACACGGTGCCCCTCATCCTCATCGCCGCTGTCACCCTTTCCGTCGCCGCCTGGTTCTTCCGGCAGCGGATGGAGTGAGGCAGGCGGAGCATTTGCAAATCGTCGCGGGCGCCATAGAGTTGAGAGGTCACTCTCACGCGGAACGCGCGATGACCCTTGCGATACCCGAAAAGCTCGAGCGCCTGGCCGAGCTCGACCGCCTCATCGACCAGGACCCCCTCTTCAATCCCGTCGGCCAGCTCGGCTTCGAAATCTCGCGCGACCTCGAATCGGGAGATCTGGGCCTCGACGAAGTGATCGACGCCGTCCATGCGCTCGAGGGTGAGGCCCTCGGCCAGCGCGCGGCGCGGGTCGGCCGCTTCTGGGGACCCGTCGGGGAGGACGCGAACTTCTCGCGGATCGACGCCCTGCTCGAGGGCCCCGGCGAGGAAAGCTTCGAGGCCTTCAAGGCACGCTGGGAGCGTCCACGCCTCGGCTGCGTGATGACCGGCCATCCGACCTTCCTCCTCTCGAGAGCCGGCTATGGCGCGCTCGCCTCGGCGATCGGCGGCGAGGCGGTCGATTTCACCGAGGTCGCGCGCGCCGAGGCGAAGGCGCGCGCCGTCACCATCGACGAGGAGCACGAGGCGGCCATGGCCGCGCTCGGACGGGCCTGCGAGGCGCAGGGCGCAATCGTCGCGCGCCTCATCTCCCATGCCCGCAAGAGCTGGCCCGATGCCTGGCGGGGCCTCGTGCCGCAACCGTTCGCCTTCGCGACCTGGGTCGGATACGACATGGACGGGCGCACGGATATTCCGTGGACGACGTCTCTGCATCTGCGCCTTGTCGAGAAGGCGCTTCAGCTCGAGCGCTATGCCGCGACTCTCGCCGGCCTGACGCTCGCCGCGGCCGCGCCGCTCGCCCGGCGGCTCGCCGAGGCGGCGGACCACGCGCGCGAAATGGCGCAGGCTTTCGCGGAGCCGCTCGATACGCCCGACGCGCTCTCGCGCGCCGCGAACCGCCTCACGGGAAGCGATCCGCGCGCGCTCGTCTCGCTCGCGCCGGTCCTCAAGGACCTCGGCGCCCTCATCGGCGCGGCTCCCGAGGAAGAGGCGGCCGCGCTCGTTGCGCTCCGGGCGCAGATGGCCTCCTTCGGCCTCGGCATCGGCCAAGTCCATTTCCGCATCAACGCGTCGCAGCTCCACAATGCGATCCGCCGCCGACTTGGCGAGGGCGCCGACGTCGCGAACCGGTCCGCGCTGGCGAAGCTGCGCGAGGCCCTACCCAGGCTCAAGCCGCTGAGCGCGAACTTCGCCTCGCTCGCCATCGAGGCGACGACGGCCGTGCGCCAGTTCCTGGCGATGACGCAGATATTGAAGCACGTGGACGCCGACAGGCCGATCCGCCTTCTCATCGCCGAGACCGAGCAGCCCATGACGGTGCTGATCGCGCTCTATTTCGCCCGGCTCTTCGGCATCGAGGCCAAGGTCGAGATTTGTCCGCTCTTCGAGACCGAGCGCGCGCTCGAGCATGCGAGCCGCTTCATCGCGACGCTGCTCTCCGAGAAGCCCTTCAAGGACTATGTCCGGTCGACCGGACGGCTCACGATCCAGACGGGATTCTCCGATGCCGGACGATTCATGGGCCAGATTCCGGCGGCGCTCGCCATCGAAAGGCTTCAGGGCGCGCTCGCACGCGCCATGGAGCGCGAGGGCCTTGCCGGCGTCGAGGCGCTCGTCTTCAACACCCATGGCGAGTCCATGGGGCGGGGCGCGCATCCGGGGAGCCCGCGCGAGCGCTTTCTCTATCCCTTGAGCCCGTGGGCGCGCGCACAATTCTCCTCGCGCGGCATTCGCCTCGCGAAGGAGGTGAGCTTTCAGGGCGGCGACGGCTTTCTGCTCTTCGCGACGCGGCCGCTCGCGCTCGCCGTCCTCACGCGCGCGCTGGAGGTCGAGCTCACGCCGCCGACGCGGGAGGAGCTTGCCGATTCGTTCTACGAGGCCGATCTCGACATCTCGCTCGACTTCTATCGCGGCTTGCGCGACTACCAGGCCGCGCGCCTCAAGGAGGCAGCCTATCACCGCACGCTGACGGCATTCGGCCTCGCGCTGCTCCCGTCCACGGGCTCGCGCCGGTCGCGAAGGCAATCGGAAATCTCGAGCGGGCAGGACGCCTCGCTCCGGCGCATTCGCGCCATCCCGCACAATGCGATCCTCCAGCAGCTCGGCTACCCGGTGAACATCGTCGCGGGGATGGGGGCGGCTCTCGCGCCTTTCGGCGAGGCGTTCGTGGAGCTTCATCAGCGCTCCGCGCGCGCCCGCATGCTGCTGCGCCTCGCCGACATGTGCCTCGCCATTTCGAGCGTGAAGTCGCTCATGGCCTATGGCCGCCTTTACGACAGCGCGTTCTGGGCGGCCCGCACATACCGCGCCGCCGACGGCGAGCTGCGCGCGGCCTCGGTGAGCCTTGCCGAGCGGCTGCAGAACGACGACCGCTTCACCGCATTCCGGCGCCTCGCGACCGAGCTGCGCATCGACAGCCTGAAGCTGCACCATGTGCTCGAGCTCGTCGGCCTTCTCGGTCCGGCGCGGCCCGAACCGGGCGCCGAGCTCAACGTGCAGCTTCTCCATGCGCTGCGCCTCGCGCTCATCCAGCACATCTTCCTGCGCGCCAGCGAGATGCCGACCTTCTCGCGCCGCAACGACCTCAGCCGCGACGACATTTTGGAGATGATCCTTTCGCTGCGCGTGCCCGAGGCCGTCGCCGTGCTGCGCGAGGCCTATCCGGTGGATACCCCGGACCTCAAATCCTTCTCGGTCGACGAGCCGGGCGAATATCCCGACCATACGGGCCCGGAATATGCCGAGATCCGCGCCCGCTACATCGACCCTCTGGACGAAGCCTATCGCGGCGTCCTCGCGGTCACGCGCGCGATCGCTCATTATTTCGGAGCGTTCGGTTAAGGCTCAGCGCTGATAGGCGATGAGAATTTCGTCCACGGCGCGCTCGAGATCGGCCACGTTCGCGCAATGCTCCAGGACGGCGCAGAAGGGACGGAAGCGGAGGATCTCCGAATCGCCACTGCCCCAGAGCGAAGGCGCCTCCGGCGAGAGCCAGATGACGCGCTTGGCCTGATCGCTCAGCTCGCGGAAGAGATCGAGGCGCGGATCGGCGTAGTTCGAGCGTCCGTCGCCGAGCACGATGACGGTGGTGCGGCGGTCTATGGCGTCCCAATGCCCGCGGCGCAAATCCGACAGGGCCTGGCCGTAGTTCGTCGACCCAAAGCCCGTATCGCGCAGGATCTTCACGATGGCCTCGTCGAATTCGAGCGCCTCGAGATCCGCGCTCACCTCCGAAAGGCGGCTCGAAAAGGCGAAGGAGCGCAAGGACGGGATGACCTCGGCTAGGCTGTAGAGGAGAAGCAGGAGGAAACGCACGGACTGCGCGACCGACTGCGAGGTGTCGCAGATCGCGACGACCTTCGCCCGGTCGCGGCGCCGCCGGCGCCAGCGCACGTCGAAGGGCACGCCGTCATGAGCGGCGTTCGCGCGCATGGTCGCGCGCAGGTCGAGCCGGCCGCGATTGGCCTTGCGGCGCCGGCGGCCGTGCTTTTCGGCAAGCCGGCGCGCCATCTTCCTGATAAGGAGCTTCATGCGCTCCATGTCGGAGCGGTCCAGCTCGCTCAGGGATTTCTGCTTCAGGAACTCGTTGCGGAACTCCTCGCTCGCGGAGCGTCCGAAGACCTCGAACTGCTGGTCCACGAGACGGCGGGCGCGGTCCATGAGGCGGGCGCGCGCCGCCATGATCTCGGCGGCCTCCGCCTCGCCGGCGTCCCCGTCCCGCAGGCGGTCGACGAGGCGCTCCTCGAGCGCCTCGAGGCCCATCTCCTCGAGCATGCGCCGCGTGTAGAAGGCGGCCTGTGTCGAGAAGCGGATGCGGGAGAGGTTCACGCGCTCGGCCGCCGCCTCGAGCGCCATCGCGAGGCGGGCCTCGTCGCCCGACTGCGCGAGCGCCATGAGGTCGCCCGGCTCCTCGCCCGGCCCGTATTCGCGCTCCGTTCCGTCGAGCACGTCGGGCGCGGGCTCCTCCTCGGCCGGCGCGCGGGTGAAGAAGAGCTCGAAGAGGCGGTCGAAGACGGCCTTCTCCTCCTCGGATTTCGCGACCGCGATGCCGAGCGCGTCCTTCAGCAGCGCGCGGTCGCCATAGCCGACGAGCGCCTGCGTGCGCAGCGCGTCGATCGCCTCGCCGGTCGACACGGGCACTTCTGCCGCCCTCAGAGCACGGATGAAATTGGTGAGCGAGCGCTCCATCGGCCCGCGCGCCTCAGCCCTCTCGCGCCTTGCGCGTCAGGGTCTCGAGCTTGGCCTGGACCGTGCGTATGTCGGATTCGAACTTCAAAAGCACGTTGAGCGTCGCGCGCACGAGCTCGGGCTCCAGCGACTCGGCATGGAGAAGGAGAAGCGTGCGCGCCCAGTCGACCGTCTCGGCGATCGAGGGAAGCTTCTTCAGCTCCTCGGCGCGCAGGCCCTGCACGAAGGCGACGAGCTGGCCGAGGAGCTCGGCCGAGATGCCGGGCACGCGCGCGCGCACGATCGCCTGCTCGCGCGCGGCCTCGGGGAAGGAAATGTAGAGATGGAGGCAGCGCCGCTTCAGCGCATCGCCGATCTCGCGCGTGTTGTTGGAGGTGAGCATGACGAGCGGCGGCACGGCGGCCGTGACGGGCCCCAACTCGGGCACCGTCACCTGATATTCGGAGAGCACCTCGAGCAGGAAGGCCTCGAACTCCTCGTCGGCCTTGTCGACCTCGTCGATGAGCAGGATGCAGCCTTTCTCCTCCTTCAGCGCGCGCAGCAGCGGGCGCGGCTCGAGAAAGGCTTCCGAAAAGAAGAGATCCTCGAAGCTGTGGAGCTTCGCGAAGGACTGGTCGAGCGTCTCGGCACCCTCGAGGATGTGGTGGAGCTGCTCCTTCAGGATCTGCGTGTAGAGGAGCTGCTTGCCGTATTTCCACTCATAGAGCGCCTTGCTCTCGTCGAGGCCCTCGTAGCACTGCATGCGCACGAGCGGCAGGCCGACGAAGCGCGCGGTCGACTGCGCGAGATCGGTCTTGCCGACGCCGGCCGGCCCCTCGATGAGAATGGGCTTGCGCAGATGCTGGGCGAGGAAGACGGCCGTCGAGATCTGCGCCGTCGAGATATAGCCCACCGATCCGAGGCCTTCAGTGATGGCCTCGATCGAGCCGAGTGCGCCAAAGCCCATGCAAATATCCTCTTCCGCGGGCGCACGCGCCCATTCAGCTCAACGGGGCTTTGCGGCCTCGGCCTTCGCGCGCCGGCGTGCCGAGATCTCGGCGCGGATCTCGGCGGAGTGCTCCCCTACCTGAGGGGGCGGCAGGCGGAACGCCTTCCTCGCGCCATGGACCCAGAAGGGCGAATTGATCGTGTAAGGCGCGCCGAGGTCAGGATCGATCGGCCAGAGCACCTCGTTGGCCTTCGCCTGCTCGTCTCCGAGGAGATCGGGCAGGCGCTCGACGGCGCCGTGAGGAATGCGCGCCTCGCGGAAGCGCAGGCTCCATTCCGCCCAGTCGCGGGTCGCGAAGATGTCGTCGAGGATGGCGATGAGCTCGCGGGCGTTCGTCCGCCGCGATGGCTTGTCCGCGAAGCGCGGATCGCGCTCGAGCTCCGGGCGCTCAATGAGCCGCACGAAGCGCGGCCACTCGTCCTCCTCATGCAGCATGGTGACGGAGAACCAGCGCCCGCAGCGCGCCTTGTAGAGGCCGGCCAGCGCCGAACCGCGGTCTTCGCGCCTCGGACGCTTCGGAATCTCGGCGCCGGCGAGCGCCGCCTGCGCGAGGAAGGCGTTGGCCCACAATCCGCAGGCGTGGAGCGAGGCGCCCACCCGGCCGCCTTTGCCCGTGCGCTCGCGCCGGTAGAGCGCCATGAGTATGGCCGCCGTGAGCGCGATGCCGGTCGGCTGGTCGCCGAAGCCCGGGACCGCGCCCATCGGCGCGCTTCCCGTCTCGCGGATGAGGTCCATGAGGCCCGAGCGCGCCCAATAGGCCTGCCCGTCAAAGCCCGGCTTGCCGCATTCGGGGCCCGTCTCGCCGTAGCCGGTGAGCCACGCATAGATGAGGCGGTCGTTGAGGCGGCTCAGATCCTCGTAGGCGAGCCTCAGCTTCTCGACGACCCGGGGCGGATAGTTGGTGATGAAGACATCGGCCGTCTCGACGAGGGCGCACAGCGTCTCGTGGTCCTTCGGATCGTTAAGATCGAGCATGAGGCTGCGCTTGTTGCGGGAGAGCAGGAGCCAGGCATAGTGCACCTCGCTCTCGGGCAGGCCGGCCGTGCCGTGGAGGCCGCGTACGGGATCGCCTCTCGGCGGCTCGATCTTGATGACGTCGGCCCCGAAATCGCCGAGTACGGCCGCGGCGCAGGGCGCGGCCAGATAGCTCGCGCAATCGAGGACCCTGAGGCCTTCAAGAAGCTGCGCCTCGCCGCCTGTGTCCGTCATGAATGTCTCCCTCGCCTCGGCTCTCATTGCTGGGGAGATTAGTGGAGAATCCGACCAGGTTCATCCCTCGGCCCTAGTGGCCCTGAGGCGCGGGGCCGTGATCTCGGCCGTCGCGCGCGCGAGCTCGGCGCGCATCTGCGCCACCACGCCCGGTTGATCGCGCACCCGGCTGTAGCGCTCGGAAGGATCGCTCTCCATGTCGAACAGGAACTCGCAGCAATAGGGATATTGCTCGATCGGCATGAGATAGGTTCGATAGAAGGTCGACACGACATAGCGCCAGCGAGCCGTTCGGAGCGCCGCGATCTTGTCGTCGACGAAGAAGACGAGCGACTCGTGGGGCGAGCGCTCCGCTCCCTGAAGAAGAGGCCAGATGTCCCGGCCGTCTATGACTCGCGCCTCGGGCAGGCCCACGCCGGCCAGCGCCGCGACCGTCGGAAGGATGTCGATGTTCATGGCCATCGCGGCCGAGCGCGTTCCGGGCGGTATGTGGCCCGGCCAGCGCGCGATGAAGGGAACGCGGAAGCTGCCCTCGTGGGTCGCGCCCTTGCGCGCCCGATAGGGGCCCGCGCTGCCCTCGAACCAGGGCCCGTTGTCGCTCGTCACGAGCACGAGCGTGTCGTCGTCGAGTCCGAGGGCCTTCAGCGCATCGAGGATCCGGCCCGTGCTCGCATCGATCTCCTCCACCGTATCCCCGTATAGCCCCGCTTTCGACGTGCCCTCGAAGGGCGGCGCCGAGTGGAGCGGGTAGTGCGGAAAGGTGTGCGCAAGATAGACAAAGAAGGGACCGTCCCGATGCGTCTCGATGAAGGCGATGGCCTCGTCCGTATAGCGCCTTGTGAGGCTCGCCTGGTCGACCGGCTCCTCGACGATCTCGGTGCCGCGATAGAGGCGGAAGGGGCTCATGTCGTTCGAGTACGGAACACCGAAGAATTCGTCGAAGCCCTGCGAGGTCGGCCAGAAGGGCGGCTTGCTGCCGAGATGCCACTTGCCGACCTGAAGAGTGGCGTAGCCGCGCGCCTTGAGAAGCTCGGCGATCGTGATCTCCTCGGGCGGCAGGCCGGTCTCCGCGTCGGGAAAGAGGACGCTCTTCGCAAGGCCCGTGCGCATGGGATAGCGGCCCGTGAGCAGGCCCGCCCGCGAGGGCGTGCATACGTTCGCGCTCGCATAGAAATCCGTGAGCATCGCGCCTTCGGCGGCCATGGCATCCAGCCGCGGCGTCGCGATGGGCGTCTCGGCGAACGCGCCGATGTCACCGTAGCCGAGATCGTCCGCGAGAATGACGATGACATTGGGCGGGCGTGCGGCGGGCGTCTGCGCCGACGAAACACCGCCGGCGCACGGAGCCAAAAGCGCAAGGCAGACGGCGAATGGCCTCAAGGCACGCATCGAAGCCTCCCTATTTGCGACGCGCCGCGAGCTCCTCGGTGATCCTGCGATGCATCGCGTGATCGAGCTTGTAGAAGAAGAGGAGCACGAAGACGATAGCGGCGCCCGCGATCGGCACGGCGCACATGATGAGCTTGATGTTCGCCAGGACCTCGGGCGATTGCGGGCGGTTCGCCACGAAGCCGATCGCGCCGAGGAGGAAGCCGAGAAGGCTCCCTCCGACGCCCACGGCGACCTTGACCGAAAGCGTGAAGAAGCCGAACACCCCGGCCTCGACGCGCTTGCCCGTCTTCCACTCCCCGTATTCGACGAGATCGGGCGCCATCGCCCAGACGAGGACGTTGAAGCCGCCGCCGAGAAAGCCCTGCACGAGCAGGAGCGACATCAGCAGCGTGCGGTCCGTCGACGGATTGAAATAGAATATGAGAAGCATGAGGACCGTCAGGGCGGCCGATGCCTGGAGCGCACGCGACTTGCCGATCCGATGCGACAGCAGCACCCAGGCCGGGATGGAGAGTGCCGCGCCGAGCGAGAAGGCCGTGAGCCCGACGCTCGCCCATTTGTCGTCGCCGAGATTGTACTTGGCGAAATAGATGAGGGTCTTGCCGAAGAGCGGCAGCAGCATCACGCCGACCGCCGTCGCCGCGAAGACGATCCACAGCATGTGATTGGAGGCGAGCATGTGCGCGATGTCGCCGATGGAGGGCGGCGGCGGCTGATTGGGATCGCCCCGGCGCGCCACATCCGTGCCGCGAAAGGCAAAGAAGCAGAACCACACCATGGTGACGCACACCGCGCCCCCCGCCGCCGCGAAGACGAGGAAGCGCTCGGCCTCCTCGGCGGCGCCCTCGCCCATCAGCACCGGGTAGACCGCCAGCGAAATGACGAGCGCGGCCATCGCGGCGAAGAACATGCGCGAGCCCGCGAGGAGCGAGCGCTCGTGGCTCGAGCTCGTCGCGCGCGCCATCAGCGCGTTGTGCGGCGTGTCGATCACCGTATAGGCCGTACGGAAAAGCAGGCCGGCGGCGAGCGCGAAATAGACGGTTCCCGTCGGCCCCAGGGGAGGCTTGAAGAAGACGAGAAGAAAGGTCAGCGCACAGACGGGCGCCCCGAAGAGAAGGTAGGGTCGGTACTTCCCCCAGCGCGTGTAGGTGCGGTCGGCGATGTAGCCCATCGCGGGATCGGTGATGCCGTCCCAGACGAGCGGGATGAGGAAGATGAGGCCGGCGGTCGCGGGCGGAATCTCGAGGACGTCGGTGAGGAAGAAGAGCCAAAACATGGTCATGGACGACCAGAACATGTTCTTGCCGAGATCGGCGCCGCCGAAGGCGATGCGCTGGACCCAGCTCAAACGCCCATCGCCCGGCGCGGCCGAGCCGCCCGCGCCCCCCGCTGCGCCCATCTGGAATCTCCCCGTGTTCTGACCCTGGTCGTTGCCCCAGTGTAGAGCATCTTCGCGCGGCTTTTGCCAAGCCATCGGAGTCCGAAAACGGCGAGTCGGGGATCCTCGGGCGCGCTATATAGGGGCCATGAGCCCGACCGACCTCGCCTCCGACATCTGCTATCGCGCGATCCTGGCGCGCGACGCGCGCTTCGACGGGCGCTTCTACACGGCGGTGGTCTCGACCGGCATCTATTGCCGGCCCGTCTGCCCCGCGCGGGCGCCGAAGCGCGAGAACTGCCTTTTTCTCCCGAGCGCGGCTGCCGCCGAAAGGTTCGGCTTTCGCGCCTGCCTGCGCTGCCGGCCCGAAGCCGCGCCGGGCAGCCCCGCCCGTGCCGGCACCGCGGCGACGGTGACGCGCGCTCTCGGCGCGATAGCGGAAGGCGGGCACGAGGAGAGCGTCGCCCGCCTCGCGGCCCGGCTCGGAATCGGCGAGCGCCACCTGCGCCGTCTGTTTACGGAGCATCTCGGCACGAGTCCCGTCTCCCTTGCGGCGGCGCAGCGGGCGCTCTTCGCGCGCAAGCTCCTCGCCGAAACCCGGCTGCCGGTGACCGAGATCGTCCATGCTTCAGGCTTCAGGAGCGTGCGCCGATTCAACACGGTCATGCGGGAGACCTTCGGGGCCGCCCCCCGCGAGCTGCGCAAGCGGGAAGGCGCGGAGGTTCCCTCGGGCGAAGGCCTGGTGCTGAAGCTCGCGGTCCGGCCTCCCTTCGACTGGGAGCGCCTTCTCGCCTTCCTCGCGACGCGGGCGGTGCCCGGCATCGAGGCGGCGACCGGGACGAGCTACGCGCGGACCTTCCGTGTCGGCGAGGCGCGGGGACTCGTCGAGGCGCGCCTTTCGTCCGCACGCACCCATGTTGTCGCGGCGATCCGCATCGATCGCGTGCGCGCGCTGCCGCTGCTGGTGGCGGGGCTGCGCAGACTCTTCGACCTCGACGCCGACAGCACGGCGATCGATGCCGCACTGGCTCGCGACCCCGTGCTGGCGCCCCTCGTCGCGCGGCGGCCCGGCCTGCGCGTGCCCGGCACGCTCGACCCCTTCGAAATCGCGGTACGCGCCATCCTCGGCCAGCTCGTGAGCGTGAAGGCGGCGCGCACGCTCGCCGCCCGCCTCGTCGCGACGCATGGCGAGCCGTTCGGGACTTTTTCGGGTGGCGATCCCGCCCGCCTCTTCCCGCGTCCGGACGCGCTCGCCGGCGCGGACCTGACGGCGATCGGCCTCACGCGTGCCCGCGCTCGAGGTATTTCCGCGCTCGCGGAGGCGCTGGTCGCCGAGCCCGAGCTGCTCGCGCCTCACGGCGAGCCCCGCGACACGCTCGAGCGGCTCGCCGCCATCGAGGGCATTGGCCCGTGGACCGCCCACTACATCGCGATGCGGGCGCTGCGCGACCCCGACGCTTTTCCGGCAAGCGATCTAGGCCTCGCCCGGTCGCTTGCTGCCCATAGACGACGCCCCGGCCAGCGCGACGTGCTCGCACGCGCGGAAGCCTGGCGCCCCTGGCGCGCCTATGCCGCCCAGCATTTGTGGACGGCCGACGCGGAAGATCGGAAGAAAGGTGAAGCCGCATGAAGATCCATTTCGAGAGCATGGCCTCCCCCGTGGGGACGCTCCATCTCGCCGCCACGGAGGACCGGCTCGTCGCCCTCGCCTTCGAGGATCACGAGGACGCCATGCGGGCCTCCCTCGCGCGCCGCCACGGAACGGGGCGTCTTGCCGGGCGCGGCGACCCTTTGGGCGCCGTCGACAGCCTGGAAGCCTATTTCGCCGGCGACCTCGCGGCCCTCGACGCATTGGCGGCCGAAGGCGACGGAACGCCCTTTCAGCGCGCCGTCTGGACGGCCTTGCGGGAGATCCCCCCTGCATCGACCGCGAGCTATGGAGAGATCGCCGCGCGGCTCGGAAAGCCGGGCGCCTCGCGCGCCGTCGGGCGGGCAAACGGGCAGAACCCCGTCGCCATCGTCGTACCCTGCCACCGCGTCATCGGCGCGAACGGCACGCTTACGGGCTATGGCGGCGGCCTGCCGCGCAAGCGATGGCTCCTAGCCCATGAGCAGACGCATAGCCCGGGATGATGCGCGAGAGGGGTTGCACTAGGATGCGTCCGACGATTTGAGGAGGACGCCTCCATGAACAAGCCCGAAAAGACCGACCTCGCCTTCCGCTGGGATGACCCTCTGCTGCTCGACCGCGAGCTTTCGGAGGAGGAGCGCCTCATCCAGGACACCGCGCGCGCCTATGCGGCCGAAAAGCTTATGCCGCGCATCCTCATGGCGGCCCGCGAGGAGCGCTTCGATCGCGACGTCATGACCGAGATGGGCGCCCTCGGCTTTCTGGGGCCGACCTTGCCGGAGGACTATGGCTGCGCCGGGGTCAATCATGTCGCCTACGGACTGATCGCCCGCGAGATCGAGCGCGTCGACTCCGGCTACCGCTCCGTCATGTCGGTCCAGTCGTCGCTTGTCATGTATCCGATCTTCGAATTCGGTAGCGAGGAGCAGCGGCGCAAATATCTCCCGGGAATGGCGCGCGGCGAGATCGCCGGCTGCTTCGGCCTCACCGAGGCCGACGGAGGCTCCGATCCCGGCGGCATGCGCACCCAGGCGCGCAAGGTCGACGGCGGCTATGTCCTCAACGGCGCCAAGATGTGGATCACCAACGCGCCCATCGCCGATGTCGCGCTCGTCTGGGCCAAGGCGGACGATGCCGGCGGCGCGATCCGCGGCTTTCTCGTCGAGCGCGGCGCCAAGGGATTCTCCACCTCGAAGATCGAGGGCAAGATGAGCATGCGCGCCTCGATCACCGGCGAGATCGCGCTCGAAGACTGCTTCGTGCCCTCCGATGCCGTGCTCCCGCATGTGAAGGGGCTCAAGGGCCCTCTCTCCTGCCTCAACAAGGCGCGCTTCGGCATCGCCTGGGGCGCCATGGGCGCGGCGGAGTTCTGCTGGCACGCAGCGCGCCAATATGCGCTCGACCGCGTCGTCTTCGGGCGGCCCATCGCCGCGACGCAGCTCGTGCAGAAGAAGCTCGCCGACATGCAGACCGAGGTCACGCTCGGCCTTTGCGCGGCGCTGCGCCTCGGGCGCCTCCTCGACGAGGGCGCGCAGGTGCCGGAGGCCATCTCCCTCCTCAAGCGCAACAATTGCGGCAAGGCGCTCGACATAGCCCGCCTCGCGCGCGACATCCATGGCGGCAACGGCATCTCGGACGAATACCATGTGATCCGCCATCTGATGAATCTCGAGACGGTCAACACCTACGAGGGGACGCACGACGTCCACGCGCTCGTCCTCGGCCGCTCGCAGACCGGGATCCAGGCGTTTCAGTGACCGCGCGGGGCCGAAGGATGCGCATCTCGAACACGACGGAGCCGCTGCACGCGGAGAACGCCAATCTCTCGGGCTCGACGTTCAGCGACGTCAATCTCGAAGGCGCCGCCTTCAGCGACGTGAAGCTCACGGGCACGCGGATCGAAAATGCCTGCCTCGGCGGCGTGCGGATCCGCGATGCGGGCCTCAAGGGCCTCGCGATCGAGGACTGCGACCTCACCGACATGACGATAGACGGCGTGAAGGTCCGCGATCTCCTCGCGGCCTACGCACGCCTCTCCGGCACGGCCTGAGGGCGCGCCCTCAGGCCGGGTTCCGCGCCACGAGCTGGCGGGCGATGACGATGCGCTGCATCTCGTTCGTGCCCTCGCCGATGCACAGGAGCGGCGCGTCGCGATAGAGCCGCTCGACGGGAAAGTCGCGCGAATATCCGTACCCGCCGTGGATGCGCATCGCCTCGATGGCGTTCTCGAGCGCCGCCTCGGTGGCGAAATATTTCGCCATGCCGGCTTCCATGTCGGAGCGCCGGCCCGCGTCGAAGGCCGCCGCCGCATCCTCGACGAGAAGCTCGGAGGCGCGCACACGCGTCGCCATCTCCGCGAGCTTCAACTGGATCGCCTGGTGTTCGGCGATGGGCTTGCCGAAGGTCTCGCGGCCCTGCGCATAGGCCAGCGCCTCGGTCAGCGCGCGGCGCGCGACGCCGACACCGCGCGCCGCGACGTTGATGCGCCCGAGCTCGAGCGAGCTCATCGCCATGTGGAAGCCGCGCCCCTCGATCCCGCCCACGAGATGGCGCTCGGCATCCAGCTCATAGTCCTCGAAGAAGAGCTCGCCCGAATCGATGCCTTTGTAGCCGAGCTTGGGCAGCTTGCGCCCGGTGCGAAAGCCCTTGTAGGCGATGCCCGTCTCGGGGTCGGCCTTGGGCGCGATGAACATGGACATGCCGCGATGGCGCGGCTCGGCCTCGGGATCGGTCTTGACGAGGAGGCCGACCGCGCCGCCCTCGACGCCGTTGGTGATCCAGGTCTTCGAGCCGCTGATCGCATAGCGGTCGTTGCCGATCTTCTTCGCCCGCGTACGGATGGATTGAAGATCCGTTCCCCCGCCGGGCTCGGTGAGGCCGATCGCGCCGCGGATCTCGCCGCTGGCGAAACGCGGCAGCCAATAGCGCTTCTGGTGCTCCGTGCCGTGCATCTCGACGATGCGCGACATCAGAAGATGCGTGTTGAAGAAGCCGGTAAGGCTCATCCAGGTCTCGGATATCCTCGCGACGATGCGCGCATAGCCT
Organism: Alphaproteobacteria bacterium; assembly: GCA_024236075.1. GTDB lineage: Bacteria > Pseudomonadota > Alphaproteobacteria > JACAEB01 > JACAEB01 > JACAEB01. The sequence continues at coordinate 36,859 of JACKLE010000012.1, read as the reverse complement.
GCCGTGGAAAGTCCGAGCCCGCCGAACTCCGGCGAAATGGTCGCGCCGAAGAGGCCGAACTCCTTCATCCGCTCGATGAAGGCGATCGGGTATTCGTCCGCATGCTCCATGCGCATGACGTTGGGCTCGACATCGCGCGTGAGCCATTTGCCGATCTCGTCGAGGAGAGCGCGCTCGTCGTCCTGCGACGGCCCGTCTGCGTGCGCCATGCCCGGCTCCCTAGTAGCTCGCCATCCTGTCTTCGACGCCGTGGCCCCGGCAGGGCACGAGCATGGTGCGCTTGAAGGCGCACACGGTCAGCCCGCGCTGGTTTTTCATGATGGTGCGTATGGTGACGATGCCCTGACCGGGCCGCTTCTCCGAAAGGCGCCTGTCGAGAACCTCGCTCTCGGCGTAGAGCGTGTCGCCGGCAAAGACGGGCGCGGGAAACTTGACCTCGTCCATGCCGAGATTGGCGACGGCCTTCGCGCTCACATCCGCGACGCTCATGCCGATGGCGAGCGCCAGCGTATAGGTCGAGACGACGAGGTTCTGCCCGAATTCCGTCGCCGCGCCGTATTCGGCGTCGAAATGCAGCGGGTGCGTGTTCAGCGTCAGGAGCGTGAAGAGATGGTTGTCCGCCTCGGTCACGGTCTTGCCGGGGCGATGCTCGTAGACGTCGCCGACCTCGAGCTCCTCGAAGTAGCGCCCCTGGGACTCCCGGTAGCGGCGGGGCCCTACCTCCTTCGCGATCTTCACCATGGGCGCTCCCTCGGGCCGGCGGACTTTGCGCAAGGCTAGACCGCTTTCGCGCCCGAGGGAATCGCCGTGCCTACCAGGCGGTGCGCCAGCTCACGGCGAGCTTGAAGCTGCGCCCGGGCTCGCTCACGCCCGCATTCACGACCTCATAGTCCTCGTCCGTGACGTTGTCGACGCCGACATCGATGCGCATCCCCTCGGCGAAGCGCGGCGTCCAGACGGCATAGAGATCGCCGGTGGCGTAGCCGCCCCGCGCCTCGGCGGGATCGTCGACCTCGTCGAAATCGCCCGCGAGGGTCACGCGCGTGCCGATGCGCAGGTCGAGCGCGGCGATGCGCACTCCCGTATCGACGAAGAAACGGTCCGGCGAGAGCACGCCGACGGGAAGGCCGGTGTCGACGTCCTCGCCGTCTATCGAAGAGAAGTTCGCCCGCGCATAGACGAGATCGGACTCGTAGTCAGCCTCGATCTCGATGCCGTCGAGTTCTGCATTGTGCACGTTCACGTAGCGCGAGAAATTGCCGAAGGCGGGTCCCGAGCCGCAAGCCGGGAAGGGCGCGCCGAAGCAGCCGGCCGGGATGTTCACCTCGAGATCGACGAGATCCTCGACATTCGCATTCCAATAGGAGCCCTTGGCGACGAGGCGGTCGCCCTCAGCCAAGAGGCTCCCGAAGTCGAATCCGGCGCCGATTTCCCAGCTCTCGGAGCTTTCGGGCCGCAGATCCGGATTGGCCACGAAGCTGTTCGTGACGATCGGAGGCACCATCGACATGGAGAGATTGGGGATCTGAAAATGCTGGCCGTCCGCATAGAGCTCGTCGAAGGACGGCGCGCGGAAGGCCTTCGCCCAGTTGCCGAAGAGAAGCAACCAGTCGAGCGGCCGATAAGCGAGGCCGAGCTTGGGGGACAGCTTCTCGTGCCGGACGTCCTCCTCGCCCTCGGCCTTCGTCTCGAAGCGGTCCCAGCGCACGCCGGGCGTGAGGGTCACCGTGCCGAGCGCCCCCGACAGAGCGAGTTCGCCTTGCGCGAAGAGCCCGAGGAAGGTGCCCTGCGAATCCGGGACGCCGCCGCGCGATCCGTCGGCTGACATATTGTCGCGCCCCGTCTGCTCGTCCCGATAGGCCTCGCCGCCATAGGTGAAGGTCACTCTCGCTCCGTCCGCGAGGTCGACATGAGAGCGGTTGACGAGCGCGACTCCGATCGTCTCGACCTCGCGCGATACCTCGCGGGGCGATTGCGTTTCGTCCTCCTCGACCTTGTTGCGCGTGTAGTACGCCGTGAGGTCGAGGTCGAAGAACGCGGAGCCCTCCGGCGCGAAGGCGAGCCGACCCTGCACGGTGTCGCCGCGAATGGCGCGCGCGACCTCGGCATTGCCTGGCTCGACGACGCCTGCACCCTGCGGATTGTTCGGATCGACCGAATCGTCCGCATAGCGCTGCCAGGATGCCGAGACCGACACGCCGTCGCCGAGACGGGCCGTGCCCTTCACGAGCGCGGAGAGGATCTCGTCGTCGGCAGGCAGGTCCAGTCCCGAGCCGAGCGCAATGTCGCCCGACCGGCGGTAGGTGAGGCTTGCCAGGGCGTCGAGCCCTCCATCATCCGAGCGCCAGAAGCCCGTCGCGCTCGAGCGCCATTCCTCGTCGACGCTCGCAAAGCTCCCGGACAGCTTGAGACCGGCCGTCTCGCCGGCTTCGAGCAGATCGCCGGCCTCGACGGTTCTCAACGCGATGACGCCGCCGAGCGCGCCGGAGCCGTAGAGCGCGGAGGCAGGCCCCTTCACGACCTCGACGGATTTGAGGAGGTCCGGGTCGATGAAGAAGCGCCCGTCATGGCCGGAGAGAAAGCTCTGCCGTGCGCCATCGAAGAGGACGAGCACGCCGGCTCCGCCGAGGCCGCGAATGGCCGGCGCCTCGCCGGTGCGGCGCGGACCGCCCTGGAAACGTGCCCCTGGAACGGCCTGGAAAAGGTCGGAAACGGTCGAAGGAACAAAGTCGTCGATCTCGGCGCGGTCGATCACGCTGACCTCGCCCGCGAAGTCGAAAGCCGATTGGGGAGCCCTCGAGGCATAGATCGTGATCGAATCGACGGAGGCGAGGCGCATTCTGTCCCCTCCGTCCGTCTCCCCCGCGCGGGCTGCGCTCCAGGCCCCCAAAACCCCAAGCGCCACGCCCGCCAGCAAACTCGCCCGCATTCGGTCCCCCGTTTTTAAGAATGACTCGCAACAAGGCACTCATAGCAGGTCCGATAGAGATTGCAAATGCGAATCCCTATCAATATCTTCCGCTCGACAGAGAAGGAGGCGGACATGGCGGTGAACGGGGCGCGGCACGACGAACACGAAGGCAACCGCCTGGCGGGAGCGGAGCTGCTGGCCGCGTTTGTGGCGCTTCGCGAGCGCCATCCGCGCCTTCGCGCGCGCGATGCCGCTGCCGAGCTGGGGGTGAGCGAGGCCGAGCTTCTCGCGGCGCGGGTCGGCGAGGAAGTCGTGCGCCTTCAGGCCGATTGGGCGGACGTCGTGCGCGCGCTTCCCGCCCTCGGGCCCGTCATGGCGCTCACCCGCAACGCGCATTGCGTCCATGAGAAGCATGGTCGCTTCGACAAGGTGTCGATCGGCCCGGGCCATGGCCTCGTGCTCAACGAGGACATCGACCTGCGCCTCTTCATGGGCCATTGGCGCTACGGGTTTGCGGTGACCGAGGAGGTTGCCTCCGGTCGGCGCAAGAGCCTGCAGTTCTTCGACCTCGACGGCTCGGCGGTGCACAAGGTCTACCTCACCGAGGAGAGCGATCTCTCAGCCCACAATGGGCTCCTCGAGCGCTTTCGTGCCGTCGACCAGTCGGCGCCCATCGAAATTCTCTCGCTGCCGGACTGGCCTCACGACCGTCCCGACATGGAGATCGCCCGCTCCGGGCTGCTCGACCATTGGGCCGCTCTTCAGGACACGCACGATTTCCACGCCATGCTGCAGGAAGTGGGCGCGGGCCGCCTTCAGGCGATGCGGCTCGCCGCCGGCGTCTTCACGCGCCGCCTTGCGCCCATGGCCGTGCGCCTTCTTCTGGAGGGAGCGGTCCGGTCCCAAACGCCGATCATGTGCTTCGTCGGCAATCCCGGCTGCATCCAGATTCATACGGGGCCGATCGGGACCGTGAAGCCGACCGGGCCCTGGCTCAACGTGCTCGACCCGACCTTCAACCTGCACCTGCGAGAGGATGCCGTTGCGCATGCCTATGCGGTCGTGAAACCGACGCGCGATGGCGACGTGACGTCGCTCGAGCTTTTCGACCGGGCGGGCTTCTGCTTTTGCCAATTCTTCGGTGCCCGCAAGCCGGGCAGACCCGAACTCGAAGCGTGGCGAAATCTCGTGCGCTCCCTGCCGAGCGATTCCCTGAGCGAGAGCGCATCGTGACTTTGCCGACACGCCGGCATTTGCTCGCCCTCGTTGGAGCGACGCTCGCCCCGATGCCGGCGCGCCCGCAGGCGCGCCTGCGGATCGTGACGCTCGGCGGCGATCTCACGGAGATCGCCTTTGCGCTTGGCCGCGGCACCGACCTCGTCGGACGCGACACGACGAGCACCTATCCCGAGGCCGCCCTGGCGCTGCCCGATGCGGGCTATGTGCGCACGCTTGGCGCAGAGGGCATCCTCTCGCTTCGGCCCGATCTCGTGATCGCCTCGGTCGACGCGGGCCCGCCCGCGGTCATCGCGCAGATCGAGGCAGCCGGCGTCGAGGTTCTGGTCGCGCCGGCCGGCTATTCTCTCGCCGGTCTCACGGCGCGGCTCGACGCCATTGGCCGCCGCCTTCGGGAAGTCGACCGGGCCACGGCGCTGGCGGATGCGATCGCCCTCCGCATGGCCGGGATCGATCGCGCGCTCGCGGACGTCGGCGAACGGCCGCGAGTCCTCTTCCTGCTCAATGCCGGAGATGGCGCGCCCCTCGCGGCCGGCTCCCACACGGCCGCCGACGCGATGATCGCGCTCGTCCGTGCCGAGAACGTCTTCGCGGCGCAGGCGGGATATCGTCCGCTTTCGCTGGAGGCGGCGGCCGCGGCCGCGCCGCAAGCCATTCTCACCATGGACCACGCGCTGGCGGCCATGGGCGGAAAGGAAGGGCTCATGCGGCACGCCGCGCTCCGCCTGACGCCGGCCGCTCGCGAGGGCCGCATCGTCGCCCGCGACGGCCTCTATCTCCTCGGCTTCGGGCCCCGCCTCGCGGATGCCAGGGCCGACCTCGCCTCGACCCTTCACGAGGGACTCTCCCTTTAGCCATGCAGAACGTGTCCGTCCTCGATCTGATGATGGCGGTCGACCGCCGCCGGATCACGGTGCTCGGCGCGCTCGGCGCGCTCGTCGCGGCGCTCCTTCTGCTGGGACTTTCATTAGGTCCGGCGCCCGTCGGCTTGGCAGACATCCTGAGCGGGCTGCTCGCGGTTCTCGGCATCGACACGGGAGATGCCGGTCAGGGCGCGGCTATCGTTCAGGCCATTCGCGTGCCGCGTGCCGCGCTGGGCCTCGGCGTCGGCGCCGCGCTCGGCCTATCGGGCGCCGCGCTGCAGGGGCTCTTCCGCAATCCGCTCGTCGACCCGAGCCTCATCGGCGTCTCGATGGGCGGCGCGCTCGGCGCGGCTTGCGCGATCGTCCTCGCCGCCGGCGCCGCAGGAGGGGCGGCAACCGGATTCCTGGGCGCGGGCTTGACCACGGGCGCGGCGTTCGCGGGAAGCTTCACGGCGCTCGTCCTTGTGCTGACTATTGCGCGACGCGAGGGCGCCCTCTGCGTGGCGACGCTTTTATTGGCCGGTCTTGCGATCAACGCGCTCGCCGCGGCGGGCCTCGGTGCGCTGCTTTTTGCGAGCGACGACGCCGCCATGCGCGCCATCACCTTCTGGACGCTCGGCAGCCTCGGCGGGGCGACCTGGGGCTCCATCTTGCCTGCGCTCGCGGCGATGGGAGCTGCGGTGGCGCTTCTCCTCGGCCAAGCGCGCTCTCTCGACCTCTATGCGCTGGGCGCGCGGGAGGCCCGTCACCTCGGCTGCGACACGGAGCGCCTTGCGCGCCGTGTCGTGCTCGCCGCGGCGCTCGGCACCGGTGCGGCGGTCGCCGTCTCGGGGCTCATCTCGTTCGTCGGGCTTCTCGCGCCCCACATGGTGCGCCTCATGGCCGGCTCGGGGCACCGTCTCGTCCTGCCGGCCTCGGCTCTCCTCGGCGCGGGTCTCGTGCTCGGCGCGGATCTCGTCGCGCGCCTCGCGGTCTCGCCGGCCGAGCTTCCGATCGGCGTCGTGACGGGACTTGTCGGCGCGCCCGTCTTTCTGTGGCTCATCCTGCGCAATCGGGCGGGCGGATCATGACCCTAGAGCTGCGCTCGGCCAGCCTTTCCATCGCCTCGAGAAAAGTGCTCGACGGGATTTCGCTCGCCTGCGCGCCCGGCGAGGTCACGGCGATCCTCGGGCCCAATGGCGCCGGCAAATCGTCCGTGCTCGGCCTTCTTGCCGGCGAAAGAAAGCCCGATGCGGGCGACGTCGTTCTCGACGGGCGTCCGATCTCGGCGTTCGCGGGCGCCGCCCTTGCACGCCGGCGTGCTGTGCTCACGCAAGGAGGAAGCCCCGCCTTCGCGCTCAAGGTGTTCGAGTTCGTGCGCCTCGCGCGCGCGCCCTTCGGCGAGAGTCCCGAGACCGAGGCAGGCTACGTCGGCGCGGCGCTCGCACGCGTCGGCGCGAGCTGCTTCGCCGACCGCCTCGTCGCGAGCCTTTCGGGCGGCGAGCGCCAGCGCGTCTTCATCGCCCGGGCGCTGGCGCAGATCGACGGAGAGCCGGAGGCTCTGCCCCGCTATCTCCTTCTCGACGAGCCCGCCGCCGCTCTCGACCTCAAGCACCAGGAGGCGATCATGCGCCTTGCGCGCGCGCTTGCCGACGAAGGCGTCGGCGTCGTCGCTGTGCTGCACGATCCGCGCGCGGCCCGTCGGTACGCGGATCGATGCCTACTCCTCAGAGACGGTCGCGCCTTCGCCCAGGGGCCGTCCCGTCTCGTCCTGACCGCGGACCATCTTTGCGAGCTTTTCGAGATCGACCGCGAGACGGCGTATGGCGCCCTTGGCGAGGCTCGGCCGGTCCGGCATCTGCACGCGGCCGAATAGCGCCTCATTCCCCTAGACCGATCTGTAAAATCTTGCCTACTCGCGGCCGGATGCCTTAGATTTCGCTCCGGGCCGCCACGGCGAAAGTTTGCGAGCCCCGCACCGTTCGGGGCCGAGGGGGGATCGGTGAGCGAGCACAGGACGGCCGACGGGCCGAACTATTCCGGCCTCTATGTCGGCTATGTCGTCGTTCTTCTTTTCTTGCTCAACGTGCTCAATACGACCGACCGCCTGATCCTGGCGACGGTGCTCGAGCCCATCCGCCAGGAGTTCGATCTCTCGGACCTCGAGCTCGGCCTTCTCGGCGGCCTCGCCTTCGCGCTCGTCTTCTCGACCGTGGGCCTACCCATCGCGCGGCTCGCCGATCGCACAGTCCGGCGCGTCGTCATTGCCGCCTCCGTCATTTTTTGGAGCGTCTCCACCTGGGCCTGCGGCTTCGCGACGAGCTACACGCATCTGCTCCTCGGGCGCTTTGGAGTTGCGGCGGGCGAATCGGGCTTCTCGCCGACCTCTCATTCGGTGATCTCGGATTATGTGAGCCCCGCGCGCCGGGCGCTCGCCTTCTCGATCTACACGCTCGCCGGGCCCGTCGGCATCTTCGTGGGCAATGCGGCGGGCGGCTGGCTCGCGGAGGCCTTCGACTGGCGCATGGCCTTTTTCGGCCTCGGTCTGCCGGGCGTGGCGCTCGGTATCGTCGTGCTCCTCACCGTCAAGGAGCCGGAGCGCGGACACTCGGACCGCCGCGCGGGGATCGTCGTCGAGGGCCCGCAAAAAGGCGAGGTCCTGCGCCTTCTCAAGAACCCCGCATTCGCGTTCACCGTGATCGGCTCGGCGACGCATCTTTTCGTGACCTACGGCATACTGAACTTCCTGCCCTCCTTCTTCGTCCGCCTGCACGGCATGGGCCTCAAGGAGACCGGGCTCTGGCTCGGAACGATTTCGGCGATCGCCGGCGGCGCGAGCGTCCTCATTTTCGGCTGGCTCGCCGACCGGCTTGCGCAGAAGCGCGGGCGGCATTGGTACGCCATCGTGCCGGCGGTGACCGTCGTCCTCACGATTCCCTGCGCGCTCCTTCTCTATCTCGCGGGCGGCAAGACGGCGGCGCTCGTCGGCCTCACGCTGATGGCCTTCTTCAATTCGGGGTATCAGGCGCCCCGGATCGCGCTCGCGCAGCTCATCGCGCCGCTGCATGCGCGCGCGACCGCATCCTCGATCATGATCCTTGCGGAGAACCTGATCGGACTGGGCCTCGGCCCGCCGATCGTCGGCCTGATAAGCGACCTTCTCGCGCCGAGCCTCCAGGAGGACTCGCTGCGCTGGGCGCTCGTCCTGACCTTCTTCGTCAACATCGTCTCGGGGCTCGCCTTCTGGCTGGCGGCGAGGAAGCTGAAGCAGGACGCGCCGAAGGCTTAAGACGGACGCTGACGAACGCGCGTCCCCGCGCCGATCTTGTCGCTCGGATAGAGGACGACCGTCTCGCCTTCTTCCAGTCCGGAGCGAATCTGCGCGGCCTGCGCGTTCATGGCCCCGATTTCGACCTCGGCGGGCCTTGCGACGCCGTCCTGCACGCGGAACACCGTCCACTTGCCTTCCGTGCGGAAGAGCGCCGAGAGCGGCACCTGCAGCACGTTCTCCTCTTCCCAAGTGACGATGCGCGCCTCGATGCGGAAGCCGTGACCGAGCTCCGTCCACTCCGCAGGCGGACTGGTCAGATCCACGATCACGTTGACGCGCTGTTCCTCGATACCGAGGGCCGAAACCTTCGTGTAGCCGAAGGGCTCTACGCGGCGCACGCGCCCCCGCAGTTCCTGCGCGCCGCCCCAGGCGTCGATGAGAACCGTTGCCCCCTCGCGCACGCGCACGGCGTCGGACGACAGCAGGTCCACCACGATCTCGAGATTGCGCGGGTCCCCGATCTCGACGAGCGGCGTGCCGGCGGCGACCACCGTCTCGCTTTCCTGGAGGACCTGCAGCACCTTGCCGGCGACCGGCGCGATGACGGGCAGCGTCGCCGCATCGGGGCCGGCGAGCAGATCTCCGCCGCGCTCCTCGGTCGGCGCGAGGAGATGGGCGCGCGCCGTCTCGAGCTCGGAGGCCTTGACGCGCACATTCGCCTGCGCGGTCTCGAGGGCCGCCCTCTGTGAGCGGAGCGCGAGCTCGGCGCGGTCGAGCTGCGCCTGCGAAGCCGTGCCCTTGGCGGCGAGCGGGCGCACGCGGGCGGCCTCGCCCTCCGCATAGTCGAGCTCGGCCCGCACGCGCGCCCGCTCCGCCTCCGCAAGCGCGAGCGCGGCCTCGGCGGTGCGCACCGTCGCCTCCGCCTGCGCGCGCGTGCGCACGTCGAGAAAGGCCGGATCCGCAGGCTGAATGCGCGCGACGACGGTCGCGTTCGCCTCCACCCCGTCGCCGGCCCTGAGCCCGATGCGCAGGAGCCGGCCGGTGATCGGCGCCGAGACCACGTAGACCTCCTTGACGCGCGTGCGGCCCTCCTCGCCGATCGTCACCTGAAGGGGTCCCCGCGCGACGGCGGCCATGTCGACCTGAACCGAGCTCGGCCGCAAGGCGAGGAAGACGAGAAGCGCGGCGGCGAGCGCCAGGAAGCCCCAAATGGACAGTTTACGGACGGATGTCATGCATCAATCTCGCGTCTTGAGAACGGCGATGAGGTCGAGCCGCCCGATGCGCCGGGCCACGAGAAGGGCCGAGAGACATGCCGCGCCGATGCCCACCAGCATGGCGTTCGAATAGGTAGTGACCGTGATGACGAGAGGAATACGGAAGAGATTGCTCTCGAAGGCGGATGTCATGGCTGCCGCGATGGCGTAACCGAAGAGACAACCTAGCGGCAGCGCGAGGCATACCAGGATCGCAAACTCCCCGAGGAGGATGACCGCCGTCTCGACTTTCGTGAAGCCGAGGACGCGCAAGGTCGCAAGATCGCGCGCACGTTCGGAGAGCGAGATACGCGCGGCGTTGTAGACGACCCCGACCGTGATCGCCGCGGCGAAGCCCACGTAGAAGAGGAGCGCGATATTCATCGATTCCGCATAGCTTGCGCGGAACGAGGCGACCGCGCGGCGGCGATCCGTGAGGCCCGCGATCGCCGGAACTTCGGTAACGGCCGCGTAGAGCTCGTCGAGATGCGCCTCGTCGGTGACGAGACGAGCTCCCGTAACGGCGTAGGGCGCGCCGAGGAACGCGTCGAGCGCTTTCGCCTCCATATAGGCGGTCTCGCCGACGAACTCCTCAACGAGCGCCGCGACGCGCAGAGACGCGGCATTGCGCCGTCCTTGCAGGGCGCGCACCTCGACCGTGTCGCCGAGACCGACGCCGAGACGCCGCGAAAGCGTCACGGAGAGCGCGATGCCCTCCGGCGGCACGCTGACGGAGTTCAGCTCTTCGTCGAGGAGACGACGCATGTCGCCGTCCTCGGGAATGCCGATGAGGCCCGTGCGCTCCGAGCGGCTGCCATGAACGAGGCGCACCGGCGCCGCGCGATAGGCCTCGGCAGCTAGGACACCGGGCAGGCGCGCGACCTCGTGAACGATCCCCGGCCCGCGCTCGTCGGTGAACTCGACCGACGCGTCGTGGTGCTGAACCCGGTAGTAGAAGACGTCGATCATCAGCTCGACGGCGTCGAAGAAGAACAGCGTGCTGACCATCAGCGCGATCGAGGCGCCGACGCCGAGGCTCGTCACGCCCGCGCGCACCGGCCAGCGCTCGATATGGCGCGCGATCATCCGCCCATGGGGCGAAAGGGCCCTGGAAAGGCCCAAGAGCTCCGTGAGCGACCGGCGGTAGACGGGCGGCGGCGGAGGACGCATGGCGATGGCCGGCGCAAGCGCCATCGCGCGCCGCAGCGCGCCGGCCGCGCCGAGAACGGCGACCAGAAAGGCGGCCAGCACCGCGCCCACGAGAACGACGATGTCGAGCTCATAGTGCAGAAGCGGAAAATGATAGAAGCGCGTATAGAGCCCCGTCATGGCGTGTCCGAGCCAGGCCCCTAGCAGAACGCCGAAGAGCGCCCCCGCCGCCGCGATGAGGAGCACGAGCTTCAGATAGTGGCCCGCGATGGTCCGGCCCGAATAGCCGAACGACTTCATGAGCCCGATCTGCTCGCGCTCCGTGTCGAGAAGGCGCGACAGGACGAAATTGAGCAGAAAGGCAGAGACGGCGAGAAAGATCGGGGGAATGAGGCTGCCTATGGTGCCGAGCTGCTCGAGCTCCGCATCGAGATAGGCATTGGACAGATGATCTTCCCGTCCGATCGCGCCGAGCCCGCCATAGGGGGCGAGGATGCGATCGACGCCCTCGATCACCGCCTGCTCGTTCGCTCCGCGCAGAAGCGTGAGCGCGAGATCGTCGAACGCGCTCTCGAGAGCGAAGGCGGCTTCCATCGCATCGGCGTCGAGCCAGAGAATGCCGAAGGCCTCGTCGTCGGGAATGGTGAGGCCGGGCCCGATCGCATAGACATATTCCGGCGAGAGGCCGACGCCGACGATAGCGAGCTTGCGCTTCTTGCCGTTGAGATTGGCCGAGACGACGGAGCCGGGCTTCAGGCCGTGCGCGGCCGCGAAGGCCTCGCTCGCCACCGCCTCGCCTGCTTCGCGCGGGCGGGGCAGACGCCCCCAGCGCAGCGTCACGCGGTTGAGGCCGCCGCCCTCGGTGCGCGGCAGCGAGACGAGTCGTCCGACGGAGGGACGCATCGCTCCCGGAACATCCAGCAGCGCGCCGCGCACGATCCGCCCGTCGACCGTGGCGACGCCCGGCAGCGCCGAAACGTCGGCGAGCACGGACATCGGCGCGCGCTTCAGGCTTGCGAAAACGTCGGCGAAGCCGTTGCGGTCGTAGTAGGCGGCGCGTGTGAGCTCGAGCGAGCGCTGGACGCCGAACGCCATGACGACCGTCGCGACGCCGCAGGCGATGACGACGGCGATCGCGAAGGCCTGGCCGCGAATGTGCCAGAGATCGCGCAGAAGCTTGAGGTCGAGGACGCTCCTCACCAGCTGATCTCCTCGGGCGCGACCTTGCGCTCCACGGCGACGATGCGCGAGATCGCGCCGTCGGCGAAATGGACGACGCGGTCTCCCATCTGCGCGATGGATGCGTTGTGGGTGATGACGGCCGTCGTCGCGCCGAGCTCGGCATTCGCGCGGGCGATGGCCGAGAGCACGACCGACCCGGTCGCCGAGTCGAGCGCGCCCGTCGGCTCGTCGCAGAGCAGCACCTTCGGGCGCTTGGCGATGGCGCGGGCGATCGCGACGCGCTGCTGCTCGCCTCCCGAGAGCTGCGCCGGAAAATGATGCATGCGGTCTTCGAGGCGCACGAGCTTCAGGGCCTCGCGCGGATCGAGCGGCGAGGACGCGATATCCGTCACGAGGCGGACGTTCTCGAGCGCCGTCAGGCTGGGCAGAAGGTTGTAGAACTGGAAGACGAAGCCGACATTGTCGCGGCGATAGCGCGTGAGGTCGCGCTCGCGGGCATGCGTCAGATCCTGACCCTGAAAGAGCACGGTTCCCTCGCTAGCCGTGTCCAGCCCGCCGACGATGTTGAGGAAGGTCGACTTGCCGCTGCCCGAGGGGCCGAGGAGAACCACGAGCTCGCCCCGCGCGAGGTCGAGGTCGATGCCGCGCAGCGCGTGCACCTCCACCTCGCCGGTGCGATAGACCTTTTTCAGGCCGCGAATCTCGAATTCGGCCGGCACGGCTTGCCTTCCCGCCAGGAACGGAGCAGTCGGTCCACGGCCCCGGCCTATTCGAGAATGGCGCCGCGCGAGGCAGAGCTCACATATTTCCGGTAGAGGCGCAAGAAGCCGGTCGGGACGGGATTCTCGACCCGCACCACGCCTTGAAGACGGCGGGCGAGCGTCGCCTCGTCGAGCGCGACGCTCACCGCGCGGTTCGGCACGTCGATGAGGATGCGGTCGCCGTCTTGAAGCGCCGCGATGGGTCCGCCCGCATAGGCTTCGGGCGCGATATGCCCGACGCAGGGGCCCGACGTGCCGCCGGAGAAGCGGCCGTCGGTGACGAGCGCGGCATTGATGTTGTGGTGCTTGATGAGGGAGGTGATCGAGAGCATCTCCGGCATGCCGGGTGCGCCCTTGGGGCCCATGTAGCGCATCACCACCACGTCGCCGTCCTCGATCCGCCCGCCCTCGATCGCCTCGACCGCGGCATCCTCCGATTCGAAGATTCGGGCCGGCCCCTCGAAGCGCAGGAGCTCCGGCTTCACCGCCGATTGCTTGATGACCGCGCCCTCGGGCGCGAGATTGCCCGTGAGCACGGCGATGCCGCCGTCCTTGCGATGCGGCTTGTCGCGCGGCGGGATGACGCGGGGATCGAGGACGCGCGCCGCCTCGGCAACCTCCGCCAGCGGACGGCCCATGACCGTGAGGCAGTTGAGGTCGAGATCGGACGCCATGGTCTTGATGACGGCAGGCATTCCGCCGGCGGCCCAGAGATCGGCGATGCCCCAGGGCCCGTTCGGCGCGACGGCGAGCAGCGTCGGGACCTGGCGGCTCGCCTCCTCGAAGACCGAGAGCGGCAGATCGAGGTCCGCCGATTTCGCGATGGCGGGCAGATGCAGGATGGCGTTCGTCGATCCGCCGATCGCCATGTTCATCTTGACCGCGTTGAGCATCGCCTCCTTCGTCAGGATACGGCGGAAATTGAGCCCCTCGCGGACCATCTCCACGATGCGCTCGCCGGTGAGGCGCGCGTAGAGAAGCTTGTCCGAATGGGCCGCCGGCACGTTGGAGGAGCCCGGCAGGCAGATGCCCATGACCTCGGCGAGGCACTGAAAGGTGTTCGCCGTGCCCATCACCTCGCAGGCGCCGCAGGTGGCGCAGGAGATGGTCGAGCGCTTGGTGTCCCTGTCCTGGTAGTCGGTGCCCTCGATCGAGTTCGCGAATTTTCCCTTGAGGCGCACATCGTAGAGATTGGGCCCGCCCGCAAGATAGATCGCAGGCAGATCGAGGCGCGCGGCCGCCATCATCATGCCGGGATTGATCTTGTCGCAGCTCGCGATCATCACCACCGCGTCGAAGCGCTGCGAGCGCACATGGGTCTCGACGATGTCGGCGATGAGGTCGCGCTGGGCGAGGATGTAGCGCATGCCGTCATTGCCCATGCCCATGCCGTCGCAGGGCGCGGGCACGTTGAACTCCACGGCCTGGCCGCCGGCCATGAGGATGCCCGCCTTCACCTTCTGGCCGAGCGTCGCGAGATGGGAGTGGCCGGCCGTCAGCTCGGAATGCGAGTTGGCGATGGCGATGAGGGGCTTCTTCCGGAGATCGTCTGCCTCGATACCGACCGCATGCAGAAGGCCTTTGCGGATGACATTGGCGATGCGGTTGTTGCTGTCGGTGAGAATGGTGCTCTTGTCCTTGAGGCCCATGGCCGGCGCTCCCGATGATGACGCTTTGCTCGTCTGCGGTGTCGGGCTGTTGTACCGGGCGGGGTGTCCGGCAGCCATGCCCGGCCTTTGCCTCCTTGACTCTTTTATGAGAACAAAATAAGAACATTGGACGTTGGGTGACGGCATGACGGTCTCGCTTCAGGAGCTCAGACGGACGATCGCGGGCCTCGAACGGCGCACGGGACGCGGCGGGAAAGGCCTGCGGGAAAAAGAAGAGAAAGAGCCCTGGCGCCTCGGCCTCGCCGAGCTGGAGGCGCATCTGCCCGGCGGCGCCCTGCCGCGGGACGGCCTTGTCGAGCTTGCCGCGACAGGCGCGCGCGATGCCGGCGCGGCGGTGGGATTTTCGCTCGCGCTTCTCGCCCGCCTGCCGGCCGGATCGGCACGGCGCGACATCCTCTGGTGCCAGACGGCCGCGGCGGCGCAGGAATATGGCGCGCTCTACCTGCCGGGCTTCGCGCCCTTCGCGCTCGCGCCCGGACGCCTCGTGAAGCTCTGCGCCCGTCGGCGCACGGACATCCTATGGGCCGCCGAGGAGGGCCTGCGCTCGGGGGCGCTCGCCGCGGTCGTCGCGGAAGGCGCGCCGGCCGATCTCACCGCCTCGCGGCGTCTCGCGCTCGCAGCCGGCGAGACGCGCACGCCCTGCCTCCTCCTCGACCCGCAAGGCGGGGGACTCGCAAGGGCCGCGAGCCAGCGCTGGCGCATCGCCGCCGCGCCGAGCGGGCCCAATGCGCTCGACCCGCGCGCGTCGGGCGAGCGGCGCTGGGAGGTCGAGCTTCTTCACGCGCGCGGAGGGCGGCCGGGGACATGGAAGCTGGCGTGGGACGATGAAGCGCATTCTTTCCGTCTGGCTGCCGGAGCTCGCGATCGAGAGATGGAGGCGCGCCCGCGCCTCGATCGCGAAGGCGCCGAGCCTTCCGTCCTCGTCGCATTCCGCGGCTGAGGAGGCGCCCTTCGCGCTCGTCGCGAGCGAGGCGCACGGACAGCGCATCGCCGCCCTCACCCGCGCGGCAAGGCTGGCGGGCGTGCGGGCCGGCATGGCGCTCGCCGATGCGCGCGCCATCTGTCCGCGCCTCGCGACGGAGCCCGCCGACGCGGCGGCGGATGCCGCCCTCCTCGCGCGGCTCGCGCTCTGGGCCTCGCGCTACGGCCCCCTCGTCGCGCGCGACGATCCCGATGGGCTCTTCCTCGACGTCACGGGCTGCGCCCATCTCTTCGGCGGCGAGGCCGGGCTTCTCGCCGACCTCGCCGCCCGCCTGGAAAAAGCCGGCTTCACCTGCCGCCTCGCCGTCGCCGGAACGCCGCTCGCCGCCGCGGCGCTCGCGCGCTTCGTGCGCGGAGCGAATTCGGCGGCGCGCATCGCCCCGCCGGCCGAGACGCGCGCGCGGCTCGCTCCCCTCCCCGTCGGGGCCCTGCGCCTCGACGGAGAGACGGCGCTCCTCCTCGAGCGTCTCGGCCTCAAGACCATCGGCGCCCTGAGCGAGATCCCGCGCGCCGCGCTCGAACGTCGCTTCCGCTCGCGCGCGCAAGGAGCGCATGTGCTCGCCCGCCTCGACGAGGCCTTCGGGCGCAAGGAGACGCCGCTCGTCCCCGTCCGCCCGCTGCCTCTCTTCAGCATACGGATTCTCTATCCGGAGCCCGCGCTCGAAAGCCTCGCGGTCGAGACGGGGACTCGATCGCCTCCTCGGCGAGCTCGACCGCCTCCTCGAGCAGGACGGCCGGCGCGCGCCGCCTCGCGCTCACCGCCCATCGCGACGGACGGCACGGCGCAGAGCCTGGGAGATCGGCCTCGCGCGCGCCTCAGCGCGCGAGCGCGCCCACATCGCGCGCCTCTTCAAGGAGCATCTGGCGCGCCTCGATCCGAGCTTCGGCATCGACGCGCTTCGTCCTTGCCGCCCTCGAGACGGGCCTGCGCTGCGCCCGCGCAGGCCGCGATCGAAGGGGAGGCGGCGCCCTCGCGCGAGTCCCTCGCCCGCCTCGTCGACCGGCTTGCGAACCGCCTGCCCGGCGAGACCCGTCGTCCGGCTCGCCCCGCAGGAAAGCCATGTGCCCGAGCGCGCGCAAGTCCGCTTGCGCGGCGACCGCCGTCCCGGCCTGGCCATCTGCTGACGGACGAAATCGCCCCTTCCGCGCTCTTCGCGCGGCCTGAGCCCATGACCGCCATCGCCGAGATCCCCGACGGCCCGCCCTTGAGCTTCACCTGGCGGCGCCTCGTGCGTGCGCGCGCGCGAGGCGCGCGCGGCTGGAGCGCATCGCCCCTGAATGGTGGCGCGACGGCGAGGGCGAGGCCCTGCGCGACTATTACGAGGTCGAGGACACGCACGGCCAGCGCTACTGGGTCTATCGCGAGGGGCTCTACGAGGGGCCTTTGCGCCCCGGAAGGCCCGCGCTGGTATGTGCACGGACTGTTCGGGTGAGGCCATGATCCCCTACGCCGAGCTGACGCGATCTCGAATTTCAGCTTCCTGCGCGGCGGCTCGCATGGCGACGAGCTCGTCGAGCGCGCGAGCGCCCTCGGCCTCGCCGCGCCTCGGGCTCGCCGACCGCAATTCGCTCGCGGGCGTCGTGCGCGCCCATGTCGCGGCGAGGAAGAAGGGCCTGCGCCTCCTCGTCGGCGCGCGCGCCGTTCCGCGCGCGAGGGTCCCGCGCCTCCTCGCCTATCCCAAGACCCGCACCGCCTACGGGCAGCTCTCGCGCCTCCTCTCGCTCGGCAAGATGCGCGCGGCGAAGGGCGAATGCGATTTTTCCTTCGAGGAGCTTCTCGCCCATTGCGCCGGCCACATCCTCATCGCTCTTCCGCCGGAGGCGCCGGACGTCGCGTTCCGAGAGACCCTCGCGCGCCTTGCGGACAACTTTCCGGACACGGTCTTTCTCGCTGCCCATCGCCTCTATCGCGGCGATGACCGCGCGCGCATGGCGCGGCTCGCGCAGCTTGCGCAAGAGGCCCGCACGCCGCTCGTCGCGACCAATGCCGTCCTCTATCACGACCCCGCGCGCCGTCCCCTGCAGGACGTTCTCACCTGCATCCGGGAAAAGACGCGCATCGCGGAGGCGGGCTTTCTCCTCGAGGCCAATGCCGAGCGCCATCTCAAAAGCGCGGCCGAGATGGCGCGCCTCTTCAAGGGCTTTGAAGACGCGGTCGCGCGCGCGGCCGAGATCGCGGAGAAAATCTCCTTCTCGCTCGACGAGCTCGCCTACGAATATCCCGACGAGCCGGTGCCGGAAGGCGAGACGCCGCAGAGCCAGCTCGAGAAGCTCACCTGGGCGGGGGCCGGGAGACGCTACCCGGAAGGCCTGCCGGAAAAGATCCGCGCGACGCTCGCGCGCGAGCTCGCGCTCATCGCCAAGCTCGGCTACGCGCCCTATTTCCTCACCGTCCACGACATCGTTCAGTATGCGCAGGGCCAGGGCATTCTCTGCCAGGGCCGCGGCTCGGCGGCGAACTCGGCCGTCTGCTACTGCCTCGGCATCACGGCCGTGAACCCCGATGAGATCGACCTCCTCTTCGAGCGCTTCGTCTCCGAGGCGCGCGGCGAGCCGCCCGACATCGACGTCGATTTCGAGCACGAGCGGCGCGAGGAGGTGATCCAGTACATCTATCGCCGCTATGGCCGGACCCGCGCCGGGATCGCCGCGACCGTCATCAGCTATCGGCAGAGGAGCGCCGTGCGCGAGGTCGGCAAGGCGATGGGGCTCACGGAGGATGTGACCGCCGCGCTCGCGGGCCTCGTCTGGGGCTCCTGGGGATCGAGCCTCACGCCCGAGCAGGTCGCCCAGGCGGGCCTCGACCTCGCCGATCCGCGTCTTGCCCGCACCATCGCGCTCACGGAGGAGCTTCTCGGCTTTCCGCGCCACCTCTCCCAGCATGTGGGCGGCTTCGTCCTGACGCGCGGCCCCCTCGTCGAGACCGTGCCCGTCGGCAATGCCGCGATGGAGGAGCGCACCTTCATCGAATGGGACAAGGACGACATCGACGCGCTCGGCATATTGAAGGTCGACGTGCTCGGCCTCGGCATGCTCACCTGCATCCGCAAGGGCTTCGATCTCATCAGGGACCATTACGGGCGCGACCTCACCCTCGCGAACCTCCCGCGCGAGGATCCCTCCGTCTACGACATGCTGTGCAAGGCCGACGCGGTGGGCGTCTTCCAGGTCGAGAGCCGCGCCCAGCTCAACATGCTGCCGCGCCTAAAGCCCCGAAAATTCTACGACCTCGTCATCGAGGTCGCGATCGTGCGCCCCGGCCCCATCCAGGGCGACATGGTGCATCCCTATCTGCGCCGGCGCGACGGGCTCGAGAAGGTCGAGTACCCCTCTCCTTCGCCCGAGCACGGGGATGCGGACGAGCTACGCCGCGTGCTCGAAAAGACCTTCGGCGTGCCGCTCTTCCAGGAGCAGGCCATGCGCATCGCCATCGAGGCGGCGCGGTTCACGCCCGACGAGGCGAACGAGCTGCGCCACGCCATGGCGACCTTCCGCCGGCGCGGCACGATCGCGAGCCTCGAGGCGCGCCTCACTGGCCGCATGATCACGCGCGGCTACGATCCCGATTTCGCCAAGCGCTGCTTCGACCAGATCAAGGGGTTCGGCGAATACGGCTTCCCGGAAAGCCATGCGGCGAGCTTTGCCCATCTCGTCTATGTCTCGGCCTGGCTCAAATGTCATTACCCGGACGTCTTCGCCTGCGCTCTTCTCAACTCCCAGCCCATGGGCTTCTACGCCCCGGCGCAGATCGTGCGCGACGCGCGCGAGCACGGCGTCGAGGCCCGCGAGGCGGACGTCAATTTCAGCCTTCGGGACAATGCGCTCGAAGCGCGGGAGGATGGCGGCTTCGCGCTGCGCCTGGGGCTTCGCCAGATCGACGGCCTCGGCGAGGCCCCCGCCGAGGCGCTCGTTTCGGCGCGCAAGGCCGGCGCCTTTCGCGATGTCGCGGACCTCCATGTCCGCGCGAGCCTTCCGATCGCGCAGCTAAGGAAGCTCGCGGCGGCCGACGCCTTCCGCTCGCTCGGGCTCGACCGCCGCCAGGCGCTCTGGGAGATCGGCGCGCTGAGGGATGCGGAACCCCTGCCGCTCTTCGAGGCGGCCGCGGCGCCCGCCGAGGGGGAGGATGCGGACGTGCTCCTGCCGCTCATGGCGCTGTCGGAGCATGTGGTGGCGGACTATCAGACCCTGCGCCTCTCCCTCAAGGCCCATCCCATGAGCTTCCTGCGCGCGCGCTATGCGGAGCGTCGCATCCTGCCGGCCGCCGCGCTGAAGGACTGCCGCCACGGCGCGCGCGTTTCCGTCGCCGGCGTCGTCCTGGTGCGCCAGCGGCCGGGCAGCGCCAGCGGCGTCGTCTTCATGACGCTCGAGGACGAGACGGGCATCGCCAACATCGTCGTCTGGCCCAAGGCGATGGAGGCCAACCGCAAGGTCGTCATGGGCGCGCGCCTCATCCGCATCGACGGCGAGGTGCAGCGCCACGAGGACATCATCCATGTGGTGGCGCGCCGGCTCGCCGATCTCACGGGCGATCTCGCGCTCCTTTCCGGGGACGGACTGAGGCCGGCGCTCTCCCATGCCGACGAGGTCGCGCGAGCGACATCCGGCGAGACGCGCGGCCGCCATCCGCGGGACGTGCGCGTCATTCCGAAATCGCGGGACTTTCACTGAGCCGGGTCTTGCGGCCCCCCATAGCCCGCCGTCAGCGCGATGCCGATGATCGTATCGCGCAGGCGGCGCACGTCGTTCGCGATCCGCTCGAGCTGATCCTGCAGGAAGATGATGCCGTGAAGGCCCAGCTCCCGGTCGACCCAGGGATAGACCCCGAACGCGCCGGGGCTCGTCGGCAGGGCGCAGCCGCGCCCGCTCTTCGATTCGCGCTCGCACCAATGGGCGATCGCATATTCGATGGCGAGATCGCCGGCGCCCGGCGGCACGTATTTCATATCGAGCCCGTGCGTCACGGGCGTGTCCATCTCCTCGATCGCGGCCTCGCTCAGATAGCGCTTGCCCTTGTAGACGCCCTTCTGCGCGATCATGGTGAGGAAGGGCTGGTAGGCATCCACCGAGATGAACATCCCGGCCTGCAGGATCGGGTTGGTCACCTTCTCCGGCGGCACGGGCGCCTGCGGATTGCTCCAGTAGAGCGGCTTCATGCCGAGAGGCCTCGCGAGGACCTCGGAGACATAGTCCGCCCACCGCTTGCCCGTCACGCGCTCGACGATCGCGCCGGCGAACTGGAAGTTCGCGCCGCCATAGGAAAAGGCCGTGCCGGGAGGATCTACCAGCGGCATCTTCGACAGAAGCTCGACCGACTGGGCGAGCGAGATCGTGCGATCCTGGCGAAACTCGACGAAGCCCTCCCGCAGATTGGCGAGCCCGGCCGTATAGGAGAGGAGCTGGCGCAAGGTGAGGTCGTCATAGGGCGCCGGGAGCTCCGGCAGATAGGTCTTGATCGGCGCGTCGAGCGAGAGCTTGCCCTGATCGACGAGCGTCATGACGGCAGCGCCGACGATCCACTTCGTCGCCGACGCGATCGGAATTGTCGTGCTCCGATCGAAGGAGCCGAAATCGTGCCGGTAGAGCACGGTTTCGTCCTGCATCAGGAGAATGCTGAAGTCCTCGACTCCGGTCTTCTCGGAAAAGCTCTTCGCGAGCGCATCGATCGACCCGTCGAGGCTCGCGACGGCGCGTGCCGGCGACAGGGTGGCCGCGGCGAGGGCGACGAGGCCGATGAGCGCCGAAACGCCGGCGCGACGAGCGAGCAGAAACATCGATGCCATTCCCAACTCCCGGATGGTACGCGCGGGCGCCTTATGATCTACCGTCTTGGCGCATTCAGGGGCCGAGACCCGGGCACGCCGCATCTCCGTTGTAAACATGTGCTATTAAATGTCAACAAAACGGCGGCCGTGCGCCTGCCCGGTCCGCCGCCTTGTCTCAGATCATGGGGGACCGCCCCCTATTCGTCCAGGAAGGCCGCTCGGATGGCCTGCCCGCAGGGCACGGTGTCGTTGAAGCCGCCCGCCGCGTTCTTCACGGAAATGATTCCGTAGTACTGCATGTCCGCCGTGATCCAGGGATAGAAGCCGAAGGCCCCCGGGCTCGAATGGGCTCCGTCGCCGGCCGCGAGCGTCTTGCCGCCGGCGAGCGTGCCGCCCGTATTGTCCTCGATCCAGTGGTGGAGCGAGTAGTGGAAGTCGACGCTGCCGAGGGGCGTGCAGCCGCTTAGTCCCGTGTCGCAGGGATAGGTCGCGACCGGGCTGTAGCTCAGATAGTCCGAAAGGACATAGCCGCCCGTCATGAGGGTCTGCAGAAAGGCCGCATAGTCGGCCGCATTGGCGGCGAGCCCGCTCGAGAGGGGCAGGTTCGAATAGCTGAAGCTCGAGCCGAGATTGAGCTGGGCATCGACCGCCGAGAACAGGGTCGAGCGGGTCTTCGTCGGCAGATTGAGATGGCTCGTGCTCTGCGCGACATACTGCCCGTGGCCGCTGTTGTAGAAGAAATGTCCGTCTGCCGCGGAGTCGTAATCGTCGTTCGAGATGATCGTGAAGCACTGCTTCACCGTGAGCGTGAACTCGCACAGGAGATCGTTGAGGTTCGTGTAGCCGAGCTTCATGTTGAGCGCGTCCACGATATCCGCCCCGCTCGCTCCGCCGGGAAGTCCGTTGTAGCGCTCGAGCACATAGGCCGCGAAAATCCATTTCGACGCCGAGGCGAGATCGATCTTGGTCGTGCGCGTATAGCCCGAGCCGACCTGGCCCGAGACGATCGGCCCGCCCGTCGGCCCTCCGATCTCCCAGTAGAAGGAGCCCACGTCCTCGCAGGCCTCGCCATTGGCGGCCGCCGTCGCCGCCGCCGTGTCATACGCGTAGGCAACGGGAGATCCGACGAGAAGGCCCACTGCCGTTCCCGCACAGAGCCTCATGAGAAGAGCGCTTGTCCTCTTGTGCATGTTTTTCTCCCTAGCTGGTTGCGCCGGTTGTCCGGCACTCCTTTTTGCATACAATATCGTCTACGTGTCAACAAATAAACCGCCTACAGACTGATTGGCCTTTCTCGTCTTCCGGCCGGGGCGCCTGCGCTCGGGATGCCCATGCACGACCGATGCAGACACGGGCGGCGGCAAAGACGGGTTGCGTCGTAGCGGCGGCCGCCGTCCGCAAGACGCCGCGGAAGCCGCCCGCCGGATCGTCGACATAACTATTATTTTGTTGACAAAATTGGCCGCAGGCCTATCCTCGCGAAAATGATCGGTGGCGGCCGGCAGGCCGCGCCGGGCAAGAGGAGGGGGCGCCCGACCGCTCGTCGGTCGAGCGCGGAAAGGTGGGGCAGGCCGCCTCGCGGCTGCCGGCCTGGCGGCGGAAGCACGCGCCGCGCTCGGAGAAGTCGCGCCCGCCGCCAATGATACGTGTGCGGACCTATGGTTCGCGCGCTCGTGCCTGTCTGCCGGTCCGAGGCCGATCAATGGTCATGCGTGCGTCGCGGGTAAGACGCGAGGGGAGGAAAAGAATGCACAAGAAATTTCATGGTCTGCTGCTGGCCGGCACGGCTTGCGTCGCGATCGGCGGGGATGTTGCCGTCTCGAAGGCATGGGCGGCCGTCGACGAGATCATCGTGACGGCGCGCTTCCGCGAGGAGAGCCTGCAGGACGTCGGCGGCGCCGTTTCCGCCATCGCGGGATCCACCATCGCCCGCGAGGGGATCCAGGACTTCGAGGACATTGCGCGCCGCCAGCCCGGCCTCACCCTCGTCGACCGCGGCCCCGATCAGAACGATGTCGGTTTGCGGGGCATCGCGAACGGCGCAACGCCCAGGCTCGCCGATCTCGGCAGCGCCCACCCGCTGGTAAGCCAGTTTCTGGACGACGTGCCCGTCGCGGCCGCGACGGCGGCTCAGCGCGACTTCAACTATTTCGATTTCGAACGCGTCGAGGTTCTGCGCGGACCGCAGCCGACGCTGTTCGGCGAGGGCTCGGTGGGCGGCACCATCCGCTATTTCACGAAGAGCCCCGATCTGACCGGCGATACCGTCAACGACAGCATCCTGAGGACGTCGCTCTCCTTCACCAAGGATGGCGGCACGAACTACGCCGCGTCCGCAGCGACCTCGCTCGTTCTGATCCCCGAGAAGCTCGGTATCCGCGGCGTCCTCAACTACCGAAACGACGACGGCTACATCGACAATCCGAGGCTCGGCCTCTCCGACATCAACGACTACGAGGCGGTGAGCGGGCGCGCCGTCATTCTCTTCAAGCCGACGAGCGAGCTCAGCATCCGCCTCATGGGTTTCGTCGGCCAGGACGATATCGGCGAGGCGAACGCCGTCGACGCCTTGAGCGCCCCGGACCGGCTCGACTTCAACTCGCCGGTGGACGGCAAGAGCGGCGACGATTTCGACCTCTATTCGGCGAAGATCGACTACGATCTCGGGCCGATCGCCGTGAGCTCGATCACGGGCTGGCTGAAGCGCGAGCGAGAGGATTCCTTCTTCGACTCCCAGTCGTCCGTGGGCTTTGGCGCGCTCCTGCCTGTCGTGCTGAACGCAGTCGGCGAATCGGAAAGCTCGGATGAGGGCTTCTCGCAGGAGTTCCGCTTCGTTTCGGACTTCGCCGGGCCGCTGAACTTCATTGCGGGGCTCTACTACAAGAGCGCGTCCTACGACACGCATCTCCTGACGTCCGCGCCCGAGCTGGCGGCTTTCTCCGTGTCCGGAACGCAGACCCTTCTCATCGATCAGGGCAACACGGTGGAGTCGGAGCAGTATTCCGGCTTCCTGGAGCTCACGCTGGAAGTCGAAGAGAACTTGCGGCTCATCGCCGGCGCGCGCTACCTGTCCGAGGAGATCGAGAATACGTCGACGAGCTCCAAGGTTGCGCGCGGCACAGGCGGCACCGCGATCACCCCGCCCTTCGTCGTCTTCGACGTCAATGCGCTCGCGGGCACGCTCGGCCTTCCGCTCAAGGAGAAGTTCAAGCTCGACAAGGTCCTGCCGCGCTTCTCGGTCGAATACGACCTGAATGACGACGCCATGCTCTACGGCATCGTCGCGAACGGCATCCGCAACGGCAACCTCAACCCCTTCACCTCGGCCTTTCAGGGCTCCGGCGGCAATCCGGCGATCTTCGAGCGCCTGCGCTCGTTCCACGAGGACAAGGTCTGGTCGTTCGAGATCGGCGCCAAGACCGAATGGCTCGGCGGCAACCTCATCGTCAACGGCGACGTCTTCTACACCACATTCGAGGACCCGCAGATCCTCACCGCGAACCCGCTCGTTCTGACGGCGAACGGCCCGGACGAGCGGATCGTCGGCGTCGAGCTCGAGACCGTCTGGAAGGCAAGCGACGTCTTCGATTTCTATGCCAACGGGACCTACCAGGATGCCGAGTTCACGAGCGATGCCGTCCTTGGAAGCGCCGCCACGCTCTCGGGTCTCGGCTTCACCCACGATCTCGACAAAGGGAATCGCCCGGTCAATGCACCGGTCTGGTCCTTCTCGCTCGGCGCGAACATGGACTATCCGCTCGCCAATTCCGGCATTTCGCTTGTCGGCTTCGCGGGCTACCAGTTCGTCGACTCGCGGTTCATGACGTCCCAGAACTTCCCCTCGAGCGAGGTCGGCGAGCAGAACTTCGTCAATCTGCGCCTGGGCCTCAAGGGCGACTGGTGGTCGCTTATCGGCTTCGTCGACAATGCGACGAATGAGGTCGAGTTCCAGTCGCTGCAGGGCGGAACCTCCATGGTGCACCTCGACGCCAACGGCGATCTCGACTTCACGCCGAGCGGCGCCGCGATCAACCGCCCACGGACGGTCGGCCTCGAGCTGACGCTCCACTACTGAGCGGAGGCCGAACGAGGGCGCCTCGGACGGCGTCCTCCTTGCGAGGGCCGTGTCGCGGGAGCGGCCCGCTTTGCGGTGCCTCGGAAACAGGCCCGCGAAAATGACGGCTTGCGCAATGGACGGCGAACGACTGTATAGAGGGGAGGCGCGCCGAGAGCCGGCCCGCCGCGTCCCGTCTCCGACCTCCGCCGCCATGTCCCAGACCAACGACCGCCCGATCGCCGAGCACATCGCGGCCACCCTCGTCGAGCGCATCGTCGCAGGCGAGCTCAAAAGCGGCGAGCGCATCACCGAGCAGGCGATCGCGGACGAGTTCGGAACGAGCCGGGGACCTGTTCGCGACGCGCTGCGCTATCTGCACGCGCGGAACTGGATCCAGCTCCTGCCGCATCAGGGCGCGCGAGTCTCGCAGGCGGGCTCGTCGATCCCGATGGAGGCGACGACCGTCTCCGCCGTCATGTTCGGCCTCGCCTGCCGCTTCGCCTCCCTCAAGGCGACGGACGCGGATCTCCAGCTCCTTTCCGAAAAGGTTCGCGCGCTCCTGGCGGCCGCGAAGGACAAGCGCCGCAACGCCGCCGAGTTCCTGCATCGCGCGCGCGACGCCGGCAACCTCATCGTGCGCATCGCCGCAAATCCGCAGGTCGAGGAGGTGGTCGGGCCCGTTCCCCGCCGGGCCGTGGCGGATTTCGCGATGCGCGGCCTCACCTCGGCGGAAGACATAAAGGAGGCCGTCGACCACTGGATGAATCTGACCGCGGCCATCCGCATGCGCGAGCCCGACGTGGCCGAGCGCGAGGGACGGGCCCTGATCGAGGCCGCCTACCGGCGCGTCATCGCCGCCGAGCTGAGAGACGGGCTCTGAGGGACGCTCCGCGTCGCGCCCCTCCCCCGAGCCTTCAGCGCGCCGCGGCGATCATGGCGTCGCGCAGCCTGCGCTCCGCGGCCGCGATCCGCTCGAGCCTGTCCTGCACAAGGATGATGCCGTGGAGGCCGTTCTCGACGTCGATCCAAGGATAGGTGCCGTAGGCGCCGGGGCTCGTGAGCATGGCGCAGCCGGTCGGTCCTTCCCGTTCGCACCAATGCGCGAGCGCGTATTGCGGGTTGCTGTCGCCGGCCCCGGGAGGCACGAGCTTCATCTCGACATTGCGGGTCTCGACCTTGTCCATTTCGTCGACAGCCGCCGCGCTCAGATAGCGTTTGCCCTCGAGGACGCCTTTCCGCGCGATCATGGTCAGGAAGCGCCCATAGGAATCGGCCGAAGTCACCGCGCCGCCCTGCAGGATCGGATTCAGCACCTTGTCCGCCGGGATCTTCGGATTGGGAATGCTCCATCTGAAGGGCGACATCTGCAGCGGCGTGCCGAGCGCCTCGAAGAAATAGTCCGACCAGCGCTTGCCCGTGACGCGCTCGACGACCGCGCCCGCGATCTGAAAATTCGCGCCGCCATAGCGAAAGGCCGTCCCGGGGGGATCTGCCAGGGGCAGCTTGGCGATCTCCTCGGCCGACTGGGCGAGCGTGATCGTCCGATCCTGACGGATATCCACGAGCTTCAGGATCGAATCGAGGCCGGCCGTGTACGACAGAAGGAGACGCAGCGTCAGGTCGCCATAGGGCGCCGCAAGCTCCGGCAGATACGTCTTGACGGGCGCATCGAGGGAGAGCCTGCCCTCGTCTACGAGCGTCATGACCGTGGCGCCGGTGATCCATTTGGTGGCCGAGGCGATCGGAATGGCCGTCGCAGGCCCGTAGGCGCCGAAATCCCTTCGATAGAGCACCTCCTCGCCGCGCATCATGAGGAGGGCGAAGTTCTCCACTCCGGTCGACGCGCGAAAATCCGCGGCCGCCGCGTCGATCTTGGCGTCGAGCGCCGCGTCTGCCACGGCGGCGCGCGGTCCCGCGACGAATGCGAACAGCAGCGCGCCGATCGCCGCCACGCGGCGCGTCGGGCGCATCCAGTTGCCGTGCATGTCGTTCCTCCCTAAGCCCCTCGGACGGGTCTCAAACGCGCGGAAGGGGAGAACCCCGTCGTGCTAGGGTGCGAGGGTCGCTGCGGAGGCTTCCTCGCCGCGATGCCGCCATTCCGCCGCGACGACCTGCGCGCTCAAGACGAGGCCTGCGAGGAGAACCGCGGCGACCGGGAGCCGCAGCACATGGGCGCGCGCCACCGGCCTGTCCCGGCGCGGAATCGAACGACGCATCGCGGAGGCTCCCTCTCTGGCGCGGCGACCGGACGACATGTACCGGACGGGCGTTAAGGATTTGGGTCCGCGAGGTCGGGTATCCGCGCCACTGGTCTCCGCTGCTGCATTGCGACAAGATGCAGGGCAACTCTGTCCAAGGAGCACGTCTTGGCGCGCCATCTGCTCACCGCCCTGGTTCTTGTCCTGGCGCTTGCCGGGCTCGGCGGCTGCACGTGGGGCCTCGCGGGCGATACCGCGCAGGAAGATCTGGCGATCGGAGCGGCCGACTACCGCCTGGGACCGGGCGACGAGGTCCGTGTCGTCGTCTTCGGGCAGCCGACGCTTTCGGGCGATTTCGTCGTCGACGGCTCCGGGTCGGTCGCCATGCCGCTCGTCGGCGGTGTCCCCGCCACGGGCCGGACGGTGCGCGAGTTCGAGCGCGCGGTCGAGGACCGCCTCCGGGGCGACTATGTGCTCGAGCCGCGGGTGAGCGCCCAGGTCACCACGTTCCGTCCCTATTTCATCCTCGGGGAGGTGAACAAGCCCGGCAAATATCCCTTCGTCGACGGGCTCACGGTCGTCAATGCCATTGCGACGGCCGAGGGCTTCACCTATCGGGCCGAAACCGGCCGCGTGCTCATCAAGCGCTCGGGCGACACGGCCGAGCACGCCGTGCGGCTGAGCCCGACGACGCCGGTCATGCCCGGCGATACCATCCGCGTGCCGGAGCGCTTCTTCTGAGAGCGCAACTTCTGGGTCCGCGCCCGCTGCTGCTATGCTGCGATCGACCGAGGACGGCGGGCAAGTTTCGCTGCACCGCAGCAGGGCTTTTCCTTCGGCCATAAGCGTTGTAGTTTCAAGGCGTTAAGGCGCAAGCTCGGCCGTGTCGGCCGATCTGCGATGGGGTAGGTCTTCATGGCGGCTCTGCGCGCGCACAGGCGCGCCCTCCGACATCGGCAGGCCGGCGAGCGGCGCCGCGCGGCGCTCGCCGCCGGGCTGGTCCTGCTCGTCGGGCACTCCGCCTCGACCGCCTGGGCCGAGGACGGCACGGACGTGATCCGCAGCCTCGAGCGGCCCAAGAACGTCGCCGTGAAGGACAGATCGCACCCCGAATACACGCCGAAGGGCATTCGCCTCGGATCGTTCGTCGCGAGCCCGCGCTATGCCGCGACCGGGTCGTGGACCGACAATCTGCTCGCGACCCCGTCGAACAAGATCGACGACTACGCGCTCAAGCAGTCCCTCTCGCTGGCTCTCGCCACGAACTGGTCGCGCCACGCCGCTTCCGCCGCCGTCGGCCTCGACACGGCGAACTATCTCGACAATTCGCGAGAAGACAGCACGCGCGCTCGCGCGAGGGCCAGCCTGCGCCTCGATCTCACCAGCGGACTCTCGGTGGAAACCCGCGGCGGCTACGCGCAATTCGTCGAGGCGCGCACCGAGGCGACCTCCCGCTCGCTTCAGCCCCGCGAGCCGATCGAATTCGCGCAGACGGACGTCTCGGTCGTCGCGACGGAGAGGATGCCCCGCATGCGGTTGACCCTCGCGGGCCAGTATGTCCAATACGACTACGAGGACGCGGTCGACGCCGCCGGCGCCAGGATCGACCAGGCCTACCGCGATCGGAGCGTTTTCACGGTGTCCGCGCGCGACGAGATCGCCGTGAGCCCCGACATGTATCTGCTCGTCGAGGGTTCGGCCAATTGGCGGCAGTTTGACGAAATGCCCGCGGCGGGCCCGAAGCGCGATTCGACCGGCTACGATCTGCTGCTCGGCGCCGGCTTCGCCCTCTCCGACAGCGCGCGCGGCGAGCTCGCTTTGGGATATTACGAACAGTCGTTCGATGCCTCCTCGCTGGGAACGGAAAGCGGCCTCGCGATGCGCGGCGAGGCGGAGTGGTATCTCACCCAGCTCATGACGCTCTCGGCCCGAATCGGCCGCACGGTCAACGATGCGGACCTCACCGACAGCGCGCGGCGTGTCTCCACCTTCTATTCGGCGAGCCTCGACTACGAGTTTCTGCGCAATCTCGTCCTGAGCTGGACCTATCGCTACGGGACCGACAGCTTCAGCAGCATCGATCGCGACGACAGGATCCACGGCTTCAGCTCGTCGCTCGCCTGGCAGCTCAATCGAAACATGGAGGTCGACGGCAGATACGCCTACGACCACTCGGACTCCACCGGTACGGCCGCCGGATCGGACTATCGCATCAACAGCGTGTCGGCGACCTGGCGCCTGCGCTTCTAGCGAGCGTGCGCCGGCGATGAAACGAATACGGACGAAGAAGGGGCTCTAGGCTGCATGGACACGCAAAGCGCCCATCTCCATTCGGGTGAGATCGCGGCCGAGGAGCGGATCTCGGTCGGCGAGGCCCTGCGCCGCCTCTACGGCATCTACCGGCGCCGCGCCTGGACGTTCTGGATCGCGGCGGCCGCCGTCACGGTCCTCGGCGCGGTCTGGCTCACGCAGCTTACGCCCAGCTACACGGCAACCTCGACCGTCGTGCTCGATCTGCGCAAGCGCGAGATCATCGACCTTCAGGCCGTGCTCGCCGGCCTGTCGCCGGATTCGGCGACCGTCGACACCGAGGTCGGGGTCATGAGATCCCGCTCGCTGCTGAGCGACGTGGCGGAACGGCTGAGCCTCGCCGAGACGCCGGAGTTCAATCCGGACCTCGCCGAACCGGGGGCGATCGAGCGCGCGAAGCGGGCGGTGACGGGCTTCCTGCGATCCGTGCTCGCGACGGCCGGCGTTCTGGGCCGTCCCGAGCGGCCATCCCCGGACGAAGCGGTCGCGCGCGAGCGCCTCGCGAACCGCATCGTCGATCAGCTTCGCGGCAGCCTCGTCGTCAAGCGCGACGGCACAAGCTTCCTCATGACGATATCGGCAACGTCACAGGACCCCGAGCGCGCCGCGGCCATCGCCAACATGGTCGCGGACCGCTATCTCGTGCAGCAGCTCGAAGCCAAGTTCGACGCGACGAAGCGCGCCAACACCTGGCTCTCGGACCGCCTCGCGGAGCTGCGCGGCCAGGTCGAGACCGCCGAGGCCGCAGTCGAATCCTTTCGCACCGAGGCCGGGCTTCTCTCGGCGGAGGGCTCGACGCTGACGGAGGCGCAGCTCGTCGATCTCAATTCCCAGCTCACCGCCGCCAAGGCCGCGCTCGCCGAGCGCAATGCGCGCCTCACCGCCGTGCGCCAGCGTATGAGGCAGGGCGGCTCGCCCGACACGATCGCCGAGGTTCTGACGTCGGACGTCATTCAGCAGCTCCGCGGCCAGCTCGCCGAGGTCGGGCGCAAGCGGGCCGAGCTGGAGGGCACGCTGGGGCCCAAGCACCCCGACCTTCAGCGCGTCAACCGCGAGATGGACGACCTCAACGGCCAGATCCGTGCCGAGATCAATCGCATCGTCGCAAATCTCGAAAACGAAGTCGCGGTCGCCCGCGAGCGTGTGACGAGCCTCACCGCGAGCCAGGAGCAGGCCCAGACGCGTCTCGTCGAAAACAACAATTCGCTGGTGCGGCTCCGCGAGCTCGAGCGCAACGCCGAATCCCTGCGCTCGCTTTACGAGTCGTTCCTCTCGCGCTTCCACCAGACCAGCGAGCAGGAAGGCCTCGTCCAATCGGACGCGCAGATCGTATCGCGCGCCGTCGTGCCGAACGCGCCGAGCGCTCCCCGCACGAAGCTGCTCCTTCTCGCGATCGTGGTCGCCGGTCTCGGCGCCGGAGCCGGGCTCGCCGCGCTGCTCGAAATTCTCGATCTCGGCTACAGCCTCCCGGAGGAGATCGAGCGACGCACCTCGGCCCCCGTCCTCGGCCTCGTGCCGGCGCTTCGCGACGAGGATCGCACGGTCAACGGCTCGATCCTGAGCCCCATCGACTATCTCATCGCCCGGCCGTTCTCGACTTATTCGGAGGCCTTCCGCGCCATCAAGGCATCGCTCTTCCTTTCCAATGTCGAGCGGCGCCCGCAGCTTCTCCAGATCACCTCCTCGATACCCGGCGAAGGCAAGACGGCGAGCACCATCGCGCTCGGCAGGACGCTCGCGCGCGCCGGAATGCGCGTCGTCGTGGTCGATGCCGACCTGCGCCGGCGCGATCTCACCCAGCGCCTCGCCATCACCACCAAGACCGGCCTTCTCGAGGTCATGGCGGGGCGCGAACCGCTGGCGAGCGCGCTCGTCGTCGACAGCGCCACGAAGATGTCGGTCCTTCCGCTCTCGGACAGCACCTATCTGCCGTCGGACGTCTTCGCCTCCGGCCAGTTCGCCGACCTCATCGCCGAGCTCGAGCGCACCTTCGACGTGATCCTCCTCGATTCGGCGCCGGTCTTCGCCGTCGCCGACGCGCTCGTCCTCGCCCAGCACGCGGATGCGGTCCTGCTCGTCGTGCAATGGCGGGCGACGGCGCGCACCGTCGTGCAGACCGCGCTCAACGAGCTGCAGAAGGTCCATGCCAAGATCGGCGGAATCGTGCTCAACAGGACGGACATGCGCGCGATCACGCGCTATTCGTCCGGCCACGTCCATTACAAGACCTACTCGCAGTATTACCACAACTAGGCGGCCGCGCCGCGCAGGGACCCGCCGCGAATGGCCCAATTCCCAGCAGCCGCATTGGTTCTCCTCGCATTTCTCGCGCTCGCGACGGGCGGCTGGTCGAACGCATTCGCCGCCTCGCTCCTCGCCATCCTCGCGATTCTCGCGGCCCTGGCGCTTCTTGCCGCCGCGCCGGCGCGCGAATCGGTACTGGCGAGACCTTTTCCGGCCTACGCTGCGTTCTTCTTCTGCGTCACGCTTCTCATCGTCCTGACACGGCCCATATTCGCGGCATCCGTTTCTCCGGACGAGACCTACGGCGCCTATGTGGAGGCCGGCAAGCTCATCGGCCTCGGGGCGGCCTTCCTGATCGGGCTCGGCGCCGGGCAGAGCAGACGCGCCGCGTCCCTCGTTGGCGAGACGACGCTTGCCGCGGGACTCGTCTACGGACTTTGGTTCGTCGGCACGTCCCTCGCGGGGCAAACGGCGGAGAGCGTGGCCACCGTCCTGCGGGCCCAGCCCGCCCGCCTCGACGCGACGGGAGCGCTCTTCGCTCTCCTCGCCCTGGTCGCGCTCGCCGATATGCGCCGCACCCTGACGAGCGAGCGGCTTGCAGGCTATCGCGGAAGGACGCTCGCGCCGGCCCTGCTCCGCGAGCTCGGGCTCGCAGGCGCGACATTCCTTGTCGCGCTGGCCGCCATCTGGGTCGCGGCCTCGCCCGACGCCGGGTTGGCGCTCTGCGTCGGGGCGGCATGCCTGTTCGCTCTCGGTGCCATGCGCCCCGCGAAACAGGCGACGACCACGTCCATGCGCGTGGTCACGGCGCTCACGGTCGCCGTCCTGCTGCCACTGGCGATCGCATCGGCGGCCGGCCTTCTCCCCTTTTGGAGCGGAGCCGAACACGCGCTGCTCGGCGGCGACCGTCTCCTCGTCGCGGCGAGCCATTGGCGCGCCTTTCTGGAGGCGCCCGCCTTCGGCCACGGGCTCGGCACGTCGGAGGCGCTCGCGCAGCGCTACCTTCCGCAATCGTCTCTTAACCGCCTCGCGTCGATCGCCGTTCCCGGCACCTGGCTCATATGGCTCGAGGAGACGGGCCTTGCCGGCAGCCTCGCCGTGCTGGCCGCCGTCCTTCCTCTTCTCGCCGGCATCGCGGCGGCCTGGAGGCGCGTGCGGCGGGAAGGGTTCCGGCTCGCTCTCGCGCTTGCCTGCGCCCTGACGCTCGGGCTCATGGGGATCGGTGTTCCCCTCTTTTCGACCTATCCGCTCGCGCTCCTGTGCGCGCTCTTCCTGGGGCTCGTCTGGCGCATCGCCCATCCTGCCGCCGCGGCGCTCAATCGACCCGAGGCCCGAGAAGCCGGTCGACCGTCGCCGCGAAGCGCTCCTTGAAGACCTTCTTGTCGAAATGCGCGGCGTGGGCCGCGAGCGCCGCGCGGTCGAAGCGCTCCTCCTGCGCCTCGAAGCGCGCGACGGCCTCGATGAGAGCCTCCACCGTCTGCTCGCGGAAGAAGAGCCCGGTCGTGCCGTCGACGACGCTGTCGAGCGCGCCGCCGCGGCCGAAGGCGATGACGGGCGTGCCGGAGGCCATGGCCTCCACCGGTACGATTCCGAAATCCTCCTCGCCGGGGAAGACGAGCGCGCGCGCCTCGCCATAGTGCCGGCGCAGCACGTCGAACGGCGCCTTTCCCAGGAACTCGATCGTGGGGCCCGCGACATGCTTCAGCGCCCGCGACTCTTCGCCGTCGCCGATGACGACGAGGCGCTTGCCGAGCCTGTTGAACGCCTCGACGGCAAGATCGGCGCGCTTGTAGCCTACGAGCTGGCCGACGAAGAGATAATAGTCCCGGCGCTGATCGGCGCTCGAGAAATTCGCCGCGTCGACCGGGGGAGGGATGACTTCCGCGTCACGCCGGTAGAATTTGCGGATGCGCGCCGCCACGGCGGTCGAGTTCGCGATGAAATGGTCGACCCGGGAGGCGCTCGCGACATCCCATTGGCGCAGGCCATGGAAGAGCAGCGGCATCAGAGCCCGGGTCGGAAGGCCCGCCGTCTTGAGATAGATATGGTACTGGTCCCAAAGATAGCGCATGGGCGAGTGGCAATAGCAGACATGCAGCGCATCCGGCCGCGTGATGACGCCCTTGGCCGGCCCCGCCTCGCTGGAGATCACGAGATCGTAGGCGGAGAGGTCGAGCTCCTCGAGCGCGAGCGGCATGAGCGGCAGGTAGTGGCGATAGAGCCGGCGCGCGAAGGGGAGCCTTGCGATGAAGGTCGTGGCCACGCGGTGCGACGAGATGGCGGACGAGAGCTCCGACGGGTCGTAGAGATGCGTGAAAATATCCGCGTCGGGATAAAGCTCGCACAGGGCCTCGACTACCTTTTCGCCGCCGCGCATGTGAAAAAGCCAGTAGTGCACGATGGCGGTCCGCATGGACACGACTCCTCGAGGTCGCAGGAACCAGAGGCGCCTCGACAGGGGCGCGCCCGTGCAAATAGCTCGCGCATCCGCTAAGAGGCAAGGCGGAGGCTGCCCATGGAGCTCACCCTCGCCGGGATATTCGTCGTCGGGATCGTCGCGTTCGCCCTGAGGCGGGATATCGCGAACGGTGTCGTCCTCGCGATCGGCTTCCTGCCGTTCGGCGCGCTCGCCGTCGTAAATCTCCCGGCGGTCGGCGGCATCAGCCTCCTCGCGGCGCACACGACGGCCGCGCTTTCGCTCGCCACGGCGGGCGCGCTCTTCCTCGTCAGCCGGCAGCGCCAGACGGTCGCGCCGCTGCCGCTGAGCGCACTCCTCCTCGTCAGCTTCGCGGCCTATGGGGTCTTCGCGTCCCTCCTCTACCCGCGCCTCTTCCACCACGCCTTTTTGGTCTTCAGCCTCGCGCGCGAGCCCCAGAACGCCATCTATCTCGGCGGACCGATCCGCTCGCCCCTGGTGCCCCTCGAGCCGAACGCCTCGAACTTCTCGCAGTCCGCCTATCTGGTGCTCGGAGTTCTCTTCTTCCTGCTCGCGCGCGCGATCGCGTCCGAGCGGGGCCCGCGCGTGCTTCACCGGGCGATCGAGCTCGCCTGCGTGGTGAATATCGGCCTCGGCGTTCTCGACCTCTTCGCGCTCGATCCCTTGCTCGCCTACATCCGGACGGCGAACTACGTGATCCACGCCCAGCACCAGACGCTCGGCTTCCAGCGCATCATCGGCGGCTTCGCGGAAGCCTCGATCTTCGGCGGCTTTTCGACGGCCATGTGCGCCTATTTCACCTCCCTCTATCTCGACCGGCGCACGCCGCGCATAGGGCTTCTCGCGGCCGCCAGCGGCGCCTTCTCGATCCTCGCCTTCGCGTCTACGGCCTATGCGAGCATCGCGGTCGTCGGCACGCTTCTTCTCGGCCGCTCGCTTCTCGACACGCTGCGCTTCGGCGTGCGCGAGCGCACGCTCCCCTGGGCGGTCCTCGTCGGCGCGACTGTCTCGGTCGTCGCTCTCGTGCTGCTCGTGGCCACACCGATCGGAGCCTTTGTCGGCGAGCTTCTCGACGAGCTCATCTTCAAGAAGGCGGGAAGCGAATCCGGCATCGAACGGGGCTTATGGGCCGAGTACGGCTATCGCGCCTTCTTCGCGACCTATGGCCTCGGCGCGGGCATCGGCTCGCTGCGCTCCAATGGCCTGATCGCCGTGCTTCTCTCGAACGTCGGCATCCCCGGGACGCTGCTCTTTTGCGGATTCCTTTGGTTCGTCTATCTGCGTCCCACCCCGCGCCCCGCTCGCGGCAGCATGGAATGGGCCTGGCTGAGGGCCGCCTCGGCGTGCGCCGCGAGCATACTCGCCGCCCAACTCGTCTCGGGAACGACGCCCGATCCCGGGCTTTTCTTTGTCTCGCTCTCGGCTCTCGCGGTCACCTGCCGCGAAACGGCCCCGCGCGCATCGCGAGCGCCGACGGCCGCCACCGTCGCGGACCGCGCGCTCGACGGCTCGCCGCTGAGCTGAAGACGTCCGTGGCCGGACGGACACGCGCCGATGCCTTCGGCCCGGCGCCTTCTAAAGCGGCGTGCCTCGACCGGCCCACCCTTCCAGCCGGCCCAGCGCTACCTGGGCATAGTAGCTCGTGCGCCGTCCATATCCGGAAAGGGCCGACCGGACGAGATTGGCGACCGCGCGCATCGCCCAATAGGCGGCGATCTCCGGACCGAACCCGTGCTTGCGCAAGACGAAGCCCATGCCGCGGGCATACATGCGGCCCTTACGCCGCATGGCGGCATCGGGAGTTTCGACGTTGAGCTCGGCGTGATGGCCGTAGAGCGCGGGGTCATAGCGGCAGACGAGGCCTGCATCGAGCGCCCGCAAGAGAATGTCCTGCCCCTCGGCGGCCTGCCAAGGAGTCGGCGCGCCCACGCCGAGCCCCTCGTCATAGCCGCCCACGCTCTCGAGCGAGGCTCGCCTGAAGAAGACCATCCACTCGATCTGCGTTGTCCATACGTTCCGTCGCGTGACGTTTTGAGGCCGGGTCTCGAAGCGGCCATTGATGCTCCGTCCGGTTTCGTCGGCCGCGCGCCCGCACAGGATATCGGGGCCGCCGCTTCCCATCAGCCGCCGCACATCCGCGAGCAAAGTCGGCGGATACCAGCAATCGTCGTCGGGAAATCCGACGACGGCGCCGTTGGACCGGCGCCAGCCGACATTGCGCCCGCGGCTCAGGCCGCGCTCGCCGGGGGTGCGGATGCGGGAGACTGGGAACGGCCAATCGCGACCGGCGAGAGCCGCGCCCACCCGATCGTCATCGTTCTGATCGACGACGATCACCTCGAAGCTCGGGCAGCTCTGCCGCTCGAGACTCTCGAAGAGGCGGACGATGTCGCTGCCGCGCCCCAGCGTCGAGACGATGAGGGAGAAGGTGCAGGGCGCCGTTCCCTCTGCCGGTTCGTCAGCCATGAGCCTCCGCCCCCGCCTGCGCCGTCGCGCGCCCGTCGACGGCTCCGCGGATCGCCTCGGCGTCCTCGAGCGTCACGCCCGCAAAATACGGCGCGATGCTCGACCGATAGATCGCACGGATCTTGA
>JACKLE010000011.1 GCA_024236075.1 Alphaproteobacteria bacterium | reverse complement strand
GCCCATCCTGATAGCGGCGGCGACGTTAGGCTTCGTTTCGGCGTTCGCCGTCCCATTGCCCGCGCCGCCAGGAGGCGCGGGCGCGCTCGGGACGCGGGCTCGTGACGGTCGGCATAGCAATATCGGAAGACGCACAGGCGCCCGGAGGGAATTTCTCCGTTGCAGCGCTGCGATCTCGGCTCGGGCGGTCGAGGCTTGCCGTTGACGGCCGCGCGGCGTCGCTCGGCATCGGGGCTTCGATCGTCGGCGCGGCGCTCGTGTCGCTCGTCGGCGAGAGGCAGGCCGTCGCCTCGGTACTCGCGCCCCTTTCGGCTCACTTGCCCGTCCCATGGTGGACGGTCTCGGTGCTCGTCGTCGCGCTCGTCGCAACCGCGGCCTGGCACGTCGCGACGGTACGACGTTTCGTGGCTCAGCGGCGGCAGCTTGCTGCGGCGCGCGAGAGCCTCGCCGAGATGTCGTGGCGCCTGCAATACGCGGTGCGCACGGCCGCCATCGGCATCTTCGAGCTCGATACGACGAGCGGGCGGATCGCCGTCGACGGGGACATGCGACGGCATTTCGGCCTGGCCGGCGACCAGCACGCGCTCGACTGGGCCGCGTGGCGCGCCGCCGTTCATGAGAACGACCGGCCGGCGTTCGACGGCGCGCTCGACGAGGCGATCGACGGCTCGGGCGAGCTCGACGAGCGCTTCCGCGTCCGCTGCTCGGACGGCGAGCTGCGCCATTTGCGCATGATCGCCCATCGCGCCGATCCTCCCCGCGAGGGCTGCATCATCGGCGTGGTCTTGGACGTCAGCGCCGATGTGGCGAGCGAGGAAGCGCGCAAGCGCCTCGACGAGGAGCTGCATCTCGGGCGCAAGCTCGAGGCGATCGGTCAGCTCGCCGGCGGCATCGCCCACGACTTCAACAATCTCCTCACGATCATCATCACGAATCTGACGCTTTTGCAGCGCCACGAGGCCGACCCGCAGGCCCTCGTCTTCGCCCAGGACGCTGCGAAGGCCGCCCAGCGAGGCAGCGATCTCGTTCGCCGCCTCCTCACCTTCGCGCGGCAGGAATCCCTCGAGCCTGTCGAGACGGACCTCAATTCGGTGATCCGCGACATGGGCGACCTTCTGATGTCGACCATCGACCGCTCGATCCGCATCGAGACGCAGCTCTGCCATGGCCGGCTTCCCATCATCGTCGATCCCGTTCAGCTCGAGACGACGATCGTCAATCTGGCGGTCAACGCTCAGGACGCCATGCCCAAGGGCGGCCTGCTCCACATCTCGACGTCCACGGTCAAATACTGGTTCACCGACGCCATCGGCTCGTCGAAGACGGACGAGATCGTCCGCCTCACCGTGCGCGACACGGGAGTCGGCATGCCCGTCGAGACCCTTCAGCGCGCTTTCGACCCGTTCTTCACGACCAAGCCGATCGAGAAGGGGACGGGGCTCGGGCTCAGCATAGTCTACGGCTTCATCAAGCAGAGCGGCGGCGAGATCAACATCCAAAGCGCGGCCGGAGTGGGGACGGAAGTCTCGATTCTGTTCCCGCGCGCCTCGTCTGGCGCGCGCGCGCTTCCTCCGTCTGCAGCGGAGATCTGCGCCTATGCATGAAATCCGCGAGAACGCATCGGGAGGGGGTCCATGACGAAGATTCTGGTCGTCGACGACGAGGATCTGCTGAGAAGGGTGCTCAAGACGGCCCTCGAGCAGGAGGGCTTCGTGGTCGACACGGCCGAGAACGGCGTCGCCGCGCTTCAGTGCATGGCGGACGATCCCGCCGACCTGGTCCTCACCGACATCATCATGCCCGACAAGGAGGGCATCGAGCTCATCCTGACGCTGAGAAAGCTCTACAGCGAGGCGCGGATCATCGCCATGACGGGCGGCGGGCGGCTCGGCCCCAAGGATCTGCTCGGCGTCGCCGAGAGGTTCGGCGCGGACAGCGCGCTGTCGAAGCCCTTCGCGCTGGATGCGCTCGTGGCGCTGATCCGCCGTCTCGATCCCAACGCCCCGGCGGAGGCTTCGGACGAGGTACCCGAGCCCGACCGACGGGCCCAGGGAAAGGGAAACTGAGCGATGTCCGACGGCGCGATGGGCACGGCGGGAAAGGGTGCGCTCGAAGCCATGGCCCACATGGCCGCGGCGGGAAAGCTGCACATCCTCGACCTCGACGAGATCAAGGAGCGACTCGGCGGCCGCTGGCAGCAGCTCTCCGAGCCCGTGCATGCCTATTTCGAGAAGCGCATCAAGGACGAGCTCGGGCCGGGAGACTTCTTCCTCAAGCTCGGCGAGCTCTCCTACGTGATCGTCTTCAAGTCGCTGAGCGTCGAGGAATCCCAGCTCAAATGCCTCCGCCTGTCACTCGAGATCTCGAAGCGCCTGTTTGGAGAGAACGGCCTCGAGGCCGCCGTGCGAAACGTCCTCGGCCAGGTGGACCTGAAGAAGATCGCGGCCGCGCCCAACAGGGCTGCCGCGCTCGATCACATCATCGAGCTCGAGGGCAAGGAGGAAATCGTCGGCAAGCGCCTGATGCCGGACCCGTCGACCTTCTTCGTCGAGGAGCAGATCGCCGTCCACTACGATCTCAATCCGGAAACGGAGCATGTGGCCGACGTCAAGAACCTCGCATTCGCCTATCATCCGATCTGGGACGTGAGGCGGCAGATTGTGCTTCTCTATCTCTGCCAGCCCGTGCCAGGCGAGATCGAGGGCGCGGCAAGGCTCAAGCAGGAAGGCTTCCTCACGGCGGACGAAGAGGAGGCGCAGGCCGCGATCGACACGCTCACCTTGCGCGAATGCTGTCGGCGCATCGTTTCGCTCGCGGAGGGCAGGCGCCGCCTGCTCTTGGCCTGCCCCGTGCACTTTTCCACCATAAGCCGGTCGCGCCATTGGAACGAGTACGCGAAGCTCTGCAAGGCCGTTCCGAGCTATGTCGCGAAGGATCTCGTGTTCGTCGTGCACGGCCTCGACAGCGGCGTGCCGCACATCCGGCTCGGACAGGAGCTTCCAAAGCTCCGCGCGTCGTGCCGGCAGATCTTGTGCGCCCTGCGCTCGGCCGACGGCGCGGTGGGAGTCTTTAGCGGGATCGGCTGCGACGGCGTGGGCCTCGTCGTCGAGGCGCGCTCGCCGCGCCAGTCGGAGAAGGGCACGGTCCAGATCATGCGCCGCTTCGTGCAGGGCACGGACGGTCAGGCCATCGAGCGCTTCGCCCTCGGTCTCGGCACGAAGAGCCTCGTGATCAACGCCATGGCCCTCGGCATTCGCTACGTTCAAGGCCCGGCCGTCGGGGCGGCGAGCCCCGATCCCGACCGGGCATATGTCTTCGAGCTGGCCGACCTCTACGAGACCGGGCCCAGGGCGCCGACGTCGCATCCGCCCTCGGCGGCCTGAGCGCGCTCAGCGCCTGGCGATCTGGGCGAGGAGCGCCTTCACGCGGTCGGCGGAATCGGGGATCGCGTAGTGGCGCGTCGCCTCATAGGCGAGTCCGGCCTCGAGGCCGCTCTCGTCCGCCTGCGCATAAAGATCCTTGTACGCCGCGACCGTGCCCGGGCTGTTCGCCGCTATCGCCGTAGCGATTTCCTCGACGCGCGCGTCGAGCCGCTCGCGGGGCACCGCCTCGAGGACCAGTCCGTAGTCCTGCGCCTCGCGGCCGGTGAAGGTGCGCGCCGTGAAGGAGAGCTCCTTCGCGCGCATCATGCCGACCGCGCGGGGCAGGCGCTGGCTCATGCCCCAGGTCGGGCGCAGGCCGAGCTTGGCATGCGTGTCGCCGAACTTCGCGTCCTCTGCGGCGAGTCGCAGGTCGCAGGCGAGCGCGATCTCGAGCGCGCCGGTGAAGCAGGCCCCGTTGATCTTGGCGATGCTCGCCTGCGGCAGGCGCGAAAGCCGTCCCGCGAGCGCGCGCGCGGTGTCGTTGAACCGTCCGCCGACATCGCCGTCCGCGACCCTCCCGCCCGAGAGATGCTTGAGATCGATGCCCGCCGAGAAGGCCCGGCCCGCCCCGGTGACGATGAGCACGTTCACGCTGCGGTCGGTCTCGAGCCGCATGAGGCTCGCCTCGAGCGCGCTCAGAAGGTCCGGCGTGAAGGCGTTGAGCGCCTCGGGGCGGTTGAGCGTCAGCGTGACGATCGCGCCGCGGCGCTCTTCGAGGACGAGGTCGCTCGCCATAGGTTCCTCCCGGTCGCATTTTTCTCCCGCGCCATCCTGGCATGGGCGCAAAGGCGAGAGAAGGCGGGTCAGGCGCGGGCGAGGGCGGGAAAGATCTCGTCGAAATGGGAGACGACGCCGTCCGCGCCCAGCGCTTCGACGGGCACGGTCGAGTAGCCGAAGGCGACCGCGATAACCGGCACATGCGCGGCGCG
Organism: Alphaproteobacteria bacterium; assembly: GCA_024236075.1. Taxonomy (GTDB): domain Bacteria; phylum Pseudomonadota; class Alphaproteobacteria; order JACAEB01; family JACAEB01; genus JACAEB01. The sequence goes on along the minus strand of JACKLE010000011.1, from coordinate 51,530 downwards.
CGCCGTCTCGACGTCCGTCGCGCTGTCGCCGATCATGACCGTGCTCTCGGGCCGCCCGCCGAGACGCTCGATGGTGCCGAGGAGGTGGCCGGGATGCGGCTTGCGCACAGGCAGGCTGTCCGCACCCAGGACGACGGGGAAGTAGTGGCGCAGGCCGAGCTCGTCGAGGAGCTGCACGGAGAGCGCTTCGGGCTTGTTCGTGCATATGCCGACGCGCGTTCCGCCGCGCGCCAGCGCCTCGAGGAGGGGAACGGCTCCTGGGAAGGGCCTACTCATCTGGGTCAGATGGGCGCCGTAATGTTCCAGGAAGAGGGCGACGAGCCCGGGAATCTCGTCGGCTCTCGCGGCCGGGCCCGTCTTGGCGAAGCCGTGCTCGATGAGCGCCCGGGCGCCATGGCCCACCATGGCGCGGACGGCGACGGGCGTGAGGCGGGCGCGCGCATGCGCCTCGAGCACGCTGTTCAGGGCCTCGGTGAGGTCGGGAGCGGTGTCGACGAGCGTGCCGTCCAGGTCGAAGACGACGGTTTCGGGCGGCAGCCCTTCGGTGTTCAGCATGGATCGGTCATCGGCTCGAGAATTGCCTGGGGTCCCGCAGGATCGCGAGCGCTTGCCTCTACTAACTAGCGGAGGCCCGGCGCCCGGGCCAGTGCCCAGGCGTCGCGGCCGCGCCCGAGTAATGAAGGGAAAGATTTGTTTATTTTGTCGACACTGAGGCGCCCGTGCAGAATCGCGCGATGCGCCGTGCCGAGAACCCAGGATAGCCTGAATGCCGCCTGAACCCCAATCCCTCGTCGTCATCGTGCTCGCCGCCGGCCAGGGCACGCGCATGCGCTCGGGGACGCCAAAGGTTCTCCACGAGGTCGGCGGGCTCGCCATGGTGCGCCATGTCCTGCGCCTCGCGACGGGACTTTCGCCCGCGCGCCTCGGCCTCGTCCTCGCGCCGGGCATGGAGGCGGTCGCGGCCGCCGCCCGCGCGGAGGCGCCCGCGACGGAGGTCTTCATCCAGGAGCGCGCCCAGGGCACCGCCGACGCGGTGCGCGCGGCGCAGGCCCTGTTCGCCGGCCATACCGGCACCGTCCTCGTCCTCTACGGCGACACGCCGCTCCTGACCCGCGAGACCGTCCTCAAGCTGACGAAGGCGGTCGGCGAGGGCGCCGGCATCGCCGTGCTCGGCTTCGAGGCGCGGCCGGGCGCGGAATACGGCCATCTCGTCCAGTCGCCCTCGGGGGATCTCGAGGCCATCGTCGAGCACGCCGAGGCGGACGCGACGGAGCGCGCGGCGCGGCTATCGAATTCGGGCGTCATGGCGTTCACGGCGGCGCTCGCGACCTCCGAGCTGCCCAGGATCGCCCGCTCGGCGAGGAAGGGCGAGTTCTACCTCACCGATCTCGTCGCGCTCGCCCGCGCCGCCGGTCATCGCGCGGCCGTCGCCGAGGCGGACGAGGCCGAGGTTCTGGGCATCAATTCGCGTGCCGATCTGGCGGAAGCCGAGGCCGCCTTTCAGGCGCGGGCGCGGGCCGCCGCCATGGCCGGCGGCGCCACGCTCCTCGATCCGGACACGGTCTATTTTGCGCACGACACGGTGCTCGGGCGGGACGTCACGGTGGGCCAGAACGTCGTCTTCGGGCCCGGCGTCGTCGTGGCCGACGAGGTTTCGATCAGGCCCTTTTGCCACCTGGAGGGCGCGCGCGTCGCGCGCGGCGCCGTCGTCGGCCCCTTCGCGCGGCTGCGGCCCGGCGCGGATCTCGGCGAGAGCGTCCATGTGGGCAATTTCTGCGAGATCAAGAAGGCGCGGCTCGGGCCCGGCGCCAAGGTCAACCACCTCACCTACATAGGCGACGCGGAGATCGGTGCACGGACGAATATCGGGGCCGGCACGATCACCTGCAACTATGACGGTTTCGACAAGAGCCTCACCAGGATCGGGGCGGACGTCTTCATCGGCTCGGACACGCTGCTCATCGCGCCGGTGAGCGTCGGCGACGGCGCCTATACGGGATCGGGAACGGTCGTGACGAAGGACGTCGCGCCCAACACGCTCGCGGTCACGCGGCCCGAGCTCAAGACGGTCGAGGGGTGGCCGGCGAAATTCCGCGCGCGGAAGACGCGCGGGAAGGCTGAGCGTGCGCAATCGGGTGGAGAGTAAGGTCAGATGTGCGGCATTCTCGGCTTCGTCGGCGCCCGCGAGGCGGCGCCCATCCTTCTCGAGGGCCTGAGGCGCCTCGAATATCGCGGCTATGACTCGGCGGGAGTCGCGACCATCGAGAAGGGCGCGCTCGTGCGCCGGCGCGCGGAGGGGAAGCTCTCCAATCTCGAGGCGGCCCTCGCCGCCGCGCCGCTTCAGGGCCGCATCGGCATCGGCCATACGCGCTGGGCCACGCACGGCGCGCCGACCGAGCGCAATGCGCACCCCCATGCCGCGCACGGGCTCGCGGTCGTGCACAACGGCATCATCGAGAATTTCCGTGCCCTGCGGGAAGAGCTTACCGCCCGCGGCGCGCGGTTCGAGACCGACACGGACACCGAGGTCGTCGCACATCTCGTAAGCGAGGGCCTGGCGAAGGGCCTCGCGCCCGCCGACGCGGTGGCGGCGGCGCTGCCGCGCCTGGACGGCGCCTTCGCGCTCGTCTTCCTTTTCGAGGACGAGGACCGTCTCCTCATCGCGGCGCGGCGCGGCAGCCCGCTCGTGCTCGGGCTCGGGCCGGACGAGACCTTCGTCGGCTCCGATGCCATCGCGCTCGCGCCCTTCACGAACCGCGTCGTCTATCTGGAGGACGGAGACTGGGCCGAGGTGCGCGCGGGCGCCGTCGCGGTGCGCGACGCGAGGGGCGCGCCCGTGGACCGCCCGGTGACGGTGGTGAGCCTCGGCTCCCAGCTCATCGACAAGGGCAATCACCGCCATTTCATGGCGAAGGAGATCTTCGAGCAGCCCGAGGTCGTGGGCCACGTGCTCGCCGGCTATGTCGATCCGCTGACGGAGCGCTTGCGCGAGGGCTGGACGCGGCCCGACTTCGCCACGGCCGAGAAGCTCGTCATGAGCGGCTGCGGCACCGCCTATTACGCCGCGATGATCGCGAAATACTGGTTCGAGGGGCTTGCGCGCCTGCCGGTGGAGACCGATGTGGCCTCCGAGCTGCGCTATCGCATGCCCGTGATGGGGAAGGGAACGGTCGGCCTCTTCATCTCGCAGTCGGGCGAGACCGCGGACACCATGGCGGCGCTGCGCTACGCCAAGGAGCAGGGCGCGGCGACGGCGGCGGTCGTCAATGTCGTTCCCTCGACGATCGCGCGCGAGGCGGGGCACGTCTTCCCAATCTTCGCCGGTCCCGAGATCGGCGTCGCCTCCACCAAGGCGTTCACCTGCCAGCTCGTGACCCTGGCGACGCTCGCCATCGCGGCGGCCACCGCCCGGGGGACCATCGGCGTCGAGGAGGAGCGCGCGCTGTGCCGGGCGCTTCTCGAGCTGCCGCGCCATCTCGCGGAGGTTCTCAAGGAGGACCACGCGATTCGCGAGCACGCGCACGAGCTGCAGCATGCGCGGGACGTCCTCTACATGGGCCGCGGGGTCAACTATCCGCTCGCGCTCGAAGGCGCGCTGAAGCTCAAGGAAATCTCGTACATCCACGCGGAGGGCTACGCGGCCGGCGAGCTGAAGCACGGGCCCATCGCGCTCATCGACGAGAACGTGCCCGTCATCGTGCTCGCGCCCACGGACGCGCTCTTCGAGAAGACGATCTCCAACATGCACGAGGTGCTGGCGCGCAAGGGCCGGGTGCTGATGATCTCGGATGCCGACGGCCTCGCCCGTGCAGGCGACGAGGTGAGGGCCGCCATCCGCCTGCCGGCCGCCCATCCCTTCGTGCAGCCCGTCGTCGCGAGCGTGCCCGTGCAGCTCCTCGCCTACCACACGGCGGTGCTCAAGGGCACGGATGTCGACCAGCCGCGCAATCTCGCCAAGTCCGTGACCGTGGAGTAGGGGGACCTCAGCCCCGCCACAGGATTCGCGTGAGCGAATAGGCCGGCAGCTCGACGCTCGCGCCAGCCTCGATGGGGTGCGGCGCGGCGATCCGGCGCTCGGCGTCCGCCATGTGGGGCAGGCTCAGCGTCTCGGCCATGGCGGGCTTGCCCTTGCTGAGATCCCCGAGCGCGAGCGCGCGGGACGCCGGCGCCGCGTTCTGGACGAGGAGCGTCGCCCCCTCCCTGTGCTGAAGATGGGCGGCCTCGACGGCGCCATAGCTCTGTCCGGCGAGATACGGGCTCGCGATGCGCGGAGCCTTCTCGATCATCCGGCGATAGTGCGGCGCGCCCGCCGTCGCCTGCGCGAACCAGGACACCGCGAGGCCATGGGGCTCGGGGCCGTAGCCGCCCGTGCCGTCGGGACGCATGCAGCACCAGGGCGAGTCGAAGAAATTGAACATGAAGAAATTGTGCGCCGTTACGCTCGCATGGCGCAGATAGCCGAAGAGGGCCCGCGCCGTCGCGTGCAGCATGAACGTCGGCGTCGGCTCGAAATGGGTGGGCAGCTTGCCGCTCGCGTCGGGCGGCTCGCCGCCACGAGGGTTCCACTCGGTCACCCAGATCTCCTTGCCGGGAAACTGGCGCTCGAGCTCCGTCAGCGAGGCGTGGAGGCCGTCGTCCCAGCAGGCCATCAGGGCGTCGAAGGCCTTGGCGAGCGCGACCTCGTCGGCGAGGATCGCGGGGTCGACGCTGGGCAGCAGCGCGCCGGGCGAGGAATAGTGGTGGGGTGCGACGGCGTCGAACCAGTCCGCCGCTTCCATCTCCCTGTTCCAGGCGTCGAGCCTCGGCGTGAAATAGCCTTCGCCGCGCTTCAGCCAGCGCGCGAATTCGCCGGGCGCCGCTTCGACGCATATCTTGACGTCCTCGGGCAGGTGAGGGCGCATCGCCCCGACATAGGTCTTCACGACGGCCTGCTCGGTCGGCGAATCGGGCCAGCGCCTCACGAGGTCGGGGTCGCCGGCCTCGGCGATCCAGGGCTCGTTGCCCATCTCGACGAGCTTCGGGCCCGCTCCCTTGGCCGCGAGGTCCGCCATCCAGGCCGCCTGCTCCTCCGGAGTCGAGGTCGTGGTGTTGGCGACGAGGATGGGCTCGGCGCCGAGCGACGTCGAGAAGGCCAGGTAGTCCTCGAAGCGCAATCCGTCCTTGAACGCCCGATTTATCCCGGGGAAGATCGCCGCCATGGCCTTGGAATATTGCGAGCTCTCGGGCTTGGCCTCCAGGAGGAAATGGCCCGAGCGCCATTCGTAGTAATTGCTCGGCGTGCCGCCGGGAAAGCGCGTATAGGCGAGCGCGAGGGGGGCGAGCGAGGCGGTCTTCGCCGCATCGCCGATGAGGATCTCGTACTCGGCCTCGACGCTGGCTCCCGAAGAGCTGCGCTGCGGGAGGGTGCGCCCCTCTCCGGTGGGCTCCAGCGTGAGGGGCCCTTGCGCGGCGGCCGGCCGCGCGAGGACGAAGGCGCCGGCGCCTGCCAGCGCGCCGCGTCGTGAGATGGTCATGGCTGGGCCCCTAATTTGAATCGGGTCGAATTTGGGGGCTTGCGCGCGGGCCCGCAAGTGACGCGCGCGACACACCCCGGCAATGGCGGCACTTGATCCTCCTGGCGCGGCTCCCCATGCTCTCCGGCGATGAAGCCGCTCGCATTCGTCGTCGAAGGAATTCCCGCCGTGCCGGGCTCGGCGAAGCCGAAGCGCGAGGCCTGGCGCGCGGCCGTCCAGCTCGCGGCCCGGGAGGCCTATGGGGAGCGCGCCGCGCCCATCGATCGTTCCCTTGCCGTCGCCTTCGTCTATTTCCATGTGGGCGCGGCGAAGCCCGATATCGACAATGTCGCGAAGAAGCTCTTCGACAGCCTGAAGGGCGTGCTGTTTTCGGACGACAGCCTCGTCGTCGAGATGATCGCCCGCAGGACCGAGATCGTGCCCGGCCTCGCGCTCGACGATCCGCCGGCTCCGCTGGCGGCCGCGCTCGCGGCCGAGACGGCGAATTTCGTCTATGTTGAGGTCCGCGATCCCCCGGACCCGAGGAGGCTGCCATGACCCGCGCGAAAGGGACCGGCACCGGCGACCCGCTCACCGAGACGCTCGCCGCGCTCGCGGCCGACGGCTTCGAGGTGCGCAAGGGCGCCGAGGCCCTGCGCCTCGCAGGTCTCGGCAGAGAGCTTGCGCCGGACGCCGTGGCCCGGCGCGGGGCCGAAACGATCGTGATCGGCCTGAAGCGATCGCCGGCGGACGCCGGGCGCCTCGTGCACCTTGCGCGTGCCGCCGAGGAGATGGAGGGCCTCTCTTTCCGCCTGGTGCTGGCCGACGTGCCGCCGCCGGTCGCGCGTCCGCGGCTCGAGCGGGCGAGCCTGACGGAAGCGCGCATGGCGCGCCGTCGCGCCGAGGCGCTGCTGGCCGAAGGGCAGGGGGCGCTCGCGCTGATCCTCGGCTGGGCGGCGCTCGAGGCGGCCGCCCGCGCGCGGCTCGACGGCGACGAGGCCGTCGCGGCGGGGCCCCTCGCGGGCGAGGCGCTCGCGAAGTCGCTCGTCGCGCTCGGGCTCGTGCCGGACACGGACTATCCCGCGCTGAGCGATGCCGCCTATCGCGCCGAGGCCATTGCGCACGGCTATCTCGGGCTGGAGGCGCCGGGCGAGCTCGTCGCGCGCGTTCTGGCTCTCGTCGACACCATACTGCGTCGGCGGACGGCCGATCCGCTCGCAACCCGCCATCACGGTTAGGCCCATGTCTCAGGACAATGCGAAACGCCTCGCGGCCGAGGCCGCGCTCGCTCACGTCGAGCCGGGAATGGTTCTGGGCCTCGGCACGGGCTCGACCGCGGAGCACTTTCTCAAGGCCTTGGGGCGCGCCATCGAGGGTGGCCTGCGGGTGCGCGGCGTGCCGACCTCGGAGCGCACGGCCCATGTCGCGGTGCAATGCGCGATCCCGCTCGCCGCCCTCGACGATGTCGCGGAGATCGACCTCACCGTCGACGGCGCCGACGAGATCGATCCCGACCTTGCCCTCATCAAGGGCGGCGGCGGCGCGCTCCTGCGCGAAAAGATCGTTGCGGCGGCCTCGCGGCGGATGATCGTCATCGCCGACCGCTCGAAGCTGGTGCCGAGGCTCGGAGCCTTTCCGCTGCCGGTGGAGGTCGTGCCCTTCGGCATCAGCGCGACGCGGCGCCACCTCTCCGCGCTCTTCGCCGAAGAGGGGCTCGGCACGCCCTCGATCGCCGTGCGGCAGGGCTCGGGCGGGCACGCCTTCCTGACCGACGGGGGCCACGCGATCCTGGATTGCGCTCTCGGTGCGATCGCCGATCCGGCGCGCCTCGCCGCGCGCCTTTCGGCCGTTCCGGGCGTCGTCGAGCACGGCCTCTTCATCGGCCTTGCGAGCCTCGCCATCCTTGGCGGCGAGGCCGGCCACGAGATCGTGAGCGCCGTCGCGCTTCCATCCGCCTAGCCGGGGCTGCGACACTGGCGCGGGGCCTGTCGGCGCAACGGGAGCGGCAAGAGATGAGCGAGTTCGACTACGACCTCTTCACCATCGGCGCGGGTTCCGGCGGCGTGCGCGCGAGCCGCCTCGCGGCGCAGACGGGGGCGAAGGTCGCCGTCGCCGAGGAGGACCGGCCGGGAGGGACCTGCGTGCTTCGCGGCTGCGTCCCCAAGAAGCTGCTCGTCCATGCCTCGCACTTCCCGGACGAGGCCGCGGACGCGGCGGCCTTCGGCTGGACGGTGCCGGCTCCGGCGCTCGACTGGTCGACGCTGCGCGACAACGTCCAGGCCGAGACCGCCCGCCTGTCGAAGATCTACCACCGCAATCTCTCGCTGGCGGGCGCCGAGCTGATCGCGGAGCGGGCCCGTCTCAAGGGTCCGCACACGGTGCATCTGGAGCGATCCGGCCGCGATGTGACGGCGCGACACATCTTGATCGCGACGGGCTCCTGGCCCCATCTGCCGGCGGACGTTCCGGGCATCGAGCACGCCCTCACCTCGAACGACATGTTCACGCTGGACAGGCTGCCAGAGCGCATCGCCATCGTCGGGGGCGGCTACATCGCGGTGGAGTTCGCGGGCATCCTCAACGGCCTCGGCGTCAAGACGACGCTCGTCTACAGAGGCGCCGAGATCCTGCGCGGCTTCGACCTCGACCTGCGCGTGATGCTCGCCCACGAGATGGAGGCCAAGGGCATCGAGATCCTCCTCGAAACCAATGTCGAGGGCATCGTGAAGCACGAAAAGGGCCTCACGCTCGTCTGCGAGCGCGGCAAGGAGCTCGAGGTCGACGCCGTGCTCTATGCGACCGGGCGCCGTCCGAAGACGGAGCGCCTCGGCCTGGACGCGGCGGGCGTCGCGACCGACAAGACCGGCGCGATCGAGGTCGACGCGTACTCGCAGAGCTCGGTGCCGTCGATCTATGCGATCGGCGATGCGACGAACCGCATGAACCTGACGCCGGTCGCGATCCGCGAGGGCATCGCCTTTGTCGAGACGGTGTTCAAGGGACATCCGACCGCCATGGACTACGAAGGCGTGCCGACGGCGGTCTTCAGCCAGCCGCCGATCGGCACCGTCGGCCTCGCCGAGGCGGCCGCGCGCGCCGCCGGCCACAAGGTCGACATCTATCGCACGAGCTTCCGCACGATGAAGCATGCTTTCGCGGGACGCGAGGAGCACATGCTCATGAAGCTCGTGGTGGACGGCGAGACGGACCGCGTGCTCGGCTGCCACATCATGGGGCACGAGGCGGGCGAGCTGATTCAGATCGCCGGAATCGCGCTGAAAGCCCGCGCCACCAAGGCCGAGTTCGACGCCACCTGCGCCGTGCACCCCACGGCCGCGGAGGAGCTCGTCACCATCCGCGAAAAATACGTGCCGCGCGGCAAGCCGGAAGCGGCGTAGGGCGTCTCACGCGATCCTGCCGAGGCCTGTCGAGGTTGTCCGCGGGACAATGCGTAACCCCCTGGTTGCATGTTGACGCATGCGTCATCTTTGTCGTGTACTCCGGATGCAGACGTTTCAATCTGCAATCTAGCCCCCGCCAGAGGGGCGCTCAGGAGGAGACGACATGAGGACGATCATCGATCGGCGCACGGCCTTGGCCGGCGGCGCGGCGGTTGCGGCTGGCCTGATGCTTCCCGGCCGCGCGGCCGCTCAATCGGGTGCGAGCGTCAGCCTGCTCATCGAAAATGCCGGCCATCTCGACTGGAAAAAATCTGGTGACGAGAAGATCGCCTTCGACCGGCGCGCGATCGACACCTATTTCGACGTCTGGCTGGCCAATTCCGACGGCTCCGGACAGGTCGACTTCACGACGCCGCTCAGCGGCGGGCTGAACGGCTTGCCGCTGCTCAAGCACAAGGGCTGTCCCGCCTTTCACCCGGGCGGCGAGTGGATCGCCTTCCAGGCGCAGAAGCCCTTCCTGCCGTCCCATCTCGATCTCTACGCCAATCCTGGCGCCGGCCTCCTCAACGACCTGTGGGTCGCGAGGCAGAACGGCACGGGGCTGAAGAAGATCTTCGACATTCCGGGCGGCTTCCTCACCAACATCAATGCCTTGCTGCATCCGCACTTCAATCATGCGGGCAACAAGGTCTACTGGGCGCAGCGGATCGCCAACAGCGACACCAGCGACATGGGCAAGTGGGTGCTGAAGATCGGCGACTTCAACGAAGCAAATCCCCAGCTCATCACCGATCCGCTCGTCATCGATCCCTTCCCGGGCGAGGACCACTTCTACGAATCGCACGGCTTCTCGCCGGACGACCAACACATTCTGTTCACGGTCGGCTCGGCCGGCAATTTCGACATCTGGCGCATGCGCCTGTCGGACGGCGAGCTCGAAAACCTCACGCCGGCGAGCGACGGCGTCTGGGACGAGCATTCGATCTATTCGCCGGACGGAAGCAAGATCGTCTGGGGCTCCAGCCAGGGGCTCACCTGGCAGGAAGGGCTCTTCTTCGATCTGGAGACGGAGTTCTGGCTGATGGACGCCGACGGGTCGAACAAGACGCAGCTCACCTACTTCTCGACGCCCGGCCATCCCCACAACGCCGCGATCGGCAATCCGCAATATCCGAACATCTCGGCATGCGCCGACAGCGCCTGGAACGCCGCCGGCACGCAGTTCGTCGGGCTCGTCATCACGGGCAATCCGCTGACGCTGCAGCGCGGCACCGGGCCGATCGTGAAGGTGACTTTGCCCTAGGCGCGCGTCCCGCGTCGCACGGATTTCCTCCGGCGGACCGGCGCCGCCGGAGGGGGCCGCCGGGAGTCCGTCCGGCGGAAGCGAGTTAGTACGTGTAAAGAGTGCTCAAAAACCTGCACCGCACCAAAAAGGAGGAAGCCATGGGAATGCCATTCGATCGCCGAACCGTGCTCGCAGGGGGCGTCGCGGCGACAGCCTCGCTGCTCGCCACCGGGCCCGCCGCCGCAGCGACCGTCAGCGTCTTGATCGACAATGCGGGCCATCTCGACTGGAAGCTCACGGGCGATCAGAAGATCGCCTTCGACCGGCGCAACGGCGACGGCTATTTCGACGTGTGGCTCGCGAACTCGGACGGCACGGGCCAGGCCGATCTGACCACGGGCCTCGTCGGCTTTTTCGGCCTGCCGGGCAAGCATACGGGGTGTCCGGCCTATCATCCGGCCGGCGACTGGATCGCCTTCCAGGCGCAGAAGGCGGTGGTGCCGGGCTATCTCGACAATCTCTGCGTTCCCGGCGCGGGCCTCCTCAACGACCTCTGGGTCGTCCGCCAGAACGGCACGGGGCTGAAGAAGATCGTCAACATTCCCGGCGGCTTCCTGACCGACGTCAACGCCATTCTGCATCCCCACTTCAACCACGCCGGCAACAAGATATTCTGGGCGCAGCGCATCGCCGGCTCGAACACCAACGATCAGGGCAAATGGGTGCTGAAGATCGGCAATTTCAATGCGTCCAACCCGCAGACCATCAGCAGTCCGACGACCTACGATCCGTTCCCCGGCCAGGACCGCTTCTACGAATCGCACGGCTTCTCGCTCGACGATCAGTACGTCTTCTTCACGGTGGGCACGAACACCAATTACGACATCTACCGCATGAAGCTCTCGGACGGCTCGCTCACGAACCTCACGCCGAGCTCGGACGGCGTGTGGGACGAGCACTCGATCCTTTCGCCGAACGGCCAGAAGATCGTCTGGGTCTCGAGCCAGGGCCTCACCTGGACGCAGGATCCCTTCGATCTCGAGACGGAATTCTGGCTCATGAATGCCGACGGCTCGGGCAAGACGCAGCTCACCTTCTTCAACACGCCGGGCCATGCGCACCGTACGGCGATCGGGAATCCGGACTTCGCGGCCTGCGCCGACAGCGCGTGGAAGTCGGACGGCACGCAGTTCATCGGCCTCGTCATCACCGGCGAGCCCGACACGCCCCAGCGCGGCACGGGGCCCATCGTCAAGGTGACGCTGCCTTGAGATAGCTTCAAATCGTCACCCTGCGGACGAGTGCGTGCGTCCGCAGGGTGGCGGCCTCAAGGCCGGAACAGCAGCTCCAGATAGGTCCGCAGCTCCGCCGAGGCGCGTTGCGTCCAGGTCGCGTCGTTCATGGCGCGGGCCATGATGAAGCCGCCCTCGAGAATGCTCACGCAGAGCTCGGCGAGGCCGCGCGCGCTCGCCGGCCTGACGGGACTGCGCGCGGCGAGCAGCGGCGCGAGCTTGGCCTCGAAATAGTCGATCCAGCGTTCGAAGCTCTCCCGGACGAAGGCGTGCATCTCGGGGCCGAACTGGCGGTTCTCGTGCGTGTACGTCGCGAGCACGCATCCCGGGAAAGGCTCGCCGAGCCCGTCCAGGAACTCCTCGAAGAGCTTCAGGAAGATGAGCATGCGCTCCAGGGGGTCGTCCGACAGCCGGTCGGCGCGCGCCGACCACTCGTCGAACAGGGCGAAGTCGCGCTCGGTGAACCTCTCGACCACGGCGCGCGCGAGGTCGCCCTTGCCCTTGAAGTGGTGGAAGAACGCGCCCTTGGTGAGCCGTGTCGCTTCCAGGACGTCGTCGAGCGTGGTGCCCGAATAGCCCTTGTCCTGGATGAGCCGCTCGGCCGCCGCCAGGATGCGCTCGCGCGTCTCTTCGCCCTTTCGCACGCCATTTCTCCTCAGAACGAACTGGTTTGTCATATAGGGTTTGGGCCCCGAGATGCAAATTTTTCATTCTATATGTCAGCTAGTTAGTCACTTACGAGGAGATTTTTCACAAGTTTCCGGCGCTCTCCGTTGACACAAACCAACTAGTTGGTTATGTAGGCGCAGACCAGATGGTCTGGTCGCTGCAACGAGAGGAGAACGTGCCATGTCCACGAAGATCAACGGGGTCGACACCGAGGCGCTCGCCGACACGATCGACGCCATCAAGGCCGATCCCGGCCTTGCGAAGTTCAATTTCCGCCTGAAGAACGAGTGGATCGACGGCGGGCTCAACCACTCGACCGTCACCGATTTCTCGGGGACGCGGACGGTGATCGAGCACAAGACACCCTTCGTTCTCGTCAACGACGAGCCGGAGGTGCTGCTGTCGGGCGACAAGGGCCCCAATCCGGTGGAGAACCTCCTGCACGCGCTCGCGGGATGCCTCGTGAGCTCGCTCGTCTATCACGCGGCCGGGCAGGGCAAGAAGATCGACGCGGTGCGCACGACCTTCGAGGGCGACATCGACCTGCGCGGCTTCCTCGGCCTCTCCAAGGACGTCCGCAAGGGCTATCAGGGCATTCGCGTCGTCTTCGACATCGAGGGCGACATGACGGCCGCGGAGAAGCGCGCGATCATGGCGATGGGACCGAAATTCTCGCCCGTCTTCGACGTGGTCACGAACGGCACGCCGGTGACCTGCGTCCTCGCCGACGACATGCGCATGGCCGCCGAGTGAAGGGTCGCGCGACGCATTGAGGGGCGCGGGGGAAGCCCTCCCGCGCCCCCGTGCGCTTGGCCCGCTTGGGGAAAAGGTCATATAACCCCCATCTTCGGGAGAAACGCGTGCCTTGAGGAGGCGCGTCCCGCCGTTTGGGCGGGATTGAGGTGACGAGCCATGACCAAGCCCTGGAGCCCCACGAGCTGGCGCGAGCTGCCCATCGTGCAGGTGCCCGACTATCCGGACGACGCCGCGCTTGGCGAGGTGGAGCGCACGCTGCGCAGCTATCCGCCCCTCGTCTTCGCGGGCGAGGCGCGCAGCCTCAAGGCGAAGCTCGCCGACGTCGCGGCCGGGAAGGCTTTCCTGCTGCAGGGCGGGGACTGCGCCGAAAGCTTCGCCGAGTTCTCGGCGGACAACATCCGCGACACCTTCCGCGTGCTCCTCCAGATGGCGGCCGTTCTCACCTATGCGGGCGGCATGCCCGTGGTGAAGGTCGGGCGCATCGCCGGCCAGTTCGCCAAGCCCCGCTCGGCGCCGACGGAGACGGTGAGCGGCGTCGAGCTGCCCGCCTATCGCGGCGACATCGTGAACGGCATCGAGTTCGAGGAAGGCGCGCGCGTGCCGGCCCCGGACCGGCTCCTGCGCGCCTACAGCCAGTCGGCCGCGACCCTGAACCTCCTGCGCGCCTTCGCGGGCGGGGGCTATGCCGATCTCCACAACGTCCATCGCTGGACCCTGGGCTTCATCTCCGACAGCCCGGAAGGCGAGCGCTACCGGGCCCTGGCGGACCGCATCTCGGACGCCATCGCCTTCATGGAGGCCTGCGGCCTCACGCCCGAGAACACGCCGCAGCTGCGGCAGGTCGACTTCTACACCAGCCACGAGGGTCTGCTCCTCGCCTATGAGCAGGCGCTCACCCGCGTCGATTCCACCACCGGCGACTGGTACGACACCTCGGCCCACATGATCTGGATCGGCGACCGCACGCGCCAGCCGGACGGCGCGCATGTCGAGTTCTGCCGCGGCATCAAGAACCCGATCGGCATCAAATGCGGGCCCAGCCTCAAGCCGGACGAGCTGCTGCGCCTCACGGACCTCCTCAATCCGGAGAACGAGCCCGGCCGGCTCACCCTCATCTGCCGCTTCGGGGCGGGCAAGGTCGGCGAGCATCTGCCGGCCTTCATCCGCGCGATCGAGCGGGAAGGGCGCGCCGTCGTGTGGTCCTGCGACCCCATGCACGGCAACACGATCAAGACGGGCTCGGGCTACAAGACGCGCCCCGTCGACCGCATCCTCGCCGAGACGCGCGAGTTCTTCGAGGTGCACAAGGCGGAGGGAACCCATGCCGGGGGCGTCCATTTCGAGCTCACCGGCCGGGATGTGACGGAATGCCTCGGCGGCGCCCAGGCCATCACCGAGGGGGACCTTTCCTCGCGCTATCACACCCATTGCGACCCGCGCCTCAACGCGAGCCAGGCACTGGAGCTCGCGTTCCGCGTGGCCGAGGGCATCCGGGCCGAGCGCATGGATCGCGCGAAGAAGCCGGAAGCGGCCGCTTAAGCTGCACTGCGGTAACAGCCTGAAACAATTCTTGTCTTAGGCTGATTCCCGCCGCGTCCTATGGTTTCCGCCGGTTCGGTTGTCTGGCGAGGGGGCCGGCGTGCTCGAGGTCATGAAGGAACGGGAAGGCGCCTGGCCGCGCGGCTCGGACGAGCCGATCGCGGTGGGCGTCGTGGGGGCAGGCGTTTTTGGCGGGTATCACGCCCGCAAATACGCCTCCATCCCGGGCGCGCGTCTCGTCGCGATCGCCGATCCGAGCGGAGCCGCCGCCGAGCGGCTTGCGGGCGAGCTCAAGGTGGACGCGATCGACAATGCGCGCGCGCTCGTCGGGCGCGTCGAGGCCGTCAGCATCGCGAGCCCGGCCGTCACCCATTTCGAGCTTGCGCGCAGCTTCCTTTCCGCGGGCATCCACGTCCTCGTGGAAAAGCCGCTGTCGCTGAACCTTGCCGAGGCCGATGAGCTCATCGCGCTCGCCGAGGCGCGCGACCTCACGCTCCAGGTCGGCCATCAGGAGCGCTACGTCCTCAACGATCTCGGGCTCAAGGACCGCCGTCCGCGCCCCGTCGCCATCGAGGCGGTGCGCGCGGCGCCGTTCGCCGGCAGGGGCGACGACGTCAGCGTCACCCTCGACCTCATGACCCACGACCTCGACATGATGCACGCGCTCGTTCCGGGCGATGTGATGGCGCTCGAGGCCGAGGGGCGCAGCATCCTCGAGGGACCTCATGTCGACGAGGTGACGGCGCGTCTAACGCTCACCGGCGGCGCGCGCGTGCGCCTCCATGCGAGCCGCGTCGCGAAGACGCGCGAGCGTCTTCTGAGGCTCACCTATCCGGACGGCGAGATCGAGATCGACTTCGTCGCCCGCACGCTCAAGAACACGACCCCGACGCCGCTCAAGGCCGCGTTCGGCGGCGAAGGGGGCGCGGGCGCCGTGGTCAGCGACCCGCTCGGCTACGGCCTCAACGCCTTTCTCGCCTCGGTGCGCACCGGGGCACGCCCGCTGATCGACGGCCATGCCGCGCGGCGCGCGCTCGCGAGCGCCCTCGCCATCGACGCGGCGGTCGCTTCGGCGCGCCCATGAGCGGGTCCGAGCGGCCCATCGCCTTCTTCGATCTGAAGAGCCAGGCCGCCCGCATCCGGGCCGATGTCGAGGCGCGACTCAAGGCCGTGCTCGACCATGGCGCCTACATCAACGGGCCGGAGATCGCCGAGCTGGAGGACGCGCTCCTGAGGCGCAGCGGCGCGCGCGAGGTCGTCGCCGTGTCGAGCGGGACGGACGCGCTCGTGATCGCGCTGATGGCCAAGGGCGTGGGTCCGGGCGACGCGGTCTTCGTGCCGGCCTTCACCTACAACGCGACGGCGAATGCTGTGCTCCTCACCGGCGCCACGCCGGTCTTCGTCGATATCGAGGCGGGGAGCTTCGATATGTGCCCGGACGATTTGAAGCGTCGCATCGCCGCCCTCCGCGCCGGGCGCCCCGATCTGAGGCCCCGCGCCATCATGCCGGTCGACCTTTACGGTCTGCCGGCCGACTATCCGGCGATCGAGCGCATCGCCCGCGCCCAGGGCCTCGTCGTCATCGCCGACGCGGCGCAGAGCTTCGGCGGCGCGGTCGACGACACGCAGGTCGGCGCGCTCGCGAGCCTCACGGGCACGAGCTTCTTTCCGACGAAGACTCTGGGCGGCTACGGCGACGGCGGGGCGATCTTCTCGACCGAGCCGGGGCTCGGCGAGGTTTTGCGGTCCATTCGCTGGCACGGAACGGACGAGGCGCGCCGCGAGAGCATCCGTGTCGGGATGAACGGCCGGCTCGATTCGTTCCAGGCGGCGGTCCTGCTCGCCAAGCTCGCGATCTTTTCCCAGGAGCACGCCCGTCGCGTCGCGCTCGCCGCGCGCTACGACGCCAACCTGTCGAACAGCGTCGAGCTTCCGGCTCGCCCGGCGGGCCGCACGAGCGGGTGGGGGCTCTACACGATCGAGGTCGAGAACCGCGACGGCGTGCGCGCCCGCCTCTCCGAGGCCGGCGTTCCGACCTCGGTCTACTACTCGCAGATTCTGCCTGAGATGCGCGCGTTCCGGGCCTATGCGGGAGACGGCGATTTCCCGGCCGCGCGGCATGCGAGCGCGCGTGTCCTCTCGCTTCCCTTCCATCCCTATCTGGAGGACGGCGAAGTCGACCGGGTCTGCGAGGCCCTTCGGGCGGCGCTCTAGGCGGTCGCCGCCATCGCCTCGCCGGAGCCTTCTCCGTCGGCCACGGACTGCAGCACGCGTGCGAGCTCGCTCATCTTGATCGGCTTCGAGACGTAGTCCGTCATGCCGGCGGCGAGATAGGCCTCGCGGCGGCCTTCCATGGCATGCGCCGTGAGCGCCACGATCGGAATGCGCGAGACGGGCCCTTCGAGGCTGCGGATGATCTTCGTCGCCATCACCCCGTCCATCTCCGGCATCTGCACATCCATGAGGATGAGGTCGTAGGCACCCGCCCTGGCCGACCGCACCGCCTCGATGCCGGTGGTCGCCAGCGTGACGCGGTGGCCCAGCGTGCCGAGCACGGCCAGGAGCAGACGCTGGTTCACGGGATGGTCTTCGGCGACGAGGATGTCGAGCGAGCGCTGCGTGTCGCCCTCAGGCCCGGCGGAATCGTCGGCCTGCTGTTCGCCCTCCTCCGCGGGATCGAGCACGAGATCGACATGGAACACCGTGCCCCGCCCGACCTGGCTCTCGAAGCCGATGGTGCCGTCCATGAGCTCCGTGAGCTGACGGCAGATCGCGAGGCCGAGGCCCGTGCCGCCGAAGGTGCGCGAGGTGGAGCTGTCGGCCTGCACGAAGCGCTCGAACAGGTGCTTTCGCGCGCTCTCCGGGATGCCGACCCCCGTGTCGCGCACCTCGAAGCGCAGGGCGCCCGGCTTGCCGATCGAGGGCGAGCGGCGGACATGGACGCTGACGGAGCCCGCGTCCGTGAACTTGATGGCATTGCCGAGCAGATTGAACAGGATCTGGCGCAGGCGGCTCGGGTCGCCGATCACGTGGTCGGCAATGCCCTCATCCCTGTCGATCAGGAGGGCTAGTCCCTTGTCGCGCGCCCGCAGCTCCATGAGGGCCGTCACCGTCGCGAGGACGTCGGAAATGCAGAACGGAATGCGCTCGAGCGTCAGCTTGCCCGCCTCGAGCTTGGAGAGGTCGAGAATGTCGTTGAGGAGCGTCAGCAGCGCTTCGCCGGAGTCGCGCATCGTGTTGACGTAGTCCGTCTGCCTCTCGTCGAGCTCGGTCCTGAGGAGCAGCTCGGCGACGCCCAGCACGCCGTTCATCGGTGTGCGGATCTCGTGGCTCATCGTCGCGAGAAATTCCGACTTCGTGCGGCTCGCGGCCTCTGCGGCGTTCTTGGCCTCTTCGAGGTCGCGCGCG
Source organism: Alphaproteobacteria bacterium (assembly GCA_024236075.1). Lineage (GTDB taxonomy): Bacteria > Pseudomonadota > Alphaproteobacteria > JACAEB01 > JACAEB01 > JACAEB01. The sequence continues at coordinate 33,688 of JACKLE010000011.1, read as the reverse complement.
AGGCGCTCGAGGCGCGCCTGCTGCTCCTCGAGGTCGGCCTTGCGGGCCTTCAGCTCCTGGACGTTCTCCTCGAGCTTGGCGCGGCTCTCGCGCAGGGCCGCCTCGGTGCGCTTGCGGTCCGTGATGTCCGTGCCGATCGCGACGAAATTGGCGATCTCGCCCTTGGCGTCGTAGGCGGGACGAACCTCGAGGAGCACCCAGAGCTCTCGTCCGTCCTTCGCATATTGCAGGATCTCGGTGTCGCAGCCCTGTCCGGCCGCCATGTGCCGGCGGAGCTGCGCCACCGCCACGGGATCCGTGTTGGGTCCTCGCAGGAGATTGACGAGGGGCTTGCCCTTGACCTCGTCGAGCGTGTAGCCGGTCTGGCTCACGAAGCCCTCGTTCACCCACTCCACGTTGAAGGCGGCGTCGGCGAGCACGACACCCGAATGCGTGCGGCTCGCGACGAGCGCCAGCCGGCGAATCTCGCTCTCGTGCTCGGCAACCCGCTCGAGGGAATCTGCGAAGGCGCGCGCGAGGCTTCCGATCTCGTTGTTCGGCAAGCCCCGAGGAAGGACAAGCGCTCCGCCGTCCGACATCGCGCCGTTCAGCGCCATGGTGAGGCGCTGAAGGGGCCTCAGGACCTGCTGCCAAAGGACGATGGTGAGCGCGAAGCCCGTGATCATCACGAGGAAGGCGACCGTGCCACCGAGCTGCTCGGTCGAATCCCGGATCGCGGCGAGGGCGCTCGACAGATTGAGCTCGACGAAGGCGACTCCGGGCGACGACTCGTCCGGACCGGCGGGCGGCACGGCGCGCACCAGCAGGACACGCGGCGGCGTCGCTCGCGGCAGGAAGGTGCTCAGTGTCCTGTCCGTTCCGGTCGCGCATTCGATCAGATCGGCGAGACCGGGATGGTCGTCCCACGCGAATTGCTTCGATTCTATTCCGGCATAGCCGACCGGCTTGCTGTCGGCGTTGAGCGTTCCGACGCTGAGGACGTTGTAGTCCCTGTCGAGCGTCGTCAGCGCACGGGAGAATTCCTCCTTCCGCTCGCCGGGCGGCAGCCTGCTGGTCGCGGCGAACACCTCGTCGATCATGCGCTCGGCCCCGCGGCGCGTGTTCTCGACTAGCTGGCGCTCGGCCAGATGGCGCCCGGCCACGAGATGGACGACGGCAAGGGCCGCTAGGGCGATGAACACGCAGGCCGGGATCTGCCACCACAGCCGCGCCGACCTTAGGCCCCAGCTTGGGCCGGGCCGGCCGGCGGAGCGCTCCGTCGGCGAGCCTTCCGGGGACGGCGAAGCAAGAAGATCGTCTGGCGGCATCTCGGCGACCGGCGGTAGGTGCGGGGCCTGTCCACCATTCCCCGAATAGGAAAAAATAATCGTTAACGGTCGCCGCGCTTCGTGCTCCGCCGCCGCGCGCGACTGCGTTAATGAGACCTTCAGCCCTGCCGCCTAGGCTCGACGTCGCGTACTACCGTCCCCCGATCGGGTCTTCGATGTCGTCCTTCGGCGCGCCACGCTCCAAGATCAGCTACGCCCGCATCTCGCAGATGCAGCTGGACGCCATCGTCTCGCGTCACGAGATGCTGTTCTCGGGACGTCTGGGCGGCGCGCGCGCGGTGCTGGCCTTCACCGACCTCACCGGGCTCAACCTGTCGGGCCGCAATCTCAGCGACGCGGACTTCACGGGCGCCGTCATCGCCGACGCCGATCTCACCGAGACCTGCCTCGACAACGCAATTCTGTTCGGTTGCGATCTGCGGCGCACCGAGCTTTCCCGCGCGAGCCTGCGGCGCGCGGACCTGCGCGGCAGCTGCCTGCGCGGGGCGCGCCTCGAGGGGGCCGACCTCTTCGAGTGCGATCTGCGCGAAGGGCTGATCGCGGAAAAGGATCATGGCGGGAACCTCCGCTTTCTGCGCCACGATCTCGGCCCCAGCGAGATGCCGGCGGCGCTTCTCACCAACGCCAATCTGGAGCGCGCGCGCATGACGGGCGTCATGGCGCTGCAGGCCGATTTCTCCGATGCCATCCTGCGCGGCGCGCGGCTCGTGCGCGCCAATCTGCGCCAGGCGAATTTCTCGGGCGCGATCCTGGAGGGCGCCGATCTTTCGGGCGCGAACCTCTCGGGCGCAAACTTCGCCAGCGCCGTGCTCATCGGCACACGGATGGAGATGGCTGTCACCGACGGCGCCGACATGGCCGGCGCGCTCACCGACCGTCCCCAGGGGCAGGCTCTCGAGGACCTGGCCGACCCGTTCTCCGAGATCGTCGAGCGTCATCAGCTCTGGGTGGACACGGACGGGCGCGAAGGCCGCCCGGCCATGCTCGCGCGCGCCGATGTCAGGGCGGCGCGGAGCCTCGCGCATATGCGCCTGACTGCGCTCGCCGCGAACCGGGCCGTCTTCTACGGGCTCGATATGACGGCGGTGAAGCTGCAGGGCGCCCAGCTCGCGGGCGCCGATCTCAGGGGCACCAAGCTCTGCGGCGCCGATCTGCGCGGCGCCAATCTCTTCGGCGCCAAGCTCTCGAACGCCGATCTACGGGACGCCAATCTCGGCGCGCTCCTCATCGCGAACGACCGCCTGCTGCCGGCCAATTGCGCCGAGCTGGTCGCGCGCTACGCCGACTTCCGCGGCGCGAGCCTCGACCATGCCGCGCTGACGAGCGCGGACCTCTCCTATTCGAACTTCGTCGGCGCGTCGCTCAAGGGCACGGATTTCCGTGACGCGACGCTCACGGGCGCGCAGATCGCCCATTCGGCGTTCCGCCAGTCGCGCTTCGAAGGCGCGCTCGGCGTGAAGCTGCTCAAGGCCTGAAAAAGGATCAGGATTCGCCGCTTGGCGACGACGTGGGCTCGGGCTCGACGCGCGGGGCGTCGCGCTTGAGGAGGTTGCGCGCGGCGCTGAGGGGCACCGGATCGGCGGCCGTCCGTGCCCGGATGAACGAGCCGATGCGGTCGATCGCGCCCTGGCTCTCGGGAATGTCCTGATAGAAATGGAAGGCGTGCAGCGCCTGGTCCCAGACCTCGATCGAGACGTCGACGCCGGCCTGGTCGGCGCGATGCGCGAGGCGCTTGGCGTCGTCCTTCAGGATCTCCTGGTTGCCGACATGGATGAGCATCGGGGGCAGGCCGCGGAAATCGCCGTAGAGGGGCGAGGCGAGCGGGTTCGTCGGGTTCTCGCCGTTGAGATAGTGGCGGGCGCAGAGCGCCAGCATCTCGAGCGAGAGGATCGGATCGGTCTTGGCGTTGAGAAGGAGCGACCAGCCTGAAAGGCTGAGATCCACCCAGGGCGAGATGAGCACGACCGCCGAGGGCAGCGGCAGCTTCTCGTCCCTGAGCGCCATCACGGCCCCGAGCGCGAGCCCCGCGCCCGAGGAGTCGCCCGCGAACGCGATGCCCTGCGGATGGATGCCGGTGCCGAGAAGCCAGCGGAAGGCCTCGAGCGTGTCCTGAACGGCAGCCGGGAATGGATGCTCGGGCGCGAGACGGTAGTCGAGCAGCAGCCCGCGCGCGCCGGAGGCGAGGCAGATGCGCGAGACGAGCTGGCGATGCGTCGCCGGCGAGCCGAGGATATAGCCCCCGCCGTGGAGGTAGAGCACCACGCGGTGCGTGCGGCTCGTCGCCGTCTGCACCCACTCGGCGGTCACGTTGCCGGCGTGGATGGGCGAGGTCGTGACGTCGGGCGATAGCGTGCGCGCGCTCGGCCGGCCGAGCTTCTCGTAGCGCTTGCGCAGCACCTTCGGCGGAACGGTCGGATCGAACGTCGCGCCCTTGGCTCCCGGCATGCCGAGAAGCGATGGCTTGAAGAGGTCCCTGAAGCCTTTAATACGCATGAGCGCTCGATCGTCCCCGCGTGCGGATGCACGCCCCTGGCCCCGCTAGGGTTCTAGCGCCTCTTGGCGCGAAGGGCCAGCCTCGCGGTCGTCGCGGCCGGCCCTTCGGATCGATCATCGCCCAAAGTGACGAACAATCTGTTCACTAAGTTGGAGCCGGCACGAGGGGCGCGGCTCGCTTCGCCGCGCCCCCGACCTACCTCCCGCCGGCTAGCGAGAGGCGATCTCGATCTTCCGGCTGCGCTCGCGGACGGATTTGGGCTTGCCGACCGTCACGCGCAGGACGCCCTTCGCGAACTCCGCCTTCACGGCGTCCGGATCGGCCGGGAAGGGCAGGGCGAGCGAGCGGGCGAAGCTGCCGTAGCTGCGCTCGACCACGTGATAGTCCTTGCGCTTGTCCTCCTGCTCGCTCTTCGTCTCGCCGCGGATGGTGAGCACGTTGTCGCTCAGCGAGACGTCGATGTCCTTCTCGTCGAGTCCGGGCAGCTCGGCTTCCACCTCGAAGCTCGTCTCGGTCTCGGCGACATTGATGCGCGGGCTGAACGTGCCGCCGGCGCGCGCGCCCGTGACGGGCCGCGCGAAGTCGTCGAGAAGACGGTCGAGCTCGCGATGGAGCGACGCGAAGGGGTCCCAATCCGCGGCCGTGCGCGGGGTGGAACGGCCCCAGACCTGGGGTAGCAGCGATCTCATGGGAAACCTCATTCGTCGATGGGGGTGGCTGTCCCGCCTTGCCGGCAGCGCCCCGCGAGGCCGGGGAACGAGCCCCGCGGGGCCTGCGGCGGTCAGGCCGCGGCGCTCTTGAGGGCGGCCTGGCCGTCGGGGGCTCCGACCGCGATCTCGATGCGGCGCGGCTTCTTCTCCTCCGGGATCTCGCGCACGAGATCGATGTCGAGAAGGCCGTTCCTCAGGCTGGCGCCCTGGATGCGCACGTGATCGGCGAGCTCGAAGCGCCGCTCGAAGCCGCGCGTGGCGATGCCGCGATGGAGATAGGTCGTCTCGGAGCCGCTGGCGTCCGGGCGCTGGCCGGAGACGATCAGCGTGTTGTCGCGTACCTCGACGTTCAGATCCTCGGGGGCGAAGCCGGCGACCGCCATGGTCACGCGGTAGGCGTTCTCCGAGGTGTGCTCGATATTGTAGGGGGGATACCCGCCGCTCTCGACCTTGGCGGCGCCGTCGAGAAGGTCGAACAGGCGGTCGAAGCCGACCGTCGAACGGTAAAGCGGGCTCAGATCTAGGGTTCGCATGAGACATCCTCCTTTGCGAAGCGATGACGTGACGACCCGGACGGCATTCCGGCCTCAAGGCTTCGGTGCCGGACTGGCGCGCACCTCGACCCTGCCGGACGGAACGCCATGCGCTCCGCGCCTCCGGCTCACGGGCCCACACCGGTGGCGCCCGCACAATTCACGTAGGAAGGCTGTGAAGTCGCTTCAAGGGCGCATGGGAACGAGATGCGGCCCGCCAAGCAGGGCGAGGCGCGGGCCGAGCCCCGCGAGCCAATCGCAGAGGGCCGGGCGCGTCTCCCGCGGATCGATGAGGTCGTGAACCGAGAAGCCCTCCGCCGCGGGAAAGGGCGACTGGCGCGCGGCGAGCATCTCTTCGAGCTCGCGGCGCCTGGCCTCGGGGTCGGGCGCCGCGGCGATCTCCTTGGCGAAGGCGACGGCGACCCCGCCCTCGAGCGGGAGGGGCCCCGACTCCGCCGAGGGCCAGGAGAGGACATAGGCGCCGGGGCCGACATGGGCGGCCGCGGCGACGCCGAAGGATTTGCGCACCATCACCGCGGCCCAGGGCACGCGCGACTGCACGACGGCGGCGATCGCGGCGGCGCCGTGGCGGATGGTTCCGGCGGCCTCCGACTCCGGTCCGATCATGAAGCCCGGCTCGTCGACGAAGCTCACGATGGGCAGGCGGAAGGTGTTGCAGAGATCGACGAAGCGGCGGAATTTCTGCGCGCCCTCCGCCGTCATGGCGCCCGCATAGAAGCGGCAATCGTTGGCGACGACGCCCACGGGGCGGCCCGCGAGGCGGGCGAGCGCGGTGATCTGCCCTCGGCCGAACTTCGCGGTCATCTCGAAGAGCGAGCCCTTGTCCAGCACGGCCGCGAGGATCGCTCGCATATCGTAGGCGCGGCGGCGCTCGCGCGGCACGGCCGCAAGGAGCGTTTCCTCCATCCGATCCGGTGCATCGTCTGTAGGCAGAACGGGCGGCGCCTCCCAGACATTTCCCGGCAGAAAGGAAAGAAAGCGGCGAACGGCGGCGAAGGCCTCGGCCTCGTTCTCGACGACGGCATCGACGACGCCCGATCTCGCATGGACATTGGGCCCGCCGAGCTCGTCCTTGGTGAGCTCCTTGCCGACCGCGCGCGCGACGATCTTGGGTCCCGCGATCATGACCTGGGCCTTGCGTGTCATCAGCGCGAAATGGGAGGCGACGAGGCGGGCCGCCGGAAATCCCGCGACCGCCCCGGCCGCGACCGAGACGACCGGCACCTCGGCGAGGACGCGCGCGATCGACGAAAAGCGGTGCGGATGATTGACCGCGGAGCCCTGCGAGCCTTTTCCCGACGCGCCGCGCACGCTGCCGCCGCCCCCTTCGAGAAAGCGCACGAGCGGCACCTTGGCCTCGAGCGCGATATCCTCCGAAAAGATGCTCTTCCGCAGGCCCGCCGGGTTCGGGGAGCCTCCCTTGAGGGTGAAGTCCTCGCCGCCGAGGACGACGCGGCGCCCGCCGATCTCGGCAAAGCCGACAACATAGTTCGCGGGCGAGAATCCGCCGTCCTCTTCGGTCGTGCCGGCGATGCGGCCGAACTCGCGGAAAGACCCCTCGTCGGCAAGCCCGGCGATGCGCTCGCGGATCGTGAGCCGGCCCGCGCGGTGCTGGGCCGCCACAGCCTCCGCCCCGCCCTGGGAAAGGGCTGCGGCGCGCCGCCGCGCGATCTCCCCGGCTTCCTTTTCCCAGCTCATGACGGCCCTCCCGGCGCGGCTACGCGAACCGAACCAATAGCTTCTCGGTGGGCGATGGGCAAAGCGGGGAAGGTGCAATGCAAGGCAAATTCGCCGCGGTCCGTTAGGCGGTTCCGGCGCAATTTGCACCGTCGCGATTGACCTCGCACCCCGGTTGGGCTGCGATGGCGGCCGCAGAGAAAAATGGGAAGCGGGCGATGGCATTCGTCTGGCTGCGGGAAAATCCCGTGCCTCAGGGAGGACGCCTTCTTACCGTCGCCACGGGCGAGGGAGCGCGGCTACGCGTCGCGCTGTGGGGCGAGGGCGAGGAGGCGCGCGGCACCGTCCTGCTCCTCAACGGGCGCACGGAGTACATCGAGAAATATTTCGAGACGGTGAGCGAGCTGCGCCTGCGCCGCTTCGCCGTCGCGACTCTCGACTGGCGCGGGCAGGGCAAGTCCGGACGCGCGCTGAAGAATCCGCTGAAGGGCCACATTCGCGACTTCGGCACCTATGTGGGCGACCTGCGGCACGTGATGGACGAGGCCGTGCGGCCGGCGCTCAAGGGGCCATACGTCATCCTCGCCCATTCGATGGGTGGGGCCATCGGCCTCACCTTTCTCCACGACCATCCGGAGGCCGGGATCGCCGCGGCGATATTCAGCTCGCCGATGTTCGGCCTGCGGACAGGCGACATGCCGATGCAGCGCGCGCGCCGCCTCGCGCGGCTCGCCGCGCGATGGGGCCTCGCCGATGCGTTCGCGCAGGGCTCGGGACGCATCCATCCGATCGTCGAGCCCTTCGAGAAGAACGTGGTGACGCACGACCGCGACCGCTTCCAGCGCTCCAAGGCGCTCATTCGCGCGGAGCCCGAGCTCGCGCTCGGCGGGCCGACCTTCGGCTGGGTCGACGCGGCGTTCCGCGCGACCGAGCGCTTCGAGGACCCGGCCTGGCTCGCAGCCGTCAAGACGCCCGTCCTCATCGTCAGCGCCGGGAACGAGGAGCTCGTCGACAATGCCGCCCAGGCGCGCGTCGCCGAGGGCCTGCCGGACGCAGAGCTTGTGACGGTCGAAGGCGCCAAGCACGAGATCCTCCAGGAGAGCCGCGCGCTGCGCGCCCGCTTCTGGGAGATTTTCGACGCCTTCACGGCCGATGTCGTGCCGGCGGGGTGAGACGCGGCGAGAAGGGACGCCTCGGACCCGGCGCCGACGGTCATGGATCCGGCGGGCGAGCCGCGGGACGACGGCCCGGGACGGACGGGCAGTGCCCCGTCACCCGGCCAGAATTGCCAGCGCCTCGGCGTGTATCGCCTTGTTCGCGGCGGCGATACAGCGTCCGCCGGCATAGGCGGGGCCGCCCTGCCAGTTCGTAACGATGCCGCCTGCGCCTTCGACGATGGGGATGTGGGCGAGGATGTCGTAGGGCTTCAGCGAGGCCTCGATCACGAGGTCAACGAAGCCCGCCGCGAGCATTCCGTAGGCGTAGCAATCCGTGCCGTAGCGCGTGAGCCGCGCGCGCGCGGCGACCGCGCCGAAGCGGGCGATCTCCTCGCCCTTGAACATGTCCGGGGTCGTCGCGCAGAGAATGGCGTCCTTCAAGGCGGCGTCGCTGCGAGACCGCAGGGTCGTCGTTGCGCCGTGCGAGCGCAGCTCTGCGTGCCCGTCATGGCCCAGAAAGCGCTCGCCCAGAAAGGGCTGGTCGAGGACGCCGAGGACAGGCCGATCGCCGTCGAGGAGCGCGATCAGCGTGCCCCAGACCGGCAGCCCCGCCATGAAGGCGCGCGTGCCGTCGATGGGATCGAATACCCAGGTGAAGGGCCCCGTGCCGGGCTCGTGCCCCAGCTCCTCGCCGAGGATGCCGTCGCCGGGACGGCGCGCCTTCACGAGCGCGCGCATGGCGATCTCGGCGGCACGGTCGGCCTCGGTTACGGGGTCGAAGCCGCCCGCCTTGTGCTTGTTCGCGACGGCGATCGGGACGCGGAAGCGGGGAAGGATCTCGCGGCCCGCGGCGTCCGCAAGCTCATGCGCGAAGGCGACGAGTCCGGCCAAATCGGAGGTATCGGTGGAAACGGACATCGTGGCCCTGCGCGGGTTGCGAAGGCCACGAGCTTTAGGCCGGAAGGCGCGGGACGCGCAAGCGTCTCAGGCCGGGACCGGCTCCTTGTGCTCGGAATGGTTCAGCGCCTTGGCGAGGTCGAGAAGGCGCCGGCGGGGGCCTTCCTCGATGGCGTAGTAGGCGCGCACGAGCTCGATCGTCTCCTTGTCGGAGAGCAGGTCGGATTGGTTTGAGTCCGCGCGGTGGCGAGCCTGCGCGGCGGCGGGGGCGCGCTCGAGACCGTCGAAGAAGAAGGAAACCGGCACGCCGAGCGCATTGGAGAGATCCCAGAGGCGGCTCGCGCTGATGCGGTTGGCGCCGCTTTCGTACTTCTGGATCTGCTGGAACTTGATGCCGACGGCGTTCGCGAGCTGCTGCTGCGTCATGCCCACGAGCCACCGGCGGTGCCGGACGCGCTGGCCGACATGGATGTCCACGGGATGGGCCATTTCTTCGAACTCCTCACGCACACACAAGGCTCGCGCGGCCCCTCGGGGCTCGCTGACGTCCCGGTTTGGGACGCGCTCGTCCTTTCCGGGTCTCTCGCTGGTGGTGAAGTGCAACCGCCATGCCGGGGGCGGTGCGACAGCTTCGCCTCCCCCTTGTGGTTTCCGGCGACCGCGCCGGTCCCGCGGCCGCCACGGGAGGAGGGAAGACGAGCTCCGACGGCGGATGCGCGCCGCGCTCAGGCCGCGTCCTTCGGCACGCGGCGCTTGCGCATCGAGGGATTGAGCACGGCCTTCCGGAGGCGGATCGATTTGGGCGTCACCTCGACGAGCTCGTCCTCGGCGATATAGGCGATGGCCTGCTCCAGGGTGAGAACGCGCGGCGGCGTCAGGCGGATCGCCTCGTCCTTGGACGTCGTGCGGATGTTGGTGAGCTGCTTCTGCTTGGTCGGGTTCACGTCGAGATCGTTGTCGCGCGAGTGCTCGCCGATGATCATGCCCTGATAGACGGGCGTGCCGGGCGGAACGAAGAGCACGCCGCGCTCCTCGAGATACCAGAGGGCATAGGCGACCGACTCGCCGTCGCAATTGGAGATGAGGACGCCGTTGCGCCGCTCCTCGATGGGGCCCTTGTGCGGCGCATAGGAATGGAAGAGGCGGTTGAGGATGCCGGTGCCGCGCGTCTCGGTGAGGAAGTCGCCGTAGAAGCCGATGAGGCCGCGCGAGGGCACGTGCAGCACGAGGCGCGTCTTGCCCTCGCCCGAGGGGCGCATGTCCTTCAGCTCGCCCTTACGCTTGGCGAGCATCTCGATGACGGCCCCGGCATAGGGCTGGTCCACGTCGATGACCGCCTCCTCGATGGGCTCATCCAGCGCCCCGGTCTCGGCATTGGTGCGGAAGAGGACGCGCGGCCGGCTGATCGAGAGCTCGAAGCCCTCCCGGCGCATGGTCTCGACGAGGACGCCGAGCTGCAGCTCGCCGCGCCCCGAGACCTCGAAGGCGTCCTTGGCGTCGGTCTCGGCGATCTTCAGGGCGACATTGCCCTCGACCTCGCGCAGGAGGCGCTCGCGGATGACGCGCGACTGCACCTTGTCGCCCTCGCGTCCGGCAAGTGGGCTGTCGTTGATCGAGACGGTGATCGAGATCGTGGGCGGATCGATGGGCGGCGCTGGCAGCGGCGTCGCCACCGCCTCGTCGCACAGCGTGTCCGAAACCGTCGCCGTGGGGAGACCCGCGATCGCCACGATGTCGCCGGCGCGCGCTTCCGCGACCGGCTGGCGCGAGAGGCCCCGGAAGGCGAGAAGCTTCGTGATGCGGCCGCGCTCCACGAGCTTGCCCGAGCGGTTCAGGACCTTCACGGCGCGGTTGGCGGTGGCGACGCCGCTCTCGATGCGCCCGGTGAGGATGCGCCCGAGATAGGGATCGGCCTCGAGGGTCGTCGCGAGCATCGCGAAGGGCTCGTCCACGCGCGTCTCCGCCGAGGGCCGAGGGACGTGGGCGACGACGGTCTCGAACAGCGGCGCCAGGTCCACGCGGTCGTCGGCGAGCGTGCGCACGGCCCAGCCGTCGCGGCCAGAGGCGTAGAGAAGCGGAAAGTCGAGCTGCGCGTCGCTCGCGCCGAGCGCTGCAAAGAGGTCGAAGACTTCCTCGTGCACCTCGTCGGGGCGCCCGTCGGGGCGGTCGATCTTGTTGATGACGACGATGGGGCGCAGCCCGAGCGCGAGCGCCTTCGAGGTCACGAACTTGGTCTGGGGCATCGGCCCTTCGGCCGCGTCCACGAGCAGCACGACCCCGTCCACCATCGAAAGGATCCGCTCGACCTCGCCGCCGAAATCGGCGTGGCCCGGCGTGTCCACGATGTTGACGCGCGTCTCGGCGCCGCCGTGCTCCCACAGCACGCTCGTGCATTTGGCGAGGATGGTGATGCCCCGCTCGCGCTCGAGCGCGTTCGAATCCATGGCCCGCTCGGCCATCTCCTGGTTGGCTCTGACCGCGCCGGACTGGCGCAGGAGCTGGTCGACAAGCGTCGTCTTCCCATGGTCGACATGGGCGATGATCGCGATATTGCGCAACGACATGGGACGGCCTCGCTCACAACTCGCCCGCGCCCTCCGGCCGGCCGGGGGCCCCGCTTTGCTGCGATGCGAGAATGCGCGCGGACCCTATCCGAGCGACCTGCGCGCTGGCAAGGGGGAGCCCCCCGCGCGATTTGTCACCGCCAACGCTTAAAGACCTCTTGCGGCGCCCACCGGCCGCGCTCGCCGAGCGCCTCGGCGACGCGCAGAAGCTCGTTCCACTTCGCCATGCGCTCCGAGCGGGTGAAGGAGCCGACCTTGAGCTGGCCCGCGCCCCAGCCGACGGCGAGATGGACGATCGTCACGTCCTCGCTCTCGCCCGAGCGCGCCGAGACAATGGTGCCGAAGCCGGCGGCCTTCGCGGCGTCGAGCGCGGCCTTGGTCTCGGTCAGCGTCCCCGCCTGGTTCGGCTTGATGAGGATCGCGCCGCACGCCTTGTCGCGCACGGCGCGCTTCAGGCGGGCGACGTCGGTGACGAGATAGTCGTCGCCGATGAGCTGGACGCGGCCGCCGATCCTCGCCTGGAGAGCGGCAAAGCTCGCGGCATCGTCCTCGCGGAAGGGGTCTTCCAGCGAGAGGATGTGATAGGCCTCGCACCATCCGGCGAGCAGGGCCGAAAACTCCTCGGTCGCGAGCGTCCGGTCCTCCGAGGCCAGACGATAGGCGCCCTCGTGCCAGAGCTGCGTCGCGGCGACGTCGACGGAGACGAACATGTCGCGGCCGGGCGACAGCGCGGCGGTGCGGATGGCCCAGTTCAAGGTCTCGAGCGCGTCCTCGTTGCTCTCGAAGGCCGGCCAGTGGCCGCCCTCGTCGGCGACGCCCATGGGAGGCCTCGTCTTCGCGAGCAGCTCGCCGGCGGCGTCGTAGACCTCGGCGACCCATTCGAAGCCCTCCTCGAGGGCGGGCGCGCCCGCCGGCACGACCATCAAATCCTGCAGGTCGAGGGCGCGCGCGGCATGGGCGCCGCCGCCGAAGATCTGGATCTCGGGCACGGGCAGCAGCGCCTCTCCCTTCGGATCGCCATGGAGGTATGCCCAGAGCGGAAGCCGCGCATCCGCCGCCGCGGCGTGGGCGACGGCCATGGAGACGGCGATGAGCGCATTGCCGCCGAGCCGGCTCTTCTGGGGCGTGCCGTCGAGCGCGATCATGGTTTCGTCGACGCGCGCCTGGTCGCGGGCGTCGAGGCCCTTCAGCGCGGGTGCGATCTCTTCCCGCACCGCGCCGATCGCGCCCTGCACGTCGCGGCCCTTGAGGCGGGGGCCCCCGTCGCGCCGGTCGAGCGCCTCGCCCGATCCCGTCGAGGCGCCCGCAGGCGCGATGGCGCGGCCCACGGCCCCGGATGCGAGGACGATCTCCGCCTCCACGGTCGGACGGCCGCGCGAGTCCCAGACACGCCGCGCGAGGACGGTTTCAATTGCCGAGGTAGGCGTCATGCTCGCGCTCCCAATACGAAAGAATCTCTTCGGGCCGGCCGATGGCGAAGCGGATCATCCCCGCGACGCTCTCGCGCACGAGGTCCTTCTGCGGATCCGCCGTGACGTACTCGACCGGCGATTTGCCGTCGATCCGCGCCAGGAAGAGCGTGATGAGCGTCGCGCCGATGCGCCGCTCCAGGCCCTTGGCGTCCTCCCACGCGACGCCGTCGAGATAGGTCGCGATGAGCCTGCGAAACGTCTCGCCCAGCGCCTCGCGGGCCTGCGGCACGACAAGGCGCTTCAGCAGCAGGTGATTGAGGCAGAAGGCGAGGTCGAAGGCCGGGTCGCCGTAATAGGCGCATTCGGCGTCGAGGATCACGGGCCCCTTGGGTCCGAGCAGGATGTTCTTGGGGCTGACGTCTCCGTGGATTAGGGCCACGCGGACGGTCGACAGATCGTGGATGACCGCATCGAAATGGGCTCTAAGCTCGGGATGGCGATCCCGGGTCGTGCGCAGATAGGGATCGATGCGCAGGGGATCGAAAAGGCTCAGCGTGTCGAAGGTCTCCTTCAGCTCGGGCCGGCGTGCCGTCGCTCCGTGGATCGCGGCGAGGATCGCGCCCATCCGGCGGCCGACCTCCGGGTCGACGCGGCCCTTGAGGAGCTCGGCCTTCCACAGGGGATGGGACGAGGGCTCGAGGAATTCCATGACGATGAAGCCTGCGGCCTCGTCCTGATGGATGGGCTCGGGAACCGCGTCGGGCACGATGGCTCGCGCGGTCTCCATCCAGCGAAACTCGTAGGCATTGCGCTCGACCGGCGCACGCCACTCCATCGCCACCTTGAGCTTGGGCAGAGCGCGCTTGACGCAGAAGGCGCGGGCCCCCGCATCGACCCGCCAGACGTCGCACGAGACCCCGCCCGTGAGCTTTTCGAAGCGCGCGGTGCCGACCCCGGAGCCGAAGCGCGCTTCGAGGGCGTCCTGGACCGCTGCGCGCAACCCCGTATCGGGCGCGTCGTTTTCCGCCATTGTCGTTCCTCCCAAATCCATGACGCATGCGTCACGATAGCGCCGGGCCGCGGGCGATCATAGACTCAAGTCAGGGCGCGCGCGCCACGCGCACGACGCTCGGCTCGCGGGGCTCGGAGCCTACGGCGAAGCCGAGGGCGTGGGCGAGGCCGAGCATGGCGGCGTTCTCGCGCAGGACGACGCCATAGACCGACTTGAGGCCGATGCGACGCGCATAGCCGAGAATCGTCTCGAGGAGCAGCCGCCCCAGGCCCGCGCCCTTGAGGTCCGATCGCACCGTGACGGCGAATTCCCCCACATCGTCGCCGGCCTCGAGAATGAGCCGCACGACCCCGTAAAGGGGCGTGTGGCCCGGAAGGCCCGGCTCGGTCAGGACAAAGGCCATCTGCCGGTCGTAGTCGATCTGGGTGAGGCGCGCCGCGAATTCGTGTCCGAGCTCGCGCAGGGGCTGGAAGAAGCGCAGGCGGCGATCCTCCGGGGTGAGCTGCGATCCGAACTCGCGCAGGGCAGGCTCGTCCTCCGGGCGAATGGGCCGCAGGAAATAGCGCTTGCCGCCGCGCGTCGCGACGAAGGCCTCGAGCTCCTTCGGATAGGGCCGGATCGCGAGCTCGCGCGCCGGATAGCCCGGGGCCTCGCGCGGCGCGATGGCGATGTGGGCCGAGTCGGCGGCGATACCGAGCGCGCTCTCCGATCCGCGGACCTCGATGTCGCCGAAGTCGAGGCCGACGATCTCGGGATGGTCGGCGAGGAGCTGGCTCGCCTTCATGAGGAAGACGAGGAGGGCCGCCCGGCCCGGGCCTTCGGGGAGGAGGCTCGCGGCCCGGCTCGCCGCCAGGATGTCGCGCGCGAGGCTTTCGTTGAGCGGCGGCAGCGCGACGACACCCGGATCGAGCCGCGCTCCCATTGCTCCGCCGGCGGAAAGGGCGAGCACGGGCCCGAACTCCCGGTCGAGGGAGCCACGCACGCGCAATGTCACGTCGGGCGCGCCGCCCGGCGCAGCGCCCGTCGTCATCCCGTAGGCGGCGAGCATCGCCTCGGCTTCCGCGGGCGGAAGAACGCGCATGCCGGCGTCGAGCGCCTGCGCGATCCTCGCGCGCACCGCCGCCTCGTCCACGGAGAAGGCCTCCGGGACGCTTGCCGGCGTTTCCATGATCCGCTTCACCCGACGCGCATGCTCGGTGAGAAAGGTGAAGGCCGTGACCGCCTTGGACGGCGTTTCGAAGCTAGCGACATGATGGCGGGCGAAGAGCTTTCGCGCCGCGTCCGCCTCGTGCGAGCCCGGCCATGAGGCCATGACGAAGGGCCAGCGACGGCCCGGCCTCCTGCGGAAGGTCTCGACCACTTCGACGACGGCCTGCGCGTGCTCCTCGGGGCTCACGACGCCGGTCGGACCGGACAGGGCGAGCACGGCGTCGACGCCGGGATCGCCGAGGAGCGCCTCGAGCGCGACGCGGTACCGCGCGCCGTCGGCGTCGGCGAGGATGTCGACGGGATTGCGCCTCGCCCGGCCGGGCGGCAGGACCGAGGCGATGCGCGCGAGCGTTTCCGGGGCGAGGCCGGCAAGAGTGCCCGAGCGCGCGATCAGCGCGTCGAGGGCGAGCGTGCCCATGCTCTCGCCGTTCGCCAGGATCGCGAGGCGATCGTGCTCGGAGGGGCGCGCATCCGTCGGCAGGCGCATCGCGAGCGCCTCGAGCGCGTCGAAGAGCTCCTCGAGCGTCCGTACACGGACGAGGCCCGCGCGGGCGAAGGCTCCCTCGTAGACGATGTCCCGCGCGAGCCAGTCCTCGCTCTCGCCGTGCCCGTCGACGAGCCGCGTCTTGATGGCGATGACGGGCTTCACGCGCGCCGCCGTGCGCGCGGCGGAGAGAAGGCGCCGGGCGTTCGGGACCTCCTCGAGATAGAGAAGGATCGCTCGCGTCTCGGAGCTCTCGGCGAGGTGGAGGAGGACGTCCGAGTAGTCGATGTCCGCCATGTCGCCGAGCGAGATGAGCGCGGAGAAGCCGAGCCCCGCATCGGCCGCCCAGTCGACGATGGGCCCGGCCGCCGTGGCGGATTGGCCCACGAAAGCGAGCGTTCCCGGCTCGGGAAGGATTCGGGACATCGTGGCGAAAAGGCCGAGCCGCGGCACCGAGACCCCGAGGCAGTTCGGCCCCGTAACCCGCATCCCGGAGGCGCGGGCGAGGGCGCGGATGTCCTCTCGCAGCTCCCGGGCCGGCCTCGTGCCGCGCTTGACGTCGGTGATCACCGTCGCGCCCGCCGCGCCCATGGCCGCGGCCTGCTCGAGCACGCTGAGGACCATGTCCGCGGGCACGCTGACGATGACGAGGTCCGGTCGCTCCGGAAGGGCCGAGAGGGAGGGAAACGACGGGAAGCCCGCGACCGTCTCGTGGCGCGGATTGACGGGGTGGAAGCGTCCCTTGAACGACTGCGCCAGATTGCGCGTGATCAGCCCACTGATGGATGAGAGGTCCGGGCTCGCGCCGACGAGCGCGACCGCCTCGGGTGCATAGATCCTCTCAAAGGCTCTGGTCGTCATGACGGAGCATCGCGCACGGGCCGGCACCCTGGTGGCGGCTAGTCCTGAATGGTGGCGCTCTCGGCCCAGTAGGCCTCGTCGTAGCCCGGAATGTCGAGATTGGCGAGGAACTGGCGCGCCGAGTTCTCCCAGGAGAATTTCAGCGCATGCGCCCGGCAGGCTTCCACGGTGGCGATGCCGAGCGCCGCCCTGCAGGCCTCCAGGAGATCCTCGCGGCAGGCGCCGACCGGCGCGCCGGCGATGATGTCGCGCGGGCCCTGCACGTCGTAGGCGGCGACGGGCGTGCCGCAGGCGAGCGCCTCGAGATTGACGAGGCCGAGCGTGTCCGTCTTGCTCGGAAAGACGAAAACGTCCGAGGCCGAATAGATGCGCGTCAGCTCCTCGCCGAACTTGACGCCGAGAAAGCGCGTCTCGGGGAACCGCGTCTTGAGGCCCTGAAGCTGCGGCCCTTCGCCGACCACCACCTTCGTGCCCTCGAGGGGCAGGGCGAGGAAGGCTTCGATGTTCTTCTCGACCGCGACGCGCCCGACATAGAGCCAGATGGGCCGCGGGAAGCCCGCGAGCTGGGGATCGTCCTCGTTTCCGCACGGATGGAAGAGATTGAGATCGACGCCCCGGGCCCAGAGGCGGATGTTGCGAAAGCCGCGCTCCTCGAGCTCCTTCTTCAGGCTCGGCGTCGCCACCATGAGCGCCGAGGCCGGGCGGTGGAACCAGCGCATGGCGCGGTAGCCCCACTCGACGGGCACGCGCGTGCGGGCGTGAAGGTATTCGGGAAAGCGCGTGTGGAACGAGGTCGTGAAGGGGTGCTCGCGCCGGAGACAGAAGCGGCGCGCGGCGAGCCCGAGGGGCCCCTCGGTCGCGACGTGGATCGCGTCGGGCTGGAAGTCGTGGATGATCTGGCGGATGCGGCGCATCGGCGCGAGCGCGAGGCGGATCTCCGGATAGGACGGCAGCGGCAGCGTACGGAAGAGATCCGGCGTGATGTAGCGCACGTCGTTGCCGAGCGCCTTCACATGGGCGCCGAGCGTTTCGAGCGTGCGTACGACCCCGTTGACCTGCGGCACCCAGGCGTCGGTGACGATGAGGATGCGCAGGCCCGAGCTCGGATTGGAATCGCGCTCCGGCGGTCGCCGCCGCCGCCGGGCGATGAGCTTCAGCCGCCCGCCGACACGGCCGAACCAGGTAGAGCGCTTGGCTTCGGGGGCCGGCGCAGCGGGCACCGGCGGGGCGGGCGGCGTCTTCGTCTCGCTCATCGCGTCTCCTGTCGCTGCCGTCCGCAGCCTATCTGACATAAGGGAGAAGCGTGGCGGCGTCGAGGCGCCCGAGCGGGACGCCGGCCGCTCAGAGCCAGTCGTAGGCGCCGAACGCGACGAGCCTCAGGCGGGGCGCGTCCTGGCCGGTGCCGGCCACGGGGGCCCCATCCTCGGCGGGGCGGTCCGAGAGAGCCGTCAGAATCGTCGGCCGGCGCGGACACGGCGAGGAGAGCGAGCCGGTTGCCGCCGGCGGCAGGGCGGGCCCCAGAGGCGCGGCCGCGCAGCTGTCCGCGGCGCTGCGCTCCTCCTCCATCACCCGGGCGACACGGGCCTCGTAGATCTCGTAGCGCTCCGGATCGGCGGAGTGATAGCGCGCGACCGCCTGCTCCCAGCTTCCGTAGCGCGCCTTGAGGTCGCGCAGGAAGCCGGCGGCATAGGCCACGTTGACCAGGGGGTCGAAGGCCTCCTCGAGAGCTGCGAAGGCATCGGGATGATGCATCAGGTTGATCTGCATGCAGCCGACGTCGATGGAGCGCACTCCCCGCGCCTCGAGCCGCCGCGCGGCCGCGACTGCTTCCTCGCGCGTCTCGAAATAGTAGCTCTCGCCCTCGGCATGGAGCGTCCACGGCCAGGCGCCGAGCGAGGCACCGGAGCGCGTGCGCCGGCCCGTCTCGGTTCGAGAAATGGAGATGAGCAGGTGGGCGGGAAGCCCGGTCTCGGCCTCGATCGCCACCGCCGCCGCCCGGCACACGCCGCTCGCCGGCACGAAAGCCATCGGTTCGTCGGAGTCCTGGGCCCGGGCCGGCGAGATCGCCGCCAGAAAAAGACCAAGACCGGCAAGGCCACGACGGATCGCGGTTGCGAGACGCCCAGATTTCATTCCCTCGGCCCCAAGGCAGCACTCAATAGGCGCAGGGTAGGGCTCCAGCGTTCGCGCACGGTTAACCCTTATCCTCAACTACCAGAGATTCGCCCGATTGCTCAGAGCCGGAGGCTTGTCCTGCATTTGCTGCAGTGCAGTATTGCGCTTCCTTTGGCCGGCGCCAGCCCGAGAAGGTGCGCACCGCGTCACCGATTTTGAAGACATTATATTTCAATATGTTAGAGGCGGATTCGGCCGGCTGGCGCAAAAAAGTTCGGGTGGCGTATCGCTTCCCCTTGATTTATGTGCGGTGCGGGAGCATGTTTGTGCGGCGCGGCAATGCGGCTGCTCAGCCCGCGTTGTCGCGGCCCTTCCTGGGCGTTTCCTCCCTAGACTCGGGCCGCCTTCGGGCGGCCCCTTTTTTTTCCGCAATGCTAGCGGCGATGGGAAAGTCCCGGTGCGGCGAGGTCGCGAGCGGCGAGCGCGACCATAAAGCGGTCGAGCAGCGCCTTGAGCCGATCGAAGCCGGGCGACTTGGCCATGGTCGCCTCGGTCATGTAGAGGCCGCGATTGAGCTCGATCTGAACGACGCTCACGCCCTCCTCGGGCTTGCCGTAGTGTTGCGTCGTGTAACCGCCGGCATAGGGCGCGTTCTGCGCGACACGCAGGCCCTCGGCCCGCAGGAGGCTCTCGACGAGCGCCGTCAGCGCCGGCGCGCTGGAGCGGCCATAGCGGTCGCCGAGCACGATGTCGGGCCGCGCGAGGCCGCGGTCCTCGTCGTGAGGCCCGCCGACCGACGGCATGGAGTGGCAGTCGATGACCACCGCGAACCCGAAGGTGCGCCGCGTCTCCCCGATGAGCGCCTCGAGCGCGGCGTGATAGGGCGCGTAGTAGCGCTCAAGGCGTGTCTCGATCTCCGCGAAGCTGAGCTTGCCTCGATAGATCTCCTGGCCGTCGCCGACCACGCGTGCGACGGTGCCGAGGCCACTCGCGACCCGGGCCGAGCGCGTGTTCGCAAAGGCGGGAAGCGGCGCGTCGAACATGGCCGGGTCGAGCTCGTAGCGCTCCCGGTTGACATCGACGAACGCGCGAGGGAAGAGCGCCGCGAGAAGAGGGGCACCATGACGGGGCGCATCCGCGAAGAGCTCGTCGACGAACGCGTCCTCCGAATTGCGCAGCGTTTCGGGATCGAGCGCCGCCGCCCGGACGAAATCGGGCGGATAGCGCCGCCCGCTGTGGGGCGAAGCGAACACCAGCGGCGCGGTCTGAACGGCGGGCCTGGCGATATGGATCGCCGCCTCGCTTATCGCCGTTTCGTCCGCCAAGCGCTTCTCCCCACGGGTTCCTCGCCGGTCCGGCACCCAGGTTCGGCCGGCTTCACCTCCCGTTTACACATTGGAAACTACTCTGGCGAGCGTGTGGCGTGAGCCTTGCAGCGGCCGGGGATCATGTGGACCAAAGCGGCTCGGCACCGTGACGGTGGCGGAACGCACGATCAAGGCTCGGGGACGTCTCGCACATGGCCAAGATACTGCTCGCCGAAGACGACGACGATATGCGCCGCTTCCTGAGGGGCATCCTTCAGAAGGCCGGTCACGAGGTCCAGGCCTACGGTCAGGGCAACGAGGCGCTCGCGCGGCTCGAGGTGGAGCGCTTCGACCTTCTCCTCACCGACATCGTGATGCCCGTCATGGACGGCATCGAGCTCGCGCGCCGGGCGGCCGAGCGCTTTCCGGAGCTCAAGATCATCTTCATCACGGGCTTCGCGGCGGTCGCGCTCAACCGGCGCAACGGCGCGCCGAAAGAGGCGCGCGTCCTCTCCAAGGCCGTCCACCTGCGCCAGATCGTGGAAGAGGTGGAGCGCATGATCGCCGCCTGAGGCGGCCGGCGCACCCCGTCGGCGCGTCGGTTGCGCGCGCCTGCCTTTGCCGATATATCCGGGCTCCCGCCGCGCGGAGGCGCCATCGGCACCTCCGCGAACCGGCCTCCAATTCGGGCCCGGGCGCGTAGCTCAGCGGGAGAGCACTACCTTGACATGGTAGGGGTCACAGGTTCGATCCCTGTCGCGCCCACCACCCCGCTCAGCGGCGAGCGCGCTTCGGAGCCGCGGCTCCTTCCTTTTGCGGATCGTATTTGAAGCTCACGCGCAGCTTGGTTCGGAAGGCCTGAACCTTGCCGGCATCGTCGAGCGCGATGTCCTGCTCGACGACCTCGGCGACGCGCAGGTCGCGCAGGCTTCCCGCCGCTGCCGACAGGGCCTGCTTCGCGGCATCCTCCCAGCTCTTCTCGCTCGAGCCGATGATCTCGGTGACGCGATAGACGCTCATGGGCACCTCCTTCTTTCGGGATGGGTTGAGCCCCCAATGTGGTCCCGAAAGGCGCGGCCCGCAAGGAATCTCGAGCGAAAACGCGCCGAAGCGCGAAGCGACCCGGACGCGAGCGGCGAGCCGACGCGCGGACGCGCCGTCGCCCACGGGCGCCGCGACCGGGGCGACAGCGGCCGGTTCCGCCCGGTCACGCATACGGTCGCCCGGGCGAGGGGAGGAGACACTCCGCCTAAAGACGAAACACCGGCCAAAAAAAATTCGCCTGCGGCGCTCGCGAGCCGCAGGCGAACTTTTGGACTCCCGTTTCGTCCGCCGTCCGGAGACGGTCGACGCTACAGGATGAAGTCCGCTCCCGTTAGCGTCACGGACGTGTTCAGCACGAGATTGAAGTCGCCGACGCCGTTGCCGTCGACATCGCCGGAAATATAGGTCTTGCCGAGGAAGTTCAGGTAGCGCAGCTCGCCCGCCGTGGAACTGAAGGCAGACGTTCCGATGAAGGTGAAGGCATTGTCCGATCCCCCCGTTATCGCATCGATTCCGGAGAGATCGATGATGTCCGCCTCGCCGGTATTGTCGAAATCCGTGATCGTGTCGGACGCATAGCCGATCGAGGACAGGGCGCCGAACCTGAAGACATCGTCTCCGCCGCTGCCCTTCAGCACGTCATAGCCATTGCCTCCGTTCAGCGTGTCGTTGCCCGATCCGCCCTCCAGGCTGTCGTCGTCGTCGCCGCCAAAGAGGTCGTCATCGTTGTTGCCGCCATAGAGCGTGTCGTCGCCGAACCCGCCGCTGATCGTGTCCGCGCCGCCCAGCCCGGATAGCGTGTTGTTCTCGTCATTGCCGAAGATGACGTTGCTCTTGGTGTTGCCGGTCCCGGTCGTGGCCGTGCCGGTCAGCCAGAGGTTCTCGAGATTGGAGCCCAAGGTGTAGTTCACCGACGAGAAGACCAGGTCGACATTCCCGGTTATGTACTCGACGATCTCGTCGCCCGCGGAGTCGACGAAGTACACGTCGTCGCCGGTGCCGCCCGCCATCGTGTCGTCGCCGGTGCCGCCGTCCAGGCTGTCGACGCCCGCGCCTCCGACGAGCGAGTCGTTGCCGCCGCCTCCGTTCAATATGTCGTCCCCGTCGCCGCCGTCGATCGTGTTGGCGCCGCTATTGCCGTTGATGAGGTTCGCGAGCGCGTTGCCGGTACCGTCGATGTTGCCGGTGCCCGTGAGGGTGAGGTTCTCGACATACGAGCCGAGCGTGTAGGTGATCGAGCTCTCGACGAGATCGGTGCCTTCGCCCGAGGCCTCGGTCACGACATCGCTTGCGGAGTCGACGACGAAGGTGTCGTTGCCCGTGCCGCCGATCATGGTGTCGTCGCCATTCTCGCCGTCGAGCGAGTCGTTGCCGCTGCCGCCCTCGATGTAATCGTTTCCGTAGCCGCCGTAGACGCTGTCGCTGTCGGCGCCGCCATATAGAAAATCGTCGCCGCCTACAGTGTCGCCGTCGCCGTCGCCATGGATCTCGTCGTTCCCGGCGTCGCCATAGAGGTAGTCGGCGGCGTGGCCGGCCTCGTTGATGATGTCGTCGTCGTCGTCGCCATGGACCGTGTCGCTGCCCACGCCCGCGTTGATGTAGTCGTTTCCGGTGCCACCGGAGACGCTGTCGTTGCCGCCTTGGAGCGTATCGTATTCGATGATGGTGTCGCCCAGGTCGCCGCCGACCAGCGTGTCGTTGCCGGCCTCGCCGTCGAGCGTGTCGTATCCGTCGCCGCCATCGAGATAGTCGTCGCCCTTGCCGCCATAGAGCTCGTCCGGGTAGGAGTCGCCGTAGAGCGTGTCGTTGCCGTCGCCTCCGTAGAGCGTGTCCCTGCCGCCCCAGCCATGGATCACGTTGCGGCCGACGCTCCCCGTAATCTTGTCTCCCTTGCTGTTGGAATCGTCGCCATACCCGTCGGCGTTCAGGTCGTCCGCGCTTCCCGTAAGAATCAATTCTTCGAGGTAGTAGCCCAGCGTCGTGCTGATATTCGAATAGACGATGTCGTAGCCGCCATACGTCACATCTCCGGTCGTGACGTCGATCACGACGTCGCCGGCGTCGTCGATGAAATAAATGTCGTCGCCAAGCCCGCCGAGCAGCGAGTCGGCACCGGTCCCACCGTCCAGGATGTCGTTGTCCGCATTGCCGGTGAGCGTGTCGTTCCCGCTCATTCCATAGAGCGTGTCGTTGCCATTGTTGCCGGCGATCGAATCGTTGCCGTCATAGCCGAAATAGAGATTGTCGCTGCCGCTGAGGCTCAGCGTTTCCGCGCCGCCATTGAGGTCGTAATTGGCGGGATCGTCGATATCGACCGCCTCCAGATTGCTCAGCGCCAGCGTGTCGCCCTGGACGACATAGTCGACGAAATTGAGGATGGCGTCGGTGATGGCATCGAACCGGGCAGCCTCCGCGCCGGTGACGGTTCCATCCTTGTCGCCGTCCTCGTTGACGAATTGCGCATGGGTCGCGCCGTCGATGTCGACGGCCCACGCCGTGGACGGATGATCCTCCTCGATCCGGAAATATGGCTCGTAGCGATCGCCGACATCGGCGAGCGTCTTGTCGACGAGGTCCATCGAGCCGGACATGCGCAGATAGGGAAGGGCGATGCTCCCGTTCGTGCCGTCGAACGACGTGACGTCGAAGAAGCTCTCCGCATTGATGCCGGTGCCCGACAGGCTGATGACTGCGTCGAGATCGGAGTTGAGAACCGTGAAATAGGAGCTGTTGTCTACGTCGTGAACGGCCGCTCCGCCCGCGATCGCCACCGTGTTCGATCCGTAAGAGTGACCCATCGCGACGACCGGCGCACTCAGATCCATGCTGTAGCCGGTGTTCGATCCCGCCGGGAGGCCGCTTCCATTCGGCGCCTTGAGGTTCGAGGCGGCCTCGGCCTGCATGAAATTGAGGGCGAGCGCGATGTCGTCGGCGCGAAAGGTCCAGAAATTCGAGTTGAAGCTGTCGGCGGCCGTGTAGCCGCCGATATCGGCGCCGGAATATTGCGGCTCGTAGGCCGGGCTGTTCGGGCTTGTCGTATCGGTATGCGTCGGGGAGACGACGATATAGCCCGCGGCGGTCAGCTGGGCCGCCAGCTCGTCGACACCGCCATAGTCGCCACCGTCCCCATGGCTGAAGACGATGACGGGATATTCCCCGGGTGTGTCGGGCGTATAGACGGCAATCGGCAGATACCAAAAATTTGCCGCCTGGCCACCGGTCGGCGTCCGCGCGGCGCCGTAATAGTTGTCGGTGCTGTAGTCGGTCGGATTGACGTAGTACTCGTAAGTTTGCATATCGCGTCCTCCTCAGGGAAAGCTGACGGCTCTTCTCCGCGTCCTTTGCCCGGCTGGCTCGATCCGCCTGCGTCGCCGGATTGCGGGAACGGGCTCTTGCGAGCACGCGCCTCCCATGCCCGGCGGAGCCCCCTCCGCCGATGCTTTCCGGTCGATCCTCGTTTTGATGCCTCGACGGTACGCTTCGAGGCGCACGCAACGCATAGGGCTCTCGACGGCGCACACGGACGATCGGTCCGAAGCCGCGGCCGTTGCCGCCTGGCGTCTCAAGCCGGATATGGCAAATCGAGATTCAGTTGCCGCTGCGCCCCTCCCGTGGCGCTCGCGTCAGGAAGGCTTCGTCTGCTGGAGCGGCTTGGCTCCGCAGGCTTTGGTTCATTGAGTGCATGCTAGGCGATGGCCGCGGCATGTCAATGAAATTGTACTCACCATTGGATACTAGATTCGCGACCGGCCGCGGCACCGGGGACGCGGAGCGCGTCGAGCGCCCGAGGTGGGCGCACTCCGGATCGGTACGGATAGGACGTGGAGGAGGGTCGTCCGGCCCTAGGGCGCCGGCGTGCCGCTCAGCGCAGCATGGCGGCGACGTTGCCGCCGTCGACCGTGACGACGTTGCCCGTCGTCTTCATCATCAGCGCCTGGTAGAGAAAGGCCTCGGCGACGTCGCGGGCCGTCACTTCCTGCTTCAGGAGATTGCCGCCCATATAGTCCGCGACCGACAGGCCGCGCGCCTTCGCGCGCGAGGCGATTCGCGCCTCGTCGAGGAGGCCGGAGCGAATTCTGTCGGCGTTGACCGCATTGGCGCGGATTCCGTAGGCACCGCATTCGAGCGCATATTGCCGGCAGAGCAGGAGGGCAGCCGCCTTCGACGTTCCGTAGGCCCCAAAATCGGGGCCCGGATTCACGGCCTGCTTCGAGACATTGAAGAGGAGGCAGCCGCCGGTTCCCTGCGCCTTCATGACGCGCACGGCGTTCCGCGCCACGGTCTGATGCGCAAAGAAGTTGAGCTCGAAGCTCTTGCGCAGCTTCTCGTCCGAGAGCTCCGCCATGGCGCCCTCGATGGCATTGCCGGCATTCGAGACGACGATGTCGACGCCCCCGAACTCCGTACACGCACGGTCGAAGGCCGCGCGCACCGCTTCCGCGTCCGTGACGTCGCAGGCAAGGCCCAGCGCGGAGCGCCCGCAGGCCGCGGCGGCCGCCTTAGCGGCGGCCCCGTCGAGGTCGAGGACCACGAGCTCGGCGCCGCTCTCGGCGAAGGCCTTGGCCGTCGCCGCGCCGATGGCGCCGCCGCCGCCGGTCACGAGCGCGACCTGGCCGGCGAGCGGAGACTCCTTCGCCTTGCCGAGCTTTGCCTGCTCAAGCGACCAGTATTCCATCATGAAAAGATCGCGCTCGGGCAGCGGCTCGAACGCGCCGATGCGCTCGGCCATGCCGACGGTCGCGACCGTCGCCGCGCCGAGATCGGCGGCAATGCGTGCGTCCTTCTTCGAGCGCCCGAAGGCGACCAGGCCGATGCCGGGCACGAGCGCAAGGCGGGGAAGGGGATCGAGCTCCTTGCGCTTGCCGGGAAGCGAGGAATCCTGCCGCGCGAAATAGGCGTGGTAGTCCTCCTTGTACGTCTCAAGGCTCGCTTCGAGCGCGGCGCGGAAGGCGGGGAGGTCCCCGGATGCCGGCGCGGGAAGGACAAGCGGCTTGTTCTTGATGCGGATGGTATGGTCGGGCGTGATGACGCCCTCCCATGCAGCGGCGGCGAGGTCCGCACGCTCGCAAAAGGCGAGGATCGGCTCCTCGCGCCTCAGCTCGCAGACGAAGCGCGCGTAGCGGCCCTCGCCGCGGGACTCGGCGAGCGCGCCGCGCAGGATGGGCAGAACGTCCGCCGGCGCCGCAAGGGCTTTCGGCAGCGAGGCCGGAGCATAGGACTTGCGCGGGCCGCGCGCGAGGTGCGCCTCCGCCCGGCTGACCATCGCGATCATGCGCTCATAGGCCTCGCGGGCGTCGGTGCCGAAGGTGAAGATGCCGTGCTTGTGGAGGATGAGGCCGTGGGCGCCGGGACTGCGCGCGATGGCGGCGGCGACTGCCTTGGCCAGCGCGAAGCCGGGCATAACGTAGTCGAGGACGGGGAGGTCCGGCTCGAAGAGGTCGCGGCAGATCGCCATGCCGTTGGGCTGATCGGACACCGCCAGGATCGCGTTCGCGTGTGTGTGATCGATATATTTGGCGGGCACGAAGGCGTGGAGCAGCGTCTCGACGGAGGGGTTCGGCGCCGTTGCGAGCAGGAGCTGGCTGCGCTGGGCATTGACCATGGCTTCGTCGCAGAGCGCGTCGAGCGCCTGGAGGCGCAGGAGCGGCTTCAGGCGCAGCGCGGGCAGGCCGGGCGGCTCGATGTCGCCCATGTCCCATCCCGAGCCCTTGACGCAGATGGCATCGACCGGCGTGCCGTCGATCTCATGGGCCTGCGTCTTGACCGAGGTGTTGCCCCCGCCGTGGAGCACGAGCGCACCCTCGCGTCCGAGGAGGCGCGTCGTGTAGACGCGGAGCGCCAGATCCTCGTTGACGCCGGCCTCGCCATAGGCTGCGACGGCCCGTGCCGCCTCGCCGTCGTTCCATGTGCTCTGCATTTGCGGTCCCGCTCACCCTTGCCCGAACCCGACACGACCCCGCGGGCGTGCAAGGGTCGGGCCCGACGGCGGTCCGATCCTACATCGAAGGCGGCTGGGGGTGTCAGTCGACGAGGGCGACCGCGGAGAGGATCGCGCGCCGGCTGATCGCGATGGGACCCGAGAGCGACTGGGATTCGGGCATGATGGCGTCGCCGGCCAGGAAGCGCACGCCTTGGGCGATGCAGGCTTCGAGCTGGTCGAGCCGGGTGACGTCCTCCACCATGACGAGGTTGGAGGCCGCGCGGGCCGCCTTGAGCCATTGGGGCAGGTCGGTCTTGCTCCGCCCGGTTTCGGCGGCCTCGCGCGTGAGCTGTTCGATCGCCAGGGAGATCGCGACCCCGCCGCAGCCGGACAGGCCCTCATGCTCCATGAGCGCGCGCGACCCGACGAGGCAGACATGGGGCGAAAGCGAACGAGTGAAGGAGACGGCGTCGATGATGGCCGAGGAAGGGGTTCCGGGTGGCAGGCCGACCACGCGGACGACTATATAGGGCTTGACCATCGGCGAAATTTCGGCGAAGAGCGCGACGATCCTCTGTCTGCGCCGACGGTCGCGCAGCGAGTGGAGCTGAAAGTCGAGCATCAGGAGGAACGGCTGCTTGCGCGCGTAGACCTCCATCGCCGCGGCGATGGACGCGCGCGTTACGGCGAGGTCGTTCTCGAAGCTGCTGTCGTCCTCGCGAGTGGGCTGGCCCCCTGACCACAAATCTGTACCCTGAGGAGGCATTTCGCCGCTGGCATGGGCTGAGACGAGCGAGATGCGCTCATGGACGGCGTCCCAATAGTGCACGTAGCGCATCGCCGGCGCCGCGGCCGCGCGATTGCTGGCCGCCACGTTGGATGGCTGCGGTGCCGCCCATGATGTTGAAGCTCTGCTCATCATTCGCGTTTCGCCACGAGGGACTTCGCCCTCAGAGCGCCCCTCCCAGGTTGCTGTCGAGCCATATGACGAAATCCGTGCTCGGCATGGGCTTCGCATAATAGTAGCCCTGCGCCCGCCGGCAGCCGAGTTCCTTGAGCAGACGATGCTGTCGCGCCGTCTCGACACCCTCGGCGAGAACGTCGATCCCCAGCCTCTGGCCAAGCTCGAGCGCCGAGGAAATGACCGCCTGGCTGCGACCGCCGGAGCCAAGCGAGGCGACGAAACGTCCGTCGAGCTTCAGCGTGTCCACGGGGAGCTGGTCGAGATAAGCAAGCGAGGAGTAGCCGATGCCGAAATCGTCTATGGCTATTCGGCAGCCAAGCTCCTTCAGCGAGCCGAGCTGGTTCTGCGCCTTTGCCAGGTTGCGCACAAGACAGCTCTCGGTGAGTTCGAATTGCACCAGACGGGCGGGCAGGGCGTGCTCCGCGAGCATGGCCTCCACCTCGGCGACGAGGTCGGGCCGCTCGAGATCCGTGGCGCTCAGATTTATCGAGACATAAAAGTCGGTGTGGCGCGCGGCGACCAGCGCGCGCAGCCGGGCGGCGGCGCCGAGCATCAGCGTCATGATCGGAAAGGCGAGCCCGGTCTGCTCGGCGACGGGAATGAAGATGTCGGGCCCGACCGGCGCCTCGTTCCACGACCAGCGTGCAAGCGCTTCCGCGCCGAGGCAAAGCTCCGAGTCGAGATCGACGATGGGCTGGAAGTGCGAGGCGATTTCGCCGCCGTCCACGGACTGGCGCAAGGCGGACGTCAGCTCAAGCCGCGCGCGCGCCTCGTGAATGAGTTCGGCCTCGAAGTCGACCCAGGGCAGATCCTCGTTGAGCGCGCGCGAGAGCGCGGCATAGGCCTCGTGGCAGACGAAGGACGGAGCGCGGAACGGAGCGATCGGCGCGACGCCGATCGCGAACTTCGCGCGCAAGGCCTGGCCGTCCGCGTCGAACTGCTCCGTACCCAGCGCTCGCAGCGCTTCCTCGGCCTCGTCGCCTTCTTCCAGAATGAGGGCGAGAATCGCCTCTCCGTACCGAAACAGCGTCGGTGCGCCGGGTGCCTCCTCGAGGCGGCGCACGACGGCCTTCAGGAGGCCGAGCGCGGTTTCCTGGCCGAAGGCCTCGAGCGTCTGCTCGTAGCTGGCGACCGAAACGAAGGCGACGCGGGCAGGCGGGCGGTTCGACCCGATGCGCGCCGCAATCTCGGCATTCAGCCTGTTGCGGTTCGCAATGGAGAGCTCCTCGTCGAAATAGGCGAGGCGGTCGAGGCGCGCGATGAGGCCGACATTCTGGAAGCCGACCGAGATGTTCGCCGCGAAGACTTTGAGCAGCGCCTCGTCGATCGCCGTGAGCGTGCTGCCGCCCTCCATGTAGGTGACGAAGCGGTCGTCCTCGGCGCCGTCGAAGGTCACCAGCGAAGCGCCTTCCGAGATCGCCCGATCGTCGCGGAGCGCACGCAGGACCGCGGATTTGGCCTCGGCTTCGTCGTCGAGCTCGTCGAGCGTGCGCCCCGAAAGCTCGCTCACGGTGCCGATGCCGCTGAGGACTCGCACCTCGTCGGCCTGCGAGTCGCGCGTGCCTGCGCAGATCATCCCTTCGCCGGGAAGACGGAACAGGCTGCACATTTGCAGGAGGACGCCCTGGCTGAACGTCGCGAGCTCGCGTCGCTTGAAGAGCTGGCTGCAGCTCGTGACGATCATTTCGAGGCCGCGACGGCTGAGATCGATGGTCTCGATCTGCTCATAGGCGCGCAGCGCCGCCGTCATCGTCGTGATAAGGCGGGTGCGCGTGAGCTCGGCCTTCGAGCGGTAGTCGTTGATGTCGTATTCGTTGATGACCTCGAGCTCGGGCGCATAGCCCGGCTGGCCCGTGCGCAGCACGATGCGCACGTTGCGATAGCCGTTGTCTCGGATCCAGCGCGCGAGCTTGAGCCCCGTATCGTGCTCTTCCATCACGACGTCCAGGAGGACGACGGCGACGCCCGCATGGGCATCGAGCGCCGCCTTGGCCTCCGCAGCGGTGTTCGCGAAGAGAAGCTCGAGCTTACGTCCCAGGATCGTGCGCCCGGCGAGCGCGAAGCGCGTCGCTTCGTGCACTTCGGCGTCGTCGTCGACGACGAGTACCTTCCAGGTCTGCGCAGGGGCGGCGCGTGCTTCGCGCGGCTCGTCTTCGACGACCTCGAGGACGTCCGTAACAGGACTAAGCTGCGACATAATAGACCTTCTCTTCGCGTGTGGTGGTCTCGGGGCTCGTCTTGGGCGCGACGAGCGGGACCGTGAGGACAAATCGGGTTCCACCCGAGGGTCGCGCCTCGACCCGGATCTCTCCGCCGAGCGTTCCGGTGACGAGGGTCCGCACGATGTGAAGCCCCAGTCCGCTGCCGCCGGAGCCCGCGCGCGTCGTGAAGAACGCCTCGAAGATCCGTGGCAGGACGTCCGGCTGAATGCCGCAGCCGTCATCCTCCACCGTGATCTCGGTGCACCCGCCTTCGACCTTTCGCGCGGTGATGGCGATGGACCCGCCCGAGCTTCCCGCAAAGCCATGGAGCTTGCAGTTGTCGACGAGGTTCATGAGCACCTGCGAGAGCGCGCCGGGATAGCTTTCCATCTGGAGCGCGGCGTCGGCGGTGAGCGACAGCCTGTGGCCGGCCTTGCGCAGGAGGGGGCGCACGCTGTCGCTGACGTTCTTCAACACCTCGGTCAACTGGAAGCCGCGCCGCTGATCGCTCGTCTGGTCGACGGCGAGCTGCTTGAAGCTGCCGATCAGCTCGCATGCCCGCGTGAGGTTCTTCTCGAGAAGGCGGGCCGCCGTGTCGCTGCTCGCGATGTGCTCGTCGATCAGCGAACGGCGGATCTGGCCCGTGGCCACCTCTTCCTTCAGGTTCGCCACATGCTCGCTCAAGGTCGTCGAGACGGTCAGCGCGTTGCCGATGGGCGTGTTGATTTCGTGCGCAATGCCGGCGACGAGCGCGCCGAGAGAGGCCATGC
This sequence comes from Alphaproteobacteria bacterium, assembly GCA_024236075.1. Taxonomy (GTDB): domain Bacteria; phylum Pseudomonadota; class Alphaproteobacteria; order JACAEB01; family JACAEB01; genus JACAEB01. Next base: position 3,008 of record JACKLE010000011.1, on the reverse strand, counting down.
GCGCATTGTCGGCGAGTTCGCGGTTGAGCGTGATGTTGGCGCGCATATTGTCGCGGAAGACGAGAAGCGCCCGGCTCATTTCGCCGATCTCGTCGTGGTCGTTCACATAGGAGATGCGGGCGTCGAGATTGCCCGAGGAAAGCTCGAGCATGGTCTTGGTGACGGCGTTCACGCGGCCGACCACGAAGCGGCTCACGAACCAGATTCCGAAGGTGAGGAACACGACCAAGGAGAGAACGACGACGATGAGAAGCTGGTCGGCGATTCGCGAGGCCTGCCAGAGCGTCCTCGTGAGGGCGTTGCGCACCGCCTCTTCCTGGCGGCGCAGATCGGTCTCGATGATGCGAAGGCCGTTGCCGAGCGGCGTCGGGTCGACGTTCAAGGCGGCGTAGATCTCCTCGGGCGAGGCGCCCGACCGGTAGAGCTGCTCCAGGCGGCCGTCGCTGAGGCCCGCTTCGAACTGATCGACGACATGCTCGATGTCGTCGATCGCCCCGGCCTCCACAGCCGTAAGATTGGAGCGGCGGAACTCGTCGATCTGCAGGCGGGCGTAGGCGAGCGACTTCTGGAAGCGTTGGTACGCCGTTTCGTCATGGCGCAGAATATAGTTGTCGTAGTTGTGGACGAGGCCGTTATAGCCCAGCGACATGCGCAGATTGCCCAGCAAGCGGAACTGCGGCTTCAGCGCTTTCGACTGCGGGGGTGCCTTGAGGCCGAGGTCGTCTAGCAAGCCTTTGACGAGCGCCGTGAAGCCCGCGACGGCTGGGCCATCGTCGACGCGCACCGCCTTGTCAATTTCCTTCGCGCGGGCTCCGTTCTTACGCATGCGCAGCGCGACCGCCACATTGTCGTTGTAGCGCTCGACCGTTGCCGTGATCTTGTCCAGCCCCTCGCTCTCATCCGGCGTCAGGACCTGCTGGCGATAGACCCCGATCGTGGAGCGAGTCGCGCCGACGGCGGCGTAGATCGAGGGGATGATGGTCTCGTCGCCCGTGAGCACATAAGCCTTGAACGGATGGATCAGGCCCTCGAGGCCCATCTGCATGATCAGACGGCGAAAGAGCTTCTCCTTGGGCGAGCCGATGTCTGTGACCTCGCGCCATACCTCAACGGCGCTACGCGCAGTTTGACGGATTTCGTAAAGCTTGTAGGAGATGCCGGCCGCACCGAGGATCAGCACGACCGCCCCGATCCGCGCGAGGTGGCGCAGCGAAAAAGATCGAAAGGGTGTGGGTAGAGTTGCCATCGTTTTTGTCCTCGGTGGTCAATTTGCCGCAGATTTCTTAAGAATCGACGAACGGTTGTGTTTTCATTGGTTTACACGAAAAGGCAGCAAAACTGCGGTCTTTGGCCGCACCCATTAATGGAGGTTTCGATAACTGGCCCCGTGACCCTTGCCGCGAACCGATTCTCGGCGCGCATCGATCCCCTTGGCGCGGAGCTGGCGTCGCTCCGTCTCGAGGACGGTCGCGACCTCCTTTGGCCGGGCGACCCGGAGATCTGGCCCGACAGGGCGCCGCTGCTCTTTCCCGTCGTCGGCGCATCGCCCGAGCGCACCGTGCGATACGGCGGCAGGCCGGCGCCCATGAACATGCACGGCTTTGCCCGCGACATGGTCTGGAAGGTCGAGCGGGCCGGCGGCCGCGAGGCGCTCCTTGCGATCGAAGACACCCCGCAGACGCGCGAGATCTATCCCTTCGCCTTCCGGCTCGAGCTCTCCTGCGCAATCGGGGATGACGCGCTGCGCATGACGGCGCGCGCGATCAACCGCGGCGATACGCCGATGCCGGCCTCTTTCGGCTACCACCCGGGCTTTCGCTGGCCGCTCGATCCGGCCTTGCGGCGGGAGGACCACCTCGTCCTTTTCGAAAAGGCCGAGCCGGGTCCCATCCGCCGGGTGAGCCTGCCATCCCGTCTCCTCGATCGGCGGTCCTTCCCGAGCCCCGTTCAGGTCGATTCGCTGAGGCCGCGCGACGAGCTCTTCGAGGGTGGCGCGCTCATCTTCGACAATCCTTCGAGCCGCGCCGTTTGGTTCGGCGTGCCGGACCGGCTCGGCATCGAGGTCGGCTTTCCCGACATGCCGCATCTCGGGATCTGGTCGCGCCCGGGTGCGGGCTTCCTTGCGATCGAGCCATGGCGCGGCCTGCCCGCCGCCGAGGGCAGCGACGGGGAACTCGCCGAGCGGCCGGGCATCACGCTGCTCGCGCCCGGCGAGAGCTTCGCGTGCACCATGACGATCGCCGTGCGGCCGGGCCCAAGCTGGGCGTGAGGACGCTTTCCCTTCCGCGATGTTATCGGTATCATCCGCCCATAGAAATTCGTCGGGCGGGACGCGATGGCGGACGGGCAGGCGACGGCGATCGTTACGGGCGCGGGCGGCGGGATTGGCCGCGCGACGGCGCTGCGCCTGGCCCGCGATGGCTACTTACCCGTCGCGTGCGATCGCGATGGCCCGGCGCTCGAATCGCTGAGCCAGGCGGCCCGCGCCGAGGGTCTTGCCATCGAGGTCCTCGAGGGCGAGGTCGCCGACGAGGCCCATGTCGCGGAGGCGGTCGCGGCGGCGACACGGGACGGGCGCCGCCTTCGCGCGCTCGTCAACAATGCCGCAGTCGACGCGCGCGGCAGCGTGACCGAGCTGTCGCGCGCCGAGTTCGAGCGCACGCTCGAAGTCAACCTCGTCGCGCCTTTCCTCTTTGCGCGGAGCGCCGTGCCGCACATGGCTTCGGCAGGCGGCGGCGCGATCGTCAATGTCTCTTCCGCGCAGGCCTTCGTCGCGCGTCCCCGCATCGCGGCCTATGCGGCGACGAAAGGGGCGCTCAATGCGCTCACGCGCGCCATGGCGGTCGATCACGGACCGCAGGGCATACGCGTCAATGCGGTCTGCCCCGGGGCGGTGCGCACGCCGCTCGTCGAAGCGGCCTGGGCGCGGCGCAAGCCCGGCGCCGATCCCGATGCCATGGCCCGGCAGCTCGGGAGCCGCTATCCGGTGGGCCGCATAGGCACCCCTG
>JACKLE010000010.1 GCA_024236075.1 Alphaproteobacteria bacterium | reverse complement strand
GCAGCCTGCCGGCTCTCGCGCAGCCATTTCGCCCGAGCCTTCAAGGCGACCACCGGCGCGTCGGCCATCCAATGGCTACTCGCCAGACGCATCGAGCGGGCGAAGACGCTGCTCGCGAACTCCAGCCTGCCCGTGGAGCAGGTCGCCGTGCAATGCGGCTTCGCCGATCAAAGCCACCTGACGCGCACCTTCCTCAAATTCTCCGGCGTCTCTCCGGGCCGCTGGCGGCGGCTCCATCGCCCCTGAGCGACCTCCGCTCCGCCACGCCCGGAACGGCACGAAGATCCAAAACACAGCAATTTTCACACTGGATGGGTGCGGACGCGCGCCCATAGCATTTCGTGCACGAACGAACCGATACCCCAGTCCAGTTGCCGACCGACGAGTTTGCGCACGACGCTCGAACCTCATGGAGCCGAGGCCGGGATCATGCAGATCACATCGGAACGCGCCGCAGCCGCGATTGCCGCCGGCGAGATGCGAGCCAACGCGATCGGGATTCCCGTCAACATCGCAATCCTCGACGCGGGTGCGCATTTGAAGGCTTTCGTCCGGATGGACGGCGCCGTCCTCGGATCGATCGACGTCGCCATCGCCAAGGCCCGAACGGCCGTGCTGTTCCAAGTTCCGAGCGACGCCGTCTGGGAATATTGCAAGCCCGGGGCACCTGCTCCCGGCCTCGAGCGCAGCAATGGCGGCCTCGCCACTTTCGCCGGCGGAATTCCGCTCTTCGATGCGGGCCGCGTCCCGATCGGCGCGGTCGGCGTCTCGGGCGGCGCCGTCCCTCAAGATCTCGAGATCGCGCGGGCCGCGGCGGCGGCCATCGGCGACAGGTCCGCGTAAGCGCAACCCCCTTTTGGAGAAAGGTGCGACACATGCCGAAGACCATCCTGATCACCGGCGCCGGCTCCGGATTCGGAGAGGCTGCCGCAATCGGAATGGCCCAACGGGGCCATCGCGTCATCGCCACCTGCCAGGTCTCGCCGCAGGTCATGCCGCTGCGCAAGAAGGTAAGCGAGCTCGGCATCGACAACCTGCGCGTCGAAAGGCTCGACCTCACCGATCCCTACGACGTCGCGCAGGCACAGTCCTGGGATTTCGACGTGCTCTGGAACAATGCCGGCATCGGCGAGAGCGGGCCCGTTTGGGAGATCCCGATCGACCTCGTGCGCCGCAACTACGAGATCAACGTCTTCCTGCCCCTCGTTCTGACGCAGGGCGTCGTCAAGAAATGGGTCGCCGCCAGGAAAAAGGGCAAGGTCGTCTTCACCTCATCCATGGGCGGGCTCTTCACGCCCGCCAACTGGGGCACCTATGTCTCGACCAAGCACGCCCTTGAGGCCATCGCCGAGGCCCTGCAGCAGGAGCTCAGGCCTCACGGCATCAAGGTTCAGACGATCAACCCGGGGGCCTATTTCACGGGCTACAACGAGACGATGGCGGACAATGCCTTCCGCTGGCTCGACGACGACGTGAACTTCACCAAGCGCGCCGCCCTGCGCCGGGGCTTCGACGAATTCTTCGCGACCCCGGAGGGCCGGATGGATCCGCAGGAGATGATCGACCTCATGATCGAGGTCGTGCCTTCCGACACGGGCAAGTTCCGCAACGTCCTGCCCAAGAAGATCGAGGACATGCTGAAGGCCCATCAGCTCGCGGCTTGGGAAAACGAGATCTGAGGGGGGCGCCGTCGCGCACGACCGTCTCCACGGGGAGCATCGCATGGTGAGGAACCTCGTCGCGGCTTCGGTGCTGCTGACCGCGGCTTTGAGCGGAGACATTGCCATGGCGGAGGGCGATCGCGAATCCGGCAACAAGGCGCTGGTAGCGGCGAAGTTCGCCGCCTGGGCGGACGGGACGGGCAGCCCGTTCGATCTGCTGGCGGAGGAAGCGACGTGGACCATCACCGGAAATTCGCTCGTCTCGAAGACCTATGACAGCCGCGAGGCGTTCCTGAGCGCGGTCATCCGGCCCTTCAATGCGCGCATGGGGATCGGGCTGAAGCCCTCGATCCGAAGCATTCATGCCGACGGCGACACGGTCATCGTCTTCTTCGATGCCGCCGGCACGGCGCGCGACGGCAAGCCCTACGTGAACACCTATGCCTGGTTCCTGCGCATGGCGGAGGGGGAGGTGGTCGAGGCCGCTGCCTTCTTCGACAGCATCGCGTTCAACGACCTCTGGCAGCGCGTCAGCGCCGACTGACCGGCGCACCAGTCGGCTCGCAGTAGGTCCGAAGCGACCGGGGTCCACGCTGGCGGATGGGGTGGGATTCGAACCCCGCGCGCGGAGCGCGCCTACTATTTCGTCGTGGGTTCGAATTCTATGCGGCCCACGCTGGCGGATGGGGTGGGATTCGAACCCCGCGCGCGGAGCGCGCCTACTATTTCGTCGTGGGTTCGAATTCTATGTGGCCCACGCTGGCGGATGGGGTGGGATTCGAACCCACGAGGGGCTTGCACCCCTTCCGGTTTTCAAGACCGGTGCCTTCAACCGCTCGGCCACCCATCCGTCGAAACTCCGCGTGAGGCTCGGGGCCTTCTAGCCCGCGCCGCGTGGCGCCAGCAAGGTGGCGTCGGCCCGGGGGCTGGCAACGAAGCCGTGACAATCCTGCCGCACTATGCGGCATGGCCTTGCGACCGGCACAATTCTCGGCTTGATCGTCACGTGTGCGGGTTTGCCGGTCGAGGGGAGCCGATCGAGCCTTATGAGTGAAGGCATTGCCTGGGTCATGGATGCCGCGTCCAATTTCGCGCTGCATCTGAGCGTCCTTCTCGCGATCGTGTATCTGTTCTTTCGGCTCGCGGGGCGCAAGGGCCTCGCTTGGGCGTGCCTTGCCTGCGCGTGCCTTGGCCTCGGGGCTCTCCTGCCGAGCTTCGAGCGCAGCGTGCCCGTCGCCCCCTGCGCGGCGCCGGCCGAGCGGCTGCGCGTCGTGAGCTTCAACCTCCTCTTCAAGAATCGCCGGTTCGAGGACGTGCGGCGGGGCCTCGAGGCCCTGAAGCCGAACGTCATCGTCGTGGAGGAGGCGAACGGAACCTGGCCCGAGCAGCTCACGCCGCTCCGGGAGCGCTATCCCTACCGGCGCGGCGACGCGGGATGGGGAGCGGTGCTTCTCTTTTCCGATCGCCCCTTCGTCGATTCCGAGGAGAAGTTCCCCGGCTTTCCGCAGCGCCAGCAGGTCTCCGCGACGGTGCGCGTCGGCGCGGCCCGCGTGCGCATCGTCGGCGCCCATTTCATCCGTCCGAACTCTCCCGAGCTCTTCGCGCGGCGCGGCGCCGAGCTCGACGCCCTGGCGACCGCGGTTCAAGGGAGCCGGGTTCCGACGATCGTCGCGGGTGACTTCAACGCCTCGCCGCTCTCGCTCGAGCTTCATCGCTTTCTGGCCGCCTCGGGGCTCGTGCGGCCGCGCCCTCAAGGCCCGCTCGCGACCTGGCCTTCGGCGCTTCCCGAACTCGGGCTTCAGATCGACCACATTCTCGTCACCCCGGAGCTCGCCGTCGAGCGCCTCGAAGCGGGGCCGGATCTCGGGTCGAACCATCTCCCCATTGTCGCCGACATCGCGGCGCCCGTGAGCGGGAGCTGCCGGGCGCCCTGAGCCGTCGCCATCCCGGCGCGCGCGGTCTATTCTGGGCGCCGACGGTCGGCGGCGCCGGGAAAGTAAGAAAGGCTTAACCGGATCGTTACGATTGGCCGTCCACCTTGTCGGCGTGGCGTAGCAGGGAAGACGCAGCGGCAACGAGATGAGCGAGCGGGGAACGCGCGACACGGTCGGGAATTTGTTCGCGATGGGCCCGCGCATCGCCTCCTTCGGCCTCGGGCTTCTCCTCGCCGCGTGCGGGGGCGGGCAGGCCTACCGCAACGGCGTCCCGGTGACGCAGGGCGCCTACAAGGTGGGCTCGCCCTACCAGGTCGGCGGCGTCTGGTACACGCCGCAAGAGGACTGGTCCTACGACGCCGTGGGCCTTGCCTCCTGGTACGGCTCCGACTTTCACGGCCGGCGCACCGCCAATGGCGAGACCTTCAACAAGGAAGCGCTCACGGCCGCGCACAAGACGCTGCAGCTTCCCGTCCTCGCGGAGGTGACGAACCTCTCGAACGGCCGCTCCATCGTCGTGCGCATCAACGATCGCGGGCCTTTCGTGAAGGGCCGTGTCATCGACGTCTCCGAGCGCTCGGCGGAGCTTCTGGGCTTTCGCCAGCAGGGTACGGTGCAGGTGCGCGTCCGCGTGATCGGTCCGGCGCCCATCGCGATCGCGAACCACGACGACGGCGCGAGCGCCACCGGCTCTCGCCTCGCCGCGGCCACGCCGCCTCCTTCCGCGGCGCCCGCGAAGCCGGCAGCACCCGCCAATGTCGCCCTCGCAAGCGCTGCGCCCCCGCCGCCCGTCGTCCCGTCTGGGCCCTCCGGCGGACCGCTCTTCGCGGAGCCGCCGGCATCGGCCCCGTCGCCCGCCGCGGCCCCGCACCGTCTCGTCGCGGAGCGCCCGCTTTTCATTCAGGCCGGCACGTTCAGCGATCCCTCCAACGCGTTCCGCGTCAAGGGCGCGCTCGAGGCGAGCCGGCCGTCCCAGGCCGCGGTCACCGTCTCGACCATCCTGCGGGAAGGCCGGGCCCTCTACCGCGTGCGCATCGGGCCGATGCTGAGCGCGGACGAGGCGGACCGCACCCTGCGGCAGGTCGTTGCGCTCGGCCACACGGGTGCCATGATCGTCCTCGATTGAGCGAGCGGATTCGCTTGGGACGCCTTGCCCTCGCGAGCCCCGCCGTTAATCTGCGCGCGGGATGTCGGGCGGGCCCTGAGAGACCGCGCCCGGGCCAAGCCCGGTCAGGACGAGGAACTCCAGCATGAGACGCAAATTCGTCGCACTCGCCCGCGGTCTCGTCGTGTCGCTCGCCCTTGCAGTCGCCGTCGCGGGTGCCGTGCGGCCGGCCGTCGCGATCGAGACGGCGGCGCACTATGCGGTGCTCATGGACGCCGAGACGGGAGCGGTGCTCTACGAGAAGGAGGCCCACACGCAGATGGCGCCCGCCTCGATGAGCAAGCTCATGACCGCCGTCATGATGTTCGAAAAGCTCAAGGACGGCACCTTCACGCTCGACGACAAGTTCCATGTGAGCGAGAAGGCCTGGCGCATGGGCGGCTCGAAGATGTGGACGGAGGTGGGCTCCGACATCCGCATCGGCGATCTTCTGCACGGCATCATCGTGCAGTCGGGCAACGATGCCTGCATCGTCGTCGCCGAGGGCCTCGCCGGAACGGAGGAGGCCTTCGCCGAGGCGATGACCAAGAAGGCCCGCGAGATCGGCCTCGAGCACTCGACCTTCGCGAACGCCACCGGCTGGCCTGATCCGAACCAGCTCATGACGGCCTACGACCTGGCGCTCATCGCGCGCTACATCGTCACGAACTTCCCGGACTATTTCCCGATCTATTCGGAGCGCGAGTTCACCTGGTCTGGCATCCGCCAGCCCAACCGCAATCCGCTGCTCGGCACTTATGCGGGCGCCGACGGCATGAAGACGGGGCATACGGACGAATCCGGCTACGGACTCGTCGCGACGGCGAAGCGCCAGGTTCCGCTCTCGGGAAGCCAGGGATCGGTCGAGCGCCGGCTCATCGTCGTCGTCAACGGCCTCGACAGCGACAATGGGCGCGCGGCCGAAGCGCGCAAGCTGCTCGACTACGGGTTCCGCGACTTCAAGGCCTATTCGCTGTTCCTGAGCGGACAGATCATCCAGGACCATCCGATCACCGTGTGGAACGGCACCCGCGGCAAGCTGCCCATCAGCGTGCGGCGCGACGTGAACGTCTTTCTCACCGACGCCGAGCGCGAAGGCATGGAGGTCAAGCTCGTCCATCCCTCGCCGATCGCGGCGCCGGTCGCCTACAACGACGAGGTCGGCGAGCTCGTGATCGCCATTCCGGGGCGCAAGGAGATGCACGTGCCGGTCTATGCCGCCGTCGACGTCGCGCGGGCGGGCTTCGGCATGCGCGTCGTCGACGGGCTCATGCACACCTTCGGCGCCTTCGCGAACTGACGCGAGGCGGGATCGGATGCCAGGGCGCGGGCGCTTCATAACCTTCGAGGGAGGCGAGGGCGCCGGCAAGTCGACGCAGCTCGCCCTCCTCGCCGAGCGACTTCGCGCGGAGGGCGTGCAGGTCGTCGCGACCCGCGAGCCGGGCGGCACCGAGGGCGCGGAAGCCGTCCGTGCACTGCTCGTCACCGGCGCCACCGACCGCTGGTCGCCCCTCGCCGAGTCTCTGCTTCATTTCGCGGCGCGCGCCGATCATCTCGAGCGCGTCATCCGTCCGGCGCTCGCGCGCGGCGATTGGGTGCTCTGCGACCGCTTCACGGATTCTTCCATGGCCTATCAGGGCTACGGCCTCGGGCTCGGCCGCGAGACCGTTGCCGCGCTCGCGCGCCTGGTCGTCGGCGAGACGACGCCGGACCTCACGCTGATCCTCGACATCCCGCCGGGCGAGGGCCTTGCGCGCGCCGAGGCGGCAGCGCCCGGCGGCGAGACGCGCTACGAGCGCATGGGGCAGGCATTCCACGCTGCCCTTCGCGAGGCGTTCCGCGACATCGCGGCCCGCGAGGCCCCGCGCTGCGCCCTTGTCGACGCCGCGCGCCCGCGCGAGGCGGTCGCGGCCGACATTCTGGCGCTGGTGCGCGCGCGCCTGGGTCCGGGCGGGACGGACGGCCATGGCGCGTAGGACCGTCGTTGCGGAAGAGCCCGCGCCGGAATGCGACCGCATCGAAGGCGTGCCGCATCCGCGCGAGACGCTCGAGCTCATCGGCCACGAGGAGGCCGAGAGGGCGCTCCTCGCGGCGTTCGCCTCGGGCATGCCCCATGGCTGGATTCTTTCAGGCCCCAGAGGAATCGGAAAGGCGACGCTCGCCTACCGGCTCGCGCGCGCCGTTCTCGCTCGCCCGCAAGGCGAGCGCCTTACGAGCCTCGATGTGCCGCCGGGCCATCCCATCGCGCGCCAGGTCGCGGGCCTCGCCCATCCCGATCTCTTCATCGTCCGCCGGCGGTGGGACGCGAAAGAGAAGCGCTTTCCGAAGGAGCTCGTGGCGGGCGAGGTGCGCCGCCTGCCGGAGTTCTTCGCGAAAACGGCGGGCTCGGGCGGCTGGCGGGTCGCCATCGTCGACGCCGCCGACGAAATGAACGCTCATGCGGCGAACGCGCTCCTGAAGATTCTCGAGGAGCCGCCCCGCCGCGCGCTCATCCTGCTCGTGTCCCATGCCCCCGGCGGGCTCCTTCCCACGATCCGCTCGCGCGTGCGCCAGTTGCGGCTGCGCGCCCTCGGCGACCCCGATATGCGCCGTGTCCTGGCGCTGCACGGCACCGCGCTCGACGCCGAGGAAGAGGCGAGGCTGCTCGCGCTCGCCGAAGGAAGCCCCGGCGAGGCGCTGCGCCTTCTGAACGAGGGCGGCCTCGACCTGCTTGCGCGCGTCGACGAGGCGCTGGGCGCGCTCCCCGCCGTTTCGGGCCCGGCCCATGCGCTGGCGACGAGCGTCGCGGGGAAGGGCGCCGAGGCGCGCTATGCGATGGCTCTGGCCCTCATCGCGCGCCGCCTCCAGGACGCGATCGGCGCGCGCGCGGCGGGCGAGGGCGCGGCTCCCCGCCTGCTCGGCGCCGCGCCGCTTGATGTGTGGATCGAGGTATGGGAGACCCTTGGACGCCTTGGCCGGTCGGTGTCGAGCCTCAATCTCGAGAGGGGAGCGAGCCTCCTCGCCGCCTTCGAGATGATGGCCGCGGCGATGCGGGGCGTGCGCCCGGCGGCTTTCGCGGGGGACGTGTTCCGCGAATTCTAGACACGCGAGCCTCGCCCGCGCGCCTCATCTGCGGAGTGCCCGGCCGATGCTGGTCGACAGCCATTGCCATCTCGACTTTCCCGAGCTCAGCGGCGATCTCGACGGCGTGCTCGCGCGCGCGGCGGCGGCGGGCGTCGGGACGATGGTGACGATCTCGACGCATCTTTCGACCTTTCCGCGCGTGCGGGCCATCGCCGAGGCGCACGCCGGCGTCTATTGCTCCGTGGGCGTCCATCCGCACGAGGCGGCCAAGGAAGAGGCGGGCGTCGCGGGGCTCGTCGCGCTCGCCGAGCACCCGAAGGTCGTCGGCATCGGCGAGACCGGCCTCGACTTCTACTACGAGCATTCGCCGCGGGCGGAGCAGGCCGAGAGCTTCCGCCGGCACATCGCGGCCGCGCGCGAGACGGGGCTGCCGCTCATCGTGCACTCGCGCGACGCCGACCGCGAGACGGTGGAGATTCTGCAAGACGAGTATGCGAAGGGCCCGTTCACCGGGCTCATCCATTGCTTCTCGACCGGCCGCGAGCTCGCCGAGGGCGCCCTGTCGCTCGGCTTCGCGATCTCGTGCTCGGGGATCCTCACGTTCAAGTCGGCGCAGGCGATCCGCGACGTGGTGCGCGACGTTCCGCTCGAGCGCCTGCTCGTCGAGACCGATGCGCCGTTCCTCGCGCCCGTGCCGCATCGCGGGCGCGCCAACGAGCCGGCCTATGTGCGGCACACGGCGAAATGCCTCGCCGGGCTCAAGGGCGTCGAGGAGAACCGGCTCGAGGAGGAAACCACCGTCAATTTCTTCCGCGTCTTCTCGCGCGCGGCGCCGCCCTCGAAAGCGCCCGCGCCATGAGGCTCACGGCGCGCATTCTGGGCTGCGGCTCCTCGGGCGGCGTGCCGCGCATCGGAGGCGAATGGGGCGCCTGCGATCCGGCCAATCCGAAGAACCGCCGCACGCGTTGCTCGCTGCTGCTGCGGGCCGGCATGGGCGACGGTCCGACGACGGATATTCTGGTCGACACCTCGCCGGATCTGCGCGAGCAGATGCTGGCCGCCGGGCTCGGCCGGCTCGACGCGGTGCTCTACACGCACGAGCACGCCGATCAGGTGGCCGGCATTGACGATCTCAGGGTCGTCGCCATCAACATGCGCCGCCGCGTGCCGGTCTACATGGACGCGCACACCGGCGGCGAGCTCAAGACGCGCTTCCATTACTGCTTCGAGGGCCCGGCCGGCAGCCCGTATCCGGCGATCCTCGAGGCCTGCCTTCTCAAGGATGGCCAAGCGCTCGCGATCGACGGACCGGGCGGCGCGGTTCCGGTGCTTCCGTTCGACCAGGACCATGGCTCGATCCGCTCGCTGGGCTTCCGGTTCGGACCGCTGGCCTATTCGCCGGACCTCGTCGAGCTGCCGGAGGCCGGGCTCGCGGCGCTCGAGGGCGTCGAATGCTGGATCGTCGACGCGCTGCGCCACAGACCGCATCCGACGCACGCCCATGTCGAGAAAGCGCTCGCCTGGATCGAGCACCTGAAGCCCAGGCGCGCCATCCTCACCAATATGCATGTCGACCTCGACTACGAGACGCTGCGCCGCGCGCTACCTGAAGGGGTGGAGCCGGCCTATGACGGCATGGAGCTTTCCGTCGAGCTTTGACCGCGCCGCGGTCCCTGCCCTGAACTATTTTCCATAATACGTCTTATCGGATAAATGGGACCGGGCGCCCGCCGCGCTCCCCGGAAGTCACTCGACCAGGAAGTGCCAGCGGCCCTCCCAATGTTGGGCCCAGAAGCACGTGAACGGATCGGCCGGCGTTTGGAGATAGGTGTCGGCCGACCGACGTGGCCAGTCTGCGGGCCTGCAAGTGGACTTCAGGCAGATGCAGGCGCCTCCCTCCGCGTCATGGCCGAATTCGGCCTTGTCTTCCGCACTCAGCGACTTGGCGACGAAAATGAACAGGTCCGGCGTCGCTGCATCGCGCTCCCATGTCTCGAGCGTGTAGCGGCCTAGCGAGTCGAAGAACGCCCCTCTCAGCGCATCCGCCGTGACGGCGTCGGGTTCGGAAAGCGGATCTGCTCCGTAGCGGATGAACGGCGCCTCGGTCGTCGCCCGGAACTGATGAACCCTCTCGACTTCGGCATCGCGAAGCTCGGTCGCTTTGTCCGTGCAAACGACGATCTCGTCCGAGCCCTCCTTTCCCGGAGGCTTACGTCCCGAACAGGTGGCGTCGTAGCGCGCGAGCACCGTAGAGGTGGTCAAGCGGGCGTCGCGGGCCGCGTCGGACCTGAACCGGCGCGATATATAGGCGCCGCACTCTCGGTCGTTTCCGCAGCGCGCGGCGATCGCATCAGCGTTGCGCCGGCCTACGCCGAATTCAATGCCCATGCAGAGATCGCTGCGGTCGGCGACGACCGACAAATCCTCGGTCTCGCAAATATCGCAGGCGTACGACTGGCACTCATTGACCGTTCCGCGAATTCGGACGAGTTGCCCATGATAGCGCCAGGGATCGGCGCGGATTTGCGATAGCGTGATGTCGACGGGGTCGTCGCGATGCGCGGTATGCGACGACGCGCAAGCGCATAGACCGAGGAGACCCGCCCACGCCAATACCCGCCATCGTGGCCCCCGCATGCGTCTCTCCGTCCCTCGGGGCTCAGGCGGCCCGTCTTACGACCCCGCATTCACACGCAAACCCGAGCCGTCCGGGCGCTGCGGCGGCCGCCCGCCGGGCGCCATGACGAGCTCGGAGCGGTCGAGCACGCCGTTGCCGTCCTTGTCGAGGCGCGCGAACTCGTCCGCCATGCCTTTGACGAGCTCGGCGCGCGAGATGATGCCGTCGAGATCCGTGTCAAATTCGAGCCGGCCCGGCTGGGCCTCTTCAGATCCGAGCGCCGCGCGCGCCCAGGTTTGAAACTCCAGCGCCGCGATCTGGCCGCTGCGGTCGGCGTCGGCCTCGGCGAAGATGCGCGCCACCGCTCCGTCGAACTCGGCGCGCGTGATGCGCCGGTCGCCGTCCGCATCGTTCTCCTGGAGCACCAGCGCCAGCGGCACGGCATAGACGAAGGAGCCGACCGCCGCCTGCATGACGCCGGGCCTCATGCCGCGCGGTCCGCGCGCCTCCTGGTCGGAGCCGCACGCGGCAAGCGCGAGCGCGATGGCGAGGATAGCGGTTCCTTCCTTCATGGTACGCATGGCGCACTCCCTTGGGCTGCGGCTTTCCTGCCATCGTCGCCTTGCGCGGCCGCTCCGGCAAGGGCCATGGTGAGCCGCACCTGCCCCCGGAGGCCCGCCATGACCGACCGCCCCGATCCCGCCGCCGGCCCCATCGGCGAGCTTCTCGCCGTGATGCGGGCGCTCAGGACGCCCGGCACGGGCTGCCCCTGGGACCTCGAGCAGGATTTCTCCACCATCGCGCCCTACACCGTCGAGGAGGCTCACGAGGTCGCCGAGGCGATCGCGCGCGGCGACATGGCCGACCTCAAGGACGAGCTGGGCGACCTCCTCCTTCAGGTGGTGTTCCATTCGCAGATGGCGGCCGAGGACGGCGCCTTCGCCTTCGCCGATGTCGTCGAGGGCATCCGTGCCAAGATGATCCGCCGGCATCCCCATGTCTTCGCGGACGCGAACGCGGCGGATGCCGACGCCGTCACCGCGAACTGGGACGCGATCAAGGCCGAGGAGCGGCGCGCAAGGGGCAAGGCGTCGGCGGGCCGCCTCGACGGCGTGCCCGAGGGCCTGCCCGCCCTCATGCGTGCCGAGAAGCTTCAGAAGAAGGCCGCGAAGGCGGGCTTCGACTGGCCGGACGCGGCCGGCGTGCTCGCCAAGCTCGACGAGGAGATCGGCGAGCTCAGGGAGGCCGCCGCCACCGGCGAGACGGCGCGCATAAAGGACGAGCTCGGCGACGTGCTCTTCGTCCTCGCCAACCTCGCGCGCCGCTACGATATCGACGCGGAAGGCGCGCTGCGCGGCACCAACGCGAAATTCACCCGGCGCTTCCAAGACATGGAGCGGCTCGCCGCCGCGGAGGGCGCGGCGCTCGAGGCGCTCGACCTCGATGCGCAGGAGGCGCTCTATCAGCGTGCGAAGGCCCGCGAGCGGGCGCCCTGAGCGCCGTCTCGCACGCGCCTCAGGAAGCGCCGAATTCGGCGGTACGCACCTCGTGCGCCAGGGCGTCGAGGAGGCCGTTCACGAAGCCCGTCTCCTCGCTGCCGTAGAAGGCGTGGGCGAGGTCGACATAGGACGCGACGGTGGCGCGCGCCGGAATGTCCGGCCGCGCGATGAGCTCGAAGGCGGCGGCGCGCAAAAGCGCGCGCAGCATGGCGTCGACGCGCTCGAGCTTCCAGCCCGCGCTCAGATGGCGGTTGACGGCGCGATCGACCTCGCCTTGGCGCGCGACGACGCCCGAGACGAGGCTCTCGAAATGCTCCGTATCGGGCACTGCCTCCGGCTCGGCGAGCGCCGGCGGCGCGTCGAGCCCCTCGGCGAGCCCGGCAAAGCCGTGGGCCGCGAACTGCGCGATGACGCTCGCGGCGTCGGCCTCCGCGATCTCCATCTGATAGAGGGCCTGCACGGCGGCGAGGCGCGCGAGCGCGCGGGCATGGCGCTCGCCGGGCCCCAGGCGGGCCCTGCCCCGACTGTGGCTCTGCGCGGTCATCGCGGCCGGCCCGCAGCCGGATCGGAGCCGAAGCGGCGGCGCAGCGCGATCATGGCGAGGCAGGCCTGCGCCGCGCCGCCGCCCTTGTTCTGCTCGGCGACGCGCGCGCGGGCCAGCGCCTGGGCCTCGGTGTCGACGGTGAGAATGCCGTAGCCGATGGCGAGCCGGCGGGAGACGGAGAGATCCATCAATCCGCGCGCGGATTCGCCGCACACATAGTCGTAGTGACTGGTCTCTCCGCGGATGACGCAGCCGAGCGCGACGAAGCCGTCGTAGCGCGCCCGCCCGCCGGACGCTGCGTCCGCCGCCATGGCGATCGCCCCCGGGATCTCGAAAGCGCCCGGAACGCTCACGCGCTCGTGGGTCGCGCGCCCGTCTTCGAGCGCCGCAAGCGCGCCGGCGACAAGCTCGTCGGCGATCGCTTCGTAGAAGCGCGCCTCCACGACGAGGACGCGGGCGCCCTCGGCCCCGCGCACCGGCCCGTTCGTCGCGGCGCGCTCAACCATCGCCGCCCCCGACCCGGACCTGGCGCTGTCCGACCACGGAGAGCCCGTAGCCTTCGAGCCCGACGATCTTCTGGCGCGTGTTCGAAAGGAGCACCATCTCCCTGATGCCGAGGTCGAGGAGGATCTGCGCGCCGACGCCGTATTCGCGAAGCTGCGGCGGCCAGCTCCGGTCCTCGCGCTCGCCGGGATCGAGGCGGCGCGAGAGGCCGGTCGGCGAGGTGTCGCGGATGAGGACGACGACGCCGCGCCCTTCCCGCCCGATCTCCTCCATCGCAGCGTGCAGAAGCCCGGCGCGCCCGGTGGCCTGGCCAAGAATGTCCTCGAGCGGATTGACCTGATGCACGCGCACGAGCACGGGCCGCCCGTCCGCGATGTCGCCCTTCACCAGCGCGATGTGCTCGGCATACTCGACCTCGTTCACGTAGAGCATCAGGCGGAAATCGCCGCCATGGACGCTCGTGAAATCCTGCTCGAGCTTGCGGACGAGGAAATGATCGTGGGCACGGCGATAGGCGATGAGATCGGCGATGGTTCCGACCTTGAGGTTGTGAAGCTGCGCGAAGGCGACGAGATCGGGAAGACGGGCCATGGTCCCGTCCTCGTTCATGATCTCGCAGATGACGCCGGCCGGATAGAGGCCCGCCAGGCGCGCAATGTCGACCGCGGCCTCGGTGTGCCCCGCGCGCACGAGGACGCCGCCGTCCCGCGCGACGAGCGGGAACACGTGCCCCGGCGAGACGATCTCGTCCCGGCCCTTCCTGGTGTCGATGGCGACCGCGATCGTCCGTGCCCGGTCATGGGCCGAGATGCCGGTCGTGATGCCTTCGCGCGCCTCGATCGAGACGGTGAAGGGGGTCGTGCGCCGCGAGCGGTTGTGCTGCGCCATCAGCGGCAGGCCCAGGACGTCCACGCGCTCGCGGTTCATCGCGAGGCAGATGAGGCCGCGCCCGTGCTTGGCCATGAAGTTGATGGCGTCGGGCGTCGCCATCTGCGCCGGAATGACGAGGTCGCCCTCGTTCTCGCGATCCTCCGCGTCGACGAGGATCACCATGCGCCCGTTGCGCGCCTCCTCGATGATCTCGGGCGTCGGCGAGACGGCGCGGTGGATGTCGTCGTAGGGCGAGGCCGGACGCGTCTTCATCGCATCTCTTCCATGCGGGCGACATAGCGCGCGAGAACGTCGATCTCCAGATTGACGCCGTCGCCCGGCTTCAGTACTCCGAGCGTGGTCATGCGCTGCGTGAACGGAATGATGTTGACCCCGAAGCGGTCCTTTCCCGCCTCATTGACCGTGAGAGAGACGCCGTCGACCGCGACCGATCCCTTCTCGGCGATGTAGCGCATCAGGGGCTGCGGGGCATCGAAGAGAAGGCGCAGCGACTCGCCTTCGGGCTTTGCCGAGACGAGCCGGCCGACACCGTCGACATGGCCGGTGACGATGTGGCCTCCGAGCTCGTCGCCGACCTTGAGCGGGCGCTCGAGATTGATCCGCCGTCCGACCTTCCAGGAGCCTGCGGTCGAACGAGCGAGCGTCTCGGCCGAGGCCGTCACAGCGAACCAGGAGCCGTTGCCCGAGCCCGTCTCGACGACGGTCAGGCAGATGCCCGAGCACGCGATCGAGGCGCCCGTGGGGATGGACGCGACGTCGTAGCACGTGCCGATACGCAGGTGGCGGTCGCCCGCCTCCCGCATCTCGATCACCTCGCCGATGTCCGTCACGATGCCGGTGAACACGTTTTCGCGATCCTGTCTCCGCTCGTCCTCATGGCTTGCCCGCCGCCTCGGGCGCGGCGAGGAGCGTGAGCCTATCATCCCCGAGCCGGCGCGCCGAAAGTTGGCGAAAGCGCAGCAGCTCTGCAAGGCTTTCAACGCCGAGCTCCGCGACTGCGGGCCGCGCCTCGCTTCCGAGGACGGCCGGCGCGTGGAACCAGGCGAGGCGGTCGACGAGCCGCGCGGAGAGGAGCCCGGCCGCGAGCCGGCCGCCGCCCTCGACGAGCAGGCGGGTCAGACCCTCTCCGCCGAGCGTGCGCAGAGCGTCGGCAAGGTCGAGGCCGCCATTCGGGCCTGCCGCAACGGAAATGGCGCGCACGCCCACGGACTGCAATGCCTTCAGCCGCTCCTCGGACGCCGCCGGGCCGACGAGCAGCCAGGTCGGATGGTCGCCGGCCGTGCGCGCGAGACGCGATGCCGGCGAGAGGCGGGCCCCGCTATCGGCAACGATACGGACCGGTCGCGCGCTTACCCCCTCGATGCGGCAGGTCAGCTCCGGATTGTCCTCGGCCGCCGTGCCGCTGCCCACGAGAACCGCATCGCTTTCGGCGCGCATCGCATGGGCCTCGCGCCGCGCCGCCTCGCCGGTGATCCAGCGGCTCTCGCCCGTCCGCGTGGCGATGCGCCCGTCGAGCGTCGTCGCGAGCTTGAGCGTGACCGCCGGGCGGCCGAGCCGCGCGCGCGTGAGGAAGCCGAGATTGAGCTCGACGGCGGCGGCGGCCTCGACGCCCTCGACCACCTCGATGCCCGCGGCGCGGAGCCTATCGAAGCCCTGCCCCGCGACACGCGGATCGGGGTCGCGGATCGTCGAGACGACGCGCGCGATTCCGGCCGTCGCGAGGGCGTCGGCGCAAGGCGGCGTCTTGCCGTGATGCGCACAGGGCTCGAGAGTCACGACCGCCGTCGCGCCCCGTGCCTCGCTGCCCGCCTGCGCGAGGGCAACCGCCTCGCCGTGCGGACGCCCGCCCTCGCCCGTGCGTCCGCGCGCGACCACGCGGCCGTCCTTGAGAATTATGCAGGCGACGGAAGGATTGGGCGCGACCCGACCGAGGCCGCGCCGTGCCAACCCTAGCGCCGCGCGCATCGTGGCCTGCTCGAACGGGGTCGCGGGCATGGGCCGTCGCGCCCCCTCGGTCACTCCCCGCCCGTCGGGACGGGCGGCTGGCGATGGCCCTTGATGAGGTTCAATTCGCCGAGGAACTGCTCGAAATCCTTCGCCTCGCGGAAATTGCGGTAGACGGAGGCGAAACGCACATAGGCGACGGGGTCCAGGGCCGCGAGGCCCTCCATCACCAGCTCGCCGATGACGGCGCTGGGGATCTCGCTTTCCCCGAGGCTTTCGAGGTTGCGCACGATGCCGTTGATCATGCGCTCGATCTTCTCCGGCTCAACCGGGCGCTTCCTGAGCGCGACCTGGATCGAGGCGTGCAGCTTGTCGCGGTCGAAGGGCACCTTGCGTCCGGATTTCTTCACGACGATGAGCTCGCGAAGCTGCACCCTCTCGAAGGTCGTGAAGCGCGCCCCGCAGGCCTGGCACTGGCGGCGCCGGCGAATGGCGGAGCCATCCTCCGTGGGCCGAGAATCCTTGACCTGGGTGTCTTCGTTGCCGCAGAAGGGACAGCGCATGGCCCGCTCGCCTCAGCCAGTCATGCGCGAAGATCGGGATAGATCGGAAACCGATCGAGAAGGCGCGCTACCTCTCCCGCGACCCGCGACTCGACCGTGCCGTTCGCGTCGGGCCCGTTCGCGGCCAGCCCGTCGAGCACCTCGACGATGAGATCGGCGACACGCTCGAACTCGCCCCTGCCGAAGCCGCGCGTCGTGCAGGCCGGCGTGCCGAGACGGATGCCCGAGGTCACCGCCGGCTTCTCGGGGTCGAAGGGAATGCCGTTCTTGTTGCAGGTAATCCGCGCGCGCTCGAGGCTCGCCTCGGCGACCTTCCCGGTCACGCCCTTGGGGCGCAGGTCGACGAGCATCAGGTGGCTGTCCGTGCCGCCCGAGACGATCTCGAGCCCCTGGCGCACGAGAGCCGCCGCGAGCGCCGCCGCGTTCTCGATCACGGCCCTGGCGTAGGTCTTGAACTCGGGCCGCAGCGCCTCGCCGAAGGCGACGGCCTTCGCGGCGATGACGTGCATCAGCGGGCCGCCCTGCAGGCCCGGAAAGACCGCCGAATTGATCCGCTTGCCGATCTCCTCGTCGACCGAGAGGATCATGCCGCCGCGCGGTCCCCGCAGCGTCTTGTGCGTCGTGGTGGTGACGACATGGGCGTGCGGCAAGGGGCTCGGATAGAGGCCCGCCGCGACCAGGCCCGCGAAATGGGCCATGTCGACCATGAGGAAGGCGCCGACCTCGTCGGCGATGGCGCGGAAACGCGCGAAGTCGATGACGCGCGAATAGGCCGAGCCGCCGGCGATGATGAGCTTGGGCTTCTCGGCGCGCGCGAGACGCTCGACCTCGTCGATGTCGATGCGACCGTCCTGACGGCGAACGCCGTATTGGACCGCCTTGAACCATTTTCCGGAGAGGTTCGGCGGCGCGCCGTGCGTGAGGTGCCCGCCCGCGGCGAGGCTCATGCCGAGCACCGCGTCGCCCGGATTGAGCAGCCCCAGGAACACGGCCTGGTTGGCCTGCGCTCCCGAATGGGGTTGCACATTGGCGAATGCGCACTCGAAGAGCTTGCAGGCGCGCTCGATCGCGAGGCGCTCGGCCTCGTCGACGAACTCGCAGCCGCCGTAGTAGCGCCGGCCCGGATAGCCTTCGGCATATTTGTTCGTGAGAATCGAGCCCTGCGCCTCGAGCACGGCCCGCGAGACGATGTTCTCCGAGGCGATGAGCTCGATCTGGCCCTGCTGGCGCGCGAGCTCCTTGTCGAGCGCGGCCTTGAGCGCCGGGTCGCGCGCGCCGAGCGGCGCGGCGAAGAACTCCTCCACGCGCGGGTTGGCGGACGAAACGCGGCCTGCGGAACTCATCGCCATCACAATTCTCCAGAAGCTTCCCAATCGGGCGGAACGTGCCCGCGCGCGGACCGTCCCCGTTTGGGCCATCGCGCCTGCGTTCCGGGTCGGTGTCCGCTGCCCGTCGCGCTCCGGGCGCGGCATAAAGCGCATCGGCGAGCTGCGCAATACCATATCTTGTCGAGCCACGCCAAGCCAGCCGCTCGTCCCCGGCAGCAAACCTCTCGGGCGGCGATCCGGTTTCGTCGCATGCGGGAGGACCAGGCAATGCTCCGGGAACCTTGCAATCGACCCGAAGCTGTTGCAATTCTTGCGCTTGGGCGAGATCTTCCAGGAGAACCATTTCGATTAGACAGGGAAATGGCGGTCATTTTCTGACCGCTGAAAAATATGCGTTGAGTAGTCTAAAAACTTCTGCTTCTATCGACGATCATCCACCGAATAGATGCCGAACTTCCTAATCTGGAATAAGAGTAAATATAAAAAGACTAACTATGTTCGGCATCGTCTCATTAAAAGCAGGCACGCTGGAAAGAGAAATGAACGCACCGGAATCCGAATCTCTTGAATCCAATACACCGCTCCTTTCCATGGTTACCGAGATCGTCGGCTCGTATCTCAGCTACAATCAGCTGCCGCCGAGTGAGCTGGCCGGACTAATCTTGGGGGTCCACGCGGCGATGAAGTCGCTCGCCAATGGCGCAACTCCTGTCCCGATGCAGGCTCAGAAACCGGCCGTTCCCATCAAGAAATCCGTGATGCCCGACCACATCGTCTGCCTCGAGGACGGCAAGAAGCTCACCATGCTGAAGCGGCATCTGCGCTCCGTCTACGGGCTGTCGCCGGACCAATACCGCGCGAAATGGGGCCTTCCCGCCGATTATCCGATGGTCGCCCCGAACTATGCGAAGAAGCGATCGGAGTTTGCCAAGCAGATCGGCCTTGGAACCTCTCCGAAGCGACCGAGCGGTGGCGGGCGCAAGCGCGGCGGCTAGGCCGAGCTCAGCGGATCGCGCCATCCTTGCGAAGGCGGTAGACCAGCTTTGCGCAGGCCACGCGCTCCAGCGCGTGGCGGCCGGCGGCGATCGGACCCACCACGACGACCTCCGTGCCCGTCGCGGCGTCGACCGCGACCGCCTTCATGGACGTTCCGGCGGGAACGAACTCGAGCAGGACCTCACGGCCGGCGAGTGCAATGCGCGCGTCCATGGCACGCCTCAGGAGCGACGCCGGCGGGCGCTGGACCCGCCGGGCGGCAGGTCAGAGCCGATAGCGGATCTGGTCCGCCCAGAACCGCTCGAGCCGCTGCAGGCAGACGTTGAGGTTCGACAGATCCTCGACATTGACGCCGCCGACCGGCTCCAGCGACTTCAGGTGCCGCTCGAAGAGAGCGCCGACGCGGTCGGAGATTTCCTGGCCCGTCGCGGTGAGTCGCACGCGGACCGAACGGCGGTCGGTCTGCGAGCGCTCGTGATGGATGTAGCCGGCCTCGACGAGCTTCTTCAAATTGTAGGAGACGTTCGAGCCGAGGTAGTGACCGCGGGTCCTGAGCTCCCCGGCCGTCAGCTCCGACTCGCCGATGTTGAAGAGGAGAAGCGCCTGGACGCTGTTGATATCGGTCTGTCCGGTGCGCTCCAGCTCGTCCTTGATGACGTCCAGGAGCTGGCGGTGCAGCCGCTCGACGAGATTGAGCGACTTCAGATAAGCCTCGCCGAGCCCGGCCGGCTCCTCGACGGTTTCTTCCAGTATGCGTGCCGCACGGGCGGAAGACGACATGACGCGTGCCTCGTTCAGGCTGGAACATGCATGGCTGCTGCCGGTCAGCCTATGGAAGCCGACCTAAGGAGCGGTTAAGACGGTTCGGCGGGCGCCGAACGGGGTGCCTCGAGCGGAGCATGGCCATGATCGGGTCGAAAAACGGGTCGCCAGCGACCGGCGGCTTTCCGCAGACGCGTCTGCGGCGCCTGCGCCGGACCCCCTGGGTGCGCGCGCTCGTCGCCGAGTCCCGCCTCGCGCCCGCGGACCTCATCTGGCCGCTCTTCGTCATCGAGGGGAAGAGCGAGAAGGAGCCTATTTCCAGCATGCCGGGCGTCGAGCGCCTCTCGGTCGACCTCGCCGTGGCGGCAGCGCGCGAGGCGCGCGATCTCGGCATTCCGTGCCTCGCCCTCTTCCCCAACACGCCGCGCGAGCGCCGCACGCCGCGGGGCGAGGAAGCCCTCAACCCGGAAAACCTCGTCTGTCGCGCCGTGCGCGCGATCAAGGAAGCCGTGCCGGAAATCGGAATTCTCTGCGACGTGGCGCTCGATCCCTACACGAGCCACGGCCATGACGGGCTTCTGTCCGAGGACGGACGGATTCTCAACGACGAGACCGTCGAGGTCCTCATCGCGCAGGCGCTCGTCGAGGCCGAGGCCGGCTGCGACATCGTCGCGCCGTCGGACATGATGGACGGGCGCGTGGGCGCCATTCGCGGCGCGCTGGAGGGAAACGGCCACAAGGACGTGCTTATCATGTCCTACGCGGCCAAATACGCCTCGGCGTTCTATGGGCCGTTCCGCGAGGCGGTGGGCTCGGGCGGACTCCTCAAGGGCGACAAGCGCACCTATCAGATGGACCCCGCGAATGGGGACGAGGCCCTGCGCGAGGTCGCGCTCGATCTCGCCGAGGGCGCCGACATGGTGATGGTGAAGCCCGGCCTGCCCTATCTCGACATCCTGCGCCGAGTGAAGGAGGCGTCCGGCGCGCCGACCTTCGCCTATCAGGTCTCGGGCGAATACGCGATGATCGAGATCGCGGCACGAGCCGGCGCCTTCGACCGCGACAAGGCCATGCTGGAGAGCCTGCTGGCGTTCAAGCGGGCCGGCGCCGACGGCATCCTCACCTATTTCGCGCGGGACGCGGCGCGCCTGCTCTCGGCCTGAACGCCTTCAGCGCGCGTGCCGGGCGAAGAACTCCCACATCTCGGCGCTCGCCGGGAAATCGGGAATCTTTCCCACGATGGCTTCCCAGAGCCGGCAGACGCGCCCGTTTGGATCGTCCGTGCATGCCTTGAGGCTGTGCACGCCTCCCGCCCAGGTGTGGCCGCCGCCCTCGATCCGGCAGAGCTCGACCGTGCCTGCCGACGGACAGCCCTGATACCTCAGGCAGGTCGTGGCGCCCTTTTCGTAGACGACCTCGCGCGAGGCCGCGCAGCCGTTGCGCGCCGCCCATTGCGCGACGCTTTCCTCCGCGCCGACGCAGATCTGGTTCGAGCCCTGAGGGACCTTGACGCCGAGTGCCTGAAGGAACTCGTTGAAGCAGCCGCCGCACGATCCCGACCGGTAGGTGGCGCAGCGGTCGGCCGTTCCGTGAATGTGCAATATCGCAACCGGCATCGCAGGCTCGCAGGGCGCATTGAGCACGCCTGAGACCGGCGCCACGGCAGCGATGCGCGTCGAAAGCTCGCAGGCGAGGCGATAGCTCATCATCGCGCCGTTCGAGATGCCGGTCGCGTAGACGCGAGTCTCGTCGATCGTATAGCGCCTCGCGAGCTCGTCGATGACGGCGGAGAAGTAGGCGGGATCGTCGCTGTTCCTCTCCTTGGCCGCGCCGCAGCATTCGCCTGTGTTCCAGGTGAGGTTCGTCCCGTTCGCGCCGCCCGGCACGCCCGATGGGTAGACCGCTAGAAAGCCCTTTTCGTCGGCGAGGGCATCCATGCCGCTCTCGCGCACGACGCCCTCGATGTTTCCGCCGCCGCCATGGATGACGAAGACCACGGGACGACCCTTCGCGGCGAGATCGCCATGCACGCGCACCGGCCGCTCGTCGCCCGCGAAGGCGAGGTCGATCGTCTCGGTGCCAGCGGTTGCGATGCCGGAGCAAAGTCCCAGAACGATGGCGGCGGCGACCGCCGCCCAACGCGTCACCCCGATCATTGCACCGCCTCCCGTCTCGCCGACCCGTCCTTGAACGGCTGTCGCGTGCGGCGCCCCTCGGCTCAGCGCGGCGTCGCCTCGTCTATGGCCGTGAGGAGGCTCCGAAGAAGAATCTCGACCCGTCCCGGAACGAGCCCGACGCGCTCGCGCCCGTGAACGTCGGCGCCGAGATCGATGACGCCCTCGACGAGAAGGGCGGCGAGCCCATGCATCGCGCCCCAAACCGCAAGGCCCAGGGCTTGGCTTCCGAGCATGTCTCCGAGGCGCTCGCCGATGATGCGCGTCGCCCGCACGAGGTCGGGATAGTCGCGCCGGTTCAGGATGTCGCGCCCGAACATCAGGCGGAAGCGCCCGGGCTGCTCAGTCGCGAAGCGCGCATAGGCCGCGCCGATCTGCACGACCGCCTCGCGGGGGCTCTCGCCGAAGGGCAGCGTCGCCATGTCGAGATCCTCGGCGAGCATGTGGAAGCCTTCCATCGCCACCGCGACGAGAAGCGCTTCGCGATCCGCGAAATGGCGGTAGGGAGCCGTCTGCGAGACGCCGGCGCGCCGAGCGGCGGCGCGCAGCGAAAGCTCCTCGAGACCCTCCGTCTCGAGAATGATGCCCGCCGCCTCCAGCAGCGCCGCCTTGAGATTGCCGTGGTGGTAGCGCCCCTCGGGCTTGACCATCGGCAGGTTCTCGGCCGGGTCCGCCATCAGCGCCTCCCCTGCATTGCCTTGAAGGCCTCGAGCCGGGCAATGAGGCTCGACGTATCCGAGCGGCGATGGCCCATCGCGAGCAGCTCGCCGTAGAACTGATCGACGAGGGCCGTGACGGGCAGGTGCGCTCCCGAGCTGCGCGCCTCGTCGAGGCAGATGCCGAGATCCTTCGCCATCCATTCGACGGCGAAGCCGAAATCGAATTTTCCGTCCGCCATCGTGGCGGCGCGATTGTCCATCTGCCAGGACTGGGCGGCGCCCTTCGAGATCACCTCGACGACGCTCTTCGGCTCCAGCCCGACGGCCCTGGCGAAATGGAGGCCCTCCGCGAGCCCCTCGAGAAGCCCAGCGATGCAGATCTGGTTCACCATCTTGGTGAGCTGTCCGCTGCCGGGCGGCCCCATCAGGCGGATCGATTTCGCGTAAGCCCCGATGACGGGCTCGGCGGCCGCGAACGCCGCCTCGGATCCGCCCGCCATAACGGTGAGAGCGCCCTTTTGAGCCCCGGCCTCGCCTCCCGAGACCGGCGCATCGACAAAGGCGAGGCCCGCGGCCCGCGCTTCGGCTGCGAGCGTCCGCGCGATGCGCGCCGATGTGGTCGTGTGGTCGACGAGCACGGCGCCGGGCCGCATGGCGGAAAAGGCCGCCCGCGCGATCTCGGCGATGTCGCGGTCGTTCCCGACGCAGGTGAAGACGAAATCGGCTCCGCGCACCGCCTCGCCAGGACCGGCCGCCCGCGCGCCGCCATGGACGGCAACGAAGCGCTCGGCCTTCTCGGCCGTGCGATTGAAGACCGTGACCTTGTGCCCTGCGGACGCCAGATGGCCGGCCATGGGGAAGCCCATGACCCCGAGGCCAAGGAATGCTACGGTCCGTGGCAAGCTCCCAACCTCCAAACTCACGCTCCGGCTGACGCCCCCGGCCTAGCAGGCGCCTCCTTCCGAACTCATCGCCCGATCGGACCGAATCAGGACGACAGCGGAAGTTTAAACCTCCAGGACCCGGTTGTGGAAAAACTGCGTCAACCCGGACGATGGTCCTGGCCGCGCCTTGCGGCGGCCGGCCTCTTGGCCGCACTCGCGCTTACCGCGGCGGCGGGCGCCGCCCTCGCAGTCTGGCTTCGCGGCTCGCTTCCACGGGTCGACGGCGAGTTCTCCGTGTCCGGACCGAAGGCCGAGGTGACCGTGACGCGCGACGTCCACGGCGTGCCGCACATTCGGGCCGCGGACCGCGAGGACGCCTTCTTCGGCCTCGGCTACGTCCATGCGCAGGACAGGCTGTGGCAGATGGTCTTCACCCGGGCGGCAGGCGAAGGGCGGCTCGCCGAGATGCTGGGCGAACCGGCGGTCGACGCGGACATTCTGCTGCGCACGGCCGATCTTCCCGGCGCCGCCCGTGCCTCGCTCGACGCGCTCGAACCCGAAACGCGCGCCGCGCTCGATGCCTATGCCGCGGGAGTGAATGCCTATGTCGAGGGCCATCGGGGGCCGCTGTCGCCCGAGCTCGCCCTGCTGGGCGTGAGGCCGCGGCCCTGGGACGCCGCCTCGAGCGTCCTCATGCTGAACATGGTCTCCCTGCAGCTCTCCGCGAACGCATACACGGAGATCGTGCGCGCGAAACTTGGCCTGCGCCTTGCGCCGGGCGATGTCGGGCGACTGCTCCACGACGGCCTCGCTGAAGGGCCGGTCGCGCTCGGCGCCTCCAACAATTGGGTGGTGGACGGCCGCTTCACGAAAAGCGGCAAGCCCCTGCTCGCGAACGATCCGCATCTGCCGATGACGGCGCCCTCGCTCTGGTATCTCGCCCATCTCTCCTACCCCGGGACCGAGGCGATCGGGGGCACGATGGCCGGCATTCCCGCGATCATCATCGGACGCAACGCGCACATCGCCTGGGGCTTCACCACGACGGGCACGGACGTTCAGGACCTCTACTACGAGCGGGTCGATCCCGCCGATCCCGCCCGCTATGCCTCCCGCGACGGCTGGAAGGCGTTCGCGACGCGCGAGGAGGAGATCGAGGTGCGCTTCGGGGCGTCGCGGCACATCGTCTACCGCGCGACCGAGAACGGCCCCGTCGTGCCGCCGGGCCTCGGCTTCCTCGATTCCGCGACGCCCGAAGGGCACGTCCTTTCGCTCGCCTGGACGGCCCTCGCCCAAGACAATACGACGATGGACGTCGCGACGGAGGCGCTCGAGGCGAAGAGCGCCGCCGACGCGATGGCGCTCTTCGAGCGCTACGTCGTGCCGATGCAGAACGTGGTGATCGCGGACACGCAGGGGCATATCGGCTTCGTCGCGCCGGGGCGCGTACCGATCCGCGCGGACGCGCACCCGACGCAAGGCCTCCTGCCCTCCTTCGGCTGGCTGCCCGAAACGGCATGGACCGATTTCATTCCGTTCTCCGACCTTCCGTGCGCCTACGATCCCGCGAAGGGCTACGTCCTCACCGCGAACAATCGCATCGTGGGGCCCGACTATCGCTATCTCCTCACCTATGAGTGGGACATGCCCTATCGCGCGCAGCGCATCGAGGATCTCCTCACGGCGCGCCGCGATCACGACATCCAAAGCTTCGCCGCCATGCAGGCCGACACGGTCTCGCTCGCCGCCCGCGACACGCTCGCTCTCCTCCTGCCCCTGACCGAGGCGGCGGACGAGGAGAGCTCCCGCGCGCTCGGCCTGCTCGCGCGCTGGGGCGGCGACATGCGCGCGCAGGACAGCGAGCCGCTCATCTTCATCGCCTGGATGCGCGCCCTCTCGCGCGACCTGCTCGGCGATGAGCTGGGCGCCGATCTCGGGTTCGTCTGGAGGTTCGACCCGGTCCTGCTGCGCGCCGTTTACGGCGGCGATCCCGGCGCGGCGAAATGGTGCGACGACACCCGAACGCCGGGCATCGAGACCTGCACGTCCCTCCTCGGCGCATCGCTCGCCGCCTCGCTCGCCGAGCTGCGCGCGACCGTCGGACAGGACATGCGCACCTGGCGCTGGGGCAAGGTCCACCGCCTCGTCAACCGCCACCAGCCCTTCGGCTCGGTGCCCGTTCTCGGCGCTCTCTTCGACATCGCGGTCGAGACGGGAGGGGACTACTTCACCATCGACCGGGGCGGACATTCCATGACGAGCCGGCGGCCCTACGAGAACGTGCACAGCGCCGGCTATCGGGGGCTCTACGATCTCGCCGATCCGGACGCCTCGCGCTTCATCGTCTCGACCGGACAGTCGGGCAATCCCTATTCGCGGCACTACCGCGACCTCGCGCCGCTCTGGGCGCGGGGCGAGACGATCCCCATGACCACCGACGCCGCCGCCATCGCCAAAACGGCCGAGGCCGTGCTGCGTCTGGTGCCCGATCCTCAGCCGAGCCGGTCGAACGTGCCGCGGAAATAGACGAGCGGCCGCTTGGGTGCCGTCTCGATGGCGAGCACGCGGCCGACGAGGATCACGTGATCGCCGCCGTCGTGGATGGCGTGGCGCGCGCATTCGAGGTGCGCCATGGCCTCGTCCAGCAGCGGCGCCCCGCTCCGGCCCGGCCGGATCGTGCCGGGGTCCGGGGCCTCGCGGCAGGGATCGGAGAAGTGGCGCGCCGTCTCGTGGCAGCCCTCGGCGAGAATGTTGACGGCGAATATATCGGCCGAGGTGAAGGCCCCGTAGGTCGCCGAGGCGCGGTCGAGGCACCAGAGAACGAGCGGCGGCTCCAGCGACACCGAGCTGAAGGAGTTGATCGTGAGGCCGATCGGCTCGCCCCGCGAATCGAGGCAGGTGGCGACCGCCACTCCGGTGGCGAAGAGGCCGAGGCAATCCCTGAAATCGCGGGGCGTGAAGCCCATGAGCGACACCACATCTTGGGGCGCCGGCGCCCTTGCACATGCCATGCCCTGGCACGATGCAGTCCTAAACGTCAATTTAACGCCGATCCCGCCCTAATCGCCTCCTCGCGGCAAAGGTGAGTGCGAAGCGGATGTCCGGCGGCGAAGCCATCATCATCAAGAAGAAGAAGATCGTAGGAGGCCACGGCCACCACGGCGGCGCCTGGAAGGTTGCCTATGCCGACTTCGTAACGGCCATGATGGCCTTCTTCCTGATGCTCTGGCTCATCTCCACGACGACCCCCGAACAGAAGCGCGGCATCGCCGAATATTTCGCGCCGGCGGCGATCTCCAAGTCGAATTCCGGCGCCGGCGGCTTCGGCGGCGGCACGGCCTTCGTCGACGACGGCTCGCGCTTCGCCGGCTCGAACGCCGTCGTCCAGGACGTGGCGACGACGGCCCAGAAGCAGCTCCAGTCGCGCCAGTCCAGCGACGAGAAGGGCGGCTCGCCGAACGAGGAGAACGTCCCCAAGCAGCGCGACCTGAGCGAGGAGGAGATCGACAAGATCCTCGCCGACCGCGAGGCGGCCATGTTCGCGCAGGCCGAGGAATCGCTGCGCCAGGCGATGCAGGACATGCCCGAGCTCGCCGAGCTCTCGAAGCACCTAATCATCGACCAGACGCCCGAGGGCATGCGCATCCAGCTCGTCGACCAGGAAGGCCGGCCCATGTTTCCGCCCTTCGGCGCCGAGCCTCTCGACCGCACCAAGCTGCTCTTGCAGCAGATCGCCAAGGTCATCGAGCGCCTGCCGAACCGGATCAAGATTTCCGGCCACACCGATCAGGCGCCCTATACGGCGGCGGACGGCTCGACGAACTGGGAGCTCTCCTCGGCCCGCGCGAATGCGTCCCGGCGGGTGCTGCAGCAGTCGGGCGTGGACACGGACCGCATCTTCTCGGTCGACGGGCGCGCCGGCTCCGAGCCGCTCTATCCGGACGACCCCTACGCCCCGGCAAATCGCCGGATCAGCATCGTGCTGCTCCGCGAGGCGCCCGTGCTGCCCCCCAACCACAAGCTCTAGTCAAAGCCCGCGACGGACGCGCTCCTGGCGCACCGGACGCGCACGCAGCACTATGTCGGCGCGGCGCAAGCACAACCGTGTGGTGAGATGGCCGAGCTAGATCCCTCGACCTGGCAGATGTGGGTCGTCTTCGCGACGATCCTCGCGGCGATCGTGGCGTTCAGCCTGGAGCGCTTCCCCATCGAGACGGTGGCGGTCGTCCTCGTCGCCTTCCTGCTCGTCCTGTTCGACGTCTTTCCGGTCGCCGGCCCCGACGGCGGGAACCGCCTCGACGCGACCGCGCTTCTCGCGGGCTTCGCCAATCCCGCGCTCGTCTCCATCATGGCGCTCCTCGTGGTCGGGCAGGCGCTTTATCAGACCGGCGCCTTCAACGGTCCGACCGAGCGGCTCGCGGAGCTGGCGCAGAAGCGTCCCAAGATCGCGCTCGCCCTGAGCTTCGCCGTGGTCACGCTCATCAGCGCCTTCATCAACAACACGCCCGTCGTGGTGATGGTCCTGCCCGTCTTCATCGCGCTTTCGGCGACGATGCGGGTCAGTCCCAGCCGCCTCCTCATGCCCCTGAGCTTCGTCTGCATCCTTGGGGGCATGACCACGCTCATCGGCTCATCCACCAATCTCCTGGTCGCCGAGGCGGCGCGCGAGGCGAACGGGACGGCCATGGGCTTCTTCGAATTTTCCGTGCCGGCGGCCATGCTGGCGGCATTGGGCCTCGTCTATGTGCTCTTCCTCATGCCGCGCTTCCTGCCGGATCGCGCGCCGCTCGGAGGCACGGTGGCGAACGAGTCGGGCAAGCAGTTCCTCGTGCAGATCGTTCTGCCCCCGGACCATCGCCTCGTCGGCGAGACGGCCGTCGCCGGCAAGTTCGAGGCGCTGCCCGACATGACCGTCCGCGTCGTGGAGCGCGGCGAGAAGCGCTACCTGCCGCCCTTCGACGGCCTCTCCTTCGAGCCCGGCGACATCGTGGTGGCCGCCGCGCCGCGCAAGGCCATCACCCAGCTTCTCACCAGCGACGCGCAGCTCCTGCCCGGCATGGTGAGCCACCAGGGCAAGCCGGCCGAGGAGCTGCCGGCCGATCCGAGGGAGGGAGGGCTCATCGTCACCGAGGCCGTGGTGGCGCCGGGCTCGCGCGTCATCGGCTACTCGACCGAGATCCTGCGCTTCACCGCATCGGCGCCCTTGGCGGTCATCGGCATCCAGCGGCGCAGCCGCATGCTGAGGGCGCGCCTCTCGGAGGTGCGGCTCGAGGCGGGCGACGTCCTCCTGCTGCTCGGAACGCGCGAGGACATCGCGGCGCTGCGCGACGCGCGCGACCTCATCGCTCTCGAGTGGTCGGGCGCCGAGCTGCCCAATGTGCGCGCCGCCAAGCGCGCGCGCGTCATCTTCGCCGGCGTCATCCTGGCGGCAGCGACGGGCCTGCTGCCGATCGTCGTGGCCTCGGTCCTGGGCGGCGGCCTGATGATCGCGGCCGGCTGCCTCAACGTGCGCCAGGCCGTGCGGGCCGCGAATCCGCGCATCTTCCTGCTCGTCGGGTCGGCGCTCGCCCTCGGCACCTCGCTCGAGGCCACGGGCGGGGCGGCCTTCGCCGCCCATGCGCTCGTGCGCACCTTCGCGCCCCTCGGGCCCGAGGCGCTGATATCCGCGCTTTTCCTGCTCGTCGCGCTGATGACCAACGTCCTCACCAACAACGCCACGGCGATTCTCTTCACGCCGATCGCGATCGGGGCGGCGGCGAGCCTTGGGCTCGAGCCCAGGCCCTTCATCCATGCCGTCATCTTCGCCGCGAACTGCTCCTTCGCGACCCCTGTCGGCTATCAGACGAATCTGCTTGTCATGGCGCCGGGGCATTACCAGTTCCGGGACTTCCTGACGGCGGGGGGCCCGCTCGTCATCCTCATCTGGCTGGCTTTCTCGTTCCTCGCCCCATGGTATTATGGGCTATGAGACGCGAGGACCTTGGGCGCGCCGCGCGGCCGACGGCTCGAACGCGGAAAGGGGCACAAGTGACGCAGGATCTCGTCCAGTCGCTGCCGCGGCTCTATCTGACCGCGCCGAGCCCGTGCCCCTATCTTGCCGGCCGGCTCGAGCGCAAGATGTTCACCCAGCTTGCGAAGGCGGACGCCAACGCCCTCAACAGCCTGCTCACCCAGTCGGGCTTCCGGCGCAGCCAGAACATCGCCTACCGGCCCGCCTGCGAAGGCTGCTCGGCGTGCATCTCGGTGCGCATCGTCGCGCGCGAGTTCGAGTTTCGCCGCGGCTTCGCGCGTACCCTAAAGCGCAATGCCGACATCGAGCGCAAGGCGGTCATGGCGCGGGCGACCGAGGAGCAGTTCGCGCTCCTGCGGGGCTATCTCGACTCCCGCCACGACGACGGGGGCATGGCAGACATGGCGCTCTTCGACTATCGCGCCATGGTCGAGCTGACCGATGTGGACTGCCAGCTTGTCGAGTACCGCCTGCGCGACGGCAGCCCGCGCGGCCGACTCGTCGGCGTCTCGCTCACCGACACGCTCGAGGACGGCCAGTCCATGGTCTACAGCTTCTACGATACTGAGCTCGAGGCCCGCAGCCTCGGCACCTTCATGGTGCTCGACCACGTCCGCGAGGCGCACCGCCTCGGCTTTCCGCACGTCTATCTCGGCTATTGGGTGCGCGGCTCGCGCAAGATGGCCTACAAGTCGCGCTTCCGTCCCATGGAGGCGCTGACGGCGCGCGGCTGGGAGCCGATCGAGAAGGTCGACCCGCGGGCTCGCTGACCGCCCGCCTCGCCTTGCCTGCGCATAGGGGGCTCTTATACTCGCCGCGCAAGCGGCGACGCGCGCGCGGCGCGAGCGGGAGGGGAGAACGGCATGGATCGCAGATCGCTCCTGACGGGGGCGGGACTTGCCGCGGGCACGGCCCTCGCCGCGCCTCTGGCCGCGCCGGCCTACGCCCAGGGCAAGCGCCAGCTCAAGATGGTGACGACCTGGCCCAAGGGGCTGCCGGGACTCGGCACGCTCGCCGAGAACACCGCCAAGCGCATCACCGAGGCGACCGAGGGCCAGATCGCCATCAAGGTCTATGCCGGCGGCGAGCTGATCGGCCCGTTCGAGGCCTTCGACGCGGTCTCTCAGGGCTCGGCCGAGATGTATCACGGCGCGGAATATTACTGGCAGGGCAAGTCCATCGGCTTCAACTTCTTCACCGCCGTGCCCTTCGGCCTCAACGCCGCAGAATACGACGCCTGGCTCAATTTCGGCGGCGGCCAGGCGCTTTGGGACGAGCTCTCCGCGCGCTTCAAGATCAAGGCCTTCAATGCGGGGAACACCGGCGTCCAGATGGGCGGCTGGTACAATCGCGAGATCCTCTCCGTGGAGGATTTCAAGGGCCTCAAGATCCGCATGCCCGGCCTTGGCGGCGAAGTGATGCGCCGGCTCGGCGCGGCGGCGGTCTCCATTCCCGGCGGCGACATCTATCAGGCGCTCCAGACGACGCAGATCGACGCGACCGAATGGGTCGGCCCGTGGAACGACCGCGCGCTCGGCTTCCAGCGCGTCGCCAAGTACTACTACTGGCCCGGCTGGCACGAACCGGGCTCGGCGCTGGCGCTCGGCATCAACAAGGACGTCTGGGACAGCTTCACCAAGCATCAGCAGACGCTCATCGCCGTCTGCTGCCAGGCCGAGACGCACATGAACCTCGCCGAGTTCAACCACCGCAATGCCGGCGAGCTGAAAAAGCTTCAGGATGCCGGCGTGGCGCTGAGGCGCTTCCCCGATCCCGTGCTCAAGGCGCTCGGCGAGACTTCCGAGGCGGTCGTCAAGGAAGTGGTCGAGGCGGCCAAGGACGAGCTCGTCACGAGGATCTATCAGGGCTTCCTCGAGGCGCGGCGCATCGGCACCGTGTGGGGCGAGATCTCCGAGGAGGGCTATGCGCAGGCGCGCAGGCTCGCGCTGGGAGCGGGCTGAGCTGCGGACGCGCGCGTGGACGCTTTCTTCGCAATCGTTGGAGCACTGAAGGTCGCGGGCCTCGCCGCGGCGGCGCTCGCCTTCGCCCTGCCCGTCCTGCACCTCGCGCTCGCCGCCCTCTCGCCGCGCCGGCCGCTTCTTCCGATCCTCAATGCGCTTTCCGCGGCCGCCGAGGCGGTGAGCACGGTTGTCGGACGCGGCGCCCTCGCGCTCGCGCTCGCCATGGTCCTCGTGCAGTTCGCCGTCGTCGTGATGCGCTACGTCTTCGGAATCGGCTCGATCTTCCTGCAGGAATCGATCGTCTACATGCACGGCATGCTCTTCCTGCTCGCCGCCGCCTTCACGCTGATGCGCGACGGCCATGTACGCGTCGACCTCGTCTACCGCACCGCGAGCCCGCGCTGGCGGGCCGCGGTCAACCTCATCGGCGTCTATCTTTTCCTGCTGCCCGTCATGCTGACGATCATCGCCGCCGCCGAGCCCTTCGTCGCGCAGGCGTGGCGCGTGCTCGAGGGCTCCAAGGAGACGAGCGGCATCCCCGCCATCTTCCTCCTGAAGAGCGTCATTCCGGCCTTCGGGGTGCTGATGATCGTCCAGGGCCTCGCCGAGGCGATCAAGGCGGCCCTCGAGCTCACCGGAGACCGCCGCGCGCAGGCGCCCGCGCTCGACGCCGACGAGCGTCTGGTCTGAGGATGGAAGCGCGCTAGATGGCCGAATCCCTCGACCTCCTGATGTTCGCCGCTGCCTGCGCGCTTCTTCTCGCCGGCTATCCGGTGGCGCTGACGCTCGGCGGCACGGCGCTGCTCTTCGCCGGCCTCGGCATTCTGCTCGGCGTCTTCGACTGGGCCTATGTGACGCTGATCCCGCAGCGGATCTTCGGCACGATGACGAACGAGACACTCATCGCCGTGCCGCTCTTCGTCTTCATGGGCGTGATGCTGGAGCGCTCGAAGGTGGCCGAGGATCTCCTCGACGCCATGGGCACGCTGTTCGGCGGCATCCGGGGCGGCATCGGCCTCTCGGTCCTCGCGGTCGGAGCCCTCCTCGCCGCCTCGACCGGCATCGTCGGCGCCACAGTCGTCACCATGGGCCTCATCTCGCTGCCGACCATGCTGCGGCGCGGCTACGATCCCGGCCTTTCCTCGGGCACGATTGCGGCGGCCGGCACGCTCGGCCAGATCATTCCGCCCTCGATCGTGCTCATCCTGCTCGGCGACGTCATCTCGACGGCCAACCAGGAAGTCTCGCTCGACTTCACCTTGCGCGCCGAGCTCGAGGACAAGGGCGTCGCGCTCCGGGACGTCGTCTCGGTCGGCGACCTCTTCGCGGGCTCGCTTCTGCCGGGCATCGTGCTCGTTCTCGTGTACATGGCCTATGTCGGCCTGGTCGCGTTTCTGCGACCCAAGGCGGCCCCCGCCATTCCGCCTGCGGAGCGTCTCGGCGCGGGGGGGCCGGTGGCCGGCCGCCTTCTGCGCGCGCTCGTTCCGCCCATTCTGCTCATCGTCGCCGTCCTCGGCTCGATCCTCGGCGGCATCGCCTCGCCGACCGAGGCCGCGGCCGTCGGCGCCGTGGGCGCGACGCTCCTCGCCGGCTTCCGGGTCGGCGATGCGGGCCCGCTGCGCCGCGCTTCCGTGATCGCCGCCGCCCTCGCGCTCGCGGGCGTCCTCGTGCTCACCGCCTTCGTCGATCTGCGCATCGCGCGAGAGGCGATCCCGCCGGGCGACCGGATCGGGATCGTCCTCGCCTACCTCCTGTGCGCCGTCGTCGCCGCCGGGCTCGCCGTGTGCCTCGTGCGGCTCGGCAGCCTCAGGATCCTCCCTGCCGTGATGCGCTCGACGGCGGAGATCTCCTCGATGGTCTTCGTCATCCTCATCGGCGCGGCGCTATTCAGCCTCGTCTTCCGGGGGCTGGGCGGCGACGACGCCGTGCGCGGCATCCTCACCGCCATGCCGGGCGGCGAGATCGGGGCGGTGCTCATCGTCATGGCGGTGATGTTCGTTCTCGGCTTCTTTCTCGACTTCATCGAGATCACCTTCGTGGTGGTGCCGATCGTCGCGCCGGTGCTCATCGGGCTCGGCCTCGATCCCATCTGGCTCGGCGTCATGATGGCGCTCAATCTCCAGACCTCGTTCCTGACGCCGCCCTTCGGCTTCGCCCTCTTCTACCTGCGCGGCGTGGCGCCCGCTTCCGTGTCGACGCTCGCCATCTACAAGGGCGCCATTCCGTTCGTCCTGATGCAGATCGCGATGCTTCTGGTGGTCGCGTCCTTTCCGGGCCTCGCGACCTGGCTGCCCGATCTTCTCGCGAAGTGATCAGGCCGCGCGGGGCGTGACGTCGACGGCGACGTGGACCGTGTGCGCGCCGCCGCCGAGGATCGCCCCGTTGACGGGGCTCACATCGCCGTAGTCGCGGCCCCAGGCGAGCGTGATGTGCTCCTCGTTGGGCAGGACATTGTTGGTCGGGTCGAGGTCGACCCAGCCCTGCCCGGGGCAGTACACGGAGAGCCAGGCATGGCTCGCATCCGCGCCGATGAGCTTCTCCTGGCCCTCCGGCGGACGCGTCAGGAGATAGCCGCTCACATAGCGAGCCGCAAGGCCGAGCGAGCGCAGGCAGGCGATCTCGAGATGCGCGAAGTCCTGGCAAACGCCCCGCTTCAGCGCGAAGACCTGGTCGACGGGCGTCGCGACCGTCGTCGCCGTCGGGTCGTACTGGAACCCCTTGAAAATGCGCGCCGTGAGGTCCAGCGCGGCCTCGAGCACGGGCCGGCCGGGCACGAAGGAGGGCCGCGCGAATGCCTCGACCTCGTCGGACGCGCCGGTCCAGGGCGAGGGAAAGGCGAACTGGATGGCGTCGAGCCCGTCTCGCGAGGTGTCCTTTGCGAGGGCCGCCCGCACCTGGTCCCAGGCCAGGGTCTTCGATGCCTCCGGCGCCTCGCGCGGCAGCACCTCGACGACGCTGCGCGCCTGGATCGAGAGCGAGGTGTGCGGCTCCTGCACCGTGATGTAGGTCGTCGCGTTTCCGAAATAGTCCGAGCTCGTCCGCGAGACGTCGGGGCTCGGAGTGACGGCGAGACCCGAGCGGTGGCAGGTCTGGCGCGGCGTCGCGCGCGGCGTCAGGCGCAGGAGGTGGTGCGACAGCGAGACCGGCTGCCCGTAGCCGTAGACCGTCCTGTGGCTCACGTCGAAGCGCATTCTCGCCATGCTCAGGGCCGCTGGTCGACGGGCGCGACGTCCTGCGGACGGCGAATGTCGACATGGCTGAAATAGGTCAGCGCGATCCGGTCGGAAAGGAGCGGCAGCGCGCGCGCCGCCTCCTCGAGCAGATCCTCGAGATCGGGCCGGCGATGGCGCGCGTCCGAGCGCGCGAGCGCCTTCGTGTCGCCGAGCCGCACGGCCGTCTGCAGCGCGAGCGCGATGCGCTGCTCGTCGGTGCGACCGGGCATCTCGCGGTCGCGCGGCAGGCCGTCGATCTGATTGACGAGGGCCGAAACCTGGTAGGCGAGCGAGCGCGGATTGGTCTCGTCGAGCAGGAGGAGATCGAGCACGGGCGCGATGCGCGGCGGCGTCAGATAGCGCGAGCGGTAGGTGATGACGCTGTCGCAGAGCTCCAGCAGGAGGAGGAGCGCCCCGCTCTCCTCCGGATCGCCGTCGAGAAGGAGGTCGCGCAAGAGCTCTATGAGATGCTGGGCGCGCTCCAGCCGCCGGCCGATGTCGAGGAAGCGCCAGCCCTGGCTGCGCGTCATGTTCTCCATGCCGAGGCCCGAGAAGGCGGCGAGTATGCGGATGCCTGTCTCGAGAAGGCCGACCGCCTCGCCCGGGTCGGAGGGCGCGCGCCCGAAGCTCAGGTCGCGCCAGACCTGGTCGGCCCGGAAGCGGTTGAGCGTCGACCAGGCGTCGAGCGACAGGCGGTCGCGGGCGAGCCAGGCCGTGCGCACGAGATGGCCGAGCGTCGCCACGAGTCCGTCGCTCGCCGCGGGGTCGGACAGGAGAACGCGCAGCTTCGTCTCGATGGTCTCGCCGGCGGGCCGCTTGGGCACGCTCGGATCGTCCGAGC
This sequence comes from Alphaproteobacteria bacterium, assembly GCA_024236075.1. Taxonomy (GTDB): domain Bacteria; phylum Pseudomonadota; class Alphaproteobacteria; order JACAEB01; family JACAEB01; genus JACAEB01. The sequence continues at coordinate 25,423 of JACKLE010000010.1, read as the reverse complement.
CCATGAGGGCTTCGAGGACATGGGCGAGCGGCGAGCCTTCCTCCGTGCCCGTCTCGAGCGCCTGACGGTAGCCCGCGAGAAGGACGCGCATGAGCTCCTCCGCCCGCTCGGCATAGCGTCCGAGCCAGTAGAGATTGTCGGCGGCCCGGCTCGGCAGGTCCTTGCCCGTGCGGCGAAGCTCCGGCTCGGAATGGCGCGTCTGCAGGATCGAGAACGTCGAGACCGGCCCTTCCGCCAGAATCCAAGTGTCCTTCGAGCCGTCGCCGCCCTGGAGCGCGATGGCGCGCGTATCGCGCGTCTCGGTGATCCGCGCGAGGCCTCCGGGCAGCACCTTGTAGCCGTCCTCGACCGCCGCCACGAAGACGCGCAGCGACATCGGACGCGGCGTCATGGCGCCGTCGCGCCACACGGGGGTCGTCGAGAGCTTGACCAGCTCCTGCGCGACGTAGCGATAGCCGTGAGCGCCGATCTCGGACCGCAGCGCCGCGATCTCCTCGTCCGACAGGCTCGGCCCTTCGAGCACGCTGTCCGAATCGGCGTCGAGCGTGCCGGCGCTCGCTGCCCGCGTGATCGCGAGCGAGGGCAGATTGGCGAGCACATGCGCCTTCGCCGCCTCGTCGCCGCACCACCACGTCGCCGTGTTGGGCAGCTTCAGCTCCTCGCCGAGGAGGTGGCGGCAGAGCGGCGCGTGAAAGGCCATGAAGGCCGGCGATTCGACGAGCGCCGTGCCGAGGCCGTTCGCCACGACGACCGTCTCGCCACGGATGGCCTGAAGAAGCCCTGGAACCCCGTCCGCCGCATTGCGTCCGACCTCGAGCGGATCGCTGGCTTCCGCCGCGACGCGCCGCACGACGAGATCGACGGGCCGGAGGCCGTCGATGGTCTTCAGGAACAGCCGGTTGTCGCGCACCGTGAGATCGAGGCTCTCGGCGAGCGTGTAGCCGAGATAGCGCGCGAGATAGGCATCGGCGAAATAGCCCGGCCGGTTCGGTCCCGGCGTGAGGAGCACGATCCGCGGATTGTCCCGTCCCGTGCGCGCGACGAGCGCCTCGTGCATGGCGTTGAAGTACAGCGCGAGGCGCTCGACCCGGCTCGCGCGGAAGAGATCGGGGAAGCATTGCGAGACGATGATGCGGTTCTCGAGCGCGTAGCCGCCGTCGGTCGGCACTTCCGTGCGGTCGCCCAGCACCCACCATGAGCCGTCCGGCCCGCGGCCGAGGTCGACCGCGAGGAAGGTGAGATGATTCCCGTCGGACGGCTCGATGCCGTAGACCGGCCGCAGGAAGCGCGGATTGCCGAGAACGGCGGCGGCCGGGACGACGCCCGAGGCGAGCAGCTCCTGCTTGCCGTAGAGATCGGCGAGCACCGCGTTGAGGAGCCGCGCGCGCTGCACGACCCCCTCCTCGATGGCGCGCCATTCCGCCGCGGGAATGAGGAGCGGCATGGCGTCGAGCTCCCAGGGCCGCTCGCTCCCCTCCCCGTCCGCCGGCAGATCGTATGTGAGGCCGTTCTCGCGCAGAAGGCGCTCGGCGCGCCGCCAGCGCCGCGCGACCTCGCCTTCGGGCATCATGGCGAGCGATTTCAGAAAGCTCGCCCAATGCGGGCGGACCGTGCCGTCCGCCGCCATCATCTCGTCATACGCGCCCGGCGAGGGCACGTAGCCGCGCGCGAAGGGCGGCAGGCCGGTGCCCGGCGCCGCGCCCGCAACGGCGCCGGCGCGGGGGCCGTTCGCCGCGTCAGCAGCACTCACCAACGCAATACCTCTTCGATGGACGCCGCATAGCCGATATGGATAACCCCGAGCGCCGCCGGATGGTGCCGCGCGCTCTCGCCTCCCCCAAAGCGAGTCGGACGCAAAGGATAGAGCGATTTCCGGGGCGAGGCCAAGCGGGCCGCGACGCGATGGCGCCCCGGTAGAGCCGGAGGCATCGCCCCTCTCCTCAGCCCCGGCGCAGGTCGAGGGTGAGCGGGTAGTCGGCCGAGCGGTCTTCGGGGGGAACGTGAAGCGTTCCCGGCGAGTGCCCGTGATCGAAGAAGCGCGCGCGGCGGCGGCTTTCCGCCTCCAGGGCATTGACCGGAAATGTTACGAAATTGCGTCCGCCGGGATGGGACGCGTAGTAGGTGCACCCGCCGAGCGAGCGCTGCGACCAGCGGTCGACGAGGTCGACGACCAGCGGCGTGGAGGGCGGGATGGTCGGGTGAAGCGCCGAGGCCGGCCACCAGGCCTTGTAGCGCACGCCGGCGACGCTCTCGCCGGCACGCTCCGTGCGCGTCATGGGCACCGCGCGGCCGTTGCACGCGACGAGATGGCGCTCGGGGCTGAGACCCTCGGCCTTGACCTCGAGGCGCTCGAGCGAGGAATCGACATAGCGCACCGTGCCGCCGACCGCGCCCTCCTCCCCCATCACGTGCCAGGGCTCGAGCGCCTGGCGCAGCGTCAGGCGCGCGCCGTCGCGCTCGATCGTCCCGATGAGCGGGAAGCGAAACTCGTAATGCGCCGTGTACCACTCCGGCTCGAAGTCGAAGCCCGCGCGGCGCAGATCTCCGATCACGTCGCAAAAGTCCGACCACACGAAGTGCGGGAGCATGAAGCGGTCGTGGAGGCTCGTCCCCCAGCGGACGAGCGGACGCGTGAAGGGCTCGCGCCAGAACCAGGCGATGAGCGCGCGCAGGAGCAGCATCTGCGCGAGGCTCATGCGGGCATGGGGCGGCATCTCGAAGGCGCGCAGCTCGACGAGGCCGAGGCGGCCCGTGGGCCCGTCCGGCGAGTAGAGCTTGTCGATGCAGATTTCGGTGCGGTGCGTGTTTCCCGTCACGTCGACGAGGAGGTTTCGGAAGATCCGGTCGACGAGCCAGGGCGGCACGTTCGGGCCGGCGCGCTCGATCTCGCGGAAGGCGATCTCCACCTCGTGGAGCTGGTCGTCGCGTGCCTCGTCGATGCGCGGCGACTGGCTGGTCGGCCCGATGAAGAGCCCCGAGAAGAGGTAGGACAGCGAGGGATGGACCTGCCAGTAGGACACGAGGCTTCGCAGGAGATCAGGGCGGCGCAGGAAGGGGCTGTCCTGCGGCCGCGCGCCGCCCAGAACGACGTGGTTGCCGCCGCCGGTCCCGGTGTGGCGCCCGTCGATCATGAATTTCTCCGTGCCGAGACGGCAGTTGCGCGCCTCTTCATAGAGCGTCTGCGTGGTCGCGGCGAGGCTCTCCCAGTCCGCGCTCGGATGGATGTTGACCTCGATCACGCCGGGATCGGGCGTCACCTTGAGGACGTTGAGGCGCGCGTCCGGCGGCGGCCCATAGCCCTCCACCTGCACGGGCACCTCAAGCTCGGCGGCCGCCGTCTCGAGGGCCCCGATCAGCTCGACATAGTCTTCGGTCGTTTCCGTCGGCGGCAGGAAGATATGCAGCCGGCCGTCGCGCGGCTCGACGGTGACGGCGGTGCGCACGGTGAATCGGCTGCCCTCGCTCGCCTCCACCTGCGGCTCGAGCATCCAGCGCCGGCGCCGCTCCTCCTCGCTTTCGCCGCCGCGCCGCAGCGCGAACTGGCGCCGTCCCGAGGGAAGGCGCGGCGAGGGCTCCGGCAGAGGCGCGCGCGGAGCATAGGGATCGGCCGGAAAGTAGTAGGGGTAGCGGCTCGGCGCGACGAAAGGCAGCGAGCCCAGCGGCAGGCGGTAGCCGATCGGCGAATCGCCGGGCACGAGGAAGAGGTGCTTGCGGCGGAAGCGCCAGCGCTCGCTGCGCCACTGGCGCTCGTCCTTCGCCTGCCAGCGCTGCACGGGCAGGACGAAGCCGACCGGATTGCCGAGCCCGCGCGAGAAGACCCGCGCGAGGCGCGCCCGCTCCTCGGCATCCTCGAGCCGGTTCTGCAGCGGATCGACATTGTCCGGGAGCTGACTTTCCCGCAGGATGTAGGGCGCGGGGTCCTCGAAGGCGGGAACGATGCATTTCGCGTCCACCTTGAGCGCTTCGGCCAGCGCCTCGGTGAAGGCTTCGGCGAGCGTGGCGTCGACGGGGCCTGGAGCGCGCCCGTCATGGGCGATGAGCTGGCTCTCGCGCCATAGCGGCTTGCCGTCCGCGCGCCAGTAGAGCGCAAAGGCCCAGCGCGGCAGGCTCTCGCCCGGATACCATTTGCCCTGGCCGAAATGCAGCAGCCCGTCGGGCGCGAAGCGCGCGCGCAGGCGCATGGCGAGATTGGCGGCGTAGGCGCGCTTCGTCGGACCCACGGCCGCCGTGTTCCATTCCGCCGCGTCCGGATCGTCGAGCGCGACGAAAGTCGGCTCCCCGCCCATGGTGAGGCGCACGTCCCCGGCCGCGAGCTCGGCGTCGACGGCCTTGCCGAGCTCGTAGATCGCGGTCCACTGGTCCTCGCCATAAGGCTTCGTGACGCGCGGAGCCTCGTGAAGGCGCGCGACCTTCATGTCGAAGCCGAACTCGACCTCGGCCTTGTCGACGCGGCCCGAGATCGGCGCGGCGCTCGCCGGATCGGGCGTCGCGGCGAGCGGTATGTGCCCTTCCGCCGTGAGAAGGCCCGACGTCGGATCGAGCCCGACCCAGCCGGCGCCCGGAAGATAGACCTCCGTCCACGCATGAAGATCGGTGAAGTCGGCCTTGGGACCTTCGGGACCGTCGAGCGGCTTCACGTCCGGCACGAGCTGAATGAGATAGCCCGAGACGAAGCGCGCCGCGAAGCCGAGATGGCGCAGAACCTGGACGAGCAGCCAGCTCGAATCCCGGCACGAGCCGCGGCGCAGGGCGAGCGTCTCTTCGCTCGTCTGCACGCCCGGCTCCATGCGGATGACATAGCCGATCTCGTCAGAGAGGCGCTTGTTGAGCGCCACCAGGAAGTCGATGACATGCATGCGCGTGCGCGGAACGCTCGCCAGGAAGGCCGCGAGCTTCTCGCCGGGCAGCTCCGCCTCGCGGAAGGGCGCCAGCTCCTTCTCCAGCACCTTCTCGTAGGCGAAGGGCCAGTACTCGGCGGCCTCCTCGAGGAAGAAGTCGAAGGGGTTGATCGTGACGAGATCGGCGAGGAGATCGACCTTGATCGCGAAGCGCGTCACGCGCTCGGGAAAGACGAGGCGGGCGAGCCAGTTGCCCTGAGGGTCCTGCTGCCAGTTGAGGAAATGTCCCTCGGGCTCGATCTTCAGCGAATAGCCGAGAATTGGCGTGCGCGAATGCGGGGCGGGACGCAGACGGACGACCTGGGGCCCGAGGCGCACCGGCTTGTCGTAGGTGTAGCTCGTCTCGTGGGTGAGCGCGACGCGAATGCCCATATGCCCTCACGCGGTCTCGAAGAGGGCGTCGCGGATCTCGCGCCAGCGCTCGCCGTTCCGTACGCTGAGGAGTCCGACCCGGTCGCGCGCGAGAGGCGCGTAAGGGTCCTCCTCGAGAAAGGCCGTCCGTCCGCCCATCTCGGCGAGCGCGAGGGCGCCCGCCGCGTGATCCCAGGGCTTGGCGCGCCAGAACAGCGCATGGTCGTAGCTGCCCGCGGCGAGGCCGAGATAGGTGAGGCCCGCGCAGTAGAGCTCGGCGTTCCTGGCGAAGCGCGCGAGGCGGGCCTCGACCGCGCGCCTCGGCTCGGCAGGCAGATAGCGCGTGTGCACGGCGCCGATCAGCGCCCCGAGCGGGCGCGCCGCCCTGTCCTTCGCGATCAGTCGCCCGTCGAGATGCGCGCCCCCGCCGAGCTCGGCCGTGAGCATCCGCCCGCTCACCGGCGCGTAGATCCAGCCGGCCCGCGTCTCGCCCGCCTCGACGAGGGCGACCATCACGGCGAAGACGTCCGAGCCGCGGGCGAAGTTTCCCGTGCCGTCGAGCGGATCGATGATCCAGACGGGATTGGGCTCCATGAGCCGGTCGAGCACGGCGGGATCCGCGGCCACCGCCTCCTCGCCCACGACGAGCGAGCCCGGAAGCAGGGCGCGAAGCTCGCGCGTGAGGCGGCGCTCGCTTTCCTCGTCGGCCTCCGTGACCGGATCGTTGTGGCCCTTGAAGCGGATCTGCTCGTCCGTGAGATTGCGGTGCAGCGGCAGGATGACCTCCGCCGCGACCGCGCGGATCCTGTCTGCCACGGGCTCGATGAGCGCGTCCGCCATCTCAATCCGCCGCCTGCGGAAGGATGCGCGCGTCGCCCGAAAACTGCTTGGTGAAGCGGCCGAGCATCTCCGGGGCGAAGCGCACGCGCATCTTCACGCGGTCCTCCTCGCCCTTCTCCGCGAGAATCTCGGCATGGGCATGAAGCCAGGCATAGGCCGATCCGTCCGCCGCCCCGATGTCGAGATCGACGACCTCGCATTCCCCGGCGAAATGGGTGTCGATGCGCGCGAGAAGCCGGTCGACGCCCTCGCCCGTCAGCGCCGAGAGAGCGACGCTGTCCTGATCGCGTGCCGCGCGCGAGGAAAGCTCGGCGGCGGCGGCCTCGGACAGCCGGTCGAGCTTGTTCAGGACCTCGACGGTCGGGCGGGGATTGGCTTCATCGATGCCGAGCTCGGCCAGCACCTCTCGCACGTCCTGCGCCTCGGCCTCGCTCGACGGGCTCGAGGCGTCGCGTACATGGAGAAGAAGGTCCGCCTCCAGAACGTCCTCGAGCGTCGCGCGGAAGGCCGCGACGAGCTCGACGGGCAGGTCGGAGATGAAGCCGACCGTGTCCGACAGGATGATCTTGCGCCCGCTCGGCAGGCGCACGAGGCGCAAGGTCGGATCGAGCGTCGCGAACAGCATGTCCTTCACCAGGACGTCGGCCCGGGTGAGGCGGTTGAAGAGCGTCGACTTGCCTGCGTTCGTGTAGCCGACGAGCGCGACGATGCGATAGGGGACGGAGCGGCGGTTCTCGCGCTGAAGCTCGCGCGTGCGCACCACCGTCTCGAGCTGGCGCTTGATCTTGACGATGCGCTCGGAGATGAGGCGGCGGTCCATCTCGATCTGCGTCTCGCCGGGACCGCCGATGAAGCCGAGCGCGCCCCGCTGGCGCTCGAGGTGGGTCCAGCTCCGCACGAGGCGGCTCTTCTGGTAGGTGAGATGCGCGAGCTCGACCTGAAGCTGGCCTTCGCGAGTGCGGGCGCGCGCCCCGAAAATCTCGAGGATGAGGCCGGTGCGGTCGAGAACCTTCGCCGTCCAGGCCTTTTCGAGATTGCGCTGCTGAACCGGCGTGAGCGAACCGTCGACGATGACGAGCTCGGCGCCCGCCGCCGCGCAGCGCTGCGCGATCTCGTCGACCTTGCCCTTTCCGAAGAGCGTGCCGGGCTTGGGCTCGGCGATGGTCGCGACGAAGCCCTCGGCGATGTCGAGCCCGATCGCGCGTGCGAGACCTTCGGCCTCCGCGAGGCGGTCGGCCGGCGCGCGCGCCGCCTTCGCGCCCGATTTGAATTCAGGGTGCACGACGATCGCGCGCTTCTGCGCGCCGTTCTCCACGTCGCGAGCGCCCCCCTCGCCCGGTCTGGTGGTCAATTCAGCCAAGTCAGCCGGCGGCCTCCGAGCCTTCCTCGCCCGGTTCGAAAAGCTGGACCGGGTGGATCGGCATAATTGTGGAGATCGCATGCTTGTAGACAAGCTGCGAATGCCCGTCGCGCCGCAGGAGAATGCAGAAATTGTCGAACCAGGTGATGATACCCTGCAGCTTGACGCCGTTCACGAGGAAGACCGTGAGCGCCGTCTTGTCCTTGCGGACCTTGTTCAGGAAGACGTCCTGAAGGTTATGCGTCTTATCGGATGCCATGGCAGGCTCGCTTCTTCAGTTTTGGCGGACCGCCCGGCACGAAGCCCTCTTGCGTGCACGTGTTGCAGACGCGAAGAGAGCCTAGCGACGGGGCGAACCGCGGGTGGCGGGAGGCGACTACCAACGCGCCCCACGGCGCAGCACGCCTTGCGGTCTTTCCAGTCGGAGCACGCCCCACGCACCCCCGATTGCACCGCAGCACCTTGCTGCACATGCGAAATGTAACGGCAATTTTCGGGTTCCGACAAGCCGGGGCGACGATTGTCTAGAACTTTTCCAGCTTGGCTGCCGCGCCCTGAAGCTCCAAGTAGCGTTTCCTAAGCTCCCGAGCAACTTTCCCGGGCTTTCCGTCGCCGATCGCATGGCTGTTCACGCGCACCACGGGAGTGACGAAAAGGCTCGAGGCCGAAACGAAGGCCTCACGCGCCTGCTCGGCATCGGACACGGTGAAGGCGCTCTCCTGCACGTCGTGGCCCGCCCGCCCCGCGACCTCGAGAAGAACCGCCCGCGTGATGCCGTGCAGGATGTGCTCATCGAGCGAACGGGTGCGCAGCGCGCCCTTCGCATCAACGATCCAGGCATTGGCGCGGGTCGATTCCGTCACGAAGCCCCGCTCGTCCACCAGCCAGGCATCGTCCGCGCCGCGCGTCCTCGCTTCGGCGATCGCCATCACATTGGCCAGGAGCGCGGTCGATTTGATGTCGCAGCGGCCCCACCGGATGTCGGGCAGCGTCACGACGGAAATGCCGTTCCCAAGGAGGCGCTCCGAGCGCGCCTTGTCGGCGCGCCGCACGGTCACGACCAATGCGGGCTTCACGGCGTCCTTCGGCGGAGGGTGATCGCGCGGCGCGACGCCCCGGCTCACCTGCACATAGACGAGGCCGTCCCGCATCCCGTTGCGCCGCGCCGTTTCGCGCATGATGTGCCCAAGGACGCGCGGCGCCACCGGCCAGGAAATCTTGAGCGCTTCGAGGGACCGCCCGAGGCGCGCCAGATGCGCCTCCTCGTCGAGGAGCGCGCCGCCGCGCAGCGCGCACACCTCGTAGACGGCATCGGCGAATTGATAGCCGCGATCCTCGACATGCACACGCGCCTCGGCGAAGGGCACATAGCGTCCGTTCACATAGGCGATGCGCGGCATGTCTCGGCCTTGGGATCCTCAGCGGCGCCAGTATGCGGGGTTCAGGACCGCAAGCAAGGCCAGGAACTCGACGCGCCCCGCGATCATGGCGCCGCACAGCACGAGCTTCGCGACGCGACCGAGCCCGGCATAGGCGTGCTCGCCCTGAAGATAGACGAGCGGCGCGCCGGTGTTGGTGAGCGTCGCGACGGCGGCGGTGAGCGCGGGCTCGAACTCCATGCCGAGGCCCGTCAGCGTAAGGAGCAGAATGCCGTGGCTTGCCAGCAGGACGAAGAAATAGGACCAGACCGAGGTCGCCAGGCGCGATTCGACCGTATGGCCGGCGAGGCGCGCCGCGTGCGCGCGATGGGGGTGGGAGAGACGCGCGAGCTCCGAGGCGCCGAGCCGCAGAAGCACCATCAAGCGGATCAGCTTGAAGCCGCCCGCCGTCGAGATCATGGCGCCTCCCGTCAGCGCTGTGCCGAGCACGATGACCGTCGGCACGAGGCCGACCAAGGGATCGGAACCGGCCGAAAAGCCCGAGCTCAGCGCCAGCATGAAGCCGTCGCTCATGAGCACCGCGAGACCGTAGGGATCCCCGCGCGCGACGCTGGCGGCGAAAAGCACCGCGCCCAGGACGGCGGCGCCGACAACGACTTGCGTCTCGCCGTCCCGCAAATGCGGCAGCTCGCGCGTGCGGCCCGTGTGCACGTGCTGGAAGAAGTTCAGCGCGCCGAGCAGGGTCGTCGCCGCCATGATCGGCGAGACCCACGGATCGCCGAACGCAGCCAGCGTCCCGTCGCGCGGCATGAAGCCGCCCGTCGCGATTCCGGACATGGCGAGGCAGAGTCCCTCGAAGCTGTCGACTCCGCTCATCCACAGCGCCATCCAGGAGCCGATGGTGAGGACGACGTAGACCGGCCAGACGATCTCCGCCATGCGCTCGAGCCGCTGCTGGACCATCTCGCCGGCGGCCGGAGGCAGGGGAACCTGATGGACGGGAAGGCCGGGAAAGAAGAGCGGAACGAGAAACGCGCCGGCGAAGACGATGGCGCCGAAGCCGCCGAGCCATTCGAGGAGCGCGCGCCAGAAGAGGACGGCGTGCGGCACGTCCGAAAGATGGCGCAGCACCGTCGCTCCTGTCGTCGTGAGGCCGGAGACCGCCTCGAAATAGGCGTCGACGAAGTTCGGCACCACGCCGGACAGGAGAAACGGCAAGGCTGCGACCGGAGGCAGCACGGCCAGGCTCACGACCACGACGGCCGCGCCCTGTCGCGAGGCGACGAGACCCTCGCCCCCGCCGAGCGACAGCACGCACGAGGCGCCGACGAATCCGGCGAGCGCGAGCGACGGCAGGAAGGCCCGCGCCACGCCGTAATCGCCGCTCGCCAAGGCGACGACGATCGGCAGGGCCAGCGCCGCGGCGAAGAGCAGCAAGATCCAGCCGAGCGTCTGCCAGATGCCGGTGCCGATCATGTGATCCTTTCGCAGAGCGCTTCGGCGACGGGCCCCGTCGCCCTTCGAAAACTCACCAGGTCGTCGTCCCGGGGCGCAGGCGAGCCCGAAAGATCCTTATTTCCGGCTTCGCGAATTTCGCCTTCGGGGGTGCCGGCGCCGGCGGCTCTTCCAGGAGTCTCTCAGAAATACTCGAGTCCCACGCGGAAGAACTGCTCGACCCGCCGGACCATCTCGCGCTCGGCGAACATGACCACGTGGTCGCCCGCCTCTATCGACATCTCCGGCGCCAGCATCATGGCCTTCTGGTCGCGCACGACGGCGCCGATCACGACGCCGGAAGGCAGCTCGACCTCCTTGAGCGGCCGGCCGACGAGCGGCGAGGTCTTCAGCGCCTCGCCTTCGATGACCTCGCCCTCCCCGCCGCGAATGGAATGCAGCCTCTTGATCCGCCCACGGCGAATATGTTGCAGGATCGTCGAGACCGTGGTCGCGCGCGGGTCGAGATAGGCGTCGATCCCCAGGGTGGAGACGAGCGCGTTGTAGTCGGGATTGTTGAGCAGCGTCACCACACGCTGGCAGCCGAGATTCTTGGCCATCAACGAGGACAGGATGTTCACCTTGTCGTCGTTGGTGACGGCGAGAAAAGCCTCGGTCTCGGGCACGCCTGCCTCTCGCAGAATGGCCTGGTCGAGGCCCGAGCCGTGCAGCACCACGGTGCGCGCGAGCGCCTCGGCGGCCTCCTCCGCCCGCGCCTTCTCGACCTCGACTAGACGCACCTTGACGCGGGTCGTCGCCTTCTCGAGCTCGCGCGCGATGAACTGCCCGATATTGCCGCCGCCCAGCACCACGACGCGCCGCGCCTCCTTCTCCTCGTGGCCGAAGATCTCGAGCGTTCGCGAGACGTGGCCGCGCGAGGCGACGAAATATGCCTCGTCGCCGGCAAGGAGCTGATCGGACCCGGAGGGCACGAACAGCGTCTCGCCCCGCGCAATGCCGACGACGACGGTGGTGAGCTCGGGAAAGAGCTCCCGGATCTGTTTAAGCTGGGAGTTGGCCACGGGCGCGCCCGCCCCGATCCGCGCGCCGACGAGCTGCACGAGCCCGTTCGCGAAGTCGATGCTCTCGAAGGCACCGGGCACCTCGAGGCGGCGCAGCACCGAGCGTCCGACCTCCACCTCCGGCGAGATGATGACGTCGATCGGCATGTGATCGCGCGTGAAGAGGTTCTGCCACATGGGCTTCAGGTAGCTCTGCGCGCGCACGCGGGCGATCTTCAGCGGCACGCTGAAGAGCGAGTGCCCGATCTGCGCGGCCACCATGTTGACCTCGTCCGAATAGGTGACCGCGATGAGGAGATCGCAGTCGGAGGCGCCCGCCTGGTCGAGAACGTCGGGATGCGCCCCGTGGCCGATGATGCCGCGCAGGTCGAGCATCTCCTGGATCGAGCGCACGAGCTCCGGGCGCCAGTCGATGATGGTGACGTCGTTGCCCTCGGCGACGAGCTGGCGGGCGATGCCGCTGCCCACCTGGCCGGCGCCGCAGATGATGGCCTTCACTTTGAGGCTCCTGTCATTGGGATGTCTGCGCTCACTGGAGGAACTCGCCGGGGCGCAGGCCCGTACTTATGCCGAGCGATTTCAGCTTGCGGTGGAGCGCAGAGCGCTCCATGCCGATGAAGGCGGCGGTGCGCGAGATGTTGCCGCCGAAGCGATTGATCTGCGCAAGGAGGTATTCACGCTCGAAGAGCTCGCGCGCCTCACGCAAGGGAAGCGAAATGATGCGCTCGGAATTCGCGCCCTGCGTCACCACCGGCGTCGACGCGCCGACGTCCGACGGCAGCATCTCGGCGGAGATCGTGGACGAGTCGTCCTCGCTCGCGAGGATCATGAGGCGCTCGACGTTATTCCTCAGCTGGCGGACATTGCCCGGCCAGTGATGGGCCTGCAGCGCCGCCATGGCATCGTCCCCGATGCGCCTGCGCGGCAGGCCTGAGGACGCGGCGAAGCGCGCCATGAAATGCTCGACCAGCAGGGGCACGTCGTCGCGGCGCTCCGAGAGCGCCGGCACGCGGATCGGCACGACATTGAGGCGGTGGAAGAGATCCTCGCGGAAGCGCCCTCCGGCGATCTCGACCCGCAGGTCGCGGCTCGTCGAGGAAACGACGCGCACGTCCACCCGCACGCGCGTCGCGCCGCCGACGCGCGTAAAGGTCTGGTCGACGAGAACGCGCAGGATCTTCGACTGCGTCTCGAGCGGCATTTCCGCGACCTCGTCGAGGAAGAGCGTGCCGCCGTGCGCCTGCTCGAAGACGCCGATGCGCCGGCGTCCCGTCGTGATGTCCTCGACGCCGAAGAGCTCTTCCTCCATGCGCTCGGGCGCGATCATCGCGGCGTTGATCGCGACGAAAGGATGGCCGCCGCGCTTGGACTCCGCGTGCAGGAGCCTTGCCGCGACCTCCTTGCCCGAGCCCGGCGGCCCGGAGATGAGCACCCGAGAATTCGTCGGGGCGACCTTCTCGATCATCATGCGTATCTGGCACATCGCCGCCGAATTGCCGATGAAATCGGTCTCGTCGCCGGCCCTGAGGCGCAGCTCGGAGTTCTCGCGCCGCAGACGGTGCGCCTCGAGCGCGCGCTCGACGGCGAGGATGAGCCGGTCCGCCTTGAACGGCTTCTCGACGAAGTCGTACGCCCCCTTCTTGATCGCCGCCACCGCGGACTCGATTGTGCCGTGCCCCGAGATGATGACCACGGGAAGGTCGGGATGGTCCGCCTTCAGAACGTCGAGAAGCTGGAGCCCGTCGAGCCGGCTGCCCTGCAGCCAGATGTCGAGGACGAGAAGAGCCGGCATGCGCAGCGTGATCTCGGCGAGCGCGGAATCGCTGTCGTGCGCGAGGCGCGTGTCGAAGCCCTCGTCGCCCAGGATGCCCGCCACGAGCTCCCGGATATCGGCCTCGTCGTCGACGATCAGAATGTCAGCCGCCATGGATTCCGGTCTCCGTCACCACGCGTTCACGCGCCTCGGTTCTCTCTGAGGTCGGCGCGCCCGCGCGATCCAGCTTGAGCACCATGCGAATCCAGGCGCCCCGCACGTCCGCGTCCGTCCCCTCCCCTCGCGGCGCATCCTCGAGCTCGAGCCGGCCGCCATGGTCTTCCAGAATCTTGCGGACGATGGCAAGGCCGAGGCCGGTGCCCTTGGTGCGCGTCGTCCGGTAGGGCTCGGTGAGGCGATAGCGGTCCTCCGTCGGCAGGCCGCATCCATTGTCGACGACGTCGACGACCGCCTCGCCCGATGCCTCCTCCAAATGGACCCGCACATCGATGCGACCCTGAAAGGGCTCCCCGGCGCCGGCTTGACGGCGGGCCTCGATCGCCTCGGTCGCGTTCTTCAAGACATTGATGAGCGCCTGGCTCACCTGCCTGCCGTCGCAGACGAGCGACAGGCCACCCTCCGGAACGTCGACATGGAACTCGATCTCGGGATCCGCCACGCGCTGAAGGAACACCGCCTGGCGCACGATCTCGGCGAGATCGTTGCGCCCCATGGTCGGAGCGGGCATCCGCGCGAACGCCGAGAACTCGTCGACCATCCGCTGCAGGTCGCCCACCTGGCGGATGATCGTGTCCGTGCACTGCACGAAGACGTCCGGATCCTTCGTGACATCCCGGGCATATTTGCGCTTGAGGCGCTCCGCCGAGAGCTGGATCGGCGTCAAAGGGTTCTTGATCTCGTGCGCGATCCGCCGCGCGACGTCGGCCCAGGCGGACATGCGCTGCGCGGCGACGAGATTGGTGATGTCGTCGAAGGTCACGACATGCCCGTGACTCTCGGCGATGCCGCTCTCGCGCGTCACCCGCACGATGAGGTGGCGCGTGCGGCCGTCGCGCTGGATCTCGATCTCGCCCTCGACTGTCGGCTCGCCCTCAGTGACCGCGCGCGCGACGAGCGGGGCCATCTCCAAGACGAGCGCGTCGAGCCTGCGTCCGATGACATCCTCGAGCCGCCGGCCGAGCAGGGTCAGCGCGGAGCGGTTGGCGATCGTCACGACGCCCCTCTGGTCGAGCCCCAGCACGCCCGCGCTCACGCCCGCGAGCACCGCTTCCGTGAAGCGCCGCCTGCGGTCGTATTGCCGGTTCGCCTCGATCAGCTCGTCGCGCTGCGTCTTGAGCTGGCCGGTCATGCGGTTGAAGGCACGCCCCAGCATGCCGAGCTCGTCGTCGGAGCGGTCGACCTCGACGCGCGCGGCAAGGTCGCCCTCGCTCACGCGCTCGGCGGCCGTCAGCAGGCGTCCTATCGGCGCGACGATCCGCGCGGCCATGCGAATCCCGAGCCAGATCGCGACCAGCAGGAGCACGAAGGAGAGCGCGAGGAAGAAGGCGTAGAATTTGATCTGCACGTCCTCGCGGCTCGCCTCGGCGATCTCGTACTGGGCCTTGGCGTCGAACGCGCGCCGTGCGAGCGCGAGCGCATTGGGGTCGATCGGGCGGATGACGTAGAGATAGGCGTCCGGGCGATCGTCGAGCTTCACGAGGCCGAAGAGCAGGCTGTCCTTGCGCGCCTCCAGGATCACCGGGCCCTTCTGGGCCTGGGCATAGATCGCGGGGGGCGGCAGCACGACGCCGGTGAGGTTCTCCGCGCGCGCGAAGGCGAGCACGGTTCCGTCGTCCTTGATGATGAAGGTGCCGAGGAGGCCGTAATAGCCGCCGCCGCGGTCGGCGAGCCAGTTCTCGAAACGGTTGCGCTCCTCTTCGATCAAAGGAAGCGAGACGTTCACCTCCTTGGCATAGGCCTCGACGATCTGCTTGAGCGAGTCCTGCTGCAGGTCGAGGTAGCGCGTCGCGACCTCCTCGGCGCTGTCGAGCACGTTGCGCACGCGGTCGGAGAACCAGGTCTCGATTCCGAAGGTGAGCGTCAGGACCGCGAAGACCGCGACCGTCACGATGGGGACGATCGCCACGATCACGAAGAGCGAGGTGAGGCGCGTGTGCAGCCGCGCCCCGGCGACTCCCTCGCGCCTCGCCTTGGCGATCTTGACGACCCACCAGGCCGCCATGGCGACGAACGAAAGGCAGATGAAGAAGGTGGCAAGCGAAAGGACGAGAACGAGCCGCGGCGAGACCTCGATCCCGAACAGGCCGCGCCACGCCGCATAGGTGACGGCGCCCGCCGCCAATGTGGCGAGCGCGAGGATCGCCGTGGGCGCGCCCGCGCGCAATCTGGCGCTTCGCGCGTCGCGCGGCGCGGCCTCGAAGCGCGGCGGTGCCTCAGAGATGCTCATCTGGCCCGGTCCGAATGATCCGGCTTCTCCATCCGGCGCAGCGTGCGCCGGGCTCCTCCCCTCGACGGCACGTTGCCCGGTCCCCTCCCCGCAAGGATGGCAGGCGGGCGCCCGCATCGTGGCCAAATCACCACGCTAGGCGACGGCGGCGCCCGTCCCCTGGGCCGATACGGCTCTTTTCCGTTCCGTCGGGCGGAGCTTGCCCGCGAAACTGCGACATTTCAACCGCATTGTTGCCGAGTTACGACAGTTTTGGGCTACGGACGACCTCGATGGAAAGGTCGCGTATCTTCTTGCGCAGCGTGTTGCGGTTGAGGCCGAGGAGCTGGGCGGCTCGGATTTGGTTGCCGCGCGTGGCGGTCAACGCGAGGCCGAGAAGCGGCCGCTCCATCTCCCGCAGGATGCGGTCGTAAAGCCCGGGCGGCGGCAGGTTCTCGCCGAAGCTGCGGAAGTGGGAATCGAGATGCCGCTCGATCGCCTGAGCGAGCGTCTCGTCGTCGTCGGCGCCGATGCCGGCGCCCGCCTCGAAGCGCGGCTCGGTCAGCTCGGCGGCGACGATGCCCGCGTCGATGACATCGTCGCTGTAGAGCGCGGCGACCCGCTTCACGAGATTTTCGAGCTCGCGCACATTGCCGCTCCAGCGATGCGCCTTCAGAAGCTCCATGGCGCTCGCATCGAAGCCCTTGCGGGGCGCGCCGAGCGCCTCCGACTGGGCCAGGAAGTGGCGCACGAGATCGGGAATGTCGTCGACGCGCTCGCGCAGGGGCGGCAGGCGCAGCGGAACGACGTTGAGGCGGAAGAAGAGGTCCTCGCGGAAAAGGCCCTGGGCGATGAGCTGGCGCAGGTCGCGGTTCGTCGCGGCGATGATGCGCACATCGGTCTTGATGGGCGTGCGACCGCCGACCATCGAATATTCGCCTTCCTGCAGCACACGGAGGAGTCGCGTCTGCGCCTCGAGCGGCATGTCGCCGATCTCGTCGAGGAAGAGCGTGCCGCCGGCGGCCTGAGCGAAACGGCCCTGCGTGCGCGCATTGGCGCCGGTGAAGGAGCCCTTCTCGTGGCCGAAGAGCTCGCTCTCGATGAGATCGCGCGGGATCGCCGCCATGTTGACGGCCACGAAGGGCTGGCCGCGCCGTTTCCCGTAGTCGTGGAGCGCGCGCGCGACGAACTCCTTGCCGGTGCCGCTCTCGCCCGAGATCATGACGGTCAGATCCGTCATCATCAGCCGCGCGAGCACGCGGTAGATCTCCTGCATGGCGGGCGAGCGGCCGATGAGCGGCATCTTCTCGGGCGAGGCCGGCGCGGGCTCCGGTGTCGCCTTCGGCCGCGCCGTCGTCGAGAGGGCCCGCGCCACGATGGAGGTGAGGCCGTTCAGGTCGAATGGCTTCGGCATGTACTCGTAGGCGCCGAGCTCGGTGGCCTTGACGGCCGTGAGCAGCGTGTTCTGCGCGCTCATCACGATGATCGGCAGGTTCGGCCGCGCCCGCTTGATGCGCGGCAGCAGGTCGAAGACGTTCTCGTCCGGCATCACCACATCGGTGATGACGAGGTCTCCCTCGCCTTCGCTGGTCCAGCGCCAGAGGGTCGCCGCGTTCGACGTCGCGCGCACGCGATAGCCGAGGCGCGCCAGAGCGTGGTTCAAAACGGTGCGGATTCCCGCGTCGTCGTCGGCGATCAGGATGGTCGAACTCTGCATGCGCTACTCGCCGTTTCTCATTCTAGGACGCCGTGCCCACTCCACTCGGCAGGGGCGGCGCCATGGGAAGCCGCATGCGGAACACCGTTTCGCCGGGCTCGGAGTCGCATTCGATGACACCGCCATGGTCGCCGACGATCTTGGCGACCAGGGCAAGACCGAGGCCAGAGCCTTGGGGCTTGGAGGTGATGAAGGGATCGAAGAGATGCGGCCGGATGTCGTCCGGCACGCCCGGCCCGTTGTCCCGCACCGATACTTCGAGCGGCAGGTTGATCCGCGCGGGCGATCCGGGCACCGAGAGGCGGACGCCCGGCCGGTAGGCCGTGGCGAGCACGATCGTCCCGCCCTCGGTCTCGCTCAGCGCCTCGGCCGCGTTCTTCACGAGGTTCAGGAACACCTGGATCAGCCGGTCGCGCTCGCCCCACACGGGCGGAAGCGAGGGATCGTAGTCCTCGATGAAGGCGATCGCCGAGGCGAAGCCTGCCTGCGCGCTGAGACGAACCCGCTCCAGCACCTGGTGAATGTTGACGGGCTCGGGGCTGAAGCGCCCGGCGTCGCTGAACGCCTCCATGCGGTCGACGAGCGTGACGACGCGGTCGGTCTCCTCGCAGATGAGCTGGGTCAGCGACTTGTCGTCGGCCGTCACGTTGGATTCGAGGAGCTGCGCGGCGCCGCGAATGCCCGACAGAGGGTTCTTGATCTCGTGCGCCAGCAGCGCCGCCATGCCGGTGATGGAACGCACCGCACCGCGCTGCGTCAGCTGCTCCGTCATGCGCTGGGCGATCGAGCGCTCCTGCAGCAGCACGAGGACGCCGTCGCGCGCATCGCCGAGCGGAACCACCTGCGCGTCCACCGTCCTCCGGCCGAAGCGCGGACCGTCCAGCGCGATGCCGTATTCGCTCATGGAGGCGCGCAGGCTCGCGACCTGAGCGACCAAGGCGGCGAGCGGGCTTGCGAAGGGCAGCACGTCGACGAGCCGGCGCCGTGAGAGCACCCGGCCGCTCATCTGAAAGAAGGATTGCGCGGCGTCGTTGGCGAACAGAAACGTGCCGTCCTCGCCGATCACGAACAAAGGATGCGGAATCGCGGACAGGAGCGCCTCGGGCGCCGGCCCTCTGCTTTCCTTGTCCGGGCCGGCACGCGCGCCGGCCCAATCGGCTGTCACATCCACACGCTCACCCCATCTACTCCCTGCCGGTCGGATCGCACTTGCGCCGGCAACAGAGCCCCTTACCCCATGTCCCTGCCAATGCTTTCAGCAGGACGCTCAAGGCTTAGGCAGATCATACCCGCTTGTCGCAGTGCAAACAACGCTTCAGCCATGACTCGGCGGCACCCAACCGTCGAGACGCGATGTCGCATGGCTTGGCCGGTGCCCGTCCGGCGGCTAGGTTTCTCGTCACCGCGCTTCGATTCCCGCCTTCAAGGGCCCAGCGAATGGCTCGCACCGCCGCCGTGATCGTCGCCGCCGGCCGGGGCGAGCGAGCCGGCAGTCCCGCCGACGGCCCCAAGCAATACCGGCTGCTCGGCGGCGTGCCGGTTCTGCGGCGGGCGATCGAGCCGTTCCTTGCTAGCCCCGGCATCTCAGAGCTTGTCGTCGCGATCCATCCGGCCGACGAGGAGGCCTATCGGCGCGCGACCGCCGGGCTCGCCTTGCGCCCGCCGGTGCCGGGCGGCGCCTCGCGGCAGGCCTCCGTCCGCAACGCGCTCGAGGCGCTCGCCGCCGATCCGCCGGACCACGTGCTCGTTCACGATGCCGCGCGCCCGCTCCTGCCGCCGTCGGTGATCGCTCGGGTTCTCGCCGCGCTTGCCGAGCATGACGGCGCCGTGCCGGCGCTCGCCCTCCCCGACACGCTGAAGCAGGCTGGCGGGAGCCTGCCGAGCCGGATCGCGGCGACCGTTTCGCGGGAAGCGCTCTATCGGGCGCAGACACCGCAGGCCTTCCGCTTCGCCCCGCTCCTCGCCGCGCACCGGCGCGCCGCGGCCGA
Organism: Alphaproteobacteria bacterium; assembly: GCA_024236075.1. Lineage (GTDB taxonomy): Bacteria > Pseudomonadota > Alphaproteobacteria > JACAEB01 > JACAEB01 > JACAEB01. The sequence continues at coordinate 6,175 of JACKLE010000010.1, read as the reverse complement.
GGGGCGCGACGCGACGGACGACGCCGCGCTCGCCGAGGAGGCGGGCCTCGACGTCGTCCTCGTCGAGGGCGCGGCCGAGGCCATGAAGATCACGACGGCAGAGGACTTTCTCCTCGCCGAGGCGCTCCTCGGCCGGGGGATCGGTCCGGCGAGCGGGACGCGCACGGGCCTCGGCGTCGATGTCCACCGCTTCGGACCGGGAACCGCCGTCGTGCTCGGCGGCGTGCGCATCCCCCACGACGAGGGCCTCCTCGGCCACTCGGACGCCGATGTCGTGCTGCACGCCCTCACCGACGCCATTCTCGGCGCGCTCGCGGAGGGCGATATCGGCGTGCATTTTCCGCCCTCGGACGAGCGCTGGCGCGGCGCGCCCTCGCGCCTCTTTCTCGCGCACGCGGCCTCGCTCCTTGCCGCCCGATCCGGCCGGCTGCTCCATGCCGACGTGACCGTGCTCTGCGAGCGCCCGCGCATCGCGCCGCATGCGGCGGCCATGCGCGAGACGATCGCGAGCATCCTCGCCGTCGATGCCGGCCGCGTCTCCGTCAAGGCGACGACCACCGAGAGGCTCGGCTTCCTCGGGCGCGGCGAGGGAATCGCGGCCCAGGCGGTCGCGACCGTCTACCTTCCCGCACCGTCCTCGTGATAGGCTCCCCATAGAGCGGGCCGTGGGGTGCCCGTTTCATCCGTATAGAGTGCGAGGAACCGGTCATGGTTCCCTATCCGATGCCCGGACACGAGGCCGTAGCGCGCTCGCCGCTGCCCGCGCGGCTTGCGAGCCTCGGTCCCATAGGCGGCTTTCCCTGGGTGGCGGGCGCGGCCGCATCGGCCGCCGCTCTGCCGCCCGCATGGGCGCTCGCGGCGCTCGGCGGTCCGGCGCTCGTCCTCGCCGGCTCCCTCGTCCTCCTCGGCTGCGCCGCCTGGAGCATCGGGCAATCCGATCCCGATTGGGACGACACGCGCTGCATCGTCATCGACGAGGCGTTCGGCCAGACGGTGGCGCTCGTGCCGCTCTTCGCCTTCGTGAAGCACGCGGGCCCAGCGTGGATCGCGGCCGCCTTCGTTCTCTTCCGCGTCCTGATCATGGCGCGGCCTTGGCCGCTCAACCGGTTGCGGTCGCTCCGGCCGCGCTGGCTGGGTCTTCTCGCCGACGATCTGCTGTGCGGCCTTGCCGCGGGGCTTGTCCTTGCGGGCGCGGCCCGCCTGCCGGGCTGAGATGCCGATGTTCTCGCCATCCCTCATCGCCGCCGCCGAAGCGCTGATCGTCTCCGCCAAGAGCAAGGGGCTGCTCATCGCCACGGCCGAGTCCTGCACGGGCGGCCTGGTCTCGGGCCTTCTTACCGAGATCGCCGGCTCCTCGGCCGTCTTCGAGCGGGGCTACGTCACCTATTCGAACCGGGCGAAGGCCGAGGCCCTCGGCGTTCCCGTCGATACGCTGCGCACCCATGGCGCGGTCAGCGAGGCGGTCGCGCGCGCCATGGCGGAGGGCGCGCTGGCGCGCGCGGGAGTCGATGCCTCCGTCGCGCTCACGGGCATCGCTGGGCCGGGCGGAGGAAGCCCCGAGCGGCCGGTGGGCCTCGTGCATATCGCCTCGGCGCGGCGCGGCGGCGAGACCGTGCACAAGGAGCTGCGGCTCGGCGATCGCTGCCGCACGGCCGTCAGGCTGGCGAGCGTCGCCGAGGCCCTCGCGTTGCTGCACGCCCAGATCGAGGCGCCCCGCCTCGCCTAGGCGGTCACGGAGGAAAGCCGACGGGCTCGATTCCGCATACGGAATAGGCGACCGGATCGCGTCCGAGCCATGCGGGCGGGCCGGTGATCTTCTCCCAGTCGGCGAGCGTGGCTTCGAGCTTCTTCACCACTTCGGGGTGCGCGGCAGAGATGTCGTTGTGCTCCTTGGGATCGGCCGAAAGGTCATAGAGGAAGCCGCCGGGAACGTTGTGGTCGAGCTTGATGAGCTTGTACTGGCCCTCGCGAATGGCGATCGAGGGGGCGGCGCGCCAGACGAGACGCGCATGGATGGTCTCGGCCGGCTGTCCTTCGAGATAGGGCAGAAGATTGTTGCCGTCATAGGCCCGGTCGGCCGGGAGCGCGCCGCCCGCCGCGGCGACCGCCGTCGGCATGATGTCGAGCGAGGAGACCGGAATCGCGATGCGCTGGCCCGCCGGAACGCGCGACGGCCAGCGCAGCACGAACGGCACGCGCACGCCGCCCTCGTAATAGGTGAGCTTGCCCCCTGAGAGCGGCTCGCACGAGCAGTGGCCCGGAATATAGGCCGCGCACCCATTGTCGGAGAGGAAGATCACGAGCGTGTTGTCCGCGACACCCGTTTCGTCGAGAGCCTCCAGGATATTGCCGACGGCGTCGTCGAGCGCCGAGACCATGGCGAGATAGACGCGCTCCGTCCTGCTCGCCACATTCGCAAAGCGGTCGTAGTACTTCTTCGTCACCTGGAAGGGATCGTGCGGCGCATTGAAGGCCGCATAGAGGAAGAAGGGCTCCTTCGCATTGCGGCGAATGAAGCCCGCGGCCTCGTCGCCGAAGACATCCGTGATGTATTGCTGGTGGTTCTCGACGACCTCGCGGTCCGGCCCCCGCAGGATGGCCCGTCCGCCCGCGCGCGAGGCGTTCTGGCGCTCGAAGCTGCGCGCCGCGGTAATGTCGCCATATTCCTTGAAATCCTCCGCAACCAGGCTGATCGCGTCGGGATTCTTGGGATCGATATACGAGGTCGCGCCGCCGAGATGGCCGAAGAACTCGTCGAAACCGCGATTGGTGGGATAGAAGCGGTCCTGGAAGCCGAGATGCCATTTGCCGACGACGCCGGTGTGGTATCCCGCGGCCTTGAGAGCGTCGGCTAGGGTCAGCTCCTTCGTGTCGAGGCCGACATCGGGCACGGCCTCGTCCTGGCGCGCGTTGTACTCGAAGCCGAAGCGCTGAGGATAGCGCCCGGTCATGAGCCCGGCCCGGGACGGCGAGCAGATCGGCATCGCTACATAGCCGTCCTCGAAGACGACGCCCTCCTCGCCGATGCGGTCGATGTTGGGCGTATCGAGGCGATGGGAATAGGTCGAGATGTCGGCATAGCCGAGATCGTCGGCGAGGATGACGACGATGTTGGGCCGGCCGCTATCGGGCTTGGCCGCAGCAAGGGCCGGCGACGCAAAAAGCGCTGCTCCGAGCGCGGCGATGGAGACGATTGCCGAAACGCGCATGTCCACTCCCTGGTCTCGCCCGGCCGTTCGGCCGGAAGATTGTATGACATTATAACGTCGGCCGCCGCGATGCCCTGCGCGGAAACGCTCAGAACGGAAAAGGCACCTCGGGAAGCCCGCAAACCGGGTAGACCACGGGCCGCCGCGCCGGCCAGGCCGGATCGATCTTGTCCTTGCGCCAGGCGGCGAGCGCGGCTTCGAGGCGCGCCACATCCGCCGGCCTCTCTGCATAGAGGTCGCGCGTCTCGCGCGGATCGCCCGCAAGGTCGAAGAGATAGCCCCCCTCCGCGTCCATGTCCGGCTTGACGAGCTTCAGATCGCCGAGCCGAGCTGCTGCCGCCGGCGCGTTGCGCCAAACCAGAAGCTCGTGGACGCGGTCGGCGGGCGTGCCGTCGAGATAGGGCAAGAGGTTCGCGCCGTCGTGGGGAACGCCCGGGTCGGGCGCCGCGCCGGCGACCCCGAGCGCCGTAGGCAGAATGTCCAGGCTCGAGACCGGCTCGGGAAAGTGCTGCCCCGCCGCGACACGGCCCGGCCAGCGCAGCAGGAAGGGCACGCGGATGCCCCCCTCGAACTGGGTCAGCTTGCCACCGCGCACCGGCTCGCACGAGCAAATGCCGGGGTGGTAGGCCGCGCAGCCATTGTCGGAAAGAAAGATGACGAGCGTGTCGCCGGAAATTCCGGTCGCATCCAGCGTGTCGAGCACGCGGCCGACCGCATCGTCGAGCGCGCTGACCATCGCGAAATAGACGCGCTCCACCTTGCTCGCGGCATCGGGGAAGCGGTCGTAATATTTGCGCGTCGCCTGGAACGGCGAATGCGGCGCCGTGAAAGCGAGATACATGAAGAAGGGCTCGCCGGCGCTCTCCTCGATGTAGGAGACCGCTTTCGCCGCGAACTCCTCGGTGAGGTACTTGTCCTCGTTGTGGACGACCGTGCGCTCTGGACCCTCGTAGACGAGGTATGGCCCCCGCGTCTCCGGTCCCGGCGACCAGACTTGCGTCTCCGGTCCCGTCCCCAAGACCTCGCGAAAATCGTCCTCGGTGAGCGAGACGACATCAGGCCGCGCAATGTCGATATAGGTCGAGCCGAAGGAGAGCACGCCGAAGAATTTGTCGAAGCCGCGATTTGTCGGGTAGAGCTCGGCCGTTGCACCCTGGTGCCACTTGCCGACCATCAGCGTGCGGTAGCCGGCCGCGCGCATGGCATCGCCGATCGTGCGCTCCGTGAGCGGAAGACCGATCTCGGGAAGCTTCGGATCGGGGCGCGCATTGTGCTCGAAGCCGAAGCGCTGCTGATAGCGGCCCGTCAGGAGCCCGGCGCGCGAGGGCGAGCAGATCGGCGCCGTCACATATCCCGCGTCGAAGATGACGCCCTCATGGCCGATCCGGTCGATGTTCGGCGTCGGAACCCGCCCGCCATAGGCGGTGATGTCGCCGAGCCCGAGATCGTCCGCGAGGATCACGAGGACGTTCGGCTTGCGGGACGGCTCGGCGGCGCCGGGCGGCGCAAGCAACGCCACCGTCAGGGCCAGGAAAAGGCCCGTACAACGCAGCGACAATGGCAATCCTCCCAGCGGTCAGCTCGCCTCTGCCGGGGCGGCGACGTTCGTCGTTGGATCGTAGAGGCGATATGCGCGGCGCACGAACGCGGACACGAGACGATCGACCGCCTCGTGCAGAACGACCCCGGCGAACAGGCGCAGGGCCGGCTTGCGGAACTCGAAGTCGATCCAGAAGCCGACGATGCAGGGCCCGCCTTCGGGCCCCTCGAAGGTCCAGCGATTGACGAGGCGCTTGAAGGGACCCTCGATGTAGTCGACCTCGATCGTCCGCGAACCGGCATCGAGCGTCACGCGAGTCAGGAAGCGCTCGGTGAACATCTTCACGCGGACGTTCATCTCGGCGGTGACGATCTTGCGGTCGCCCTCGCTCTCGCGCGCATGCACGACGACGCCATCGCACCATTTGAGGAATTCGGAATAGCGCTCGATGTCGGCGACGAAGGCGAACATGTCCGCAGGCCGGAAAGGCAGCTCGCGTCGTTCCGTGATCTGAGGCATCCGGCCGGCCTTCCTTCAGCGCGCGAGGCGCGCCGCCTTGAGCGCGAGAAAGTCCTCGCCCGCGTGATAGGAGGAGCGCGTCAGCGGGCTCGCCGAGACCATGAGGAAGCCCTTGGCCCGGGCGATCGATTCATAGGCCTTGAATTCGTCCGGCGTCACGAAGCGCGCAACCGGATGGTGGCGGCGCGTCGGCTGGAGATATTGGCCGATGGTGAGGAAATCGACGCCGGCGCTGCGCAGATCGTCCATCACCTGCATGATCTCCGCGCGCTCCTCGCCGAGCCCGACCATGAGGCCCGATTTGGTGAACTGGCCCGGCGAGAGTTCCTTCGCGCGCTCGAGTAGGCGCAGCGACTGGTAGTAGCGCGCGCCCGGCCGAACGGCGAGATAGAGGCGCGGCACGGTCTCCAGATTGTGGTTGAAGACGTCCGGCCCGGCGGCGATGACCTTGTCGAGCGCGCCTTCCTTGCGCAAGAAGTCGGGCGTCAGGACTTCGACGGTCGTCGAGGGCGTCCGTGCGCGGATCGCCGCGATCGTCGCGGCGAAGTGACCCGCCCCCCCATCGTCGAGATCGTCCCGGTCGACGGAGGTGATGACGACGTGCGACAAGCCGAGCCGGGCGACCGCCTCGGCGACCCGTACCGGCTCGTCGGAGTCGAGGGGCTGCGGCAGGCCCGTGCGGACATTGCAGAAGGCGCAGGCGCGAGTGCAGATCTCGCCCATGATCATCATGGTTGCGTGGGCCTTCGCCCAGCACTCGCCGACATTGGGGCAGGCGGCTTCCTCGCAGACCGTGACCAGCCCCTCGGACCGCAGCACGTCGCGCGTGCGGCGGTATTCGGGAGATGTCGGGGCGCGCACGCGAATCCAAGAGGGCTTGCGCAGAATGGGATGCTCGGCGCGCTCG
>JACKLE010000009.1 GCA_024236075.1 Alphaproteobacteria bacterium | reverse complement strand
GGCGCCCCGCCATGCGCCTCTACGCGCCGGACAAGCAGGCGCGCTTCGAGATAGCGGCCGCCGAGGCCGCCCTCGGCCTCAACGATCTCGCTTCGGCGGAGTCGCATCTGCGCGATCTCGCCAAGCTCGACAACGACACGCGGCTGAAGCTCAAGGCCGAGCGGCTCTGGGGCGCGCTCCTCGCGCAGTCGGGAAGGCCGGAGGCCGCGCTCGAGCGCTATCAGGCCGTCATCGATTCCGGCTATGTCCCCGAGGCCACGCGCGCGGAGTTCGCCAAGATCGAGACCATGCGCGCGATGGACGCGATGTCGCGCGAGGACGAGATCGAGGGGCTGGAGACGCTGCGCTACCGCTGGCGGGGCGACGATCTCGAGCTCGCCGTCCTGCACAAGCTCGGCAAGGCCTATCTCGCCGCGGACAATCCGCGCGCCGGCCTGGAGACCCTTCGCTTCGCGGTCGCGAACTTCTCCGGCAAGGCCGATGTGCGCGACATCTCGAAGGACATGGCCGACGAGTTCGAGCGTCTTTTCCTCGAGGGCGCCGCCGACAAGCTCACGCCGGTCCAGGCGCTCGCGCTCTTCTACGATTTCCGCGAACTGACGCCCATCGGGCGCAGGGGCGACGACATGATCCGCCGCATGGCGGACCGCCTGGTCGAGGTCGACCTTCTGCCGCAGGCGGCCGAGCTGCTGAAGCACCAGGTGGAGCATCGTCTCACCGGCGTCGGGCGCGCGCAGGTCGCGACGCGCCTCGCGCTCGTCTACCTCATGGACCGCCGGCCCGAGGACGCGCTGCGCATCGTCAACGCGACGCGCCAGACGCTGCTGCCCGAATCCCTGAACCGTCAGCGCCGCCTCATCGAGGCGCGCGCCCTGGCGAGCCTCAAGCGCCACGACCACGCGCTCGAGGTGATCGCCGACGACGGCCGCCCCGAGGCGCGCAATCTGCGCGCGGACATCATGTGGGATGCGCAGGACTGGCCGCACGAAGCGGCGGCGAACGAGGAGATCGTGGGCGAGCGCTGGAAGGATGCGGGTCCCCTGGACGAGGAGGACCGCCGGCGCGTGCTGCGCTCGGCGATCGGCTATTCGCTCGCCAACGACGCGGATAGCCTCGCGCGCCTGCGCCAGCACTTCTCCGGCCTCATGTCGCAAAGCCCCGACGCGAAGGCCTTCGAGATCGTGACCGCGAAGATCGACACCCAGGGCATCGCCTTCCGCGAGCTCGCCCGCCAGCTCGCCTCCGTCACGCTCTTCGAGACCTTCATGCAGGACCTGAAGGCGGAGTACGAGTCCGCGCCCGGCACGGGGACGAACTGAGCGGCCGGAGCAGGCGGCGAGCGGCGGCCGAGGAGTGGGGAGCAGGGAGTAGGGAGTAGGGAATTCGGGTCGACTCCCCGCTCGCTACTCGCTGATCGCGCTCACTTCGCGAAGCTCTCCACGAGGCTGCCCGCGACGAGGAACCAGCCGTCCACCAGCACGAAGAAGATCAGCTTGAAGGGCAGCGAGACGATGATGGGCGGCAGCATCATCATGCCCATGGCCATCAGCACGCTCGCGATCACGAGATCGATGATGAGGAAGGGCAGGAAGAGCAGGAAGCCGATCTCGAAGGCGCGGCGCAGCTCGGAGATCATGAAGGCCGGGATGAGCGCGGTGAGCGGCGTGTCCTCGGCCGTCTGCGGCGCCGGCGCGCCGGACATCTTGAGGAAGAGCCCGAGATCCTTCTCGCGCACGTGATGGATCATGAAGCCGTGGATGGGCGCGGCGGTGCGGTCGAAGGCCTGCTCCTGCGTGATCTCCTTGTCGAGGAGCGGGCGGATGCCGTCCGCATACGCCTCCTTGAACACCGGCGTCATGATGAATGCCGTGAGGAACAGAGCGAGGCTGATGAGCACCGAGTTGGGCGGGCTCTGCTGGATGCCGATGGCCGTGCGCAGGAGCGAGAGCACCACCACGATGCGCGTGAAGGAGGTCACCATCACGAGGATCGACGGCGCGAGGCTCACCACCGTCAGGACGGCGATGAGCTGAAGGATCTGGCTCGTGAGGCTGCCGTCCGGGCCGAGGTCGAGCGAGAGCGTCTGCGCGACCGCCGGACCGGGCGCGAGCAGGCCGGCGCAGACGAGGGCGAGGGCGAAAGCGAGGCGCGAGCGCAGGCGCATCAGGGAGCCGCGCGCTCGTAGGGCCGCGGGCCCGTCTCCTCGCCGCGGAACGATGTACCGTAGACGGAGACGCCCGCGAAGGCCTCGTGCGCCATCGGCGCCGCGCGGGTCTCGATCAGCATCTCGCGATTGTCGCCGAGGAGGAGGAGATGCTCGGCGCCGTCGCGGCGCACGAGGACGAGGCGGCGGCGCGGGTCGAGCGAGAGACTCTCCACGATGCCGAGGCGCCGGGCGGCGAACTGGCCCCCCTCCGCGCCGGCGACGAGGCCGAACCGGCGCGCGAGGAAGACCGCTCCGGCGATCAGTCCGAGCACGGCGGCAAGGGCGCCGACGGAGCGCAGAATGTCGAAGAAATCCATGAAGCGCGTCCTTCTGAACGGCCGGGTCAGCGCTGACCGGGCAGGCTTCGCGTCGATCATGGTTAACCGGATCGGTTTAATTCTCGGTAAAGGCTGGCGGGCCGCGCATCGGGTCCCTTTCCGTGGTGAAGGGGGCGGCAAGAAAGCGTGGAGCTTTGCCTTAGCGCTTTCTTAAACACGGCGTCCTAGCGTCCGACGAGCGCAGGAGACGGCAAAACCATGGATCTCAGTCAGATTCCGCTCTTCCGGGCGGTCAAGGAAAAGATGAACTGGCTATCGGCGCGCCAGAACGTCCTTGCGCAGAACATAGCCAATGCCGACACGCCGCATTACGTGCCCCACGACGTGCGCGAGCTCGACTTCGCCTCGATGGTGCGCGAGCCCGGCCGCCTCGCGCTCGCAAAGCCCATGTCGAGCCGCATGACGAACGCCGAGCACGTTCCCTTCGCCGAGACGGCGGGCGTCGTGGATTTCAAGCTCGAGAAGGCGCCCGGCTCCGAGGTCAATCCGAGCGGCAACGCCGTGGTGCTCGAGGAGGAGATGATGAAGATCGCCGACACCTCGAGCCAGTACCAGGCCGCGACCGCGATCTATGCCAAGGGCCTCGGCCTCATCCGCATCGCGCTCGGCCGACCGTAGGCCTTTTAGGAGGGCTCTCGATGGATCTCGTCAAGTCCATGATGGTGGCGGCCTCGGGCATGCGGGCGCAGACCGCGCGCATGAAGGTCATCGCGGAGAACATCGCCAACGCCAACTCCACGACCGAGAAGCCGGGCGCCGAGCCCTATCGCCGCCGCATGGTCTCGTTCGCCGACACGCTCGACCGCCAGCTCGGCGTGCACATGGTCCGGGTCAGGAAGACCGTCGAGGACCAGTCCGAATTCGCCCTGCGCTACGATCCCTCGAACCCGGCGGCCGACGAGAAGGGCTATGTCAAGACGCCCAACGTCAATCCGCTCATCGAGGCGATGGACATGCGCGAGGCGCAGAAGAGCTACGAGGCCAATCTCAACGTCATCGATTCGGCGCGGCGCATGCTCGCGCGCACGATCGAGCTGCTGAAGAGCTGACCGGCAAGAGGATTAGGAGCGCCACGCCATGGCCATCGCCCCCACGCTCGCGTCCACCGCCTACGAGGCCGCGAAGGCGCGCCTCGCCGAGGGAGGCGGCGCCTCCGCGTCCGCGGGAGACGCGTCCGGCGGCATCGGCAATTTCGCCGAGATGCTCAAGGGCGTCGTCGGCGAGGTCGCGAGCGCGGGCAAGCAGGGCGAAGCGGCGGCCATGAAGGCCGTGGCGGGGCAGGGCGATCTCGTCGACGCCGTCACCGCCATCACGGCGGCGGAGGTGACGCTGCAAACCGTCGTCGCCGTGCGCGACCGGGTCGTCGGCGCCTATCAGGAGATCATGCGCATGCCGATCTGAGGCATGCGAGCCGGGAGCGCGAGGGCGCGCTCCCGACGGGACGCGGCAGAATACCCGTCCGAATGCGGAGAATGCGCATGAACGGCCCGGAAGTCCTCGACCTCGCGCGCGAGGGCATCATCGTCCTTCTCAAGCTCGCGGGGCCGGTGATGCTGGTCGCGCTGTTTGTCGGGGTCATCGTCGCGCTGGTGCAGGCGCTGACGCAGATCCAGGAGATGACGCTCGTCTTCATCCCGAAGATTCTCGCCGTGCTCGCGAGCCTGCTCCTCCTCCTTCCCTTCATGGGCGCCGTCCTTCAGAGCTTCATGCACGACGTGATGGCCCTGATCTCGAGCGGCTGAGCGCGATGACGAGCTATAGCTGGCTGCCCGGTGAGGTCTTTCTGCTCGTGCTCATCTTCGCGCGGGTGGGCTCGGCGATGCTGCTCCTGCCCGGCATCGCGGAGATGGACGTCTCGCCGCGCATCCGCCTTTCGCTCGCGCTTCTCGTGGTGGTGGTCCTGCGGCCCGGCCTTTCCGGGGCCCTGCCGGCGATGCCGGGCGATTTCGGCGGGCTCCTCGTGCTGCTCGTCCAGGAGATCGCCATCGGCCTGTGCCTCGGCCTCGTCATCCGCCTCTTCGTCAGCGCGCTGCAGATCGCGGGCACGACGATCGCGATGCAGACCGGGCTCGGCTTCGCCCAGTCGCTCGACCCCTCGCAGGGCATTCAGGGCGCGCTCGTCGCGACCTTCCTCGCGCTGCTTGGATCGACGCTCATCCTGATGAGCGACCTGCACCATCTCATGCTCGCCGCGCTGCACGACTGCTACGTGCTGTTTCCCGTGGGCGCGCCGCCGCCGGTCGCCGACATGACGGAGCTCGTGCGCCGCACGATCTCGGCGACCTTCGCGCTCGGGATCGCCATCGCGGCGCCCTTTCTCGTCTTCGGCCTTCTCTTCTACGTCGCGATGGGGCTTCTCTCGCGGCTCATGCCGCAGCTCCATATCTTCTTCCTGGCGATGCCGCTCAACATCCTTCTGTCCTTCGCCATCCTCTCCGCGCTCATCGGCATGCTGATGACCTTCTATCTCGGGCGCTTCGAGGAGCACGTCTCGCAGTTCGTGGCGGGGTGAGGCATGGCCGAGGACAAGGACGACGCCGAAAGGTCGGAAGACCCCACCGCCAAGCGGCTGAAGGACGCCGCCGACAAGGGCGACGTCGCGAAGAGCGCCGAGCTTTCGGGGTGGATCGTGCTGCTCGTCGCGACGGGGCTCGTCGCCACGAGCGCCGGCCCCACGGCGGCCTCGATCGCGGCGCTGGGCCGCGCGCTCCTCGCGGGCGCCGGCAATATCGCCGTGGACGGAAAGAGCCTCACCGGCCTCAGCGCGACGCTCGTCGGCGGCATCGTGGTCGCGCTCGCGCTGCCGTTCGGCGCGCTGATGTTCGCCGGGCTGCTCGGGAACATCGTCCAGCACCGGCCGACCGTGAACCTCGAGAAGATTCAGCCCAAGCTCGAGAAGATCTCGCCGCTCAAGGGCTTCAAGCGGGTCTTCGGGCCGCAGGCGGTCGTCAATCTTCTCAAGGGCCTCGGGAAAATCGCCATCGTCGGGACGGCCGCGATCGTCGCGCTGTGGCCCGAGCGGGACTGGCTCGCGGCGACCGTCCAGCTCGCGCCGGCGAGCCTGCTCGAGCTCGTCCAGCGCGAGGCGGTGAAGCTGCTTGCGGCCGTCGTCATCTCCCTCATCCTCGTCGTCCTCCTCGACGTCGCCTATCAGCGCTTCACCTTCTGGCAGCGCATGAAGATGTCGCGGCGCGAGATCAAGGACGAGTTCAAGCAGACGGAAGGCGACCCGCACGTGAAGGCGCGGCTGCGCCAGATCCGCTCGGAGCGCATGCGCCGGCGCATGATGCAGGCGGTGCCGCAGGCGACCGTCGTGGTGACGAACCCGACCCACTTCGCCGTCGCGCTCAAATACGAGCCCGAGACCGAGAAGATGCGCGCGCCGGTCTGCGTCGCCAAGGGCGCCGACCTCGTGGCGCAGCGCATCCGTCAGCTTGCGGAGGAGCACAAGGTTCCCATCGTCGAGAACCCGCCCCTCGCGCGCACGCTCTACGCCACCGTCGACATCGACGCCGAGGTGCCGCCCGAGCACTACCAGGCCGTCGCCCAGGTCATCGGCTTCGTGTGGCGCCTCAGGGCGAAGGCGAAAGGGCGGGGCGGGGCGAGGGCGGGGCGGTAGGCGAACTTCCTTTGCCCGCGCTTTATGGCGCGTCGCGAAGAGCCCGTTTCGCCACCGTCGAATTGACTCTCGCCGTGTCGGCCAGCGCGTCGTTGACCGCATCCGGAGCGGCATTCGTCACCCCCGTCTTCACCACCTCCGTCCGGTTGCCGGCCGGGTCGTAGCTGTACTCGATCACGCGGCCGTCCGAATAGGTCGCCGAGGTCAGCCGGCCCAGCGACTCGTAGGTGTAGGAGACCGACTGCGCGTTGGCGAGCCCCAGGAACGCCGCAAACGCGCCAAAGCCCAGCGCCAATGCCGCCCCTACCTTCCGTCCCCTCCACGTCCAAGTCATTGCGGTCCCCCAAAATGCTCGCAGCTTGCAAGCCGATCGGCTCTTCGTGGCACCGAATCGTTTTAGACTATGGCTGCAACCAATTATAATGCCACCTAATGCTCTCTATTGTATTTTTATCAGATGATAAACATATAGTTCCACGCCTCCAAGAATTGTCCAAAAATATGTCTAATTTTTTTGACGGTGTATATGAGTATCCGAGGCACGAATTTTCCACAATATTTCCGAGTTGCCTTAAGCCAATATCTTCTAAGCGTTTAATTGCTGAATTTCTACTGTCTCCAATTCGAATTCCGAATTTAGATCCGCTATCAATAAAGCCTATTCCTTCGGCAAGCGCCACCCTGTTCAGAGGATTGGCAACAAAAAGCACAATAACACATGTCAATAAAATAAATAATATGATAAGTACGCGCCTCATTTCCGAACTCCTAGCAAAAATTATATGATATTACTTGATTATCGACTGCACATACTCATGCCACCTCTTTTTAGCAGGCCAGACCAGACTGGGCCCGAAACGTACCGTCGAAATTTTCCTCGATATATCCGCATCCTGCCCCCGCGCCTAGCGGCATTGTGTGCGGCTTCGGCAGAGACCTAAGAATATTTTTATATTGGGCTATGCCTGGATGAGGACCGGGCGGTACAGGTGGCGCAGCCTTACCTCCACTTTCTCTTTCAACTGCAAGAACTGCCACTGCGTATGCGGCACTGTCGCTGTTACCAACACCTGGACACGCATTGTGCGGAGGGGCCGCCATGTATTCAATCGAGCCAGGTTTAGTGATCGTTCCGAGAATGCGATCTACATCGCGACCAGCCGCAAGCACAGCCTCGTCAGAGGCGTCAATGACCGCACCAGTAATGCCTGCTTCTTCAGCTTTGTCGCGGTCTGAAAGAAAAAGTTCCTGCGCTGCTTGATCATCTTGGTCCGTCGCAGTTTTTGTACCCGTTAGGCTAACTAGCTGACCAAGGTGGAACCAAGGCCCTCGTGGACCGTATGAAAATCGCGTCACTTCCCCGGTTTCGTCATCAACCACCAAAACAAACATGTGTTTTTGGCCCAATATTCCCGTTGGCCTTGATATAAGATACGCAATTTCTCCAAATGGATCTATCAGATTCAGAGGATCGTTCCCGACATAGGCATAGAGGTTGATCTGATCCTTGTACCCGATGGGGTCTGGCGAGATGAACCGTCCGAGTGCGGCGGAGTACCGGCGGGCGCGGTACCAGTAGAGGCCTGAGTCCGGATCCACCCATCTTCCTGTGAAGCGGATGGGCTGGCCGGAAAGGGGGTCGGTGGCGATGCCGTTGGCATCGTGGGAGGCCATGAGACCGAAGGGCGAGTAGGCGTAAGCTTCGGCGAGCTCGCCGGTGTCGTCGGTCAAGGCCACGACCGAATTCCGCCGGTCCTGGTGGAAATAGAGCTTGTCGCCCGAGGCGACGTCGATCGCAACGATCGGCACGTCCGTGCAGGGCCCGTAGATATAGCGGCGCGCCGGCGCCGTGCCCGCCTGCCGCGCGCTGGGCGATCGGCGAACGCTCGCGCGCCGGCAGCGTAGGGCACGCCGGTCCGCCGGCGTCGCGGCAGGCAGGAGCTGGGTTGTGGCGCGCAGGCTCATCCGCGCGCCTCCCATCCCGGCCGCGCCCCGGCGGTGCGCGGGTCGAAGGTCGTCGCCGTGTTCAGAATAACCGTCCGCGTGTCGTCCGCCGCATCCGGGGCTCCATTCGTCACCCCCGTCTTCTCGACCGCCGTCCGGCCTCCGGCAGGGTCGTACGCGTACTCGATCACACGCCCGTCCGAGTACGTCGCCGAGGTCAGCCGGCCCAAGGCGTCGTAGGTGTAGGAGACCGATTGCGCGTGTGCGAGGCCGAGGAACGCCGCGAGGGCGCCGCAGCCGTGCGCCGCTGCCGTCCCTACCTTCCGCCCCCGCCCCGTCCGCCTCATTCGAGTTCCCCAATTGCTCCCGGTGCGCCAAGTGATCAGTCGATCAGCGTCTAAATGGTCTAAGGCACCACCGCAGTTTTAAACCTTTCATGCTGTCACTAAGTACCGAGATCTCCCCTAGATGAAGAAGATCCCCAAACAACTGTATCCATGCCATTCGCCGGTATAACTATTTTTCCTGAAATGCCGTCATCTGACAGTTTAACGTACCAATCAAATTCCCAGACATCCTGCATTCCAAAAACATCTACTATAGAATGCGGCAGTCTATCCGGGTATCCAGGAACTATAGTTACGACAACAGCGGCCGTCTCTAAATCGCGACTATCTATCCACCTGACAGATAGATAAAATTTTATTTCCGATATAGCTGCCTCAGCGGCAGAATTTTCAGAAATAAACCTAGCGTTGTTTATCCATAACATAATTGCAGTTGTAGAAACAACAAATATTATAACCATATTTTTTAGCTTCATAGGTCGCCCGCCTCTTCAAGATTTACCTATTTGCCTCCGGCAGGGTCGTACGCGTACTCGATCACACGCCCGTCCGAGTACGTCGCCGAGGTCAGCCGGCCCAAGGCGTCGTAGGCGTAGGAGACGGACCGCGCGTGGGCGGAGGGCTCAACGATCGCGAGGCCGAGCGCAAGTAGCAAAGCCAAACGGATCGCTGATCCGCCTCCCCAAATCCTGGCGCCGCACCCCATCGTCAGCCCCTTGCTCAGCCCGCCAGCCCGGTAGACTTTTTTGGTTGCATTCGCCAAATATGTCGCAACATGCCCGTCAGTCAGTTGGTGATGCGCCCTCATAGTTGCGGCCCCACAATTGCGCGCCTACAAATAACAATCTCTAGTGATCATAGTGCTCAACAACCGTTCCCGTGCCTCTGTCCAAGACATATGTAGACGACCTATCTGTAGGAGAAAATAAATCTTTTACTCCAATAGATTTATATTCATCGTGCGTGCTTAAAAAATCTTCACATTTTGAACTCATCATTGCAGGAAGAAACATCACCAATACCCTATCTCCGTTTACGCCGGCGGCTATATCATAGTTCCTAATGTCACGCTCCATTTCAGTTAGGTGCTCTTTTTCCAAGAATTCGTGTGCGGCGACACCAATGTGCATAAACATGTCACCATTCATTCCGACACTCATACAGCCGCCATCTTCGCACCCGTCCAAAAAGTGAAACCCGAGTTTCGACAATTGGGCATATGTAGTTGCCGCACCATCTATAATACTATCTCGAGTCCGTTGCACAAAGTAGGGGTCACACGTCTTTTCGGGTTCGTTTCCATGACATGGCGACACCGCAAAAAGCGCAGCTATGGTCACGCTCAATTTAATTTTCTTCATCGCCTGACTCCGTGTGGTATCTCTACGAGAATTACTGTGACAATTTGCTTTATTCCCGGGAAGAGAGAAGACCGCGACGAATCCGGCTCGGCGCGCGGCTTGGGGCCTCGCTTGCGGAGGCCGAGCGGGCGGGCGAGGCGCCGCTCGATCTCGATGAGCCAGCCGGCGAGCCGAAAGGGCGGCCAATCGTTGTGCCTCGCTCCGGCCGCTCGGCCATGGCCGGGTCTTGCGCAGAAGCGAGGGGCGCGGCGAAGCCCGGTATGCGTTCGCGCGGAGAGGCCGTGCGCACGGGTTCGCCGTCCGACGCGAGAAGATGAGCCCGCGCGACCGGGGCCAGTGCTCGGCCCGGACGGCAAGGCTCCTCGCCACCGGGTTGAGCGCGACGTAGCGCGCCGCCGCCACGAGATGCTCTTGGGTCGAAGGTCGTCGCCGTGTTCAGAATGACCGTCAGCGTGTCGTCGACGTTCTCGCGCCACAGGAACTGCGCGTTCGAGACGATTTCCTGCGTGAGCTGCGCGACCTCGTTCGTCACATAGTCGAAGGTCACCCCACCGCCCGCGAAGGCATGCGCGATCTCTGTGAGGTCGCCGTCGTCCTCGTAATCGTAGCTCGTCGCCGTGCCGTTGCCGTAGGCGAGACCCACCCGGCGCGAGAGCGGGTAGTAAGCGTAGGTCGCGAGCACGCCCGCGCCGTTCTCCGAGACCTCGATCATTCGTCCGAGCCCGTCATAGGCATAGTCGTTGTAGTAGCCGTCGGCCCAGGTCGTGTGCGTCCGGTCGTCGGTGCGGCGACGACGCGCCCCGCGGCCTCGCGCGCTGCGCATTCCCGAGAGCCGGCCATAGCCGGCACGCGCGCCCAGGACATATGGTCCCGCGCCTCCTTTCCCGTCGCCCGAGCCACCCACTCCATCGGATCGCTATCCCTTCCGTAGCCGGATTAAGTAAAGTGTAACCGTAACTCCGATCCACGAGATTCAATTCCAAAATTCTGGAAATTGTCGCCACAGCCGACGGAACCCATGTAGCACGCACTCGCAAATCCATTTTTTAAGTGCAACCTACCTCACACAGGACAGCTAATCGCAAAGTGATGGTGAAATATTATACATGAGCGACTTTTCCGTGGACGAAGCAATTGCACCCCCATCGTTGAAAACCGCGTAGTTCAAAAATGCTCTGATCCGGCTATTTCCTTCAATTCTCAAAATGCAACCTGGTCCAGCACAGGACCCCGGATTTTCATCAGGCGGCGACAGTTTGCGGCCGTCGGCAATCGCTTCGAAAAGACCAGCTTGACCAACCCATTGACCATTGGGGAGCGGCCAATCTTGGGATGGAATACAAATCGCGGTCGACGTTAGGGCCGAGATTTCTACCTCAAAACGAGATTCTTGATCATTCGGCTTCGCGTAAACAGCGTAATCCTTACCCTCAGCCGCTTTCGATGTCGTATCGACCGACGTGGAGCACGAAGACGTTGAGGTTATACCAATCATAACGACGGTTAATAGGCCCGCATATACGGTTGATTTCATTGTGGTGCCCTCCTGCGATATCCGTATTGCACATATTTATCGGGATTTTTCAATGCTTCTTCTGGAGTCAAATCGGCGTATGCTTTTCTTTGTGCCTTTGTCGCCCCCATTAGATAGGGTACAATACCGTTCGCATTCCGTGGATGCTCAAGGCCTGCACTATGCCCAGATTCATGACCAACGGCCCACGCAAGTCTTGACGAATCACCAAAACTAGGATGCCCAATGTTCACATACATCTGTTTGGCGCCGGTAGGATTTTCAGCAAGTCCGTTTGGGTCACGACCAGTATTTACGTACTGTTCAGTCGTCAGTGCGTCGGCCTTGTAGCCGTTCGTGCCATCGTCGCGGAGTACGCCCGCCATTTCATCGAGAGTTTAAGCAACATGTTAAACGTTTTTAGTTGTTCCTGTCTCATATTAAAATATTAGTTCGAGTTTTTTCTATTTTTCGAGTTCGTGCCCGCTTTCTACCATTGAAGATCGCAGCTTTTTGATCTTTGTTCGAGTTCTTGTGCTACTTTCTTCTTCGACTCATCAAATTGATTCCATTGATCGTCTTCCAAGCTGCTTCCGAGACCTTATGTGCCCATCGGATCTATATTCGTGACGGGATCGTTCCCGACATAGGCATAGAGGTTGATCTGATCCTTGTACCCGATGGGGTCTGGCGAGATGAACCGTCCGAGTGCGGCGGAGTACCGGCGGGCGCGGTACCAGTAGAGGCCTGAGTCCGGATCCACCCATCGCCCGGTGAAGCGGATGGGCTGGCCGGAAAGGGGGTCGGTGGCGATGCCGTTGGCATCGTGGGAGGCCATGAGACCGAAGGGCGAGTAAGCATAGCTCTCCGCCACTTGGCCGTCATCGTCGGTCACGGCGACGACCGAGCCGCGCCCGAGTTTCGGCCCTCATCCTCACACCACATCGTCGAGCGTGAAGTCGAGCCCGAGGCCCGGCCGGTCGGGAATGACGAGCGCGCCGGCCTCGAGCTTCCAGTCGGCCGCCCAGAGCCGCTCGAAGAGGCTCTGGTGCATGAGGTGGAACTCGACCGAATCGCAATTGGCGCTCGCCGCCGCGAGATGGGCGCTCGCCGCAAGCGTGACGGCGGTGCCGGCGCAGTGAAGGCTGATCGGCTTGTGGAAGCCGCGCGCGAGCGCCGCGAGCTCGCGCCCCTGGCTGATCCCGCCGGCGAGCGCCACGTCGAATTGCAGAAGGTCGACCGCATCGGCGAGGAGGAAGTCCCGCATGACGTCGGTCGACCATTCGAGCTCGGGGCCCGCCAGCGGCATGCGGGCGGCGTCGCGCACGCGCGCCCAGCCGCGAATGTCCGCCGCGGCGGTGGGCGCCTCGAGGAAATGGAGGCCGAAAGGCTCCAGCGCCCGCGCCCAGCGCAGGGCGCCGGGCACGTCTGGCGCGAACATGAGGTCGACCATCAGGCGCTCGCCTCCGATGGCCTCGCGCACCGCCGCCGCGCGGGCGACGTCCTCGTCGATCCCCGCGGCCGCTCCCTTGATCTTCACTCCTCCGAGCCCGGAGCGAACCGCCCGCGCCATCTCCTCGGCGAGGCTCTGCGGCGTGATCGAAGGGCCGAACATGCCGCCGCTTCCATAGACGCTGGCGCGGTCGCTGTGCCCGCCGAGGAGCCGGTAGACCGGCTGGCCCACCGTCTTTCCGAGGAGGTCCCAGAGCGCGATGTCGACGCCGGCCATGGCGAGCCGCGCGGTGGCGGCGCGGCCGGACAGCACCGAGCGCTCCGCGACGCACTCGCGCAGGCGCTCGACCAGCCAGGGGTCCTCGCCGACAAGGAAGGGCGCGATCTCGGTCGCGAGAACCGTCTCCATCACCTGCGGCACGCCGATGCCGTCGCCATAGACTTCTCCGAGCCCGGAGAGTCCGTTGTCGGCCACGATCTCGACGAGGACGTGGCTCTTGTGGCTCCACGCATGGCGCGTGTTGCGCGCGTCGGTCTCGTAGGTTCGCGTCACGATCGCCGTGCGCAGGTTCACGATCTTCATGGCGCTCCCGTTTCCGCTTGTCGTGGGGACTTGCCGCCCGATTGTCGCGGAGCGCCCGCCCATTGCAAGCGGGGCGCGGAAGGCGCCGTCGGCGCGGATGCGAAACAAATCCGGCGCGCGCCAAGATCTTGTTAACCAAAACAACCGAGACCTTAACGGGAAGCGGTCGCGTGCCTTGCCGCCGCTTCGCCCTCGCGGCCCGCGCATGGCACGCGGAAAATTCGCGGGGGCGCCGCCGAGGGAATCGGTTAGGAGTCGCAAGGCGGCCGGGCGTGGCTTGCCCTCGAGCGTCGTTCGGGTGTGAAGGTGAGGGTACCGGGCATGTCTGGATGAGCGTCGAGATGGCTCTCGGCGATACGATCGAGGCCGGATTGCCGGCGCGGCTTCAAAGAGCGGGCGAGGCGCGCGAGCACGGACCGACGGTCTGGTTGCGCCGCATCGTTTTCGCGTCGGGCATTCTCGCAGCGGCGGTGGCGGCGGTCGCCGCCGTCTGGCTCGCGAGCGCGCAGTCGGTCTTCTACCTCGTCGGGCTCGTCGGCCTGGGGATCATCGCGCTGCTCGCGGTGACGCTGGGCTTCGGCACGGTCGGCGCGGAGCGCCGCCTGCAGGCCATGGCGCTGCCCGCGCTCGACGCGCTTCCCGAGCCCATGGTGCTGACCTCGCGGTCGGGCCGGCTTCTCCACGCCAACGCCGCGGCGCGCGCGGCCTTCGGCTGGGGGGCCGATCTCCCGCGCGGCGTCGACAGCCTCTTCGAATCGGAGGGGCCCTCCGGGGCCGCGCTCTTCCGCCTGTTGCAGGCCGCGCGGCGCGCCGTCGAGGCGCATGAGGGGCTCAGGCTGCGCGGGCGCGAGGAGACGCATGTCGGCGTCAGCGTCTGGCCCGCGGGGCCCGGGGGGCGCCAGCTCCTCTGGCGCGTCATCGCCTTCGATCCGAGCGATGCCGAGGCGCCGCCGGCGGCCGCGCCCGCGCCGGCCGAGGCGCCGGCTCCCAAGAGCCTCGGCGATGCCTGGGGCACGTTCCTCGAGGCCGCGCCCATCGGCATGGTGCGCATCGCCGGCGACGGCGCGGTGCGGGCGGCGAATGCGGTGTTCCAGAAGCTGGCCGACGAGCCGCGCAGCTTCGGCTCGCTCGTCGGGCGCGCCTTCCTCGACGTCTTCATCCCCAAGGACCGCCCGCAGGTCCAAAGCTTCGTGGACGGCCTTGCGGCCGGCCGCGAGGTCGAGCCCGTCGAGGCGCGCCTCGCCGGCACCGCGAAGCGGATCGTCGAGCTCCATCCCCTGCGGCTCGGCGAGGGGGCGCTCGGCGCGCAGGGCGCGCCCGAGACGCTCGTCTACGTGCTCGACGTCACCGAGCGCGACCAGATGCGCCAGGCCCACAAGATGCAGGCCATCGGCCAGCTCGCGGGCGGCGTCGCGCACGATTTCAACAATCTGCTGACCGCCATCATCGGGTTCTGCGACCTCCTGCTGCTGCGCCACGGGGTCGGCGATCCCTCCTTCGGCGACGTCAACCAGATCCGCCAGAACGCGACGCGCGCGGCCAATCTCACCGGCCAGCTCCTCGCCTTCTCGCGCCAGCAGTCGCTGGTGCCGCGCGTCCTCGATCTCAAGGACGTGCTCTCCGATCTCAGCCAGCTCCTGCGCCGCCTCCTCGGCGAGCGTATCGAGCTCGCCGTGCAGCACCAGCGCGACCTCTGGCTCGTCAAGGTCGACAAGGTGCAGTTCGAGCAGGTCATCATGAATCTCGCGGTGAACTCGCGCGACGCCATGCCGAACGGCGGCGCGCTGACGATCCGCACCGAAAACATCGACGCGGAGCGCTCCGTCGCGCTCGGCCAGCCGCTGATGCCGCCCGCCGACTATGTGATGATCTCCGTCTCCGACACGGGCTGCGGCATTCCGGCGGACGATCTCGACAAGATCTTCGAGCCCTTCTTCACGACGAAGCCGGTGGGCGAGGGCACGGGCCTCGGCCTCTCGACCGTCTACGGCATCGTGAAGCAGACGGGCGGCTTCATCTTTCCCGAGAGCGAGGTTGGCAAGGGCACGACGTTCCGCATCTACCTGCCGCGCCATGTCGCGAAGGCGAGCGAGGCGATCGAGGCGGCCGCCGAGGTCTCGCCCGACCATCCCGATCTTACGGGCCAGGAGACGATCCTGCTCGTCGAGGACGAGGACGCGGTGCGCACCTTCGCCGCGCGCGCGCTCGAGAGCCGCGGCTACCGGGTGCTCTCGGCCGACGACGGCGAGGCCGCGCTCGAGGAGATGGAGAAGGCCAACGGCTCGATCGACCTCGTCATCTCCGACGTGAAGATGCCCACCATGGACGGGCCGACGCTCGTGCAGAAGGTGCGCGAGCGCTATCCGGAGGTCCATGTCGTGTTCATCTCGGGCTACGCCGAGGAGGCCTTCCGCGACCAGCTCGCCGAGGGCGGCAATTTCGAGTTCCTCCCCAAGCCCTTCACGCTGAAGCAGCTCGCGGCCAAGGTGAAGACCGTGCTGAGCGAGCGCTGAGGGCGGGAAAAGATTTCGCTTGCGGGTGAGAACAAAACGAGTACACTCCCGCCCAGTTGCCAGGGCGAGGGGCCTTGGACGAGAATTCTCAAAGGAGCGGTGAATGTCCCGATCGCCGAACGTCATTCCCCTGAGCGATGCCATGCAGTCCGACAAGCAGAAGGCGCTCGACGCCGCGCTGAGCCAGATCGACCGCGCCTTCGGCAAGGGCTCGATCATGAAGCTCGGCCAGCGCGAGGTGCTGGAGGTCGCGGCCATCCCTACGGGCTCGCTCGGCCTCGACATCGCGCTCGGGATCGGCGGCCTGCCGAAGGGGCGCGTCATCGAGATCTTCGGGCCCGAATCCTCGGGCAAGACGACGCTCGCGCTCCATGTCGTCGCCGAGGTGCAGAAGCGCGGCGGCGTCGCGGCCTTCATCGACGCGGAGCACGCGCTCGATCCCATCTATGCGCGCAAGCTCGGCGTCAATGTGGACGAGCTCCTCATCTCCCAGCCCGACACCGGCGAGCAGGCGCTCGAGATCGCCGACACGCTCGTGCGCTCGGGCGCGGTCGAGATCCTCGTCGTCGATTCGGTGGCGGCCCTGACCCCGCGCGCCGAGCTCGAGGGCGAGATGGGCGACCAGCTTCCCGGCCTGCAGGCGCGGCTCATGAGCCAGGCCTTGCGCAAGCTCACGGGCTCGATCGCGCGCTCGAACTGCATGGTCGTCTTCATCAACCAGATCCGCATGAAGATCGGCGTGATGTTCGGCAGCCCGGAGACGACGACGGGCGGCAACGCGCTGAAGTTCTACGCCTCGGTGCGCCTCGACATCCGCCGCATCGGCTCGATCAAGGAGCGCGACGAGGTCGTGGGCAACCAGACCCGCGTCAAGGTCGTGAAGAACAAGGTCGCGCCGCCCTTCAAGCAGGTCGAGTTCGACATCATGTACGGCTCGGGCATCTCGAAGACGGGCGAGCTCGTCGATCTCGGCGTCAAGGCGGGCGTCGTGGAGAAGTCCGGGGCCTGGTTCTCCTACGACAGCCAGCGCATCGGCCAGGGCCGCGAGAACGCCAAGACCTTCCTCAAGGAGAATCCGGGCATCGCCGCGGCGATCGAGGAGGCGGTGCGGCGCAATGCCGGCATCCTCGCGGGCGACATGGTGAGCGACATCGAGGAGAGCGCCGCGGCCGGCGGCGAGGACTGAGGCAGGGGCCGCGCGGGGCCGGCGGCGCTTGCGTTCTGCGGCGCCCGCGCCAAATATCCCGCCTGAAGGTGCGGGCGCGCCGCTCGCAGCCGACAGGGGACATGCGCGGCCGCCCATGACGTCTTTCAGCCAGATACGACAGGCGTTCCTCGGCTTCTTCGCGGCGGACGGCCACGAGGTCGTCCCGTCCTCGCCGCTCGTGCCGCGCAACGATCCGACGCTGCTCTTCACCAATGCGGGCATGGTGCAGTTCAAGGACGTCTTCACGGGCGCCGAGACGCGCTCCTACACGCGCGCGACGACCGCCCAGAAATGCGTGCGCGCCGGCGGCAAGCACAACGACCTCGACAATGTCGGCTACACCGCGCGCCACCACACCTTCTTCGAGATGCTGGGGAATTTTTCCTTCGGCGACTATTTCAAGGAGCACGCGATCGAGCTCGCCTGGCGCCTCGTCACGGGCGAGTACGGCGTGCCGCGCGAGCGCCTCGTCGTCACCGTCTATGCCGAGGACGAGGAGGCCTTCGGGCTCTGGCGCAAGATCGCCGGCCTGCCGGCGAGCCGCATCCTCAAGATTCCGACCTCGGACAATTTCTGGTCGATGGGCGATACGGGCCCCTGCGGGCCGTGCTCGGAGATCTTCTACGACCATGGCGAGCGGATTCCGGGCGGGCCGCCGGGCAGCGCCGATGCCGACGGCGACCGCTTCGTCGAGATCTGGAACCTCGTCTTCATGCAGTTCGAGCAGTCGGCGGACGGGGCGCGCCGGGCGCTGCCCAGGCCGTCGATCGACACCGGCATGGGGCTCGAGCGCATGGCGGCGGTCCTCCAGGGCACGCACGACAACTACGCGACCGATCTCTTCCGCCGGCTGATCGACGCCTCGGCCGAGGCGACGGGCACGAGCGCGACGGGTCCGCACGCCGCGAGCCACCGCGTCATCGCCGACCATGTGCGCTCGACGAGCTTCCTCATTGCCGACGGCGTGCTGCCTTCGAACGAGGGGCGCGGCTACGTGCTCCGGCGCATCATGCGCCGCGCCATGCGCCATGCCCATATCCTCGGCGCGCGCGAGCCGGTGCTTTTCAAGCTCGTGGGCGCGCTCGAAGCCGAGATGGGCGAGGCCTATGGCGAGCTCGGCCAGGCGCGCGCGCTCATCGCCGAGACCTTGAAGCTTGAGGAGGCGAAATTCCAGTCGATGCTGGAGCGCGGCCTCAAGACCCTCGACGAGGCCGCCGAGGGCCTCGCGTCCGGCGGCAGCCTTCCGGGCGAGGTCGCCTTCCGCCTCTACGATACCTACGGCTTTCCGCTCGACCTCACCGAGGATGCGCTGCGCCCGCGCGGCATCGCCGTCGACCGCGAGGGCTTCTCGGCCGCCATGCAGCGCCAGCGCGCGGAGGCGAGGGCGGCCTGGGCCGGCTCGGGCGAGGCGCGCACCGACACGCTCTGGTACGAGCTGCGCGAGGCCGTGGGGCCCACGGACTTTCTCGGCTACGCGACCGACCGTGCCGAGGCGCGCATCCTCGCCCTCGTCAAGGACGGCGCGCGCGTCGGGACCCTCGCCGCGGGCGAGGAGGGCGCGCTCATCGTCAACCAGTCGCCCTTCTACGGCGAATCGGGGGGCCAGGTCGGCGACACGGGCGCCGTCTGGACGGCGGCCGGCGCCGAGTTCGCGGTCGCCGACACGCAGCGCCGCGTCGGCGATCTCGTCGTCCACCAGGGCACCCTCGCGCGCGGCACGCTCAAGGAGGGCGACGTCGTGCAGATGCAGATCGACGTCGAGCGGCGCCTCGCGATCCGCGCGAACCACTCCGCGACCCATCTCCTGCACGCGGCGCTGCGCCGCGCGCTCGGCCCCCATGTCACGCAGAAGGGCTCGCTCGTCGCGCCCGAGCGCCTGCGCTTCGACTTCAGCCACCAGAAAGCCCTGACCGGCGAGGAGCTCGAGCGCATCGAGGCCGAGGTCAACGCGCTCGTCCGCCAGAACGGCGAGGTGACGACGCGCCTCATGTCGCCCGAGGAGGCGGTGGGCGCGGGCGCGCTCGCGCTCTTCGGCGAGAAGTACGGCGAGGAGGTCCGCGTGCTGACGATGGGCCGCGTGCCGGAGGAGGCGGAGAAGCCGAGGGCGTTCTCCGTCGAGCTCTGCGGCGGAACGCATGTGGCGCGCACCGGCGACATCGCGCTCTTCAAGATCGTCTCGGAGAGCGCCGTCGCGTCCGGCGTGCGGCGCATCGAGGCGCTGACCGGCGAGGCGGCGCGCGCCTTTTTCGTGGGCGAGGAGCGGACGTTGCGCGAGGCGGCCGCCGCGCTCAAGACGACCGCGGACGAGCTCGTCCCGAGGCTCGAGGCCCTCCTCGCCGAGCGCAAGAGGCTCGAGCGCGAGCTCGCCGAGGCGCGCAAGGCGATCGCCATGGGCGGCTCGGGCGCCGCGTCCGCGGGGCCTGCCGTGCGCGAGGTCGCGGGCATCCGCCTCATGGCGTCGGCGCTCGACGGCGTGCCGGCGAAGGAGCTGCGCGGCCTCATCGACGACGCGAAGAAGAAGCTCGGCTCGGGTGTCGTCGCCTTCGTCACGGTCGCGGACGAGAAGGCTTCGGTCGCGGTGGGGGTGACGAGCGATCTCACCGCGCGCGTGAGCGCGGTCGATCTCGTCAAGGCCGCGGCGCGCGCGCTCGGCGGCCAGGGCGGCGGCGGGCGCCCCGACATGGCCCAGGCCGGCGGCCCCGACGGCTCGAAGGCGCAGGAGGCCCTCGCCGCGGTCGCCGAGGAGCTCGCCGCGCTCGTCGAGGCGGCGTAGCCGCGCCCCCGGTTCGGACTCGTCTCGTCCCGATGGTCGACGCCGCGAACGGCGATCGCGGTTTGCGCTGTGGCGCGCCTTGGGCTCCTTCGCCCTAGGTCACAGACCCATGACGCCGTCATCCCGGAAGCCAATTTGCCCGAAGTCCATGCCCCGGCGAAAGCCGGGGTTTGATTTGGCCGGCAAATTGAGCTGTCCGGGATCTACCGCTTGCGGAGCATCGCCCGGCCGCAGGTCCCGGACGCCAAGGCTCGCAAAGCCGGAAATGCGAGCATTTCCGGGCTCGCCTAGGCTCCGGGACGACGGCCCGCGCGCGCGGCGAAGTCGCCCGACGGAGCCTCAGCCGAGCGCCTTGCGCAGATTCGATTCGACCTTGTCGAGGAAGCCCGCGGTCGAGAGCCAGCGCTGGTCTGGGCCGATGAGAAGGGCGAGGTCCTTCGTCATGTGGCCGCTCTCGACCGTGCGCACCACGACCTTCTCGAGCGTCTGGGCGAAACCGGCGAGCTCGGGCGTGCCGTCGAGCTTGGCGCGGTGGAGGAGGGCGCGCGTCCAGGCGAAGATCGAGGCGATGGAGTTCGTCGAGGTCTCCTCGCCGCGCTGATGGGCGCGGTAGTGGCGCGTCACCGTGCCGTGCGCGGCTTCGGCCTCGACCGTGCGGCCGTCCGGGGACAGAAGGACGCTGGTCATGAGGCCGAGCGAGCCGAAGCCCTGCGCGACCTGGTCCGATTGCACGTCGCCGTCGTAGTTCTTGCAGGCCCAGATGAAGCCGCCGCTCCATTTGAGGGCGGAGGCCACCATGTCGTCGATGAGGCGGTGCTCGTAGACGATCTTCTTCTTCTCGAAGGCCGCCTTGAAATCCTTCTCGAAAATCTCCTGGAAGAGATCCTTGAAGCGGCCGTCATAGGCCTTGAGGATGGTGTTCTTCGTCGAAAGGTAGACCGGCCAGCCGCGCTCGAGCCCGTAATTGAGGCAGGCGCGCGCGAAGTCGCGGATCGAATCGTCGCGGTTGTACATCGCCATGGCGACGCCCGAGGAGGGGAAGTCGTAGACCTCGTGCGTGATCGGCGCCCCGCCGCCGTCCGGCGTGAAGGTGACGGTGAGCCTGCCCTTGCCCGGCACGAGGAAGTCGGTCGCGCGGTACTGGTCGCCGAAGGCGTGGCGGCCGATGACGATGGGCTGGGTCCAGCCGCCGACGAGGCGCGGCACGTTGCGGCAGATGATCGGCTCGCGGAAGACGGTGCCGCCCAGGATGTTGCGGATCGTGCCGTTGGGCGACTTCCACATCTTCTTGAGCTTGAACTCCTTCACGCGCGCCTCGTCCGGCGTGATGGTCGCGCATTTGACGCCGACGCCGTGGCGCTTGATCGCCTCGGCCGCCTCGACCGTCACCTTGTCCTCGGTCGCGTCGCGGTGCTCGATTCCGAGGTCGTAATAGTCGAGCTCGACGTCGAGGAAGGGCAGGATCAGCTTTTCCTTGATGAGCGCCCAGATGATGCGAGTCATCTCGTCGCCGTCGAGCTCCACGACGGGATTCTGCACCTTGATCTTCGGCATGGAGAGGGGTCCCCGGGGCTGGAACGAGCGGGAGAGCGCGGCCTTCCGGCCTCGTCTCGGAGGCGTTGCGGAGCTATAGCATCTCCGCCGGCCCGCGCAAAAGCGAAGGGCGGCCCAGGGAGGGACGAAACGCGCAATGGCGGGTACCGATCATCGCCGGGAGAGCCTCGCGGGCGGACCCGTCATCGTCCTCGTGCGCCCGCAGCTCGGCGAGAACATCGGGGCGGCGGCGCGGGCGATGATGAATTTCGGCCTCGGCGAGCTGCGCCTCGTCGCGCCGCGCGACCCATTTCCCAATCGCCAGGCGACCGCGATGGCCTCCGGCGCGACCGCGATTCTCGATGCCGCGCGGCTTTTCGCGACGACCGAGGAGGCGGTCGCCGATCTCCACCTCGTCCTCGCAACCACCGCGCGTGAGCGCGCCATCCGCAAGCACGCGAACGATCCCGCCGAGGCGGCGGCGAAGCTGCGCGGCGCCATCGCCGGAGGGGCGCGGGCGGGCATCCTCTTCGGACCGGAGCGCGCGGGGCTCGCGAACGAGGACATCGCGCTCGCCCGCGAGATCGTCGCGATCCCTGCCAACCCCGCCTTCGCCTCGCTGAACCTCGCCCAGGCCGTGCTCATCCTCGGCTATGAGTGGCATCGCGGCGAGGCGCCGGCCGCGCCGCCCGCCGCCGAGCCGCCGGCGAGCACGGCCGAGCTCGTGGGCTTCTTCGAGCATCTCGAGGGCGCGCTCGACAGGGCGGGCTTCCTGAAGCCCCCGGAGAAGCGGCCCTCGATGGTGCAGAACCTGCGGGCTCTCTTCCAGCGCGCCGCCTTGAGCGGGCAGGAGGTGCGCACGCTGCGGGGCGTCGTCAGCGCCTTCGAGCGCCTCGCGGGGCGCGAACCCGGCGTTGACTAAAGGCCGGCCCCGCGTATAGTGCGCCGCTCACGCGCGGGGGGCCGGTTCGGCCGCCGCCGCCCGTGCCCTATGCCTTGCTTCCGTTCCGCGATGAAGGACCGCCGATGACGCGCCGCCTGCAGGCCAAGTACAAGATCGACCGCCGGATGGGCGAGAACATCTGGGGCCGGCCGAAGAGCCCGTTCAACAAGCGCGAGTACAAGCCCGGCCAGCACGGCCAGGGCAGCCGGCGCGGCAAGCTCTCCGACTACGGCCTCCATTTGATGGCCAAGCAGAAGCTCAAGGGCTATTACGGCAACATCTCGGAGAAGCAGTTCCGCAAGATCTACGCCGAAGCCGCCCGCGTGCGCGGCAACACGGCCGAGATCCTCATCGGCCTTCTCGAGCGGCGCCTCGACGCGGTGGTCTACCGCGCCAAGTTCGTGCCCACCGTCTTCGCGGCCCGCCAGTTCGTGAACCACGGCCACGTCAAGGTGAACGGCCGGCGCGTGAACATCTCGAGCTACAAGGTCAAGGAAGGCGACGCCATCGAGCTCACCGACCGCGCCCGCCAGATGGCCCTCGTGCTCGAGGCGGCCCAAAGCCCCGAGCGCGACGTGCCCGACTATCTCGAGGTCGACCACAACAAGATGACGGCGCGCTTCGTCCGCACGCCGCAGCTCTCCGACGTGCCCTATCCGGTGCGCATGGAGCCGAACGCGGTGGTCGAGTTCTACTCGCGGTAGGGCTTCGCCTCTACCGATTTGCGACGCCTGCCGTTACGCGCGGGCGGTCCCTCCGGGCTTCATCGCGCCGTAAGCTGCGCCCGACCGGCCCGCGTGGACCGGCGACGGCGCCATCGCCGTCACTGAATGAACATCAGCCTAAGGACGTCGGCGGCATTTTCGAGGCCGAGCACGTAGGCGTAGATGTCGTGACTGGCCCTGCAGGCAAACGTCTCCTCCTCACGCGTGGCGGCACGGCGCTGGCCGGTGGCGACGGCAATCATGTTTGCATCGGATTGGCCGAGGGCGGCGATGACGGCCGCGCGCATGCCTATCTGCGCCCGCACACGGTCGAATTCGGGAACGGCGTCATACCCGTTCCTGATGACGGCCGTGAAGGCATCGCCGAGCGCTTTCGCCCGGTCCCTGCCGACGAGACGGTCGAACTTGATGGGATCGAAATCGCCGCCGAAGAGCCAGCGATAGCAGAGGCCCGGATCGGCCGAGACGAGAAACTCCTGTATGTCGACCAGGGCCGACGCGACATCGATGAGGTCCTCGTTTCGGGCCCGCGGAAAATAGGCGAAGGCGATCGATCCGCCGTACTCTTGACCGATGCGCGCCGCCTCCCGCGCCAGCCCGTCCGTTCCGCCCTTGCGGTAGGCCTCGACCAGCCGGGCCTTGATCTCCTCCTCGCTGACGTCCCCGCGCTCCAGTATGGCCGCGAAGACCGGCTCGTCGCGCAAGGAGTCGAGCTGCCTCTCGACCGCATCGTCCTGTCCCGTGCCGGTGCGCAGAAGCGGTCCGAGATGAGGCTCGAGCACGTCGGGCAGCAGCCTTGCGCAGAGCACCACGGGCACCACGAGCGCGACGGCCCTGGCGGTCTTGTTCTTGAAGGGCAGGCCCAGAAGTCCGCCAAGCAAACCGCCCAACGCCCCGCTGATCGTGGCGAGAATAAGCGCTGTCCAATCCACGACACCCCTCCCATTTCCCCTCGTTCAGGCAACAGTAACACGCGTCGTAATCCTGCTGAACCCCAGGTAATCGCCAGGCGGCGGGTCAATTCGATTGATCCGAAACCTGTCCGCTTGCGACGTTGCCCGGTCCGCGCGGAGCGCGGCCGGAGGACAAGCTCGACCGGCCAATCGAGAACAACGATGCGTGACGGGGCTGTGGCAACGGCCCCCCAAGTCGGGGGGCGTCGCGAGCGGAAGGATCGAGGCACCCTTCATTGGCAAGGTTCGAACCGGCGCTCTGCCGATCGCTCGCGTCCGGAAGGCTGCCCCGGAAAATCCTCCGTAGGCGAAGGAAAGCCTTAGCCCTCCTCGAGCGCGACGAGGAGGTCTCCCTCCTTCACAGCGTCGCCGGCGGCGAAGAAGATCTCGCGCACCTTGCCGGCGGCGGGCGCGCGGATGACGTGCTCCATCTTCATGGCCTCGAGCACGACGAGCGGATCCCCGGCGGCGACCGCGCGGCCCGGCTCGACCTTCACCGCGACGACGGTGCCCGGCATGGGCGCGGCGAGCGAGCCCTCCGACGCGACGGCGCTCTCGTCGCGCGCGACGAGCTCGGGGAAGCGGATCTCGTGCTCGACGCCGTCATGGAGAACGGCGATGCCCTCGGCGGTCTCCGCGATCCGCGCGACGAGGCGCCGCCCGTCGATGCGCGCGGCGAGGCGGCCGCCGTCGAGAAGCTCGCAGGCCCCCTCGTGGCTCTCGGTCCCGAAGGCGATGCGATAACCCTCGCTCGTCGGGCGGGCGGAGTAGCTCTGCTCCTCCTCCTCGACGAGAAGCGAGACGCGGATCTCGGCCGGCAGGTTCACGCGAAATCCCGAAGGCGCGTCCCAGGGCGAGGAGCCGCGCAAACGCGCGAGCCGCGCGAGGCGCCAGAGGACGGCGACGAGGCGGTGCGTGAGGCTCGGGCCGCCCGCCTCGGGCAGGAGGCTCTCGCCGTGGCGCTCGATGAAGCCGGTGTCGACCTTGCCCGCCGCGAAGTCGGGCGTTTCGAGGAGGCGCCGGAGGAAGCGCGCATTGGTCCGCACGCCCACGATCTGCGTCTCGGCGAGCGCATCGGCGAGGCGACGGCGCGCGATCTCGCGCGTTTCCCCATGCGCGATCATCTTCGCGATCATCGGGTCGTAATAGGGCGAGACCTCCGCGCCCGCCTCGACGCCCGTGTCGATGCGTATGCCGGGGCCGAAGGCCAGATGCCTGAGGCGGCCCGTCGAGGGCAGGAAGCCGCGCTCGGGCGCCTCGGCGTAGAGGCGCGCCTCGATGGCATGGCCGTCGAGCGCGATCTCCTTCTGGCCGAGAGGCAGCTTCTCACCGCCGGCGACGCGGAGCTGCCACTCGACGAGATCGAGCCCGGTCACGGCCTCGGTCACCGGGTGCTCGACCTGGAGGCGCGTGTTCATCTCCATGAAGTAGAAGCTCCCGCGCCCGTCGAAGAGGAACTCGACCGTCCCGGCGCCGACATAGCCGATGGCCCTGGCGGCGGTGACGGCCGCCGCGCCCATCTCGGTGCGGAGCTTTTCGGGGAGGCCGGGCGCGGGCGCCTCCTCGATCACCTTCTGGTGTCGGCGCTGGATCGAGCAGTCGCGCTCGAAGAGGTGCACGCCATTGCCGTGGCCGTCCGCGAAGACCTGCACCTCCACGTGGCGCGGGCTCTCCAGATATTTTTCGACGAGGAAGCGCTCGTCCCCGAAGGCGGCTTTCGCCTCCCGGCGGGCGGAGGCGAGGGCGGGAAGGAGCTCGCCCGCCTCGCGCACGAGGCGCATACCCTTGCCGCCGCCCCCGGCCGCCGCCTTGAGCATCACCGGATAGCCGATGCGCTGCGCTTCCGCGGCGATGAGATCGTCCGCCTGCCCCTCGCCGTGATAGCCGGGCAGGATGGGCACGCCGGCCGCCTCCATCAGCGCCTTCGCCGCGCTCTTGGAGCCCATCGCGGCGATCGCCGCCGGCGGCGGGCCGACGAAGACGAGCCCTTCCGCCGCGACGCGCGTCGCGAACTCGGCGTTCTCCGACAGAAAGCCGTAGCCGGGATGGATCGCGTCCGCCGCGCCCGCGCGCGCGGCCTTGAGGACGGCGCCGGCGTCGAGATAGCTCTCGGGGGCCGGCGGCGGGCCGATGCGAAAGGCCTCGTCGGCGAGGCGCACATGCAGCGCATCGGCATCGGCATCCGAATAGACGGCGATCGTCCGCACGCCCATCGCCCGCGCCGTGCGGACGATGCGGCAGGCGATCTCGCCGCGATTGGCGATGAGGAGGCGGCGGATCATGGGGCCTTCCCCGGCATCCAGGCCGGCGCCCGCTTCTCGAGAAAGGCCCTGACGCCCTCGCGGCCTTCCGGCGAGGCGCGAAGCTCGGCGATGAGGTGCGCGGTCTCGTCCTTGAGAGGCCCGTCCACGGGGCGGCCCGCGACCGAGCGGATGAGCGCCTTGGTGGCGGCGAGCGCGGCCGGGCTCGCGCTCAGCAAATCCTGCGCGAGCGCGCGCACGCGGGCAAGAAGCTCCGCGGAAGGAACGATCTCGTGAAGAAGGCCGAGGCCGAGCGCCGTCCCGGCATCGAAGCGCTCGGCGGTGAGGAAATAGCGGCGCGCGGCGCGCGCGCCGATGGCCGCGAGGACGTAGGGCGAGATGGTCGCGGGGGCAAGGCCGATCCTCACCTCCGAGACGGCGAAGACGGCCTC
This sequence comes from Alphaproteobacteria bacterium, assembly GCA_024236075.1. Lineage (GTDB taxonomy): Bacteria > Pseudomonadota > Alphaproteobacteria > JACAEB01 > JACAEB01 > JACAEB01. Next base: position 80,828 of record JACKLE010000009.1, on the reverse strand, counting down.
CGGCACGCCGACGGCGATGTCGGCGGCGCAGACGAGGCCGAGCCCGCCCGCGATGGCCGGCCCGTTCACCGCCGCGATGACGGGCTTATTCAGCTCGTTGAGGCGCGCCAGCATGTCCGCGAGCGCGCGCGCGTCGGCGAGATTCTCCTCGTGCGAATAATCGGCCATGCGGCGCATCCAGGCGAGGTCCGCGCCGGCGGAGAAGGCCGCGCCGTTTCCCGTGAGGACGACGGCGCGCACCGCCTCGTCCTCCGAAAGGTCGCGCAGCGCGGCATCGAGCGCGGCGATCGCCTCGTCGTCGAAGGCGTTGCGCCGCTCCGGCCGGTTGAGCCGCAGCCAGGCGAGGCCCGAGGGCTCCTTCTCGACGAGGACGGTCTCTGCCATGGCGTCGGCCTCCGGGCTTTCGGGCGCCTCGCGCCGGTCACATCCTGAAAAGGGGTCCGCGCGCGCGCTCGACGGGCGCGTTAAGCGCGGCGGAAAGCGCGAGGGCGAGCACGTCGCGTGTCGCGGCGGGATCGATGATGCCGTCGTCCCAGAGGCGGGCCGAGGCGTAATAGGGGCTGCCCTGCGCCTCGTAGGTCGCGCGGATCTCGGCGCGCAGCTTCTCCTCTTCCTGCGCCGGCCAGGATTCGCCGCGCGCGGCGAGGCCGTCGCGGCGCACCGTCGCGAGCACGGCCGCCGCCTGCTCGCCGCCCATCACCGAGATGCGCGCGTTCGGCCACATGAAGACGAAGCGGGCGCCATAGGCGCGCCCGCACATCGCGTAGTTGCCCGCGCCGAAGCTGCCGCCCACGATGACCGTGAGCTTCGGCACGCGCGCCGTCGCGACCGCCGTCACGAGCTTCGCGCCGTCCTTGGCGATGCCGCCGGCCTCCGCCTTGCGGCCCACCATGAAGCCCGTGATGTTCTGCAGGAAGACGAGCGGAATGCCGCGCTGGCCGCACAGCTCGATGAAATGCGCGCCCTTGAGCGCGCTTTCGGAGAAGAGGATGCCGTTATTGGCGAGGATGCCCACGGGCATGCCCTGAAGGCGCGCGAAGCCGCAGACGAGGGTGGAGCCATAGAGGCGCTTGAACTCGTCGAAGTCGGAGGCGTCGACGAGGCGCGCGACGATCTCGCGCGCGTCGTAGGGCTGGCGCGTGTCCTTGGGCACGACGCCGTAGATCTCGCGCGGATCGAAGGCGGGCGGAGCGGGATCGGCGAGATCGAGGTCGACGCGCTTCGAGGTGTTGAGGCGCGCGACGATGCGCCGGCAGAGGTCGAGCGCATGCGCGTCGCTCTCGGCATAGTGATCCGTGACGCCGGACTGGCGGCAATGGACGTCCGCGCCGCCGAGCTCCTCCGCGCTCACGCTCTCGCCGGTCGCGGCCTTGACGAGCGGCGGGCCGCCGAGGAAGACCGTGCCCTGATTTTTGACGATGACGGCCTCGTCGCACATGGCCGGCACATAGGCCCCCCCGGCGGTCGAGGAGCCGTGCACGACCGCGATCTGCGGGATGCCGGCGGCCGAGAGGTTCGCCTGGTTGTAGAAGATGCGCCCGAAATGCTCCTTGTCCGGAAAGACGTCCGCCTGGAGCGGCAGGAAGGCGCCACCGCTCTCGACGAGATAGAGGCAGGGCAGGCGGTTCTCGAGCGCGATCTCCTGCGCGCGCAGGTGCTTCTTCACCGTGAGCGGATGATAGGTGCCGCCCTTCACCGTCGCGTCGTTCGCGACGATCATGCACTCGCGCCCCTCGACGCGGCCGATGCCCGTGACGATGCCCGCCGCCGGCAGGGGCTCGTCATAGACCTCGTGGGCCGCGAACTGGCCGAGCTCGAGGAAGGGGCTGGCGGCGTCGAGAAGGCGGGCGACGCGCTCGCGCGCGAGGAGCTTTCCGGCCGCCTTGTGGCGCTCGCGCGCCCGCGCGCCGCCGCCCTCCGCGATGGCGCGGGCGCGCGCGCCGAGCTCCTCGACGAGGGCGGCCATCGCCGCCTCGTTCGCGCGAAACTCGGTGCTGCGGGTCGCTATGTGGCTCGTCAGGCGGGGCAATTCGATGACCAGGGTCAGTCGTGGGCCAAGCGCGGGCACGCGGCGAGGGGCGCGGCAAGTTGTGCGGCGCGCGCAGGTCTGCCGTCAAGGGGCGCGGCTTGCCACGAAGCTGGACGCTGTGCTGTCCTAGCCGCGATCTTCAAGGCCGGACCGGCGCGCCCGGGCCCGGCCCCGAGGCGATGCCGCCGGCATTTCCGGCGGCGGGCCCCGACCTGGCGATGCGCGCGCCGACCGCTCGGCCGCACCGCCCCTCATGCGCAAGGGAGCAGAAGCCGATGCGAAACGTCCTCAAATTCTACATAGACGGGCAATGGATCGACCCGGTGGAGCGCCGCACGCTCGACGTCATCAATCCGGCCACGGAAGAGCCGATGGGCAAGATCGCGCTCGGCTCGGCGGGGGACGTGGACAAGGCGGTGCGCGCCGCGCGCGCGGCATTCGAGAGCTTCTCGCGCACGAGCGTCGACGAGCGCCGCGCGCTTCTGGAGAAGATCGCCGGCGTCTATCAGAAGCGCTACAAGGAGATCGCCGAGGTCATCTCCGAGGAGATGGGCGCGCCCCTGTGGCTCGCCGAGAAGGCGCAGGCCGCGACGGGCCTTGCCCACATCTCCACCATGGTCGAGATCCTCAAGACCTATCCCTTCGAGGAGAGCCACGGAAAGCTGCGCCTCCTCAAAGAGCCGGTCGGCGTCGTCGGCATGATCACGCCGTGGAACTGGCCGGTGAACCAGATCATGTGCAAGGTCGCGCCGGCGCTCGGCGCGGGCTGCACCATGGTGCTGAAGCCCTCCGAGGTCGCGCCCTACAATGCCGCGATCCTCGCCGAGATCCTGCACGAGGCCGGGGTGCCGAAGGGCGTCTTCAACCTCGTCAACGGCGACGGGGCGGGCGTCGGCACGGCGCTGTCGAGCCATCCGGGCGTCGACATGATGTCGTTCACGGGCTCGACGCGCGCGGGCATCCTCGTCGCCAAGGCCGCCGCGGACACGGTGAAGCGCGTGGCGCAGGAGCTCGGCGGCAAGTCGCCGAACATCATCCTGCCCGATGCCGATCTCGCCAAGGCGGTCGGCGGCGGCGTGATGAGCGTCATGACCAATTCGGGCCAGTCCTGCAACGCGCCGACCCGCATGCTCGTGCAGCGCGGTCAGCACGATCAGGCCGTCGCCATCGCCAAGGCCACCGCGGAGAAGGTCGCGGTCGGCGATCCGAAGGCGCAGGGCACCTATATGGGCCCCGTGGTGAGCGAGGTTCAGTACAACAAGATCCAAAGCCTCATCGAGAAGGGCATCCAGGAGGGCGCGGACCTCGTCGCCGGCGGCCTCGGCCGTCCCGACGGCCTCAATCGCGGCTACTATGTGCGCCCCACGGTCTTCGCGAATGTGCGCAACGACATGACGATCGCGCGGGAGGAGATCTTCGGCCCCGTGCTCTCGATCCTTCCCTACGAGACCGAGGAGGAGGCGATCGCCATCGCCAACGACACGCCCTACGGCCTCTCGAGCTACGTCTCGGGCGGCAATCCGGAAAAGGTGCGCGAGGTCGCGAGGCGCATCCGGGCGGGCAATGTGCACCTCAACGGGGCGGGCCCGGACTTCATGGCGCCCTTCGGCGGCTACAAGCAGTCGGGCAACGGGCGCGAATGGGGCCCCGAGGGCCTCAAGGAGTTCCTCGAGGTCAAGGCGGCCCTGGGCTGGGGCGCCTGAGCACGGCCGGCCCCGAAGGCGCGGGCCGGCGCCGCCTGGGTTCCTTCTCCCATCGGGAGAAGGACAGGATGAGGGGGCCGGCGCGTGGGCGGTGCACTGCCGTTTTCCAAGACCGGGCGCGCCCCTCACCCGACTGCGACCGAGGCGCTCCGAAATCGGAGCGCCAAGTCTCGTATCCCTCTCCCGCCGGGAGAGGGATTTAGGCTGCGCCCCGGCGCATCGACGCCCGACGCCGGCTGCGCGATCCGGATGGCTACTACGTCATGGTGAGCGCGCTCGCTTGAATGTGCGTGCCGATCGGATTTAAGTCGAAGCGTCGCGGGGCTCGCGCCTCGTTCAAGGCAGGAGGAGGCGGACGATGGTCGTGTCCTTGAGCGTGAACGGCGAGGCGGTGGAGGTCGACGCCGACCCCGACACGCCGCTCCTCTGGGTGCTGCGCGACCATCTGCGCCTCACCGGCACCAAGTTCGGCTGCGGCATCGCGCAATGCGGTGCGTGCACGGTGCACCTCAACGGCCAGCCGCGGCGCGCCTGCGTGACGCCGCTCGGCAGCCTCGATGGCTACGACGTCACCACCATCGAGGGCCTCAAGGGCCCCGAGGCCGATGCGGTGCGCGCGGCCTGGACCGCGCTCGACACGCCGCAATGCGGCTATTGCCAGTCGGGGCAGATCATGACGGCGGCGGCGCTGCTCGCCGCGGTGCCGAGCCCCGGGGACGGAGACATCGACGCGGCGCTCGCGGGCAATATCTGCCGCTGCGCCACCTATGTGCGCATCCGCAAGGCCGTGAAGACGGCGGCCGCGGCTCTCAAAGGGTGAGCGTCATGGCAAAGCTCGGGCTCGAGAGCCCTTCGCGCCGGGCCTTCCTCGGCGGCACGGGCGCGCTCGTCGTCGCGGTCGCGCTTCCGCTCAAATCGCTCGCCCAGTCGGGCGCGGCCAAGGTGCTCGCCGGCGAGGCGGGCGCGCAGAGCTTCGCGCCGAACGCCTTCGTGCGCATCGCCACCGACGACACGGTCACGGTGCTGATCAAGCATATCGAGTTCGGGCAGGGACCCTTCACGGGCCTCGCGACGCTCGTCGCCGAGGAGCTCGACGCCGACTGGGCGCAGATCCGCGCCGAGCACGCGCCGGCCGACGCGACGCTCTACGCCAACGCGGCCTTCGGGCCCATCCAGGGCACGGGCGGCTCGACCGCGATGGCGGTCTCCTACGAGCTGATGCGCAAGGCGGGCGCCGCCGCGCGCGTGATGCTCGTCGCCGCCGCGGCGAAGGCGTGGAGCGTTCCGCCCGCGGAGATCACGGTCGCGAAAGGCGTCGTCGCGCACGAGGCGACGGGCAGGTCCTCTGGCTTCGGCGCGCTCGCCGAGGCGGCCGCGCAGGAAGCCCCGCCGGCCGAGCCCGCGCTCAAGACGCCGGACCGCTTCGTCTATATCGGCAAGGACATGCCGAAGCTCGACACGGGCGGCAAGCTCGACGGCTCGGCGCTGTTCACGCTCGACGTCTATCGCGACGGCATGCTCACCGCCGTCGTCGCCCACCCGGACAAGCTCGGGGCGAAGGTCGCCTCGGTCGACGAGACGGCGGCGCGCGCGGTGCCGGGCGTCGTCGACGTCAAGACGCTCGGCTCGGGCGTCGCGGTCTATGCCGAGACGACCTTCGCGGCGCTGAAGGGCCGGCGGGCGCTCGCGGTCGCCTGGGACGAGACGGGCGCGGAGACGCGCTCGAGCGCGGAGATCGCGGCGGCGGCCCAGGAGGCCGCGCGCGGACGCGGCGCGCTTGCGCGCGAGGCCGGCTCCGTCGACGAGGCCTTCAAGGGCGAAGGCACCATTCTGCAGGCGGAGTATCTCTTCCCCTATCTCGCCCATGCGCCGATGGAGCCGCTCGACGCGGTGATCGCGCGTTCCGAGGACGGCATCGAGGCCTGGATGGGAAGCCAGATCCAGACGCTCGACCAGGGCACCATCGCCGCCGTGTGCGGCGTGGAGCCCGCCAAGGTCGCGATCCACACCATGCTCGCGGGCGGCAGCTTCGGGCGGCGCGCGCAGCCGACCTCCCATCTCGCCGCCGAGGCCGCGCAGGCCTTCATGGCGGCCGGAGGCACGCGGCCGGTGAAGCTCATGTGGACGCGCGAGGACGACATTCGCGGCGGCTATTACCGTCCGCTGATGGCCCATCGCCTGCGCGGCCTCGTCGCGCCGGACGGCGCCATCCTCGCCTGGGAGCAGGTCATCGCCGGCCAGTCCTTCCTCGCGGGCTCGCCTTTCGAGGGCATGGTGCAGAACGGCATCGACCCGACCATGGTCGAAGGCGCGTCCGACCTGCATTACGCGATCCCCAACCTGCACGTCTCGGTGCACACCCTTCCGAGCCCCGTCACCACGCTGTGGTGGCGCTCGGTCGGCCACACCCATACCGGCTATGCGGTCGAGACCTTCCTCGACGAGCTGCTCGAGCGCGGCGGCAAGGATCCGGTCGAGGGCCGCCTCGCGCTGCTCGCCGAGGAGCCGCGCCTTGCCGGCGTCCTCTCGCGCGCGGCGGAGATCGCCGGCTGGGGCAGGGCGCCGGGCGAAGGGCGCGCCTTCGGCGTCGCCGCCGTCCACTCCTTCAACAGCTATGTCGCGCAGATCGCCGAGGTCTCGATCGAGGGCGGCGTGCCGCGCGTGCACCGCGTCTGGTGCGCCGTCGACTGCGGGCTGGCCGTGAACCCGAACGTCGTCGCGGCCCAGATGGAGGGCGGCATCGGCTACGGGCTCGGCGCCATGCTCTTCGACGAGATCACGCTCGAGGCGGGCGGGGCGGTGCGCCAGTCGAACTTCCACGACTACCGCTCGCTGCGCATCGGCGAGATGCCCGAGGTCGAGGTCGCGATCGTTCCGTCGACGGAGAATCCGACCGGCGTCGGCGAGCCGGGCGTGCCGCCCATCGCGCCGGCGGTCGCCAATGCGATGCGCCGCCTCACGGGGCGAACGCCGCGCCGGCTGCCCGTCGTGGCGGCGGTGTAGGGGAGGGGACCCATGCGCAGGACGGCATGCCTCGTAGCCCTCGCGACGCTCCTCGCCCTTGCCGCGTGCGGCGAGAAGAAGGAGGAAGCGAAGGTCCCCGAGGGCCCGCTGGAGGTCCTCGGGCTCAAGACGGTCGCGGCCTTCTCCGCCATCGCCGATCCCGCCGAGCGCTCGGCGGCGCTCTTCGGCGAGATGGCGAAGGTCATCGCCCATCCGCGCTGCCTTAACTGCCATCCGCGGGGCGACACGCCGACGCAGGGCGAGAGCATGCGTCCGCACGAGCCGCCCGTCGCGCGGGGCGCCAACGGGCACGGGCCGCCCGGCATGATGTGCTCGACCTGCCACGGCGCGACGAACGTCGCCTTCGCGGGCTCGCCGGGCTCTATTCCCGGGCATCCCCACTGGGGCCTCGCGCCCCTCGAAATGGCCTGGGCCGGCGTGCCCGCGGCGGAGATCTGCGCGCAGATCAAGGACCCGAGCCGCAATGGCGGGCGCACGCTCGAGGCGCTCGTCGAGCATATGGGCAAGGACTCGCTCGTGGGCTGGGGGTGGGAGCCGGGCGAGGGCCGGGCGCCCGCGCCCGGGGACCAGGCGACCTTCGGCGCGCTGGTCGCGGCCTGGGTCGAGACCGGGGCCCATTGCCCCGCGCCCTGAGGCGGCCCATCTTGGCCCGAAGGCGAGGAGGGCGACACGTGACGTTTCGGAACGGCATTTGGAGGCGGGCCCTTCTGGGCCTCGCGCTCGCGGGTCTGTCGGCGGCGCCCGCCGCGGCGCAGGACGCCGCGCGCGGCGAGCGGCTCTTCAAGGTGATGTGCGGCTCCTGCCACGTCCCGGACGCGCCGCGCAATCTTGCCGGGCCCCATCTCGTCGGCATCGTCGGGCGTCCGGCGGCGAGCGTCGCGGGCTTCGCCTATTCGCCGGCGCTGAAGGCGGCGGGCTTCGCCTGGACGGCCGAGAAGCTCGACGCCTTCCTCGCCAATCCGCGCGCGACCGTGCCCGGGACGGCGATGGTCATCGCCGTCGCCAAGCCCGAGGACCGGGCGAGCATCATCGCCTATCTCCGCTCCCTCGGAGCGCCGCCGGGCCAGTGAGGCCTCCGCGGGCCATGGACGAGTTCGCGCTCATCGCCAGATATTTCGCGCCGCTCGCCGCGCCCGAGGGGCTCGCCCTCACCGACGACGCGGCGACGATCCCGCTCGTGCCGGGCAAGGATCTCGTCGTCACGGCGGACGCCATCGTCGAGGGCGTGCATTTCCTTCCCGACGACCCGCCCGACCTCGTCGCGAGGAAGCTTCTGCGCGTCAATCTCTCCGACCTCGCCGCGAAGGGCGCGCGGCCCGCCCACTATGTGCTGACGGTCGCCTTTCCGAAGGGAACGGGGGAAGAGGCGATCGCCGCCTTCGCGCGCGGCCTCGGCGAGGACCAGGCGCGCTTCGGGGTGAAGCTCCTCGGCGGCGACACGGTGGCGACGCCCGGGCCGGCCACGTTCTCGCTCACGGCCTTCGGCTGGGCCGACGGCGCGATGCTGCGCAGGGGCGGCGCGCGGCCCGGCGATCTTCTCTTCGTGAGCGGAACGATCGGCGATGCGGGCCTCGGCCTTCGCGCGCTGACGGGCGCGGCGCCGGGGCTCTCGCCGGCTTTGGCGGATTTTGCCGCCGCGCGCTACCGCCTGCCGGAGCCGCGCGTGTCCCTGGGGCCCGCCCTCGCGGGGCTCGCGAGCGCGGCGCTCGACGTTTCCGACGGGCTCGTCGCCGATGCCGGGCACATGGCGGACGTATCGGGCGTCAACATCCGCATCGAGGCCGACCGCGTGCCCCTCTCCGCGGCCGTCCGCGAGGCGCTCGGGCTAGGCCTCATGACGTGGGCGGACATCCTCTCGGCCGGCGACGACTACGAGATTCTCTTCGCCGCGCCGGCCGGCCGGCGGGCCGAGATCGCCGCACGCGCGGCGGGCGCGGGCGTCGCCGTCAGCGAGATCGGGCGGGTGGCGCACGGCGCGGGGGTCGCGGCGCTCGACGGCGCGGGAATGGCGATGACGCTCCCCGAGGGCGGCTACCGCCATTTCTGAGCGTCGCGCCCGCCGCGTTTACCCATCGCCCACACCAAGCCTTAACCCTTCGTTGAGAGACTGAGCCTCGCCCGTTTTCAAGAAATGAAGACACGAGGCCTGTGATGCGTGCCGCCCGCCTGCCGTCCCTCGCTTTTTTGAGCCTCTTCGCGCTTCTGGCGCCGATCCCGGTCCCCATGGCGGCCGACGCCGGCGACAAGGGCGCAGGCCATGGCGCCGCCAAGGAATCGCACGGGGACGCGAAGGAAGCCCATGGCGGGAAGGAGGAGGAGAGCGCCTCCGGCGGCCTTTTCAACGCGCCCCGCGAGGTCGACATTCCCGTCATGGTCGTTCCGGTGACGGCCGAGGACGGCACCATACTCTCCTACGCCTACATGACGCTGCAGGTGGAGGTCATCGGCACCGACGTGTGGACCGTGCGCGCGAAGATTCCCTTCCTCCAGGACGCCTTCCTCAAGGAGATGTTCTCCCGCTCGATCGCGACGGCCGACGGCTCCGGCCAGGTCGACGTCGACCTGATGCGCGCGCGGCTCAAGGCCCGGGCGAGCGGGGTCCTCGAGAAGGGCACGGTGACGCAGATCATCGTCAAGCAGCTCGACATCGGTCCGGCCTGACGGGGCGAAGAGCCGCGATTCGTGCGGCGCTTCAGACAGTTGCCTCGACTCGTCTTCTTTGGCATTGTCCCACGCGCCGCGAACAGGGAGCGTGAGTCCGGGCCTTTGAGGGCTGGGACCGGAACGAGCGCCAGGCGGCAGCCTCTGGCCGCGCCGGGACGATCCGGGCGCGCCGCTTCTCCGGCCCTCATGTTTTCCGACGCCCTGCCGGCTACGCCGCATCGGCTCGCAGCTCTGCGGACCGCAATGACACCTGAACGAAGGACCAAGTCATGAATATGTACTTCTCGCTGATCCTGGCCGCGAGCGTGCTGGCGCTCCTCTATGGAGCCAACGGCGTGCGCCTGGTGCTGGCCGCCAGCGCGGGCACCGAGCGCATGCAGGAAATCGCCGCCGCCATCCAGGAGGGCGCGCAGGCCTACCTCAAGCGGCAATACACCACGATCGCGGCCATCGGCGTCGCCGTCTTCGCGATCCTCTGGTGGGTCTTCAGCGGCTATGTGGCGCTCGGCTTCCTCATCGGCGCCGTCTGCTCGGGCGCCGCGGGATTCATCGGCATGCTGGTTTCGGTGCGGGCGAATGTGCGCACGGCGGAAGCCTCGCGCCACGGGCTCGCGCAGGGTCTTTCCATGGCGTTCCGCTCGGGCGCGGTGACCGGCATGCTCGTCGCCGGCCTCGCGCTGCTCGCGGTCTCCGGCTATTTCTGGACGCTCATCGGGGCCTTCGGCTTTTCGGTTGCGGACCGCACCGTGGTCGAGGCCCTCGTGGCCCTGAGCCTCGGCGCCTCGCTCATCTCCATCTTCGCCCGGCTCGGCGGCGGCATCTTCACCAAGGGCGCGGATGTCGGCGGCGACCTCGTCGGCAAGGTCGAGGCCGGCATTCCCGAAGACGATCCCCGCAACCCGGCGACCATCGCGGACAATGTCGGCGACAATGTCGGCGACTGCGCGGGCATGGCGGCGGACCTTTTCGAGACCTACGCCGTGACCGTCGTCGCGACCATGGTGCTCGCCTCCATCTTCTTCCACGCCGCGGGCCCCGAGCTCACGCAGAAGATGATGGTCTACCCGCTCGCCATCGGCGCGCTCTGCCTCGTGATGTCGATCTTCGGCACCTATTTCGTCCGCCTCGGCAAGGATCAGAAGATCATGCCGGCCCTCTACAAGGGCTTCGTGGCGACGGCCGTCCTGTCGCTCATCGCGCTCTGGCCCATGACGAAGTTCATCGTCGGCCCGGGCGAGCTGCAGATCGACGTGACCGGCCGGCCGGAGCCGCTGCTCGTCACCTGGCTCGACCTCTATCTCTGCGGCGTGGTCGGCCTCGTCGTCACCGGCCTCATCATCTGGGTCACCGAATATTATACGGGGACGGAGTTCCGTCCCGTGCGCTCGGTCGCGCAGGCCTCGGTGACGGGCCATGGGACGAACGTCATCCAGGGCCTCGCGGTGTCGATGGAAGCCACCGCCATGCCGGCGCTCATCATCGTCGTCGGCATCATCGTGACCTACCTTCTCGCGGGCCTCTTCGGCATCGCGATCGCGGTCACGACCATGCTCGCGCTCGCGGGCGTCGTCGTGGCGCTCGACGCCTTCGGTCCGGTGACGGACAATGCGGGCGGCATCGCCGAGATGGCGCAGCTCGAGGGCTCGGTGCGCGACACCACCGACGCGCTCGACGCGGTCGGCAACACCACGAAGGCGGTGACCAAGGGCTACGCCATCGGCTCGGCGGGCCTCGGCGCGCTCGTGCTCTTCGCGGCCTACACCGAGGACATCAACTACTTCATCAGCGACCCCGAGCGCTTCCCCTGGTTCAGCGGGGTGGCGCCGAGCTTTTCGCTTTCGAATGTGTGGGTGCTCGTCGGGCTCCTCGTCGGCGGCCTGCTGCCCTATCTCTTCGGCGCCATGAGCATGACGGCGGTCGGACGCGCCGCCGGCTCGGTCGTCGAGGAGGTGCGCCGTCAGTTCAAGGAGATTCCGGGCATTCTCGAAGGCAAGGCGAAGCCCGACTACGGCCGCGCCGTCGACATGCTCACCAAGGCGGCCATTCGCGAGATGGTCATTCCCTCGCTGCTGCCGGTGCTCTCGCCGGTCGTGCTCTTCTTCATCGTCTCGGGGATCGCCGGCAAGCCGGCGGCGCTCGCCGCGCTCGGCGCCATGCTTCTCGGCGTCATCGTGACGGGCCTCTTCGTCGCCATCTCGATGACGGCGGGCGGCGGCGCCTGGGACAATGCGAAGAAGTACATCGAGGACGGCCACCACGGCGGCAAGGGCTCGGACGCCCACAAGGCCGCGGTGACCGGCGACACGGTCGGCGACCCCTACAAGGACACCGCCGGCCCGGCCGTCAACCCGATGATCAAGATCACCAACATCGTGGCGCTCCTGCTTCTCGCCGCGCTCGCCCACTGAAATCGCCCCGCTGAAACCACAAAGGGCGCCGTCCCCGAAGGATGGCGCCCTTTGGGGCCCGCGATTTCGGCGCGGGCCGTTTCGCATGCGGAGCCTGGCGGGAGCGGGCGCCCGCTATTCCTTCTCGGCGCCCGGCGCGGGCAGCTTTCCGATATTGCCGAACATCTGCTCGAGGAAGGTGAGCTCGCGCCCGCGCGTCGGGGTCTTGCGGCTCACATAGTCGACGACGTGGCCGTCCGCGACGCTGTACCGGTTGATCGACGCGACCTTGTTCTCGGTGTCGAACTGCACGGCGACGATCTCGCGCTCGGTCACCTCGGGCGCGAAGAAGGCGAAGCGCTCCTCGCGCGAGGAGATGTAGTACCAGACGTCGCCGTCGAACGTGCCGGAGGCGGAGGGCGTGCCGAGCCGGCCCGCAATGGTCTGCTTGGTGTCCTCGCCGATCTTGATGGCATCCACGGTCTTCTGGTCGGGCACGTAGCCGCGATGGTCGACCGTCGGCGCGCAGGCCGCGAGCGTCCCGCACAAGGCGAGGAGCCCCGCGCCGCACGACGCGGCGGCGCGCAGCGACGCTCCGCCCCGGCGCCGTTCGCCGCGCCTCGGGCCGTCCCGGGAAATCGGTTCTTTCATTTCTTTCTCCGTGGTCCCCGCGCCCTGTCCTTTGCCGTTGACCTACCCCGCCGGGGCCGTAACTTCAAGGCCGGCGGACGGGACGTGCAAGGCCGCCGGCGCGAGACGTAAGAGGTTGAATTGAAAGAGGCCGTCGCGAAGCTCAGGGCCCTCTTCGCCGAAAAGGGCGAGCGCCTCGCCGCGCGCCGGCTTGTCGACGCCGTGGCCCGGCAGGCGCGCCGCGCGGAGTTCTACGGCAACGGAGCGGTCGCCGACACGCTCGACGGGCGCTTCGACCTCACGGCGCTCCATGCCTGGATCGTGCTCTCCGCGCTCAAGGCCGAGCCGCGCGGCCGCACGGCGCAGGCCCTGACCGATCTCCTCTTCCGCCAGTTCGACGACGCGCTGCGCGAGATGGGGGTCGGCGATCTCTCCGTCGCGCGCAAGATGAAGGGCTTCGCGAGCGCCTTCTACGGGCGGCTCGGAGCCTATGACGCGGCCGTCGCGAAGGGCCCTGCCGAGGGCGCCGCCGCGATCGAGGAGGCGCTCGCGCGCAATCTCTATCGGGACGCTCCGGTCGCGCCCGCGATCCTCGCCGCCATGGCGGCCTATGTCGCCGCGGCGCGGGCCGGCCTCGAGCGAGAAGGGCTCGACGCGCTCCTCGCGGGCACGGCGAGCTTTCCGCCGCCGCCCGCCATCGCACCCGAAGCGGCGCCATGAGCGGCTTTCCGCTCTCCTTGCCCGTTCGCGTCGCCGAGGTGCCCGCGCGCGGGCTCCGGCGGCGCTGGCCGCTGGAGCCCGCCGAGCTGACGGCGCTCGCCGCCTATCTCGGCATCGAGGGCGCGGCGCGGCTGGAGGCCGATTTCCTCCTGACACGGAGGGGAGGCGATGGCCTCCACCTGGCGCTCGGCTACGAGGGCGTCTTCGTGCGGCGCTGCGTCGTGAGCCTCGAGGAATTCGAGAGCCCGGTCGCCGGGCGGGCGGAGCGGCTCTTCGTCGCCGGCGCGCCGTCCGCGCCCTCCGCCGACATCGATCCGGAGGCGGAGCTCGAGGCGGAGCCCCTGGACGGGGGCCTCGTCGACCTCGGCGCGGTGCTCTGCGAGGAGCTCGCGCTGGCCCTCGATCCCTATCCGCGGAAGCCGGGAGCACGACTCGAAGCGGCTCCCGAGGACGGCGCGGAGGGCCCCTTCGCCGTCCTCAAGGAGCTGAAGCCCTGAGCCGCCGCGCCTCTTGCCTTCAGCCTTGAAATCGCTAAGGTGCGCGCTCCCGGCCGTGGGCTCCTCCCGCGGCCTTGTCTATTGCTGCAAGGCGCACGACCCATGGCCGTTCCGAAGCGAAAGACGAGCCCCTCCCGGCGCAACATGCGCCGCTCGCACGACGCGATCGAGCCGATGGCTCACGCCGAATGCGCGAATTGCGGCGAATTGAAGCGCCCGCATCACGTGTGCCCGTCCTGCGGCTACTATAACGGGCGCGAGGTGGCTCCGGCCCGCGATTCGCTGTAATACCACGCGGAGGGCCAGCGACACGGAGCCGAACGGGTGGCGCGCGAACTCGTCGTAGCGGTCGACGCCATGGGCGGGGACAACGCGCCCGGCATCGTCGTCAAAGGGGTCGAGATCGCGCTCGTTCGCCACCCCGAGGCACGCTTCCTTCTCTGCGGCGATCAGGAGCGGCTCAATCCGCTCATCGATGCGAGCCCGAGGGTCGCCTCGGCCAGCGCCATTCGCCACACGCCCGACCTCATAGCCATGAGCGACAAGCCGTCGAAGGCGCTGCGGCGCGGCGGCTCGTCCTCCATGGCGCTCGCGCTCGACGCGGTGAAGGCGGGCGAGGCCGTCGTCGCCATCTCGGCCGGCAATACGGGCGCGCTCATGGCGCTCGCGCGCCAGCGCCTCGGCTCCATGCCGGGCATCGACCGGCCGGCCATCGCGGCCATCTGGCCCACCATGCGCGGGGAGAGCATCGTCCTCGACGTCGGCGCCAATATAGAAGTGACGGCCAAGATGCTCGTCGACTTCGCCGTGATGGGCGAGGCCTTCGCGCGGGCCGTGCTGGGACTGACCAAGCCGTCCGTCGCCCTCCTCAACATCGGCACCGAGGAGCTCAAGGGCAATGAGGGCGTGCGCACGGCGGACCGCATCCTGCGGGCGGCCGAGATCGGCATGGACTATCGCGGCTACGTGGAAGGCGATGCGATCAGCGCCGGCGAGGCCGACGTCATCGTCACGGACGGCTTCTCGGGGAACGTGGCGCTGAAGACGGCCGAAGGCACGGCGCGCCTCGTCTCGTCCTACCTGTCGAGCGCCATGCAGCGCTCGCTCTTCTCGCGGCTCGGCGCCGTGCTCGCCATGGGAGCCTTCCGCACGCTGAAGGCCCGGCTCGATCCGCGCCGCGTCAACGGCGGCACCTTTCTCGGCCTCAACGGCGTCGTGGTGAAGAGCCACGGCGGAACGGACGAGACGGGCTTCGCCTATGCGCTCGACCTCGCGATCGACATGGCGCAGAGCCGCTTCGCGGCCGAGATCGCCGAGCGCGTCGCGGGCATCAAGAGCGCGGTCGACGCGGTCGAGCAGGGCGGCGCCGGCGAGGCCGCTTCCAGCGGCGGGGACGCGGGCGGGGGGCCGGGCATCGAGGCCATCGGGTTGGGATGATGACGGGGCGTAGTGTCGTCGTCGGCTGCGGCGCGTATCTGCCGGCGCGGGTTCTCACGAACCACGATCTGGCGCGCATGGTGGACACGAGCGACGAGTGGATCGTGGAGCGCTCGGGGATCCGCGAGCGGCGCATCGCGGCCGAAGGCGAGCTCACCTCGGACCTTGCGGTGGCTGCGGGCCAGGCGGCGCTCGAGAAGGCGGGCCTCTCGGCGGGCGACATCGACCTCGTGCTCGTCGCGACGGCGACGCCCGACCGCACCTTCCCCGCGACCGCCGCGCGCGTGCAGGCCCGGCTCGGCATTCTTCAGGGTGCGTCCTTCGACCTGCAGGCCGTGTGCTCGGGCTTCGTCTACGCGGTGGGCGTCGCCGACAGCATGCTGAGGAACGGGCTCGCGCGCCGCGCGCTCGTCATCGGGGCCGAGACCTTCTCGCGCATCCTCGACTGGACGGATCGAGCGACCTGCGTCCTCTTCGGAGACGGCGCCGGCGCGCTGGTGCTGGAGGCCCGCCCCGGAGACGTCGGGACCGGCGAGCGCGGCGTCGTCGCGTCCTATCTGCGCTCGGACGGGCGCCTCGAGGATCTCCTCTATGTCGACGGCGGCCCCTCCTCGACGGGCAAGGTCGGCCATCTGCGCATGGCGGGACGCGAGGTCTTTCGCCACGCGGTCACGAACATCTCCGAGGCCGTCGAGACGGTGCTCGCGCGCAGCGGCTACAAGATCGAGGACATCGCCTGGTTCGTTCCGCACCAGGCGAATCAGCGCATCCTCGATGCGACGGCCCGCCGGCTCGGCATTCCGCCCGAGAAGGTCGTGACCACCGTCGCCGTGCACGGCAACACGTCCGCCGCGTCCGTGCCGCTCGCGCTCAGCGTCGCGGTCGAGGACGGGCGCATCCGCGAAGGAGATCTCGTGCTCACCGAGGCGATGGGCGGCGGCTTCACCTGGGGCGCGAACCTCATCCGCTGGTAGCCCTGCGTCGCGCGCATCTCCTTGAAATCGTTGAGGCTTCGGTCTTGACCGGCAATCGCCGGGGTCCTACCGTCTGAGGTCTTTCGGGCTGGGAGGGTCGGGTTGGTGGGCAATACGGTTACACGCGCCCAATTGAGCGAGGCGATCTATGAGGAGCTCGGGCTCTCGCGCGCGGAGTCGGCGGAGCTCGTGGAATTCGTGCTGGAGCAGATCGCTTCGGCGCTCGCGGAAGGCGAGAGCGTGAAGCTCAGCTCGTTCGGCTCCTTCCTCGTGCGCGAAAAGGGAAGCCGCATCGGGCGCAATCCGAAGACGGGCGAGGAAGTGCCCATCGAGCCGCGCCGGGTTCTCGTGTTCCGCCCGTCGAACGTCCTCAAGGACGAGATCAATCGCAAGATGATGGGCGGTGGACGGAGCGATGGGGTGGGTGCCGGGACCGAGCCCGGCTGAGGCCCGTCGGCCCTTGTCCCGAAAGGGAAACGGCGGGCCGGCATAGAAGGAGTGAGCGCCTTTGGACGCTGCCCGCATTGCCGAAGGCCCCCGCTCGATCGGCGACGTCGCGAGCGAGCTCGACGTGCCGAGCCACGTGCTGCGCTTCTGGGAGACCCGTTTTCCCGAGCTGCGCCCGCTGAAGAAGGGCAGCAACCGCCGCGTCTACATGCCCGAGGACGTCGCCTTGCTGCGCGGCATCCGCCGCCTCCTCTACGCCGAGGGGCTCACGGTGAAGGGCGTGCAGCGCGTGCTTGCCGAGCAGGGCGTGGCGTTCGTGCGCACGGTGGGCCATTCGGACGAGCCTTTGAGCGAGGAGCAGCGCTTCACGGTGCGCGGGATGGCCGACGGCCAGGCCGGGGAGGGCACGCGCATCCTTCCCGCCGATGCGGGAGCCATCGCCTCCCTCGGGAGCGAAGCGCGCGAGCGCCTGCTGGCGGCACGCATCGAGCTCGAAGCGCTCAAGGCGCGCCTCGACGAGGCGCGGTCCGTCGCCGCCCGCCATTTCGGCGGCGCGGGAGCGGGCTGAAGGAATCCGCTCGCCCGGGACTTGCGCGGCGCAGCCTCGCATGGCACGCAAAGGGCGCCCTGAAATACCCCGAAAGTCGGAGCGTGGCGCAGCCTGGTAGCGCACCAGCATGGGGCGCTGGGGGTCGTGGGTTCAAATCCCGCCGCTCCGACCATTCCTTCCGCCAATTCGCACATGCCGTCCGCGATCGCGCCTGAACGGCGCCGCGGCGATCCTGCGGCCCGGTCGCGCTCGCCGCTGCCGGCTCCTCAACGGTCCCCGGAACAGGACGCACGGGCGTGCCGAGGCATTCGCACGGCCTCAAGCGAGCCCGCGGCCCGTCTGCACGCATGGTGAGAGCGGCCTTTCCGGCTCTCTCAGCGAGCGAATGGGAAGCCGCGTCATTGTCGGCTTCGGCCGCAAGAGCGCGCGTTTTTATGTTGAACTCAGGTCATATTTAATACTGCTATCATATCGCGGTAGTTAGCACATTTTCGGTCATAAAAGTCGTTTGACTCTATCCTAGACTGAAAACTATGATCTAGATCGAGTTTTGTAAAAAGCAGACCCGCATTCCGATCCTCGCGGTCGGGCATTCGGGCCGTCCGGGGAGGGCAGTAGATGTTGAGTGGCAAGCGCATCCGAGGCTGTGTGGCGCTCGGGCTTCTGGGGGTCGTCGCGGCGCCTCCCTCCTACGCCGCGGTCGACGAGATCATCGTGACGGCGCAGCGGCGCGAGCAGCGTCTCGAGGACGTGCCGGTCGCGGTCACCTCGATCTCCGGCGACATGCTGTCGAAGTCGCTCATCTCGAACGTCGAGGACATCGGCAAGCTCGCCCCGTCCGTCTCGTTCCGAGAGGGCCAGGACACGCGCGGCAGCTCGATCAACATTCGCGGCGTCGGCACCGCCGTCTACAGCGCGGCCGTCGAGCCGAGCGTCTCGGTGGTCGTCGACGGCGTCGTCCTTCAGCGCCAGGAGCAAGGCTTCGGCGATCTCATCGACATCGATCGCATCGAGGTCCTGCGCGGGCCGCAGAGCACGCTTTTCGGCAAGGGGGCCTCGGCCGGCGTCATCAACATCGTCTCCAAGCGTCCGAGCAAGGAGATGGAGGCGGTCTTCGAGGCGACGGTCGCCGAGCTCAACGAGTACAACGGACGCGCGACGGTCTCCGGTCCGCTGGGCGCGAATGCCGGCTTCCGCGTCACCGCGAGCGTCACCGACCGCGACGGGTACATCCACAATTTCTACGACGGCCGCGACGTGAACGGCGCCTTCTACTACGGGGCCCGCGCGCTTTTCGACGTGAAGCCGAACGACTGGTTGAAGCTCACCTTCATCGGGGACTATGCGCGGCGCGAGAACGAATGCTGCCAATGGGTGGGCAAGAAATACACCTCACCCCTTCTCATCTCGCTCATCGCTCCGGCCACGGCGGGCAAGGAAAGCCGCACCACCAACTCGAACGCGCGCATCTTCAACGACAGCGAGCAGTTCGGCGGCTCGGTCGAGGCCAATGCCGATCTCGGCAGCTCGACGCTCACCTCGATCACGGCCTACCGGCGCTGGAACCTCGAGTCGAACTCCGACATCGACGAGACGCCGACCTCCGATCTCAATCCCGTGGTCGGAGAAACGAACTTCAATCTCAACGAGGGCGAGACCGACTTCTATCAGCTCACGCAGGAGCTGCGCCTCAACTCGAACGGCTCGGGGCCGATCGAATATGTGGTCGGCGGCTTCATGTCCTACCTCTTCCAGGAGCGCATCTTCGAGCGGCGTACGGTGTCGTGCACGGGCGCTCCCGTGGGCGCGTCCTGCCCCGGCATCGGGCTCACCTACACTCCGCGCTCGGGCTTCTTCCGCACCGAGGTCGAGACGGTCCACTATTCCGGCTTCGGCCAGCTCGACTGGCACGCCACCGACAAGCTCACTTTGTTCGGAGGCGGACGGCTGCAATACGAGGAGATGAAGGTCCACTCGACGCGACCGGGCCTGCCGCTTCCGGCCTATCCCGGCGACACGGTCATTCCCAATCTCGGGCCGCTCGACGCCTACTTCAATCTTCACGATGTCGGCTGGTCGGCCCGCGCGGGCGCTCAGTACGCCTTCTCGGACACGATGAAGGGCTACATCTCCTACGGGCGCGGCTATAAGGGCCCGGCGACGGACGTCACCCTCAATGCGACGCCCGCCGACGTGAAGCGCGCGGTCGATCCGGAAACCTCGAACGCCTATGAGATCGGCCTCAAGGCACGCTTCTTCGACCGGCGCCTTTCGGTCGATCTCGCGGCCTTCTGGGTGGACTACGACGACTTCCAGGCCCAGGCCTTCAGCACGGCCGACAACCGCTTCATCGTCCAGAACGCGGGCTCCGTGCGCACGCGCGGCATCGAGGCCGACATCCAGGCCAAGCCCACCGACGAATGGCTCATCTTCGGCGGCTTCACCTTCGCCAATGCGCGGATCGTGAACTTCCCGGCCGGGCAGTGCTATCTCGCCGACCCGGACTGCGTCGGCACGAACCGCAAGCCCCTCGACGGCGGCCAGCTTCCCAACGCGCCGGAGTGGAAGGTGAGCGTCGGCTCGCGCTACGAGCGCCCGCTCTTCAATCTCGGCGTCAACGGCTTCGTCCAGGCGAATTATTCGTGGCAGGACGATATCGTGTTCGACCTCAATCAGAACCCCGACACCTCGCAGAAGGCCTACGGGCTCCTCGACCTGAGCTTCGGCGTCGGCGATCCGAGCGGGGCCTACCGCGTCACCTTCTTCGTGAAGAACGCCCTGAACGAGCACTATGCGACCTGGCTGCTGCAGGACTTCCTGCAGACGACGACGGTCAACATCAATCAGCTCGTGCCGAAGGATGCCGACCGCTTCGTCGGCGCGACGGTGCAGCTGAGGTTCTAAGGGCCGGCCTTCCGCACGCGGAAGGCGGCCGACGGATGCGGTGCGTCGCGGCTAGGTGTATCGAGCTGCACTCCCCCTCCGGCGCGCCCATCGCCCGGAGTGACGTGCCGTGGGCCCTCCCTCAAAGGGAGGGCCCCTTTTTTCAGGCGTCAGCGGCCTTGGAAGTTCGGCGTGCGCTTCTCGACGAAGGCGCGGGCGGCCTCGGCGGAGTCGGCGGTGTAGCCGCAGCGCGAATGGAAGCGGGCCTCCTGGTCGAGCGAGGCCGCGAGGCGTCCCTCCTCGGCGAGGTTCATGTTCTTCTTCATGAAGGAGAGCGTGACGCGCGGGCCGCTCGCCAGGCGGTGGGCCCAGTCGAGAGACTCCTTCATCACGTCTTCCTTCGGCACCACCTTGTTGACGATGCCGAGCGCGAGCGCATCCTCCGAGGTCAGAATGTCGGAGAGGTAGTAGAGCTCGCGCGCCTTGCCCGTGCCGACGAGGCGCGAGAGGAAGTAGCTGCCGCCATAGTCGCCCGAAAGCGCGACCTTCGCGAAGGCGGTGGTGATCTTCGCGCCCGACGCCGCGACGCGCAGGTCGCAGGCGAGCGCCATCGACAGCGCCGCGCCGGCGACGGAGCCGTTGATGGCGGCGACGGTCGGCTTTTCCATCTCGTGCAGCAGCCGGGAGACTTCCATGCAGCGGCGCAGGTTGCGCGCCGCTTCTTCCTGGGTGCGCCGGGGCCCGTCGGAATCGTGGCGCTCCGCGGCGCCCTTGATGTCGCCGCCGGCCGAAAAGCCCTTTCCGGCGCCGGTTAGCACGACGCAGCCGACCGAATTGTCGTAGGCGTAGCGGTGCACCGTCTCGACGAGCTCGTCCATCATCTCGAGGTTCATGGCATTGAGCCGCTCGGGACGGTTCATGGTGACGATGGCAACACCGTCCTCGACGGTATCCAGTACGGTCGGCATGGGGATCCTCCACCTTGCACGCGGCGCCTTGCGGCCGCGCGCCGCTCTGATCGGTCTCTCGGCGGGCGGGGCCCGCGAAACCTGACCTTAGTCTACACGCCCGAACTCGAAAACGTTAAGGGCCACGAAGACCGCGAGAAAGATGAGGATCGGAATCAGCACGTCACCCATGGGGCTCTCCTTGAAGACGCGTCAGGCGCGGGTCATCCAGCGGACGAGATACCGCGCCGGAAATGCCCAGGCAATGCCCGCCAGCGCGTAGTAGAGGATGTCGAGCGGCCAGAAGCGGATGGCGAGCGCCTCGTGAAGGCTGACCGCGCCCACGAGATAGGCGAGGAGCCCCGCGAGGAGGACGAGAAGGCCTCCGATCTTGCGCGCGGCCGCGAACATGCGCTCAGCGGAAGAGCTCGCATCGCCCATTGTTGAGCACCGTCGTTTCGGGGCGCTCCTTGATGCGGGCGCGGAAGGAGACGAGCCTGCTCTCGGTCCACAGATCGACGAGCAGCGTCTCGCCCGGAAAGACGGGCCGCGAGAAGCGCACGTCGAAGGATTTCATGCGCGTGTGGTCGTAGTCGCACACGGCCTTCAGCACGGCATGGGCCGCGATGCCGTACGAGCAGAGCCCGTGCAGGATCGGGCGCGGAAAGCCGGCCGCCTTCGCGAATTCGGGATCGGAGTGCAGCGGATTGCGGTCGCCGTTGAGGCGGTAGAGGAGGGCCTGGTCGGCCCGCGTCGGCATTTCGACGGTGAGGTCGGGCGCGCGGCCGGGAAGCTCGTGGGGCTCCGGCCCGCCGCTCGAGGGCCCGCCGAAGCCGCCATCGCCCCGGAACATCAGCGTCGAGCCGAGCGTGCCGAGAAGCTCGTTTGAGCCCTTGAGGCGGATCTCCGATTCGGTGATGTAGACGGCGCCCTTCTCCTTGCCCTTGTCGAGCAGCGCGAGGGGCTTCGTCAGCGTCAGGAGCTCGCCCTTGGGCGGGATGGGCTTCTCGAGCCGGAGGCGCTGCTCGCCGTGCACCAGCATGACGAGATTGACGCCCGCATCGCCGAGCAGATTGCCGCCGAAGGAGGGGCGGGTGATGACGGTGAGCAGCGTGGGAAGCGTCTTGAGGCCCCGCTCGTAGACATAGGGCAGCTCGTCGGGATTCATCGGGTCGCGCCCCATGCCGACGCCGAGCGCGTAGAGCATGACGTGAATGTCGGAATAGGCGCTCTCGCTGGGCTCGTTGCCGACCTTCAGGAGCATTTCCGGTTTGATGGCCATGGCGGTTTCCTCTCGGGCCGACGGGAGCCTTGGGCCGGCGCGCGGCCAAAGGTCGCCGCGGCGCGGGGGTGGCAATGGGCGCGATCCTGGCTAGCTTGGGCGCCCGAAGCAAGGAGCGACGGCGCATGCGAGCCCTCTTCGCGACGCAGATGAGCGAGCGCGACCGCAAGGCGGTGGCGCTTTGGCTGCTGGGAATGGGCGTCCTCGTCGCGGCCATGGTGCTCGTCGGCGGCGCGACGCGCCTCACCGATTCCGGCCTTTCCATCACCGAATGGCGCCCCGTGACCGGCATCGTCCCGCCCTTGAGCGAGGCCGGGTGGCGCGAGGAGTTCGCCAAATACGCGGCGATCCCCGAATACCGCCTCGAGAAGAAGGGGATGTCGCTCGACGGCTTCAAGGCGATCTACTGGTGGGAGTGGGGGCACCGCTTCCTCGGGCGGCTCGTCGGCATCGCCTTCTTCGTGCCGTTCGCGGCGTTCCTCGTCCGCCGCCGCCTGACGCGCGCGCTCGCCGGGCGGCTGCTCGCCGTCTTCCTGCTCGGGGGGCTTCAGGGCGCCGTCGGCTGGTACATGGTGATGTCCGGCCTCTCGGTGCGCACGGATGTGAGCCAGTACCGGCTGGTGATGCATCTCGCCCTCGCGGTCGCGCTCTTCGCGGCCATCCTCTGGCTCGCCCTCTCGCTCTGGCCGCGCCGGGAAGCCACGCAGCGGCGGCCCGCGCCGCGCCCCGTCGGGCGCGCGCTCCTCGCCTTCGCCGGCCTCGTCTATGCGCAGATGCTCGCGGGCGGATTCGTCGCCGGCCTCGATGCCGGCCTCGCCTACAACACCTTCCCGCTGATGGACGGGCGTTTCGTCCCGGAGGGCCTTTTCGCGCTGGAGCCCTGGTGGCGAAACCTCTTCGAGAACCGCATCGCGGTGCAGTTCGACCACCGGCTTCTCGCCTATCTCGTCGCGGGCTCGGCCTGCGCCTTATGGGCGTTGCGCCTGCGGGGCCTGTCGGGGCCGCTCGCGCGGCGGATCGACCTCGTCCTCGCGGCGGTCGTCCTGCAGATCGCCCTCGGCATCGCGACGCTTCTCGCCGTCGTGCCCATCGGCCTCGCGCTCGCTCATCAGGCCGGGGCGCTACTTCTCCTGGCCGCCGCGCTCGCGGCGGCCCACGAGGCCCTGGCGGGAGCCTCAGGCCGGGTGCCCGCGGCAATTCCCGCGCCGAGCGTGACCGCCGTCACAGCCGCGAAGGACCCGGCGCGCTAGGCTCTCCTTCGATCCGCCGGCGTGGTCCAGCCAGCAGCGCCTACGGATCCAAGCGGCCGTCCTGCCTCCCGAGACATATCTTCGGCAGGGCGGCCGCTCCTCCGTTTCGGCCCCGCCCGTCGCCGCCTTGAGATCGGCTTGATCGACCGGGGCGGAGCCGGATATTCTCGGGACCTCCACCATACGGAGCCTCGATGTCAGAGCTTGTGTCCGAACGGGGCGGCGCCGCCGCCCTCTGAGCCGCCCGCCTCCGCCGCATGAATTGCGGCGGACGGGGCTTGCCGACGATTCGGACACGGAGCTTCATCTTGAACATCTCGAAAAGCGAGCAGCGCGCGCTGCATGCGCTCGCGCAGGGCGGATTCATTCGCCTTGAGAGGGACGCGCACGGGCGCATCCTCGAGGCGCGTTGCCAGACCCGCGAGGGCTGGCTCCTCGCCGAGTGCACGCTCGCGCTCTTCCGGCGCCTCAAGCGGCGCCGCTTCATCGCCTCGCACGACGGAGCGCCCTACCGCATCACGCGAACGGGCCTCGCGGCCGTGCGCGCGCAGCTCGACAACCGGTGATGCCGTAGGCGGACGAGGGGGCGTCGCCTCTTCGTCCGCCTACGATCATGACACCTGCGTCCGGCATTCTTGCGTCCCCCTCCCGCACATTGCTGCCCGTTACCTCGCGGCGCCAATCCTGTTACCAGTGATTTACAGGCACGGCGCCGAGTCGTTCGCCAATGTGTGCGCCGTGTCGCGTACCGCGTTGCTTCACAACAACAAAGACATCAGGAGGAATGCCAATGCGTAACGCACTGGCGGCGAGCATTCTCGCCGCGACGGGGGCGCTTTGCCTCGCGACGTCCGCAAACGCCGGAACGCTCGTCGACGATTCGCTGAGCTGGGACGGCCTGACGCGCACCTTCACCTATTTCGAGCCTTCGAGCATGACGACGAACAAGCCGCTCGTCATCGTGCTGCATGGCGGCAACGGCACGGCCGAGGACGCCATGGACAATTACGACGGCCGCTGGAACGACGCCGCGGAGGCCAACAAGTTCTGGGTCGTCTATCCCGAGGGCGAGCCGGAGACGCGGAACTGGAACGACTGCCGCGCCGCCTCCACGACCCCCGGCGACGGCGGCTACGATCCCGTGAACGGCGACATGAGCGAGGAGGACGATGTCGGCTTCCTCGTCGAGCTCGTCGACTGGTTCGAGTCGAACCACGACATCGACACCTCGAAGGTCTATGTGCTCGGCGCCTCGAACGGCGGGTTCATGACGCAGCGCCTGGCGATGGAGGCGACCGGCACCTTCGCGGGCTTCGCGCCGATCATCTCGGGGCTCGCCGAGAAGAACGAGTGCGCGGCCCCGAACACGGGGACGCTTCAGTCGGGCGGGCGCAAGATGGTGCTGCTCTACGGCCAGAGCGACCAGTACGTGCCTCCGGCGGGCGGCTGCATCGCGACGCCGATCTACGGCGACTGCCGGCAGGGCGAGGTCGACACGATCACGAACACGATCAACCAGTGGAAGAGCTGGTTCGGCGTGACCTCGTCGGGCTCGGAGACCGCCCAGGCGAACCCCGTCTCCGGCGACAATTCCCGCCAGTACTGGACGAACCACAGCCGCTCGGGAAGCGTCGTCCTGCGCACGATCCGCGTCAACGGCGCCGGGCATTCCGTGCCCGGAGACACCCAGCTCGGCTGGATCGCACGGGTCCTTCTGCAGCTCGGCTGGCGCAATCTCGACATCAACCACGTGCGCACGGTGGGCCAGTTCTTCGGCCTGTGCACCGTCAACGCGAACTGCTATTGAGCGGGGGAGGGGGAGGGACGACCTCCCCCTCTTTCATTTCTACGTGTTGGCGAGCGCTTGATCGAGATCGGCGAGGATGTCGCCGACGCTCTCTATGCCGACGGAGAGGCGCACCACGTCGGGCCCGGCGCCGGCCGCCTTCTTCTGCTCGTCCGAGAGCTGACGGTGCGTCGTCGAGGCCGGGTGGATGATGAGGCTCTTCGCGTCGCCCACATTGGCGAGGTGGCTGAAGAGCTTCACCGAGTTCACGAGCTTGATGCCGGCCTCGTAGCCGCCCTTGACGCCGAAGGTGAAGACGGCGCCGGCCCCCTTGGGGCAGTAGCGCTTGGCGAGCGCGTTGTAGCGGTCGTTCCGGAGGCCCGCATAGGAGACCCAGCCGACTTTCGGATGGCCCTGGAGATGCTCGGCGACGGCGAGCGCGTTCGCGCAGTGGCGCTCCATCCTGAGGCTCAGCGTCTCGATGCCCATCAGCACGAAGAAGGCGTTCATCGGCGAGAGGGCGGGGCCGAGATCCCTGAGGCCCAGCGTCCGGCAGGCGATGGCGAAGGCGATGTTGCCCATGCCCGGCACGTTCCCGAAGGCCTCCCACAGCTTCATTCCGTGATAGGAGGGATTGGGCTCGCTCAGGGTCGGGAACTTTCCCGACCCCCAATCGAACCTGCCAGAGTCAACGATGAGGCCGGCGATCGAGTTGCCGTGGCCGCCGAGGAACTTCGTCGCCGAATGCACGACGATGTCGGCGCCGTGCTCGATGGGGCGGCAGAGATAGGGCGTCGCCAGCGTGTTGTCGACGATGAGGGGCACGCCCGCCTCGTGCGCGATCTTCGCGATGGGCGACATGTCCGAGACGATGCCGCCCGGATTGGCGATCGACTCGATGAAGACGGCCTTCGTCTTCGGCCCGATCGCCTTGCGGAAGTTCTCGACGTCCGCTTGGTCGACCCAGGCGACGTTCCAGCCGAACTTCTTGAAGGCGAGGCCGAACTGGTTGATCGAGCCGCCATAGAGGTTCCGCGAGGCGACGATCTCGTCGCCCGGCCCCATCAGCGTGTAGAGGGCGATGGCCTGCGCCGCGTGGCCCGAGGCCACCGCGAGCGCCGCCGAGCCGCCCTCGAGCGCGGCGATGCGCGCCTCCAGCACGTCGTTGGTCGGATTCATGATGCGCGTATAGACGTTCCCGAACGCGCGCAGGTCGAAGAGCGAGGCCGCGTGCTCGACATCGTCGAACACATAGGACGTCGTCTGATAGATGGGGGTCGCCCGGGCCTTGGTCGTCGGGTCCGGCTGGGCTCCCGCATGGATCATCTTCGTCTCGAAGCCGTCCATCTTCGCGCTCTCGGTCATGGAAGTCCTCTTTGCGTCTCTGTGAGGTTGGCCGGGCACATTAGCCCGCGTGCAGGTCGAGGCGAAGCACCTCGATCTTGATGCAGCGGTCCATCACGACCTTGAGGCCCGCGGCGCGCGCCGCGGCGGCGGCCTCCTCGTGCACGATGCCGAGCTGCATCCATACGGCCTTCGCCTTGACGGCGATGGCGCTCGCCACGACGGGCGGCACGTCCACGGGGCGGCGGAAGATGTCGACGATGTCGATGCCCTCGGCGATGTCCTCGAGCCGCGCGACGGCGCGCTGGCCGAGAACGGACTTGCCGGCGAGGCCCGGATTGACCGGGATCACCCGGTAGCCGCGCTCGAGGAGGCGCGCCATCACGACATGGGAGTCGCGGTGGGGCCTGTCGCTCGCGCCGACCATGGCGATGACGCGGGCGCCTTCGAGGATCTCGCGGATTTCGGCGTCGCTCGCTCGGCTCGTCACGGAACCTCCGGATTTATGCGGTAACATGATACCTCGGCTCTAACGCGCTGAAAAAATAAGGCATTCGGGCGCGCTCGAGCATTGACACTGCGGTCGTTCGCGGCTATTTCCGCATGCCTTCGGCGCGCAGGCAAATTCCCGCCCGGCAAGCCGGCAAGGCCATCATACGCCCGTATACGCCCGTTCAGGTCGCCCCATGAGACGCACATCGGCCGCAAGCCGCACCTATTCCGCCAAGCCCGGCGAAGTCGAAGCCAAATGGTGGGTCATCGACGCCGAAGGGCTCGTCGTCGGCCGCCTCGCCGCGCTCATCGCGATGCGCCTCAGGGGCAAGCACAAGGCGCGCTACACGCCCCATGTCGATTGCGGCGACCATGTCGTCGTCGTCAACGCGGAGAAGGTCGCGCTGACCGGCAAGAAGCGCCAGGACAAGACCTATTACTGGCACACCGGCTATCCGGGCGGCATCAAGGAGCGCACGGCCGGCAAGATTCTCGACGGGCGCTTTCCCGAGCGCGTGATCGAGAAGGCGGTCGAGCGCATGCTGCCGAAGGAAAGCCCTCTCGCGCGCCGCCAGCTTGCGAAGCTGCGCGTCTACAAGGGCCCGGAGCATCCCCATGCCGCCCAGGCGCCCGAAAAGCTCGACATCGCCGCCCTGAACCCCAAGAACGCGCGAGACTGACCATGGCCGAAGAAGGACCGCGGACCCTCAAGGATCTGAGCCGCCTCAGCGAGGATCAGCGCGAGCAGGCGATCGCCGACCAGACGCGCGAGCGCAAGGTGGACGAGCAGGGCCGCTCCTACGCGACCGGCAAGCGCAAGAACGCGGTCGCGCGCGTCTGGGTGCGCCCCGGCCCCGGCCGCATCACCGTCAACGGCAAGCCGGTCGAGACCTATTTCGCCCGTCCGGTGCTGCAGATGATCCTGCGCCAGCCCCTCGTCGTCGCGAACCGCGCGACGCAGTACGACATCGAGTGCACCGTGCTCGGCGGCGGGCTTTCGGGCCAGGCCGGCGCCGTGCGCCACGGCATCGCCAAGGCGCTGACGCTCTCCGAGCCCGATCTGCGCGGCGTCCTCAAGGGCCACGGCTTCCTCACCCGCGACAGCCGCGTGGTGGAGCGCAAGAAGTACGGCCGCGCCAAGGCCCGCCGCAGCTTCCAGT
Organism: Alphaproteobacteria bacterium; assembly: GCA_024236075.1. Classification (GTDB taxonomy): domain Bacteria; phylum Pseudomonadota; class Alphaproteobacteria; order JACAEB01; family JACAEB01; genus JACAEB01. The sequence goes on along the minus strand of JACKLE010000009.1, from coordinate 52,622 downwards.
TCTCGAAACGCTAGGCCGCCTGGATTTTCCGGCCCGTATCGGATTCTTGTGCGCGAGGGTGCCGCCGGGTCCCTCTCCCTTGGGGGAGGGGGAAGCGGAGCGGATGGTGCGAGGCGCCATGACGACGAAGATCTTCATCGACGGCGAGGCGGGAACGACGGGGCTTGAGATCCGCGAGCGCGTGGCCGGCCGCGACGATCTCGAGATTCTGACGCTCGGCGACGCGCGCAAGGATCTGTCCGCGCGCGCAAGCGTGCTGAACGCGGCCGATATCGCGATCCTCTGCCTCCCCGACGAGGCGGCCAAGGAGGCGGTGAGCCTCGTCACGAACGACGCGACCCGCATCATCGATGCCTCGACGGCGCACCGCACGGCGCCGGACTGGGTCTACGGCTTCGCCGAGCTCGCGCCGGGACATGCGGAGAAGATCGCGAAGGCGCGGCGCGTTTCCAATCCCGGCTGCTATCCGACCGGGGCCGTCGCGCTCCTCGCGCCCCTCGTGCGGGCGCAAATTCTGCCCACGGACTTTCCCGTGACGGTCAACGCCGTCTCGGGCTATTCCGGGGGCGGAAAGAAGATGATCGCGGAGTTCGAGGACGTCTCCGCGCCCGGCCACACGGACGAGGCGTTCCGCCTCTATGCTCTCTCGCTCCGCCACAAGCATGTCGAGGAGATGCGCGTCCATGCCGGCCTCGCGCATCGCCCGCTCTTCGTGCCGAGCGTCGCGCGGCTCTATCGCGGGATGCTGGTGAGCGTGCCGCTCCAGCTCTGGGCGCTGCCGGCCGGGCCCGGCCTCGCGGATCTTCAATCGTGCCTCGAGGCGGCCTATGCGGGCACGAGCGTCCGCGTCGCGCCGCGCGCGGAGGCCGCCGCGCTCTCGACGCTCGATCCCGAAGGCGACAACGGCACGGACGGCATGACGCTCTTCGTCTTCGGGACGCAGGGCGACGGCCAGGCGCTGCTCGTCGCGCGCCTCGACAATCTCGGCAAGGGCGCGAGCGGTGCGGCCGTCCAGTCCCTGGACCTGATGACCGGCCGCGCGCGGCCCTGAAGCGGGGCTCAGCGCCTCCAGACCGGCTCGCCGAGATCGACATCGTCCTTGTCGGTGAGGGCGCCCGCGGCGGCGCCGATGAGCGCGCCGATGAGGGCGCCGCCGCCGACGCTGCCGCCGGTCACCGCGCCCGTCGCCGCGCCCGCGGCGCCTCCGAGCCCCGCGCCGCTGAGCGCGCGGTCCGTCGTGGTGCTGCCGCAGGCCGCAAGGGCGAGCGCGGCGGCTCCGATGAGAAATGGGGCGATCTTCATGTCGTGGCCTTTCCGAAAATATTGCCGCTCGATGGCGTCAGAGGTCGTTCTCGCGCATGCACTGCGCGACGACCCGCTTGAAGTGCTCGTTGTCGGCGGTGCCGGCCTGCTGGCGGCTCTCCGCATTGCGCAGATCCTCGGCGCTCCAATGCGTGCGGACCTTTTCCGCGGCGCAGGTGCAGAGCGTCTGGCACTCGCCGCTCGGCCGCATCGGGGTGCAGCTCGCGACGCAGCTCGTCCTCAACTGGTCGACCGAAGCCTGAGGGATCGGTTCCTGCGCGACGGCCGTCGCCAAAAGGGCGGTCGCCGCCAGGCCTGTGGCAAGTTTCGTGATCATTGTCGCCTCGCTGTGCGCTGGGTGGCAGCTGCAAAGGACAATGCTCCGATGGCGTCAAAGTTCCGGCCGCGGGCCCCGACGCTACCGGCAGACGAAGCTGGCCGGATCGCGCGGATCGCCGCCCTGGAACGCGGCCTTCTGCGGATAGGCGCACAGCGTCCGGCCGCCGCCGCCCGCGCGGAACGAGGCCGTCAGCGTATCGGGGGCCGCGCCGGTCTCGTCCCAGCGCTCGAGCGCCTCGATGAAATCGACGCGGTCGGGCCCCGGCCCGCCCATGCAGTGCAGGACGCCCGGCAGGAGGAAGAGGCGCACATCCTCCCGCGCCTTCGGATCGCGCGCATAGACGCCCTCGACATAGCCGACCGTCGCGTTCGCCGTCAGGGCCGAGTCCGACCAGCCGTGATAGAGCAGGAGCTTGCCGCCGCGCGCGCGAAAGGCCGAAAGATCCGTGTCCGTTGCGTTGAGGGTCGCCGCCATCAGCTCGGTGTCGGCCGCGAAGGTCTCGAGATCGTAGGTCTCGTAGGTCCAGTTGGGGTCCCGGAAGACGAAATTGCGCATGAAGGAGGCGGCGATCCCGTAGCCGATGCTCGGAAGGCCGGGCCCGACCGCGTCCTTGCTGCCGACGATCCAGCGGTCCCAGCCGCCCGGCTCGTCCTCGCCGCCCATGGGATAGCCGTAATAGAGCCGGCCCTTCGAGGTGCGCGGCCCGTCATAGATCGCGCGCACGCCGGCGAGCTCCTCCGCCGAAAGGCAGCCGTCCCGGTTGGCGCCGGAGCAGGCGAGGGCCTTCGGGTCGAACCGGCAGGCGCGCGGATCGTTGAGGATGCCGTCGGCGAGGCCGTCCTCTGCGTCGCACGCATTCAGGATCGCGGCCTTGAGCGCGGCGCGGTCGCCGGGGCTCAGGGCCGGCCCCGCCGCTTTGTCCGGGTGCGGATAGAGCGTCTTCGTGAAGTTGATGGCGCCGGCCATCGTGCCCGTGAAGTCGAGCACCGGAGCGCCCGCTATGATGGCGTCGAAATCCTCCGGATAGCGCTGCGCCGATATCAGCGCCTGGCGTCCGCCCGTGGAGCAGCCCGCGAAATAGGCGCGCGACGCCGGCTTGCCGTAGTGGGCGCGCGCGACGGCCTTGGCGGTCTCGCCGACGCGGTGAACGGCGGCGTGGGCATAGTTCACGATGCGCTCGAGATTGCCGAGCGCCCAGCTCGCGTCGACGCCCGTGCTCGTGTGCCCCGTATCCGTGCCGGCGGTCGCGTAGCCCTTCAGGAGCGCGCCCTGAATGTTGGCCTGGTTCTGTACGCTGCCGACATAGCCGCCGCCGCCGCCCATCATGAACTTGCCGTTCCAGACATCGGGCAGCCAGACGGCGAAGTTGATCTCGCGGCCGATGACGCCGGTCGCCTTGCAGTGCGGGACGGGCGCGGCGATCTCCTCCGCGGCCGCGATGCGGACGTCGGGCAGGGCGAGATCGCGCAGCCGATCGCAGGGCTCGGCCGCCCGCGCCGGGCCGAATGCCGCCGCGGCGACGGCAAGGACCGCGGCGCCTCCGCACAGGCCGAGAAGTGCCTTCCTCATGTCCTCGCCTCCTGTCCCCCGCCGCGGCGTTGCGCGCCTGCCTGGAACGACCGGCCGGCGCCGCCACCTGCGGCGCGTCCGGCGGCGACCTGACCGAGGCCAGTTTCCCCTTCCGGAACGCGCCCCGCGCTGCCATTCTGCGCGCCGTGAGACGCGAAGGGAGGACCGGCGTGGGAACCTATCAGCAGATCGAATACGAGACGCGCGGACGTGTCGCCATCGTGCGGCTCAACCGGCCGCACGTTTTCAACGCGCAGTCGCGCGTCCTGCGCGAGGAGATGGACGCGGCCTTCGACGTCGCCTGCGCCGACCCCGGGATCGGCTCGATCGTGCTGATGGGGGCGGGCAAGCACTTTTCCGCCGGACACGACATCGGCACGGCCGAGGAGCTGGCCGACCAGAAGGCGCGCCCCTACGCGCCGGGGCCCTATGGGGAGGTCGACCGCTCCTGGGACCTCAACTGCGAGAACTCGCTGCGCTGGCGCAATCTCCCCAAGCCCACAGTCGCCATGGTGCAGGGCTATTGCATGTTCGGCGGCTTCATCATCGCGACGGCGATGGATCTCATCGTCGCCTCGGACGATGCGCTCTTCCTTCCCTGGCACGTGCAGTTCTTCTCCGCGCCCTGGGAGCTAGGCACGATACGGCAGGCGAAGCGCATCCTGTTCGAGAACCGCTTCGTGCCCGCCGAGGAGGCCTTCGAGCTGGGCCTCGTCACCGAGGTCACGACGCGCGAGACCCTCGAGGAGCGGACGATGGAGCTCGCCGCCCGCATCGCCGAGAACGACCCCCTCGTCCTCAGGCTGACGAAAGCCTCGATCAACAACGCGCAGGACCTGATGGGCTATACGAACGGCATCCGCACCGCGCACGGCAACTACATGCACATGCAGATCAAGGAGGCCGTCCACGCCCCCGGCGCCAAGCGCCTCAAGGGCGTCGACCTCGCCCTGCGCCACAAGGCCGAGGACGAGGAGAAGGCGAAGCGCGGGGGGTGAGGGCGGCCTTGCGCGGCGCCTGCTCGCTTCGAAGGCCCGCCTTTGCTGCGAGAATAGCGGCGACCGTGTTCCGCGCGACATCGCGGATCGGGCTCCTTCTCCCTCGGGAGAAGGACAGGATGAGGGGGGCGACGTTCCCGCCGCGAACGGACGTTTCCCGCGAGACGCCGGTTCCCTCACCCGACTGCGACTAGGCGCTCCCAATGGGGAGCGCCAAGTCTCGTATCCCTCTCCCGGGCGGGAGAGGGACCTGCGGCGCGGCCGGCGCCCGTGTCCAGAATGGCGCGGAGGAGCCCCTACTCGCTCTTCACACGGACATACGTTCCCGGCGCGGGCTCGAGCGCCTTCAATTTCCCGTCGCCCGGCCGGCGGGCCTTGACCTTGGGGCCGGCCTTGGGTGCGAGCCAGTCGCGCCAGTTCTCCCACCAGGAGCCGGGGTGCTCGGTCGCGCCGGCGCACCATTCCTCGACGGTCGCGGGAAGCTTCTCGTTCGTCCAGTGCTGGTACTTCTTCGCCGCCGGCGGATTGATGACGCCGGCAATGTGCCCCGAGCCCGCCATCATGTAGCGCACCGGCCCGCCGAAGAGGCGCGCGCTGCGGTAGACGGACCGGAAGGGCGCGATGTGGTCCTCCTTCGCCGCCTGCATGTAGATCGGCGTCTTCACCTTCTTGAGGTCGATGCGCTTGCCGCCCAGCACCATCTCGCCCTTCGCGAGGGCGTTCTTCTGATAGCACTCGCGCAGATAATAGAGGTGCAGCACCTTCGGCATGCGCGTCATGTCGGAGTTCCAGAAGAGGAGGTCGAAGCGCATCGGGTCCTTGCCGAGAAGGTAGTTGTTCACGACGTAGGACCAGATGAGGTCGTTCGAGCGCAGCATGTTGAAGGTCGTCGCCATGGCGGAGGCGTCGAGCACGCCGCCGGACTTGTCCATCCGGTTCTCGAGATAGGCGAGCTGCTCGTCGTCGATGAAGACCTGCAGCTCGCCGGCCTCGGTGAAGTCGTGCTGCGCGGCGAAGAAGGTCGAGGCCTTGATGCGCTCGTCGCCCGTCGCGGCCATGTAGCCGAGCGTCGCGCCGAGCAGGGTGCCGCCGATGCAGTAGCCGATGGTGAGGATCTCGTCCGTGCCCGTCGCCTTCTCGACCGCGTCGAGCATCTCGAGGATGCCCTCGCGCATATAGTTCTCGAAGGTCTTGCGCGCGAGCGTCTCGTCCGGGTTCACCCAGGAGACGACGAAGACGGTGAAGCCCTGGGCGACCGCCCAGCGGATGAACGAGTTCTCCGGACGCAGGTCCAGGATGTAGAACTTGTTGATCCAGGGCGGGAAGATGAGGAGCGGGCGCTGATAGACCTCGTCCGTCGTCGGATCGAATTGCAGCAGCTCGGCGACGGCGTTGCGATAGACCACGCGGCCGGGCGCCGTCGCGACGTTCTCGCCGACCTTGAAATAGTCCATGTCGGTCTGCGAGATGGCGAGCTGGCCCTTGCCGCGCTTGAGATCCTCGAGGAGGTTTTCGAGGCCGTTGACGAGGTTCTCGCCGTTCGAGGCGAGCGTCGCCTTGATGACCTCGGGATTGGTGAAGGCGAAATTGGTGGGCGACAGCGCGTCGGCGAACTGGCGCGTGTAGAAGTCGATCTTGCGGCGCGTCGCCTCGTCCACGCCTTCGATCTCCGCCGCCTGCGCCTGCATCCAGCGCGCCGTCAGAAGGTAGGACTGCTTGATGAAGTCGAAGACCTCGTTGGTCTGCCAGTCCTCGTAGCGCCAGCGCTTGTCGCCCTTCTGCGGCTCGATCGCCGGCTCGACGTCGTGGCCCATGATGCGCTGGGCGGTGCGGTGCCAGAGATCGAAATGGGCCTGCCAGAGCTCGATCTGCGCCTCGACGACCTTCTGCGGATTGGCGACCATCTCGCGCAGCACGGTGAGGAAGGTCTCGGCGATGTTGAGGGGATCGACCGGACCGATATCGGCGCCCCTGGCGTTCGAGGAGAGGAAGTCGGCGACGAGCTGCTGGCTCTGCGCCGCGACCTTCATGAGGTTCTTCGCGAATTCGGCCGGGTCCGGAAGAATGAAATCGGCCTTGAACGTGCTGTCGGCCTTGGGGGCCGATTTGGGCGCGGGCTTGGCCTCGGCCGGGCCCGCCGCCGCGCCGTTCGCCTTCGCCGCGATGGCCTCGCCGGGGTGGCTGCCATTGGCCGCGGCCTTGGCCGAGGCGGAGGTCTTGCGCCGGCGCGTCGCCGGCTGCGGGGCTGACACCTTCTTGTCCATGGCCTCTTCTCCCTGCGATGACGTTTCGTCGCGCCGCATTTCGCGGCGATCATTGTCCCAATGGTTTCAGGTCTCTAGCGGCCGCCCATCATAGCACCGCGAACGTGCCGGGCGAGTCATGCCGCCTCTATACCCCGGGAGGGGGAACCGCTGCCAGGCGATCCCGCCGCAGAATTTCGCCGCACGGTGGTGGCGCGGCCGCTCGCGTCCGTGATAGGTTAACGATGTCTTAACGCCATCTATCGACGGACGCGGGGGGCGTATTCGTGGAGATCGCGAAGGAACGGAATCGGCGCGCGCTTGTCGCGGGTGCCGGGGCACTGATCGTCTCTCTGGCGCTGGCCTTGGCGCCGAGCCCGTCGGGGGCGGAGGAGGCGGCCGCGCCGCCGACCGAGAGCGCGGCGATGGCGCCGGTCGTCGAGGCCGGGGACGCGCCGCCGACGAGCGAGGATGCGGTGCCCGACGCCGCCGTGCCCGTGGACGAGGCGGCGCTCGACGAGCCCGAGCCGAGCTACGATCTTCCGACGGACGATGCCGCCGCCATCGCGCTCGCGCGCGGCCGCATCGCGGCCATGGTGCCCGAGGAGCTCAGGCGCGATTTCGGCCTCCTCCTCTACGTGAACAAGGCCGTCGAGGGCGCGATCCCGCAGCAGATGTTCATCTTTCGCGAGGACGGCGCGGGCGATTTCGCGCTCGACAGGCGCTGGCTCGTCTCGACGGGCCGCGAGCGCCACGAGGGCTATTTCACCGAGACGCCGGGAGGGCTCTACAAGCTCGACCCGCATCGCTTCTTCGAGGTGCACTATTCGCAGCGCTGGAACGGCGTGAAGATGCCCTGGGCCATGTTCTTCGACTATGGCTACCGGACCGAGCGCTCGGGCCTCGCCGTCCACGGCGCGAACAAGACGACCGTGAAGCAGCTCGGCAGCCGCGCCTCCGGCGGCTGCATCCGCCTCGCGCCGGCGCATGCCGAGGAGCTCTTCGCCTGGATCCAGCGCGACTTCGCCGGCAAGGTCCCGGTCTTCGCCTTCGACGACGCGCAAGGGCACACCGACCGCACGGGCCGCGTGGCGCGCGACGAGGCGGGCAAGGTGCGCTACGCGGACGGCTACCGCGTCCTCCTCATCGTCGATGCGGAGACCGTGACGGCGCCGGACGCGACCGCCGCGGCCGAGCCGGCACCGGGCGATCTCGCCCAGTCCGCGCCGGCCCAGCCGACGCCCTGAGCCGCGCCGCCCCTGGCAACGCCCGCGCGAATGCGGCATCGTGCGGGCGTGAAGCAAGCGGGCGTCGCCCGGCGTTTGAAGGCCCGGATATGAAGATCATGGCTCCAGCGGGACTGGCGCTTCTGTTGGGCGCCTGCTCGGCGCTGCCCGACTGGGCGGTGCCCGTCGTGCTGCAGCCCGCTCCCGACGCCGAAACCGTGAAGTCCACCTATCCGCGCATCGTCGACATTCCCGAGCCGCCCGAGCCCGTCGCCGACCGCGCCGTCGCCGAGGCGACCGCCGCCGACCTCAAGCGACAGCTCGAGGAGAGCAGGGCGCTGCTCAACGACCCGAACGCGCCGCAGGACGTTCCGGTGGCGGCGGGCGCGCCCGCGCCCTGAAGCTCCCTCGCCCCAGCCATCGAAATGCCCCAGTCGCCGCGTGAATCTGCGCGCGGGCGGGCCACCCATGCACCGCCCCGCCAAATCACGGTAAGCTAACCCCTTCGCGCCCAGCCTTGGCGCATGAGCCCCCAGGTCGACCCATGACACCCGATTTCCAGCGTATCAGCCGTCTTCCCCCTTACGTCTTCGAGCAGGTGAACAAGCTCAAGGCGCAGGCGCGCGCGCAAGGCGACGACATCATCGATCTCGGCATGGGCAATCCGGACCTGCCCGTGCCCCAGCACATCGTCGACAAGCTCGTCGAGTCCGTGAAGCGCCCGCGCACCAACCGCTACTCGACCTCGCGCGGCATCGGCGGCCTCAGGCGCGCCATGGCCGGCTATTATCAGCGCCGCTTCGGCGTGAAGCTCGATCCCGAGACCGAGGTCGTCGCGACGCTCGGCTCGAAGGAGGGCTTCGCCAATCTCGCCCAGGCCATCACCAGCCCGGGCGACGTGGTGCTGGTGCCGAACCCGAGCTATCCGATCCACGCCTACGGCTTCATCATCGCGGGCGCGGCCATCCGCTACGTGCCGGCGATGGATCTGCGCAACTATTTCGACGAGCTCGCCAAGGCGGTCGAGAACACGCGGCCCAAGCCCTCCGTGCTCGTCGTGAACTATCCCTCGAACCCGACGGCGCAGGTCGTCGACCTCGACTTCTACATCGAGCTCGTCTCCTTCGCGAAGAAGAACGAGCTCTTCGTGCTCTCCGATCTCGCCTATTCGGAGATCTATTTCGACGACCGGCCGCCGCCCTCGATCCTGCAGGTGCCGGGCGCCAAGGACATCGCGGTCGAGGTCAACTCGCTTTCCAAGACCTATTCGATGGCGGGCCTGCGCGTCGGCTTCGCGGTCGGCGAGCGCAAATACATCAACGCCCTCACGCGCATCAAATCCTATCTCGACTACGGCGCCTACACGCCGATCCAGGTGGCCGCGAGCGCCGCGCTCAACGGTCCGCAGGACTGCGTCGCCGAGGCGCGCGCCATCTACAAGAGCCGGCGCGACGTGCTCGTCTCGTCCATGGCGCGCGCCGGGTGGGAGATACCGAGCCCGCCGGGCTCCATGTTCGCCTGGGCGCCGGTGCCGCCCGAATATGCGAGCCTCGGCTCGCTCGAGTTCTCGAAGCTCCTCCTCACCCACGCCAAGGTCGCGGTCTCGCCCGGCCTCGGCTTTGGCGATCTCGGCGAGGGCTATGTGCGCATCGCGCTCGTCGAGAACGAGCAGCGCATCAAGCAGGCGGCGCGCAACGTGAAGCGCTTCCTCATGCAGTCGAACGAGATCCTCGACCGCGAGCAGTCCGCGCGGGAGGCTTCGTGACGGCGCCGCTCAAGGTCGCCGTCGCGGGCCTGGGCACCGTCGGGGGCGCGCTCGTCCGCATCCTGAGCGAGCGGCGCGCCGGCCTTGCCGAGCGCTGCGGGCGCGCGATCGAGATCGTGGCCGTCTCGGCGCGCGACCGCGCCAAATCGCGGGGCGTCGACCTCGGCGGCATTCCCTGGCACGCGGACGCGCGCGCCCTCGCGCGGACGGATGCCGACGTCGTCGTCGAGCTCGTCGGCGGCGCGGAAGGCCCCGGCGCCGATCTCGTGCGCGCGGCGCTCGAGGCCGGCAAGTCGGTCGTCACCGCCAACAAGGCGCTCCTCGCAGAGCACGGGGTCGCGCTCGCCCGCCTCGCCGAGGAGCGCGGCCTCCATCTGCGCTACGAGGCGGCGGTCGCGGGCGGCATCCCCATCATCAAGGCGCTGCGCGAGGGCCTCGTCGCGAACCGCATCCTGAGCGTCCAGGGCATCCTCAACGGCACGTCGAACTTCATCCTGTCCCGGATGGAGGAGACGGGCGCGAGCTTCGCCGCCGCGCTCGCCGAGGCGCAGAGCCTCGGGCTCGCGGAGGCCGACCCGACCTTCGACGTCGACGGCACGGACGCCGCGCACAAGCTCGCGATCCTCGCGAGCCTCGCCTTCGGCGTCGTTCCCGATCCCGCCGCCGTGCACAAGGACGGCATCGCCGGCATCACCGAGCTCGACATCCGCTCGGCCCGCGACCTCGGCTATTCGGTGAAGCTGCTCGCGCGCGCCGAGCGCCGCGAGGACGGCGTCCTGCAGCGCGTGCATCCCGCGCTCGTGCCCCATGCGAGCCCGCTCTCCCATGTGACGGGGGCGGAGAATGCCGTGACGGTCGAGGGCGACGCGGTGGGGCGCGCGGTCCTGCAAGGGGAGGGGGCGGGCGGCGGGCCCACCGCCTCCGCCGTCCTCGCCGATCTCGCCGACATCGCGCGGGGCCTTCCCGCGGGCCCGGTCTTCGGCCTGCCCGCCGGCCGTCTCGCGCCCGCCCGCGCGCTCGCCCTCGCCGAGCGCGAAGGCGCCTATTATCTCCGCCTCAAGGTGATGGACCGCCCGAAGGTCATGGCCGCGGTCGCCGACATCCTCGGCGAGGCGGAGGTCTCCATCGACGAGATCCGCCAGCCCCACCATTTGCCGAGCGAGCCCGTCTCCATCGTCCTCACGACCCACCGCGCGCAGGAAGCCGTGATGGACGCCGCCGTCGCCCGCCTCGCCGCCCACCCGGCACTTACATCGGCACCGAGGCTCGTGCGGATCGAGGAGTGAGGGGGGGCAGAGAGGAATGCGCCACGTCATCCCGGAAGCCAGTTTGCCCGAAATTCATGCCCCGGCGAAAGCCGGGGCTTGATTTCGTTGGCAAACTGAGCTGTCCGGGATCTGCAGCCGGCGGATCTTTGGCCCCATCGCAGATCCCGGATGCCAAGGCTCGCAAGGCCGGAAATGAAGGCATTTCCGGGCTCGCCTAGGCTCCGGGATGACGGGTTGGCGAATTCCCAAAAAGGAGCCGCTGCGGCGCGCCAGGAAGCTCCACTATTATCCGGAGACGGACAGCCTCTATATCGAATTGAAGCGGGGGCCGGGTGCGCAGTCGCGCGAGGTGGCGGATGGCCTCAACGTCGATCTCGACGCTAAAGGCGAGGCCATCGGCTTCGATATCAACTTCGCGTCGAAGCGGCTCGACCTTTCGAAGCTCGAGACCATCGCGCTGCCGGTGCGTTCGATGGTCGGTGCTTGATCGGCATCAAAGTATTTCGGGAGTTCGGTATTGTGTCCCCGTATCGTGGTTGTGTCACCGTATCGTGGTGTCCCCGTATCGTGGCCCATTCCTTTGAAATGGCTCTAGCGTCTTGCCGGTGGTACAAATAAAGTTTTGCTTTGATTCGTGTCCTCGTGAGAGCGCTCCGTGCCCAATTACGCGCACAAGAAACTTGTTGAACGCATAGCAGAGGTGGACCGGGAGCCCTCCGATCCAGCGGAGTTCGCCGAGTGGATCAAGGCGGGCCAGCATCTTGGCTTTCTGCATTCCAACGCAAATGACGATGAAATCGTGGTCTACGGATCGGGGCGGCATTTCTTTGCCCATTCGCTCGTCGTGCCCGATGACAAGCTATCGCCCCTCGATAAGGCCGATTTGCTGGGCTGGAGCTGCAATCCCTTCACGAGCATCGCGAGCACGGTCTATGGCGGTGGTCGCGATGATGTCTGGATTGAGCGCGGCGATCGGCACCGTGGCGCGGACACCCTCGCTGACGCGACCGATCTTGTGTTCGCACGCACATTCGAGGGATGGCCGAATGACGATGAGCGCAATTACTACGAGGTCCACCAGGAATATGCGCACCTCTCCGGCATCCACTGGCGGCCAGAGCACCGTTCTTATTGCCGCTTCGACGGGAACGGCGACATCGAACACGTTGTATCGGTGACCAGCCGAAATGGCAGGACATCCGATGTATCGTTGGTCTCATTCTCCTGGGAGCAGCTTGAGACCTATCTGACGATCACCCGCTCAAGCCTCGTGCGGATGTTCGATTTCAAGCTGCTGCGTTCCGGCTCGTTCAACGGCTGGCCCGATGGACCCGAGACCGTATTCGACAAATCCGATGTGCTATTCTGGCGTCAGAAGGTGGACGGGGGCCATGCTGCCTACACACGTGGCGTTCAGATCATCCGCCCTCGCCGGACGCCCGCGAGCGTCTTCAGTCGGATCAAAGGCAAAGACGAAGAGGAAGAAAGATACGCTGAGTTTGTCGCCCATGACTGGCGGAACAAGCGCGTCATCAAGATATCGACCGATCCGAAGGCCACTACGAACTACTTCGATGCGGCAGAGGGACTGCCCTTTGAGCTTTCCCCGGCATTCTTTCGGCCAGAAGTGCTGCTAAAGTATAAGGCCGACCGCGACAAATACACGGTCGGCGAGCGGGAAGTGAGTTGCCGTGCAGCGTGGAGCCTGCGCGGGCATGATGTAAACGAAGCCGGGCAGGTGCACGCTTACATCTGCGATTTGCGCAATCTCCCTTACACAGAGCAATTGCACTGGCTTTCGTTTAACGAAGACCCCAAGGCGGGAATATCCAAGCGGGCTATCGTCAACGACTTTGAGGGCAAGTTTGCCGATTTCTCCCCGCCGCTGCGCAAGATCGTGGCGACTGCCCGCCGCTGGAGTGACAGGTCCGTCGCCTGGTGGACGCTGCGTGACGAAGCGCTGCTGGAGCATGTGAACACGCCGATCACGGCGAGCCGCGATGAGTGGGCAGAGTCCTTCATGGACCTTTCCAAGCTGGTTGTTGAAGGCTTTGAGGTCGCGGCAATACGCGCGCGACTCGACGCCGCTGCAATCCCGTATCAGGCGAACGATCAGAGCATCGCGCTTCTCGAAAAGCTCGCGAGCGCACAGCAGGCGGAACCGGTCCAGTTCTCAGGTCTCAGGACGGCACAGCGCATTCGAACTAGGGTAAAGGGCCACGCCGGGAGTTCGGAGGCCCGGACGCTCGCACAGGCGGCGGTAGCGGAGCACGAGACCTTCGGCGCTCACTTCACCCAGGTCTGCAACGTCATCGTCGGGGAACTCGAAACCATCGAGCGCCTGATGACATGATTACGGTGGATTTTCGGTGGACTACAGTGACAGGACTACGGTGACAGCTGACTCAATTCCGGCCGCTCCCCCATAGGCCCTCGGCGAAAGCACTCACCCCCCCCAGCGCCCGCAGCACGGCCTCGGGCTCGCGGTCGAGGGCCTTGAGTAGGGCGCGGGCCGCGCCGCGCGGGGAGCGCTTGCCCTGCTCCCAGTTGCGCACGCTCTCGACGGGGACGCCGACGGCCTTGGCGAAGCCCGCTTGGCTGAGGCCGACCTTGGCGCGCACGCGCCGCGCACAGGCCGCCGCGTCGGCCTTCGCCTCGGCGTCGTCCTCGCGGCTCTGGGCCGCGATCTCGGCCTCGCTCGTGGCATCGACGCGCGCCCAGTCAGCCCGGCCGCGGGACCCATAGACGCGAGCGCCGGGAGTATGGGTCCTGCGGTCGAGCCGCGGGATGACGTCGTGGATGCGAAGCGATCCCATCGGACCGCAAAAGGCACCAGGGTCAGGGCGAGCGCACCTCGACGCCGCCGAGGGCTTTTGCCGCTTCGACAAGGCGCTTGTCGAAGCTCACGAAGGCTTCGCAATCCGCCGCGCTCGCGAGGTGCAGGGCGTCGGCGAAGTCGAGGGGCCCCCGGGCCCAGGCGAGGGCCCGGGCGGCGGTCTCCGGCGTCTCCAGCTTCACGCCGGGCAGGCCGGCGAAGGCCGCGAGCGCTTCCGCCACCCGCGCGGGCGCGAATTGGTAGACGCTTTGAAGCACCCAGGCCGTTTCGAGAAGGACCGATGTCGAGACGAAGGTCTCGAAGGCGTCGACGAGCGCCCGCGCCTTGGCCGCCTGCTCGCGGTCGTCGTTCGTCAGATAGCGGACGATAAGGTTAGTATCGATCGCGATCACGGCGGCGCCTGGCTTCGGCGGCGATGCCCGCCTCCATCTCCTCGAGGCTCTTGGCGGCCCCCGACCAGGGGAGGCTGCCGAACACCTCGTCCGGCCGGCTCGGCGCGAAGGGAGGCGCCGCGGTCAGGAGCACGCCGTCCGCCGTCTCCTCCACGGTGAGGCGCGTGCCCGGGCTCCAGCGGCGGCGCTCGCGAACGGCCTTGGGCAGGATCACCTGCCCCTTGGTCGAAAGGGTCGTCATCGGCTTTTCGGGAGGTGCCACGTCGCGGCCTCCAAGGCGGTAAGATCAAAGTAAGACAACCATAGCTCCCGCGGCCAAGGCGCGCAAGGGCACCGCTTAGCCCTTTCTTTGCATGAAGGATTCCTGTTCTCTGACGACCGATCCTCGCCTCGTCACGGCCCTTCGCAGCAGGAGATTCCCATGTCCGACATCACGGCGCTCGAACGCAAGCTCACGCTGGAGCTCGTGCGCGTCACGGAGGCGGCGGCGCTCGCGGCGGCCCAGGAGATCGGCAAGGGCAACGAGAAGGCGGGCGACCAGGCGGCGGTCGACGCCATGCGCACCGCGCTCAACACGATCGACATAGACGGCACCGTCGTGATCGGGGAGGGCGAGCGCGACGAGGCGCCGATGCTCTACATCGGCGAGCGGGTGGGGACGGGCAAGGGGCCCAAGGTCGACATCGCCCTCGACCCGCTCGAGGGCACGACCCTCACGGCCAAGGGCATGGCGAACGCGCTCGCCGTCGTCGCCATCGCGGAAGGGGGGAGCCTCCTCCACGCGCCCGACACCTATATGGAGAAGATCGCCATCGGCGGGGGCTATCCGCCGGGCACGGTCGACCTCGATCGGTCGGTCTCGGAGAACCTCGCCGCGCTCGCCAAGGCGCGCGGCTGCCGCGTCAAGGACATCAATGTCTGCATCCTCGACCGCGAGCGCCACGAGACGATCATCGCCGAGGTGCGCAAGGCCGGCGCGCGCGCGCGCCTCATCACCGACGGCGACATCGCGGGCGTGATCCACACCGCCGAGGAGGCGACCGGCATCCACATGTATATCGGCACCGGCGGCGCGCCCGAGGGCGTGCTCGCGGCCGCCGCGCTGCGCTGCATAGGCGGGCAGATGCAGGGCCGCCTCGTCTTCCGCACCGACGACGAGCGCGAGCGCGCGCGCCGCGCCGGCATTACCGACCTCGCCCGGAAATATTCCATGGAGGAGCTCGCCTGGGGCGACGTGATGTTCGCGGCGACCGGCGTCACCGACGGCTCCATGCTCGAAGGCATCCACATCAAGGGCGGCTATGTCAGCACCCATTCGGTGGTGATGCGCTCCAAGACCGGCACGGTGCGCTGGATCAAGGCGAGCCATCGCCGCGAGGCGAAGGGGCACTGAGCCCGCGCCGGCGGGCGGGCTGCGCGGCGCGCGCGAATCGGCAACCATCGCCGGCGCACCTTCCTCAGCATGGAGCCCGCCTTTGTCGGCGCTAGCCCGCGTCACAGCCGACGAGCCCGCCCTGTCCGCCGACCCGGGCGAGGCGCCCGGCCGCCCCGTGCTCGGCGTCGCCCGCTCGCTCGCCGGCCGGCCCTGGCGCGAGCGTCCGCTCGATCTCGCCGAGGCGGTGCGCCTCGCCCAGCGCCTCGGCGTGCCCGAGATCGTCGGCCGCCTCGTCGCCGGGCGGCGCGGCCTCGATCCCTGCCCTGAAAGCGTGCTTTGCCCCAGCCTCAAGGGGCTGCTGCCGAACCCCTCCGACCTGCGCGACATGGACAGCGCCGCCGAGCGCCTCGCCGATGCGGTCGCGCGCGGCGAGCGCATCGCGATCTTCGGCGATTACGACGTCGACGGAGCGACCTCCACGGCCCTGCTCGCGCGCTTCCTCCGCGCGCTCGGCGCCGAGCCCGTGCTCTACATCCCCGACCGCATGGCCGAGGGCTACGGCCCCAACGCGCCGGCCATGGCGCGCCTCGCGGAGGCTGGCGTCTCGGTCGTCGTGACGGTCGACTGCGGCACGCAGGCCCACGAGGCGCTCGCCGCGGCGAAGGGGCTCGGCCTCGACGTGATCGTCTGCGACCATCACCAGACGGCGGGCGGGCTGCCCCCCGCGCACGCCGTCGTCAATCCGAACCGGCCCGACGACGGCTCGGCCTGCGGGCATCTCGCGGCGGTGGGCGTCGCGTTCCTTCTCGCCGTCGCCGTGAACCGCTGCCTGCGCGGGCGCGCCTTCTTCGCGGGCGGCCGGGCGGAGCCCGAGCTCCTTCAGCTCCTCGACCTCGTCGCGCTCGGCACCGTCTGCGATGTCGTGCCGCTCGTCACGGTCAACCGCGCGCTCGTCGCGCAGGGCCTCAAGGTCATGGCGCGCTGGGCCAATCCGGGCCTCAAGGCGCTCGCCGAAGTCGCGAACGCCGAGGGCGCGCCGAGCGTCTACCATGCGGGCTATCTTCTCGGCCCCCGCGTCAACGCCGGCGGGCGCATCGGGCGCGCGAGCCTCGGCGCCGAGCTTCTTTCCACGGACGATCCCGCCGCCGCGCGCGAGCGCGCGGTCGCCCTCGACGGCTACAATCGCGAGCGCCAGGCGATCGAGCGCGTGATCCTGGACGAGGCCCTCGACCTGTGCCGGCGCCGCTGGGGCGACGCCCTTCCGCCGGTGGTGACGCTCGCCTCCGCCTCCTGGCATCCCGGGGTGGTCGGCATCGTCGCGGGCCGCCTCAAGGAGCGCCTGCGCCGCCCGGTGATCGTGATCGGCCTCGACGGCGAGGGACCGGCCGCCACCGGCAAGGGCTCGGGCCGCTCGATCCACGGCGTCGATCTCGGTGGCGCGGTGGCCGAGGCGCGCGCCGAGGGCCTGCTTCGGGCCGGCGGGGGCCACGCCATGGCGGCGGGCCTCACGCTCGCCGCCGAGAGCCTGCCGGCGCTCGAGGCGTTTCTCGCCGAGCGCCTCGCCGCCCCCGTCGCGGCCGCGCTCGCCGGGGACTGCCTGACGGTCGACGGCGTCCTCACCCCGCGCGGGGCGGACGGCGCGCTCCTCGCCCATATCGAGCGCGTCGGCCCCTACGGCGCGGGCAATCCCGAGCCCGTCTTCGCCCTTCCGCGCCTGCGCGTCGACTGGGCGCGCGAGGTGGGGGAGGGCCATTTGCAGCTCGCGCTCGCCGACGAGACCGGCGCGCGCCTCGACGCCATCGCCTTTCGGGCGCGGGGCACGGCACTCGGCACGGCGCTCGCCGACCGCACGGGCCGCCTCTTCCATCTCGCCGGCCGCCTCAAGGCCGACCGCTACCGCGGCGAGGGGCGCATCCGCTTGCAGATCGAGGACGCCGCGGCGGTCTGAGCCCGCCCGAGCCGCCCTTTACAGCGCCCGGCGATCGTCTTATGCATCTGCCTCTTCCGGGGGGCGCCATCGCCCCGCGGGGCTCCCTTCGTCTATCGGTTAGGACGTCAGATTTTCAATCTGAAAAGACGGGTTCGACTCCCGTAGGGAGCGCCATTGGAAGTCATGGGGCCGGCGGGGGCCGTGGCGGTCGCCGCGCGCGGCGGGCGGAGCGGCTCCGCAGTCACCGGACCTCCGGATGCGCCGCCGTCCACGCTGCGGCCTGGGCCGCGACGAGATCGACGAGATTGCCGATCGTCAGCGGAAAGTCGAGCGTGTGGAGGCCGTACCAGGTCTGGGAAGCCGGCGTCTGCGTGAGCGCGCCGGCAAGCCCCCGGGCCTTCGCCTCCGCGACGTCCACCGAGACGGCGAGATAGGAAGTCCCGCCCTCGCGGACGCATTCGGCCCGCAAAATACCGGGTACGGAGAGATAGCGCGTCTTCAGGCCAGGTCCGTACACGAAGGGTCTGCCGCCTTGTCCCGGGGGGCCCTCCATCAGGAAGTAGGGCTTGAGCGGGCCCGGGCCGCCGCCGGGGGCCGCGGGATTGACGCAGGCCGCGTGCCGGCCGGGCGCCGGATCGCGGATCATCTTCGAATCGGAGGGCGGCGCGGGCTCGGCGAGGAAGGATGCCCAGGCGACGATGCAGCCCGTCTCGCCGGCCTCCCTGCAAAGCGGCAGCGTCCGGAACTCGCCTCCGGTCTCCTCGCCGTCCGGCACGGCGACGGTCTGGCCGCCGAGAAGGGCCGAGACCAGGATGTCCCGCCCCGGCCCGCCGTCGATCTCCTCCTTGATCAGCTCGGTGAGCATCGCCGCGCCCTGGCTGTGCCCCACGAGCACGACGCCGCGCCCGCGATTGTCGCCGGCGAGGTAGGCATGCCAGGCGTCGCGGATGTCCTGCATGGCGAGGGCGAGCGCGGCCTGGATCGCTTCCTCCGAGCGATAGGCCGAGGCCGTCGCCTGACGATAGAGAGGCGCGAAGAGGCGGCAGACCGCCGCGAACCGGGCGAGCTGGATGTCCGCCGCGTGGGCTTGCCCGGGGCCCGCCGCGAGGTCCGCGTTGGGCGCGCTGCCGCGCGAGACCGAGGGATAGACGTAGAAGCAGTCGACGCCCGGCGCCTTCGCGCGTTCGGCGCTCTCGACAGCGAGAGAGCCACCGGGGCCCACGACCGTCGCGGTCTGGTCGCTCGCGCACGCATCCTTTCGGCCCGGCCGGCAGAGCCAGGAGGCCGGATCGCCATAGTCGACCCGGTCGCCCTCGGGTGCCGGCCCGGCCGTCGCGAGACGCTCGGCCATCGTCTTGCCCATGTCCGCCCCGGCGGCATGGGCCGTCCATGGGGCGAGCAGCGCCGCGAGCCCCAGGAGCCCCAGGAGCCCCAAGAGCCCCGCAATGGCGGGCCGGAGCGCCCCGATCGCGTGCAGCGCGTGCATTGCAGATCCTCCCTCGGCCGGGCGGCGCCGGTCCGCCGCGCTCCCGCGCGTTGAACGGGCGGCCATTCTTCTATGCAATGCGGCCAGCCCTTGCGCCGCGCGCCTTTCGCGGCTAGGGGGCAGGCCCGTGTAGAGTGCTCGTCCTCATACCGGCAAGGAGCAGGCGCCCTTGGACGCCACGACGCAAGACCATTTCGACGTCATCATCATCGGCGCGGGCCTTTCGGGGATCGGCGCCGCCTGGCACCTCAAGCATCGCTGTCCGGGGAAGAGCTACGCGATCCTCGAGGCGCGCGATGCGATCGGCGGCACGTGGGACCTCTTCCGCTATCCGGGCATCCGCTCCGATTCGGACATGTACACGCTCGGCTATTCGTTCCGGCCCTGGACGCAGGCGAAGGCGATCGCCGACGGGCCCTCGATCCTCGCCTATGTGCGCGACACGGCGCGCGAGAACGGCATCGAGGAGCATATCCGCTACCGGCACCGCATGGTGCGCGCCTCGTGGTCCTCGCCCGAGGCGCGGTGGACGGTGGAGGCGGAGCGCGGCGACACGGGCGAGACCGTGCGCCTCACCTGCAGCTTCCTCTTCATGTGCAGCGGTTACTACAAATACGAGGCCGGCTACGAGCCGAAATTTCCGGGCACGGAGCGTTTCGCGGGCCGCATCGTCCATCCCCAGAAATGGACCGGCGACATCGACTATGCGGGAAAGCGCGTGGTGGTCGTCGGCAGCGGCGCGACGGCCGTGACGCTTGTGCCGGAGATGGCGAAGGCCGCGAAGCACGTCACCATGCTGCAGCGCTCGCCGACCTACATCGTCTCGCGCCCGGCCGAGGACGGGTTCGCCAACTTCCTGCGGCGCATCCTGCCGGCCAAGGCCGCCTATGCGATCACGCGCTGGCACCATGTCCTGTTCGGCATCTACTTCTTCCAGCGCTGCCGGCGCACGCCGGGCCTCGTGAAGCGGCTGATCCTGAAGCGCGTGCGCAAGGAGCTCGGGCCCGACTACGACGTCGAGACGCATTTCACGCCGCGCTACAAGCCCTGGGACCAGCGGCTCTGCCTCGTGCCCGACAGCGACCTCTTCGAGGCGATCCGCAAGGGCAGCGCCAGCGTCGTGACCGATCACATCGAGACCTTCACCGAGAAGGGCATCCGCCTCAAATCGGGCGGCGAGATCGAGGCGGACCTCGTCGTGACGGCGACCGGGCTCGACCTTCAGGTTCTCGGCGGAGCGACTTTTTCCGTGGACGGACGGGAGGTGGAGCTCGGCACGACTCTCAACTACAAGGGCATGATGTACAGCGACGTGCCCAACATGGCCTCGGCCTTCGGCTACACGAACGCGTCCTGGACGCTGAAATGCGACCTGACCTGCGAGTATGTCTGCCGCCTGCTCAACCATATGGACGAGCACGGCTTCACCCGGTGCGTGCCCCGCAACGCGGACCCGAGCGTCGAGCCGCAGCCATGGATCGATTTCTCGTCGGGCTACGTCCAGCGCGCGGTCGACAAATTTCCGAAGCAGGGCTCCAAGCAGCCCTGGAAGCTCCATCAGAACTACGTGCTCGACATCTTCGAGCTGCGCTTCGGCGAGATCGAGGACGGCGTTTTGGAATTCTCCGGCGCCTCCGAGCCCGCCGGGCGGGGGAGCGCGGGCGGCCGGGGCGCGGCGGAAACGCCCGGAAGCCGCGAGGCGGCCCTGTCATGACGGTCCTGAAAATCGGGATCGTCGGGTGCGGCGAGGTCGTGCAGATCATGCATCTGCCGGCGCTTCGTCAGCTTGCCGACAAATTCTCCGTTTCGGCGCTCTGCGACGTGAGCCCGACCGTCGTCGAGGGCGTCGGCGAGGAGTTCGGCATCTCCGCCCGCTACGCCGACTATCGCGAGCTGGTCGCGGACGGCGACGTCGACGCGGTGCTGATCGCCAATCCCAACGCCTACCACGCGCCGGTGACGCTCGCCGCGATCGCGGCGGGAAAGCATGTGCTCGTCGAGAAGCCCATGTGCATGACGCTCGCCGAGGCCGACGCCATCATCGCCGCCGAGGCGGCGGCAAGGGGGATCGTCGTCCAGGTCGGCTATATGCGCCGCTATGCCCAGGCGTTCCTCAAGGCCTGCGAGGTCTTGCCGACCCTCGGGCCCGTCCGGCTCGCGCGCGTGCACGACGTCATCGGCCTCAACAGCCTCGTCGTCGCGGCGACCTCGCGCGTCGTTCGCGGCCGCGACGTGCCGGCCGAGGCGGTGGAGGAGGGCAAGCGCCTCGCGTCCGAGGCGATGAACGCCGCGCTCGGCGACGCCTCGCGCGAGCTGCGCATGGCCTACAACATCCTCCTCGGCCTCAGCTCGCACGACCTCTCGGCGATGCGCGAGCTCATCGGCGTCCCGAAGCGCGTGCTTCACGCCGCGCAGCGCGTCGGCGGCTTCTACATGACGGCCGCCTTCGACTATGGCGATTTCGTCTGCCAGTTCGAGACGGGGGTCGACGCCATCCCGCGCTTCGACGCCCATATCGAGGTCTACGGCGCCGAGCGCAGCCTGCGCGTCGACTACGACACGCCCTATGTGCGCAACATGCCGGTTCGCCTCGAGGTCACCGAGGCGAACGGCGCCGGCGGCGTCCTGACGCGCACGGAGCATCCCGCCTGGGGCGATTCCTTCACCGCGGAGTGGCTCGCCTTCCACGACAATGTCGTGAGCGGGAAGAAGCCCAAGACCTCCCCGTCGGATTTTCGCAAGGACCTCGAGATCTTCGCCGAGATGGTCGAGCTGATGCGCTGAAGGGCCGCGCGGGACCCCTAGCCCTGCTCGACCTCGTAGCCCGCCTCGCGCCAGGCCTTCATGCCGCCGTCGAGGGCGCAGGCGCGCATGAAGCCGAGCTCGCGCAGGGTCGCCGCCGCGAGCGTCGAGACCTTGCCGAACTCGCAATAGCACAGGATGCGGACGGTCGGGTCGGGGAAGACCTCGTTGACGCGCAGCTCAAGCTGCCCGCGCGCCAGCCATCTGGCGCCGGGCAGGTGGCCCGCGTCGTAGGCGTCGCGCTCGCGCACGTCGAGCACGACGAAATCGTTCGCGCGGGCCGCGAGGCGCCGCGAAAGCTCCGCCATCGACATGAAGGGCACGACGGATGCGGCCTCGGCGAGAAGCTGCGAGACCGCCTTCCGGCCGCTCATGTTCACCCGCAGCGCCTCGGTGAGGTGCGTCGGCGCCTGGATGTCGAGGGCGCGCATCATCGCCACGAATTCGGCCCGCTCGCGCTTCTGAAGGCGCGGATTGCCGGCGATCTCCTCGGCGAGCGTCGTCGCGGGAACGCCCTTGTAGTTGTGCCCGGGATGGACGCGCGTCTCGCCGTCGAGCTTCAGGAGCTTTCCGAAGAGGCTGTCGTAGAGCATGTCCGGATCGCCGGTCGGCAGATCCGTGCGCCCCGTGCCGCCGATGAGGAGCGTGTCGCCCGTGAAGACATGCCCGTCCGTGTGAAAGCAGGTCGAGTCGCGCGTGTGCCCGGGCGTGTGCATGGCGGTGAGGCGCAGATTGCCGACGAGGAGCGTGTCGCCGTCGTCGACATGGAGGTCGATGCGCGGCGTGACGCTGAGACGGTTCATCACCACCTGCGCGCCGAGCGCCTCGGCGATCTCGTGGGCGGCGGAAAAATGGTCCGCATGCGTGTGCGTGTCGATGGAATAGCGGATCGCGAGGCCGAGCTGGCTCGCGAGGCCCCGGTAGCGGTCGATCCGGCTCACCTCGGGGTCGATGACCGCCCCGACGGAGGTCTCCTCGCAGCCGATGACGTAGGACCGGCAGCCTCCGGCGGCGACTTCCTCGAGGATCATGGGCGCCTCCCTGTTGCGGGCCGCGCCATCATTGGCGGGCGGGGGCGCCTCCCGCAAGCGGCTCTCTCCCGCAAACGACAAAGGCCGCCTTGCGGGCGGCCTCGATCGGCGGGGCGGCGGGCCGCCCGGATGAAGGCAGAGGCTATTTCGCGATGAGGCCTTCGCGCTGGGCGCGCTTGCGCGCGAGCTTGCGGGCGCGGCGAATGGCTTCCGCCTTTTCGCGGGCGCGCTTCTCGGACGGCTTCTCGTAGTGCGAGCGCAGCTTCATCTCGCGGAAGACGCCCTCGCGCTGCATCTTCTTCTTCAGCGCGCGCAGGGCCTGATCGACATTGTTGTCGCGGACGACGATCTGAACGATGACGAGTCCTCCTCTTTAGACGTCCCGGTCCGGGCGGCCCAAGCGGCGGGCGGTCGAGACAAAAATCGGCGCACGCCACCGGCCATCCGATGGGCGTCGCACCGAATTGGCCCGTTCTCTAGCAAAGGCCGGCCGCCATGTCCATATTCCCGCCCAGCGAGGCGAGGTAGGCAGGCATGGCCATTCGGAAGATCGCGCGCATGGGGCATCCCGTGCTGCGGCGCGTCGCGGCGGCGATCGACGACCCGTCCGCGCCGGAGATCGCCGCGCTCGCGCGCGACATGATCGAGACGATGAAGGACGCGAACGGGGCGGGCCTCGCCGCTCCGCAGGTCTACGAGCCGGTGCGCCTCGTGATGTTCGAGGCGCCGGCCGCGCGCGCCGGCTCCGACGACCCGCTCGAGAGCTGCCCCTTCACCATCCTCGTCAATCCCGAGATCGAGATCCTGGGGCCCGAGATGGCCGTCGACTGGGAAGGCTGCCTGTCCGTCCCGGGCCTGCGCGGCCTCGTGCCCAGGCACACGCACATCTTCTACCGGGGGCTCGACCTTCAGGGGCGGACGGTCGCGCGCGAGGCGGTCGGCTTCCATGCCCGCGTGGTGGCGCACGAATGCGACCATCTCGACGGCGTGCTCTATCCCCAGCGCATGCGCGACCTCAAGGACCTCGTCTTCGAGACCGAATGGCGCCACCATCTGCCGCAAAGGGAGAGCGTGCCCAATGACTGAGGCGAAGAAGCTCAGGGGACCCGAGGAGATCGCCGATCTCGACGCCGCGCGCGCCGAGATCCTCGCGCGGCTCCTCGAAGAGGCTCCGTTCCACGGCTGGAGCGTGCCGGCGCTCCGGCGGGCGGCGAGCGCGGCGGGCGTGACGCGCGAGGTGCAGCGGCTCGCCTTCCCCAAGGGCATCGGCGATGCGCTCGCGCTCTATTCGCGCCAGGCCGACGAGGCGGCGGCCGCGCGTCTCGCAGGGGCCGATCTCGCGCGCCTGCGCATCCGCGAGCGCGTGGCGGCGGCCGTCCGCGCGCGCATCGAGGTTCTCGCGCCGCACAAGGACGCCGCGCGCCTCGCCGCGCGCACGCTGAGCCTTCCCTTCCACGCGCCCCTCGCGGCCGAATGCGTCTGGCGCACCGTGGACATGCTGTGGCGCGCGGCGGGCGACCGTTCGACGGATTTCAACTACTACACCAAGCGCGCGATCCTTTCGGCCGTGTACGGCACGACGCTTCTGCGCTGGTTCGAGGACGGCTCGGAAGGATGCGAGGAGAGCTGGGCCTTCCTCGCGGCGCGCATCGAGAACGTCATGACCTTCGAAAAGGCCAAGGCCGGGGCGCGCAGGGCGGCGGCGGGCCTGCCGTCGCCCTGGCGTCTTCTCGGCGCGCTGCGCTATCCGCGGGACTGAGCGGCGCCCGCGCCTCAGCCGCGCATCATCAGCAGGCGGTCGGCCTTGGCCTTCTGCGTGTCGTCGAGCGTCTTGTAGAGCGCGAGGATCTTGGGCTGCATCGCCTTCATGTCGGCGATGCGCTTCTCCATCATGTCGAGATGCTCCGCCATCCGGTCGGGCAGGGCGTGCGAGGGCCGCTCCGGGCGCTCGCCGGTCTCCTTGGCCTTGGCGCGCGCGTCCAGGAAGGCCTGGCGCCTGGCGTCCATCTCGCTGCGAATCTTGGCGTCGTTCGCCCGCACCGCGTCGGCGAAGGCGTCGAAGGCCTTGGCCTGGTCCGGGGTGATGGCGAGCTCGGCCTTGATGAAGGCGAGGCGGCCCTCGGTGTGCATCGGCGACATCATGGCGCCGAAGCCGCCGTCGCGATGGCCCATCTTGTGGGGCCCGCCCATCATCGGATGGCCGCCCATCATGGGGGCTCCGCCCGGGGCCATGCCCATCGTGTCGGGGCCGGGGCCGGGCATGGGCCGGTCGCCGGGCGACGCCGCGAGCGCGACGCCCGAGGCGGCGAGGGCGGCGGCGAAGGTGAGATTGCGGGCCAGAGCGGGAATCGACATGCGGGTCCTCCAATAGCTGGGATGATTGGGCCGGGGTCCCGCGCTCGGACGGGCCGGACCCCGGGCAGCTTCGATCCTTCCGCGACGTCGCGGCGCCCCACCGTCGGATTGAACGCGCGGCGGGACCGCATCCGTCGGCCCGGCCCCGGCCGCGCCTCAGGCATCGGGCATCAGGGCCATTTCACCGTCGGCGGCATGGAGGACAAAATCGAGTCGATATTTCCGCCGGTCTTGAGGCCGAAGAGCGTTCCGCGGTCGTAGAGGAGGTTGAACTCGACATAGCGCCCGCGGCGCACGAGCTGCTCCTCGCGCTCGGCCTCGCTCCAGGCCTCGCCCATCCGGCGGCGGACGAGCCTGGGGTAGATGTCGAGGAAGGTCTCGCCCACCGCGCGCGTGAAGGCGAAATCGGCCTCCCAGTTCCCGGTGTCGACATAGTCGTAGAAGATGCCGCCGACCCCGCGCGGCTCGTTGCGGTGCTTGAGGAAGAAATATTCGTCGCACCATTTGGAGAAGCGCGCATAGTAGTCCGCCCCGTGCGCGTCGCAGCAGGCGCGGTAGGCGGCATGAAAATCCTCCGCGTCCGGAAAGGCCCGGTCGCGCTGGTAGCCGAGCGTGGGCGTCAGGTCGCCGCCGCCGCCGAACCAGGCCTTGGCGGTCACCACGAAGCGCGTGTTCATATGCACGGCCGGCACGCGCGGATTGTGCATATGGGCGATGAGCGAGATGCCGCCGGCCCAGAAGCGGGGATCGGAATCGGCGCCCGGGATCTGGCCGGCGAAGTCGGGGGCGAAGGCGCCGTGCACGGTCGAGATGTGGACCCCGACCTTCTCGAAGAGCCGTCCGCGCATCACCGACATCTCGCCGCCGCCGAGATCCTCGTTTCCCGTCCCCCGCCGCCAGGGCGTGCGCTCGAACCGGCCGGCCGCCTCGCCGTAGAGCCGCGGCGCCGCCTCGTCCTCCAGCGCCTCGAAGGCGGCGCAGATCCGGTCGCGCAGGCCCGAGAACCAGGCCGCCGCATCGGTCTTCCGTGCGGTGACGATGGGGTCGTCGTGCAGGCTCATCGCGTGACCTCTTCGCGCGAGGGGAGGGGAAAGCCCCGGATCTGGCGCAGCGCCTCGCCGAGGGCAATGGCGGCCGCCGTCGCCACGTTGAGCGAGCGCAGGCCCGGCGCGATGGGTATGCGCAGGCGCGCTTCCGCCCTTTGATGCACGTCAACGGGCACGCCCGCGCTCTCGCGCCCCATCAGAAGCGTATCCCCCGCCGAGAAGCGATAGTCGATATGGGCTCGGTCCGCCTGCGTGGTGAGGAGGACGAGCGCGCCGGCCTCGCGCTCCGGACGCGCGAGGAAGTCCGCGAACGAGGCGTGGCGCACGAGCTCCGCCCGGGCCCCATAGTCGAGCGCGCCGCGGCGCACGCGCCGGTCGTCGAAGGGGAAGCCGCAGGGCCCGATCACGTCGAGAGGAACCTCGAGGCACGCCGCGAGGCGCAGAATCGCTCCGAGGTTTTGCGGAATGTCCGGCTCGTAGAGCGCAAGGCGCATGCGCGCGTCTCCGTGTCTCCCCCGTCGTCCGCATGCCTCGCGGGCGCGCGATTCGCGTGTCGAGGGGGGCTCCCGGCGGCGGTCCGATCAAGCCCGGTGCGACCTCCTGCCGCAAGGATTTTCCCGCGCCGGGCCTTCGTCGGCTTGCGGGTCGTGCCGGAAAGATAAGACCGTTCAATGGCTTATATGCCACCTTCGGAGCCCCGCGCCGCAAGGCCCCGCCTGCGGCAATGCGCGCGAGGCCGCCGGGCCGGGCCTTGCTGGACAATCGCTTTCGGATCACGCATCAAGTGCCCAATTCGTGCCGGGGGCGGCACGGGGGACCTCGCGCTATGGAATCCTCCGTGCCTCGTTCGTGAGTCGAGCCCGTCCGGCGCTCGGCGCTCATGCTGAAGTCGAGGAGAGGTCGACGTGTCGGAGACGCATGCCCAAGAGGACGTGACGCGGCGCGACTTCATCTACCTGGGCGCGGGCGCCTTTGCGGGCATCGGGGCCGCCGTCGCGCTGGTCCCGCTCATCGATCAGATGAACCCGGCCGCCGACGTGCGGGCGCTCGCGACCATCGAGGTCGACCTGAGCTCCATCGCGGTCGGCCAGCAGATCAAGGTGATGTGGCAGGGCAAGCCCGTCTTCGTGCGCCGCCGCACGGCCGAGGAGATCAGCGCCGCCGAGAATGTCGATCTCAAGGAGCTGAAGGATCCCGCCACGGACGAAGCGCGTCACGCGAACCAGGAGGAGAACGGCGCCGAAAAGCCCGAATGGCTGATCGTCGTCGGCATCTGCACCCATCTCGGCTGCATCCCGCTCGAGGGGCAGGGCGAGTATCACGGCTGGTTCTGCCCGTGCCACGGCTCGGTCTACGACACCTCCGGGCGCATCCGCAAAGGTCCCGCCCCCAAGAACCTCGAAAAGCCGAAATATACCTTCCTTTCCGACGAGCGGATCCTGATCGGCTAAGAAGACGCCACCGCGCGAACACCCAAGGACGGTCGCTCCCATGGCTCACCAATCGGAACAGCAAGGCCACGCAGCCCACGAATCGACGTACCGGACCACCGGTCCGTTCACGGAGTGGCTGGACAAGCGCCTGCCCATCCTGCGCTTCGCGAACGACACGATGATGTCGTTCCCGACGCCCCGCAATCTCAACTACTGGTGGACCTTCGGCGGCATCCTGACCTTCTGCCTCGCGGTGCAGATCGTCACCGGCATCATCCTCGCCATGCACTACACGCCGAACGCGGACCTCGCCTTCGGCAGCGTCGAGCGCATCATGCGCGACGTGAACTACGGCTGGCTGCTGCGCTACACGCACGCCGTCGGCGCGTCGATGTTCTTCCTCGCCGTCTATGTCCACATCTTCCGCGGCCTCTATTACGGGTCCTACAAGGCCCCGCGCGAGATCCTCTGGATGCTCGGCGTCGTCATCCTGCTCCTGATGATGGCGACGGCCTTCATGGGCTACGTCCTCCCCTGGGGACAGATGAGCTTCTGGGCCGCGACGGTCATCACGAACTTCTTCACGGCGTTTCCCGTGGTCGGCAAGTTCATCACCGAATGGCTGTGGGGCGGCTTCGCGGTCGGCAACGCGACCTTGAACCGCTTCTTCTCGCTCCACTACCTGCTGCCCTTCGTGATCGTCGGCGTCGTCGCGCTCCATGTCTGGGCGCTGCACGTTCCGGGCAACAACAATCCGACCGGGCTCGACGTGAAGGGCAAGCAGGACACGCTGCCCTTCCACCCCTACTACACGGTGAAGGACGGCTTCGCGCTCGTGCTCTTCACCATCGTCTTCGCCTGGTTCGTCTTCTTCGCGCCCAACAGCCTCGGCCATCCGGACAACTACATCCCGGCCAATCCGCTCGTGACGCCGCCGCACATCGTGCCCGAATGGTACTTCCTGCCGTTCTACGCGATCCTGCGCTCGATCCCGGACAAGCTGCTCGGCGTCATCGCCATGTTCGGCTCGATCGTCGTGCTCTTCCTCATCCCCTGGCTCGACACCTCGAAGGTGCGCTCGATGCGCTACCGGCCGATGATGCAGTGGTTCTTCCTCTTCTTCGTCGCCGCCTGCGGCGTCCTGATGTGGTGCGGGGCCAATCCGCCGGAAGGCAATTTCGTGCTCTATGCGCGTCTCGCGACGAGCTACTACTTCGCCTATTTCCTCATCATCATGCCGCTCGTCGGCATGATCGAGCAGCCGCGCAAGATGCCCGAATCGATCGCCAAGCCCGTTCTGCCGGGCGGCGGCGGGGCGATGCCCGCGCGGGCGTCGGCCGCACCGCAGACCAAGGGCTGAGGATGCAACGAATGGGATCGGGAGGGCCTGGAATGTCGCGGATCGCCGGCTTGTTGATCGGACCGGTCCTGGCGGCGTTTGTCGCGCTCGGCGGCGCGCAGCCCGCGGCCGCGGCCGAAGGCGGCCAGCGCGAGCCGCACGCGCCGTCGGAGGGATGGTCGTTCGACGGCTTCTTCGGCCATTTCGATCGGGCCGAATTGCAGCGCGGCTTCCAGATCTACAAGGAAGTCTGCTCGAGCTGCCACGCGATGAAGTTCGTCGCGATCCGCACGCTGAGCCAGCCCGGCGGGCCCGGCTTCAGCGAGCCCGCCGTCAAGTCGGTCGCCTCCGAGTTCAAGGTGCCGGCGGGGCCCGACGAGAAGGACGGCTCGCTGGTCGACGATGTCGGGCTCCTGCGCCAGCGTCCGGCGGTGCCCTCGGATCACTTCGTCGGTCCCTATGCGAACGAATACGCGGCGCGGGCCGCCAATGGCGGCGCGCTGCCGCCCGACCTCTCGGTCATCGTCAAGGCGCGCCACGACGGTGCGAGCTACGTCTACTCGCTGCTGCAGTGCTACGAGGAGCCGCCGCCCGAGGTCCAGCTTCAGCCCGGCATGCACTACAATCCCTGCATGGCCGGCGGGCAGATCGCGATGCCGGCCCCGCTGGTCGCGGACCGCGTGACCTATGACGACGGCACCGCCGCCACCGTCGAGCAGATGTCGAAGGACGTCGCCGCCTTCCTCGCCTGGGCCGCCGAGCCCGAGCTCGAAGGCCGCAGGAAGCTCGGCTTCATGGTGCTCTTCTATCTCGGCGTGCTCGCGATCCTTTCCTATCTCGCCTATCGCCGGGTCTGGCGCGATACCGGGCATTGACGGGCAAAAGGGTTGCTCTGAAGCGACGAGCCGGGCGAGAATGCCCGGCTCTTTTGCGTTTGCGGGGGTGAGATGAACGGCGTTCCGACGACAACGGTCCTCGGCATCATCGGCGGCTCGGGGCTTTACGAGATCGACGGCCTCGTCGACACGCGCTGGGAGAAGGTGAAGACGCCCTGGGGCGAGCCGTCGGACGCCTTCCTCTTCGGCGTGCTCGACGGCGTGCAATGCGTGTTCCTGCCGCGCCACGGCCGCGGCCATGTCCACGCGCCGAGTGAGATCAACTTCCGCGCCAATATCGACGCGATGAAGCGCGCGGGCGTCACCGACATCATCTCGCTCTCGGCCTGCGGCTCGCTGAAGGAGGACTATCCGCCGGGCGATTTCGTGCTCGTCGACCAGTTCATCGACCGCACCTTCGCGAGGGTGAAGAGCTTCTTCGGCACGGGCTTCGTCGCTCATGTCTCGATGGCGCACCCGGTCTGCCCCCGCCTCAAGCGCGCGCTCGGCGAGGCGGCGAACGAGGAGAGCATCCCCCATCACGTGGGCGGCACCTATCTCGTGATGGAGGGGCCGCAATTCTCCTCCCTCGCCGAGTCGAACCTCTACCGCTCCTGGGGCTGCGACGTCATCGGCATGACGAACATGCCTGAGGCCAAGCTCGCCCGCGAGGCCGAGATCCCCTACGCGACCGTCGCCATGGTGACGGACTACGACTGTTGGCACCCGGACCACGACTATGTGGAGGTCTCGGAGATCATCCGCGTGCTGAACGCGAACGCCGACAAGGCGCGCGCCCTCGTGCGCCGGGTGGCGGGCAAGCTCGGGCCCAAGCGCGAGCCCTCGCCGCTGGGCATCGAGACCTGCCTCGACACCGCCCTCATCACCGCGCCGGAGAAGCGCGATCCCGAGCTCGTGAAGAAGCTCGACGCCATCACGAAGCGCGTCCTGTCGAAGGGCTGACGCGCCTTTCGGATCGCACTCAGGAGTTCCGGCCCATGAACATCAAGGACTATATCCGCACGATCCCGGACTACCCCAAGCCGGGCATCATGTTCCGCGACATCACCACGCTTCTCGGCCACCCGGAAGGCTTCTACGGCACCATCGACGCGCTGGTGCAGCACCATGTCGGCGCGCGCTTCGATCACGTGGCGGGCATCGAGGCGCGGGGCTTCATCCTGGGCGGCGCCGTCGCGCACCGCCTGAAGGCCGGCTTCGTCCCGGTGCGCAAGAAGGGCAAGCTGCCCTGGGAGACCATCGGCCAGGACTACCAGCTCGAATACGGCACGGACCGCATCGAGATCCACAAGGACGCCGTGAAGGCGGGCGACAAGGTCCTCCTCGTCGACGACCTCATCGCGACGGGCGGCACCGCCGAGGCGGCGATCAAGCTCCTCGAGCGCGCCGGCGCCGAGGTTCTCGCCTGCTCCTTCGTCATCGACCTGCCCGAGCTCGGGGGCCGCGCGCGGCTCGAGGCCATGGGCAAGCCCGTCCTCGCGCTCTGCGCCTTCGAGGGGCATTGAGGCGACGTCCCGCGCCCCACGGAGCAGGCGATGAAGATCGACGGCAAGCCCTACCGCACCATCTGGCTCGAGGAGGACGGGAGGACCGTCCGCATCATCGACCAGACGAAGCTTCCGTTCCGCTTCGAGACGCTGGCCTTGCGGAGCCTCGAGGACGCGGCGCGCGCGATCGAGATCATGCAGGTGCGCGGTGCGCCCTGCATCGGGGCGACGGCGGCCTATGGCGTGGCGGTCGCGCTCGCCGAGGACGCGTCCGACGAGGGGCTCGAGAAGGCCGTCGCGCGGCTCGGGCGCACGCGGCCGACGGCCGTCAATCTGCGCTGGGCGCTCGAGGAGATGGCGGCGGCCGTGCGCAACCGTCCGCGCGCGGAGCGCGTCGCGGCGGCCTATGCCCGCGCGGCGGAGATTTGCGACGAGGATGTCGAGATCTGCCGGCGCATCGGCGAGCACGGGGCGAAGCTCATCGAGGCGGCGGCCAGAAGGAAGGGCGCCGGGAAGGGCGAAGGCCGCGTCAACGTGCTCACGCACTGCAATGCCGGCTGGCTCGCGACGGTGGACTGGGGGACGGCGCTCGCGCCCATCTACATGGCGCACGATGCCGGTATTCCCGTCCATGTCTGGGTCGACGAGACGCGGCCGCGCAATCAGGGCGCCTCGCTCACCGCCTACGAGCTCGGCGGCCACGGCGTGCCGCACACCATCGTCGTGGACAATGCGGGCGGCCATCTCATGCAGCACGGCGAGGTCGACCTCTGCATCGTCGGCACGGACCGCACGACCAGGACCGGCGATGTCGCGAACAAGATCGGCACCTATCTGAAGGCGCTCGCCGCGCACGACAATGGCGTGCCCTTCTACGTCGCGCTGCCGCACACCACCATCGACTGGCGCCTCAGGGACGGGGTCAGGGAGATCCCCATCGAGGAGCGCGCGCAAGAAGAGGTGACGCGGCTCACCGGCCTCGACGAGGGCGGGGCGCTCCGCACCGTGACGGTCACCGCGCCGGGCAGCGCGGCCGCGAACTATGCCTTCGACGTGACGCCCGCGCGCCTCGTCACGGGCCTCGTCACCGAGCGCGGCGTCGCCGAGGCGAGCGAGGAGGGGCTTCTGCGCCTCTATCCCGAGCGCCGCGATGGCTGAGGGCTTCGCGCTCGACCCGCGCCTCGCCGGGGAGAGCGTCGTCCTCGGCGATCTCGCGCTGTGCCGGGCGCTCCTGCGCGACGATGCGCGCTATTGGTGGGTCGTGCTCGTGCCGCGCCGCGCCGGCCTCGTCGAGCTTCACGATCTCGCGCCGGCGGAGCTTTCGGCGGCCGTCGGAGAGACGGCGCTGGCGAGCCGCGCGCTGGCAAATCTCGCGGCGCCGACGAAGGTGAATGTCGGCGCGCTCGGCAACATCGTCCGCCAGCTTCATATCCATGTCGTGGCGCGCCGCGAGGGCGATGCCGCCTGGCCGGGCCCGGTCTGGGGCGCCGGCGAGCGCGTGCCGATGGCGCCGGACGAATGCGCGCGGCGGGCCGAGCCCCTCCGCCGCGCGCTTGGTCTCGGCTAGACGCTCCGAAAGATCAGGAGGGCTGACCGAAGCAGGCCGCGATGGCGGCGTTGGCTTCCGGCGAGCGCTTGGCCGGCCGCTCGCCCGCGGGCAGGCCCGAGGCGGCCATGACCGAATCGCCGATGGCTTTGTCCGCGTCCATCTTTTCGCCGAGGCACGAGCAGGCCTTGGTGAGGCCTTCCTCGGACCATCCCGGAGGAACGGCGCCGCCCGCATCGGTCTTCACGCTCTGCACGCAGGCCGGCACGTCGATCGCCGCCGCGCCCGCGACGAGCGCGGCCAGTCCCAGCGCGAGGCCCGCGCCGAAGGTCACGATTTTCATGGATGTCTCCCTGGATGAGGGGCCCAGCCCCCAGCTTCTTCCACCGGGCTCCCTTGCGGAGCCCCTCGCGCGGCGCCGATCCCTGTCGGCGGCCACGCGGCGCGCGATTATGCTTGCAAGCCCGCCTCGCGCGCAAGCTGCGGACCGTCAACCTTCCTTCGGGGTTTCTCCGAGTCCGGAGATGCGCTGATAGCGCTCGGACCGGATGCGCTCGATGAGCGTGTTCACCGCCTCCATGGGCGCGCCGAGCGCGTTCAGGATGCGGCCCGCGAGCTGCAGGCTCGATTCGAGCGTCTCGGGCACGACATGGGGCACGCCGAGCGCCGCGAAGGCTTCCGCCTCGCCCTCGTCGCGCGTGCGCACGAAGAGGGGCAGCCCGGGCCAGCGCTCGCGGACGATGGCGAAGGCGCGCTCGGCGGCCTTGGCCGACGACATGGTGATGACGGCCGCCGAGGCCCGGTCGATGCGCACCGATTCGAGCACGTCCGCGCGCGAGGCGTCGCCGTAGAAGACCGGCTCGCCCTTCGCGCGGCGTGTCCGCGTGCGCGCGATGTCGAGATCGAGCGCGACATAGGGCACCTTCTGCATGCTGAGGAGCTCGGCGACCGTCTGTCCGACGCGGCCATAGCCGCAGATCACGACATGGTCCGCGAGCTCCGCGGTCGGCGGCCGATCGGTCGCGTTCGCCTTCGGCGGGCCCGCGATCGTCCCGGCGAGGCGCGAGGCGAGCGGCAGGACGATGGGTGTGAGCGCCATGGAGATGCCCGCGACGAGCTCCAGGAAATGGGCGGTCTCCGGCGCCAGGACGCCGCGCGTCATGGCGGAGCCGAGCACGACGAAGGCGAACTCTCCCGCGCCGCCGAGCGAGAGCGCCGTCCGGAGGCTCGTCTCGAGGGGCAGGGTGAAGACGAGGCAGATCGCGAGCAGGATCGCCGCCTTGATCGCGAAGAGCCCCAGCACCGAGGCGAGGATCAGCACGGGGTCGGACGCCAGGCGCGCGAGGTCGAGCTCCATCCCGACGCTGATGAAGAAAAGGCCGAGCAGGATGCCCTTGAAGGGCTGGATGTCGGTCTCGACCTGGTGGCGAAACTCCGTGTCCGCCAGCAGCACGCCCGCGAGGAAGGCGCCGAGCGCCATGGAGAGCCCCGCCATGCCGGTCGCGTAGGAGACGCCGAGAATGACGAGGAGCGTCGTCGCGGTGACGAGCTCGCTCGTGCCCGTGCTCGCGACCGCGCGCAGGACGCCGCGAAAGAGGAACTGGCCGAGCAGGAAGATGACGCCGATGACGAGCACGGCCTTCGCGACGGAGATCCCCGCGAGGGGGATGAGGCCGTGCTCCGAGCCCTGCCCGAGCGCGGAGACCACGATGAGGATCGGCACGACCGCGAGGTCCTGGAAGAGCAGGATCGAGAAGCTGACGCGCCCGGCCCGCGAGGCGATCTCGCCGCGCTCGACCAGCACCTGCATCACCATGGCCGTCGAGGAGAGCGCGAGGCACGCGCCGATGACGCTCGCCGCCGGCGCGGGGTTGCCCCAGGCCCATGCCACGAGGCCGATGACGAGGCCCGAGAAGGCGACCTGCACGAGCCCGAGCCCGAAGACGTAGCGGTGCAGCGTGCGCAGACGCTCGACGGAGAGCTCGAGGCCGATGGTGAACAGCAGGAACACCACGCCGAGCTCGGCGAAGGGCCGCACGCCCTCCGTGCTCTCGATGACGGCGAGCCCCGCGGGCCCGATCACGGCGCCGACGAGGAGATAGCCGAGCACCGGGCTCGCCTTGAGGCGCTGGACCAGCGGCACGATGACCACGGTCGCCAGGAGAAAGACGAGCACCTCGTAAAGATGCGGGACGCCGTTCTCGTGTCCGGTCACCGCCATGTCCGCGCCGTCCTCGACCTCGTTCTCGGCGCCGGGGCCTTATCCTCCC
Organism: Alphaproteobacteria bacterium; assembly: GCA_024236075.1. GTDB lineage: Bacteria > Pseudomonadota > Alphaproteobacteria > JACAEB01 > JACAEB01 > JACAEB01. The sequence continues at coordinate 17,687 of JACKLE010000009.1, read as the reverse complement.
GCGCGCCGTTGCTATATAGCAGGAAAGCCAGGGCCGCGGCGGCCTCTCCGGGGCTTGGGGCATGACGCCGCGCGACGCGACAAGACGGCCGGATTGCGTTCGGCGAGGGACCGGGCGGACAGCAAAAGCGGGGCACCATGTCCATCGACATCATCGAGCTCTTGGGGGGCCTCGTTCTGCTCGTCTTCGGCGGCGACGTGCTCGTGCGCGGCTCGGTCGCCGGGGCGCGGCGATTCGGCATCCCGCCGCTGCTCATCGGGCTCACCATCGTCGGCTTCGGCACGTCGGCGCCCGAGCTCGTCGTGAGCGTCGACGCGGCGCTCTCGGGCCTGCCGAGCCTTGCCATCGGCAATGTCGTCGGCAGCAACATCGCCAACGTGCTGCTCATTCTCGGCATCCCCGCGATCCTCATGCCGGTGACCTGCGACCAGCCGATGATGCGCCGCAACACGGCCTTCATGCTGGTCGCGAGCCTCGTCTTCATCGTGCTGGCGCGTCAGGGCACGATCGACCGCGAGGGCGGCCTCGTCCTCATCGCGATGATCCTCGCCTATCTCGCTTATTCCGCCTACGGCATGGTCCGCAGCCGCGCCGCCGCCGCGGGCCTCGCGGAGGAGATACGCGCGCTCGGCGCCCGCCCGACCACGCCGCTCGGCATGGCCCTTCACGTCCTCGCCGGGCTCGCGATCCTGCCCGTCGGCGCCCATTTCGTGGTCGACGGGGCGAGCGGAATCGCCACCGAGTTCGGCGTGCCGCAGGCCGTGATCGGCCTCACCGTGGTCGCGGTCGGCACCTCCCTCCCCGAGCTTGCGGCGGCGATCGCGGCGGCCTTGCATCGCCACCCCGCCGTCGTGGTCGGCAACGTCATCGGCTCGAACATCTTCAACATCTGCGCCGTCCTCGGCATCACCGCCTTCATCAAGGACGTTCCGGTGGAGCCGCGCTTCGTGCGCTTCGACCTCTGGGTGATGCTGGGCGCGGCGCTCCTGCTCGCGCCCTTCGCCCTCAGGAAGGTCCCGGTCGGGCGCCTGGCGGGCGTGTCCTTCATCCTGCTCTATGGGGCCTATGTCGCCGCGCTCGCGCGGGGGATGCTGCCCCCATGACCGGGGTTCCGGGCGCGCACGAGGGCGAGGCGGGCGAGAGCGCCGCGCCGCCGCGCGGCCTCGCCGTCATCGCCGAGGTGGTGAAGACCCTGCCCAACGCGCCCGGCGTCTACCGCATGCTCGACGCGAAGGGCGACTGCCTCTATGTCGGCAAGGCGCGGGACCTCAAGAAGCGCGTCGCCGCCTACACGAAGTTCGGCGGCCACACGGTGCGCATCGCCGGCATGATCGCGGCGACGGCGGCGATGGAGATCGTCCGTACCCATACGGAGACCGAAGCCCTTCTCCTCGAGGCCAATCTCATCAAGCGCCTGAAGCCGCGCTACAACATCATCCTCCGGGACGACAAGTCGTTCCCCTACATCCTCCTCACGGGCGATCACGCGTTCGCGCAGGTCGTGAAGCATCGCGGCGCGCGCTCGCGCGAGGGCGCCTATTTCGGCCCCTTCGCCTCGGCGGGCGCCGTCGACCGCACGCTCAACACGCTTCAGCGCGTCTTCCTGCTGCGCTCCTGCTCGGACAACGTGTTCGAGAGCCGCACGAGGCCCTGCCTCCTCCATCAGATCAAGCGGTGCAGCGCCCCGTGCACGGGGCTCATCGGGGAGGAGGAGTACGGCCATCTCGTCGCGGGCGCGCAGGCCTTTCTCGAGGGCCGCAACAGGCGCCTTCAGGAGGAGCTTTCCCGCGCCATGGAGGCGGCGGCGGAGGCGCTCGACTTCGAGACCGCGGCGAGCCTGCGCGACCGCATCCGCGCGCTCAGCGCGGTGCAGGCGCATCAGGGCATCAACCCCCAGACCATCGAGGAGGCCGACGTCGTCGCCGCCTACAGCGAGGGCGGGCACACCTGCGTGCAGGCCTTCTTCTTCCGTGCCGGGCAGAATTGGGGCAACCGCGCCTTCTTCCCGCGCCACGAGCGCGACGCTCCGACGGCGGAGGTTCTCGAGGCCTTCATCGCGCAGTTCTACGACGACAAGCCGGTGCCAAGGCTCGTGCTCGTGAGCGAGGCGCTGCCGCAGCAGGACCTCGTCGCCGACGCGCTGACGCTCAAGGCCGGCCGGAAGGTGGAGGTGGCCGCGCCCCAGCGCGGCGAGAAGCGCGATCTCGTGCGCCATGCCCTCGACAATGCCCGCGAGGCGCTCGGCCGGCGCCTCGCGGAGGCGCATTCGCAGGCCCGCCTCCTCGCCGCCGTGGGCGAAGCCTTCGGCCTCAAGGAGGCGCCCCGCCGCATCGAGGTCTACGACAACAGCCATATTCAGGGCACGAACGCGCTCGGGGCGATGATCGTCGCGGGCCCCGAGGGCTTCGAGAAGGGCCAGTATCGCAAGTTCAACATCAAGGGCGCCGACCTCGCGCCCGGCGACGACTACGCCATGATGCGCGAGGTGATGACGCGCCGCTTCACGCGCCTCGTGAAGGAGGGGGGCGAGGCCGCGCCCGATCTCGTGCTCGTCGACGGCGGGGAGGGCCAGCTCACGGCCGTGCGCGAGGTCCTCTCTGAGCTGCAGCTCGAGATTCCGCTCGTCGCCATCGCCAAGGGACCCGAGCGCAATGCGGGCCGCGAGCAGTTCCACATGCCGGGCCGGGACAGCTTCATGCTCCCTCCCAACTCGCCGGTGCTCTACTTTCTCCAGCGCCTGCGCGACGAGGCGCACCGCTTCGTCATAGGCGGCCACCGCAAGCGCCGCGCGAAGGCCATGGCCGCGAGCGCGCTCGACGAGGTGCCGGGCATCGGGGCGGCGCGCAAGCGCGCGCTCCTCAACCATTTCGGCTCGGCGCGCGCCGTGCAGCGGGCCGGCCTTGCCGATCTCGAGGCCGCGCCCGGCATCAGCCGCTCGACGGCGCGCCGGATCTACGACCATTTTCACGGGGCCGGTTGACGGGGCGGGCCTCGCGGCCGAACTCTTCGCTCCATGACCGCGGCACGCGAACATTTCGGTCCGCCCGTTTCCGTCGGGGCATGGATCCCGAACGGCCTCACGCTTGCGCGGCTCGCCGCCGCGCCGGCCCTGCTCGCGCTCGCTTTCGGTCCCTGGGAGGCGGATGGCGGGGCGCTGCTCGTCCTCTTCGCGCTCGCCGCGCTCACCGATCTCGCCGACGGCGCGCTCGCCCGCGCGCTGCGCGCCGAGACGGAATTCGGGGCGCGCCTCGATCCCTTCGCGGACAAGGCGCTCGTGCTTGCCGGCCTCGGCGTCGCCTGGGGGCAGGGCGGCCTCGCGGGCCTCCACCTCGTTCCGGTCGCCGCGATCGCGCTCCGCGAGGCGCTCGTCGCCTTCTGGCGCGTGCGGGCGCCCGCGCGCTTCGCGGGCTCGTCCATGCTCTCCAAGGCGAAGACGGCGCTGCAGATGCTCGCCGTCGGGCTGATCCTCGCGGCGCCGCTCGCGCCGCAAGCGCCCGTCGGAGCCGTGGGGCTCGGCGCGCTCTGGATCGCCGCGCTCCTCGCGCTCGCATCGCTCGGCCGATATGCGGCGCGGGCCGCCGCGCCCTCGCCGGAGGAGGGCGGGCGGCGATGAAGATCCTCTATTTCGCCTCCGTGCGCGAAGCGATCGGCCTCGAGGGCGAGACGGTCGAGCCGCCCGAGGGCGTCGACACCCCGCGCAAGCTCGCCGAGTGGCTCCGCTCACGGAGCGAGGCGCATGGCAGGGCCTTCGAGGATCTCTCGGCCGTCCGCGCCGCCGTCGACATGAAGGTTCGCTTTCTCGACGAGCCCTTGGGAGAGGCGGAGAGTGTCGCCTTCTTCCCGCCCATGACCGGGGGCGCGCGATGATCCGTGTGCAGCGCGAGGATTTCGATCCCGGCGCCGAGATCGCGAGGCTGACGGCGGGCCGGCGCGACATCGGCGCGCTCGTCGCCTTCACGGGCCTCGTGCGCGACATGAGCGAGGGCGCGGGCGTGCGGGCCATGACGCTCGAGCACTATCCGGGCATGACCGAGGCGGCGCTGCGCGGCATCCGCGAGGAGGCTATCGCGCGCTTCGCGCTCAGCGAGGCCGTCATCGTCCATCGGGTCGGCCGCCTCGTCGCCGGCGAGCGCATCGTCTTCGCCGCCGCCGCCGCGCCCCATCGGGCCGACGCCTTCGCCGCGTGCGCCTTCCTCGTCGACTACCTCAAGACCCGCGCGCCCTTCTGGAAGAAGGAAGAGACGGGGGCGGGCGCGCGCTGGGTCGCGGCGCGCGCGGCGGACGAGGCCGCAACGGCGCGCTGGGAGGATAAGTGAGCCTCGGCGAGGCCGCCGGGCTCGTCCTCGCGGGGCTCCTCGGCGGCGCGCTCAACGCCGTCGCGGGCGGGGGCAGCCTCGTCACCTTTCCCGCCCTCCTCGCGACGGGTCTGCCGCCCGTCACGGCGAACGCGACCAACACCTTTTCCGCGCTGCCCGGATATCTCGCGAGCCTCTGGGCCTATCGCCGCGAGCTCGCGCGCCATCGCGCCCTCGTCGGGCGCACCGTCGCGCTGTCGGCCGCCGGCGGGCTCGCGGGCGCGGCGCTGCTGCTCGTCCTCCCCGCCGAGGCCTTTCGGGCCCTCATCCCCTGGCTCCTGCTCGCCGCGACGCTTCTCTTCGGTCTCGGCCCGCGTCTGACCCGGGCGCTGAAGGGCCGGACCGGGCCGGAGGCGGTCCATGACGGCGCGCTGCTCGCCGTCGCGTCCTATGGCGGCTTCTTCAATGCCGGGCTCGGTATCCTCGTCCTCGGCGCCCTCTCGCTGCGGGGACTGTCCGACGTCAACGAGATGAACGCGCTGAAGATGCTGGTCTCGAGCGCGGTCGCGATCGCCGCCGCGCTGCTCTTCCTCGGAGGGGGCGTCCTGGCCTTCGCCCCGGGCCTCGCGGTGGTCGCCGGCACCGTCATCGGCGGCTTCCTCGCGGCGCGCCTCGCCCGCCGCCTGCCCCAGGGCGCCCTGCGCGCCGGCATCCTCGCCTATGCGGCGGGTCTCACCGCCTACTGGTTCTGGCGCGTCGCCGGGTGAGCTCGCCTTGCCGCCCGCCGGGATTTCTGCCAATAACCGCGCGCACCGATCCAAGCCGTGAGCCCACAAGGAGTTACGCCCATGCGCGTCTATTACGACCGCGACGCCGACGTGAACCTCGTCAAAGGCAAGAAGGTCGCGATCATCGGCTATGGCAGCCAGGGCCATGCGCATGCCCTGAACCTGCGGGATTCGGGCGTTTCCGACGTGGCCGTGGCTCTGCGCAAGGGCTCGGCCACGGTGAAGAAGGCGGAAGGGGCGGGCCTCAAGGTGATGGCCGTCGCCGAGGCCGCCAAATGGGCCGACGTCATGATGATGCTCACGCCCGACGAATTGCAGCGCGGCATCTACAACGAGGACCTCGCCGGCAATATGCGCCAGGGCGCGGCGCTGCTCTTCGCGCACGGCCTCAACGTCCATTTCAACCTCATCGAGCCGCGCAGGGACCTCGACGTGCTCATGGTCGCGCCGAAGGGCCCCGGCCATACGGTGCGCTCGGAATATCTGCGCGGCGGCGGCGTGCCCTGCCTCCTCGCCGTGCATCAGGACGCGAGCGGCAATGCGCACGATCTCGGGCTCTCCTATGCGAGCGCCATCGGCGGCGGGCGCGCGGGCATCATCGAGACCAATTTCCGCGAGGAATGCGAGACCGATCTCTTCGGCGAGCAGACCGTTCTGTGCGGCGGCCTCGTCGAGCTCATCCGCGCGGGCTTCGAGACCCTCGTCGAGGCGGGCTATGCCCCGGAAATGGCCTATTTCGAGTGCCTGCACGAGGTGAAGCTCATCGTCGACCTCATCTACGAGGGCGGCATCGCCAACATGAACTATTCGGTGTCGAACACGGCGGAGTACGGCGAATACGTCACCGGACCGCGCATCATCGACGCCTCGGTGAAGGCGCGCATGAAGGAGGTGCTCGCCGACATCCAGCAGGGCCGTTTCGCGCGCGACTGGATGCTCGAGAACGAGGTGAACCAGACCTCCTTCAAGGCGATGCGCGCCCAAGCGGCCGCCCACCCCATCGAAGAGGTGGGCGCGCGGCTGCGGGCCATGATGCCGTGGATCTCCGAGCGCGCGCTCGTGGACAAGTCCAAGAACTGAGCGCGGCCCCGGCGGCCCTTAATCCTCGGCTAAGTCTGGCGGCCTAGCCTGCGGACGGGGACCCGCGAGGGAGCCGCCATGGCGCCAGATCTTCCGCTGAACGGCCAGAACCGCCTCGTTTTCGAATACTGGAACGCGAAGCGCGGCGAGCGCCTCGTGCCGGCCCTCTCCGAGATCGATTTCCTCGATTTCGAGCCGAAGGTCGTCGAGTGGCTCCAGATGATAGACCGGCTCGGCCCCGAGGAGCTCTATGTCCGCTTCTTCGGGCCGGCCTATGTGCAGCTCATGGGCCGCGAGTCGACGGGCAAGAACCCCTACGGCCTCTATCAGGGGCGGCGGCGCGAGCTGGTCGTCGATTTCATGAACCGCCTCTACGACGAGCCGGCGGTCGGCCTCTCGCTCGACGAGCGCACGACCCCGCGCGGCGCGAAGTTCGCCCTCGAATTCGTGCATATGCCGCTGATGGACGCCCAGGACCGGGTGGCCTCTATCCTCACCTCGGGCGCCGTGGTGGCGCTTCCGGCGGCCGGCCCGATCGATCCCGGCGGCGATTTCCGCACCACCAGGTGGCAACGGGCGCATCTCTACCGGCTGCCGACCTTCGAGTGCATGGATTACGCGCCCGACCGGTCGAAGCGGGCGGCGCGGGCCGTCGGAGATTGACAGGGCGGGGCGGGAGCGACATGTTCTGCGCGTGACCTCGCGCCTTCCGGTGCGGGATCGTTAGGGATTGGACGCATGGGCAGCATGGCTGCGATCGGAACGCCGAAGGGGACGACCGCGACGGTCGGCCGGCGGCGTGGCGCGTCCTGCAAAGGTCTCCTTCTCCTTAGGTGCCCCTGGGCGCCGGCTTGCCCTGCCATCTGAGGCGAGGGCGGGTGCTCAGGGGGTCCCGAACGATCCTGACGAGCACCTGGAGAAGGACCAGACCCAAATGAACGCCGATCCGAACCACGTACGCATATTCGACACGACCTTGCGCGACGGCGAGCAGTCGCCCGGCGCCGCCATGACGCTGGAGGAGAAGCTCCAGATCGCCGAGATGCTCGAGGCCATGGGCGTCGACATCATCGAGGCGGGCTTTCCCATCGCCTCCAACGGCGATTTCGAGGCCGTGCGGGAGATCGCGAAGATCGTCACGGAGCCCGTCATCTGCGGCCTCGCGCGATCGGGCTCGAAGGACATCGACCGCGCTGCCGAGGCGCTCGAGGGCGCGCGCAGGAAGCGCATCCATACCTTCATCTCGACGAGCCCCGTCCACATGAAGCACAAGCTTCAGATGACGGCCGATGAGGTCTACGAGGCCGTGATCGCGAGCGTCGCGCGCGCCCGGCGCTACACGGACGATGTCGAATGGTCGCCCGAGGATGCGACGCGCACGGACCGCGACTTCCTCTGCCGCTGCGTCGAGGCCGCCATCAAGGCAGGCGCGAGCACCGTCAACATCCCGGACACGGTCGGCTACGCGACGCCGGACGAGTATGGCGAGCTCATCGCCATGCTCATCGCCCGCGTGCCCAATATCGGCAAGGCCGTCATCTCGACCCATTGCCACAACGATCTGGGGCTCGCCGTCGCCAATTCGCTGGCGGGCGTCGCAGCGGGTGCGCGGCAGGTCGAGTGCACCGTGAACGGGCTCGGCGAGCGCGCGGGCAACGCGGCCATGGAAGAGATCGTCATGGCGCTGAGGGTGCGCCACGACCGCATGCCGTTCGACACCGCCATCAAGAGCGAGATGATCACCCAGGCCTCGCGCCTCGTCTCGCAGATCACGGGCTTTCCCGTCCAGTACAACAAGGCGATCGTCGGCAAGAACGCCTTCGCCCACGAGAGCGGCATCCATCAGGACGGGATGCTGAAGAACAACCAGACCTACGAGATCATGCTGCCCGAGAGCGTGGGGCTGACCTCGTCCTCGCTGGTTCTCGGCAAGCTCTCGGGGCGCCACGCCTTCCGCGAGAAACTGAAGGCGCTGGGCTACGAGCTCGGCTCCAACGCCTTCGAGGACGCGTTCCGCCGCTTCAAGGAGCTTGCCGACAAGAAGCGCGAGATCTTCGAGGACGATCTTGTGGCGCTGGTCGACGACGAGATGGTGCGCGGGCACGACCGCATCCGCGTAAAGTCCTTGCGCATCGTCGCGGGGACGGAGGGGCCGCAATCGGCGACCCTCATCCTCGAGATCGACGGCGAGGAGAAGCGCGTCGAGGCCACCGGCTCGGGGCCCGTGGACGCGACCTTCAACGCCATCAAGGCGCTCGTCCCGCACACCGCGAAGCTGCAGCTCTATCAGGTGCATGCGGTGACGCAGGGGACGGACGCGCAGGCCGAGGTGAGCGTGCGCCTCGAGGAGGACGGCAAGACCGTCGCCGGCCGCGGCGCCGATACCGACACGCTCGTCGCCTCCGCCTGGGCTTATGTAAACGCGCTCAACAAGCTCCTCGTGAAGCGCCTGAGGACGGCGCCGCCGGAGGTGAGCGCCGCGGCCTCGCACTAGAGGCCCCCCATCGGCCGACCGTAATCGACGACCGGACGGGCCGGCCTGCGCCGGCCCGCTCGCGCCCTCCGGGCCCTCGCGCCTCCGCACACGGAGCGCGCGCAGGAGCGCTTTCCCCACGCGGAGTTAGCGCCGCGTCAACCAAATTTCGCCATGCTTGCGTGAGGCATTCACCGTAGTATGAGTGTGTTAACCAAGACGCGCTGACGATCGCCGCGCCGCGACAGGTTCCACCCCTCGAAACACAGGATCGCCCGTCCATGCTGTCAAACCTGCTCGGCATGTTGTCCTCGGATATGGCCATCGACCTCGGGACGGCCAACACGCTCGTCTATGTGGCGGGGCGGGGCATCGTGCTGAATGCGCCCTCCGTCGTCGCGATCCGCAATCAGGGCGGGCGCAAGCAGGTGCTCGCCGTCGGCGACGAGGCCAAGATGATGCTCGGCCGCACGCCGGGCGACATCGAGGCGATCCGCCCCATGCGCGACGGCGTCATCGCCGATTTCGAGATCGCCGAGGAGATGATCAAGCACTTCATCCGCAAGGTGCATAATCGCCGCTCCTTCGCGAACCCCATGATCATTGTCTGCGTGCCCTCGGGCTCGACCGCGGTCGAGCGCCGCGCCATTCAGGAATCCGCCCTCTCGGCCGGCGCGCGGAAGGTCCGCCTCATCGAGGAGCCGATGGCCGCCGCGATCGGCGCCGGCCTTCCGGTGACCGAGCCCACCGGCTCCATGGTCGTCGACATCGGCGGCGGCACGACCGAGGTCGCGGTGCTCTCGCTCGGCGGCATCGTCTATGCCCGGTCCGTGCGCGTCGGCGGCGACAAGATGGACGAGGCGATCGTCGCCTACATCCGGCGCAACCATAACCTCCTCATCGGCGAGGCGACGGCCGAGCGCATCAAGAAGGAGATCGGCTCGGCCTGCCCGCCGCCCGACGGCTCCGGCAAGACGCTGCAGATCAAGGGCCGCGACCTCATGAACGGCGTGCCGCGCGAGATCACGGTGAGCCAGCGCCAGATCGCCGAGGCGCTGACCGAGCCCGTCGGCGCCATCGTCGAGGCGGTGAAGGTCGCGCTCGAGGCGACTCCGCCCGAGCTCGCCGCCGACATCGTCGACAAGGGCATCGTGCTCACGGGAGGCGGCGCGCTTCTGGGCAATCTCGACGAGGTTCTGCGCGACGAGACGGGCCTTCCCGTGTCGATCGCCGACGAGCCTTTGTCGTGCGTCGCGCTCGGCACGGGCAAGGTGCTCGAGCACCCGAAGATGATGAAGCATGTGCTTTCCACCGCCTACTGAGCGGAACGTTTTGACGGCGCACGCCACGCACGGGCGCAAGACCTGTCGGGCGGTGTCGCAGGGGTGTCTTGAACGATGAGCCGGCTTGCCCCCTCCAAAGGGATCGTGCTGCCGTTCCGCGTCTTCTCGCTGCGGCTGACGCTGATCGTGCTCATGGCGCTCTCGACGCTGATGCTCGCGCTCGACCGGGCCGAAGCCTATGTGCTGGAGCAGGCGCGCGATGCGATCACCGACGCGGCCCGTCCGATCCTCGAATTCTTCTCCGGTCCCCTGCACGCCGTCGGGGAGGTTTTCTCCGACGTCGGCGAGTTCATGCACGTGCACGAGGAGAACCAGCGCCTGCGCGCCGAGGTCGACCGCCTGCTCGCCTGGAAGCAGCTTGCCGAATCCCAGCAGCGCCTGCTCGCGCGCTACGAGGCGCTGCTCAACGTCTCGCTCAACGAGGAGACGCGCTATGTGACCGCCCGCGTCGTCGGGGATTCCGGCGGGCCGTTCGTCGATACGCTTCTCGTCAATGTCGGGCGCACCGAAGGCGTGCGCAAAGGCCAGGCCGTGCTGGCGGGCGAGGGCATCATCGGGCGCGTCGTCGGAGCCGGGGCGAAGGCGGCCCGCGTCCTCCTCCTCACCGATCTCAATTCGCGCGTGCCCGTGCTGATCGAGCCCAGCATGCAGCCGGCCATTCTCGTAGGCGACAATACGTCCGAGCCGCGGCTCGTCTATGTCGCGGCCGAGAACGAGGTTGCGGCGGGAAACCGCGTCGTGACCAGCGACGACGGAGGCGTGCTGCCGCGCGGCCTGCCCGTCGGCCGCGTCAGCGAACGCGAGAAGGACGGAACCTTCCGTGTAGAAATGTTCGTGCGGCCGGCCAGCGCCGATCTCGTCCGCGTGATCGACTATCGCGTGCCGGTGGAGATCAAGGCGGAGGACGCCTCGCCGCCGCCGCCGCTGGTGCGCCGCGGCGCGAGCCCGCAAAAGCCGGCCGCCCCGGAAGCCGTCGCCGACGAGGCCCGCGCGCCGCCCCCGGAAAAGCCTCCTGCCCGGGCCGCGCCTCCCCCGCCGAGCGCGACGCCGGCCGCCGCGCCCGCGGAGGCCCCGCCGGCCGAGCCGGTTGCCGCGCCGCCTTCCGCGCCGGCCGCCGCCGGCGAGGTAGAGGACGGGGGCGAGCCGCCCTCCGTCGCGGCCCCGCCGCAAGAGCCCGCGGCCGCCGTCGGCTTCGACGAATAGGCGAGGGAGGGCGAGGCCGCCATGAACGCGACCATTTCGGCCCAGTTACTGAGGCTCCTCGTCCTGTCGGTGCCCTTCGGGCTCGTGGTCCTCTTCATCCTGGCGAGCGCGCTTCCGCTCGGCAGCCTCGGCGCCTATGCGCTCTCGCCCAATTTCGGCTTCGCGGCCATGGTCTATTGGGGCCTCAGGCGGCCGGATCTTTTCCCGCCGCTGTCGGTGTTTCTCGCCGGCCTTGCGCACGACCTCATTGGAGGCGGTCCGTTGGGGCTGTGGGCGGCGGCCTATCTTGCAGGCTACGCCTTCGTCCTCTGGCAGCGCGTGCTCTTCATTGGCCGGGCGGCCTTTCCCGTGCTAGTGGGGGTCGGCTTCGCTACGGCGATCGGCCTCGCCGTCGCATGGGCGGGCGCGAGCTGGCGGTCGCAGATTTGGCTCGACGTCGGGCCGGTTGCCGTCCACGCGATCTTGACGGTGGCGTGCTTTCCTCTGGTGGCGATGGCGTGCTCGGCCGTCGAGGAGCGCCTTCCTGCCCCGGAATGAGACAGGCTCGCCGTCCCATCCCTGGGCGGGCGAGCGAACGAGGCGCGAGGCGCGTGAGGCGTAGATGAACGACAAGGACGGCCTCAGAGGTCAGGTCTTCTCGCGGCGGGCGGCGCTCCTCTCGCTCGCGGGAGTCGCGACCTTTGGCGGGCTCTCCGCGCGGCTCTTCACGCTTCAGGTCACCAATGGCGAGCGCTATCGCATGCTCGCCGAGAACAACCGCATCGACCGCCGCCTGATCGCGCCGCGCCGCGGCACGATCTACGACCGCTTCGGCGTCGAGCTCGCGAAGAACGTCCAGAACTTCCGGATCATGCTCGTGCCCGAGCAGGCGGGCCATGTCGAGGAGACGCTCGACCGCCTCGCGGGCACGATCGAGCTCGGCGAGGCCGCACGCCGGCGGATCCGCCGCGACATCGCGCGCAACCGCGCCTTCGTCCCGATCCTGATCGCCGAAAATCTCGACTGGGAAACCTTCGCCTATCTCAATGCCAACGGCCTCGATTTCCCGGGCATCCAGCCCGATGTGGGCGACACGCGCGTCTATCCGTATCCGGAGGTCCTCTCGCATGTCGTCGGCTTCGTGGGCCCGGTGGCGGAAAACGACAAGGGCACCGAGCCCGAGCTGCGCATTCCGGGCTTCCGCATCGGCAAGGACGGCGTCGAGCTCGCCTTCGAGCCGCAGCTGAGGGGTCATGCCGGCGGCCGCGACGTGGAGGTCGACGCGAGCGGCCGCCTCATTCGCGAGATCCGCAGCGAGGCGGGAGAGCAGGGGGCCGACCTCGTGCTCACGCTCGATTTGGGCCTCCAGAAGTTCGCCGCCGATCGCGTCGCCGGCGAGAGCGCGGCGATCGTGGTGATGGACGTGGCGACCGGGGAACTTGTCGCGCTTGTCTCGCAGCCGGGCTTCGATTCGAACCTCTTCAACCGCGGCGTCGACATCGAGACCTATCGCGGCTGGCAGAACGATCCGTACCAGCCGCTCTACAACAAGGCCACGAAGGGCCTCTTCCCGCCGGGCTCGACCTTCAAGGTCGTGACGGCGCTCGCCGCGCTCGAGTCGGGGTCGATGCGTCCCGAGGAGGGCGTCTATTGCGGCGGCGCGATCCAGCTCGGCGACGCGGTCTTCCATTGCTGGCGCAAGGAGGGCCACGGCTCGGTCGACCTCCATCGCGGCATCAAGGAGAGCTGCGACGTCTATTTCTACGAGGCTGCCCGGCGCACCGGCATCGACAAGATGTCCGAGGTCGCGATGCGGCTCGGGCTCGGGACCGATTACGGCTTCGCGCTGCCCTACACCAAGGCCGGGCGGGTCCCGACCAAGGAATACAAGCTCTCCCATTTCAAGAGCGCGTGGCAGACCTACGACTCGCTCAACACGGGCATCGGCCAGGGCTTCCTTCAGGTCTCGCCGCTCCAGCTCGCGACCATGACCGCGCGCATCGCCAATGGCGGCTTCGCGGTCGTGCCGCGCCTCGTGCGCTCCGTAGGCGGAGTGACGCACGATCATTCCGAGGCGGCCTCGATCGGCGCCGAGCACGCCTATCTCGACCGCATTCTGCGGGCCATGACGGCGGTCGTGAACGAGCCGCGCGGTACCGCGCTCGGCTCGCGCCTCACCGGTCCCGGCCTCTCCATGGGCGGCAAGACGGGGACGGCGCAGGTGCGCCGGATCACCCGCGCGGAGCGGGCCACCGGGGTCCTCAAGAACGACGAGCTTCCATGGGAGTCGCGCGACCATGCGCTCTTCTGCGGCTTCGGCCCCACCGACGCGCCGCGCTACTCGATCGCCGTTGTCGTCGAGCATGGCGGCGGCGGCTCGTCGGCCGCCGCGCCCGTGGCCCGCGACGTGATGCGCGAGGCCCTGACCCGCGACCCGGCGCGCCGGCCCACCTTCTCGCCCATGGCCGCGGCGGGCCCGGCGACGGCGCTCGCCCTCAAGGACGGACGGTGACGGGGATGTTCGACAGCGCCTTCCATCCCGACCTTCCGACGCGCATAGGCGAGAAGCTCTTCGAGATCAATTGGGGTCTCATCTTCTTCATTACGCTGATCGCCTGCGTCGGCTTCGCCATGCTCTATTCCGCGGCGGACGGCTCGCTCGACCCCTGGGCCGAGCGCCAGATGCTGCGCTTCGCCGTGGGGGTGCTGGTCCTTCTCGTCGTCGCGATGATCGACCTGCGCGTCTGGATGAGCCTCGCCTATCCGGCCTACGGCGCGGCGCTGCTCCTGCTGGTCGCCGTCTTCCTGTTCGGCGAGATCGGCAAGGGGTCGCGGCGCTGGCTCGATCTCGGGCCGCTGACGCTGCAGCCTTCCGAGCTCATGAAGATCGCGCTCATCCTCGCCCTCGCGCGCTACTTCCACGGCCTCAATTTCGCGAAGCTCTCGAACCCGCTCTTCCTGCTGCCGGCGCTCGCCATGATCGCCGCGCCGGCGGCCTTCGTCGGCGTGCAGCCCGACCTCGGCACCGCGATCCTCATCGTCGCCGGCGGGCTCGGCGTCGTCTTCGTGGCGGGGCTGCAATGGCGCTACATCGTCGGCGCGGGCCTTGCCGCGGCCTCGCTCGTGGCGACGTTCGGCGAGTGGTTCTGGAACGAGCGCCTGCACGACTATCAGCGCCTTCGCATCATCACCATGCTCGATCCCATGGCGGACCCTCAGGGGGCGGGCTATCAGATCCTGCAGGCAAAGATCGCGCTCGGCTCGGGCGGGATCTGGGGCAAGGGCTTCATGCAGGGCACCCAGAGCCACCTCAACTTTCTGCCCGAGCAGCAGACCGACTTCATCTTCACGATGCTCGCCGAGGAGTTCGGCCTGATGGGGAGCCTCTTCCTCCTTGTCCTCTACATAATCGTGCTCGGATACGGCGTAGCGATCGCGCTCAGCTCGCGAAGCCATTTCGGCCGCCTCGTCGCCAGCGGCGTGACGCTGAACCTCTTCCTCTACGTCGCGATCAATACCGGAATGGTGATGGGGGTCCTTCCCGTCGTGGGCGTGCCGCTACCGCTCGTCTCCTATGGCGGCACGGCGATGATGACCTTGATGTTCGGCTTCGGCCTGCTCATGAGCGTGCACGTCCATCGCCAGATGGAGATCCCGCGCTCGCACAGCCTCCTGTTCTAGGGCGGCCGCAGGCCGGCGATCTGGACAGGAGGGGGCAACTTTGCTACGTGCTGCCCCTCCCCGTAGCAGGGCGTATAGCTCAGTCGGTAGAGCAGCTGACTCTTAATCAGCGGGTCCTTGGTTCGAGTCCAAGTACGCCCACCACCTGGCCGGCGGACGGCGGAGCGCGGTCCGCAAATTGCAGCCGATTTCGGGACAGGTCCCGGCCGTCCGATCGCCGTACGGTCCCAACGCAAGGCCGCATGCGGCGTTCAGCGCATCGAATTGGCCGGACGTGGGCTCTAAAGTGATCGTGACCGTCCGCGACGCTGCATGCTAGAAGCGCGGGGACGGCGGTTGCCCCGGAGTTTCTCTTTCGAGTGAGCTGTCCATGCCCGGCCCCGCCGAGCTCTTTCAGGCCGTCCTGCTCGGGTTCGTCGAGGGTCTCACCGAGTTCCTTCCGGTCTCGTCCACCGCGCATCTGCTTATCGCCGAGCAGGTCCTGGGCTTCAGCCCGCCGGGCGAGGTGTTTCCGATCGTCATTCAGTTCGGCGCTATCCTGTCCGTCGTGGCGGTCTATTGGCGGAAGTTCTTCGGGGTCCTTTTCGGCCTGCCGAGCGATCCCAAGGCGCGCCGCTTCGCGCTAGGCGTTCTCATCGCCTTCCTTCCGGCGGCGGTCGCGGGCGCGCTGCTCCACGGCTTCATCAAGGACGTGCTCTTCAATCCGGCCGTCTCGGTCTGGGTCATCGCCGTCTCGCTCATTCTCGGCGGATTGCTGATCCTCGTTCTGGAACGCGTCGCGCCGAAGCCGCGCTACATGGACGGCGACAACCTGCCGTTCGGCAAATGCCTTCAGATCGGGCTTTGCCAGTGCCTGGCGATCCTGCCGGGCGTGTCGCGCTCGGGAGCGACGATTCTGGGGGGCGAGCTTCTCGGCGTCGACCGCAAGGCGGCCGCGGAGTTCACCTTCTATCTCGCGGTGCCGACCATGCTTGGGGCGAGCGTGCTCGACGTCTACAAGAGCTGGGACCACCTCGATTCGAGCGCGGCCATCGTCATCGGGGTCGGCTTCGTCGTCTCCTTCGCCGTCGCCTATGTCGTCGTGAAGACCTTCATCGGCTTCGTGGGACGCTATGGTCTGAAGCCCTTCGGCTGGTACCGCATCGCGGCGGGAAGCGTTCTCCTGCTCGCGGCTTTCGCGATGCGGGGCTGACCGGGATGGGGTGGATCCGCATGGACGACCGCGCCGAGATCTGCGCCGCGATCGCGAGGTTTTCACGGGGGACTTGTTCGGCAGGCCCAAGCTGCCGGAGACTGGGCACGTCGTTCGTGCTTGCCTGGGTCGCGGCGGGGGGGCCGCTCACATGATGTCTGCTACGGCTCTGGATCGTCGGCGGGTAGGCTTTTTCGCGACCTTCGCCTTGCTTCTCATGTGGCCCGCGGCCATCGACGGCAATCCGCTGATGTTCTTCGACTCGCCCGGCTACTACAATGTCGGGGCGAAGGTGGTCGACATCGTCACATCGATGGTCACGCACAAGGGCGGCGGGGGCGGCGGCGCCAAGGCGATCGCCGAGAGCGACAGCGGCGGCGCCATCAATCTGCGCTCGATCGCCTATCCGATCTTCGTCTACCTCACCTCGCCGCCGGTGCTGGGCGTGTTCGGCACGGTCATCGCGCAGGGCCTCATCGCGGCCTTCATGATCTCGCTCCTTTTCAGCGCGACGCGCGTGACCTTTCCGGAATGGGGCATCGTCTTCGCCGGAATGGCAGCGCTGACGAGCCTGCCTTGGTTCGCCGCCTATCTGATGCCGGACCTCTTCGCCGGCCTTCTCATCCTCTTCGCCGTGCTCATCGTGCAGCGCGCGGAGGAGCTCGGGCTCTGGCCGAGCCTCGCGCTCGCCGTCATTGCGGGTCTCGGCGCAGCGAGCCATCACAGCCATGTGCCGCTCGCGACGGCGCTTGCGCTCGCCGTCTGCGGCCTTCTGCTCCTCGAGCGGCGACTGAGCTGGAAGGCCGTCGCGCTCGCTTTCTCGCCGGTCGTCCTCTCGCTCGGCTTCAACCTCGTGGCGTCCACGGTGGCCTTCGAGGAGCCGAGCACGGCGCCCAAGCGCATGCCGATCCTGCTCGCGCGCTCGATCGGCGACGGGCCCGGCAAGAAGTACCTCGAGGCGCATTGCGCGACCGAAAAATACGCGATCTGCGAGCTCTACCCGGAGGGCTTTCCGTCCTCCGCCGCCGGCGTCCTCTTCGGCTCCACGGGGGTCACCCGCCGTGCGACGCCCGAGCAGATGGACCGCATCCGCGCCGAGGAAATGGCGATCCTGAAGCGCGTCATGGCCACCTACCCGCTGGAGCAGGGCTGGAGCGTCGCCCGAAACGGCATCAGGCAGGTCTTTCGTTTTGGGACCGCGGACTTCCGATGGGCCGACATCAATCTGGTGAAGGACAGCGGACGCCCGCCGAAGCTGGTGCTCAGCGAGTTCCAGAGGCTGGAAGAGCGGCCCATTCTGAACTTTTTCGGGGTGATTCAGTACGCCGGCGTCATCGCTGCGGTCGCCGCGATTGGGCTGTTCGCGTTCCGCGACGGGTTGAGGCGGGGCCGGCGCAACCGGGAGATGCTGGCCATCGCGCTGGCCGGCCTCCTAGCCAACGCCGCCCTTTGTGGGGGCCTGTCCGCTCCGACCGACCGCTACCAGGCACGGGTCATCTGGATCGTTCCGCTGCTCGCCGGCCTCTTTTGGATCGAGCGCCGCCAGGAACGCGAGTTCCTGGCCGTTCCCGCCTTGCCTTAGGTCCCGGCGCCCTATCTAAGCGAGGGTTTGGGCCGGCGCGCCTTGGAAGTCGCGCCTTCATTAACTACAAA
>JACKLE010000008.1 GCA_024236075.1 Alphaproteobacteria bacterium | reverse complement strand
TCGCGCGCCATCCCCTCAGCGCGGCGGCCTGACGCCGGGCCGGCCGAACTCCATCAGCTCGCGGACGACCCGCCGCGCCCCTCGCCCGACACGAAGCGCGCGGCCCCGGCTCCTTGCCCGACGCGCAGCGTCTCCTTGCCGAGCCGCCATTCGTTCGCCATGGCGACGCGGAAATCGAGGTCGAACTGCTCATAGGCCGAGAGGCGCTCGTGGCGCAGCGATTCCTGGGGCAGGCGCGCCAGCTCGTGCGCGAGCTTGACCGCCTCGGCACGGCCCTCGCCCGACGGCACGACGCGGTTGGCGAGGCCCATGGCGAGCGCTTCCGCGGCGCCGACGGGACGCCCCGTCATGATGAGATCGAGCGCCCGCGACAGCCCGATGAGGCGGGGCAGACGGACGCTCCCGCCGTCGATGAGCGGGATGTTCCACCGCCTGCAGAATATGCCGAACGTCGCGTCCGCCTCGACGACGCGCAGATCGCACCAGATGGCGAGCTCGAAGCCGCCGGCGACCGCATAGCCGCTGATCGCCGCGATCACGGGCTTGGAGAGGAGCATGCGCGTCGGACCCATGGGCGCCGTGCCGTCGAGCCGGTCGTGACCGGCGGCGAAATCGGGGTCCTCGACCCGGTTCGCCGTCCCGCCGGCGATCGCCTTGAGGTCGGCTCCGGCGCAGAAATGCCCGCCAGCGCCCGCGAGCACCGCCGCCGACAGCGAGTCGTCGCGCTCGAAAGCGAGAAACGCCTCCACGAGAGCGTCCGCCGTCGGACGGTCGACGGCATTGCGGACCCCGGGCCGGTCGATCGTCACGATCAGCACGGGCCCGTCGCGTTCCACGCGCAGCGTTTCGGACATGGTCGCCTCCTTCTGTTTGCGAGCTTCGAATGTCGCCTATCGTCGGTTGCCGAGATCCGCGCGGCCCTTCAGGTACCAGGTCTCCTCGGGACCGAGGCCGCGTATGTCGATGAGCCCGCACGGCTCGAGCTCGAAGGCGCCCTCGAGGCGCTGCATGGTCGCGCGGGAGACGAGGATGCGGTCCGGCGCGCTCAGCCCCTCGAGCCGCGAGGCGAGATTCACCGTGTCGCCCCACACGTCGTAGGTCAGGCGCTTCGCGCCGATGACCCCTGCCAGAACCGGGCCCGTGGCGATGCCGATCCGCGCGACGAGCTCGAGGTCGTGACGGCCGGCGATGCCGCGCAGCGCGTCCAGCATGGCGAGCGCCATGTCCGCCAGGCGTTCGGCATGGTCGGGCGTGGGCTCCGACACGCCGGCCGCGATCATGTAGGCGTCGCCTATCGTCTTGATCTTCTCGACCCTCCAGCGGTCCGCGAGCACGTCGAAGGTTCCGACGATGGTGCCGAGCAGCGCGACGCTGCGCGAGGGACCGAGGCGCTTCGTGAGCGGCACGAAGCCCTTCAGATCGGCAAAGAGCACCGAGCCCTCGGCGATCTCGTCGGCGATGAGGGCGTCGGGCGCGCCCTTGAGGCGCTCGACGATGGGACGCGGCAGCATGTTGTGCAGGAGCGCGTCGCTTTCGGCCTGCGCCTTCTCCGCGAGGCTGAACGCATAGTAGATGACCACGGCGACGATCGTGAAGATCGTGCCCACGGCCGTCACGTAGAGCGCATCGAGATCGCCGCGCGAGACCGCGATGAGCGCCCGCTCCTGCGGAAACATCGCCCAGGCGAGAAGATGGAGCGCGACGCCGAGTCCCGTCAGCGCGAGGATGAGCCGCAGCCGCTCTATGCCGAGCACCGCGAAGTAGACGCAGATCGCGGCCACATACTGGATATGCAGGCCGGCCTCGCGCCCGACGCAGGCCGTGAGCGCGAAGAGCCCGACGCTCTCCGCGATGCCGAGCGTCACCACGCCGACGGTCTCGCCGAAGCGGTGCAGGAAGGGCACCGCGATGCCGACCGAGATGAGGCAGAGATTGATGAGGATGACGGGCTTCCAGGTCTCGAAGTCGAGTGCGATCTGCTGAGCCGTGTAGAGGGAGGTGAAGACAACGACGCAGGCGGCCGCGATGTTCATGACCCGCAGCCGCCGTCGGACGTGCGGGGGATAGCTCTGCGTCCCGTAGTCCACCACCCGCGCGAGGGCGCGCCGAAGGGCGCCGGGGTCCCCGCCCGTGCGCCGCGCCGTTCCGCCCTGGTCCGTCCCGTACCGCATGACCGCTCTGCGTCGGGGGCCGCCCGGCTTGAAAGCGCCTGCCCCCCTCCCAACTTATCGCGCTCCAGTTCCGGAGTGCGAACAATGCTCGATCTCGAGCCAAGCTTTGTCCGCGACGAAGGGGCCGGCGAGGCGGGCTTCTCGAGCCTTGCGCCCCCAGCGGACGACGACATCCTCGACAGCTATTCGCGCACCGTGGCCCGCGTGGCGGCCGCGGTGTCGCCGGCCGTCGTGCGCGTCGAGGCCCAGGGCCCGGGCGGCGCCCCGATGGGCGCGGGCTCGGGCGTCGTCATCTCCCCCGACGGCCTCGTGCTGACCAACAGCCACGTGATCCAGGGCGCCGCCGGCGCGCGCCTCACCGCCCCGGGCGCGCGGGCGACCGGCGCGCGGGTGCTCGGCGACGACCCCCACACGGACCTCGCGCTACTCCACGCGGACGCCAGCGAGCGGCTTCCGGCGGCGCGCCTCGGCGACTCGAAGTCCCTGAGGCCGGGCCATGTCGTCGTCGCGATCGGCAACCCGCTCGGCTTCGACTCGACGGTCACGGCGGGCGTCGTCTCCGCGCTCGGGCGCTCGCTGCGCGCGCGCTCCGGCCGCCTCATCGACGACGTGATCCAGACCGACGCGGCCCTCAATCCGGGCAATTCGGGCGGGCCCCTCGTCTCCTCGCGCGGCGAGGTCGTGGGCATCAACACCGCCGTCATCCTCGGCGCGCAGGGCATCTGCTTCGCGGTCGCGAGCAATACGGCGAGCCATGTCGTGAGCGAGATCGTCCGCCACGGCCGCGTGCGCCGCGCCTATGTCGGCATCGCCGCGCAGACGGTGGCCGTCCCGCGCCGCCTCGCGCTCGCGGCGGGCCACGAAAGCGCGACGGGCGCGGCGGTGACGAGCATCGAGGCGGGCTCGCCCGCCGCCGAGGCCGGCCTCGCCCCGGGCGACATCGTCATCGCCTTCGGCGAGACCCCCGTCGCGGGCGCGGACGACCTCGTTCGCGCCCTGAGCGGGGAGCGCATCGGGCGCAAGGAGGCGATCGCCGTCATCCGCCAGGGCGCGCGCACGACCCTCGACATCGTGCCGACCGAGCGCGCCTGAGCGGGCGGGGCGCTAGACGACCACCGTCAGGCGCTCCATGGCCCGGGTGATGCCGGTATAGAGCCAGCGCGCCCGGGCCTCGCCGAAGGCGAAGCTCTCGTCGAACAGGGCGACGCTCTCCCACTCGGAGCCCTGCGCCTTGTGCACGGTGAGGGCATAGCCGAAGTCGAACTCCTCGTAGCGCTTGCGCGCCGACCAGTCGAGATCGGCCAGCCCGCCCTCGAAGCATTCGGGCCGCGCCGTCACCTTGACGGGATCGAAAAGGCCGGCGTCCTCGGGGAGGAGGCGCATGGTGACGAGGCGGTGCTTCGACACCGCGCGCTCCTTGACGGACCACAGGCTGCCGTTGAAGAGGCCCTTCGCGCGCTTGTTCCGTAGGCAGACGAGCTTGTCGCCCGCGACCGGCAGCCCCTCCTCGAAGCCCTTGAGCGCGCGCAGGCGCCGGTTGAAGGCCGCGCGCGTGACGTTGCGCCCGACCAGGACCTGGCTCGCCTCGTAGACGCGCGTCGGATCGAGCGCCTTGCGCGGGACGATCTCGCTTTCGCCGTAGGTGCCGGGCTCCAGCGTCCCGCCCTCGCGCACGATCATCGACAGGCGCACGATGGGATTGTCCGCCGCCTGGCGGTGGACCTCGGTGAGCATCGCGTCGGGCTCGGCCGCCGTGAAGTAGCCGCCTCCCGAGACGGGCGGGAGCTGCGCGGGATCGCCGAGGACGAGGACCGGCACGCCGAAGGAGAGGAGGTCGCGCCCCAGCTCCTCGTCGACCATCGAGCACTCGTCGACGACGATGAGGCCCGCGCCGGCGATGGGCGCCTCGTCCCACAGCACGAAGCTCGGCGTCTCCTCGTCGCGCGAGCGCGGGCGGTAGATGAGGGCATGGATGGTGGAGGCGTCGGGGCAGCCGCGCTGGCGCATCGCGAGCGCCGCCTTGCCCGTGAAGGCGCAGAACCGGGCCTCTCCGTCGATCGACTCCGCCACGTGGCGCGCGAGCGTCGTCTTGCCGGTCCCGGCATAGCCGAACAGCCGGAAGATCGGCGGCGCATCGCGGCCCGGCCGCTCGGCGAGCCAGCGCGAGACGGCCTTGAGCGCGCGGTCCTGCTCGGGAGTGAAGCTGGTCACGGGGCCTGCCGGGAGGGGGGACGGGCCGGGAAGTCTAGGTCGCGCCCTCCCCGCCCTCAAGGCGCGCGCCAGCCTTCCCCCGGCCGCGTCCCGCCAAACATGGCCCGCCTCTCGACATTGGGGTATGTCCATCATGTAATGGCCGGGGCTATCACGAGATTCTGTATTGGGGTGGCGTTATGGCGGAACCTCCTCTCCCGCCGGAGACCGAAACCGAAGCGCAGACGCGGACCAAGGCCGCCGCGCGCCGCCGGCGCGTCCTCACCATGATCGAGGGGCTCGGACGCGACCCCACGAGCGGCGAGGGCAAGAAGGGCGCGCCCGGCTGGCTGCCGCCGGTCGCCTTCGCGACCGCGGTCATCGCCGTCGTCGCGGTCGCCTTCTCGTTGGTCCTCGGCCCCAAATCCGATCACGTCACCGACGCGCAGAAAAACGCCTGGGCCACGGCCTTCGCCGCCGCCGCGCCGATCGCCGTCAAGACGGTTCCCTTCGCCGAGAGCAAGACGGCCATCGCCGCCATGAAGCTGCCGCCCGCGCAGGAGCAGGCGATGGAGACGGCCGTCCAGTCCGGCCAGGTGCGCCTGGTGTGGATCACCGTGCAGGACGTCGTCGTCGAGGACGGCGACTGGGTGCGCATCCAGAGCGAGGGCTACGAAACCGAGGTCATGATCCGCAACGCCGCGACCAAGGTCTATCTGCCCGAGCCGTCCTCCGGAATCATCAATATTCTCGGCACCAAGGACGGGGGCGGCGGCATCACGATCTCCATCACCTCCGGCGGCGCGCCCGTCAATCTGCCGTTCATGGAGGTCGGCCAGGAGTTCGGCATTCCAGTGGTGGTGAGCCCGTGATCCGAGCCAAGCGACGCGCCAAGCTGCCATGGCCGCTTCTTCTCGCGGGCGGCGTTGTGCTCTTCATCCTCGCGCTCAGCATACTGAGCGCCATCAAGCCCTATCTCGGCATGGCGGCCATCATCCTCTGGCTCGTGCTCGCCGTGGCGCTTGCCTACCATGCGGGCTATCTGCCGTTCCTCGGGCAGAGCCGGCCGGCGCATATGGTCCTCTCCTTCCTCCTGGGGCCCGCCGCGAAGGCCGAAGAGGGCCGCAAGAGCGATCCCAAGGCGACCGACGATCCGGCGGACCGGGCGCGCATCGCGGCCGAGGCCGGGGCGAAGCTCTCCCAGATCCTCGGCCAGGCGGACGGGCTCGCCGCGGTGCGCCGCTATCTGACGATCGCCGAGGACGCGGCCTCGCGCGGCCGGCGCAGCCTCGGCGCGGACCGGGCCGCGATCTTTCTCGTCCACGGGCCGGCGGGCACGGGAAAGAGCTTCCTCGCCAAGCTCCTCGTCGACCTGCTCTACGGACACGGCGCGGTCGCGATCCGCAAGACGGTCGAGCTCGCGCGGCCGGTCGGCAGCATGGCGGTCGCCAGCCTCGAGCGGGAGTGGCAGGTGCGCATCGAGCAGTCGCTCGACGGCGTCCTGCTGGTCGACAATGCCGACTGGCTCGCGCATGCGGACGATCTCGCGGGCGGCACCTTCGTGAGCCAGTTTCTCGCCCTGCTCGACGCAGCGGCGAGCCGCAATCCGGGCAAGCTTTGCGTCGTGCTCACCGCCGTCTCCTCGGGACCCGACGTGCGCGGCCCCGACTGGCTCGAAGGCGATGCCGGCCGCCGCCTTCTTATGCGCCACAGCGTGTTTCCGGTCGCCTTCGCGGCCCTCGGCGACAAGGACCTGCTCGCGCTCTTCCGCAACCAGATCACGCAGCGCGGCCTCAAGCTGGGCGGCGAGGCGGAGGACACGGCCGAGCGCATGCTGCGCCGCGAGCGCCAGGATCACGGGGCCGGCTTCGACAATGCCGAGGCCGCCCGCAGGCTCGCCGAGCAGGTCGCGCTGCGCCTCGCCGAGCGCCGCGCGGACACGGTGACGCCGGCCGACCTCAGGGACCATTAGCAACGTCGCAGGAAAAGGCAGAAAGACCATGTCCAGTCCCAAGATCGGTGTCGGCCCGCCGCCGGGCGCCGCGGCCCGCTCGGAGAAGCTCCAGGCCGTCGTCGACGAGCTCAACAAGATGGTCGGCCTCTCGGCCGTGAAGTTCGAGCTCAACCGCTTCATCTCCTTCGCCCGCGTCATGGTCGAGCGCCGCGAGCGCGACCTGCCGACGACCGCGATCAACATGCACATGGTCTTCGCCGGCCCCCCGGGCACGGGCAAGACCGTCGTCGCGCGCAAGGTCGGGCGCATGCTGAGGGCGATCCGCCTTCTCCAGCGCGGCCACTGCATCGAAGTCGACCGCAGCCATCTCGTCGCGCCCTATGTCGGGCAGACCGCGCCCAAGGTCAGCGAGATCGTCGACCGCGCGCTCGACGGCGTCCTCTTCATCGACGAGGCCTACACGCTCACCAATCAGGGCCCGGAGCGCGACCCCTTCGGCCAGGAGGCCGTCGACACGCTCCTGAAGCTGATGGAGGACAACCGCGAGCGGCTCGTCATCATCGTCGCCGGCTACGGCGAGCAGATGCACGAATTCGTCGCCTCGAACCCGGGGCTGAAGAGCCGGTTCTCGCGCTTCATCGAGTTCCAGAGCTACAACAAGGAAGAGCTCACCGCGATCTTCCAGTCGATCGCCAAGGACAACGGCATCATCTTCGACGACGCGGCGATGCGCACCGCCCAGATCCATATCGGGACCATGGCGCGCGCGGCGGGTGAAAAGTTCGGCAACGCACGCGACGTGCGCGGATTTTTCGAGAAGGTCGTGACCTCGCAGGCCGAGCGGCTGAGCGAGATCGAGGATCTGCAGACGCTGTCGCCGGAACAGCTTCAGACCGTGTCCGGCGACGACGTGCAGCACGCCATCGACAGCCTGCATTCCTGAGCGCGATTTCACGAGGACCGGCGTGCGCAAGATTCTGACGACGGCGCGGCAACTCTGGCGCGACGCGCCCAATTGGCGGCGCGGCGTGATGGCCGCCGGGGCGGTCACCCTTCTCGCGCTCATCCCGGTCGGCGGGAACGGGGGCGGAGGAGGAGGCGGTGGAGGGCAGCCGCCCGTCGCCGGCCCGCCGCCCGGAGGCGGCGGCACCTATAGCGGCGGGGGCGGCGGAGGCGGGACCGTGAACCCGGTCGGGGCGGTGTCGCAGGCGCTCGCCTGCCTCGGCACGCGGGCGAACCATCCGGCCATGCAGAAGGCGCCCGAGGGCCAGCGCTGCGAGGGCCTCGTCGCCGCCGTCGGAAGCTGCGGCGTCACGGAAGCCGATCTTCCGCGCGCGACGCCGGCCCAGCGCGACATCCTCGACGAGGTCAAGACCTGCGGCGGGAAGCTCGAGGCGAGCGATGCGCACTGGGCCGCGCTCGCGGGCGCGCTCGCCGAATACGGCAAGCGCCGCTCGCTCGCCGGCGCGAAGTCCGTCGCGAGCGCGCGGAGCAACCTCGAGCAGTTCGACCTCGACCGCGCCGGCACGCAGGACAAGGCGGCCGCCGTCAAGGCCGCCGACCAGGCGGGCGCCGACCGCGACGAGGCCCTGACCCTCCTCACGGCGCTCTCCCCCCTCGCCCGTCTCTACTCGGGCGCGGACAGCCAGAACCTCTCGACCGTGAGCGATCTCGCGGAGGGCTACAAGAAAATCGGCATGCTGAAGATCGCGATCGATCCCGCCGAGCTCGGCGCCGCCGATCGCGAGGCGGTCGAGGCCGCGACGGACGCCGCCCGTGCGATCGAGGAGAGCGACCGGCGCATCGCGGCGCTCAAGGCGGCCGATGCGCGGCGCGCGGGCGAGCCCCTCCCCTATGTCCGCGCCGTCGCCTCGCTGACCGAGTTCGACCGGGCGCGCATCGCCCAGGGCGCGCTGCCGGGCACGGATCTCGCGACGATCGACAAGGCCGTCAAGTCCTCGCTCGCCGACGCGATCGACATCATGCTCGGCGAGTACGGACGAAAGACGACGCTGACGGCGGCGGCCCAGCTTCTGCGCCTTCAGGGCATGGCCGACGCGCAGAAGGTCGAGCTCAGCGGCACGGCGCGCGAGCGCCTGGAGGGCGTCGCCAAGGATGTCGCCGGCCACGACAAGCGTATGGAGATCGTGCGCAGCGTCGCCGCCGACTGGAAGGCTCTGCGCCAGCGGGGCGGCTCGGACGCCGGCGTCGAGGAGCGCGTGAAGCAGATCATGGCGGCCGTCGCCGCGCCCGGAACCATCGAGCTCAACAGCTTCGACGCCGGGGATGTCGACGCCGCGACGAAGAGCGCCTTCGCGGTGCTCGCCCAGGCCTTCGTGGAGATCACCGGCCGGCTCGCCAAGGGCGGCGCGGGCGCCCTCGCGGCCTATGTCGATTGCAGCCGCATCTCCGACCGCCTCATCAAGCCCGTCTGCGACAAGCTCTCCGCCCTTCTCGTGGGCGGCGGCTTTCGGGCGGGCAGCGCCCCGGGCGACAGCGTGATCTCGATCGCGCTCAGCAATCCGGCGCTGCGCGACGCGGGCCGGGACGCGAAGACGGGCATGCCGCAGCGCGAGCTCAAGCTCGCCGCGCGCCTCGCCTGGAGCTATTCGGGCCGCAGCGCCGATCTCGGCGAGATCGTGGCGACGGGCGCCGACCGCGACTTGCAAACGGCTCTGGACCACGTCCATAGTAATGCGGCCAAAACGATCTATGAGCGGGCCATGGCGCAGCTTGGGGAGTGATCTTCAGGCGGCGCCGACGTGCGGAAACCGCAGGGGAAGCGCAGCTCGATCGTCGTCGGGATATCGGTGCCGGCCGGACGCGCCGGCTCCGCGCAAGGCGCGCACGCGGGGTGCGCGCAACTAGGATGGGGACAGCAATGCAGATGAGATTCGGTGCAGGCCTCCTGGCGGCCTCCGGCGCACTTTTGTGGTCGAGCCTTGCTTTCGCGCAGGCGAGCCCCCCGGCGGCTCCCGATGCGGCAATTCCCGCTCCGCCGCCGAGCGTGATGACGCCGCCCGCCGAGCCGGCGGCCGATCCCGCCCCCATGCCTGTCGCGGAGACGCCCGCGCCGACCGCGCCCGCTCCGGAAGCGCCGGTCGAGGCATCCGCGCCGCCCGCCTACGACCCGATGGCCGCGCAGCAGCTCGGGCCTCTGGTCGTGACGCCGCGAGACCCGAACTTCACCGTGACGACGGCAAACGACCAGGCGAACCTCGACCTGCGTCTGCGCTTCCTCGTGCAGAACGCGTCGAGCGCGGACGTCAAGGTGATGTTCCTGGGCAAGACGATCACGGCGGTCGACGACACCGGCATCGATCTCATGCCGCACGACAACGTATCGCATTACAGCGCCTTCGAGACGCAGTTCGTCGCGACGGGCGTGCCCGTGTGCGGCGCGGTTCCGCCCAACTTCCAGGACTGCTTCGACAATGCCGCGGGCTTCCTCACGCTCGCGCCCGGTCAGCGCGTCGAGCTGACCGTGACCCGCACGCCTCGCTGGACGATCAAGCAGCCCGACAAGAACCGCAGCTTCACGTCGAGCTACAGGCCCACCTCGCTCAGCACGTCCGGCGCCTTCGCCATCAAGGACCTCGGCGGGCAGATCGACATCCGCACCTTCTCGATCGTCGATCTTCCGGTCACGGTGAAATAGGCCGGGGACCCCCCGCCGGTCCCCGGAGCGCCGCGCGATGAGCCAGGTTGACGACCTGATCGCCGAGCGGCGCAATTTCCTCGTCTGGAGCCTGGGCTCCCTCGCCACCGTCTTCATCTCGGACGCGGTCGGGCGCACGCTCGCGCCCGGGCCCGGCACCTCGTTCCTGCGCCTCGCCCTCGTCTTCGCCTTCTTCACGGCGCTCGCGAGCGCGGTCTGGTCGCTCACCACGCCGCTCGCGGATTTCTTGCGCGCCCGCTTCGCGCTCGCCTATCGCGATGCGGGGCCCAACGTCGCCTCCTCCGCCATCCGCTTCGCAAGCGAGCTCGAGCATTTCGCGACGACGGTCACGATGCCGGTCATCGCGCTCGTCGCGGTCACGCTCATCCGTGTGCTGAGCGGCTGGTCGATGTTTTCGGCCTTCGCCCCGATGCGCGGGATGCTCGGCCTTATCTGGCTCGCCGTCCTCGTCTGGGCGATCGTCCAGCTCGTGCGCTCGACCAACAAGATCGGCCTCCTGGCGGGCCTCCACAACGGCATGCGCCGCCAGCTCGAGGTCGCCGGCATCGTGCCGCTGACCGTCGACGACTACGTGACGGAAGCCGCCCGACTCGAGGCGCCTCCTGTCGTGCCCGTCGACCAGGACCGCTTCGAGGCGGGCGGCATCTCCTGGTCGTGGAACGAGTTCCGCACCAACGCGATCGTCCTTGGGCAGACGGGCAGCGGCAAGACCGTGACCGTTCTCAATTCCTTCCTGGAGGGCCTTCTCTCCGTGTCGAGCCGGCCGCATATGGGCGAGAGCGCCGCCGCGCTGATCCTCGACCCGAAGGGCGACTACCGCGACAAGATCGAGCGCCTCTGCGCGAAGATCGGACGCAGCCAGGACCTCGTCGTCTTCGATCCCGAGGCGCCGGCGAAGTCGGTCGTCTGGAACCCGCTCGACACGCCCGAGGACAACGAGCTCGAGATCGCGGGGCGCTTCGCGGCGGTCCTCAAGCTCCTCGGCATGAAGAGCGACCGGGACACCTTCTTCATCGACCAGGCGAAGCTCTTCCTGCGCCACGCCATCGCGCTCATCCGCGCGAGTTCGCTCTCCGGCGAGCCGCCCTCGCTCGCCGAGATCTACGCGCTCTCCAAGCAGCCCGAAGCGCTCGAGGCCCGCCTCCTCCTCCTCAATCTCGCCGAGGGGCTGCGCCGGGCCGACCGGGAGGAGCGCTTCACCTTCGGCCATTTCGTGGAGGTCTCGGACAGCCTCGACGCGATGAAGCTCATTGCGGACGCGCTCGCGGCCTCCGATCCGAAGACCGCCGCTCTGCGCGCCTATTTCCGCCGCCTGCAGATGATGACGACGTCCGAGAAGGCCGGCATCGTCGACCTTCTGCGCGGGCTCGTCGCGGGCCACGAGGACGAGGCCGTGCCGCCCCGCTTCGGCCCAGCGCCGCTCGAGACGCAGGAATTCTTCCTCAATGCCTGGTTCACGCTGCCCGACAAGACGCGCGACAGCGTGCGCGGCCAGCTCACGACCATGCTCGACCCCTTCCTCATCTCGCCCTATCCGAGCCTCTTGAGCGGACATTCGACGCTCTCGCTCGGCAAGGTGCTGGACGAGGGGAAGATCTTCTACGTGCACATGCCGGCCGCCGGACAGCCGGAAATGTCGCGCACGCTCAACACGCTCATCAAGCTCGCCTATTTCCGCGAGGTCCTGAAGCGCGTGCGCAAGGGCCGGCGCAGCCTCTTCGTCTGCGACGAGTTCCAGAAATTCTTCACCTCGGAGGCGGGCTCGGGCGATGCGGGCTTCTTCGAGGTCTGCCGCGAGAGCAACCACGCCAATCTCGTCGCGACGCAGAGCCTCGCCGCGCTTCACCGCGAGGTCGAGCGGGAGAAGACCGTCGACAGCCTTCTCACCAATTGCGGCGTGAAGATCTTCCTGCGCAACCACGATCCCGGCACGAACGAATATGCCGAGAAGCTCGGCGGCACCTTTCCCGAGATCACCCTCGCCATCGGCGGCAATACGGGCCAGGGCGGGGGCCATCACGGCATGAGCACGGGCTTCTCCGTGAGCGAGTCGATGCAGGACAAGCCCCGCTTTCCGCGCGACGTCTTCGCCTCGCTCGATATCCCGACGGGCCCGGACCATCCGAGCGCCCAGGCGATCGCGGTGCTGAGCGGGCGCCAGCCGCCGGAGGTGCGGCGCCTGCGCTTCAAGGTCAATCCGCTGTGAGCGGCGCGGGGAGAGGCCGCCCATGATCCGGATCCTGCTGATCCTTCTCCTCCTCTGGCTCGGCTATAGCTGGATCTCGGGTAAATACCGCGCGATGGAGCAGCAGGCGGGCGCAGCCTTTTCGTGGATGAGGGAGCAATGAGCGGCGTGGGCGCCACGATCGAAACGAAGAAGCGCGTCCGCTTCGCGGGCGGCGAGCTGCTGGATCTCAGCGGTCGGGAGACCATAGCGCTGACGCTCGCGGGCGGGCGCACGCTCGTTCTGGCCACCGAGCCCGCCGTCTCGCCCGACGGCGCGTTCGGCGATGTCGTGCACCTCTCCCGCGCCGAGCCCCCGCTCGCGCCCGCCGAGGCCGCTCGCGCGCGCGCGCTCCTCGCCGAGGGGTATCGGCTCCTCGCAACCCATCTGGTGCTCGCATGAGCGCCGAGCCGAGCCCCGTCGCGAAGTTCTATCTCGACCGCGTCGAGGAGCCGAGCTTTCGCCCGACGCCGCCGCGCCACGGCGCGATCTACTGGTCGGGCGAGGGCAACCGCGCGCGCGCGGAGGCGTTCGCCCGCGAGATGAGCATGGCGGGACGGCCCTCGGCGACGCTCGAGATGACGCCGGACGGCTACGAGCTCGACCAGGCCGGCCTCTTCAACGATCCCACCGTCGCCAAGGGCGAGGCGCGGCAGGTCTGGGCGAAGGCCTCGGACAAATATGCGGTGCATACGGAGGGAAACGTCAACACCTTCGTCGTCGGATCGAGCGAGCAGAGCTATTTCCGCTCGACAGAGCTTCCGCGCCTTCTTCAGAACGAGCGCGTGACGGCGATCAACGGCATCCCGCGCGAGCGCCTCGCCGAGCTCGCCGCGAAGGACCCCGACCGCGCCTATGGCGAGATCTGCTCGGCCGAGCTCGCGCGCGACCGCCTGCGCGCCCATCAGCTTGCCGACCGGCACCTTCTCGACGATGTAGAAGGGCGCGCGGCGATCGCCGAGCACACGGGTCCGCGCACCGGGCGCACCCATTGGGACGATTGAGGAAGCCGGCAAGGAGCGCATGCCATGGCCGAGAAGCCGAAAGAGCCGCACTGGTACGACCGCAACAAGGGCAAGCTCAAGGAGGAGTTCAATCGCGCCGGCAAGGATGAGCGCCAGGCGCCCGGCGGCGGGGCGCGCGGCCGCGACGGCCGCGAAGACGGCGAGCCGCCCGGCGCGCCGCCCGCGGCAGGCGCCCAAAGGCGGCCGGGAGGCCCCGTTCCGGGGCGCGTGGGCCAGGCCGTCCGGCGCGAGCAGGAAGAAAAGAAGGTCGAGCCCCAGGAGCCCCAGCCGACCCAGAAGATGAAGCCGCCAAAGGGCCGGGACGGACCGTCCTTCTAGGCGGGACTCCCGCCCTCGCGATCCGAAAACGGCCGCGCCGCGCGGGCGCGGTGCCGCCGGAAAGAAGTTGACAGTCGTTCGCAACTCGGGGCAAATGCCCGCAGCGATATTTGCGAGGCATTCTCAATGGGGGGCTTTCGGCCCGGCGCGGCAGCGGTCTTAGGTCTGCTCGTGGGAGTCGCGGCGGGCGTGCCGGGCGCCCTCGGCGCGGACAAGCCCGTCTTCGCGCTCGAGATCAGGGAGCACCGCTTCGTGCCCGAGAGCCTCGAGGTGCCCGCCGGCTCGCGCTTCGTTCTCCTCGTCAGGAACCGCGACGCGACCGACGAGGAGTTCGAGAGCTTCGAGCTGAACCGCGAGGTGATCGTTCCGGCGCAGGGCGGGGCGAAGATCTATCTGGGTCCGCTCGAGCCCGGCACCTATCCGTTCTTCGGCGAGTTCAACAAGGCGAGCGCGCAAGGCACGCTCATCGCCAAATAGGAAGTGCTCATGAGGGGGATCCTTCGGCTTTGGGCAGGCGCCGGCCTCGGCGCGGCGCTGGCGATGCTCAGTGTCCAGACGGGCGCGGCGGCGCCGAGCAAGGTCTACTCGCCCCATGTCGAGAAGGGCGAGCTCGAGATCGAGCATCGCGGCATCGTCGACAAGGACGGCGATCCGGACAAGGACGGTGCGCTGACCATCAAGGACGGCTTCGGCTACGGCATCGCGGACTGGTGGTTCGCGGAGGCCTATGCCGAGCACGAGCGCGAGGCGGGCGAGGACCTCGAGCTCGTGGCCGTCGAGGTCGAGAGCATCTTCCGCCTGACCGAGCCCGGCGAATATTGGGCCGATCTCGGCTTCCTCGCCGAATACGCCTTCTCGACGAAGGGCGGCACCGACGAGGTGGAGCTCGGCCCGCTGATCGAGAAGCAGATCGGGCGCACGGTGCACACCGCCAATGTGATCTTCTCGAAGGAGATCGGCGACGGCGCCGAGGATGTCATGCTCGAATATGCCTGGGCCTCGCGCTGGCGCCTGTCGCCCTATTTTCAGCCGGGCTTCGAGGCGTTCGGAGAGTTCGGCGAGATCGGCGACTTTCCCGCCCTGCGCGACCAGGAGCACAAGATCGGCCCGGCGGCGATAGGGACCGTCCCCCTGGGCAATGGCGCGGGCAAGCTGCACTACGAGGCGGCCTATCTCTTCGGACTGACGGACGAGACGCCGGACGGCGCCTTCCGCTGGCTCCTCGAATACGAGCTGCGCTTCTAGAGCCGTTTGCGATCGGACGAGGCTCCGCCATCTCGGGCTCAGCCCTTCACGCACACGATCTGCGTGAGCGTGCGGACGATCTCGACGAGATCGGTCTGGGCGGCCATGACGGCGTCGATGTCCTTGTAGGCCATCGGCGTCTCGTCGATGACGCCCGCGTCCTTGCGGCACTCGACATGCGCCGTCGCCGCCGCGTGCTCCTCGAGGCTGAAGCGCCTGCGCGCCTCGTTCCGGCTCATCGCGCGTCCCGCCCCGTGCGAGCAGGTGCAGAACGAGTCCGCATTGCCCTTGCCCCGCACAATGTAGGAGCGCGCGCCCATCGAGCCCGGAACGATGCCGAGCTCGCCGGCGCCGGCCCTCACCGCACCCTTCCGTGTCAGGAAGACCTCCCGTCCGAAATGGCGCTCGCGCGCGACGTAGTTGTGGTGGCAGTTCACCGCCTCCTCGCACGTCGCGAGATCGGGAAAGACGTCCCTCAGCACGCCGATCACCGCGTCCATCATCGCTTCGCGGTTCGCCCTGGCATAGCGCTGCGCCCAGCTCACGGCCCGCACATAGCCGACAAAGCCCTCGCTGCCTTCGGGCAGATAGGCAAGATCCTCGTCGGGCAGATGGACGAACCAGCGGCGCATCTCGCGCTTGGCGAGCTCGATGAAATAGCTCCCGATGCGGTTGCCGACTCCGCGCGAGCCCGAATGAAGCATCGCCCAGAGGCGGTCCTCCTCGTCGAGGCAGAGCTCGATGAAGTGGTTGCCCGTGCCGAGCGTGCCGAGATGGCCGAGCCCGCGCGGATGCGCGGCCTTCGGATCGCGCTCGACGATCTCGGCATAGCCGGGGGCGAGCGCGGCCCAGGCGGCGACGGCGGCCGCCGAAGGCTCGGCGGGCCAGGCGCCCTTGTCGTTGCGCCCGCCATTGTCGGTGCGCCCGTGCGGCACCGCGGCCTCGATGGCGCTGCGAATCGCGCCGAGCGAATCGGGCAGATGCTCCGCCCGCACCGAGGTGCGCACCGCCATCATGCCGCAGCCGATGTCGACCCCGACCGCCGCCGGAATGATCGCGCCATGCGTCGCGATCACCGAGCCCACCGTCGCACCCATGCCCCAATGGACGTCCGGCATTGCCGCGACATGGGAATGGACGAACGGCAGGCTCGCGACGTTCTTGAGCTGCGCGAGCGCCGAATCCTCGACCGGCACGCCGCGCGTCCACGCCTTGATCGGGACGCCGCCGCTCTCGATGATTTCAAATCCGGTCATGCCACTCTCCTCCTTCGCACGCCCCTCCCGGCGCGGTCGGCGAAGGCCCTCGAACGAAGAGCCCCTCCAGGCCGTGCCGGGAGGGGCTCTTGGTTTCGTCCGGAGTCTGAACGACTCTAGACCACGCCCCCCTCCGGCGCGCGCGGGCGCGGCCGCCCTGCCTGTTCGGCGGGTCGGTCGGCGGCCTTCCGTAGCAGCGCGCGATAGCGGGCCATGCGAGGTCTCCTTGCGGGGCGCCTCTCTATCATGGAGTGTTCGGGACTTCAACGGCCCGGCACCCGGGCGGACCGCAAGGAGACTTCGCGATGAGCGCCTGCCGCTTCGACTTCTCGGACGCCCATGTGCTGGTCACCGGCGGCTCGAACGGCATCGGCCATGCGATCGCCGTCGCCTTTCGCGAGGCCGGCGCGCGGGTGACCGTCACCGGCACGCGCGCCGACGGGCGCTACGAGAGCGACCTCGACAAGATGACCTATCGTGCGCTCGAGATGCGCGACAAGGCGGCGATCGCGGAGCTCGCCGCCTCGCTCGCGCGTCTCGACGTGCTCGTCAACGCCGCGGGCACCGCCAACCCCGACGGCGGCAGCGAGCACGACCCGGACGTCTTCGAGAAGACGCTCGCCATCAATCTCGCCGGCACGTTTCGTGTGGCCCAGGCCGTGCTGCCCCGGCTCAAGGAGTCGCGCGGCAGCGTCCTCAACATCGCCTCGATGACGAGCTATTCCGCCTTCGCGCCCGTGCCGGGCTACGGCGCGAGCAAAGCGGCGATCGTCCAGCTCACGAAAACGCTCGCCGAGGCCTGGGCGCCCTTCGGCATCCGCGTCAACGCGCTCGCGCCGGGCTGGATCCGCACCAAGCTCACCGCGCCCGTCGAGGCGGCGCCGGGCTTCGGCGACCGCATCCTCGCGCACACGCCGATGAAGCGCTGGGGGGAGCCGGAGGACCTCGCCGGACCGGCCCTCTTCCTTGCCTCGCCGGCGGCGGGCTTCGTCACGGGGCAGACCCTGCCCGTCTGCGGCGGATTCAGCGTGGTAATGATGTAGCCGGGGCCCGCGCTCTTTTCGATTGCAAACCGGCATATAACATCGGAATTTATCTGAAATTGGGCCTGTTGCCCTAATCGAAACAAAGAGGCCGAGGGGAGAAAGCGTCATGGCCGAGGAGGGAACGGCGCGCGCCGGCGAAGGCGGGCGCAAGCTGTCGGTCGGCATCACGGCATCCTATGCCGCGTCCGAATACGGCAAGGCGATCTACCACGCCTCGCTCAACATGGTGTGGCTCTTCTTCCTCACCGACGTCGTCGGCATTCCGCCCGCCATCGGCGGCACCATCATGCTGACCTATCTCGTGTGGGACGCCATCACCGATCCCATCATGGGCTTCATTGCCGACCGCACACGGACGAAATGGGGCAAGTACCGGCCCTATATCTTCTTCGGCG
The DNA here is from genome assembly GCA_024236075.1 of Alphaproteobacteria bacterium. Classification (GTDB taxonomy): domain Bacteria; phylum Pseudomonadota; class Alphaproteobacteria; order JACAEB01; family JACAEB01; genus JACAEB01. The sequence goes on along the minus strand of JACKLE010000008.1, from coordinate 98,495 downwards.
CGCCGCTCACCTCCATCGCGCTCGTGCTCGCCTTCACGAAGCCGCCCTTCGATCTCCACGGCGCGATCGTCTATGCCTTCCTCACCTCGATCGCGCTCAGGACCGCCTATACGATCGTCGACGTGCCGCACAACTCGCTTCTCGCGCTCGCGACGCCGAGCTCGCGCGAGCGCTCCACGCTCGCCGGCGCGAAGATGACGACGGCCGCGCTGGCGGGCCTCACCATCTCGCTCTCCGTCATGCCGATCCTCCAGGGCGAGGGCGCGAGCGAGGAAGCCGGCCGCTTCACCGTGGCGGCGATGATCGGCGGAGCGATCGCCGTCGCGGCGCTCTGGCTTTGCGTCTGGGCGTTCCGCGACGTCGACCGCCGTCGGGAGCCGACGCCGCCCTCCAAGCTCGTGAGCCTGCCCGATTTCTACCGTGTGCTGATCGGCAATTCCTATGTCTGCATCATCTTCGCCGTCTGGGTCGTCACCATGATGACCCTGCCGACCTTCGCCAAGTCGCTCATCTATTTCGCGAAGTACAACCTCCAGGACGAAGGCTGGGCGAGCGTCGCCCTCGCCACCATGACCATCGGTCAGGCGGCGACGATGCCCCTATGGGCGCTCTTCGCCACCAGGGTCGCCAAGGCGCGGGTGCTGCAGCTCGCGCAGCTCCTGTCGCTGGTGACGCTCGCCACGATCTATTTCGCCAATCCGCACGACAAGCTCTTCCTCCAGGTCCTGATCTTTCTCGAGGGCGCCGCGATCGGCGGCAGCTATTCGATCGCAATGTCGATCCTGCCCGACCTCGTCGAGCACAGCGAATGGCGCACCGGCAAGCGCGTCGAGGCCGGCATATTCGGCATGGCGACGCTCGCCATCAAGGCGGGCAACGGCATCGGCGTCGGTCTCTTCGGCGTCTTCCTCGGAGCCGTCGGCTATGTCGCCAACGCGTCGCTCTCGCCGGAGACGCTCGACGGCATGCGCCTCATCATGACCGCGCTGCCGGGAGCGGGCGCCGTCGTCGCGATCCTGGCCCTGTCGTTCTACGGCCTCGACCACCGCGAGCACGCCCGCATTCGCGAGGAGCTCGCCAAGCGCAACGGATCGGGCGACTGAACGGGCGAGGGGATGGGCGTCAATCCGCGTCGCGCGGCCAGTGGAAGCATTCCTCCATGAAGCGGCCGCGGGGCTTCGGCTCGGGCTCGACGATCGCGTTCATGCGCTCGCGCCATTTCGCGCCCGCCTCCCGCAGCTCCGCCGGCGCCTCGCGCTGCGGCACGTCCTCCTCCGCATAGAGAAAGACGTCCCGCCCGTCGACGAAGATGGAATATTCGTGCACGCCGCGCGCCGCGATGAGGTCGTAGATCTCCTGCGGCGCTTCGACGTGGTCGCGCACATAGTCGCCCTCCTTTCCCGGGCGCAGGCGGAGCCGCCAGGCGCGACGCTCGAAGCGGCGTGGGCTGCCGTCCGGATGGATCTCGCAGAAGGCGAGATAGTCCTCGAGCTCCGCGATGTCGAAGGGAGCCGGATGCGGCAGGTCGGCCCGGAAGGCCGTCGTGCGGAAGATTCCCTTGCGGCGCATCAGCTCCTTCTCGAGATAGTGGAAGCGCCCATTGTCGACGAGCCCCCAATGCATGAGCGGGTCGAAGCGCCGGAGCCAGCGCCGCGCCGCGCCCACCTCGCCCTTTTGCAGATGGTCCCAGATGGGCTTGAAGACGAGAAGCCCCGTCGCCGGACCCGGAATTGTGCCCTCGGCGCCGCGCCGCCATTCGTCGATCGTGTAGCGGCTGCCCATCCCGCCGATGAGCATGAGCTTGTCGCCCACGCGCTCCTTGATCTCGCGCACGGCCGTCGGCGTCGGCGCCGTCTCGAGCTTGGCCGCCCGCACGTGCTCGATGTCGCCAAGGCGCGCGATGAGGTCGGCCGACATGCGCACATGCGTGTTGTTGAAAGCGTCCTGCACGATGATCGGTGCCCGGATCGCCTTGCTGATGGCCTCGTAGTAGCGATAGATGCCGTCCTCGTCGGGCCCCTTGGGCGGCGTGACGAGAAGCATGTCGAAGCCTTCCTCGAGCGCGGCATGGGAGCGCTCGATGGCGAGCGCCGCATCGTCGGCGCCGGTGCCGGCGAAGATCTTCACGCGCCCCTTGGTGAAGCGCGCGAGCGCCTTTACGAGCGAAAGGCGCTCCTCCTCGGTGACGAATTTCAGCTCGCTGGCAAGGCCGAGGCCCATAGCCTTGAGCCCGCCCGCGATGAGCCACTCGACCTCGCGCTCGTAGGAGTCGAAGTCGATGCGGTTCCGCTCGTCGAAGGGGGTCATGACGATCGGCGAGACGCCGCGCAGGGAATGAAGAACGTTGCTCATGTGACGTCTCCCATGGGTGTGCGTTTCATTTCGACAGGAGCAGGCCGCCGTCGACGGCGATCGTCGCTCCGTTGACGTAGGAGGCCCGGTCGGAGGCGAGAAAGGCGACGACCTCGCCGACCTCCTCCGGCTCGCCGGCCCGGCCCAAGGGCACGCGCCGGCGTATGCGCTCCTGCCCCTCCTCGCTCGCGGCCGCCCGCTCCGTCATCCGTGTGCGGATTGGTCCGCCGGGCGCGACGGCGTTGACGCGGATGCCGTGCGGGCCGAGCTCGACGGCGACCGTCTTGCCGAGCATCTCGAGCGCGGCCTTCGACGCGCCGTAGACCGCCTGGCGCGGCTGGGCGATATGGGCCGAGACCGAGCTCACGAGCACGACGCGGCCCTTCGTTCCCTCGGCGATCCAGCGGCGCGTTGCGCCCTGCATCAAGGCGAGCGGTCCGAGGACGTTCACGGCGAGGCAATGCTCGGCCGCCTCGCGCGCGATCTCGCCGAAGGGCGCGAAGGCGAAGACGGCCGCGTTGCAGACGAGAACGTCGAGCGCGGGTTGCGCGGCGAAGGCGCGCGCGACGAGCTCCTCCGCGGCCGCCGCGACGCCGACGTCGCGCGGCACCGCGAGCGCGCTTCGGCCGAGGGCCTCGACGGCGGCGGCCGTCGCGGCGAGATCGGCGTCGGCGACAAGATCGTTGAGCACGATGTCGCGGCCGTCGCGGGCGAGCGCGAGCGCGCAGGCGCGCCCGATGCCGCGCGCCGCCCCGGTGACGAGAGCCGCGCCCGTCATGCCGCCCCCTGAGCGACGAGCCGGCCGCGCACCCGCGCTTCCTCCGGCACGGGAAGCCCGAGCCGGGAAAACGCCTCGGGCGGTGCGTCCGCCTCGTTCATGAGGCGGGCCATGAGCGCCGCGAGCCGCGCCTCGGTCTCGGGATCGTCGAGGGGACGGAGCTGCTCGGGATCGCGCTCTATGTCGAAGAGCACGGTCTCGTGGTCGACATAGAGGCCCTTGGGAAGGCTCGATTTCTCCGTTCCCGGAATTTTGAGGAGCGGCACGCCCTTCGTGAACGAAAAGGGCTCGGAGAGGCGCGCCTTGCCGAGCTCCGACGGGTGGAAGAAGGTCGCGATATGCGCCGGCATCAGCGTGTAATTGTAGATCTCCTGGCCCGAGATCGCCTCGGGGAAGCGGAAATAGGTGTAGCGCCCGTCCGCCAGATTGGTGGCGCTGCCCCACACGCCGTAGAGCACGCCCTCGTGCAGCTTCGCCTCGCCGGCAAGCGCGGGCAGAAGCGAGCGGCCGAGCACGTTCTGCGGCATGTCGACGCCATGGAGCTCGAGGATCGTCGGCATGAGATCCATCGTCGCGGTGAGCGAGCGCCGGCGCGCGCCGGCGGCGCTCCGAAATTCCGGATGGTGGACGAAGAGCGGGATGTGGGCGACCTCCTCGTAGCAGGGCATGCGGTTCTTCGCCCACCAGTCGTGCTCGCCCAGGAGGAAGCCGTGATCGGTCCCCACGATCAGGGCGGTCGAGCGCCAGAGATCGTGCGCGTCGAAATAGTCGAGCAGCCTGCCGAGCAGCTCGTCGCACATGGCGAGGATCGCGGCATAGTTCGCGCGCAGCTCCGCGCATTCCTCCGGCAGCTCCGTCACGCGCGCATAGGGCGGCCAGTCGAGGATAGGCCCGGAATAGTTCGTCGGATAGTCCTTGCGGAAGCGCGCGGGCGCCGTGAACGGCTCGTGCGGATCGAAGCATTCGATCTGCAGGAACCAATTGTCCGCCTCGCGATTGCGGTCGAGGAAATCGAAGCCCGCGGCGAAGCACCGGACGCTCGGAAATTCGTCCTCGTCGCGGATGAACTCGCGGTTGACGATGTTCTTCCGGCGATAGTCGCGCAGGCCCTCGCCGCGCTGGACCTTGTGATATTTCTCGCGCAGCCGCTCCCAGGGCGGCTCCACCATGGCCTTCCAGGCGTCGCCCTCCTGCCCACGGATGAACTCGTAGGTGGCGTAGCGGTTGTGGTAGGTCGCGCCGCCGTCCTCCCAATAGTGATAATGATCCGAAACGAGGTGGGTGTAGACGCCGGCGCGGCCGAGAAGCTCAGGGAACGAATTGTCGAAGGGCTCCAGCGGCCCCCAGGAGCGGTGAAGGAAATTGAGCCGGCCCGTCTGCAGGTCGCGCCGCGCCGGCATGCAGGGCAGGCTGCCCGCATAGTGCTTCTCGAAGGTCACGCTGCGCTCGGCGAGGCGGGAGAAGTTCGGCGTCTTGACGGAGGTGCCGCCATAGGGCTCGAGGGCCCGCCGGTTCAGCGTGTCGAAAAGGAGGAAGACGGTCTTCATCGGGGGGCTCCGCTGGCGAGTGCGGCCATGTTGGCGCGAAAGCGCGCCCGCGCCAAGCTGAACCTGGGTCAGTTTAGCGCGGGCGCGCGATTCACGCCCCTTCCCGCTCGCGGGCGGCGATCCAGGCGATGACGGCCTCGGAAAAGCCGTCGACGCGCTCCCAGTCGCCCGACCGCACGCCGTTGCGGTAGGAGGCGACGTTGAGGATGTAGCCGCGCGCCCGGGGCGCGGGCACCGCGTCGCCGGACTGCTCGTCGGAGATGACGACGAGGCGCGCTCCCCTCCGGTCGAGCGTCTCCACCGCCTTGCCCAGCCGGGTTCCCCCATGGGGCTGGGAGGCGAAGATCGCGTCGCGCAAGGCGAAGCCGTGCCGCGGCGCGATCCTCACGATGTCGCTCGAGAACGTGAAGATCTCCACCTCGGCGAACAGCTCGCGCGCGAGGATCGCAAGGCCGGCCGCCGCGTCGAGCCGCGTCGTCTCCGAGCGCGCCGAAAGGGGCACGTTCATGGAGGCCGACACGTCGACGAGGAGCCGCGTGCGTCCCTCGAGCCGGGGCTGGCCCGCAAGCGAAGCGAACATGGCGCGCTCGAGCTCGGCCTCGAACTCGGGCGCATGACGCGCGGCCGCGATGAAGCGGAAAGGCAGGACCCGCTCCGCGCTTATCTCGGCGATGGCCCTCGCGATCGTCGGGCGCGGCACTCCGGCGTTCCGCATAAGGCGGAGATTGCGGAGCAAAGCGAGGCTGCCCAGCCGCTTCTCCGCGATGAGGCGCTCGAAGGTCGCGCGCTTGTCGGCGCCCGCCGACAGCGCGGTCTCCCAGGTGTCGGCGGGTCTCAGCGTCCCGTCCACGAGCGCCTTCCAGACCTTCTCCTGGTCGGCGTCCGCCGGCCTCGCATGCACGAGGAAGAGCACGTCCCTGAGGCGCACCGGCCCGTCGCGGTCGTATTTCGCGAGCTGATAGGCATCGAATTTCCTCAGCGCCTTCGCGAGGCCCTTCTTGGCCTGCGCCGACACCGGCTCGCGCTTGCGCTGCTCCTGAGGCCCCAGAGCCCCGGCCCAGTAGATGGCGAGGAACTCGGTGAGCTCGTCCGGACGCTGAACGATGCGCGCGAGCGTCTCGGCCACGAGGCCGCGATGCGTCGCGTGGCGCGCCATCTCGCGCACGAGGAGGAGCGGCGCATGGCGCAGCTTCATCGTCTCGCGCGCCTCGACCGCCAGCGCCGCCACGGTCTCGGGCTCGACATTCGGCACGAGCGCGGCGATGCGGTCGGTGATCGAAACGCCGTCCTCGTAGAACTGGTCCTCCCACAGGAGGGCGTTCATCAGCGTGCGCCGAAGCTCCGTCTCCGGCGGGAAGGCCCGCGCGGGCGCCCCCTCATGCGTCGTGCGACGCGCGATCCTGTTGAGCCTTGCCATTTCGGTCCCCATCGATCTCCTGCGTAGCGAAGAGCGCCGGCGGGGAACGTTCGAGACTGTACTGCCTCTCGCGAGGCGATCCCTGTCCGGACGTGGGGCGGCCGGACGACAAGCGCTTCGAAGGCGCATGGCCCTCAGGGACGTTGCGAAGTACCAGATCTCTTCACCACCGCCGGCATCTCACCCGGGGATCGGTCGGCGACGGCAGGGGCCGAAACGGCCCGCTGAGAGGCGATGCAGCCGCCGCCTTCACCACCGGGATCGGATGTGCAGCCGCGAGACAGAAAAGCCCCGCTCGCGCGGGGCTCGGGGAGCGTCCTTGCAAGGACGACAGCCTCCCTAGGCGGAGGCGCTCCGGCGAGCCGCGCGCACCATGCCCGAGGCGACGCCCCGCGGCTGCGCATTTTCGATGCCGCAATGTCCTTGCATCGGCTCGCTCGCTTCAACTCGCCCGGCACCGCGCCGCGCGAAGGGGCCGGTTTCTAAGCGGGGCGCTCGCGCTTGTCAAGTCGCTCCCTGCCCTACTGGCTCGCCATCGCCGCGCGAAAGCCCGCCTCGGCCTGAAGCTCGCGGTCGGCCGGGTCCGAGCTTTCGGGAATGTCGATGACGACGCGGCGAATCCGGCCCGGGTAGACGAAGGGCGCCTCGTAATCGTCGTTCATGGGCGCGAGGCTGCGGCCGATATCCATGCCGACCTGCGAAATCATCCAGGGAAGGCGCGGAATCCGTCCGTGTCCGACATCCTTGCCGTCGATCCTCAGCGCGATGTCGCCGCCCTTGTCCGCCGTCCGCGTCACATCGACCTCGATCTCGTGACGGCCGGGCGAGAGCGGCTCGGGAGCCTCGGAGCGGACATGGTTCTGGAAGAAGCTGTAGTCGTGGACCACGCGCCCGTCCTTGACATAGAGCGCGAAGCCGCTCGACACGGTGCCCCGCGCCAGAAGCGCTCCATCCGCCGCCCCGGCCGGGTGCTCGATCTCGATACGGATGGTCCAGCCGCGCGCGAGCCAGGGGCAGGCATCGTTGTTGATGCGCGTCACGGGCGGATAATAGACATATTGCAGCCGCCCCGCGGGAAGGCCGCCGCGCGGAACGGAGCGGAAGACGCTCGGATTCACCCGGTCGTCGAGCGGCAGGACGCCGTGCGCCTCCGCCTCGCGCCACCAGAGCGCCACCATCTTCTCGAGCCGAGCGGGCTCCTCCGCGGCGAGGTCCCGGCATTCGGAAAAATCCGTGTCGAGACGATAGAGCTCCCAGGCTTCCTCGTCGTAGGACGAGCCGGGCCGGTGCAGCGTGACGGCCTTCCAGCCCTCGGCATAGATGCCGCGATTGCCGAACATCTCGAAATACTGCACTCGGTCGCCGAGGCTCGCGTCCGGCTCGGCGATGAGCGGCTTCAGGCTGCGCCCGTGCAAGGGCATCTGCGGCACGCCCGCCAGCTCCCGCGGCGCCTCCACGCCCACGCAGTCGAGGAGCGTCGGGACGATATCCACGAGGTGGCAGAACTGGTGGCGCAGCCCCGTGCGCGCAATGCCCTTCGGCCAATGCATGACGAACGGATCGCGCACGCCGCCGCCATGGGTATGGCTCTTGTACCATTTGAGCGGCGTGTTGCCGGCCTGCGCCCAGCCCCAGGGATAGTTGCAGAAGCTCTTCGGCCCGCCGACCTGGTCGAGGCGCGAAAGCGCCGCGGGCAGATCTTCCGGCAGCCCGTTGAGGAAGCGCATCTCGTCCATGAGGCCCGTCGCGCCGCCCTCCTTGCTGGCGCCGTTGTCCGAGAGAACGAGGAGAATCGTGTCCTCGAGGAGGCCCATTTCGTCGAGAAACGCCGTCAGGCGGCCGATCTGCGCGTCCGTATGGTCGAGCATCGCGGAGAAGGCCTCCTGCAGGCGCGCGGCGAAGCGCCGCTCATCGCCGGAAAGCTCTGCCCAAGGACGAACACCCGGATTGTGCGGGGCGAGCTGCGTCCCCTCCGGCACGATGGCGCGCTCGCGCTGATTGGCGAACCATTCGGCGCGCGCCACGTCCCAGCCCGCGTCGAAGCGGCCGCGATATTTCTCCAGATAGGCCTTCGGCGCCTGATGGGGCGCGTGCGTCGCGGCGAAGGCGAGATAAAGGAAGAAAGGCCGCTCGGGCACGAGCGATTTCTGGTCGCGGATGAACCCCATCGCGCGGTCGACGAGATCTTCCGACAGATGATAGCCGTCCTCGGGCCCGGCCGGGGGATCGATGAACGTGTTGTCGGCGGTGAGCTCAGGCCGGAACTGGTCGGTCTCGCCCTGCAGGAAGCCGTAATAGCGGTCGAAGCCCTTCTGGAGCGGCCAGTTCCTGTAGGGCCCCGCGACCGTGCATTCGCTCAAGGGCGCGAGGTGCCATTTGCCGGCCGCGAAGGTCGCATAGCCGGCGCCGCGCAGAATCTCGGCGAGCGTGCCCGCCGAGGGCGGCACGGCCCCGCGCATATGCGGGAACCCGGTGTCGAAATTGGAGACCGACCGCATCTGCACGGCGTGATGGTTGCGCCCCGTGAGGAGGCTCGCGCGTGAGGGCGAGCACAGCGCCGTGGTGTGGAAGCCGGTGAACTGAAGGCCGGCTTGCGCGAGGCGGTCGACGTTCGGGGTCTCGATGGTCGAGCCGTAGCAGCCGAAATGGGCAAAGCCCGTATCGTCGAGCACGACGATGACGACATTGGGCTTGCCCGTCGGGCACACCGCGTCGGGCCACCAGGGCTTCGACTCGGCCGCCGTGCGCCCGATGACGCCGCGAAATTCCTCTCCGGACGGATGCTTTCTCGTCATCGTGGCCTCACTGGCTGCCGAGGGCGGTACGGGCTCCGACCTCGGCTTCCCGCCTGCGGTCCGCTTCGCTCCTGGCGGGCGGCAGGTCGAAGACGACGGTCGCGATGCGGCCCGGATATTCGAAGGGCGGCGCATACTCGTCGTTGATGGGCGCGAGGGACCGCCCGATGTCCATGCCGATGGTCGAGATCATCCAGATGAGGAGCGGAAGCGTCCCGCGGGCCACGACGGCGCCGTCGACGAGAAGGCTCATCTCGCCCTGGCGCTGCGCGTTGCGCACGATGTCGAGGACGATTTCGTGCGTACCCGGAGCAAGGCTTGCCTGCGACCTCAGGACGACATGCTTCCCGAAAAAGCTGAAATCGAATACGGGACGCTCGCCCTTGACGTAGAGCGCGAAGCCGCTCGAGGCGGTGCCCCGCGCGACCAGCGCGCCCTCCCCGCCGCGCGGATGGTCGAGCGTCACGGCAAGGCGCACGCCCCGCGCGATGGTCGGGCAGGTGTCGGACACGATGTGCGAGACGGGCGGATAGTAGACGTAGCGGTCCCGCCCGCCCGGGCGGCCCGGCCCGCTCGCCGTGCGAAAGACGTCCGGACCCACCCGGTCGTCGACCGGAAGCACGCCGTTCTCCTCGGCCTCGCGCCACCACAGCTCGACGAGGGCCTTGAGGCGTTCCGGCTCCTTGGCAGCCAGGTCGCCGCACTCGGAAAAGTCCTTGTCGAGATGATAGAGCTCCCAGGGCTCCTTGTCGAAATCGGCTCCGTGGGCATGGCGCGTCACGGCCTTCCAGCCGTCCGCATAGATGCCGCGATGGCCGAACATCTCGAAATACTGCACGGTCCGCGCCCGCGCGCTCGCATCCTCGAAGGTCGCCTTCAGGCTCCGCCCGTGCAGGGGCATCTGCTTCACGCCGTTGACGATCGCGGGCGGCTCGATGCCCAGGCAATCGAGGACGGTCGGCGCGATGTCGATCATGTGGCAGAAGGCCGGACGAATCGCTCCGCGTGCGGATATGCCCTTGGGCCAGTGCACCACGAAGGGATCGCGCACGCCCCCGCCATGGGTATTCTGCTTGTACCATTTGAGGGGCGTGTTGCCGGCCTGCGCCCAGCCCCAGGGAATGTTGGTGTGGCTCTTCGGCCCGCCTATGTCGTCGAGGCGCGCAAGGGCGGACGGCATGTCCTCGGGCAGGCCGTTGAAGTAGCGCATCTCGTCCATCACGCCGGTCGCATGGCCTTCCTGGCTCGCGCCGTTGTCCGAGACGATGACGAGAAGGGTGTCGTCGAGGCGGCCGATCTCCCTGAGCGCCGCGACGAGCCGGCCGATCTGCGCATCGGTGTGGTCGAGCATGGCCGCGAAGGCTTCCTGAAGGCGCGCGGCGAAGCGCCGCTCGTCCGCCGACAGGTCCGCCCACGGACGCACCCCCGGATTGTGCGGGGCGAGCTCGGTGCCGGGCGGCACGATGCCCATGTCGATCTGCCGCGCGAACCAGGCGGCGCGCGCCTCGTCCCAGCCCCCGTCGAAGCGGCCGCGATATTTCTCGAGATAGCTCTTGGGCGCCTGGTGCGGCGCGTGCGTGGCGCCGAAGGCAAGATAGAGAAAGAACGGCTTTTCCGGCACGAGCGAGGTCACGTCGCGCACGAAGCCGATGGAGCGGTCGACGAAATCCTCCGAGGCGTGATAGCCGTCCGCCGCCGTCCCCGGCGGATCGACGAAATGATTGTCCTGCGTGAGCTCCGGCGAGAACTGGTCCGTCTCGCCCTGCAGGAAGCCGTAATAGCGGTCGAAGCCCTTCTGCAGCGGCCAGTTGTGGAACGGTCCGGCGGCGGAGCATTCGCCCATGGGCGCGAGGTGCCATTTGCCCGCCGCGAAGGTCGCATAGCCCTCGTCGCGAAGGATTTCCGCGAGCGTCGCCGCCGTGCGCGGCACCGCGCCGCGCATGTGCGGAAAGCCCGTGTCGAAATTGGAGATGGCGCGCATCTGCACCGCGTGGTGATTGCGCCCGGTGAGGAGGCAGGCGCGCGAGGGCGAGCAGAGCGCGGTCGTATGGAATCCCGAATACCGCAGGCCGTTCGCGGCGAGCGCGTCGATGCTCGGCGTTTCGATCGTGGACCCGTAGCAGCCGAAATGCGCAAAGCCCGTATCGTCGAAGACGATGACGACGACGTTGGGCTTGCCGGTCGGGCATTTGGCCGGCGGCCACCAGGGCTTGGAGTCCGCGACGGTGCGCCCGATGACGCCCTTGAAATCCTCGCCCGACGGATGGCGCGCGGTCATGGTCTCGTCTCCCTTGCGGATTTTCTCGCGCGCTACCTTCGGGCCTCGCGCCGGGCCGTGCAAGGCGCGCCATGAGCGGCGCGCAGGAATCCCCCTCCCTTGCCCGGCGCCGAGCCGCAGGGGCAGTATTCCCTCGGCAAGACCAGAGAAAGGCTCGTTTGCGCCGCGAGCCGTGACTGGGCTCATTTGCAATCGGGCCGGATTTCGCTAGGACTAGCTGACGCAGGCGCCAACTTCTACGAAACGGGCCGGTATGCAAACCGGGGCCATTGGGAGAGGCTCATGATCGACAAGTCGAAGCTCGTTCCGGTGGTGGCGGATCCGGGCGGTCCCTGGGTTCTGGAGACCGGCACGCCCGAGCTGCTGGTCGAGATTCGCGACGCGGTCCATCGCTTCGCGGCCGACGTCATGCGGCCCGTCGGCGCGGAGCTCGACAAGCTGACCCCCGAAGAGGTCATCGCCCCCGGCTCGCCGCTCTACGAGGTCCACAAGAAGTATTGGGATCTCGGCACCGAGGCGCTGCAGGAGCTGCCGCCCGAGCAGGCGCTTCTCGGCACCTGCTATCTCGCCGAGGAGATCGGCTGGGGCGATGCGGGCCTTGCCATCTCGATCGGCCTCGACGGCATGATCGCCTCGCTCGGCAATCAGATGGGGATGCCCGAGATCGCCGAGCGCTACCACAATAAGCGGATCAGCGCCTGGGCCGTGACCGAGCCCGATCACGGCAGCGACATGCTCGACTCCCTGCGCGAGGTCTTCGGCGCCGGCGGAAGCTACGGGAGGCCGAACTGCGTGGTGCGCCGTCAGGGCAACGAGATCGTCATCCGCGGACAGAAATCGGCCTGGGTCTCGAACGGCGTCGTCGCCGAGCAGGCCATGCTGTTCGCGGCCTACGACAACGGCAAGGACGACGGGCTCTTCCAGGGCTGCGTCGTGACGCTGCCCCTCGACGTCAAAGGCGTCTCGCGCGGCAAGCCGCTCAACAAGATGGGACAGCGCGCGCTTCCGCAGGGCGAGATCTTCTTCGACGAGGTGCGCCTGCCGGCGGAACACCTCGCGGTTGAGCCGGACCGCTACCACGAGGCCGTGTCGAAGACGCTGACGGGGGCGAATGCGGGCATGGGGCTCATCTTCGCGGGCGTCGCGCGCGCGGCCTTCGAGCATGCGCTCGAATATGCGCATGAGCGCCGCCAGGGCGGCGTGCCGATCATCCAGCACCAGAGCGTGCGCGCGCGCCTCTTCAAGATGTGGCGGCGCGTGGAGATGGCGCGCGCGCTCGGGCGCCGGGTCTTCATGCGCAACGCGCTGGGGCCCCAGCCCGTGCTGCATGCGGCCATCGCCGCGAAGGTCACCTCCACCGAGATCGCGTTCGAGGTGGCGAGCGACGCCGTGCAGATGTTCGGAGGCAACGGCGTCTCCAGAGAATATCCCGTCGAGAAGATCCTGCGGGACGCCCGTGCCTCCATGATCGAGGACGGCTGCAACGAGTTCCTATCTATTAAGGGCGGCTCACAGCTCGTGGACTTCTCGCGGTTCTAGATAGGGCCAGCCGGAATCGCCACGAGGCCCTTCGGGAGAGAACGATGGAAAACAAGGTCTACATCGCCGGCACCGGCATGACCCGCTTCGCCAAATGGCCCGATCGCGGGCTGAAATCGCTCGCGGCCGAGGCCGTGACGCAGGCTTTCGAGGATTCGGGCCTCTCGCCGAAGGATCTCGATGCGGCCTATGCGGCGACCGCCGCCGCTCCCGTCATCACCGGCCAGCAGATGATCGCCGGCCAGGTCGTCCTGCGCCCGCTCGGCATCGGCAAGATTCCGATCATGAACGTGGAGAACGCCTGCGCGACGTCGGCCGCCGCGGTGCAGCAGGCCATGCGCTTCATCGCGCTCGGCGAATATGACTGCGTCCTCGTCGTCGGGATGGAGAAGCTCGTCCACGAGGACAAGGCGAAGACCTTCTCGACCTTCGCGGGCGCGATCGACGTCGAAGCCGCGAAGGAGGTGATGACGCAGCTCTCCCAGGGCGCCGACGAGCGCACGAAGGACAGCCTCGGCGGCGACAAGCGCTCGCTCTTCATGGACGTCTATGCGGCGTCGGCGCGCGGCTACATGGCGAAGTACGGCGCCACGGCGCGCCATTTCGCGATGGTCTCGGCGAAGAATTCGTACCATGGCAGCCTCAACCCGCGCGCCCAGTTCCGCGAGGTGCTGACCGAGGACGAGGTGCTCGCCGCCCCGCCCATCGCCAATCCGCTGACGCGGCCCATGTGCGCGCCCATCGGCGACGGCGCAGCGGCCGCGATCCTCGTCTCCGAGAAGAAGGCCCGCGAGATGGGCCTCAGGAACGCCGTGCGCATCCGCGCCTGCGTTCTCGCCTCCGGCTGGGAGGGCTCGGGCGCCAACGACATCTCCGTCGTCGAGCACGCCTCGCAGAAGGCCTATGCCCTCGCCGGCCTCGGGCCGGAGGATCTCGACGTCGTCGAGGTGCACGACGCCTCGGCGCCGGCCGAGATCGTCTGCACAGAGCAGATCGGCCTCGCCAAGCGCGGCGAGGGCTTCCGCCTGCTCGAGGACGGCGCGACGCGCCTCGGCGGGCGCCTGCCCGTGAACCCCTCGGGCGGCCTGCTGCGCAAGGGGCACCCCGTCGGCGCGACCGGCTGCGGGCAGATCTTCGAGCTCTGCGAGCATCTGCGCGGGCGCGCGGGCGAGCGTCAGGTGGAAGGCGCGCGCATCGCGCTCGCGGAAAACGCCGGCGGCTTCCTCGGCACCGACAGCGCGGTCGCGAACATCACGATCCTCGAAGGAAACGCCCTATGACGCAGGCGGGGGGCGGCGATCCCCTCATCATGGCGAACATGATCCGGGCGAAGGCGCAGACCTTGCCCGATCTCGACGTCCTCACCTTCGTCGAGGTGAAGCCGGACGGCAGCCTCGCAGACGAGACGCGGACCTACCGCCAGCTATGGGACCGCGGGCGCCAGCTCGCAAAGGCCCTCGAGGCGCGCGGCCTCAAGAAGGGCGAGCATTTCGCGCTTCTGATGCAGAACCATCCCGAGTTCGTCGAGGCGATGATCGCGGCCTCAATCCTGGGCGCCGTCTTCGTGCCGATCGATCCGCGCACGAAGGGCGAGAAGCTCGTCTACATGCTCAAATTCGCCGAGTGCCGGGGCGCCGTCGCGGCGGACTACGCGCTCGCCAATCTGCTCGAGGTTCTGCCGGGGCTGCCCGCCATGGGCTTCATCGCCGTGATGGGCGGCATGAAGGACGTGCCGGCGCGCGACGACCGCTTCTTTCCGCTCGCCGACGCCTTCGCGGGCCCCGTCCCGGAGATGGAGGTGCGCTCGGCCGATCCCGCCGCGCCGATGCAGCTCCTCTTCACCTCCGGCACCACGGGCGACCCCAAGGCGATCGTCGCGGCCCATCGCCGCTTCGTCGAGTCCGGTGCCCTCGCCCGCATCGTCGGCCTCAAGGACGACGATCGTCCTTACACGGGGCTTTCGCTCACCCACGCCAACGCCCAGCTCATCTCGCTCGGCATGATCCTCAACAACGGCCTGAGGGGCGTCGTCTCGCGCAAGTTCACCAAGACGCGGCTCTGGGACATCACCCGCGCCTATGGCTGCACCACGTTCAATCTCCTCGGCGGCATGACCGTCGAGATCTATTCGATGCCCGAGAAGCCGAACGATGCCGACAATCCGGTGCGCATGGTGCTTTCGGCCGGCATGCCTGCGGCGATCTGGGAAAAATTCGCCAAGCGCTTCGACGTTCAGATCCAGGAGCTTTACGGCGCGGCCGAGGGCGGCTTCACCATCAACCCGCCGGGCGTCGGACCCATCGGCAGCGTCGGCAAGCCGCTTCCGGGCTCGGAGCTGGCGATCCTGGACGACGAGGGAAACCGCGTTCCGGCCGGCACGCCCGGCGAGATCTGCTTCCGCCCCGTCGGCGGCGCGGCGCAGGTGCGCTACCTCAAGAACGAGGGCGCCTCGGGCAAGAAGACCGAGGGCGGCTGGCTCCACACCGGCGATATCGGCCACGTGGACGAGAACGGCTGGCTCTTCTTCCATCACCGCAAGGGCGGCGAGATCCGCCGCAACGGCGACTTCATCAATCCCGCCTTCGTGGAGAAGGCGGTCGCCGAGCATCCTCACGTGGCGGACGTCTTCGTCTACGGCGTGCCGGCGAAATCGGGCGCGCCGGGCGAGAAGGACGTCGTCGCGGCGGTCGTGCCCGAGGACATGAAGGCGTTCGACGCGGCCTCCGTCTTCGCGCATTGCCGGCGCGCGCTCGAGGCGAACATGGTGCCGTCCTATCTGCAGGTCGTGGCGGAGATCCCCAAGACGGCGTCCGAGAAGCCGCAGGAGCGCTTCCTGCGCGAGACGCTGAAGGAAGGCGCGCCGAACGTGTTCACGCCGTAGGCGGGCGGCACGACGAAACCGGCCGCGCGGCATCCGAGCCGCGCGTGCGGACCGAAAGATTTCGCAAAAGGCTGAGACAGAGGAGAAGGTGCGGTGGCGAACAAGGCAGAAGTCGTCGTCTACGGAGCGAGCGGCTACACGGGAAAGCTCATCAACGAGCGCCTGGCGCAGAGAGGCATTCCCTTCATCGCCGCAGGGCGCAGCCAGAAGCGCCTCGAGGAGGCGCTCGCGGAGCTGCCGAGCTCGGCGAAGGTGCGCGGCGAGCCGCGCACGGTGGAGCACAATGAGCGCGCGCTGACCGAGCTCTTCAAGGGCGCGCGCGTGGTCGTCAACGTCACGGGCCCCTTCGGCCAGATCGGCAGGCCCGTCGCCGAGGCGACGCTCGCCGCCGGCGCCCACTATGTCGACACCACGGGCGAGCCGGACTGGATGCAGCTCCTGAAGTCCGACTTCCACGAGGGCTACAAGAAGAAGCGGCTCGTCTGCTGCCCGGCGCTCGCCTATATGTGGGCCGCCGGCGAGGTGGCGGCCGAGCTCGCGCTCGAGACCGATGGCATCGACTCGGTGGACGTCCTCTATGCGCCCGCGAGCCTGCCGACGATCGCCTCGACGCTCTCGTTCCTCCGCATGGTGACGAAAGGGCAGTACTTTCTGCTCAACAACCAGCTCGCTCTGTGGCCGAAGAACGCCACGATCACCGCATCGGTGCCGCACGCGCACCAGATCATGCGCTGCCTTCCCTGGGGCGGCGGCGCCGAGCCGCTCTGGTATCAGGACCATCCGCGCGTGCGCAACGCCCGCACCGTCGTCGCGCTCTCGGACGAAGGCGTGAACTGGATCCTCTCGGTGCAGAAGGAATACGAGGAGGCCGCCAAGCGCCTCTCGCCCGCCGAGCTCGAGGAGCTCACCAACAAATGGGGCAACGAGCGCACGCCGGTCTCGCCGCCGCGCGAGAACCCGGACTACAACCGCACCGTCATCTCGGTGCGCGCGCGCGGGCGCAATGTCGGGCGCGAGGTGGTGCTCTACGGCTCGGCCTCCTACGAGCAGACGGGCGTCTTCATCGCGGAGGGCGTGCAGCGCCTCCTCGAGGGCAAGGAGAAGGGGCACGGCTGGATCTCGCCGAGCCAGGCCTTCGGCCACCGCGAGCTCATCCGCGCCCTGGTCGAGGACAATTTCCTTCAGGAGCCCCCGCCCCGCCCCGGCCGCAACGGCTGAGGCGGGTCAGGGCTTCAGCACGGCGGCGCCGACGAGCCGGCCCTCGCGCAGATCGCCGAGCGCCCGGTTCGCCTCGGCGAGCGGATAGGCGGTCGTCTCGGGCCTCAGCCCGAGTTCGTCCGCGAGCGGAAGAAAGGCGAGGCCGTCGGCCCGGGTGAGATTGGCGACCGAGACGACGCGCCGCTCGCCCCACAGGATATCGTACGGGAAAGCGGGGATGTCGCTCATGTGGATCCCCGCGCAGACGACCGTTCCGCCCTTGGCGACCGCGCGCAGGGCCGCGGGCACGAGCGCGCCCACCGGCGCGAAGAGCAGCGCCGCGTCGAGGGGCGCCCCGGGACGCTCGTCCGAGGCGCCGGCCCAGGCGCAGCCGAGCGCGCGCGCGAAGGCCTGAGCCTGGCCGTCGCCGGGCCTCGTGAAGGCGAAGACCTCCTGGCCCCTCGCGATCGCGACCTGCGCGATGAGGTGGGCCGCCGCGCCGAAGCCGTAGATGCCGATCCGGCGGACCTCCTCGACGGGCCCGGCGGCGCGCCAGGCCCGATAGCCGATGAGGCCCGCGCAGAGGAGAGGCGCGGCCGCCTCGTCGGAGAATCGCTCCGGCAGCGGAAAGACGAAACGCGCATCCGCGACGACGGCCTGCGCGAATCCGCCGTCGCGGGTCCAGCCGGTGAATTCGGCCTTGTCGCAGAGATTTTCGCGGCCCGACAGGCAGTAGGCGCATCTTCCGCAGGTGTGCCCGAGCCAGGGCACGCCGACCCGGTCGCCGATCCGCAGCCCGGCCACGCCGGGACCGAGCGCCGCGACGCGCCCGACGATCTCGTGGCCCGGAATCGTCGGCCTGCGATGCTGCGCCAGCTCGCCGTCCACGATGTGAAGATCGGTGCGGCAGACCCCGCAGGCCGAGATGCGGATGAGCGCCTCTCCCGGCCCCGGCTCGCGGGAGGGAAGATCGACCGGCTCCAGCGCCGAGCCCGGCGCCGCCAGGGCCATCGCGCGCATATGGCCTCCATCGAGGAGAGTGCCCCGCCGGCCCGTGCCGGCACGCTTTCGCGCCACCGGCCTTATACGCCGATTTTCCGCGGAGCGCGCGGCAGCGACGATGCGCTCGCGGCATCCAATCCATGGCGCCTGGGCACTTCCGCACCGCTCGGCGCCGGTGCAAGCTCGGGCCCGACTGCGCGAGGATCGAGGAGAGAGCCATGGACGATGCGCTGCGCAACGGGGCGCGCGCCGGCCGCGTGGAGCGCGTGCGGGCCATGCTCGCGCGCGAGCTCGCCGCGATCTTCTCGCCCCCGGCCCTGCCGTCGCGCCTCGAGGCCGCCGTGCGCGAGCTCGAGGCGCAGGCCGAGATTCTCGTCGGCTGGGTGCAGCTCTGCGGCGTCGCGCTCTTCGCGGCGCTCTATCTCGCGACCCGGGGGGCCTTCGCCCAGACCATGGGACTCGAGCCCGTTCCGGTCGCGCTCGGCCTCTACGCGGCCTTCACCCTGGCCCGCCTGCGCCTCGCCTATCTGCGCCGGCTGGGCCCCGCCGTGCTGACGCTCTCCTCGAGCCTCGACGTCGTGCTCCTGATGCTGACGATCTGGAGCTTCACGCTGCAATATCACGAGCCGCCGGCGCTCTACCTCAAGGCGCCGACGCTGCTCTACGTCTTCATCGTCATCGCGCTCAGGGCGCTGCGCTTCGATGCGCGCCAGCTCGTGCTCACCGGCCTCCTCGCGGCGACCGGCTGGATGGCGCTCGTGGGCTTCGCGGCCTATGGGCCCGAGCCCGCGCCGGTCACCGACTTTTATCCCGACTACATGACCTCGCTCAGCCTCCTCTGGGGCGCCGAGCTCGACAAGGTCGTCTCGATCCTCGCGGTGACGCTCGTCCTGACCGTCGCCGTCACGCGCACGCGCGGGCTCCTCGTGCGCATGGTGGCGGAAGGAACCGCCGCGGCCGATCTCTCGCGCTTCCTCGACAGGGACGCGGCCGCGCGCATCCGCGGCGCCGAGACGGCCATCGCCGCGGGCGACGGCGAGCTGCGCGAGGCCGCGATCGTCTTCGTCGACCTGCGCGGCTTCACGCCGGCGACGCGCGACATGCCGCCCAAGGACGTGATCGCTCTGCTCAAGGAGTATCATGCCGCCTTCCTGCCGGTGATCGAGGCGGCGGGCGGCAGCATCGACAAGTTCATGGGCGACGGCATCCTGGTCAGCTTCGGGGCGGCGCGACGGAGCCCGACGCCCGCCGCCGACGCCCTGCGCGCGGTCGACCGCCTGATCGAGGCGGCCGATGCCTGGGCGCGCGCGCGCGCCGAGGCGGACGCGGTGCCGCTCGGCGTCGCCTTCGCGATCGCGACCGGGCCCGTCGTCTATGGCGCCGTGGGCCATGGCGGGCGGCTCGAATTCACCGTCATCGGCGATGCCGTGAATCTCGCCGCCAAGCTCGAGAAGCACGCCAAGAGCGAGAAGGCGCGCGCCATCGCGACGCGCGAGGCCTTCGAGCGGGCCGTGGCGGAGGGCTATGCGGGCCGGCCGCTGCGCACGGTAGACCGCGCCAGGGTCGAGGGCGCGCCGGCGCCCATCGACCTTGCCATCCTCCGCTGAGCCGCCACTCAGAAGCCGAGGCCGGCCTCGAAGCCGAAATAGCCGCTGCGCAGCTCGCCCATGTCCTCGTAGCCGCCATTGGCGGAGACCGTGAGGTTGTCGAGGAGCCGCACGCGGACGAATCCGCCGCCCGCGACGCCGTCATACTCCGTGCTGCCCTGCACGCGCACCTCGGGGCCGATGGCGAGATAGTCCGTCAGCTTCACGCCGAGCTGGCCGCGCGCGAAGAACTCGCTCGAATTCGAGACGTAGTAGGCGATGCCGGTGAAATCGACGGGCGCGTTCTCCCCGAAATGCATCTGCGTCTCGAGGCGCAGACTCGTATTGCCGCCTTCGAAATCGGGGTCCTCGCCCGCCTGCTTCACATCGAGGTCGCGATAGGTCGCGCCCGCATAGAAAGCCCAGCTATTGCCCTGGTCCCAGACGAACTGATAGCCGACCATGGCGCTTCCGCCGTAGCCGTCGAAATTGACGAGCCGCCCGCCGCTGTTCCGGTAGTCGAAATTCAGATACTCGACCTGGCCGTTGAAGACGACGCCTTCCTTGTCGAGCGTGTCGAGCCCGACGATCGCGCCGAGAAGGCCGTAGCCGCCGCCGTCGCGAAAGCTGTCCGCGCCATAGGCCAGGACCTGCGGCGCGGGACCTTCCGCCGCCGCCGGGCCCGCGGCGAGTGCCGCCGCCAATGCACTTGCCGCCGCGAGCGCGGCAGCTCGCAGGGTTCCTTGCCGATTCGTCACGCCCATCTCGCTTCTCCCGATCTCGAACACTATGTTGCTTGCCCGGCTCGACCTGTGCGGCCGAATGCCGTTGGAAAGGTTACGTTGCAGTCATCATCCGGTAACGGACCAATTTCCGACGACCCGAATCAATAACGGACCGTAAAACGGGTCTCCGGCGCGGGCCAATCTTCGCCGTCGAATTCCAGCCCGGACGCTGTCGGATTTTCGCGAGGTGTTGCGCGAGGGAAACGGTGACTGCGCGGTCATCTTTGAGGGACGAGTCGGTTTCCGTTGCCTCGCCGACCAACTAGACTCCGGCGATGATCGGGACGATTAGCGCCGTGACGCTCGCGACGCGCGACATGGGTCGCGCCGTGGCCTTCTATGAGAGCCTGGGCTTCGTCGTGGCCAAGGGAGGCCGGGCGGCGTCCTTCACCACCTTCCATGTGGGCGGGGTCTCGCTGAACCTCATCGCGGAATCGGCGGGCCCCGTGCGCTGGTGGGGCCGGGTCATCTTTCACGTCGCGGACGTCGACGCGCTTTATCGCGCGGCCTGCGCGCTGGGCCTCGAGCCCGAGTTCGCGCCGCGCGACGGCGCGTGGGGCGAGCGCCATTTCCACTTGCGCGACCCGGACGGCCACGAGCTGAGCTTCGCGCGGCCCCTGGACCCGGCCGCGGATTGATTCATCGAGCGTTGGAGGTACGACCATGAAACTCGGACTCGAAGGGCGCACGGCCCTCATCGGCGGGGCGAGCCGGGGCCTCGGGCGCGGCTGCGCCGAGGCCCTCGCGGAGGAGGGCGTCGCGGTCACGCTCGTCGCGCGGACGGCGGAGGACGTCGCCAGGGCGGCCGAGGAGATCGGTGCACGGACGGGCGCGAAGGTTCAGGGCGTCGCCGCCGATCTCGCGACCGAGGAAGGCCGCGCCGCCGCGCTGAAGGCCTGCCCCCGGCCGGACATCCTCGTCAACAATGCGGGCGGACCCCCGCCGGGCAATTTCCGCACCTATACGCGCGAGATGTGGCTCAAGGCGCTCGACACCAATCTGCTTTCCGCGGTCGAGCTCATCCGCCTCACGCTCGACGGCATGGCCGAGCGCCGCTTCGGCCGGATCGTCAACATCACGAGCGGCGCCGTGAAGTCGCCGATCCCGGTCCTCGGCCTCTCGAACGCGGCCCGCTCGGGCCTCACGGGCTTCGTCGGCGGCATTGCGCGCGAGGTCGCCGAGCGCAACGTGACGATCAACAACATGCTGCCCGGCCAGTTCGACACCGACCGCATGCGCAGCGCCCACGGCCTCATGGCCAAGGCCCAGGGCGTCTCGAGCGAGGCTTTCCGCGAGGCGGCGGCGAAGCGCATTCCGGCCCACCGCTTCGGCACCGCCGCCGAGTTCGGCAAGGTCTGCGCGTTCCTGTGCAGCGAGCATGCCGGATTCATCACGGCACAGAATATTCTCCTCGACGGCGGCGCCTATCCGGGCCTCCTCTAGGTCACCGACCCATTGGCCCCCACCCCGTCATCCCGGAGCCCCTGCCTTCGCAGGGGCAGGCTCTAGGCGAGCCCGGAAATGCTCGCATTTCCGGCCTTGCGAGCCTTGGCGTCCGGGATCTGCGGCCGGGCGATGCTCCGCAAGCGGCAGATCCCGGACAGCTCAATTTGCCAGCCAAATCAAACCCCGGCTTTCGCCGGGGCATGGATTTGGGGCAAATCTTGTCCCGGCGAAGGCCGGGATGGCTTCCGGGATGACGGCGTTGTGGGTCTGCGACCTAGCCCCAGAGCGCGGGCGCGAAGACATCCATGCGGCCCGCCGCGTAGGCGATGGCCGGGGCGCGGTCGCGCGCGAGGAGGAGCGGCCCGTCGAGATCGACGAACTCGGCGCCCTGCGCGACGACGAAGGCGGGCGCCATGGCGAGCGAGGTGCCCAGCATGCAGCCGACCATGAGGCGCAGGCCCTCCGCGCGCGCCG
The DNA here is from genome assembly GCA_024236075.1 of Alphaproteobacteria bacterium. GTDB lineage: Bacteria > Pseudomonadota > Alphaproteobacteria > JACAEB01 > JACAEB01 > JACAEB01. Next base: position 76,418 of record JACKLE010000008.1, on the reverse strand, counting down.
CCGAAGCGAGGGCGAGCGCCTCGGTGAGCCCTCCCGCCTTGTCGAGCTTCACGTTGACGTACCGATAGCGGCGGACGAGGCCGGGCAGGTCGGAGCGGTCCTGGCAGCTTTCGTCGGCGCAGAGCGGCACCGGCGAGGCGATGCCTTCCAGCCCCTCGTCGGCTCCGACCGCGCAGGGCTGCTCGAGCAGTACGGCGCCGAGCCGCGCGAAATCGCCGGCGAGGCGCGCGACCTCGTCCACGGCGAGCGCGCCGTTCGCGTCGAGAATGAAGCGGGCATCGGGGCGCGCCGCGTGCAGCGCCTCGAGCGCGCCCAGGGGATCGGCCGCGTCGAGCTTGAGCTTCAGAAGGCGCCGCCCCGCCGCCGCCTCGGCATCCGCGATCATGGCCTCGCGCGTGTCGAGACCGATCGTGTAGGCCGTCTCCACGGGACGCGGCGAAAGCGCCAGCAGCTCCCAGATCGAACGGCCCGCGCGCTTCGCCTCGAGGTCCCAGAGGGCGCAGTCGACCGCGTTGCGCGCGCCGCCGCGCGGCATGAGCGCCTGCAGTTCCGCGCGCGTGAGGCCCGCCTCGAGGCGCGGACGCAGGGCCTCGACCGCCTCGGCGAGGCTTGCGGCCGTCTCGCCGTGATAGGTGACGGGCGCGCCCTCGCCCCGCCCCGCATGCGCGGCATCCGCGAGGCGCACCGAGACGAGCTCGCAATCGGCCTTCGTGCCCCGCGAGATACGGAAGGGCTTTCGCAGCGGCCAGCGCTCCGCCTCCACCTCCAGGCGCATCGCCCGATCCCTCACGGCCGCCCTCCTTTGTGCGGGGCCCGGTTTGGCTTAAACTTGACGCCCTGGGCAAGTTCGGGCCCCGAGGGACGGTGCCCCCCACCGTGCCTTCGGCACGAGCGCCCGAGGGAAACGCCGCCAGAGGATTCCGCGCCATGACGAAGCCGGTCGAGCACACCCCCATCCAGGCCCATATGCCCGAGACCTACCGAACCATCGAGAAGATGGGCCTCGCGGCGAAGCTCGCCCATCTCGAGGCGTTCGGCTTCACCGTCATCGAGCCCGAGCACGTCGCCGAGCCGCAATTCTTCCGCCGCCTGCGCGACCGCATCCTCGCGATCGCCGAGGCCCGCTCGGGCGTGAAGCCCGACCTCGAGACCGGCGCGACCCACGCCGACCGCGAAGGACCCACGGGACAGCATCTCTTCTATCTCCTCTTCGACGATCCGATCTTCGAGCAGGCCCTGATGAACCCCGTCGTGCTCGCCTTCATGACCTACCTTCTGGGCCCGGACTGCCTTCTGTCGAGCGCCAGCTCCATCATCAAGGGCCCGGGCAAGGTGCCGCTGATGCTGCACTCCGATTCGGCGAACATCCCGACCCCGCTGCCGCACCAGATGATGGTCGCGAACGCGACCTATCTCCTTACGGACTATACGAAGGAGAACGGCGCGCTCTTCTTCGTTCCGTGCAGCCATCGCCTCGCGCGCGAGCCCAATATGGCGGAGCGCGCGAACGAGGAGCTGCGCTATACGATCGAGGCGCCCGCCGGCTCGCTGGTCATCTGGGGCGGCACGATGTGGCACGGCGCGCATGCGCGCACCGCGCCGGGGCTGCGCATCAATCTCATCCTCTATTTCTGCCGCATGTTCATGCGCACGCAGGAGCTCTATCACGGCAATGTGCCGGCCGAGGTCCTGGCGCGCAACAATGAGCGCTTCGCCCGTCTCATGGGCGAGCACGTCTGGTACGGCTGGAAGAGCGAGGGGCCGAACGCGGTGAAGCAGCGCGCGGCGAGCTGGCTCGACTACGGGCGCTCCTGAGCTGAGGCCCGCCATGCGCTATGCCTTCGCGAGCCGGGAGTGGCTCGCCGCCCTCCACGCCGTCATCGCGGTCCGGCTCGAAGCGGCCGGCGAGGCGGCGCGCGGGCTCGCCTATTCCATGTGCGAGGTCTATCGCGGGGTTCCGGCCCATCTCGGACCGGACGCGGACGGAACGCTCGCCTGGCATTGCCGGATAGCGGACGGCGCGCTCGAGTTCGGCCTCGGCGAGCTTCCCGGCGCCGATCTCAAGGTCGCGGGCACCTATGAGGCGCTCCTGCCGATCGCGCGGATCGATGCGAGCTCCGGGCCCGAGGCCGCGAAGCGCCTCGCCGCCCTCGCCGGCGCGGCGATGGCGAGCGGAACGCTCGCGATCGAGGGCGACCTCGCGGCGCGGCCGGCGCCGCTCCTCGCCGTCCACGACGCGATCGCGCGCCTGACCGCCTGAGCAGCGCCTAGCTTTTCGACGGGGCCTGGGGCTCGCCGAAAGGCTGGCTGCCGCCCTTGGCGACGAGCGAGGCCTGCATGGCGAGCGTGCGCTCCAGCGTGAGGCCAGGGACCTCCGTCCCGTTGGCCCAGGACAATACGCTGTAGACGAAGGACCAGCTCATGGCGTGGGCCATCACGTCCGAATTCCACTCCGGTGCGATCTCGCCCCGTTCCTTGCCGCGCTCGAAGACCTTGACGAGCGGGGGCGTCCACCCCTTGTCGCCGCCCTGCTCCGCGCGCAGCTCCTTGTAGATCGTGAAGCCCGCCTCGATGGCCCGCCCCACCAGGTGCTTGGGCATGCGCCGCGCGCGCCGGGCGAGCGAGAGCGCTATCTTGTGGCAGATCTCGTGGGTGGTGAGCCCCTGGTCGATCAAGCGATGGATCGACTCGTCGCTCGGGAACAGCCGCGCGAACACGAGGATGACGAGCAGAAATTCCTTTCGGGGAAAGTAGAAATAGAAAAGCCCCTTCGACACGCCGGCTTCGGCGCAGACATCGCCCACCGAGACGTCGTCGAACGCACGCTCCCGCCAGAGCCGCTCGCCGGCCTGCATGAGCGCGCGGCGCGTCTCGATCGAACGCTGCTGCTGGAGCGTCGTGCGCGCGGCCCGTTGCTGCGCTCGCATCTGCTGCCTTTCCGCCGGCCGGTGCCGGCAGACTGGGAATCGGGAGACCGAAACGCCACTATGCCGTTCCGCGGGCGCTCCGCCAATCGGATCGCCTGGACCTTGGTCAGGAAATTGAATTTAGTCAAATTAGGCTTCTCGCGCCGCGCGCGGCGACAGCAGGGAACGGGGACGCAGATGAAGATCGAGCGCATCGAAACCATCGTCGTCGACACGGGCAAGGGGCGCACCTGGGCCTTCGTCGAGATCGCCACCGACGAGGGGCTCGTCGGCGTCGGCGAGGCGAGCCAGAGCCGCCTCGACGCCGCCGTCGTCGCGCAGGTGAAGGCGCTGGAACCGCTCTATGTCGGGCACGATCCCTTCGCGCTCATCGAGGCGCGCGCGCGGCTTCTGAAGCGTCCCGATGCCGGGCGGACCCTGCACGTCGCGGTCTCGAGCCTCGAGCAGGCGCTTTGGGACATCGTCGGCAAGGCCGTGGGAAGGCCCGTCCACGAGCTGCTCGGCGGCGCCGTGCGCGAGGAGATACCTCTCTATGCGAACGTCGCGATGGCGGCGGAGAGCTGGACGCCCGAGCCCGTCGCGCGCTGGGCCAAGGCCGCCGCCGACGACGGATTCGCCGCCGTGAAGTTCAACATCCTGCCCATCGACGCGGGACGCGGACCCTTGAGGAGCCATCTCGGCTTCGCCAAGGCCATGGACAACGCCGTCGCCGTCGTGCGCGAGGCGCGCGCCGCCGTCGGCCCCCATGTCCGCCTGCTGACGGACTGGTCGCTCGCGATCGGCGCGAAGGACGCCGTGCGCCTCGCCGACGCGCTCGAGCCCTACGATCTCCTGTGGATCGAGGCCCTTCGTGCTCGGCGATCCCGCCGAGCTCGCGGCCTTCCGCCGGCGCATCCGCCCGCGCCTCACGGTCGGCGAGCAGCTTCTCAAGGCCGCGGATTTCCGCGCGCTGCTCAAGCGCGCGCCGCGGACTGCATCATGCCGGACGTGAAATGGCTCGGCGGCATTCTCGAATGCCGGAAGGTCGCGGCCATGGCCGAGGCGTTCGACGTGGAGATCGCGCCCCACAACATGTCCGGACCCGTCGCGACGGCGGCGAGCGCGGCCTTCTCGCCGGCGCGGCGAACCTTCTCATCATGGAATATTGCTGCAGGGGTTCCCCGGCTGGCGCGCCGAGCTCGTCGACGGCACGGAGCGCGTCGAGAAGGGGATGCTCAAGCTCGCGTCGGCGCCGGGACTGGGGCTCGCCTGGAACAGGGCGGCTGCCCGCAAGCGTGCCGTCGCGGCCTGAGCCGCGCGGGGCGTGCGCGGCCCGGACGGCCTCAGGCCCGAATGAGGCCTTCCGTCGGCGCCGCCGCCCTGCTGCTGTCCGGGAAGACCGCCTCCTCCAGCGCCGCCTCCGCGACGGCGAAGTGATCGCGCAGGACGGCCTTGAAGACCGAGCGGACGTCCGTCGTCGGACGAAGATCGCGGCCTTCGTGGAGATCGCGCTCCCTCAGGCCGGGCCAGTCGGCGAGGACGCGCCCGCCGGCGACCGCGCCCCCGGCGAGAAACATGGCTCCTCCGTCCCATGATCGGAGCCGAGCGTGCCGTTGACGCGCACGGTGCGGCCGAACTCGGTGACCGCCACGACCGCCGTCTTCCTCCAGATTTCAGGGCCGAGCCCCAGGCGCACGATCTCGACGCCGCGGTCGAGCGCCTTGTAGAGCTCGACGAAGCGGCCCTGGAACTTGTCGTCCGCGGCCTCGATGCGGTCGTTCTGCCCGGCGTGCGAGTCCCAGTTGCCGAGATCCATGACGCAGATGCGCGGGCCGTCGGCGGCCTTCAGGAACTCGGCGGCGACCTTCGTCATCTCGGTGAAGAAGAGCGTGCCGCCGGTGCCCTGCTGGTCCTTGCCCATGCCCATATCGTCCATGCCCGAGGCCATCGCGCCCGCCGACTGGGCCTTGGCGAGCGCCGTCGCGAGCACCGGATAGTCCTTGTAGAGATCGCCGATGCGCGCAGAGCGTGTCCTGGTCGGCGGCGGGAAGCGTGGGCGGCGACCATCCGCCGACGGCCGCCGGGCCCCCTGAGCGAAAGGGGCAGCGTCGCGCCGATGCCGAGCGCCACGTCGCTGCGTCCCTTGGCGAGCTCGCGCGGCATGACGGAGAGCGCGCGGTTGAGCCAGCCCACGCGCATTCCCTTGTCGCTGGCGCCGTTCTCCATGACGTCCTGCGCGTCGAAATGCGAGCGCTCGCGATAGGGCGAGGCCATGGCATGGACGGCGAGCATCTCGCCCCTGCCGTAGAGCGCGTGGAGGCTCCTCAGCTCCGGATTGAGCCCGAAGAGGCCGTCGAGCTTGTGCATGGCATGGGCCTGGCCCGAATCGGGCTTGGGATAGGTCAGCGGCTCGCGCAGGGCGAGGAGCCCCGGATCGCCATAGGGCGGCACCGCGGAGAGCCCGTCCATCCCCCACGGAGGAAGACGAAGAGAAGCCGGCGCTCCGTATCCGCGTTCGCGAAGGCGATTGCGGGCGCGAAGGGAGCGAAAGCCCCGAGGCGGCGAAGGATTTGAGGGCCGTGCGGCGATCGAGGGTCATGACGCTCACCTCAGATTGAATTGCGGGCTCGTGAGCAGGAGGGCGAGGCCCTGCTCCGGCGTCGCGGCGCGCGCGCGACCGCCTGCGTCAGATGGTCGTCGGCAAGCCCCCGAGCGTCGCCCTGGCCAGCTCGCGGGCGTCGTGGCGGTCAGCATGCTCCGTGCCCATGCGCACGCCGAATTCGATCCGCTTCATGATGGAATCGGCGCCCGACCAGTCGCTCTGCCGGTCGTACCAGCCCTGGGGGCCTGGCGCCGCCATGGGCGGCTGGCCCATCTCCTGGACGATCTTGTAGGCCTCCACGACCTGGAAGCCGCGGTCCATCTCGTCGGGGAGCCTGCCGCCGAGCTGCTTCGCGACGCCGTCCCGCGTGACCTCGGCCCGGTCGTAGGCGAGCGCATAGGACATTGCGCGCCAGTTCCACTCGAGGAGATCCATCCTGGCGACGGGCGAGGGCACCCTGCCGCCCGCTATCGGCGCGGACAGGACGCGGCGCGCACCGAGAGGACATAATCCTCCGGCTGACGAAGCTTGGTGAAGGGCTGCCAGGCCTCCTCGCTCTCGACGAGAGAGCGCGTCATTTCCCCGAGATCGGTGCCCGACTGGAGATAGGCGTCGGCGAGCCGCTTCACGATTTCCGCGGGCGGCTCGTCGGCCACGAAATGACGGGCGAGCTTCGTCGCGAGGAAGCGGGCCGTGGCGGGGTGACGGGCCAGATCCTCGAGCATCGCCTCGCCCTGCGCGAGGCCCTCCTCCTCCATAGGTCTTGCGCAGCAGGGTGGCGGGCGGCGGCTCGTGACGCTCCGCATAGAAATGGAACGTGCCCGGCGGAAGGCCGATATCGGGAAACGGCACCTTGGTGTAGGTATCGGAGAGGCCGGGCACATCCACGACGCCCCATCCCGAGATGCCCTTGGCGAGCTCGATGACGTCGCCTTGCGTGTAGCCGCCGTCGACGCCGAGCGTGTGCAGCTCCATGATCTCGCGCGCGAGATTCTCGTTGATGCTCTCGCCCTTCGCCCTGCCCTCGGGCGAGTTCGGGCCGACCGACACGTTGTTGTCGAGGAAGATGAGCATGGCCGGATGCTTCACCGAGGCCATCAGCATGTCGACGAACTTGCCGGTGACGTGCGGCCGGATGACCTCGCGCTCATAGGCGCCGAGATAGAGAAGCGTCTTGCCGCCCGCATTGGGCACGACGAGATGGTTCGACCAGAAATGGACGAGCCGCTCGCGGAACGGCACGTCGCTCGCGACGGTCGCGTTGAAGCCGTGCGCCCATTCGAGGAGGAGCGCCTGGCGGTAGAGGACGCCGAGGGCCGTCTGCATCCAGCGCCCGGCCTCCTCGATCTCCTTCCTCATCCTGTCGGGATTGGCGCCGCGTGCGATCGCCGCCTGCCGCTCGCGGACGAATTGGCGGCGCTGGAGGAAATAGTCGCCGCGCACGCGGTAGACCTCCTCCATCGACGGCAGGCCCTCGAGCGCGTCGGGAAGCTCGTTCCTCTCGAGCTGCCCGAGCAGCCAGCCCTTCGGGTCGGAGGCCGCGGCGTCGAGCTCGCCGGGGCGCGCGCCGTACCCGAAGCGATGAACGGCGATGCCGGCTTCGCGTGAAGACATGGTCGGCGTGCCTCCTGGCGGTTCCCTGGCGCGCGGCGGGCCGCGAGACGGCGCCGCCGCTTTTTATGTACGTATGGTACATTGCGCATTGCGCGCGGGCAAGTCCGCTCGGGACTCGCGAGGTCTCAGGAGGCGCGCCTGAGGCCTTCGAGGAGGCCCATCGCGCTGGCGACGAACCGCTCCACGGCCTGGGCGCGCCGTCCCCCCGCCTCGAGGCCGTGGTCGGAAAGCGCGGAGAGCGCGCCGAACACCATGGCGGCGGCCATGCGCGCGGAGCCGGGCGCGAGGCCGCAGGCCTTCTCCAGCCGCTTTGCAAGACTCGCCTGCCGGCCCTTGAGCCTCTGCGCGACGGCCTGCTCGACGACGGGATCGCGCGCGAGCTCGGTCATCAGCGTACGCAGCGCGCGCCGCGGCCCGGTGACGTCGAGATAGACCGTGGCGAAGGCGCGCAGCTCCTCCTCCAGCGGCCGGCCGTCCTCCGAGGGCGCTCCGAAGGTCGCGTCGACCTCGCTCCAGCGGCGCTTCAGGATGGCGAGGCCGAGCTCGCTGGCATTGGCGAAATGGCTGTAGACCACCGTCTTGGCGACCCCCGCCTCGCCCGCGAGACGCTCCATGGTGAAGCCCCGCAGGCCGTCCGCGAGGACGATGGACTCGGCGAGGTCCAGAAGCTGGCGGGCCCGGAGCTCGCGCGGCATGCGGCTGCGCGGGGCCGATTCCTTCCGGCGGCGGGCCGTGGTGCGCGCGGCGACGATGGCCATTGCGATTGATTCCCTTCAGCTAATGTACGATACGCACAGAACGAATACGCGCAACGAGGGGAGACGATCATGCCCGCCCGGAGATCCGCCGCCGCCGCCATGCTTGCCGTCACGCTCGCCTGCGCGAGCGGGCCGAGCGCCGTCGCCGACGAAGCGCTCTACAAGGTAGCAGCCGGCCCCTATGCCGTCGAAACCGCGGCCGGGCTCAAGCTCGTCGATCCCTCGCGCGAGCGGAAGATCGACCTGCGCGTGACCTATCCGAAGGCAGAGGGAAAGCTGCCCCTCATCGTGTTCTCGCACGGCGCCTGGGGCACGAACTACAACTACCATCCGCTCGTGCAGCATTGGGCGAGCCATGGCTACGTCGTCGTGCAGCCGAACCACCTCGACGCGGTCGCCGAGGGCGTGAGGTTCGGCGATCAGAAGGTCTTCTCGCCGCTCTATTCCGAGTCGCGGATCGCGGACGACAAATACATCCTCGACCGCGCCGCGGATCTCGGCGTCGCGGCCATCGAGGGGCGCATCGACGAGACGAGGATCGCCGTGGCCGGCCACTCCTACGGCGCCAACACCGCCATGCTCATGGGCGGGCTGACGGTTTTCGATCCGAGCGGACGGGGACGCCGGGCGGGCGATCCGCGCGTGAAGGCGGTGGCCGCGCTCTCGGGGCAGGGTCGCGGCGCGGGCCTCACCGAGGCGTCCTATGCGACGATCGGGCTGCCGATGCTCGTCCTGACCGGCTCGCGCGATCCCGGGCGCAAGGGCGAGGGCTACGAATGGCGCCTCGAGCCCTTCGAATTCGCGGCGCCGGGCGACAAGTACCTCCTCTTCATTCAGAATGCGGACCATTCCTTCGGCGGCATGACGGAAGAGGCGCCGGGATTTCCGAAGATCGGCATGCGCGACCTGCCGAAGGTGCAGGCCCATGTCGACTATGTGAACTCCGTCACGACGGCGTTCTTCGACGCGTATCTCCTGGGCGACGGGGCGGCCAGGGCCTATCTCGCGACGAACGCCATCGGCCGCCTCACGAACGGCGCGGCGAGCGTCACCGCGAAATAGGCAGGCGGGCGCTCTGCGCGTCGGCGACGGCGAGCGCGGTCATGTTCACGAGGCCGCGCACCGTCACCGTGTTCGCGAGGATGTGCACGGGAAGCGCGAAGCCCATGAGGATGGGCCCGACGATCATGCCCTCGTTCGCCGACCAGGCGAGATTGGCGGCGATGTTCGCCGCGTCGAGGCTCGGCATGACGAGAAGGTTCGCCGGTCCCGTCAGCGCGCAGTCGGGCAGGTCGCGCGTCCGGCCCTCGCCGAGGATCGCGGTGTCGGCGCGCATCTCGCCGTCGACCTCGAAGTCGACGCCTTCGGCCCGTAGGATGGCCATGGCCTCGCGCATCTTGCGCGCGCTCGCCTGGGACGAGGCGCCGAAATCGGCGTGCGCCACGAGGCCGACCCGCGGCTCGATGCCGAAGCGGCGCACCTCGGCGACCGCGAGGCGCGCGATGCGGGCTATATCCTCCGCCGTCGGATCGACGGCGACGTTGGTGTCCGCGATGAAGAGCGATCGTCCCTTGAGCGCGAGGAGATGCATCGCCGCGGGCTCCGCGCAGCCCTCGGCGAGCGGGACGATGTCCGCGATGTAGCGCAGGTGCTCGGCGAACGGATCGACGGCCCCGCACAGCATCGCGTCCGCCTCGCCGCTCGCCAGGATCAGCGCGCCGAGGACGCTCGCGCGCGTGCGGATGCGCGTCTCGGCGACCGATGGCGTGACGCCGCGCCGGCCGGCCGCGGCGAGATAGCGCGCCATGTGAGCGGCGGCGCGCGGATTGTCCTGCGGGTCGACGATCGCCATGCCCGCGCCGGGCCTGAGGCGCAGGTTGAGCGCCGCGATCTGGCGCTCGATGACGCCCGCGCGCCCGATGAGGATGGGCTCGGCGAGCCCGTCGTCGAGCGCGATCTGCGCGGCGCGCAGCACGCGCGGGTCCTCGCCCTCGGCATAGACGACGCGCCGGGGCGCGGCGCGCGCGGCCTCGAAGACGGGCTCCATCACCTGGCCCGATTTGTACACGAATTGACTGAGACGATGCGCGTAGTCGGAGAGGTCGGCGATGGGCCGCGTCGCGACCCCGCTCGCCATCGCGGCCTGCGCCACGGCCGGCGCGACGACGGTGATGAGGCGCGGATCGAAGGGCTTGGGAAGGATGTAATGGGGCCCGAAATGGAGCGTCTCGCCCGCATAGGCGCGCGCGACGACGTCCGAGGGCTCGGCGCGCGCGAGCCGCGCGAGCGCGTCGGCCGCCGCGAGCTTCATCTCCTCGTTGATCGCCCGCGCCCCGACGTCGAGCGCGCCCCGGAACACATAGGGAAAGACGAGGACATTGTTGACCTGATTGGGGTAGTCCGAGCGCCCCGTGGCGATGATGGCGTCCGGCTTGGCCGCGAGCGCCTCCTCGGGACGGATCTCGGGCTCGGGATTGGCGAGCGCGAAGATCAGCGGCGCCTTGGCCATCTTCGCCACCAGATCGCCCGTCAGCACGCGCGGCGCGGAAAGGCCGAGAAAGATGTCCGCCCCCGGAACGATCTCGGCGAGCGTGCGCGCCTTGGTCTTCGCCGCGTAGCGCGCCTTCCAGGGGTCCATGCCGGCGGCCCGGCCCTGATAGACGACGCCGTCGATGTCGCAGACCGCGATGTTCGCCTTCGAGGCGCCCGAGGCGACGAGCAGGTCGAGGCAGGCGAGCGCAGCCGCGCCCGCGCCCGAGCACACGATCTTCACCCTGTCGAGGCGCTTGCCCGTCAGCTCGAGCGCGTTGCGCACCGCCGCGTTGACGCAGATGGCCGTGCCGTGCTGGTCGTCGTGCATGACCGGGATGTTCATCCGGGCACGGGCTTTCGCCTCGACGGAGAAGCATTCGGGCGCCTTGATGTCCTCGAGATTGATGCCGCCGAAGCTCGGCTCGAGGCTCGCGATGATGGCGACGAGCCTGTCCGGATCGCGCTCGTCGATCTCGATGTCGAAGGCGTCGATGCCGGCGAAGCGCTTGAAGAGGACCGCCTTGCCCTCCATCACGGGCTTGGCCGCCAGCGGCCCGATGGGACCGAGGCCGAGAACCGCCGTGCCGTTCGTCACCACGGCGACGAGATTGGCGCGCGCGGTGAGGGCGGCCGCCTCGTTCGGATCGCGGACGATCTCGCGGCAGGCCGCCGCGACGCCGGGGCTGTAGGCGAGCGCGAGGTCGCGCTGGTTCACCATGCGCTTGGTCGGCTCGATGGCGAGCTTTCCCGGCCTTGGATGGCGGTGATAGTCGAGCGCCATCCTGTCGATATCCTCGTCCATCGGCCCCCCAAGCCATCCGGCGACGCCGCGCCTTGCCGCGCGGCGCGAAGCTCCGCCTACAATTCCTCGCCCGCCGCCCGCGCCCGGTCGAGCTTTTTCGCCATGTCGCTCCTGAGCGAGCGCGCGGCGAAGAACAGCAGCAGCACCGCCACGACCACCATGGCGAGCGCGTAGAGCATCGCCTGCGTGAGCGCCCCGGGGCTGTCGTGCGTGCGCGCCGCGATCGCGTCGCTCACGCGCCCGATGGTAAAGGGCCCGAGTGCCAGTCCGATGAAGGTGTTCATGAAGATCCAGATGGCGCTCGCGACGGCCCGCATGCGCGGCAGCACGAGGTCGAGGATCGCCGCGCTCGCCGGGCCGATCCACATGGAGGACAGCGTGCACCAGAGCCCGAGGAAGATGTAGGCGACAAGCAGATTGTCCGTGAGGATGTAGGTGGCGCCCACGGGGATCGCCGAGATCACCGCCGCCATGCCGACGATATAGCGCGCCGCGTCCGTGCGCTTGGCGAGCCGGTCGGCCAGCACGCCGCCGAGCGTCACGCCGAGGAGCCCGCCTATCGAGGCGGCGAGGCCGCCATTCGTGCCGGCGACGCTCGCGGTGACGCCGTGGGCCCGGATGAGCAGCGGAACGGTCCAGAAGCCGACGCCATAGGTGACGAAGGCGACGCAGGCGAACCCCACCATGGTGAGGCAGAAGGTGCGGCAGCCGAAGGTGAGGCGGAAGGTCGGGCGGTCGCGCAGGACGAGGCTCTGCGCCCACGAGGTCGCCGCATAGAGCCCGATCGCGAGGGATATCCATTGCAGCGGATCCCCCAGAAGGCGGGTGAGGCCCCACGCCGCGAGCACGTAGAACGCCGCGAAGGCCGCGTTGACGGCGAATTCCCTCGTCCGTCCGCCGGCCTTGGCGAGGCCGATCACGGTGAGGGGCGGGACGATGGTGAGCAGCTCGCTCGAAAGCGCCTTCCACGGATTGACGGGCGGCGGCGCGGCGATGCCGTCGAGGCGCCCGCGCTCCGGCTCGCGCAGGCTCGCGGCGATGAGCGCGACGAGAAGTCCGGGCAGGCCGACCGCGAGATAGGCGGCCTGCCAGCCCTTGAGCCCCAGCGGCGCGGCCGTGTGGTCGGGAAACGCCCCGTTCCAGGCGTCGACGATGGCGCCGCCGAGGAATATGCCGATGCCCGCGCCGATATAGATGCCGCTCGCATAGACCGCGATGGCGGTGGCGCGCACCTTGGGCGGAAAATAGTCGAAGACGAGCGAGTTCGACGAGGGACCGGCCGTCGCTTCTCCGACGCCCACGCCGATGCGCAGCGCGGCGAGCGTCGCGAAATTGCGCGAGAGCCCCGAAAGGGCGGTCATCACGCTCCAGAAGGCGATGCCGAGGGCGATGAGACGTGTGCGGACCCAGGCATCGGCGAGCCGGCCGAGCGGTATTCCGAACACGGAAAAGAAGACCGCGAACGCCGTTCCGTAGAGGAAGCCGATCTGCGCGTCGGTGACGCCGAGATCGGCTTTGATCTCCTCGGCGAGGATCGAGATGATCTGGCGGTCGATGAAGTTGAGGACCTGGGTGAGCATCAGCACGCCCAGGACATATTTGGCGTAAAGGGGCGATATGGGCGTCGGGCTTGCCGGCGCCCCCATGTCGCGCGCGATCTCCATCTCGTCTCTCCCCTCTCCCCTTCGCGTTCGCATCGCGGCCCTCGCTCGCCCGTGGCGGGCAGCGGCGTCGCGGCTTAAGCCCAAGTCTTCGTTATTGTTTTCGGACCGGCGGCGGTTCCTCCAGCGGCCCGCGCCGCTTGGCGCACGCCCCTGCGGACGGCGCTGCCCGGAACGGCGCGGCGATGAGATCCTGTTCATAATTGCGCGAAGAGCAATAGGATTCTGGCAATCTCGCCGGGGCAGGCTGGCGCAATGCCCGCTCAAGCCTCAGCGCCGCGGTGCCATCGTCTTGAGGGTCGAGGCGACGAGCACGCAGAACAATGCCTCGACGGTCCTGCGCCGCCTCGGATTGGCCAGGACCTCCTGGCCGGCGGCCTCCAGCGCGCCGCGAAAGAGTCGCGCGGCGTCGCGCGCCTGGGCGGGCGTGACCCGGTAGGCCGCGCGAATCTTGCGTGCGACGCGCGCGATCATGGCGCCGGCGCGCTTGAAACGCGCCGCCTCGATCCGCGGATCGCTCATGACCTCGAAGAGGAGCTGGCGCACCGCCGTGCCGCGCAGAAGGAAGAGCTCCATATAGGCCGACGCCCAGGCGCGCACGGTCTCCTCGAGCGGCACGTGATCCTCGAAGGCGTCGCCGACGAGCGCGTCGAAGGCCAGGTAGTAGTCGTCGAACAGCGCCAGGACGAGCGCCTGGCGGTCGCGGAAATGGGCATAGACGATCGGCTTGGAAATGCCCGCCACGAAAGCGAGGCGCTCCATGGTGAGCGCCTTGACCCCTTGCGTCGCGATGATGCGGTGCGCGCACTCGGCGAGCTGCCGGCGCCGCTCCGCCTGGGGCATGCGCGGGCGGTTGGCGCTCGCCGGTCGGGCGGACGCGCGAGCGTTGGAGGAAGCGGCCATCGGACGTCTACCCTGATCTGGCGTTGCATACCGAGCATAGCAGAGGCCGGCGGTATTGCACGCACCAGTGGAACCCGATTTTCTCCAATGGAACGGCCGCCCCGGGCGAGCGGACGCGCCGCGCCAGGCCACGCGAAGAGGGAATCGCGGGCCTGCGCCGTTTCTCCGTGGAACCGATGAGGAGCGTTTCCCCATGCCTGCGAGATCCCTCGATCCGGCGCCGCGACATTTGACGGTCGCGGCGGCCTGTCTTGCCGTGCTGGCCGTGCTGGCGGGAAGCGCCCGGGCGGCGGAGGCGGACGGGCCGACGATCTTCAAGGACTCGTGCGCGGGGTGCCACGAGGCGCCGGAGATGCGCGCGCCGACGCTCGAGAGCATCCGCCTCTTCTCGCGCGACGCGCTGCGCTTTGCGCTGACCGAAGGCAAGATGCAGGCTCAGGCGGCAGGCCTCAGCGAGGACGAGCGCGAGCGGCTCATCGCCTGGCTCGGCGCCGACACGGGCCGCAACGACGCCTGGCACGCGGGCGCAGTCTGCCCCGAGGAGCGCCGCGCCGTCGACCTTTCCCCCGATCCCGTCATCGGCTCCTGGGGCCTCGGGCCCGCCAATCGGCGCCATCTCGACGCGGCGGCGGCCGGGCTCTCGCAGGACGATCTGGGCCGCCTCGAGGTCGCCTGGGTGCTCGGCTTTCCCGGCATCGTCCAGCTCCGCTCGCAGCCCGTGATCGTCGGCACGACGCTCTTCCTGCTGACGGCCGAGACCGCGCGCGTCTACGCGCTCGACACCGAGACCGGCTGCCTCAAATGGAGCTACGCCTCGGACAAGCCGCTGCGCACCTCGCTCGGCTTCGCGCGACTCTCCGGGGACGGACGGGAGGTTCTCTTCTTCGGCGACGTCGCGGCGCGCGCGCACCTCATCGACGCGGCGACGGGGCGCCTCCTCTGGCGCCGCGACCTCGCGCTCTTCCCCTCCTCCATGATCACCGGCGCGCCGGCCTATCACGAGGGCCGCCTCTTCGTGCCGATCTCGTCCTACGAGATCTCGCTCGCCGCTAACCCCAAGCACGAATGCTGCAAGAGCCACGGCGCCGTCGTCGCGCTCGACGCGAGGACCGGCGAGACCGTCTGGACCGCGCACGCGACGGAGCCGGCCCGGCCGACCGTCCTGTCGAGCGCCGGCACGCAGATGCACGGTCCCTCGGGCGCGCCGATCTGGTCGAGCCCGGCGATCGACGCGGGCCGCGGCCTTCTCTATGTCGGAACGGGCGAGAATCTCTCCGCCCCGGCGACCGCGACGAGCGACGCGATCCTCGCCATGGATCTCGCGACCGGCGCCATTCGCTGGTCGTTCCAGGCGACCGCCGACGACATCTTCAACGGCGCATGCGGACGCGGGGGAGCGAACTGCCCGCCGGGCGGCACGCCGCTCGACTTCGACTTCGGCGCCTCGGTCGTCATCGCCAAGCGCTCGGACGGCTCGGACCTTCTCCTCGCCGGCCAGAAATCGGGAACGGTCTGGGCGCTCGACCCGGCGCGCGAGGGCGCCCTCGTCTGGAAGCGCGAGCTGAGCCAGGGCACGGCGCTCGGCGGCGTCCATTGGGGCATGGCGCTCAATGGCCGGCGGCTCTACGTGCCCGTCAACGATCCCGACTACAACCGCTCGGGACGCGACTACACCGCGCGGCCCGGCCTCACCGCGCTCGACGTCGACACCGGCGAGGCGCTCTGGAGCTTCAAGGCCGAGGCCGACTGCCGCAAGCGCGACCGGCGCCTGCAAGGCTGCCGCTACAATTACGGCCTCTCGGCCGCGGCGCTGAGCCTCGGCGAAGCCGTCGTCACCGGAAGCATGGACGGCAAGCTGCGCATCTTCGACGGCGCGACGGGCGCGGAGCTCTTCCAGTACGACACGGTGCGCGAGTTCGAGACCGCGAACGGCGTCGAGGCGGCGGGCGGCACGATCGACAACAGCCCCTTCGCGGCAGCGAACGGCACGCTCTTCGTCCTCTCCGGCTACGGATCGCTGGGCGGCACGCCCGGAAACGCCCTTCTCGCCTTCCGTCCGAAGCGCTGAGCCGGCTTTGACAGAGGCGCGCGCGGCGCGAGACACTGGCCGGACGAAGGAGCAGATCCATGAGCCATGACATCGTCATTCGCGGCGCCCGCCTCGTCGACGGGACGGGCGCCCCCGCGCGCACGGCCGACATCGCCGTGAAGGACGGCCGCATCGCCGAGATCGGCAAGGGCCTCGCGGCCGCGCGCGAGATCGACGCCGACGGCGCGCTCGCGACGCCCGGCTTCGTCGATCTCCACACCCATTACGACGGCCAGGTAGCCTGGGACGGCGACCTCGCGCCCTCCTCGCTCCAGGGCGTGACCACTGCCGTGATGGGCAATTGCGGCGTGGGCTTCGCGCCCATTCGCCACGACCTGCGCGACGAGCTGGTGCGCGTCTTCGAAGGCGTCGAGGATATTCCGGGCACGGCGCTTCACGAGGGCATGCCCTGGAGCTGGGAAAGCTATCCCGAATATCTCGATGCGATCGACGCCCTGCCTCACGCGATCGACTTCGCCTCGCACCTGACCCACGACGCGCTGCGCCTCTACGTGATGGGCAAGCGCGCCCTCGCCTGGGAGTCCGCGAGCGAGGACGAGATCGCCGCGATGGCGCGCCTCGCGCGCGAGGCGATGGAGGCCGGCGCCGTCGGCATCTCGACCGGGCGCACGCGCGTCCATGTCACCGCCGACGGCCTCATGACGCCGGGCTACGAGGCCGAACGCGACGAGCTCACCGCCATCGCCGGCGCGCTCAGGGGCCTCGATCACGGCGTCCTGCAGATCGTCAGCGACTTCCGTTCCGCCAATCCCGATCCCAACGCCAATGACGAGTTCCTCACCATGCGCGCCATGGTGGAGGCGAGCGGCGGACATCCCCTGTCCGTCAGCCTGCTGCAGGGCCGCGACGCGCCGCAGGCCTGGCGGCGCATCGTCTCCTGGATCGACGGCGCGCGCGCCGAGGGCCTGCCGATGCGCTTTCAGGCCGGCGTGCGGGGCGTCGGCGTGCTGATGGGCCTGCAAACCACGATCCATCCGCTGATGGCGAAGCCCGGCTGGCAGGCGATGAAGGCGCTGCCGCTCGCCGAGCAGGTCGCGCGGCTCAGGGCGCCGGGCATGAAGGCGCGCCTCCTCGCCGAGGCCAATGTCAAGGTGGCGGGCGAAGGCACCGGCCTTCAGGAGGGCGTCGACCGCATGCTCGCCTCCATGGAGGCGATGGCGGAAAATCTCTTCGAGATGGCGGACTATCCCGACTACGAGCCGCTTCCCTCGCGCACGATCGGGGCCCAGGCCCGCGCGCTCGGGCTGCGCCCGATGGAGGTCGTCTACGACCGCCTCCTCGAGGACGAGGGGCGCAATCTCCTCTACTTCCCCGTCTTCAACTACACGGACATGAACCTCGACGCGGTGCGCGAGATGCTTCTCCATCCGGCGGCGCTCACGAGCCTTTCGGACGGCGGCGCGCATGTCGCGACGATCTGCGACGCGAGCTACGCGACGACGCTCCTCTCCCACTGGGTGCGCGACCGGGCGCGCGGGCCCCGCCTCGGCCTCGAGCAGGCCGTCCGCATGCTGACCTCCGACATCGCCGGCTATCTCGGCTTCGCCGACCGCGGCACGGTAGAGGTCGGAAAGAAGGCGGACCTCAACATCATCGATCTGAGCCGCCTCAACGCCAGGCGGCCCTACATCGCGAACGACCTGCCCGCCGGCGGACGGCGCTTCCTGCAGGAGGCCGACGGCTATCTCGCGACGCTCGTCTCGGGCGAGGTCATCGCGGAGAACGGCCGCCTGTCGGGCGCGCGCCCGGGCCGCCTCGTGCGCGCCGGCCGCCTCGCGGCCTGAGGGAGACCGGCGATGCGGGACGTCTTCATCTTCGACGGCGTGCGGACCCCCTTCGGGCGCTATGGCGGAATTCTCGCGGGCGTGCGCACGGACGACCTCCTCGCCGCACCCATCCGGGAGCTGATGAAGCGCACCGACGTGCCCGGCGGGGCGATCGAGGACGTCCTCGCCGGCGACACGAACCAGGCGGGCGAGGATGCGCGCAACGTCGCCCGCGCCGCAGCGCTCCTGGCGGGCCTTCCCCACGAGGTCGCGGGCCAGACCGTGAACCGGCTCTGCGGCAGCTCGCTCGCCGCCCTTCTCGATGCCGCCCGCGCCGTGCGCTGCGGGGAGGGCGACCTCACGATCGCCGCGGGGGTCGAGAGCATGACGCGCGCGCCCCTGATCCTCGCCAAGGCGGAGGGCGCGTTCGCGCGCGCGCAGGGCATAGCGGATTCGACCATAGGCTGGCGCTTCCCCCACCCGCGCCTGATGCGCGAGATCGGCGCGGATTCGATGCCCGAGACCGCCGAGAACGTGGCGAAGCTCGAAGGCATCTCCCGAGAGGCATGCGACGCCTTTGCGGCGGCGAGCCAGGCGCGCTACCAGGCCGCCAGGCGCGAGGGCTTCTTCGCCGACGAGATCATGTCGCTCGCGCTTCCCGCCAAGGGGCGCGGACCGGCGCAGGCCGTCGCGGAGGACGAACATCCGCGGGCGGACACGACTTACGAGAGCCTCGCGCGCCTGAAGCCGCTGCACGAGGGCGGCGTCGTCACGGCGGGCAACGCCTCGGGCGTCAACGACGGCGCCGTGGCGCTCCTCCTCGGCACCGCCGACGCCGCCGCCCGGCACGGCCTCAAGCCCCGCGCGAGGATTCTCGCCGGCGCCGTGGTCGGCGTCGAGCCGCGCCTCATGGGGCTCGGGCCGGTGGGCGCGAGCGCCAAGGCCCTGTCGCGCGCGGGGCTCGCCCTTGCGGACATGGACGTGATCGAGCTCAACGAGGCCTTCGCCGCGCAGGTGCTCGGCTGCCTCAAGCGCATGGGGCTCGCGGCCGACGATCCGCGCCTCAATCCCAATGGCGGCGCGATCGCCATCGGCCATCCCCTGGGCGCCTCGGGCGGGCGCCTCGCCCTGACCGCGCTCAGAGAGCTCGAGCGGCGCGGCGGACGCTACGCCCTCGTCACGCTCTGCATCGGCATCGGACAAGGCATCGCGGCGGTCGTCGAGCGCGTGCCCTGATGCCCGCGAAGGCCCCACAGTACACGCTGGCGCTCTCCTGCCCCGACCGGCCCGGCATCGTCTACCGCGTCGCCGGCACGCTCGCCGAGCTCGGCTGCAACATCACCGAGAGCGCGCAGTTCAACGATCCCGAGGCCGGGCGCTTCTTCATGCGCGTCTGTTTCGTCAGCCTGCGGAGCGGGGTGCGGCGCAAGGAGATCGAGGCGGCCTTCGCGCCGGCGGCCGCCGAGCTGTCGATGGACCGCATCATCGTCGAGGCGGCCGCGCGGCCGCGCGTCGTCATTCTCGTGTCGAAGCCCACCCACTGCCTCGTCGACCTCCTCTATCGCGTCTCCATCGGCGAGCTCGCGATCGACCCGGTCGCGGTCGTGTCGAACCATCGCGACGCCTATCAGCTCGTCGCGGCCCACAACGTGCCCTTCCACCACCTGCCGGTCGGCGCCGAGACGAAGGCGCGCCAGGAGGAGCGGCTGCTCGCCCTCGTCGCCGAGGAAAAGGCCGATTTCGTCGTGCTCGCGCGCTATATGCAGATTCTTTCTGCCGAGGCCTGCGCCGCGCTTCGGGGCCGCGCGATCAACATCCACCACTCGTTCCTGCCGAGCTTCGCCGGCGCCGCGCCCTACTCCCAGGCCTTCGCGCGCGGCGTGAAGCTCATCGGCGCGACCGCGCACTATGTGACGGCCGAGCTCGACGACGGCCCGATCATCGAGCAGGACGTCGCGCGCGTCGATCACGCCATGGATGCCGCCGCGCTCGCCGCCATGGGCCGCGACATCGAGAAGACGGTGCTCGCGCGCGCCGTCCGCTGGCACGCCGAGCGGCGCATCCTCGTCAACGGCCGCAAGACGGTCGTCTTCCGCTGAGGAGCCGGCGCGATTTGCGGTCCGACGGGATCCGCCCCGAAAATCGCGTCAGCGGTTCAGGAACTCGGCGATCTTGGCGACGAGACCGTCCGCCAGAGGACGATCCGCGTCGAAATAGGTCGCGACGTTCGCCGCGCGCTCGGGCGGCGCGGCTTTCAGGATGTGGTTCATGCCCTCGACGATCACGACCTCCGAGGAGGGATTGCCCTCCGCGAGGCGCTGGGCGTCGGCGACGCCGATCTGGAGGTCGTTGGTGCCCTGCACGATGAGGAGGGGCACGGCGACGCGCGAGACGACCTCCTGGGGATCGTATTTGAGGAGCGAGCGCATATAGGGCTGCACGCTCGGCCGATAGAGCGCCATGAGCTCCTTCGGCACGTCGGCGACGTCCTCGCCGCGCGCGAGCGCGTCGATAATGCGCTGCGAGGCCGCCTTCAGCTCGTCCGGGGCGCCCCCGGCGGCGAGCTGATCGGCGATGATGTCGCCGAAGCGGCGTCCCGGCGCGGAGAGGAGCACGAGGCGGTCCGCCCCGCCGCGTACCGCCGCGAGCGCGGCGATCATCGCGCCCTCGCTATGGCCGATGAGCGCGACGGAGGCGATGTCGGAGCGCTTCTCGAGCAGCGCCTCCCAGGCGAGAAGGTCGTCCGCCAGCATGTCGACGGTGAGGTCGGCTTCCGATTTGAGGGCTGACGCGCTGCCGGCGATGCCGCGCTTGTCGATGCGCAGGGTCGCGATGCCCTGCGCGGCGAGACCCTCGGCGAGAAGCTTCAGGCTGTCGCTGCGAAGACCGATGGCGAGCTGATTGCCGTCGCGGTCGGTCGGACCCGAGCCCGCATGCAGGATGGCCGCGCGGAAGGGCTGCGTGCCCTCGGGCAGGAGAAGCGTGCCGTGGAGCGGGCCCGTCGCGGTGTCGAGCGCGAGCTCCTCGCCGGCGCGCGGCGGTGCTTCGGCGATGCCGCCCCGCGAGCGCTCGAGCTGCAAGGGCAGCTTGACGCCGCGCTGCGTCCAGGTGCCCGCGATCGTTCCGGCCGCCTCGTCGTAGGTGCCCTCGAATGCGCCGTCTACGGACGGCACGTTGAAGCGCACCGTCGTGCCCTCGAGCGCGAGATCGGTGCAGGCGATCCCGAAGGCGCCTTGCGCCGGGCTGTCGAGGCTTGCCGTGCCGTCCGGCGCGATGTGGAAGACGACCGGCAGTTTCGTCGGGCCGATCTCGATGGCGCCTTCCCAGTCGCCGGCGATCGCAGCGAAGGGGGGCTTGGCGCAGGCCGCGAGGGCGAGGATGAGCGCGAGAACGGCGAGCGCCAGAGCCGGTGCCGATTTGCGCATGCTTGCCCCTCCCCGAAGGCGCGCCTGCGCGCCGCCGACGCCCCTATTCAGGACAATCCTCGGACAAGGTCAAATGCGGCCGGCCGCCGACGATGCGCGCGGCGCCTCAGTCCACCTTCTCGAGAATGTGGATCGCGCAGGCATTGCCCATGCCGACGACATGGGTGAGGCCGATGCGCGCGTCCTCGACCTGGCGCTTGCCGGCCTCGCCGCGCAGATGCGTCGTCACCTCGTAGACATTCGCGATGCCGGTCGCGCCCAGGGGATGGCCCTTGGAGAGGAGGCCGCCCGAGACGTTCACGGGAATCCTGCCGCCGAGATAGGTGTCCTTGCGGTCGATCAGCGCGCCCGCCTCGCCCTCCTCGCAGAGGCCGAGATTGCCGTAGTGCAGGATCTCGGCGGTGGCGAAGCAGTCGTGGAGCTCCACGAGGTCGAGGTCCTTGGGGCTGAGGCCCGCCATCTCGTAGGCCTTCTTGGCCGCGAGCTGGGTGCAGGTGTTGAAGTCCGGCATGGTGAGGTCGCGCTCCGTGTAGGGATCGCTCGTCATCACCGAGGCGCGCACCTTCACCGCCCGGCCCATGAGCCCGAGCTCCTTCGCCTTCTTCTCGGAGCAGAGCACCGCCGCGGCCGAGCCGTCGACGTTCACGGAGCACATGAGCTTGGTGTTGGGATAGGAG
Source organism: Alphaproteobacteria bacterium (assembly GCA_024236075.1). Taxonomy (GTDB): domain Bacteria; phylum Pseudomonadota; class Alphaproteobacteria; order JACAEB01; family JACAEB01; genus JACAEB01. Next base: position 54,662 of record JACKLE010000008.1, on the reverse strand, counting down.
ATCATCTCCGCGCCCATCACCTCCTCGAGCGGGGTCTCGATCTGGTACATGGCCTTCGCGTTCATCGTCGAATGCCAGTGGTTCTTCACCGAGATCTTGGCGAACTGCTCGAAGGTGGTGCCGTGCTTGCGCGTGTGCTCCATGCCGAGCGTCGCGAAGACCGTCGGCATGGTGCCCGAACCGAGAAGCCCCTCGGTCGGGATGCCGTCCGCCTTGCGGTCCGCGCCGAGGAGGCCCCGGCCCATCTTCTCGACGCCCACGGCGAGGACGAGGTCGTAGAGGCCGGCCTTGATGGCGATCCAGCCCTCGCGGAAGGCGGTCGCGCCCGTCGCGCAGGCATTCGCGCAATTGACGACCGGAATGCCGGTCTGGCCGATCTCGTGGAGGATGCGCTGGCCGACCATCGCGCTCGCCTCGCCGAGATTGCCGCAATAGAGCGCCTCCATGTCGCGAATGGTGAGGCCGGCATCGTCGAGCGCCATGAGCGCGGCCTCGGCGCCGAGCTGGGGCACCGTGCGGTCCGGGAAGCGGCCGAAGCGGATCATGTCCGTGCCGACGACATAAACGTCCGTCATGGGATGTCTCCTCGAGCTCTTGTTCAGCGTGCGGCGGGCTTGAAGAAATAGGCGAGATAGTGGTGCCCCTCGGCGTCCGTGCGGCCGGCGTCGCCATAGACGATCTCGACCGGCATGCCCATCTCGATCGTCTTGGGGTCGGGCTTCACGCCCATGAGATTGCCCTTCAGCGTGCCGCCGCCCTCGACGTCGACGACGGCCGAGACGAAGGGCACCTCCACCCCCGGATAGGAGCGGTGGATGATCGAATAGGCGTAGAGCGTGCCGCGATTGGGCAGCTCGACCGCGCGGATGCGGTCGCGCGCGAAGCATTTCGAGCAGACCGAGCGCTCGCCGATGAAGACGGTCCCGCAGGCCTCGCATTTATGGCCTTCGAGATAGGGCCTGCCGTCGGCATGGCGCTTGAGGAATTTGACGACCGGCTTCAATTCGGCGGCGGGGGCGGCCATCGCGGCTCCTTTCCGGGCTTTCGCGGCGTTACTTCCCTGTAAACGCAGCATAGCCCGGCATCCCCGCGCGCGGGAAGGCGCGCGGCCGCATGGGAGAGCGGGCAGGAATGCGGCCTCAGACGTGGATCACCCGCCCGAAGGCGTCGAGCACGCTTTCGTGCATCATCTCCGAGAGGGTCGGGTGCGGGAAGACGGTGCGCATCAGCTCCTCTTCCGTGGTCTCGAGCGTGCGGGCGAGGGCGAAGCCCTGGATGAGCTCGGTGACCTCCGCGCCGATCATGTGGGCGCCGAGAAGCTCGCCCGTCTTCGCGTCGAAGACGGTCTTCACGAGCCCCTCGGGATGGCCGAGCGCGATCGCCTTGCCGTTGCCGAGGAAGGGGAAGCGGCCGACCTTGACCGCGCGCCCCTCCGCCTTCGCCTTGTCCTCGGTGAGGCCCACGCTCGCGATCTGCGGCATGGAATAGGTGCAGCCGGGGATATTTCCGAGGTCGAGCGGATGCACCCCCTTCACGCCCGCCATGCGCTCCACCGCGACGACGCCCTCGTGGCTCGCCTTGTGCGCGAGCCAGGGCGGCCCGCACACATCGCCGATGGCGTAGAGCCCCTTGACGCCGGTCTCGCCCCATTCGTTGACCCGGATGTGGGTCTTCTCGACCGTCACCCCAAGCGCCTCGAGCCCCAGATTCTCGACATTGCCGACGATCCCGACGGCGAGGATGACGCGCTCGACGTTCAGCGTCCGGCTCTTTCCGTCCTTCGTCTCGAGGCTCGCCGCGACCTCGCCCTTGCCCTTCGCGAGCTTCGCGACCTTCGCGCCGGTGTGGATCGTCATGCCCTGCTTCTTGAAGGCCTTTTCCGCGAGCGCCGAAATCTCGGCATCCTCGACGGGCAGGATGCGGTCCAGGACCTCGACCACCGTGACCTCGGCGCCGAGCGTCCGGAAGAAGCTCGCGAATTCGATGCCGATGGCGCCCGAGCCGATGACGAGGAGCGATTTCGGCATGGTCTGCGGCACCATCGCCTCGCGATAGGTCCAGACGAGCTCGCCGTCCGGCTCGAGGCCGGGCAGCGTGCGGGCGCGCGCGCCGGTCGCGAGGAGCACGTTCCGCGCCTTGAGCTCGCTCGTCTTGCCGTCCTTCGCGACCGCGAGGCTCGTCGGCCCGGTGAGCTTCGCCTCGCCCTCCACGACGGCGATCTTGTTCTTCTTCATGAGGAACTTGACGCCGTTCGAGAGCTGGCCCGCCACGGCGCGCGAGCGCTTGACGATCTTCCCGAGGTCGTAGCCCGGCGAGGCGGCCTTGAGGCCGTAGGCGTCCGCATGGAGAAGCTCGTCGTAGAGCTCGGCCGAGCGCAGCAGCGCCTTGGTCGGGATGCAGCCCCAGTTGAGGCAGATGCCGCCGAGCGCCTCGCGCTCCACGATGGCGGTCCTCATTCCGAGCTGGGCCGCCCGGATCGCCGCGACATAGCCGCCCGGGCCGGAGCCGACGACGACGAGGTCGTAGGGCTCCGCCATCGCCCTATTTCGCCCGTTCGATGTAGGAGCCGTCCTCCGTCGAGACGACGATCATGGTGCCGACGCCGATATGCGGGGGCACGGTCGTGCGCGCGCCGTTCGAGAGCTTGGCAGGCTTGTAGGAGGAGGAGGCGGTCTGGCCCTTCGTCACGGGCTCGGTCTCGACCACCTCGAGCGTCACGCGGCTCGGCAGATCGATCGCGATCGCGATCCCGTTGTGGACGCTGAGGAAGACTTCCATGTTCTCGGTGAGATAGGACGCCCCGTCCCCCAGGACGTCGGGAGTGACCGAAACCTGCTCGAAGCTCTCCGGGTCCATGAACACGTAGTTCTCGCCGTCCTGATAGAGATAGGTGGCCTTGCGCTCCTCCACGAAGGCGCGCTCGACCTGGTCGGTCGTGCGGTAGCGCTCGTTGATCTTCACGCCGTCGCTGATGCGGCGCATCTCGAGCTGGGTCACGGGCGTGCCCTTGCCGGGATGGATGTTCTCCGCGGTCACGACCACGTAGAGCTTGCCGTCGCTATGCTCGACGACGTTGCCTTTTCTCAGGCTGCTGGCGATGACCTTGACCACGGGAGACCTCGACCCTTCTCTATCGGCGACGGCACGAGGTGCGCGCCGCACCGGGCGAGGGTGTAGCAGGCGCGCCAAGGCGAGGGAAGACGGCCCCGGTGCGCAGAGCAGACGCGAGCGGCGATCGCCGCCCCTGGTGGGATAAGGCGGTCCATGGCGACCGCCGGGAGAGCCTTCGCGCGCGCGGCCGCGTGAAGGCGGCGCTCCGGTCCCATTTCGAGGCGGAAGGCTTCGCCGAGGTCGAATGCGCGATCCTCCAGCACTCGCCCGGCAACGAGGCGCATCTCCACGCCTTCGCCACCGAGGCGCTGGCGCCCGACGGACGGCGCGAGACCCTCTATCTCCATACCTCGCCGGAATTCGCCGCGAAGAAGCTTCTCGCCGCGGGAGAGGAGCGGATCTTCGAGTTCGCCCGCGTCTTCCGCAACCGCGAGGCCGGCGCGCTGCACGCCCGCGAGTTCACCATGCTCGAATGGTACCGCGCGAACGCGCCCTATGAGCGCACGGTCGACGACTGCCTCGCCATCCTCGCCCGCGCCGCGAAAGCGGCGAACGCGACCGCGCTCACCTTCCGTGGCCGGAGCGCCGATCCCTTCGCGGCGCCGGAGCGCCTGACGGTGGCGGAGGCCTTCCACCGCTTCGCCGGAGTGGGGCTGCTCGCGACGATCGGCTCCACGGGCGAGGCGAACCGCGACGCCTTGGCGGCGGCGGCGGCCGCCGCGGGCATCCGCTTCGCGCCCGACGACGATTGGTCGGATATCTTTTCGCGCATCCTCGTGGAGAAGGTGGAGCCGCGCCTGGGCCTCGGACGGATCACGGTCCTCGGCGACTACCCCGTCGTCGAGGCGGCGCTGGCGCGGCCGAAGGCCGGCGACCCGCGCGTCGCCGAGCGCTTCGAGATCTATGCCGCCGGCGTCGAGCTCGCCAACGGCTTCGGAGAGCTCACCGACCCGCGGATCCAGCGTGCGCGCTTCGAGGCCGAGATGGCGCTGAAGGAACGCCGCTACGGCGAGCGCTATCCCCTCGACGAGAGCTTCCTCGACGCACTCGGAGCGATGCCCGAGGCGAGCGGCGTCGCGCTCGGCTTCGACCGCCTCGTGATGCTTCTTCTCGGCGCGCCGCGCATCGCCGACGTCCTGTGGACGCCTGCCGAGAGCGGAGGCTGACCCATGCCCGAGCCCCTCCGGCTCCCTCTCGCGCGCACGCTCCGCGACGCCTCCGCGCTCGCCGATGCGGGCCTCGTCCCGCGCGAGGCGGTGCCGGGCCTCGACGAGGTGGCCGCACGCTACGCGATCGCCGTGACGCCTGCGGTCGCCGCCCTCGTCGATCCCGGCGATCCCCTGGACCCCGTGGCGCGGCAATATGTTCCGACGGCCGAGGAGCTCGTCCGCGCGCCGGAGGATCGCGACGACCCGATCGGCGACCGGCGCCACGCGCCCGTGCCGGGCCTCGTGCACCGCCATCGCGACCGCGTGCTGCTCCTTCTCCATCATTCCTGTCCGGTCTATTGCCGCTTCTGCTTCCGCCGCGAGGTCGTGGGCCCCGGCGGGCCGGCGCTGGTCGGCGAGGCCCTCGATGCCGCGCTCGCCTATGTCGCGGCGCATGAGGAGATCTGGGAGGTCGTTCTCACCGGCGGCGATCCCTTCATGGTGAGCCCCGCCCGCGCCCGCGAGGTGACGGCCCGCCTCGCCGCCATTCCGCACGTCAAGGTCCTGCGCTGGCATACGCGCGTGCCGGTGGCCGCGCCCGAGCGCGTGAGCGAGGAATTCGCCGCGGCGCTGAAATGCGACCGGGCCGTGTTCGTCGCCGTCCATGCGAACCATCCCCGCGAGCTGACGCCGGAGGCCCGCGCCGCCTGCCGCCGCCTCGTCGCCGCGGGCCACAGCCTCGTGAGCCAGAGCGTGCTGCTGCGGGGCGTCAACGACGACGTGGCGACGCTCGAAGCCCTCATGCGCGCGCTCGTCGAGACGGGCATAAAGCCCTATTATCTGCACCATCCGGATCTCGCTCCGGGAACGGCGCATTTCCGCCTGTCGATAGAGGAAGGCCGCGCGCTGGCCGACGCTCTGCGCGCGCGCGTGTCCGGGCTCGGCCAGCCGACCTATGTGCTGGACGTCCCGGACGGCTACGGCAAGGTTCCGCTCGGCCGCGACGTCGTGCTCGACGGCGCGGTGCGCGATCTCGCCGGCGAGACGCGCCCCTACCCGCCGCCGCCGACGGGCTGAGACCCAAGGTCGCGCGGGGCGGATAGGGTTCGCCTTGGGCGGCGTGCGGTGTAGTTTAGTCTTCGCGGAACACGAGACCGATCGGCGGGAGGCTCGCCATGGACGCGTCGACGCTTGCGCGCATTCAGTTCGGCGCGAACATCTCCTTCCATATCCTGTTCCCGGCGATCACCATCGCGCTCGGCTGGGTGCTGCTCTATTTCCGCTTCGCCTACAGCCGCTCGGGCGACCTCAAATGGATGCAGGCCTATTTCTTCTGGGTGAAGATCTTCGCCCTCTCCTTCGCGCTCGGCATCGTCTCGGGCGTCACGATGAGCTTCCAGTTCGGCACCAACTGGCCGGGCTTCATGAACACCGTCGGAAACATAGCCGGGCCGCTGCTCGCCTATGAGGTGCTGACGGCCTTTTTCCTCGAGGCCGTCTTTCTGGGGGTCATGCTCTTCGGCTTCCGGAAGGTGCCCGCGAGCCTCCACATCCTCGCGACCGTGCTGGTCGCGGCGGGCACGACGGCTTCGGCCTTCTGGATTCTCGCCCTCAATTCATGGATGCAGACGCCGGTCGGCTTCGAGATGCGCGAGGGCGTGGCCTATCCGACGGACTGGCTCGCCATCCTCTTCAGTCCGTCGCTGCCCTACCGCCTCGCGCACATGCTGCTGGCCTCGGGGCTGACGGTCGCCTTCCTCGTCACGGGCGTCTCGGCCTATCGCTGGCTGCGCGGCGACCGCGCGCCGGCCGTCGGAGCCGCGCTCCGTACGGGAATCCTCGTCGCCGCGGTCCTCATCCCGCTCCAGATTCTCGCGGGCGACCTCCACGGCCTCAACACGCTCGAGCATCAGCCGCAGAAGGTCGCGGCCATGGAGGCGAACTGGCGGACGGGCGCGAACGTGCCGCTCCTGCTCTTCGCATGGCCGGACGAGAGGGCGCGCCGAAACCACGCCGAAATCGCGATCCCGAACGGCGCCAGCATCGTCCTGCGCCACGAGGCGGGCGGCGTGGTGCCGGGCCTCGACCAGTACGAGGGCAACCATCCGCCGGTCGCTCCCGTCTTCTTCGCGTTCCGCACCATGGTCGGCGTCGGCATCCTCATGCTCCTCGCCTCGTGGACGGCCGCCTACTTCGTCCTGAGACGGAGGGAGTTGCCGCCCGCCCTGCTGCGCCTCCTCGTCCTCATGACCTTCGCGGGCTGGATCGCGACGCTCGCGGGCTGGTACACGACCGAGATCGGGCGCCAGCCCTGGCTCGTGCAGGGCGTTCTCGCGACAAGGGCGGCGGCATCCTCGGTGGCGGCGCCGCTGATCGCGGGCAGCCTCGCGACCTATCTCCTCGTCTATGTCGCGCTCATCGCGAGCTACATCGCCGTCGTCTTCGGCATGGCGCGCAAGGCCGCGAACGAGGGCCCGCCGAAAGCGCAGCTCCCCGACGCCGCGCTCGTGCCCCGCTTCGCGCCCGCGGAGGAGACACGCCCATGAGCCTCTTCGGCGATCCCGCAATCTGGCTGCCGCTCGTTTTCGCGGGGCTCATGGGCCTTTCGATCCTCATCTATGTCGTGCTCGACGGCTTCGACCTCGGGGTTGGCATCCTCTTCCTCTTCGCCGAGGAGGACGACAAGGACATCATGGTCTCGTCCATCGGCCCCTTCTGGGATGCGAACGAGACCTGGCTCGTCATGGCGGTCGGGCTTCTGCTCGTCGCCTTTCCGGCGGCGCACGGCATCATCCTGACGGCGCTCTACGTGCCGGTCGCCCTTCTGCTCGTCGGCCTCATTCTGCGGGGCGTCGCCTTCGAGTTCCGCGCCAAGGCGGACCGCGCGCGCAAGCCCGTCTGGAACAGGGCCTTTCTCGGCGGATCGCTCCTCGCCGCGCTGTCGCAGGGCTTCATGCTGGGGCTCTACATCATGGGGCTGAAGATCTCGGCGGCGACGCTCGCCTTCGCCGCTCTCACGGCGGTCTGCCTCGCCGCCGGCTACGGCTTCATCGGCGCGTGCTGGCTCCTCATGAAGACCGAGGGCGCGCTTCAGGCGCGCGCGGCGGCCTGGGCGCGCCGGGCCCTGCTGCCCGTCGCACTCGGCATGGGGGCGGTCTCGCTCGCCTCGCCGATCGTTTCGCCGCGCATCTACGACAAATGGTTCGCGTTCCCCGAACTCCTGCTGCTCTCGCCGCTGCCCGTCCTTTCGCTCGCTCTCCTCGGCACGCTGTTCGTGAAGCTGCGATCCCTTCCGACAGCGGACGATCGCGGGGCGCATGTGCCCTTCCTGCTCAGCGTCGCGCTCTTCGCGCTCGCCTTTCTGGGGCTTGCCTATTCCTTCTATCCCTATGTCGTGCCGGAGCGGCTCACGATCTTCGAGGCGGCGAGCGCGCCCGAGAGCCTCATCTTCATTCTCGCCGGGGCTTCGGTCGTGCTGCCGATCATTCTCGGCTACACGGCCTTCGCCTACACCGTCTTCCGCGGCAAGGCGAGCGAGCTCACCTACGACTGACCGCGGCCTCCCTCATCGCGTCGGTGAGGCGCGACAGCGATTCCTCGTCGATCGTGAAGGCCGGCGTCGTGTAGACGACCTTGCCGATGGGCCGCAGCCAGACGCCGCGCTCGATGAAGCGCGCCTTCAGCGCCTCGCGGTCGCCGGCCTCGCGCAGCTCGACCGCGCCGATCGCTCCGCGCACACGCACATCGGCGACATTGTCAAGGCCGCGCATCGGCTCGAGCGCGGCGCGCAGATGCGCCTCGACGGCACGCACCCGCTCCTCCCACGCGCCGTCCTCGAAGAGATCGAGCGAGGCGTTCGCCGCCGCGCAGGCGAGCGCGTTGCCCGTATAGGTCGGCCCGTGCATGAGCGCACGCGACGGATCCTCGTCGAGGAACGCAGCGAAGATCTCCTCGCGCGCGATCGTCGCGGCCAGCGGCAGCGTGCCGCCGGTCAGGGCCTTCGAAAGCGTCATGATGTCGGGCACGATGCCCGCCGCCTCGCTCGCGAAGAACGTCCCGGTGCGCCCGAAGCCGGTGAAGATCTCGTCGCAGATCAGAAGCAGCCCGGCGGCCTTCGCGGCCCGCGCGATGCGCGCGAGCACGTGCGCCCCGTGCATGCGCATGCCGATCGCGCCCTGCACCAGCGGCTCGTGGATGACGGCGGCGAGCTCTTGCGCGTGGGCGGCGAGCGTCGCGGCGAGACGGCGCTCGTCTTCGTCCGTCTGCGGCAGGTCCAGCACGAGCTGCACGGGCAAGGCGCCGGCGAAATGGCCGTGCATGCCCTCGTCGGGATCGCAGACCGACATGCAGGCGAAGGTGTCGCCGTGATAATTGCCGCGAAAGGTCGCGAAGCGCGTGCGGCCGCGCGCGCCGCGATTGATCCAGTACTGGACCGCGATCTTCATCGCGACCTCGACGCTCACCGAGCCCGACTCGCTGAAGAAGACGCGGGAGAGGTCGCCGGGCGCGAGGCGCGCGAGGCGCGAGGCGAGGCGCAGCGCCTGCTCGTGCACGAGGCCGCCGAGCATGACGTGCGGCATGCGGCCGAGCTGGGCGGCCACGGCGGCGCGGATGTGCGGATGATTGTAGCCATGCGCCGCCGTCCACCAGGAGGCGATGCCGTCGACGAGCTCGCGCCCGTCCGCTAGGCGGATGCGCGTGCCCTCGGTGCCGGCGACGGCGAGGGGCGGGCGCATGGTCTTCATCTGCGCATAGGGCAGCCAGATATGGGCGAGCCCTTCCTCGTACCAGTCCTCGGCCATGGGGCGGTCGGTTCCTTCGCGGCAGGGATTGCGTCGGCGCGGACGGCATGTTAGCGGCGCGACCTCACGAGATCGAATTGCGGCCGGATGGGCATGCGCTCGCTAGACGACTTCGCGATGGAAAAGCTCGGGGCGGCCGAAGCGCGCGGCGAGCGCCGCGCCCTCGTGCCGACCGAGCGCCTGGAAGGCGCGCGCGTGAGGCGCGGGGCGCGCGAATTCGTTTCGTTCTCGTGCAACGACTATCTCGGGCTCTCGCAGCACGCCGAGGTGAAGCGCGCCGCCGCCGAGGCGGTCGCGCGCCACGGCGCGGGCGCGGGCGCCTCGCGCCTCGTCACCGGCGACACGCCCCTGCTCGCCGAGCTCGAGCGCGCCCTCGCACGGCTCAAGGACACCGAGGACGCCGTCGTCTTCGGCTCGGGCTACCTCGCCAATATCGGCATCGTGCCGAGCCTCGTCGGGCCCGGCGATCTCGTTCTCGTCGACGCGCTGTCCCATGCCTGCCTTCTGGCCGGCAGCCGCCTTTCGGGCGCGCGGGAAATCCGCTTCGCCCATAACGACCTCGGCGAGGCGGAGCGCCTCCTGCGGCGCCACCGGGCCGAGCACCGGCGCTGCCTCGTCCTCACCGACGGCGTCTTCAGCATGGACGGCGATCTCGCGCCCGTCGCGGAGCTTTCGCGCCTGGCCGGCGCGCACGATGCCTGGCTCATGACCGACGACGCGCACGGCCTCGGCGTCCTCGCCGACGGTCGCGGCTCGGTCGCGGCGGCCGGCAGCCCGCCCGTCCCGCTGCAGATGGGCACGCTCTCGAAGGCCCTCGGAGCCTATGGCGGCTATCTCTGCGCCTCGCGCCCCGTCTGCGAGCTTCTGCGCAACCGCGCGCGCAGCTTCGTCTACACGACGGGCCTTCCCCCCGCGGCGGCCGGGGCGGCCCTCGCCGCGCTCGCCGTCGTCGCGCGCGAGCCCGCGCTCACGCGCATCCCGCGCGCGCGCGCCCGCGCCTTCGCCGCGGCGATGGGCCTGCCGGAGCCGCAAAGCGCCATCGTGCCCCTCGTCCTCGGCACGAGCGAGCGGGCGCTCGCGGCCTCGGCGCGCCTCGCCGAGGAGGGCTTCCTCGCCGCCGCCATTCGTCCGCCTACGGTGCCTCCCGGCACGGCGCGCCTGCGGCTCGCCTTCGGCGCGGCGCATACGGAGGAAGACGTCGCCCGCCTTGCCGCCGCGCTCGCGAGGATCCTCTCCGATCCCGGTCCCGCGCGATGAAGGGCGTCTTCGTCACGGGCTCGGGAACCGATATCGGCAAGACCTACCTCGCCTGCCGCCTCGTCGAGGCGCTCCGCGCGGCCGGAACGCAGGTCGATGCGCTGAAGCCGATCCTCACCGGCTTCGACCCCGCCGCCCCGGAGGAGAGCGACCCGGCAAAGCTTGCGGCGGCCCTCGGGACGCCCCTCGACGCGGCGGCCCTCGAGCGCCTCGCGCCGTTCCGCTTCCGCGCGCCGCTTTCGCCGCACATGGCGGCCGCCCGCGAGGGCCGGGCGCTGACCGTCGCGGAGCTCGCGGCGGCCTCGCGCGCGCGCCTCTCGCCCGGGCGCCTCTGCATCGTCGAGGGCGCGGGCGGCGTGATGGTGCCGCTGAACGCGCGCGAGACGACGCTCGACCTCATGGCCGCGCTCGGCCTGCCCTGCCTGCTCGTCGCGGGCTCCTATCTCGGCGCGCTGAGCCACGGCCTCACGGCGGCGCGCTGCCTCGCCGGCGCGGGCCTGCGCCTCGCCGCGCTCGTCGTGAACGAAAGCCCGGGATCGGACGTCCCGCTGACGGAAACCGCCGCGAGCTTCGCGGATGCGCTGGAGGGGGTGCCGGTGCGCGCGCTGCCGCGCGGCGCCGGCCCTGACGCCCCCGTCATCGAGGAGCTTTCGCGGACATTTCTCGAGCACGCGTTTTTCGCGCAGCCAAGGACGTAATACACCCAGGCTGTACATGCGAGAATTTGTGCGGCGCAAATATTGCGGCGCACCCAATATTTGCGTTGCTTTTCAACAACAGCCGCGATCTGTAGCGCCTTGACCTAACGTGATGTGACGAAAAAGCTACAGCAGGTAAATTTCCCAGAAACCAGCCGTGTTTTTCCCGTGCCGTCCCGGGCGTGGCCTCACCGCCACAGACCTGCGGCTATCGCATGGTTGCTATGCAGCAAGCTCTCGCGGCCCAGGATGCGATTTCTATACTCGGGGTCCAGCGGAGGGGACCTCCGTTGAACATGCGATGCCCCGGTAATTGCCATGGTGCCTAGTTGAGGCGCGGCGGCACGAAAAGCGGGCGCAGCGCACGCGAAAACGAGTCTGGGGAGTGAGGGTGCAGCCCCCGAAATATTGGCTGCCGATGCCCGTCAAGGGACCGGGTCGCGCGGACGTGAGCCACGCCCGTACGACCCGGTCCCGGGCCGTCCGTAAAGACGATCTCCTCGGTCGAGGTCCCCCGTCGCGCCGCGAGGCGGCGCGACAGGCAAGGCAACACGGCGGAGCGGCGCGAAGTCGCCCGCCGAGCGAGGAGAGAAACATGCGTGACACGCGCCCGGCAGGCCGCCTTCTTCTGACCACCGTCGCCGCGACGGCCCTTCTCGGCATCGCCCCCGCCCTTGCCGTCGACGAGATCATCGTCACGGCCCAAAAGCGCGAGCAGTCCCTGCAGGACGTGCCGATCGCCGTTTCGGCCTTCGACTCCACGACGCTCATGAACGCGGGCGTTCGCGACATTCGCGAGCTCGTCGCGCTCGCGCCTTCCCTTGTCCTCACCAGCTCGGCCTCGGAAGCGGCGGGCGCCGTGGCGCGCGTTCGCGGCATCGGCACGACGGGCGACAATCCCGGCCTCGAATCCGCGGTCGGCATCTTCATCGACGGCGTCTACCGCAACCGCACCAATGTCGGCCTCACCGAGCTCGGCGACGTGGAGCGCATCGAGATCCTTCGCGGCCCGCAGGGAACGCTCTTTGGGCGGAACACCTCGGCGGGGCTCATCAACATCGTCACCAAGAAGCCGAGCCTCAGCGAAAGCTCCGGCTACGGCGAAGTCTCTTACGGGTTCGAGTACGACGAGTTCCGGGCCGCGGCCGGCATCACCGCTCCCCTCGTCACGGACATCCTCGGCGGCAAGCTCGACGTGGTCTATCACGAGCGCGACGGCTACATCGAGGACGTGAACTCGAGCCGGCGCTTCAACGACCGCAGCCGCTATCTCGTCAGGGGCCAGCTCCAATACGAGCCGACGGCGGATTTCTCGCTGCGCTTCATCGCCGACTTCTCCGATCGCGAGGAGAATTGCTGCGCCTCGGTGACGAGCACCTATGGCGCGACCGTCCCGATCATCGACGGCCTCGCGGGCTCGCACGGGCACGACGGCATCGTGCAGCGCTCGGGCATCTTCGTGCGGCAGACCGCCGTGACGCCCGGCCGCGGCTATCAGCAGGACGTGACCGAGTGGGGCCTCTCGGGCGAGGCCAATTGGGACCTCGGCTTTGGAACGCTGACCTCGATCACCGCCTATCGCGACTGGGATGCCAAGCGCAGCCAGGACATCGACTTCTCGGGCGCCGACATCCTCTACCGCGACGAGGACGGCTACACGACGCACTTCAAGACCTTCACGCAGGAGCTGCGCCTCGCCGGCAAATGGGACCGCCTCGACTGGCTCGTGGGCGCGTTCGTTTCCTCCGAGACGCTCGAGCTCAACGACGCCATCAAGACCGGCGCGGATTTCGAAGTGTATCTCGACACGCTTCTGATGGGCGCGCTGGCGACGGCGACCGGCATCCCCCTGGGCATGAACTTCACCACCGGCGGAGGCGGGGTCCGCAACCACTTCGATCAGGATGCGGACAGCTGGGCGCTCTTCACGCACGACGTGTTCGCGATCACCGATCGGCTCGATCTCATCGCCGGCGTGCGGTACACCTCGGAGACGAAGGAGCTCGACGCGTCGGTCTACAACAACAACCCGGCGTGCCTCGCGGCCTATTCTCAGGTTCTCATGGGCAATGCGACCGCAATGGCGGTCATTGGGAACATCTGCATTCCCTTCTTCAACTCCTTCCACAACGGCAACGCGCCCTCCTTCAATACGCCGGGCATCTACACCGACGAGAATACGGAGCGCGAATGGTCCGGCACGATCGGCCTTGCCTACGACGTCACGCCGAACTGGCTCGTCTATGGCAGCTATGGCCGCGGCTACAAGGGCGGCGGCTACAATCTCGACAATGCCGGCCTCGACAACCCGCTGACCGGCGCGACCGCGGAAGCCACCGATCTCGCCTTCAAGCCGGAATTCGTGGACGCCTATGAGATCGGCTCGAAGAACAGCTTCTTCAACAACGAGCTGACGATCAACACGGCGCTCTTCTACGAGGACTTCAGCGACTTCCAGCTCAACACCTTCAACGGCGTCAACTTCGTGGTGCAGAACCTCGAGGAGGCGACCTCGACGGGCGTCGAGATCGAGGCCATCGGCCGGCCGACGGACGGGCTCGTCCTCCTCGGCGGCGTCACCTATGCCGACACCAAATACGGCGACGATCTCGGCACCTCTTCGGTCGCCCAGCCGCTCAAGGACCGTCAGCTCACGAACGCTCCGCTCTGGGTGCTGACGGCCGCCGTCTCCTACAAGTTCCCCTTGTGGAACACGGGGCTCTCGGGCCTGGTCCATCTCGATGGCCGCTATTCGTCCGGCTACAACACCGGCTCCGACCTCGACACCGAGAAGGAGCAGAAGGGCTTCACCGTCCCCGCCGGGTCGGCTTCCTCGCCTATGACGGCAAGGTGAGCCTGAGCTCTGGGGCGCAACTCACCAACGAGGACTATCACCAGACGTCTTCGACGCGCTGCTGTGTGGGCTCCGGCACGGGTCCGTCTGACGCAGACCTTCAACAGCTTCGGCGAGCTGCGCGTTCTCGGCATCGGCCTGCGCGCTGAGTTCTGATATCCGCATCGCCCGGGAGGGCGCGGCTTGGCGGGCCGGGTCATTCCCGGCCCGCTTCTTTGTTTTTGCCGCCTATTTCGATCCGCCACGAGGTGCAGCGTCACGCGACGGGCGTCTCGGACAGGCGCTCGACTTCCTGTCCGGCTTGTCGCCGATGGCGAAATTCGAGCCACCGAGCACGAGGCTTCCATCCATCGTCGCGACCTTGTCCTCGACGCCGACGCGGGAGGAAAGCTCACCTCCTTGGTCACGCCCTTGAGCGTGAGCTCGCTGGTGGCGAACAGGGTGCCGTCAAGCGTTGGCCGCCAGGGAGATGCTCTCGAAGCGGATGGTCTTGTGCGCGGCGGTACCGAAATATTTCGGCTTGGGCGCGCCCGGCGGCCGACATCCTCGTAAATTAAGCTCGAGCTTGACGCGTCGATCCCGACGACGGCGTGGCTGAATCCTGGGCGCATCAGTCGAAGGGGCGATCCGGCCGTGAAGCCGGAAAGCTGCCCTCGACGGCAGTCGACTCGCCGGAAGAAATTGCCGGAGACCGAAAGGCGGATCGAGCTGGCCGGCCGCACCGCCCAGTCTGAGGCTCTGCGCCTGCGCGCCTCCCGCGGCGAGCCTGGCGACGAGCGCGGCGCAGATCAGGTCTGCGTGCTATGAAATCCTCCGTTCAGCGCCCGGTGAAGGCGGCATGTGCGCACGAGCGTGCGGTCGCGCCAGCGCTGGTGGCGCAGGTCGTGCCGCCGCATGGAGCGCGACGAAGGAGAACGGTCCACGCCAACGCCGCATGCACTGCCGAGGCGAGGTTGCGCGTCGCTCGTCCGCGTGGAAGAGCTTCGATCGCAAACAGGCCGAAGAAGTCAGAGTTGGAAGGGAAAGCCCGTGGACGACGTAGCCGGACAGGGGCATGGCGAGAAGGGCCAGGTACAAAGCCAATGCGTGCTGACTGCTGCGGCCTCCGCTCCCAGGCGGGCATGCCCGGGAGCGCCGCCGGCACGGACCGGAGAGGTGCTGCGCGAGGCGCAGGATCATCAGCGCAAGGATCGTGAGCCCGACGGATTTAAGGGTCGCGAAGAGGCCGGAAGATCGTCGCGAGGTCAGCTCGCCGGCCTCGCGCAGCTCGTCGATGTAGAAGCCGAACGCGATCATCCCGGAGGACCGCGAGCGCGATCGTCCAGTGCAGGAGCTTCGCGACCCAGCCCCAGCCCGCCCTTAAGCAGTGTTGCGCGCCCATGCCGCGCTCTTCCGAGGATCCCGGTCAATATTTCACGCTGTAGCCAAGGCTCCGTCTGTGGTGTCGATACGGCCTTGCCCGCCTTGAGTTCGTCGAGCGCGACGCGCACATAGTTCGTCGCGGCGTCGAGATCGGCGACTCTTGGCCGACTTGATGGAATCGATCGCTCCCTGATAGGCGGAGCTTGCCGTCGGCGACGACATACATGTTCGGTGGTCTTGGCGTCGTAGACGGCCGAGCGTACCGTCGGGTCGAGAGGACGACGCCCGTCGGAGCGGCGGCGCGCGGAGGTCGTTTCGTCGGCCTTCTCGGCGACAATACATAGCCCTGCTTTCCGGGCGCGGACGAAACGACGCTGGAGTTTTCGTGAGACGATGCTCCTCGTCCGTCGTCTCTTCTGGAGGGTCTGCATGGCCTTCGCGCGAGGGATCGTAGTGTCGACATAGGGGCACTCGTGGTTCGGTCCATCTGAGGACGCCACGACGGTCTTAAGCCGGCCGCCGTACACTGCCGAGGCCAGTGCGCGACGCCCCTGGTGTCGACGACTGCGAAATCGGGCGCTGGAGCGCCGGTCGCCGCGGCGAGGGCTGCCGCTGGCGCCGAGAGCGACACGGCGAGGGCGACGCCTGCCGCCGGCAGAAGGTGACGCAAGGACATGGCAAACATGGTTGTCTCCTTTCAGTGAGCGTTACGATTTGCCTTCCGAAAGCGCCCCGATCGCCTCGGAGAACGATCGCGGGCGTTAGAATCTGCGCAGCACGGCGGGCTCGCCGCCTCCCCGAAGGATAGAGCAGCACGCCGGCGCGCGAACCGCGCGAGCGCCTTGGCGATCGTCTCGTCGCGCTGCGTCCAGTCGCCTTTGAGGTAGAGAATGCCGCCATCGGCGAAGGCCCGCCGCACGCCCCTCGTCGGCGAAGGCGACGCGCTCATTGACGAGGCAGGTGATGCACCAGGCCGTGAAATTGACGAAGACCGGCATGCCTTCCGTGCGCGCCTGCGCGAGACGCTCCTCCGAATAGGGGCTCGAAGGCGATGCCCTCGGCTGTATCGGCGCGGCGCGCGCGGCGGGAGGCGCCGCCGGAACGAGAAGGACGAGGCCGGAAGGCCAGAAGGCGAGCGCTCCTGGCGAGCGATCGCGTCCTGCCGCCGCGCGCCTGCGAGGCCCTGAGTGCCAGGCCGCGGCGGCAAAGGCTGAGCGCGGCCGCGAAAGGAGCCTGAGGCCCTTTCCATCCGTCTGCTGGCTGAGGACCCAGACGAGCCAGGCCGCTGCCGCGTCGCGTACATGGGAATCGCGAGAACTCCGCTCAGCCTCTTCCATCCAGGGCCCGGGCTTGGGCAGCGCGCTGAGGGGAGGCCCGGCGCGAGGGGAGAGCGCGAGATAGGGCGCTGCGAGGCCGAGGCCGAGGCTCGCGAAGATGAGTGCGGAGCGTGCTGGCGCGGCGCCGCGATCGTTGCCTGATCGCCGCGCTATGAACGCGTGCACGGCGTCGCGACGACCACCGCGAGCGCGCCGGTGAAGAAGCTGCTGGCGAAGCTGGGTGCCCGCGCGAAACGGTCGCCCGCGCCCGCGAAAGGCCCGCCTACGGAGTAGAGGCCCGAGAGATTGAGCGATGGCATGAGCAGCAAGAGCGCCGCGACCACGGGCGCGGATTGCGTTTCGATTCCCCAGCCGACGCCTGCGCCGGCCGCGCGTGCGCGAGGAGCTGCCCCGCGACGGCGAGAAAGGTCGCGAGAACCCGGCCGTGAAGACGAGCCCGTGGCGCCGCCGCGCGTTGCGCTCGCCGCGCGCATGGCCAAGCAGCGCGAGCCCCTTCAGAAAGAGGGACGGGGAAGACGCACGGCATCAGATTGAGGATGAGGCCGCCGAGGAAGGCGGGGCCCAGCGCCAGGGCGAGCGCGGCGGCGGCGCGAGACCGGAGCGGGACGTCCTGGGCTCGCCATAGCCGGCGGGCAGCGCTTCGCCGGGCGGCGCGGCGGCGGATCCTGAACGCCCGGCGCACCTCCATGCCGTCCCCGACAGTTTGGTCAGGACGAGAGGAGCCTGCGCGCCGGCGTCGCGCCTGTTCGCAGATCCAGCGGTTGCGGGCTGGCCTTCACGGCAAGTTTAATCCTTTTCGGCCTCACCGCCACGCGGGGGATCCAGGTCGATGAGCCCCTTCCGTCTCGGCGAAGAAGGCGAGGTCAACGCTGCCGCGCTGAGCCTCAGGCGCGTCGAGCCAGAAGATCGCGGTCTGTCCGCGACCGCGTAGCGATTTCCGGCCAAGGCGCGGGATGGGGTGGTGATCCGCCGCGAGCCGGCTTTCGCGGGCGCCCATTCGATCGGCGATCGCCGCCGGACCGATGGCGAGGTCGAGCGAGAGGCGCGTCCTCCTCGGGCACGCATATCTCCCCTCGCAGACGAGCCAGGTTGCCAGCGCTGTGACCGTTGCGAGGTCCCCTGTGGCGTCTGGCGCCACGGTGACGGGCACGAAGAGGAAAAACGTCGCCTCGTAGCCGTAATCGACCAGCGGACCTGATGGAGATGAGCTGGCGCTGGCCATCGGATCTCGCCGGCCGAGAGCCCTGGCGGCAGGTCGAAGGAGATGCGTCGACGCCGGAATCGCCTGGCTGTTTAACAGGTATGCCAGCGAGGATCGATCGCCTGATGGAGGACAAGATAGGCCTCCCCGCCGGGCGCGAGCACCGTGCGGTCCGACAGGAGCTCGGCCGTCACATGACCCGTGCGCACGGGCGCGGCTTCGGCCATGCCCGCCGAGACGAGCATTCCCAACGCCGCCAGCAGCTTCAGGAGCGTCGCGCGAAGGGGCGCTCCGCGCGGATTGGCCTTCGGTCCCATGTGCCTTCCGTGCCGCGCTCGGCCCCCAACTATCCGACAAGATAACGACTCGTCGGGCAGGCATCCAACGCGCCGGCCCGCGACTCGCATAGATGTGAGACAATTTTGCCGCTTGCATTTGGCTGCGGCGCGCGGCATGTACTCGCGCCCGGTTCGGCGTTGCCCGCGAGTGAAGGGCGAGAAAAGCCGCGCACTTTGTCAGGGAATTGGCGGCTTCGAATTGGTAATGGCCGGTTCCCCGGCGCTAAGGGCTTCCTTACGTTTCTGTAAAGAAGTCTTTGAGGCCTGCGAACTACACAAGGCGAGCCAAGGCGCGGTAGGCGGCGGCTCGCGGGAACCCTTGGCCTTCCGGTTGCGTTCTCAAGTACCGATTCTCAATGGCCCGGAGTAGGCGCATGTCCGCAGCCGGCAAGCCCCCGTCCCGATATTCCCGCGCGGCGCTCGCGCGGGTCGTCGCCGTCATGGCCGGGGCCATGCTCGTCGGCCTCCCATCTTCCGGGATCACGGGCCTCGAGGGCGGCGCCCTCCGGCCGGCCTTCGCGGCGGCTCCCGTTCCGGAGCACTCGAAAGCCCCCGTCCTTCCCCTGCTGAGGGCCGCGCTCGGGCCGTCGCCGCTCACCGTCCTGCGGGGCGCGAAGGCCGAGCCGCCGGCGGTCGATCGCTCCCCGCTCGGCACGAGCGCGGAGGTGATCGCGTTCATCAAGGAGCAGGAGGGGCTAAGCCTCGTCGCCTTCACGGGCCCAGGGGGGTGCACGCTCATCGGCTATGGCCATCGCACCGACGCGCCGCTCGGCACCGAAATCGCCTTGGCCGAGGCCGAGCGCCTGCTCAAGGACGACATCGCCGTCATGGAGGCGGCCGTGCACCGGGCGGTCAAGGTGCCGATGACCAAGGCCGAGTTCAGCGCCATGGTCGCGCTCGCCTACAATATCGGTCCCAACGCCTTTGCCCGTTCAAGCGTGGCGCGCCGCCTCAATGCCGGCGACCGGGACGGCGCGGCGGAGGCGTTCTTGCTCTGGACCAAGCTCCGGCGCGACGGAACGCTCGTGGAAAGCTCCCATCTGAAAGCGCGCCGCCAGGCCGAGCGCGACATGTTCCGCGCCGGCACGGCCTGACGCAGGCCCGGCGCGGGTTTGCGCCTCCCTTGGGGCCGGCGGGCCGGCCCTCGGCGCGCAGATTCACAAATTAGAAATAAATTTGAACGCATTTTCCGAATCGGACAGAAGTCGGAGCTTGGGAGGGCCGCACCATGCGGTTACCGGATTCGACCGGACTCTTTTCCGTCGGTTCTCTGCTGGGCGTCGCCATTCTCGGCCTCGGCCTTGTCGGGGCCGCCATGGCCTACACGGAAGCCGTGTTGCGGCCGGCCCCGACGAAAAGCGCCAGCTCGCCCGTCTCCCTCCCGTCCCTGGGCGGGGCAAGGCCAGACCGCACGCGCACGACCGTGAGCGACCAGCCCGTGGTGCTGCCGGCGCGCATCGTCGCGCCGCAAGAGGCGCCCTGACGCGCTCCGCCGAGGTCGGTCTCTACTTCCCCTTCGCTTGCCACTCTTAGGACGAGCGCCTCCGTTCGGCGCGCGGCTCGTCGATTCTGCTCGGGCCCCCGAGCCGGCCGGCTTTTTGTAACCTATTATAAATAAAGGATTTTAATTCCGCCCCGGGTGCCTTGCGCGGAGCTACATGACAAATTCGTGACAAAATGACATTTTTGTTGCGGATTTTGCTTGAACCGAAGGTTGCATGCTCACATATTGGTGATCCGAGCGCACGAGGTGCGCCTCACTGGCCCAAGGAGGCTGCGATGGGGAACTTTCTCGTCCTGTTCTGGAGTGCGTTTACGAAGAGCGGAAAGCGCGAGCGGACCAAGACCGAGAGCCGGCTCTTCAAGCCTTGGCGCGGCCTCGCGAAGTAGGCACGCGTCCAGGCTGGCGGCTCAACGCCGACTGTGTGGGCCGCGCGGAAACGCTCCGCGCGGCCCGCGCCGTTTCTGCCGACGTGTACGGACGGGCCCGGCTTAAGCAAGGCTTAACCATGGCCAGCGCTCCATTGTCCCCTGTGGTCGTTCCGGGGGGACGAAGCTCATGGTACGCATCGGCGGCGCCCTATCGGCGGCCTTCATCACGCTTCTTCTCGCTTTCGCGCCACGCGCAGTCGCCGGCGAGGTTTCAGGCTTGCGGTTTGGGAGCCACGCGACGTTCCTGCGCCTTGTCGCCGACTTGTCCGATGCGCCCGGCCCAATGACGACGCAGACTTCGCCTACGCATTTCGAGGCGCTCCTGCCGGCCCTTGGGGCGACAGGCGCGCAATACGCGCCGCCCGCCTGGGCGAGTGCGATTTCATCCGTACACATCGACCCGGTAGATAGCGCGGCCCGCCTCGTGATCGAGACGCGCGCGCCAGCCCGCTTCAAGAGCTTCGTCCTGACGCCGGATTCGGACGGAGGCCACCGCCTCGTCGTCGATGTCTTTCCTGCCGAGGAGCCCGCGCCGCCGAAGGCGGAAGCCGCCGCGGCGGGCACGGACGATGCGCTCGATGCGGCGCGCATGGAGATTTCGCAGGCGCTCGCGGCCGGGGATCCGCGCCGGGCCTGCGCGCTCGCGGAAGAGCGCTTTCCGGACGGAACCTGGGACCTGGAGGCGATGTTCCTCGAGGCCCAATGCCGCACGGAGCTCGGCGAGATCGAGGAGGCGCGCGCACTCTACCAGCGCATGCTCGCCTTCGACCCGGGCCTGGAACGCGTCGAGCTCGAGCTCGAGGCGCTGCCCGAGCCGGGAGCTAGCGCGCCGGTCCCCGACGCCATGGACAAGACGACCGAGGCCCCATCTGCGCCCTCGCCTGCCCTCGGAGCGCTCGCCCGCCCTTCGAGCCTTGCCGTGCGCGGCGGGGCCGATGCGGCGCTATGGTCGGTGGAGGGCCGCGTCACCGCGATCTACGAAAGCGCGATCGAGCTCGGTCCGTCCGATCCCGAAACCGCCGCCTTCGATGCCGGCCCGCTTCTGGATGTCGCCGGCGAGCCGACATCGAGCGCGGGGGTCGAGGTCGCGCTCGACACCGACATGCATCTCGCGCTCGGACCTTCCTTGGCGGCCATCGCCCGGCTCGGCGTTGCGGGTACGGAATATTTCGACGGCGACTTCGACAGCATGACCTTCGGCCTCGCCGCGGGGCTTGCCTATGCGCCGGGAGACTACACGTTGCGCCTGATGCCCCATGTCTATCATCAGCGCCTCGACGGGGACGGCTATCGCACGCGCTACGGCGCCAGCGCAGATGCGGGGACGAGCCTCACGCCCTGGCTCGACGCCGATCTCGCCATCGTCACGGGCTATGAGGACTATTCGGACTTCGACGGGCGCGACGCCAAGCTCCTCGCCGTCCTGCCCGGCCTCGAGGCGCATCCCAACGAGCGCCTCGCCGTGGCGGCACAATATTTTGCCGAAGCGCGCGATTCGGACGACGACCGCATCGCGGCCTTCCGGCACGGGCCCGTTCTATCCGCTTACGGACGGCCTGTTCGCTTTCTCGAGGCGCAGGCGCGCGCGAGCTATTATTTCACCGGGGAGCAGGCGAGCGTCGGCCCGGACAATCTCGGCGAGCTCGATCTCGGCGTCTTCTGGCTGCCGCGGCCCGAGGAGCTCGACGCGCTGCGCGTCGGCCTCGGCTATCGCTGGCGCGAGCAGGCGAGCGCGTCCAACCTCGGCGCCAGCCAGCACCGCGCGCTCCTCTCTCTCGGCACGACGTTCTGAGCGCTCATTGGCCGATCGCGTGGAGCAGGACGGTCCGCCGATGCGGCGCGGCTCGGTGCTCGAAAAGATAGATCCCCTGCCAGCGGCCGAGCGCGAGCGCGCCCCCGAGGACCGGAACGCCGAGCGAGGTCTGCGTCAGGCTCGCGCGAATATGGGCCGGCATATCGTCAGGGCCTTCCGTGTCGTGCGCATAGTCTCGCGCGCTCCACGGCGCGAGCCTCGCATAGAATGCGAGAAGGTCGCCGAGGACGTCGGGATCGGCATTCTCCTGGATGAGAAGCGAGGCCGAGGTATGGGGCACATAGAGCGTGAGCAGGCCGGTCTCTAAGCCGGTCCGCCCGAGGAAGGCGCGCGCCTCCTCCGTGATCTCGGTGAGGCCCGGGCCCCGCGTGTCGATCTCGAGGTGATGTACCGCCTGCCGCATTTTGCTAGCCTCGCCCAAATGGCCCCGATACGCCGAGGGAGGCTTTCCCCGTGGAAGAGATTCGTGCCGTCAGAACGCCGGATGCGAGCTTCGAGAAGCTGCCCGGCTACGATTTCGAGCCCCGCTACATCGACGAGCTGCCGGGCTTTCCCGGCCTCAGGATGCACCTTGTGGATGCCGGCCGCGAAGATGCGAAGGTCACGTTCCTCTGCCTCCATGGCGAGCCGACCTGGGCCTATCTCTATCGCAAGATGATCCCCGTGTTCACGGGCGCCGGCTATCGCGTCATCGCGCCGGACTTCTTCGGTTTCGGGCGGTCCGACAAGCCCGTCGAGGAGGCGACCTTCACCTTCGGCTTTCACCGCCGCTCGCTCGTCGAGCTTCTGCGGCGTCTGAACCTGCGCAATGTCTGCCTGGTCGTGCAGGATTGGGGCGGCATTCTCGGCCTCACCCTGCCCGTGGAGTTTCCCGAGACCATCACGCGCCTCATCGTCATGAACACCTCGCTCCCCGTGGGCGAAAGCCTCGGCGAGGGCTTCGCGGGCTGGCGGTCCTATGTCGCCCGCAAGCCCGACTTCAAGGTCTCCGACCTCATCAAGCGCTCGGTCGCCGGCATCAGCGAGGAGGAAGCCGCAGCCTACGACGCACCCTTTCCCACCGAGCGCGCCCGGGCCGGGCTGCGCCGATTCCCCGAGCTCGTCATGACCGATCCCGGCATGGAAGGCATCAAGGAGACCAAGGCGGCGCGGGACTTCCTCTCGCAGGACTGGCGCGGCGCGAGCCTGGTCGCGGTGGGCGCTAAGGACCCCGTATTCGGCGTCGCCGACATGAAGCGCCTGGCCGGCCGCATTCGCGGCGCGGGCGACGTCCTGGAGATCGCCGAGGGCGGACATTTCGTCCAGGAGCACGGACAGCCGATTGCCGAAGCGGCACTCGCCAAGTTCCAGCTTTAGCGACCGCGCCGCGCTCCGCGTGAAGAGCTGCGTTCGCGGCGGCGGCGGCCGCCGCCGCGATGCCGCAAGGCTCAGAACTTTCTCGGCGTGTAGAGGCGCTGGAGCTGGAGAGGCGTCGACGACGGCACCAGCGTGAGCTCCATGCGGGTCGTGACCGTGAGGTCGCTCACCTGCGCCGAGGCGAATGCGATCTTGTAGTTTGGAGCCTCGACGCGAACCTGGAGATCGGCCACGAGAACGCCCGTCGCCGTGCGCTTGGAGCCGCCGACCGGCATGCGCGCCGCATAGACCAGGGTGACCTCGTTCGACGTCCCGGTGGCGCGCACGGGCGAGGCCAGACGGAAGGTCGCGCGCGAGATGTC
Organism: Alphaproteobacteria bacterium; assembly: GCA_024236075.1. Lineage (GTDB taxonomy): Bacteria > Pseudomonadota > Alphaproteobacteria > JACAEB01 > JACAEB01 > JACAEB01. The sequence goes on along the minus strand of JACKLE010000008.1, from coordinate 31,091 downwards.
GTCGTGCAGCACGACGCTGATTTCGGAGGTGTTGATGGCCGTGAGCTGCGCGCCCGGAAGGGTGATCACGATTTCGCAGGGGACCGTCGCGGTCTGGACCCGCACGAGAGGGCGCGTCTCGACGCTCGGACTGCGCATCTCGAAGCTCGTGGGCTGCACGTCGCCTCGCAGCGAGTTGACGGCGCCGTGAGATTCCGGCGCGGGCGTTGCTTCCGGCTGCGAGGTGGAGGCCGGAATTCCCACGACGGTCGGATCGGACGCGAGCGTCGGGCGCTCGGAGACGGGCATGAGGGTCATGAGGATGGCGAGCACGCTCGCCCCCGTGGTGAAGGCGGCGCGCTTCGTGGTCGGCTCGTTCACGAAGACGGCGGCCGAACCGGCGAGGATCAGCAGGCCCGCGATCGCAAGATGGGGAATTTCAAGGCCGAAATAGTTCCAGAGATAGGTCTGCACCTGGTTGACGGCCGATGCGTCGCCCTTCTGAACGAAATCCGCGACGATCGCCGCTGCCACCCCGATGGCGCCGGCAAGCGAGAGCGAGACGGTCTGCCCCGCGCCCCCGTAAGGGCGCACCTCCTCGAACTGAGCCATCGTAAACTCCCTTGATCCCCTGTCCCCGACCCTACGGCCCCAAATCGAGAGGCCCGACCCTCACCCCAACGCGCGGTTCTCGAGGCCGCGCAAGGGACCGTCGGCCCCCTTCGTCCCGCCTAGGGCGGCGGTTTCCGCGGTTGTTGGGCGCTCGGCGCGTCGAGTATACCCCATCGGTGCAACAAGTGTGAGACGCGGGGGCAAGTTGTCCCCGAGCGAGGAACGGACCATGACCGAAAGCTCCGGCCCGGAGATTCGACCCAGCTCGCTCCGGCCTGCCCGCGAGGATATCCCCGTGCCGGACGGCTATGGGCTCATGCCGCTCGTCGATCCCTTCGAGGCCTATGTGGGGCCCTTCTTCGAGCGCATGCGCGACGGGCCGTCGGGCCCCGAGCTCATGGTCGCGTTTCGCGTAGACGAGCGCCACCTCAACGGCGCCGGCAGCGTCCATGGCGGCATGCTCATGACCTTCGCCGATGCCGCGCTGGGAACGGCGATCTGGCGCCTCACGAGCCGCGTGCCGAGCGTCACCGTGTCGATGCAGATCGACTTCCTCAAGCCCGCGCGCCTCGGCGACCTCGTCGAGACGGCGCCGATCCTCACGCGGCGCACGCGCTCGATCCTCTTCGTGCGCGCGACCTTCGAGGTCGGGGGCGAGCCCGTGCTCCATGCGACCTCGCTCTGGAAGGTTCTCGGGGCCTGAGGCCAGTTTCTTTACCTTGATCGCCCATGCTCGCCGGCCATGAGCGAGCGCCCACTCCGCACCTCTCCCGACCTCGTTCTCGGCACGGTCCAGCTCGGTCTTGCCTACGGCATCGCGAACCGCTCCGGACTGCCCGACGAGGATCTGGCCGAGGCCCTCATTCGGCGCGCCCTCGCGGGCGGCGTGCGCGTCTTTGACACGGCGCGCGCCTACGGGGCCGCGGAAGGCCGGCTCGGCCGCGCGCTCGCCGCGTGCCCGCAGGATCGCGGCCGCTCGCGCATTGTCGTGACGAAGCTCTCGCCTCTCGCCGATCTTGCCGGGGACGCCTCGCCGGCGGCGATCGGAGCGGCGGTCGAGGCGAGCGTGGAGGCCTCTTGCGGAGCGCTCGGCGTCGAGAGGCTGGACTGCCTCCTCCTCCACCGCGCCGCCCATCTCGACTCCCATGACGGCGCCGTCTGGATGGCCATGAAGGCGCTGAAGAGCACCGGGCGGGCGGCGCGCATCGGCGTCTCGGTCCAGACGCCGCAGGAGGCCGTCCGCGCCCTCGCGGAGCCCGAGCTCGGCCATATCCAGATCCCGTTCAACCTCTTCGACTGGCGCTGGCAGGAGGCTCGGATTCCCGAAGCGCTGGCGCGGCGGCCGGAGGTGACGGTGCACGTCCGCAGCCTCTATCTCCAGGGCCTCATCGCCGACGCCGATGCCGGGCTCTTCGCCCGTGTGATGGGTCCGGACGCGCCCCGCGCCCTCGCCTTTCTCAAAGCGGAGGTCGCGCGCACCGGCCGCGCCTCGCCCGCCGACCTCGCGCTCGCCTATGGCCGGGCGCAGGCCTGGGTCCACGGGCTCGTCGTCGGCGCCGAGGCGCTTCATCAGCTCGAAGACACGCTCGCGGCCTTTGCAGGCCCGCCGCTGTCGCAGGACGACTGCGCGAGGATCGATGCGACGCGCCCGCGGCTGGGCGAAGCCGTCCTCAACCCCGCGCTCTGGGAGGCGAGATGACCTATCCCTTCGCCCCTCCCGGCCAAGACAGTCCGTCTGCGGCGCTCTTTTCGCTCAGGGGCCGCACGGCCTTCGTGACCGGAGCGGCCGGGCATCTCGGCAGCGCCACCGCGCGCGCCTTCGTCGAGGCCGGAGCCCGCGTCATCCTTCACGGGCGGCGCGCCGCTCCGCTCCAGCGCTTCGCCGAGGAGCTTGGCAGCGCCGGCCACGCGAGCGAGCTCGCATGCTTCGACGTACGCGACTATGCGGCGATGCGGATGTTCTTCGCCGAGGAGGCGGCGGCTGGCCGGCGCCTCGACATTCTCGTGCACAATGCCTATACGGGCCGTCCCACGCCCTGGCGCGGCGCGCATGAAGAGGATTTCGAGACCGCGTTCCAGTCGGGCCCGACCGCCGCCTTCGAGCTTGTGAAGGCGGCCGAGCCCCTTCTCGCGCGCGCCGCCCGCGCCACCGGGCAGGCCAGCGTCATCTTCATCTCGAGCATGTACGGCCATGTAAGCCCGGACCCGCGGCTCTATGGCGATTCCGGTCTCGACAGTCCGCCCCACTACGGCGCGGCGAAGGGGGCGCTTCTTCAGCTCACGCGCTATCTCGCCTGCCACCTGGCGCCGCAAGGCATTCGCGTCAACGCCGTGAGCCCCGGTCCCTTCCCGAAGGCGGAAATCCAGACCCGCGATCCGGCCTTCCTGAAGCGCCTCGAGGAAAAGGTGCCCATGGGCCGCGTCGGCCGCGCGGGCGAGATCGCCGGACCGCTGCTCTTTCTCGCCAGCGAGGCCTCGAGCTACGTCACCGGCGTCAATCTCGCCGTGGACGGCGGCTGGACGGCCTGGTAGGCCGTTCTCCCAGTCGACTTCGCCGAGCGATCCTCTAGACTTCGCGGCCCCACGCGCCGCTTACGGAGCCGCTCCTTGCTGTTGTCCACCTCGAGCCTTGTCATGCCCGAGCGGCTGCGCGCCCTCGTGCCCAAGCTGCCGCTCTTCAACGGCATGTCGGCGCGCGACGTGCAGAAGATGATGAAGGAGCTCGACTGGTTCAGCCTGCCGGGCGGCTGGACTTTGATGCGCCGCGGGGATGTCGGCGACTCGCTCTACATCGTGACCGCGGGCTCGCTCGGGCTCTATCTCCCGGATGCCGCCGGCAGAGACTATCTGGCGGGGCAGATCGGGCCGGGCGACATGGTGGGCGAGGTCTCGGTCCTCACCGGCGAGCCGCGCACCGCGACGCTCATCGCGCTACGCGACTCGGAGCTCCTGCGCATGCCGCGCGCCGTCTTCGAGCGCATGTCGCAGCGTTATCCCGTCATGTTGCGCAACCTCGCGCGCGCCGTCGCCGACCGCCTGAAGGAGGTGATGGATGGCCGGCGCGACCCCCGCCGGACCCGCGCCACCGTGCGCACGATCGCCCTGATGAGGCTCCAGCGCGACCTGCCGCTCGGCGAGATCGCAGAAGCTCTCGCCACGACGCTCTCTCGCGGCGGCCGCCACGTCATCATTCTCGACAAGGCGGATCGCGAAGCCGACACGGAATGGTTCCACAACATCGAGGCGGAGAATGACCACGTCCTCTACCTCGGCAGCCTCGACGACGAGCACTGGACGCGGCTCTGCCTGCGCCAGGCCGACCGGGTGATGCTGATCGGCTATCCCGATCATCCGCCTCAGGACCTTCTGCCCATTGAGGACATGCTCTCGCGAGGGCCGCGGCGCTACATAGAGCTCGTGCTCGTGCACGCGGCGAACGCCGAGCGCGGAAGTGGAGCCGCGCCATGGGTCGCGCGCCTTAAGCCCCACTTCCATCACAATCTGCGGGCCGGCAATGCCGGCGACCTCGCCCGGCTCGCGCGGCATGTGAGCGGGCGGGCGGTCGGCCTCGTGCTCGCCGGCGGAGGCGCGCGCGGCTTTGCCCATCTCGGCGTCATCGCCGCGCTCATGGAAAAGGGCGTCGTCTTCGACCTGGTCGGCGGCACCAGCATGGGCGCGATCATCGGAGCCGGCCTCGCGCTGGACTGGAGCCCCGACGAACTCAACGCGCGCATGCGATCGAGCTTCGTGGAGACGAACCCGATCGACGACTACACCGTGCCCCTCGTTTCCTTCATTAAAGGGCGCAAGATCGTGAAGCTCCTTCAGGACAATTTCGGCGATGCGCGCATCGAGGAGACCTGGCGGCCGTTCTTCTGCGTGTCCTCGAACCTCACGGCGGGGCGCGAATACATCCATCGCGCCGGTCTCATCTGGCAGGCACTTCGCGCCTCCGTCGCCATTCCCGGCGTCATTCCGCCGGTGGTGCAGGAGGGCGAGATCCTCGTCGACGGCGCCGTCATGGAGAATTTTCCCGTCGGCATCATGGCCGATCTCGGGCGAGGGCCCGTGATCGGCGTCGACCTCGAGGCCCATCACGTCTTCGCGCGGCAGCTCAAAGCCTGGTCCAAGGGCCCGAAATGGGGCGTGCTCGGCGAGACGATGAAGGGAGGCCCCGGCATCGTCAGCCTTCTGATGAGGGCCGGAACGGTCAATTCGGAGACGCAGACGATCCGCAACCACGCCCGCGCGGACCTCATCCTTTCTCCGCCCGTCGAGGAGATCGGCATCCGGGCCTGGCGCACCTTCGACGGCGCCGTCGAGACCGGCTACAAGCACACGATGGAAATGCTCGAGGACGTGGATCTGACGCCCTACAGGGGCTGAGGACGGCGCAGGGAGGCGCGAGATGGCCGAGCCGCTCAAATGCGAGATTCAGGACGGCATTGCGCTCCTGACGCTCGATCGTCCGGAGACCCACAATGCGCTAGGACACACTGAGAGTGCGGAAGCCTTCGAGGCCGTCGGCGCGCGGCTCAATGCGGACGACAGCGTGCGCGCCGCGATCCTCACGGGCGCGGGCAAGAGCTTCTCGGCGGGAGGCGATCTCAGGGCGATGCGCGCCGTGCTCGATCTCGAGCCGGCGGCCATAGCCGAGACCTACCGGCGCGGCATACAGCGCGTTCCGCGCGCCATGCTTTCCATCCGGGTGCCCACCATTGCGGCCGTGAACGGCGCGGCGATCGGCGCGGGTCTCGATCTCGCCTGCACCTGCGACATCAGGCTCGCGTCCGATCAGGCCCGTTTTGCCGAGAGTTTCGTCAAGCTCGGTCTCGTGCCGGGCGACGGCGGCGCATGGCTCCTGCCGCGCGTCGTCGGCGTCTCGAAGGCCGCCGAGCTCGCGCTCACGGGGGACACGATCGACGCCGCCGAGGCCGCGCGCATCGGCCTCGTCAGCCGCATCGTGCCGGCCGGGTCGCTTCTCGAAGAGGCCTTCGCCCTGGCCCGACGCATCGCGGCCAATCCCGCCATCGCCGTCCGCGCGACGAAGCGCCTTCTGAGAGAGGGCGCGACCCAGAGCCTCGAGGCCAATCTCGAGCTTGCTGCCGCGCTTCAGGCTCTTTGCCACAAGACCGACGAGAACCGCGCGGCGATCGAATCCTTCCTGTCCCGGAGCAAATAGCTCCGCTCGCGAGCGTTGCGCTTGCTCAAGAAGGCCCTGCGACCATAGCCACGACCTTGCGGAACGAGGCGGCAATGGTCGCACGCTCGTCCGGCGCCAGGCGCGCGAACGACTCGGCGAAGGCCTCGTGCAGAAGCGCGGGCGCGCCGGCCAGCATCGCCTTTCCGCGCGGCGTGAGGCGCGTGTGCACGACGCGCCGGTCGTTGGGGCTGCGCTGCCGCTCCACGAGTCCGTTCGCCTCGAGCTTCGTGAGGATCTGCACCAACGTCCCCTCGCTCACATCGGCATAGTCGGAAAGGGTCCGGGCCGTGACCTCGCCGAGGTCGCGCACCCCCTGCAGCACAACGATCTGCGGAATGGTGAGCCCGCACGCCCGCGCGACGAGCTTCGAACGGCTGTCGAACTCGTGGGCGATGCGCCGGATCGCCTTCAGCACGGCGCCCGCCTCGCCTTCGCCCTCGCGCGGCGGCGCTACAGCAAGCTCGTTCTCATACGCCACGATACCGCCCTCTTTGCCGTCTCCCGACATATTGATTTGACATCAAATTATTTCACATCTAAATATCCCACGTCAAACGAAATCGGACGCCCACACCAGAGGAGGCGAAGCTCCAGCAATGTGCGGCCTTTGCGGCGAGATCACCTTCGACGGACGCGCGGCGGATGCGACGGCCCTCTCTGCGATGGCGGACGCCATGGCGCGGCGCGGTCCCGACGGCGCGGGAATTCTGGTGCAGGGGCGCCTGGGCCTAGCCCACCGCCGGCTGAAGATCATCGACCTCAGCGACAAGGCCGCGCAGCCGATGAGCGACCCCGAGCTCGGGCTCGCCATCGCCTTCAACGGCTGCATCTACAATTATCGCGAGCTGCGCGCGGAGCTCGAGCGCAAGGGCTACCGCTTCTTCGCCGAGAGCGACACGGAGGTCATCCTCAAGGCCTGGCACGCCTGGGGGCCGGATGCGCTTGAGCGCCTCCACGGCATGTTCGCCTTCGCGATCCACGAGCGCGATACGGGCCGCCTCGCCCTCGCCCGCGACCGCTTCGGCATCAAGCCGCTCTATTACTCCGAACTCGGAGGAAAGCTTCGCTTCGCATCGACGCTGCCCGCCCTTCTTGCGGGCGGAGGCATCGACAAGAGCATCGACCGCGTCGCGCTCCATCACTACATGACGTTTCACGCCGTCGTGCCGAGTCCGCGCACGATTCTCAAGGCCGTGCGCAAACTGCCGCCCGCAACGCTGCGCCTCGTCGAGCCTGACGGGCGCGCCCGCGACGTTCTCTATTGGGAGCCGCGGTTCGAGCGGCGTGCCGAGGACGGCGCGCGCTCGCGCGAGGATTGGCGCGCCGAGATCACCGAGGCTCTGCGCACGGCCGTCGCGCGCCGAATGGTCGCCGACGTGCCGGTGGGCGTGCTCCTCTCGGGCGGCGTCGATTCGAGCCTTGTGGTCGCGCTCCTTGCAGAGGCCGGACAAAGGGAACTCAAGACCTTCTCGATCGGTTTCGAGGACGCCAATGGCGAAACGGGCAACGAGTTCGTCTATTCCGACCTCGTCGCCGAACATTTCGCGACCGACCACGAGAAGATCTTCGTTCCGTCGTCAGAGCTTCTCGATGCCCTGCCGGAGACGATCGCGGCGATGTCCGAGCCGATGGTCTCTTACGACAATGTCGGCTTCTATCTGCTCTCCAAGGCCGTCTCGCGGCACGTGAAGGTCGTCCAGTCCGGGCAGGGCGCGGACGAGGTGTTCGGCGGCTATCACTGGTATCCGCCGCTCCTCGCCTCGAACGACGTGACGCGCGACTATGCGCGGGCCTTCTTCGACCGCGACGACGCCGGTCTGAGGAAGGCGCTGCAACCGCGGTGGCACACGGAGGACGATGCGAGCCGCGCCTTCGTCGCCGCCCATTTCGCACGCTCCGGCGCGGCGACGCCCGTCGACAAGGCGCTGCGGCTCGACGCGACCGTCATGCTCGTCGACGATCCGGTGAAGCGGGTCGACAACATGACGATGGCTTGGGGCCTCGAGGCGCGGGTCCCCTTTCTCGACCACGAGCTCGTCGAGCTCGCCGCGCGCGTGCCCCCGGAGGAGAAGCTGCGCGACGGCGGCAAGGGAATTCTCAAGGACGTCGCCCGGCGCCATCTGCCCGCCGATGTGATCGACCGCAAGAAGGGCTATTTCCCGGTGCCGGCGCTCAAATATCTCGACGGCCCCTATCTCGGGCTCGTGCGGGACGCGCTCACCAGCGATCGGGCGCGGGCGCGTGGCCTCTTCGAGCCGCGCTGGCTCGACGAGCTGTTCGCCGACCCGGCGGCGCACATCACGCCCCTGCGCGGCTCCGAGCTGTGGCAGGCCGGCCTCCTAGAGCTCTGGTTCGAAGCGCATGGCATCTGAGCCCAAAGGCCCGCGTCGTCCCAGAGGCGCCCTCGACCACCGGCTGAAGCGGCTTCGCGAGCAAGGCCTCAAGCCGCCCATCGGAGTCTATGGCGAGGACGCCGAGGCGCCGAAGGCACGGGCGATCGTCGACTGCGGGTGGGGCCGGCTGCTCTTTGCGCAGACCTTTCCCGATGCGCCGGCCATCGTCGAAGCCTTGCGCTCGGAGGCGCCGGAGAAGCGCGACATCGCCTTTTACATCCGCTCGCCCCACGTCGTGCTCGCGGCCGCGCCGCAGGAGCTCTTTCTCGATCCCTCGCACGCCTATCGCCTGGATCTGTCGACCTATCGCGCGGGCCGCCGGCGAATCGACGATTTCCTGATCCGCCGGCTGACGTCGAAGGCCGATGCCGACGCCGTGAACCGCATCTACCTCTCGCGCGGCATGGTGCCTGTCGCGCCCGATTTCTTCTGGTCGACGCGGGACAGCCGCGTCATCACCTATTTCCTCGCCGAGGATCGGGCGACCGGCGAGATCCTCGGCACGGTGACGGGCGTCGACCACATGCGCGCCTTCAACGACACGGAGCGCGGCACATCGCTGTGGTGCCTGGCCGTTCATCCGCAGGCTGCGCCGCGCGGCATAGGCGAGGCGCTGGTGCGCCGTCTCGCCGAGCACTTCCTCGCGCGCGGCGCGCGCTCGCTCGATCTCTCGGTGCTGCACGACAACACCCAGGCGATCGCCCTCTATGAGAAGCTCGGCTTCGTGCGCGTGCCGGTCTTCGCGGTGAAGCGCAAGAACACGATCAACGAGACGCTCTTTGCGGGACCGGACGATTGCCCGGGCCTCAATCCCTATGCCCGCCTGATCGTGATGGAAGCACGGCGGCGCGGCATCACCGTCGAGGTGAGCGACGCGGAGGGCGGATTCTTCCGTCTCTCCTACGGCGGACGGTCGGTGCGCTGCCGGGAGAGCCTCTCCGAGCTCACTTCGGCGGTCGCGATGTCGATCTGCGACGACAAGGCGGTGACGCGGCGGGTCGTGGAGCGCGCGGGCCTCGACGTGCCGGACCAGATGGAAGCCGACGGCGATGCCGATCTCGAGGGCTTCCTCGGCAAACACAAGGCCCTCGTCGTGAAGCCCGCCCGCGGAGAGCAGGGGCGCGGCGTGGCGGTCGGGCTCACGCGCCTCGAGGACGTCGAGGCCGCGATCGCGCGCGCCCGCGCGCTCAGCGACCGCGTGCTCGTCGAGGCGTGCGCCGAAGGGGAGGATCTGCGCCTCATCGTCATCGACTTCCGGCTTGTGGCCGCGGCGGTGCGCCGTCCCGCGCGCATCGTCGCCGACGGAACGAGCGACGTTCGCAAGCTGATCGAAACGCAAAGCCGACGGCGGTCGGCGGCGACCGGCGGCGAGTCGCGCATTCCGCTGGACGGGGAGACGGAGCGCTGCGTGCAGGAAGCGGGCTTCACGCTCGACGACGTGCCCGAGGCCGGACGCGAGTTTCCGGTCCGCAAGGCGGCGAACCTTCACACGGGCGGAACGATCCACGACGTGACGGACGAGGTGCATCCGGTCCTCGCCGCCGCCGCCATCAAGGCCGCGCGCGCCATCGACATTCCCGTGGTGGGAATCGACTTCATCGTGCGCTCGCCGCGCCTCCCGCACTACGTGTTCATCGAGGCGAACGAGCGGCCCGGCCTCGCCAATCACGAGCCCCAGCCGACGGCCGAGCGTTTCGTCGATCTCCTCTTTCCTCTGTCGCTGCCGAGCGCGGCGAGAGAGGCCCGGCTCGGAAGGACCGCCTGATGGGACGCCTTACAATCGATACGGACTACCTCGCCGCGAAGCTTTCCGAGCTTCTCGCCATTCCGAGCCCGACGGGCTACACCGACAGCATCGTGCGCGAGACCTGCGCCGAGCTCGAGAGGCTTGGCGTGCCATTCGAGCTCACGCGGCGCGGCGCCATCCGCGCCTCGCGCAAGGGCGTGAAGCACAAGCCGGCACGCGCCATCATCTCGCATCTCGACACGCTCGGCGCGATGGTGAAGCTCCTGAAGCCCAATGGGCGGCTCGAGGTGGTGCCCATCGGCCATTGGTCGGCGCGCTTCGCGGAAGGCGCGCGCTGCACGATCTTCTCGGAGGCCGGCACCTATCGCGGGACGATCCTGCCTCTGAAGGCCTCGGGCCACACATTCAACGAGGAGATCGACACGCAGGGCGTGGGCTGGGACCACGTGGAGCTCAGGGTCGACGCCCTGTCGCGCGCGGCAGATGACCTCGAGCGGCTCAAGATTCAAATCGGCGACATCATCGCGATAGATCCGCAGCCGGAGTTCCTCGACAACGGCTTCATCAATTCGCGCCATCTCGACAACAAGGCCGGCGTCGCGGTGATGCTTGCGGCGCTCGAGGCGCTGTGCCGGGAAGAGCCGGAACTTCCCGTCGACGTGCTGTGGCTGTTCACGATCTCGGAGGAGGTCGGCCAGGGCGCGAGCTCGATACTCACCCACGACGTCGCCTCCATGGTCACCATAGACAACGGCACGACCGCGCCCGGCCAGAATTCGTCCGAGTTCGGCGTCACCATCGCCATGGCCGACCAGACCGGCCCGTTCGACTGGCATCTCACGAAGAAGCTCGTCGAGCTCGCGCGCACCAACGAGATCCTGCACCGGAAGGACGTCTTCCGCTACTACCGCTCCGACAGCGCCTCGGCGATCGCCGCGGGCGCGGATGTGCGCACCGCCCTTCTCGCCTTCGGCATCGACGCGAGCCATGGCTACGAGCGCATCCACATGCATGCGCTGCGCTCGCTCGCCGAGCTCGTCACCGCCTATGTCACGAGCCCCGTGCAGATAGAACGCGACGCGAAGGACATAGCGGGCCTCAAGGGCTTCACGACCCAGCCCACGGACGAAGCGGGCGAGACCGTTCCTCAGGGCCGGGGCTTGGAATGGGAGGCATCGGGCACTCAGCCTCAGGCGCCCATTTCGAGCCGCCGCACATAGACGTAGTAGGCGCTCGCATAGTATCCGTTCGCTGACGTGAAGCGCGCGCGGAGGCGCCGCGGCCCCTCCGGCAACGCGACGCGAAAGCTCGCGCAGGCCGCATCGGGGCCGAGCGCGCAGTGCTGCTGGGCAAGCCCGGATATGTCGAGAACCGCCGCGTCGATCGGCAGGGCACGCCCTCCCTCGAACCAATCCTCCGCACCCGGCTGAAGGCCTTCGAGGTCGATCTCGACGTCGCGGCCGTCTATGCCGTCCGCCACTCCATGGCCCGACTCGACCGGCCAGCGGCGCAGCTCGATCTCGAAGGTCCCCTCCCGCGCGACATCGACCTCCCACCAGCCGTGGCATGCCTCGCCCGCGCGCACCTGACCCTGATTCCAGACGACGCCAAGGTCGAGGTCGTTGCGCAGGTCGTGCGCGTTGAGGACGGCGACCGCCTGGCCGGGCGCGCCGAGGGCTATCGGCGTCTCGGCGTCGAGCTGCTCCGCGCACAGCTCCCACCAGGCCTCGTAGGCCTCGCGCAGATCCGCGACGACCTCGGGGTGTGCCGCCGCGACATCGGTCCGCTGCGCCGGATCGGATACGAGATCGTAGAGCCAGTCCCGCCCGATGAGGCGCCAGCGCCCGCGCATGGCGCAGCTCAGTCGCCATTTGACCGGATAGGCGAGGCGCTGCGTATCGGTGACGACGACGCGATCGGTCCATTCGGAGCCGCCGCTCTCGCCCCGGGCGAGGGAAGCAAGGCTCTGTCCGTGGAAGGAGCGCCCTTCCGGTACCGCTATGCCGCAGAGATCGAGGATCGTGGGCATAAAGTCGACATAGGCCGCGAGCGCGTCGACGGCGCGCCCGCCGCCAATTCCCCCGCTCGGCCAGCGCATGAAGAACGGAACGCGGTGTCCGCCCTCGTATGGGCTGCCCTTGAGGCCGCGCATGCCGGCATTGTACTGACCACGGAAGGAACCGTCGACGGGCGTCTGCCCGTTGTCGCTCATGAAGACGAGGATCGTGTCCTCCTCGAGTCCACGCGCGGCGAGATGGGCGCGCAGTCTCCCGAAATTCTCGTCGATATTGGTGATCATGCCGAGGAAGCGGGCGTAGTTCTCGTTGCTGGCCTTGTCCGCATAGAGGTCGCGGTAGCGGGGCGCGACGTTGAACGGGCTGTGCGGCGCATTGGTCGAGACGAAGCAGAAGAAGGGCGTACGCGCGCATTCGTCGATGAACTCCTCCGCGAGACGGAAGAAGACATCGGTGCAATACCCCTCGAAGCGCCGCGGCGCGCCGTTCACGCGATAGGTGTCGTCGAAATAGTCGTTGCCCCACCAGTCCGGCTGCTGGGCAATGCCGCCGCCGCCATGGCAGACCGCGAGATCGAAGCCGCGATCCTGAGGACGATAGGGCACCTCGTCGCCGAGATGCCATTTGCCGAAGAGCGCCGTGCGGTAGCCTGCTCCGCGCAACGCCTCGGCGAGCGACCATTCGTTCCGCCTGAGGAGCGAGCGGCCCCCGAGCGTGTGCCACACGCCGGTCGAGTTGCAGTGATGGCCGGTCATGAGGCCGGCACGGGTCGGCGCGCAGGTCGTGCCCGAGTGGAAATCCTCGAACCGCACGGCCTCGCCGTGGAAGCGGTCGAGATGAGGCGTCTGGACGAGGGGGTGGCCATGGCAGCCGAGCGGCGGATAGCCCTGATCGTCGGTCAGGATGAATACAATGTTCGGCCGCCTCGCCACTGGCTCGATCCTCCCTGCGTCGCGTTTCCCTCTCGGCACCATGGGGCCTGCGCGCGATCAAAGCCAAGCCGGGACTGGCGAGGAGCAGGCCACTCAGACCACGCGCATGACCGAAGTTTTAACTTGTGTCCCTTGATTTTTTACCGGTTTCGATAAATCTAGGAATGTGTTTTGCCTGCACACGCAGGCGGCTGAGCGCGACACTGAACTGGCCGGCGAAGCGGGGAGCACGGTGCTCCTTTGTCCCCTAACCGGCGCGTGATTGGCGGCAGCGTCACGTCGAGGACGTCACGTCGAGAGCGTAGCGTCAAGGCTGGGCCAAAAAGTCAGCTCCGCAAGCCAAAGAGCCATGAACCGCCGATCCCTGATCAAGGGAAGCATCGCCACAGTTGTGCCCTGTGCGTTAGCGTTCCCCATACCCCCGCGTGCCGTTGCACAGGACCGAGGCACGGCCTTTTCCTGGACCGGGCTCATCGCCCGGGCTCGCGAGATGGGCACGAGGGCCTACGATCCGCCGCGTGCGCCTTTGCCGAAGAATCTGGCCGAGCTCGGCTACGACGGCTATCGCGGCATCCGCTTTCGCCCGGATGCGGCACTCTGGCGCACTGGCCCCTTCGAGGCGGAGTTCTTCCATCGCGGCTTCCTCTTCCGGACGCCCGTGGCGATGAACGAGGTGGTCGACGACAAGGCCACGCCGATCCTCTTCGATCCGTCCCTTTTCACCTATTCCGAAGCCGCATTCTCCGAAGGGGTCACCCCCGATCTCGGCTTCGCCGGCATGCGCCTGCACGCCCCCCTCAACCGGCCGGACGTCTATGACGAAGCGATCTCGTTCCTGGGGGCGAGCTACTTTCGCGCGCTCGGACGGGGCAATGTGTATGGCCTTTCGGCGCGCGGCCTCCTGGTGAACGCGGCAACTCAGAGAGGCGAGGAGTTCCCGATCTTCCGCGAATTCTGGCTGGAGCGGCCCGCCAACGATTCCGAGGTCGCGACGATCTTTGCTCTCCTCGACAGCGACAGCGTGGTCGGCGCCTATCGCTTCAAGGTGGAGCCCGGCATGACCACGGTGGTGACCGTCGAGTCGCGCCTCTTCGTCCGTAAGGGAATTGAAAAGCTCGGCATCGCGCCGCTGACGGGCATGTTCGTGTTCGGCGAGAACGACCGCGCCGCGCTCGCCGACTACCGGCCGGAGGTCCACGACTGCGATGGGCTCGCCGTTTGGACCGGCGCAGGCGAGCATGTGTGGCGCCCGCTCGAGAACCCCGACACCCTGCGCGTGAGCTCGTTCCTCGACCGCCGCCCGCGCGGCTTCGGCCTCCTCCAGCGCGACCGGGCCTTCGAAAGCTATCAGGATACGGAGGCCCGCTACGAGCGGCGCCCGAGCGCGTGGGTGGAGCCGCTGGGCGACTGGGGCGAGGGCGCCGTGCAGCTCCTCGAGCTTCCGACGCCGACAGAGTTCAACGACAATATTTCGGCCTATTGGGTGCCGAGGGAAGAGATCGCGGCCGGCCGCGAGCTCGCCTATCGCTACCGCCTTCACTGGGGCGATGCCTCGCCGGCCGAGCCCGATGCCGGCCTCACCGTGGCGACCCGTACCGGACATGCCGGCATCTCCGGGTCGCTGCCCAAAGCGGGCGAGCGCAAATTCGCGGTGGACTTTGCGGGCGGCCAGCTCGCCGCCGTCCCGGCCGACACGCCCCTCGAAGCGGCGGTGACGGCCTCGGGCGCCGAGCTATCGGCGATCATCTGCGTGAAGCTGCCTGACAACAAGACATGGCGCGCGCTCTTCGACGCGACGCGCCAGACGGGGAACGCCATCGAGCTGCGATGTTTCCTCCATCTGGCCGGAAGGGCCCTGACGGAGACATGGAGCTATCAATGGACCGAGTAGCAGAAGCGCCCGTTCCCACATCAGGCGACATCGTTCCTCCGCCCGCGCCTCTCGACATGCCCGTGCAGGCCCTCGAGCCCTCGCGCCGCGCCTGGCTCGCGCGCGTCGCGCGCATTCTCGGCGGCGGGCCGCGCACGTCGGGCCGACTCCGCGGCAGGTTCGCCTCCGCAGGCTGACGAAGGACGGGGGATATGCACGCACGCTGGCTTGTTCTTCTTGGCGTCGCAATGTGGACCGCCGCATGGTCGGCCGTCCTCGGCAGCGATCTCGCGCGCGACGGCTTCGCGCAATTCGATCCCCTGATTCTGCTTCTCTTCGCCACGGCGTTCGCCTGGATCTCGCTCGGCTTTGCCTTCGGCATGTCCGGCCTTCTCGCGGAGCTCTTCGAGAGAGCCGGCGAGGACGAGACGCCGCCAGCTCCTGTCCGCACGCGCACGGTCCTGCTCTTTCCGGTCTACAACGAGGCCCCCGAGCGCGTCTTCTCGACCGTCCGCTCCCTGATGGACGATCTCGCGCGCCTCGGCGCGCGCGAGTCGGTCGATCTGTTCGTCCTCTCCGACACGCGCGACGAAGCGATCGCCGCGGAGGAACACACCCGCGTCGCGGCCCTCGTCTCGTCGGATGGCGGACCGGCGCGCCTCTTCTACCGACGCCGCCTCGCCAATGCCGGCCGCAAGGCCGGCAACATCGCGGACTTCGTGCGGCGCTGGGGCGGGCGGTACGACTACATGATCGTGCTCGATGCCGACAGTGTGATGTCGGCGCGCACGATCCTGAAGCTCGCGGCCATGATGGAAGCGGACGAGACGACGGGGCTGATCCAGACCGTTCCGATCCTCGTCGGGCGCACCAGCCTCTTCGCCCGGCTTCTCCAGTTCGCCTCCGCGCTCTACTCGCGGGCCTATGCGCGCGGCTTCGTCCTGATCGCCGGCACGGAAGGCACCTATTGGGGCCATAATGCGATCATCCGGGTACGCGCCTTCGCCGAGTGCTGCGGGCTGCCGGCCCTGCGCGGCCGCGCTCCCTTCGGCGGCGAGATCCTGTCGCACGATTTCGTGGAGGGCGCGCTCCTGGGACGCGGCGGCTGGCGCTTGAGGCTGGCCAGCGAGCTCGAGGGCAGCTTCGAGGAGTCGCCGCCGAACCTTCTGGCCTATGCGCGGCGAGACAGGCGATGGGCGCAGGGAAATCTGCAACATCTGCGCCTCCTGCGCGCGCCCGGCCTTTCGGCCTGGAGCCGCGTGAGCTTTGCGCTCGGTGCGCTTGGCTACCTCTCCTCGCTCGTCTGGCTGGCGTTCTTCCTCGCAAGCCTTGCCGATTCCGCGCTGGGTCCCGGGCGCTTCGTCTACTTCACCGGCGAGCGGCAGCTCTTTCCCGACTGGTCGAACGTGCTCTCGCCCTGGAGCGCGGCTGTGCTTATCGTCAGCAGCGTGATGATATTCGGTCCCCGCCTGCTCATCGCGCTCAAGACGGCGGTCTCGCCCAGGCGATCGGATTTCGGCGGTGGGCTGACGCTTCTCGCCAGCGTGCTGTTCGAGGTTCTCGCCTCGACGCTCGTCGCGCCCGTCCTGATGATCTATCAGAGCCGCGCCGTCGTCGAGGTGCTTCTGGGGCGGGACTCCGGCTGGCCGGCGGCCGAACGGCGCGACGGCGCAATTCCGCTCGTCACGGCCGCGAATGCAAGCTGGTGGGTGAGCCTGACCGGGCTTGGCCTTCTGGCCGGCGGGTTGACGCTGGCGCCGGCGGCCATCTGGTGGACCCTGCCGGTCAGCCTGCCGATGATCTTCGCGCCTCTCGTCATCTCGGCCACGGCGAGCCCCGAGCTCGGCATTGCGGCGAGAGCGACGCGTCTTCTCCTCACTCCCGCCGAGACGGGATGGTCCGGAAGGACGGCGAGCCCGGCCTCAGACCTCGCGGGCGGCGAGCGTCGGCGCGCCTGAAGCACCGGTCCCAATCGCGCCGCAATCGGCGGCAATGCTCGCCTCATGCCGATGACGCGCCGCCGCCTCGCCATGACGCTGGCTTCCCTTGCCGCAGCGCCTCCCCTCTCGGCGCGCGCCGGGCCGGCTTCGGTCTCGGCCTTTCTTGCCTCCGCGCGCGCGCAGATCGGCGTCACCACGCTCTACGATCCGTCCTACCGCCGGCTCGACTATCCCATGGGCGACGTGCCGGCCGACCGCGGCGTGTGCACCGATGTCGTCGTGCGCGCCTATCGCGGCATCGGCATCGATCTGCAGCAGCGCGTGCACGAGGACATGGCCGCGGAGTTCGGCGCCTATCCAAGGATCTGGGGTCTCACGGCGCCCGACAGGAACATCGACCACCGCCGCGTGCCCAACCTCCAGACCTATTTCTCGCGCAAGGGCGCGGCGCTCGGCTCCCGCGAAGCCTATGCGAAAGCGCAGGCCGGCGACCTGCTCACCTGGATGCTGCCCGGCAATCTGCCGCATATCGGGATCGTCGACCAGGAGCGCTCGGCCCTCTCGGGACTGCCCTACGTCGTGCACAATATCGGCCGCGGCGCCGCGCGCGAGGATGCGCAGGCGCTGCGCATCTTCGATCTGACAGGGCGCTACCGCTACGGCCTCGACTGAGACGGGCGCTCAAATATCCGCGTACGTCTTGGTCTCCGCGCGGGCGCCGGGGTGCGTGACCGCGCCCTTGAGGGCTGGGCCGACCTGCTGCGCGTACTTCCACAGCGTGCCCGAGCCGAAGCCGTTGTCGCGCGGACGCCAGGATTTCTTCCGTTCCGCGAGCTCGACATCGGTGAGCTCGACGTCCAGCGTCCCTTTCTCGGCGTCGATGACGATGATGTCGCCGTCCTTGAGGAGGCCGATCGGGCCGCCCACAGCAGCCTCGGGCCCGACATGGCCGATGCAGAAGCCGCGCGTCGCGCCCGAAAAACGTCCGTCCGTGATGAGCGCGACCTTGTCGCCCATGCCCTGGCCGTAGAGCGCGGAGGTCGTGGAGAGCATCTCGCGCATGCCGGGACCGCCCCTCGGCCCCTCATAGCGGATGACGAGCACCTCGCCGGCCTCGTAGGCGCGCGCCTCGACCGCGTCGAAGCAGGCTTCCTCGGAGTCGAAGATGCGCGCGGGACCGCGGAACTTAAGCACCTTCATGCCGGCGACCTTCACGATCGCCCCCTCGGGCGCGAGATTGCCCTTAAGCCCCGTGACGCCGCCCGTCGGCGAAAAGGGCTTGTTGTAGGGACGGATCACCTCCTGTTTCGCATTGAAGGAGACGCTCTCGAGATTCTCCGCGATCGTCCGCCCCGTGACCGTGAGGCAGTCGCCGTGCAGGAAGCCGCCCTCGAGCAGCGTCTTCATGAGGTTCGGCACCCCGCCGGCCTCGAACATGTCCTTCGCGACGAAACGCCCGCCGGGCTTGAGGTCTCCGAGATAGGGCGTGCGGCGGAAGACCTCGGCGACGGCGAAGAGGTCGAAATCGATGCCGGCCTCGTGCGCGATGGCAGGAAGATGTAGCGCCCCGTTCGTGGAGCCGCCCGTCGCCGCGACCACGACCGCCGCGTTCTCCAACGCCTTGCGCGTGACGATGTCCCGCGGGCGGATGTTCTTCGAGAGAAGCTCCATCACCGCCTCGCCCGAGCGCACGGCGTATTGGTCGCGCTCCTCGTAAGGCGCCGGCGCGCCCGCCGAATAGGGCAGCGCGAGGCCGATCGCCTCGGAGACGCAGGCCATGGTGTTCGCCGTGAACTGCCCTCCGCACGCACCCGCCGACGGGCACGCGACGCATTCGAGCTCGTGGAGATCCTCCTCCGTGATCTTGCCGGCGGACAGCTCGCCAACCGCCTCGAAGACGTCGACCGCCGTCACGTCGCGCCCGCGGAAGCGGCCGGGCAGAATCGAGCCGCCATACATGAAGACGGAGGGCACGTTGAGGCGCACCATCGCCATCATCATGCCGGGCAGCGATTTGTCGCAGCCCGCGATGCCGACGAGCGCGTCGTAGCAGTGACCGCGCATCGTGACCTCGACCGAGTCCGCGATGACCTCGCGCGAGACGAGCGAGGACTTCATGCCCTCGTGCCCCATGGCGATGCCGTCGGTCACGGTGATGGTGCAGAACTCGCGCGGCGTCCCCCCGCCTTCGACGACGCCCTTCTTGGCGGCCTGGGCCTGACGCATCAGCGCGATGTTGCAGGGCGCGGCCTCGTTCCAGCACGACGCGACGCCGATGAGGGGCCGGTGGATCTCTTCCTCCGTGAGCCCCATCGCGTAGTAGTAGCTGCGGTGCGGCGCGCGCGTCGGGCCTTCGGTGACGTGGCGCGAAGGCAGCCTCGACTTGTCGAACGTTCTCCCGGCCATCGCTCTCGTCTCCTCGCGTTCGGCCCGCGCAGGGGCCCCGGCGGGGCGAAGCTAGCCGGACGGGCGAAGAAATCAACCCGGCGCCTTGCGCCCCTTTTCGGCGAGCGTCCGGAAGAGACGGCCATAGCCGCGCGGATCGAAGGGCCCCCTCTCCTTGCGCAGCTCCGCGGCGGGTGCGAGGCCGCGCGTGCGCGGGTCGCGCTCCAGCGGCTCGCGGCGCACGTCGTGGATGCCGGCGTTTGCGGGCCATTGGACGGCGCCGACCTCGCGCACCTTCACGGCCAGCAGACGCTTCGCCAGGCGGAACATGAGCGCGTTGCGAATCTCGGCCGCATCGGGATCCTCGAAGCGGTTCACGAGCTCCTCCGGGTCCTCGGCGAGATTGAAGAGCTCGCAGGCGTCGTCGTGATAGACGCTGAGCTTCCAGTCTCCGTACCGCAGCATCGCGCCGGGGCCGAAATCCGTCGGCGAGAAGGGCGCCCAGAGGCTCACGCCCTCGATCGGTGTCTCCCAGGTCGGTGCGCCGACGCCGCACTCGACGAGCACGTCCTCCCGTCCGTGGCCGCCGGGGCTGTCCAATGCGCCGGACCAGTCCTTGCCCACCATGCTCGGCGGGATCTCGACGTCCAGCGCGCCGAGTATCGTGGGCGCGAAATCGACCTCCTCCACCAGCCCCTCGAAGACCTCTCCGCGGGCACCGCCGGGCAAGCGCAGTATGGCCGGCTGGCGAGTCATGGCTTCGTAGAACGTGGGATTCTTGTGCGTCATGCGGCGATAGCCGACATGCTCTCCGTGGTCGGAGAGAAAGAAGACCGCCGTGCGCGCGGCAAGGCCGGTTTCCTCGAGGCAGGCCATCAGGCGACCCACGCAGTCGTCGATATAGCGGATCTGGCCCATATACATGGCGATCGAGCGGCGTATTTCCGCCTCGTCGCACAGCTCCATCTCCGAATGGGCGCGCCAAACCGCGTTGCGCACGGGCTCGCCGCCGACCACGGGTGCGCTCCACGATGCGGGCAGCGCGACCTCCGCCGGATCGAAGAGCGTGTCGTAGGGCGGCGGCGCGCAGAACGCGGGGTGCGGGTCCTGATAGTTCAGCCAGCAGAGGAATGGACGAGGCGCGTCCTTGGCCCGTGCCATGAACGCCATCGCCTCCTCGGTGAGCGCCCCCGAGCGATTGAAGGTGTGGCCTTCCTCCAGGCTGAAGGCGCGCCAGGCGTGATCGTAGGACGGGTGAAAATCGTAGTTGCCGAAGGTGACCTCGTGCAGCTCGTCCCAGACCTCGAGCAGGCGCTCGTAGTGGAACATGTGGTTCTTGCCGAACATCGCCGTCCGGTAGCCCGCGCTTCTGAGGCTCGTGACGAGGTTCGGCACGTCGGGCGAGATCATCGAGCCGTAGTCGCGATGCCCGTGCTCGCCCACATAGGTCGAGGTCGCGAGCGAGATGCGGCTGGGCCCGCAGGACGGCGAGGCGACATAGGCGTTGGCAAAGCGCACGCTCGCCCGCGCGAGCGCGTCGATATGCCGTGTGCCGATGGTCGGATGCCCGTAGCAGCCGAGGAAGTCGGCGCGGAGCTGGTCGGCGCAGACGATGAGGAGATTCGATTTCGGATCGGATTGGGGCATCGCCTCGATCGCTCCTTGGCGGTATGGCGGTTCAGGCGAGGATGAACTTCTCGGCCTCGTCGTGCAGGCTGGCCGAGATGTTGCCCGCGGCCGTGCGCACATAGTCGAGCGCCGCCCGCATACGCAGGCGCACCGGCTTCTTCGCGATATGAGGCATGGTGAGCGTCGCGACGGCGGTGCCCTCCGGCCCGAGGATCGGCGAGGAGAGATCGGTGACGCCGCCGATGAACGGGCTCTCGGACATCTCGTAGCCGTGCGTGCGAATTTCGCGCGTGCGGGCGAGGAAGTCCTTTTCGTTCTCGATTCCCGCGGCACGCATCCGCGTCAGCCACTCCGCCTGCGTTGCTTCGCTCTGGAAGGCGAACAGAACACGGCCCGACGGCGTCGTCGCGATCGGAAGATGCATGCCGACGCGCACGGCGAGACCGATGGGGCTCGGCGCCTCCATGCGGGCGATGATCACGATCTCGGTGCCGAGCGACACGACGAGATGGCAGGACTGCTCGGACCGCTCGGAGAGCGACCGCATCTCCGGCAGCGCCACCTCGACGAGACCGCGAATGACCGGGCGCGACAGGCTGAGGCGAAAGAGCTTGTTGGTCAGCACATAGCCTTCCTTGCCGGCGCGACGGCTCAGATAGCCGCGCGTCTCAAGGACCTGGACCATCCGAAAGATCTCGCTCTTGGAGCGCCCCAGCCGTTCGGAGAGCGCCGTCAGCGGCAGGGCCTCCTCCTCGCGGGCGAGAGCCTCGAGAATGTCGAGGCCTTTCTCCAGGGCCGGGGCTCGATAGGATGGCATGCTCGTCATGGCGGTCCTTTGCCTGCTGGTTTCGATTTGTTTTACTCATAAAACATTTGACACTGTTTGACACGATTTTGGCGCGATGACAAGCTCCCGCGCATCACGCATTTTTGGCACAAGACAAGCGAGCGCGATGGACGAGATCGCCCGGCGACGGATCGGGACAACCGATCTGAAAGTGACCGAAGTCGGTTTCGGGGGAGCGGCGCTCGGCAACCTCTTTGCGAGCGTCGCGGATGCCGACGCCGAGGCCGCGCTCGACCTTGCCTTTGAGCGGGGCCTGCGCCTCTTCGATACCGCCCCGTTCTACGGCTTCGGGCTCAGCGAGGAGCGCATGGGGCGCGTGCTGAGCACCAAGCCGCGGGAGAGCTTCGTCCTCTCGACCAAGGTCGGGCGCCTGGTGCGCGCTCTGCGCGCCGGGGAGGCCATGCCGCCGCAATTCGTGCAGACCGGCGCGGCGGCCCTGACCGTCGACTACGACTACTCGCGCGACGGCGTGCGCCGCTCGATCGAAGCGAGCCTCAGGCGCCTCGACCTCGACCGGATCGACATCGCGCTCGTTCACGACATCGGCGAGCAGACGCACGGCGCGGGCCACGAGCCACTGACGCGCATGGCGATGCAGGAAGGGCTGCCGGCGCTCAACGACATGAAGCGCGAGGGTCTCATCGGCGCCGTCGGCATCGGCGTGAACGAGATCGCCGTGTGCGAGCGCACCCTTCGCGAGGCCGAGGTCGACTGCTTCCTGCTCGCCGGCCGCTACACCTTGCTCGAGCAGACGCCGCTCGACGGCTTCTTCGAGCGCTGCCGCGAGGCGAACGTCTCCATAGTCGCCGGCGGGCCATTCAATTCGCGGCTCCTGGCGAGCCGCAGCGCGCCGGGCGCCACTTACAACTACAAGCCAGCCGACGAAGCCATCCTCGGTCGTACGCGCCTTATCTACGACGTCTGCGCAAGCCATGGCGTCGATGTCGGCGCGGCCGCGCTGCAGTTCGTGCTCGCCCATCCGGTCGTCGCGGCCGTGATCCCCGGCATACGCACGCCCGCCGAGGTCGCCGACACGCTGGCCCGCTACAAGGCGCGCCTTCCCTCCGCCCTTTGGAGCGACCTCAGGGCGGCCGGCCTCCTCGACGCGAGAGCGCCGACGCCATGACGCCCAAGGTGGACGCGCACCACCATTTCTGGAAGGTCGCGCGCGGCGATTATGGCTGGCTCACGCCCGAGAAGGGCGTGCTTTATCGCGACTACGGTCCCGAGGACCTGGAGCCGCTCCTCGGGCGCGCCGGCATCGAGGCGAGCGTTCTCGTGCAGGCCGCGCCGACCGAGGCCGAGACGCGCTTTCTTTTCGCCGAGGCGAGCGCCGCCCCCTTCGTCGCCGGCGTGGTCGGCTGGACCGAGATGGAGGCCGCCGATTTCGAGGCGCGTCTCGAAATCCTCGTCGACGACGGGCAGGGGCTCCTCAAGGGAATCCGGCCGATGGTGCAGGACATCGCCGATCCCGAGTGGCTGCTGCGCGTCACGCTCGACGACGCGTTCAAGCGTCTGGCGAGCAAGGGCCTCGTCTTCGACGCGCTGGTGCGTCCCGGCCAGCTCGGCGCCCTCCTCAGGCGAGTCGCGGCCCATCCCGAGCTCACCGTCGTCATCGACCATTGCGCCAAGCCCGACATCGCGCGCGCGGCGTTCGAGCACTGGGCGACCGCGATGACCGAGCTCGCGCGCGAGACGAGCGCATACTGCAAGCTCTCCGGGCTCGTCACGGAGGCCGGCGACGATCCTTCTCCCGCTCGCCTTCAGCGCTATGTCGAGCACGTGGTCGATGTCTTCACGCCGGCACGCCTCATCTGGGGAAGCGACTGGCCCGTCCTCAACCTCGCGGGGAATTACGGCGCCTGGTTTGGCACGGCGCAGGACCTCCTCGCGGGCCTCTCGGATGCGGAGCGCGGGGCGGTGTTCGGCGGCAACGCCATCCGCGCCTACGGGCTCGATCTTTGAGGGAGGGGAACATGATCCGCATGGGACGTGTCATCGGGCTCAAGGCCGACCGCATCGCCGAATACAAGAAGCTCCACGCGGAGACATGGCCCGAGATCCGCGCGACGATCGGCGCGTGCAACATCCGCAACTATTCCATATTCTTGCGCGAGCCGGAAAATCTCCTCTTCGCCTATTGGGAATATGTCGGCGCGGATTTCGAGGCCGACGTGGCGCGCATGGCCGGCGATCCGGTGACGCAGCGCTGGTGGAAGCTGACGAGCCCCATGCAGGAGCCGCTCGAAACGCGCGCCAAGGGCGAATGGTGGTCCGACATGGAGCACGTGTTCTTCAATGAGTGACGAGGCGAAATCGGCTCCCCGGCGCGCAGCCGGCGTGCTTCTGCTAGATGCCGCCGACACCGTGGTGACGGCGACGATGCGGCTCAAGCCCGGCGACGAGGTCGTGATCGACGGCGCCAAAGTGGCGATCGCGGAGGACGTGCCGATCGGCTTCAAGCTCGCACGCCGCGACCTCGCGTCCGGCGAGAAGATCGTGAAATGGGGAGCGCCGATCGGCTCGGCCACCGCTGCGATTCGCGCCGGCACGATAGTTCACGTGCGGAACATGACGAGCGACTATCTTCCGACCTATACGGACGAGGAGGGCGCTCGCTTCACGAAGAGGACGATCTCATGAGAGGATGGCAGAGGAGCGATGGCCGCAAGGGCATTCGCAACACCATTGTCGTCGCCTATCTCGTCGAATGCGCGCATCACGTGGCGCGAGAGATCGTCGTTCCGTACCGCGAGAACGACGTGCACCTTATCGGCTTTCCGGGCTGCTATCCCAATCAGTACGCCTACAAGATCATGTCGCGCCTGGCGAGCCACCCGAATGTGGGCGGCGTCCTGCTCGTCTCGCTCGGCTGCGAAAGCTTCGACCGGCGCGGCCTCCTCGAGGTCGCGCGCGAAAGCGGGCGGCCCGCCGAGACGCTCGTCATCCAGATGGAGGGCGGAACGCGCGCGACTGTCGCGCAGGGCCGCCGGATCGTCGAGCGCATGCGCGCCGAGCTCGACGCGCAGGTGACCGTCCCCATGCGGACGGACGAGCTCGTCGTCGGCACGATCTGCGGCGGCTCCGACGCGACGAGCGGCCTCACGGCCAACCCCGCGATGGGGCGCGCCTTCGACCGCCTCATCGCGGACGGCGCGGCCTGCATCTTCGAGGAGACGGGCGAGCTCATCGGCTGCGAGCGCATCATGGATGACCGGGCGTTGACCCCCGAGCTCGGCGCCGAGATCGTCGCCTGCGTCGCCAAGGCCGCGCGCTACTACACGACGCTCGGCCACGGCAGCTTCGCGCCCGGCAATGCCGAAGGCGGCCTCACGACCCAGGAAGAGAAGAGCATGGGCGCCTATGCGAAATCCGGCGCCTCGCCCATATCGGGGCTCTTGAAGCCGGGCGATGTGCCGCCGGCCGGAGGGCTCTACCTTCTCGACGTGGTGCCCGACGGCGAGGTGCGCTTCGGCTTTCCGAACATCTCGGACAATGCCGAGATCGTGGAGCTGATCGCCTGCGGCGCGCATGTCGTGCTGTTCTCGACCGGGCGCGGCTCGGTCGTGGGATCGGCCATCTCCCCCGTCATCAAGGTCTGCGCGAACCCCGAGACCTATCGCCGCCTCGCCGACGACATGGATGTCGACGCCGGCCGCATCCTCGAGGGACGCGGGACGCTCGACGCCGTCGGCGAGGAGATCTACAAGCTGGTGCTCGCCTGCGGGGGCGGCGCGCGCACCAAGTCGGAGGCCATGGGTCACCAGGAATTCATCCTGACCTACAAGGCCTTCGAGCCGATCGGTCCTTCCTGCCTGCCGCTCTCTGCCGGCGGGGTCAGGGGCGCGGCCCACGCCTGAATCCTCGGCTCCGGCAAGCGCCGGCGTCATAGCACCATCTCGAACCGGCCAAGCTCGGAGGCTTTGCAATGAAGGTCTTGCAGTTCGCCGCAACCGTCGCGGATCCCTGGCGCCTCGGCGTCTTCGACGGCACCGCGGTGCTCGACGCGCGATGCGGCCGAGCGCACGGGCCTCAAGGCGCCCGCGAGCCTCGCGGCCCTCATCGCGAGCGGCGATGGCATCGCCCGGCTGGAAGGAGCTCGTGGCGAAGTCGAAGAACGCGGCGAAGGAGAGCTGGCGGAGCCTCGAGGACATCGAGGTGGGCCCCTGCATAGCCGAGCCCGAGAAGATCATCTGCGTCGGCCTCAACTATCGGCGCCACGCGGCCGAGACGAATTCGCCCGTGCCCGAGACGCCCGTGCTTTTCTCCAAGTTCGCCAACACGATCGCATCGCCGACGGAGGATGTCCTCTCTATCCCAATGCGGTGCAGTACGACTACGAGGTTGAACTCGGCGTCGTCATCGGCAAGACCGCCCGCGACGTCCCCCTCGACAAGGCGCTCGACTATGTCTTCGGCTATTGCGCCTTCAACGATCTGAGCTGCCGCGACCTTCAGATGCGCACGCCGCAATGGCTGCTCGGCAAGACGCTCGACAAGTTCCTGCCCA
Source organism: Alphaproteobacteria bacterium (assembly GCA_024236075.1). Classification (GTDB taxonomy): domain Bacteria; phylum Pseudomonadota; class Alphaproteobacteria; order JACAEB01; family JACAEB01; genus JACAEB01. The sequence goes on along the minus strand of JACKLE010000008.1, from coordinate 5,030 downwards.
CCGGCCCCTTCCTCGTGACCGCCGACGAGGTCGGCGATCCGCAGAAGCTCGCCTTGATGTGCCGCGTCAACGGCGAGACCCGCCAGAACTCGAGCACGTCCGACATGATCTTCTCGGTCGCCGAGATCGTGAGCTATGCGAGCCGCTACATGACGCTGAAGCCCGGCGACGTCTTCTCGACCGGCACGCCGGAGGGCGTCGCGATGGGCATGAAGCCCTCGCCCTGGCTCAGGCCCGGCGACGTAGTCGATGTCGAGATCGAGAAGCTCGGCAAGCTGACGAACCGCATGGTGGAGGCCTGAGCGGCGGGAACGCGCGCGGACGCGTCAGATCGTCATCCCGCCGTCCATCGAGATCGCCTGGCCGGTCATGTAGGCCGATTGGGGCAGCGCGAGAAAGAGGGCGAGCGCCGCGATCTCCTCGGGCTCGCCGAGACGGCCCATGGGCTGGCGCGCGATGAAGGCCTTGCGAGCCTCCTCATAGTTCGGCCGCGCGCGCATGCGCTGCTCGAGAGACGGGCTTTCGACCGTGCCCGGACAAATCGCATTGCAGCGGATGCCTTTCGCCACGAAGTCGGCCGCGACCGCCTTGGTGAGACCGATGACGGCCGCCTTGCTTGCACCGTACGCAAGGCGGTCCGGAACGCCCTTCACGGAGGAGGCGACCGAGGAAATGTTCACGATGGAGCCGCCGCCCGCCTCGATCATCTGAGGCAGGAAGGCCTTGATCGTGTGGAACATGCTCGTGACGTTGATGTCGAAGGAGCGCTTCCAGTCCTCGTCGGAGCACGCGAGGATCGAACCGTGGGCGACCCAGCCCGCGCAGTTGACGAGAATGTCGACCGCACCCGCGCGCGCGGCCGCCGCCGCGATGGCCGATGCGTCGCATACGTCGAGCCTCTCGACCGCGATGTCGCCGTCCGCCTGCCTGAGCTCCTGAAGCGCGGCCTCGTTGATGTCGGTCGCCGTCACGCGCGCGCCCTCGCCCGCGAGCGCGAGCGCTATCGCCCGGCCAATGCCCTGGCCCGCCGCCGTGACGAATGCGGTCTTGCCGTCAAGGGCCTCACCCATGGTCCGTCCTTTCCTCTTCGATCTCGTGCGCGCGGGCGCCATAGGAGGCGAGGGACGGCGCGATTGCAAGCCCGCGAAAGGACGCCAGGCTCACGGTCTCGGCCGGACGATTCCCTTCTTGAACAGGAAGCAGCCATAGAGGCGCGTCTCGCCCGTCCGCACCACGGCGAAGGCCTCCTTGGCGCGGGCGTAGAAGGCATGCCGCTCGAGGCTCGCCATCCCGGGCGCCCTTGGCTCGGCCGCCGCGATCTCGGCGGCCACCTCGCTCTGCACCTCCTCCCAGCGCGCGGGATCGCCCACGACCTCCATGCGGAAGGCGGAAGCCTCGACGAAATCGTCGAGCGGCATCAGCGCCAGCACGGCCCTCGCCGCGCGCGGCGCCGAAACCCCCGGCAGCTCGATCAGCGGCGCCTCGCCCGCGACGGACGCCGAGGGAAAGTTCTGGTCGACGAGAACGATCTCGTCGCCATGCCCCATCGAGGCGAGCACGTGCAGGAGATCGGGCGTGAGCTCCGGCGGTATGCCCTTCAGCATGGCGGCACCTCCTTGGGCTGTCGGCGGGGCGCGGTGCGAGCGCGCGCGGCGGTCGGCCGCGGTCAAGCTCGGGATGAGGTCGCGGCGCTCGCGGGAGCGGTATCCGCCGCAGGCTCGCCCGTCTCCTCCTGCGGCATGTTCCAGGAAAAGCGCGCCCACGGATTGAAGGGATGGACCATTTGCATGAACCAGTTCGTCGGCACGGGCGCATGGGTCCCGTAGGCCGCGGGCCATTTCTGCCCGTCGGGCATGTGGTAGGAGCCGAACAGAATGTCCCAGACCGGAAACTGGTCCGCGTAGTTCTTGTTGATGGGATCGAGCGCGTGGTGCCAGTGATGGAAGCGCGGCGTGATGTGCAGAGGCTCGATCCAGGCGAGGTTCACGCGGACATTGGCGTGCACCAGAAAGACGTAATAGCCCAGAAACGCCGCGATGATCCCGAAGCCGACGCCGAAGGCCGTGGGATCGAAGCCGCACAAATAGACGGGCACGAACTTTGCCGTGTTCTTCAGCGCCTGGTCGACCGGGTGCAGGCGCGGCGTCGCGAGCCAGTCGAGCTCGGCCGGCGAGTGATGCACGCAGTGGAAGCGCCAGAGCGGGCGCAACTCATGCGCCGAGCGATGAAGCCAATAGGCGAAGAAATCCGCGAGCACGAGCATCTCGACCACCTGCAGCCAAATGGGCTGATGCGCGACGCCCGCGCGAAAGCCCTCGATCGAGAAGCCGGGGACGAGAGAGGCGAGCGGCAGAACGACGACCGTGTCCAGCACCTTGCCGACGAGGAAGGTGAAGCCCGCTACGATGATGCCCGTGAGCGCGCTCGTCACCACGAGGTGGCCGAGGTCGGAGAAGATTCCCGCCCGCAGATGCTTCTTCGCGCGAAGGGGCGAAAGGCGCTCCAGCGGCACGAAAATGAGCGCGAGGATCGCCACCGTCGTCACGATGGCGGGAATGGCCTGGACGAATTTTTCGACGCCCATGCGAACTTGCCCTCAAGCGAAAACGCCGCGCGATGCTGCCGTTGGGGAGAACGCTAGCAGCCTGTCCGATCCTTCGCCAAACCGCGCAAGAGGATGTCGAGATGGGCCTCGGCATAGGCGTCGAGATCGAGGGGCGCGAAGGAATCGAAAAGAAGCGTCCAAACGCCGGCAAGAATTGCTGGACCCATGACGACCTGCGGAAAGTCGCGCGCGCTGTTCGGGCGAAAGACGCCTTGGGCGATGCCCAGCTCGATCGTCGCGCGCAGTCCCGCCATCGCGCGATCCACCACCTCGGCATGGTAGAAGGCGAGAAGCTCGGGAAAGCGCGGGCCCTCCGCCAACAGCAGCCGAAGGATCTCGCGCAGCCGAGAGCCGACGATCTCGCGATAGACGGTGGCGAGCTGCATTCGCAGCAGGTCGTCCGCCGAGCCGATGTGTCCGGCGCGAAGCTCGTCCACCCGGTCGAGCTTGGGCACCATGAAATGGCGCACCACGCCCTCGAACAGGGCCTCCTTGCTCGGAAAGTAGAGATAGATGGTGCCCTTGCTGATCCCGGCGCGGCGCGCGACATCGTCGATCCGCGTGGCCGCGAAGCCGGTGCGCGAAAATGCCTCGAGCGCGGCCTCGAGGATGTCCTCCTGCCGTCCCGCCTTGGCCGGGCGGCCTCTCCGCGGCGTGCTCAAGCCTCGCTCCGCATTCTGCGCCTCCCTGCGCACCCCCTTGAGTCCCACCCTGCGCTTCACATATAATAACTGACCAGTCAGTTATCAAATCCGGGTTCGGCGGCGGATTCAAGGGGCGCAAGGCCATGAAAAGGATCGCGATCGTCCTCGTCGGGCTGGCCGCGGCAGGGAGCGTGGCCTTCTTCGCCTGGCGGCAGATCGGGGCCGCGGAACCGGGCCTGGTCCTCTACGGCAATGTCGATGTGCGCTCGGTGGATGTCGGCTTCCGCGTGGCAGGTCGCATCGCCGAGATGGCCGTCGAGGAGGGCGAGCGGGTGGCGGCCGGCCAGAGGCTCGCGGCGCTCGACGACACGCCCTACCGCCAGGGCGTCGCGGCCGCCGAGGCGGAGGCGGCCGCGGCCCGCGCCGATGCCCAGAAGGCGGAGGCGGGCACGAGGCCGCAGGAGATCGAGCAGGCCCGGGCGAGCCTCAAGGAGCGCGACGCGAGCCTTGCGAACGCCGTGAGCGACTTCGAGCGCGCGAAGGAGCTGCTGAAGCGCGGCAACGTCTCCCGCAGCGTCTACGACAACGCCGCCGCCGCGCTCGAGGAGGCCCGTGCGCGCCAGCGTGCGGCGCAGGAGGCGCTCGACCTCGCCATGGCCGGCTTTCGCGCCGAGGACGTCGCCGCCGCCAAGGCTCGCCTCGAGGCGGCCGAGGCCGCCGCCGCGCGCGCGCGCACGGACCTCGCGGACACCTTGCTCGCGGCGCCCGAGGCGGCGCGCGTGCTGACCCGCGTGCGCGAGCCGGGCGCCGTCGTGGGAAGCGGCGCGACCGTCTACTCGCTCGCTCTCGACGCGCCCGTGCGCGTGCGCGCCTTCGTCGACGAGCCCGATCTCGGCCTTATCGCGCCAGGCATGGCGGTCGAGGTGACGAGCGACTCGCACCCCGACCGGCGCTATCGCGGACGCATTGCCTTCATCTCTCCGACCGCGGAGTTCACGCCGCGAACCGTCGAGACGCGCTCTCTGCGCACCTCGCTCGTCTACCGTCTGCGCGTGATCGTCGAGGATGGCGAGGGCCTTCTCCAGGGCATGCCCGTCACCGTGCACGTGCCGGACAGAGCCTCCTGAGGCGGGCGCCATGAGCGAGGCCTTCGTCGAGATCGAGGGACTTTCGAAGCGGTTTCCCGGCGCGGCCGTGCCCGCGCTCGACGGGGTGAGCCTTGCGATCTCTCCCGGGCGCGTCACCGGCCTCGTCGGGCCCGACGGGGCGGGCAAGACGACGCTCCTGCGCATGATGGCGGGACTGATGCTGCCCGACCGGGGACGCGCCCGCGTCTTCGGATTCGACACGGCGAGGGATGCCCTGGCGGTCCAGGCGCGTATCGGCTACATGCCCCAGCGCTTCGGCCTCTACGAGGATCTCACGGTTCGGGAGAATCTCAATCTTTATGCGGAGCTTCGCGGCCTGCCCGGCTCCGAGCGCAAGGCGACCTTCGAGCGCCTGCTCGCCTTCACCGGACTCGCGCCCTTCACCGGGCGCCTCGCGGGCAAGCTCTCGGGCGGGATGAAGCAGAAGCTCGGCCTCGCCTGCGTCCTGATCGACGCGCCGGACGTCCTTCTCCTCGACGAGCCGAGCGTGGGCGTCGACCCCATCTCGCGCCGCGAGCTCTGGCGCATGGTCGGCGAGCTCGCGCGAGAAAATGTCGCGATCGTCTGGTCGACCGCCTATCTCGACGAAGCCGAGCGCTGCGCCGAGACCGTCCTGCTCAACGAAGGCCGGGT
>JACKLE010000007.1 GCA_024236075.1 Alphaproteobacteria bacterium | reverse complement strand
CCTTCCTCCTCATGAATCTCGGCACGATCGGGCTCCTGATGGAGGTCTACAATCCCGGCAGCGTCTTTCCCGGCGTCGCGGGCGCGATCTGCCTCATCCTCGGGCTCTATTCGCTGAGCGTTCTGCCCACGAACTATGCGGGGGTGGCGCTCTTCTTCCTCGGGGTGGCGTTCCTGGCGGCGGAGTTCTTCGTGACCTCCGGCGGGGTCCTGGGCGTCGGGGGCGTCATCGCCATGGGGACGGGCGCCTTCCTCCTCTTCGACACCGACGTGCCGGGGCTCAAGGTGTCGCTGCCCTTCATCCTGGGCACGGTCGGCGTGACCGCCTTCATCGTCTTCGTCGTGGGCACCTATGCGATCTCGGCGCAGCGCCGGCGCATCGCGACGGGCGCGGACAATCTCATCGGCATGACGGGGCGCGTCGTGCGCTGGTCGGGCGGCGAGGGCATCGTCCACGCCGACGGCGAGACCTGGCGCGCGCGCTCCGAGGACGCGCTCGCCGAGGGCCAGGAGGTGACGATCAAGGCGCTCGACGGCCTCACGCTCGTCGTGGTCGCGAAAGGCGACCGGAAGAAGAAGGGCTGACCGTCCGATGGCCCCGCTGAGCGCGCATCTCGCCATCTGGCTCATTCTCGGCGCCTTCGGCGTCGGCCTCGTCATCGTGCTGTCCGGCGCGCTCGACTTCGTGCGCATGTTCGGCCGGCCGCTGAACGAGATGGCGGGCGCGCGCGGGCACGTCCTCGAATGGAGCGGGGACTCGGGCTATGTCATGGTCGAAGGCGAGCGCTGGCGCGCCAGGGCCAGCGTCGGGCTCGCTCCGGGCGAGGAGGTGGTCGTGCGCGCGCGCGAGGGCCTCGTCGTGGAGGTGCGGCGGCGGAACGGCCGCGTCCGCCGGCTTCTCAAGGGACACTGACGCCGCGCGGGGCGCGAAACGGAAGGGAAGGGCTACCCCATGATCCCGAGCATCGGCTTTATCGTCTTCCTCGTCGTCGCGGGCTTCGTGATCCTGAGCTCGGCGATCAAGATCCTGCGCGAGTACGAGCGCGGCGTCGTCTACACGCTCGGCCGCTTCACCGGCGTGCGGGGCCCGGGCCTGCAGATCCTCATCCCCATCCTGCAGCAGATGGTGAAGGTCGACGTGCGCACGCTCGTGCACGACGTTCCGCCCCAGGACGTCATCTCCAAGGACAACGTGTCCGTGAAGGTCAACGCGGTCATCTACTACCGCGTCATCGACGCCAACCGCGCCATCAACAAGGTCGAGGACTACATGGTCGCGACCTCGCAGCTCGCGCAGACCACGCTGCGCTCCGTGCTCGGCAAGCACGATCTCGACGAGATGCTGGCCTCGCGCGACAAGCTCAACGCCGACATCCAGGAGATCCTCGACACCCAGACCGATGCCTGGGGCATCAAGGTCTCGAACGTCGAGATCAAGCACGTGGACATCGATCCGCAGATGGTGCGGGCCATCGCGCGGCAGGCCGAGGCCGAGCGCGAGCGGCGCGCCAAGATCATCTCCGCCGAAGGCGAGCAGCAGGCGGCGGCCAAGCTCGTGGAGGCGGCGGCCATGATCTCCAAGGAGCCCGCCGCCATGCAGCTCAGATATCTCGGGGCCCTGAACGAGGTCGCCGGCAACAAGACGAACACGATCATCTTCCCGCTGCCCATCGACACCATCCGCGAGGTGCTGAAGGGCTGAGGGGGCGGCTGCCGCCGTTCCCACGAGGTCATCCCGCGGCTTGACCGCGGGACCCATACTCCCGGGCGCTCGTGGCTATGGGTCCCGCGGTCGAGCCGCGGGACGACGGATAGGAGCCGGGGCGCCATTCTGGGCTTCCCTCACGCGCCCGTCGCCTCCGCCCGGATCCAGGCGAGGAAATCGGGATTGCCTTGGCCCTCGTCGATCGGCAGCGCGACGACGCAGGGCACGGTGTAGGGGTGCAGCGCCTTCACGCGCGCGGTGAGGGCGGGCAGGCGGTCGGCGCGCGTCTTGAGGATGAGCGCGGCCTCGCGGTCCTCCGCGACCTTGCCCTCCCACCAGTAGAGGCTCGCGAGCCCGTCGATCACGTTGGCGCAGGCCGCGAGGCGCTCGGCGACGACGATCCTGCCGATGTCGCGCGCGACCTCTGCGCTCGGGGCCGTGATATAGACGAAGCGCAGATCGGACATGGGGCTCCTCCGGCTCGCCGGTCTCATGTGATGGAACCATATCCCATTCGCCATGACGGACACGCAGGACAAAGCCCTCGTTCTCTTCTCCGGCGGGCAGGATTCGACCACCTGCCTCGCCTGGGCGCTCGAGCGCTTCGCGCATGTCGAGACGCTCGGCTTCGACTACGGCCAGCGCCACGCGGTCGAGCTCGCGGCGCGCGGGCGCGTCCTTGCCGCCATCCGCGAGCGCTTCCCGCGATGGGCCGGGCGGCTCAAGGACGACCATCTGCTCGTGACGGACGTCCTCGCCAGGCTCGGCGAGAGCGCGCTCACGCACGCAAAGCCCATCGAGACGCCGGAAGGCGGCCTGCCGACGACCTTCGTCCCGGGACGGAACATCCTCTTCTTCACGCTCGCGGCGGCGCTCGCCCACGGGCGGGGGATCGGGCGCCTCGTCGGCGGCATGTGCGAGACGGATTTCTCCGGCTATCCGGACTGCCGCGACGACACGCTGAAGGCGCTGCAGGTCGCGCTCAATCTCGGTATGGAGGCGCGCTTCGTCGTCGAGACGCCGCTGATGTGGCTGACCAAGGCGCAGAGCTGGGCGCTGGCGGAAGATCTCGGCGGCGAGGCGCTGGTGAGGCTCGTCGTCGAGGAGACGCATACCTGCTATCTCGGCGAGCGCACGCCCCACGACTGGGGCGCGGGCTGCGGCGCCTGCCCCGCCTGCGCGCTGCGCGCCAAGGGCTTTGCCGAATGGCGGGCTGGCCGGCGGCCATGACGTACACGGTCAAGGAGCTCTACTACACGCTGCAGGGCGAGGGCGCGCAGGCCGGCCGGCCGGCGGTCTTCCTGCGCTTCGCGGGGTGCAATCTCTGGTCGGGGCGCGAGGGCGACCGGGCGCGCGCCGAATGCCGCTTCTGCGACACCGATTTCGTCGGCACGGACGGGCCGGGCGGCGGCAGGTTCGAGAGGGCGGCCGGCCTCGCGCAGGCGGTCGCGGCGCTATGGCCCGCGAGAGGCGGGGGCGCGCCTTACGTCGTGTGCACCGGGGGCGAGCCGCTGCTGCAGCTCGATGCGGGGCTCGTCGCCGCGCTGCACGCCGAGGGCTTCGAGGTCGGCGTCGAGACGAACGGTACGCTGCCCGCGCCCGAGGCGCTCGACTGGATCTGCGTGAGCCCCAAGGCCGGCACGCGGCTCGCGCAGCGGACGGGCGACGAGCTGAAGCTCGTCTTTCCGCAGGCGGAGCTTTCACCGGAGAGCCTGGAGGGCCTCGCCTTCCGCCATTTCCTGCTGCAGCCCATGGACGGGCCGGAGCGCACGGCGAACACCGCGGCGGCCGTCGCCTATTGCCTCACGCATCCCAAATGGCGCCTCTCGCTCCAGACGCACAAATATCTCGGCATTCCCTGAGGCGCCGCGGCGCTCAGGGCTCGAAGACGATCTGCGAGCGCTGCGCCGGCGCGCGGGCGACGGCGAACTCGATGATACGGCCCGTCTCGTCGACATTGACGTCCTCGGAGATCATCACCGGCTGGGTGCGCGGCATGTGGAGCTGGCGCGCATCCTCGATCGAGGGCAGCCGCGCGGTCACGCGCGTCGAGCGGCGGAAATAGTCCTTGACCCCCTCCGCCTGCAGGGCCTTGGTGACTGAGCCGCTCTCGCGATAGGCCTCGATGAGGCGGGCGAAGCGCGACTTCGGGAAATAATGCGAGGTGAGCGAGGCCGGGCGCCCGTCGACCGTGTGCAGAATGTCGAGGAGCACGACCGGCGCGCCGCGCGGCACACCCAGCGCCGCGGCGACCTGCGGCGTCGCGGGGACGATCTCGCCCCTCAGCAGCTCCCCGCCGGGACGCCGGCCGAGCTTCTGCATGGCCTCGGAGAAGCGCGTGCGCCTCGCCACCGGATATTCGATCGTCTCCTCCTGCACGAAGGTGCCGCGTCCCTGCTCGACGCGCAGATGCCCGCCTTCCTGCAGCGAGGCGATCGCGCGGCGCAGCGTGTGGCGGTTCACGCGGAAGCGCGCCGCGAGCTGTGCCTCGGTCGGGAGCTGACCCCCGGGCGGATAGACGCCCTGCCGGATTTCCGCTTCGAGCATCTGCGCGATCTGGCGCCAAAGGGCGACGCCCGCGCTGCGCGTCAATGGGACCATGTCCTCGCTCGATTCGCTCATCGTCGTTTCTCCTTTGGCGTTGTTCCTTTGCCGGCGGGGGCGGGCCGAACGGGGCCGCGGCTACCGACCGACTTTGCCTTTGGTCTATACATCTATACAACAAATCTAGGGGAAGCGCGGTCGCGTTGCAATGGTTTTATGAACCTTTTGTTAAAAGCGGTAGCCCCGGGTGGCCGCCCGGCGCGCGCGCTATGCTGCGCGGGCCGAGGCCATCGGGCGGCGCGGCCCGGCGGCGGCCAGTGGGAGCGGGAATGACCGACGACCTCATCCTCACCAATGCGCGGCTCGTGCTCGCGGACGAGGTCCTCGCGGGGACGCTCCTCGTGCGCGACGGCCTCATCGCGGACATCGCGCCGGGGCCCTCGCGCGCGCCGGGGGCCCTCGACCTCGAGGGCGACCACCTGCTTCCCGGCCTCGTCGAGCTGCATACGGACAATCTCGAAAAGCACCTCGTGCCGCGCCAGGGCGTCGACTGGCCCGGGCTATCCGCGCTCCTCGCGCACGATGCCCAGATCGCAGGCGCCGGCATCACCACCGTCTTCGACGCCGTCGCGGTCGGCGACACGGACGGCAAGGAGGAGCGCCTCGCGCTGCTCGGGCGCACGGTGTCGGCGCTGCGGGAAGCCTGCGCCCTCGGCGCGCTCAAGGCGGACCACCGGCTGCATCTGCGCTGCGAGATCGGGCGCGACCACATTCTCGACCTCTTCGCGCCGGTGCGGGACGACCCGCTGCTCGCGCTTGTCTCGGTGATGGATCACACGCCCGGCGACCGCCAATATGCCGACCTCGACCGCTACCGGGCGGCCTATCGCGACGCCTACGGGCCCCACGAGATCGAGGCGCATATCGCGCGGCGCGTCGCGATGCGCGATGCCCATGCGCAGGAGAACCGCAGCGCCATCGTGGCGGACGCCGCCGCGCGCGGCATTCCCGTGGCGAGCCATGACGACCGGACCGAGGGCCATGTGCGCGAGGCGAAGGCGCTGGGCATCGCGATGAGCGAGTTCCCGACGACGCGGGCGGCGGCGCAGGCGGCGCGGGCGGAGGGCATGACCGTCATCATGGGCGCGCCCAACGTCATCCGGGGCGGCTCGCATTCGGGCAACGTCTCGGCGCGCGACCTCGCGGCGGAGGGCCTCGTCGACGCTCTGTCCTCGGACTATATGCCCGTGAGCCTCCTGCACGCGCCGTTCCGCCTCGTCGCGGAAGCGGGCCTCTCGCTCGCCGAGGCGATCGCGCTCGTCACCTCGCGCCCCGCGGCCATGATCGGCCTTGCGGACCGCGGGCGCCTCGCCGTCGGCCTGCGCGCCGATCTCGTGCGCGCCCGCCCGCTCGGGGCCCGTCCGCCGGGCGACTGTCCGCTGGTGCGCGCGGTCTGGCGCGGCGGCGTCAGGGTCGCCTGAGCCATGGCGCCGCGCTATGCCGTCTACTTCGCGCCGGCGCCGGAGACCGCGCTCGGGGCGTTCGGCGCAGGCTGGCTCGGCGGCGCGCCGGCATCCGTGGCGGGGATCCCGGCCGGCCGCCTCCTCGCGATCACCGCCGCGCCGCGCCGCTACGGCTTCCACGCGACGATCAAGGCGCCGTTCCGCCTTCATCCCGAGACGAGCGAGAGCGACCTGCGCGCCGGGCTCGAGGCTCTGTGTGCGGATCTTCGCCCCGTGCCGCTCGGCCGCCTGCGCCTCTCGGAGATCGACGGCTTCCTCGCGCTCGTGCCGGCCGCGCCGCCGCGGGCGCTCGCAAGGCTCGAGCGCGCCGCCGTGACGCGGCTCGACGCCGCGCGCGCGCCTCTCGACGAGGAAGACAGGGCCCGCCGGGCGAGGGCCCGGCTTTCGCCGCGCCAGGTCCGGCTCTTCGCGCGCTGGGGCTATCCCTACGTGCTCGAGGAGTTCCGCTTCCACATGACGCTGACGGAGCGCCTCGCGGCGCAGGACGAGCGCGCGCGCGTCGCGGCCGCGCTCACGGAGCGGCTGGTGAGCCTGCTCGAGGCGCCGATCGTCCTCGACGCGCTCGCGCTCCTCGTGGAGGAGGAGCCCGCCGCGCCGTTCCGCGTTCTCGCGCGCGTGCCGCTGTCCGGAACGTCTCGGATGTGAGGGACGTTTGACGCAAGCTATGCCGCCGGCGCCTTCGGCGCCCGGGACACGAGCTCCTCGAGCCCCGCGGCCACCGCCTCGGTGACCGCGCCGCGCCTCTCCTCGTCGCCCGAGACGCCGGCCAGCATCGCATCGACATGCATGCGGACGAGCGCCTCGTCGGAGGCGTCCTTGTCGCGCAGGTAGCGCGTGAGGCTTTCGGCGAGGCGCCCGATGAGAGCGAAGCCGAACGTGCCGGCAAGGCCCTTGATCTCGTGGGCGGCGGCGAGGAGGCCGGCCTTGTCGCCTTGCGCGGAGAGCTCCCTGAGCTCGCCCACCCGGTCCGGGATCAGCGCCCGGTTGGCCTCGACATGCGCGGCGAGGGCCGCCTCCATGCGCGCGATGAGCGCCTCGCCCGAGGTGCCGGCCGGGGCCGCGCAGCGCTCCGCGAGACGGTTCTTGGGCCGGATGACGCGCGCGGGTCCGCCGGTCATGCGTCCTCCGCCAGAAAGACGATCTCGCTCGCCTCGCCCCGGTCCTCGGCCCTGCGGCTGCCGTAGACGGACGGGTCGTCGCATTTCTTGCGCCGGCGGTCGGGCCCGAAATAGGTCGCGCACTGAATGAAGGGGCGCGGGCGCTCGACGACCTCCACGAGGCGCAGATAGAGCGAGCGCGCCGTGATGGGCTTGCGTAGGAACTCGGTCACGCCGGCATCCCGCGCGGATTCGATCACCTTCCGCTCCGAATGGCCGGTCACCATGATGATCGGCAGGTAGCGCTGCGAGCCCGCGGCCGACTGGCGCACCTCCCGCGTGAAGGCGTTGCCGTCGACCTCGGCCATCAGGAGGTCGCAGATCGCGATGTCGATCGCCCGCTCCTTGAGGAGCTTCAGCGCCATGGCGCCGTTCTCCGCCTCGTGCACCGTCTTCACGCCCATGGAGCGCAGAAGCAGGCGCAGGAGGTCCCGCATGTGGGGATTGTCGTCGACGACCAGGATCGCGAGTGACGAGAAATCGTAGCCCAACTGGCGCGACCTCGCTCAATGGCTGCGCAATGCTCCGCCAGCGGCCGACCGCTGCGATTCCCGTGCATTAGACGAGATTGGACGCCGCCGTCAAAAGGGCGGCGCCCGGACCTTCGGGGCCGGAAGGGGACGGGCGGCCAAAGGGCCGCCCGATCAAGGCCTTGGCCCGCTCAGACGGGCTCGTAGGGGAAGGTCCCCGCCGAGGCGTCGAGCGAGAACATGGCCGGCTTCATGGCCGGCAGGCACTGCTCGATGACCGATTCGGGCGTCCAGCCGTCGAGGCGCCCGAGGCCGCGAATGGGGCGCGGCTGGTCGAAGAGGAAGATCTCGTTGCCGCGCACGGCGAAGATTTGTCCGGACACGTCGGACGCGCGCGGCGCGGCGAGCGCAACCGCAAGGGGCGCGATCTGATCGGCGCGCATCTTGTTGCGCATGCGCTCGACGCGCGCGGCGCTCTGCTCGTCCTTGACCGGGATCGTCTCGATCATCCGCGTCCAGGCGAAAGGCGCGATGACGTTCGAGCGCACCTTCTTGCGCAGGCCCTCCATGGCGAGAACGCGCGAGAGGCCGACGATGCCCATCTTCGCGGCGGCGTAGTTCACCTGGCCGATATTGCCGATGAGCCCCGAGGTCGAGGTGAAGAGGACGTAGGAGCCGTCCTCCTGATTGCGGAAATGCTCGACCGTCGCCCGCGTGATGTAGAAGGTGCCGTTGAGGTGCACGTCGATGACCGAGCTCCAGTCCTCCTCGGTCATCTTGTGGAACATGCCGTCGCGCAGGATGCCCGCCGGGCTGATGACGGCGTTGAGGCCGCCGAAGCTGTCCATGGCCTGCTCGAACATGGCCTTGGCGCCGCTCATGGTGGCGACCGAGTCCGAGTTCGACACGGCCTCGCCGCCGAGCTTGCGGATCTCCCTCGCGACCTCCTCGGCGGGGCCCGCCGAGCCCAAATCCGACCCGTCGACCGAGCCGCCGAGATCGTTCACGACCACCTTGGCGCCCTCGCGCGCCGCGAGCAGCGCGCATTCGCGGCCGATGCCGCGCCCCGCGCCCGTCACCAGGACGACCTTGCCTTCCATTTGAGCCATCGTCTTCTCCCACCATCCGGGTCCGTTTCATCGGCGGCAAGGAATACGCTGGCGCCGCGCGCCCGCCAAGGGCGGGGGAGCCGGGCGCGCAAGCGTCCTCTGCGGTCCGAGCGCCGACCGGCCGGCAGGCGGAGCGCAAAACCGCTTTACCCGGCGGGCGCAAAGTGATAGCGCATGCCCGCCGCGGGGGATGGCCTCGCGGGCGAGAAGGCGAGCGGCCCCATGGCCAGGACCCATCAATTGCGACGACGACCCGGCGGGGCGCGCTGCCGCGCCCGCCGGAGGGGCTCGCCCTCGCGCCTCGGCACCTCGCGCGCCTGATCCTTCGCGCGCCGCGGTCCCGAAGGCGGCGCGTCCCTCGAAACCTGGTTCCGCCATTCCGTTTCGAGGGGCCGACGCCTCATGCTGCGCTTCACCGTCCTGCCCGAAAAGCCCGCCGATGCCGGCGCCGTCGAAGATCTCGTCGCGGAGGTCTTCGGGCCCGGCCGCTTCGCCAAGACCGCCCAGCGCCTGCGCGAGGGCAATCGTCCCGTCGAGGCGCTCTCCTTCGTCGCGATCGCGGCGGAGCGGGGCGAGCTCATCGGCTCGGTGCGCTTCTGGCCCATCCATGTCGGCGAGGCGCCGGCGCTCCTTCTCGGTCCCCTCGCCGTCGTTCCGGCGCTGCGGGGGCAGGGGGCCGGCCTCGCCCTCATGCGCCGGGGGATCGACGAGGCGCGCGGCCTCGGCCATCGCCTCGTCGTCCTCGTGGGCGACGCGCCCTACTACGCCAAGGTGGGATTCGCGCCGGTGCCGGAAGGGCAGATGCGGATGCCGGGCCCCGTCGACCCGCGCCGCCTCCTCGCCCAGGAGCTTTCTCCCGGCGCGCTTGCCGCGGCATGCGGGCCGGTGCGCGCGGGCTAGGGCCGCGCCGCCCGCCTACCGGACGAAGCGCCACGCGAGCCAGCTCGAGGCGGCGAGCGTCGCCAGCAGGGACGGCAGAGAAAACCACCAGAAAGCGGCCAGCAGATCGAAGAGCTCGAGCGGCTCTCCCGCCGCCAGCGCCGCCCCGAGGACCAGCCCCATCGGAACGGGAACGGCCACGATGGTTGCCGGCCCGAGCACAGGCATGACGACGAGGACGCTGAGCGCGACCAGGGCAGGACGGCGAAAGCGGGCGGGCGTGCCGGCCTTACGGATGGCATAAGCAAGCAGGGCAACCAATCCCCATGCCATTCCGAAAAGGACGACAAGAACGAACATGTCGGGCGGCCGCCCGCTACTTCCTCTGCGCGTCGATGCGCGCGAGGCCTTCCCCGGTGAGCGCGAGGTTGCGCGAGTGGTGGAGCGGGACGTCGGGCCAGGCCTCGCCCTCGTCGATCTCGCTCTCGCGCTGGGTGCCGTCGTGGAGCGGCAGGCTCGTCTCGATGCGCCGGCCCCAGCCCAGGCGCTCGAGATAGGCGAGGACATGCTGATAATGCGCCTCGGTCCAGTCGGCCCGCTCGAGAAAGGCGGTCGCGTCCACCTCGACGTCGACCTCGCCGCCGGCGCGGTCGTAGACGAAGGCGAGGAGCCGGTCCGCGTCCCGCGTCAGCTTCAGCTCGTCCATGGCTCCCTCCGTCAGCTCGCGCGCGCGAGGATCGCGGCGCGGAAGCGCTCGAAAAGATAATGGCTGTCGTGGGGGCCTGGCGAGGCCTCGGGGTGATATTGCACCGAGAAGACCGGGCGGCCCTCGACGGCGAGGCCGCAATTCGAGCCGTCGAAGAGCGAGCGGTGCGTCTCGACGACGCCCTCGGGCAGGCTCTCCGCGTCGACCGCGAAGCCGTGATTCATCGAGGTGATCTCGACCTTGCCCGTCGTCAGATCCTTGACCGGATGATTGGCGCCGTGATGGCCCTGATGCATCTTCTTCGTCCGCCCGCCGAGGGCGATCCCCAGCATCTGATGGCCGAGGCAGATGCCGAAGACCGGCAGGCCCGAATCGACGAGGCCGCGGATCGTCGGCACGGCATAGACGCCGGTCGCGGCCGGGTCGCCCGGGCCGTTCGAGAGGAAGACGCCGTCGGGCCGGTGGGCGAGCACCTCCTCGGCCGTCGCGGTCGCGGGCACGGTCGTCACCTCCGCGCCGAGCGAGGCGAGCGCGCGCAGGATGTTGCGCTTGATGCCGTAGTCGACGGCGACGACGCGGAAGGCGGCGCCCTCGCGCCGCCCATGGCCCTTGCCCCAGGCCCAGAGCGTCTCGTCCCAGCGCGCGCTTTGGCGCGAGGTGACCTCCTTGGCGAGGTCCATGCCCTCAAGGCCCGGCCAGTCGGCGGCCTTCTTCTTCAGCGCGTCGAGGTCGAAGGCCCCGTCGGGCGCGTGGGCGATGACGGCGTTCGGCATGCCGCGCTCGCGAATGCGCCGCGTCAGCGCCCGCGTGTCGATCCCGGTCAGCGCCACGATGTTGCGCGCCGCGAGCCAGTCGTTCAGCGAGGCGCTCGAGCGCCAGTTCGAGGGCGCGGTGACGTCGGCGCGGAAGATCGCGCCGCGCACGGCGGTGTTCGTCGCCTCGAGATCCTCCGTGTTCGTCCCGACATTGCCGATATGGGGGAAGGTGAAGGCGACGATCTGTCCGGCATAGGAGGGATCGGTGAGGATCTCCTGATAGCCGGTCATCGCCGTGTTGAAGCAGACCTCGCCGACGGCCGCGCCCTTCGCGCCGAGGCCCCTGCCGGGAATGACGGTGCCGTCGGCGAGGACGAGCAGGGCGGTCGGCCGCGTCTCGAGGCGCGAATTGGCGTTCATCGCTCGCAGGTCTCTCCTCGCCGGGGGCCCCGAGGGGCCGGCAGGTTCGGGGCGGTGCCCGATCTCGGGGCGGGCCCCGCGGTCGCGACTCGGCTCGGTGTCGGGATGGACGGGCGCGGGCGGCTTGAAATCTCGGTCGCGAGAGCCCACATTGCGGGCCGACTCAAAGCGCCGATTCGATTCGGCCCTCCGTGCCAACGGGCACAAAGTCGGGGGAGACTACGCAGCAGCGAAGATATCGTCAAGCGTGTCTCGGAGCCTGGAAAACACGGCAAAAACAAATACTTACCACAGGGGTAACGGACGGTGGGCCCCGTTGGCCGCGGGATCGCGGCGGGCTTGCTGCTGCGCTGCAACAACAAGGACAAGGTCATGCGTGAAGACATCAATCAGGCGCTCAAGACGGCGATGAAGGCCCGCGATCAGCGGCGCGTCTCGACGCTGCGCCTCATGCTCGCGGCCATCAAGGACCGCGACATCGCCGCGCGCGCGGAGGACCGCTGCGAAGGCGCGAGCCCGGAGGAGATCCTCCAGATTCTCCAGAAGATGGTGCGCCAGCGCGAGGAATCGATCCGCACCTACGAGGAGGCCGGCCGCGCCGACCTCGCCGAGCAGGAGCGCGAGGAGGAGGAGATCATCAAGTCCTTCCTGCCCCGGCAGCTCTCGCCCGCCGAGATCGAGACGGCGTGCGGGCACCTGCTCCAGGAGATGGGCGCCTCGACGATCAAGGACATGGGCCGCTGCATGGGCGCGCTGAAGGAGCGCTATGCCGGCCAGATGGACTTCGCCCGGGCGAGCGCCATCGTGAAGGAAAAGCTCGCCCACTGAGCGGGCGGCGTTCCTCTCGTCCCCTTGCCTTGCGGGCCATGCGCCGGTTGCAGGGCAAGGGGTGACCTTCCCCCGCTGCCGCACTACCTTCCGTTGCGCAAAGACGGCGGCGATCAACGGGTCGCCCGCGCAAGGCCCGTTGAATGGGCGTGTGCCGACAGGTCTCGGGAGGCGAACGATGAGCGGATTTGGCTGGCGGGCCCTTGCGGGCGCCATGGTCGCGGTGTTCCTGGCGGGCGCGGCGCAGGCCGCGACGCGGGTCGAGCCCGCGGAATATGTCGACGATTTCCGCCTCACCGACGCCAATGGCGGCTCGCATCGGCTTTATTATTTCGGCGACGCGCCGGCCGTCGTGATCATGACGCAGGGCAATGGCTGCCCCATCGCGCGCACCGCCATGGGCTTCCTCGCCGAACTGCAGAAGACCTACGTGCCCAAGGGCGTCGTCTTCTACATGCTCAACTCCAATCCGCAGGACACGCGCGAGGCGATCGCCGCGGAGGCCGCCGAATTCGGCGCGGCCATGCCGATCCTCGTCGACGAGAACCAGCTCGTGGGCGAGCAGCTCGGCGTCATGCGCACCGCCGAGATCTTCGTCGTCAGCCCCGACGACGGCTACAAGGTCGTCTACCACGGTCCCGTCGACGACCGCCTGAGCTACGAGCGCCAGAAGGCGCAGCCCGAGCACACCTATCTCAAGGACGCGCTCGACGACGTCCTCGCCGGCAAGCCCGTCCGCGTCGCGAGCGTCGACGCGGCGCCCGGCTGCATCGTGAGCTTCCCCGATCGCGACCGCGCCGAGACGTTCTCCGAGATCTCCTATTCGAAGACCGTCGCGCCGATCCTTCTCGACAAATGCGTCACGTGCCACCAGCCGGGCGGCATCGGGCCCTTCGCCCTGACGAAGTACGACGACGTCAAGGGCTGGGCGCCGATGATGCGCGAGACCGTCCGCACGCAGCGCATGCCGCCCTGGCACGCCGATCCGCATGTGGGCAAGTTCATCGGCGACCGCTCCATGTCGAGCGAGGAGATCAAGACGCTCGTCCACTGGATCGAGGCGGGCGCGCCGCGCGGGGAGGGCAACGACCCCCTCGCCGAGGCCGAGCTGCACGCCGAGGACTGGCCCCTCGGGCCCCCCGACCTCATCCTCACGCTGCCGGCCTACGACGTGCCGGCGAGCGGCATCGTCGACTATCAATATCCCTACGTCGCCAATCCTCTGAAGGAGGACAAGTGGCTGCGCGCGACGACGATCAAGGTCGGCTCGCGCGAGACCGTGCACCACGTGCTCTCGGGCTACATGTCCGAGGAGCCGAAGGACGGCGCCGCCTCCACCTCGCGCTGGGAGTTCTCGACGGGCGGCTACGCGGTCGGCGCGGAATCGACCGTCCAGCCCGCCAATATCGGGACGCCCTTCCCGGCCGGCGGCTATATCGGCTTCCAGATGCACTACACGCCCGTCGGCAAGGCCGTGACCGACGCGACGCAGATCGGCTTCTACTTTCACAAGGAGAAGCCCGAGCTCGTCATGCGCTCGTCCGTCATCGCCGACGTCTCGATCGTCATTCCGCCGGGCGAGGGGCGCCACAAGGAGGTCGCCTACATGACCTTCCCCAACGACGCGCTGCTCTACTCGGCCTTTCCGCATGCGCACTATCGGGGCTATGCCTCCGACCTCACGCTGCGCACGCCGGACGGCAAGGAGACGCTCCTCCTCGCGCTGCCGCATTACGACTTCAACTGGCAGCGCGGCTACCAGTTCGTCGAGCCCGTGCCGATTCCGGCGGGATCGAAGCTCATCGCGCGCTATGTCTACGACAATTCGGAGCGCAACCTCTCCAACCCCGACCCCAAGATCACGGTCGAATGGGGCGAGCAGACCTTCCAGGAGATGCTCTACACCGCCGTCGCCTTCCGCTGGGTGGGCGAGACCTCGGACGATATGAAGGACTACGGAAAATCCCTCGGCAAGACGCGCCTCATGGGCCTTCTCGACGACAATATCGACGACCGGATCGAGACGGCCGAGCTCAAGGGCCGCATCGGCCAGGGCGTCAAGCTCGCCTTCCCCATGCTGGACAAGAACGGCGACGGCTATCTCGACGCGGCCGAGCTCGCGCCGGCCGGAGACCTCCTGTCGCGCCGCCGCCGCCAGCCCGACGGCTGATCGGGACGGCGCGCGGCGGGGCGGCGGACGGGCGCCGGCCGACACGACCGGCGTCCCGCGGTCGAGCCGCGGGACGCCTTCTCGAGCTTGGGCGATCCGCTCGAGCTTGGGCGATCCGATCGTGCCGGCAAATGCCCCAATGGGGGCTGCATCCCTAGGCCGAGAGCTGCGCGCGGCTGCGGGCGGCGGTCTCGAGGCGACGGGGCGCGAAGCTGTCCGCGTCCGCCATGGCCCACCAGTCGCCATAGGGCGTCTCCTGCGGGGCGTCGAGCAGGCATCCCGGCGCGAGGAAGCGGTAGAGCTCGTCCGCGTGCAGAACGAGGTTCTCGTTGACGCGGACGCGCAGGTGGTGGGGCCGAAGCTCGGCCGGGCTTTCGAGGCCCGCCGCGCCGACATATTGCGACAGGGCCAGCATCGTATTGCGGTGGAAATGGTGGACGCGCGGGCCCTTGTCGGCGACGTCGAGGCCCCACTGGCGCCATTTGTCCTGCGTCGCGATGCCGGTCGGGCAGGTGCCCGTGTGGCAGCGCTTCGTCTGCACGCAGCCCAGCGCGAACATGAAGGCGCGCGCCGCGTTGCACCAGTCGGCGCCGAGCGCGAGGTTTGCCGCGAGCATGTGGCCCGTGGTGATCTTGCCGGCGGCGGCGATGCGCACGCGCCGGCGCAGGCCCGTCCCCGCGAGCGCGTTGACGACCGTGACGAGGCCCTCCCGCAGGGGCGTGCCCACATGGTTCGAGAGCTCCGCCGGCGCGGCGCCCGTGCCGCCCTCGGCGCCGTCGACGACGATGAAGTCGGGCGCGATGCCGGTCTTGAGCATGGCCTTGACGAGGGCGAGCACCTCCCAGGTATGGCCCACGCAGAGCTTGAAGCCCACGGGCTTGCCGCCCGACAGCTCCCTCAGCTCGGCGATCCACTCCATGAGCCCGACCGGCGTCCCGAAGGCCGAGTGATGGGCCGGGGACAGACAATCCGCCCACGCCTCGACGCCGCGCGCAGCCGCGATCTCGGGCGAGACCTTGGCGCCCGGCAGGAGCCCGCCATGGCCCGGCTTGGCGCCCTGGCTCAGCTTGATCTCGATCATCTTGACCTGATCGTGCGCCGCGCCGTCCCGGAAGCGCGCGCGGTCGAAGCCGCCCTCGGGAGTGCGGCAGCCGAAATAGCCCGTGCCGAGCTCCCAGACGACGTCGCCGCCATGGGCGAGGTGATAGCGCGACAGGCCGCCCTCGCCCGTGTCGTGATAGAAGCCCCCGAGCTTCGCGCCGAGGTTCAGGGCCTCGATCGCCCGGCCGCTGAGGGCGCCGAAGCTCATCGCGGAAATGTTCAGCAGCGACGCGCTGTAGGGCTTCCTGCAGCCGCCCTCGCCGACGGCGACGCGATGGTCCTCGACCTCGTCCTGGCGCGCCATGACGGCGTGATTGATCCATTCGTAGCCGGATGAATAGACGTCGAGATCCGTGCCGAAGGGCTGCGCGCTCTCGAGATCCTTGGCGCGCTTGTAGACGAGGGCGCGCGCCCTGTGGCTGAACGGCCGGCCCTGATGGTCGCCGTCGAGGAGATATTCGCGCATGAACGGGCGCAGCCACTCGAAGAACCATCTGACGTGCGCGGCGATCGGGAAGAGGCGCCAGAGCGTGTGGCGCGTCTGGACGATGTCGAAGATGCCGACGAGGACGAGCGGGGCGAGGAGGGCGAGCGACCAGAAGCCCGCATCGTGTCCGGCGAGGCCGAGGGCGAGCGAGCAGACGCTCAGTGCAAGAACGATGGCGAACGGACTATAGCGGATGGCTCACTACTCCCCTCGCATCGGCAGGCGGATCCGAGCGAGGCGCTATTTCTCGCCGGAGCCGGCGAACGTCTTGAAGACGGCGATGACGCCGCCGACGACCACGGCGCGCACGAGCAGCGTCATGGTGCTCACGAACACGGTCTGATCCGTCACCAGCATGCGGAACGCGCCCTTGATGTCGACATTTATGCTGAAGGTGTCGGATATCCACTGGGCGACCGCCTCCATGCCTTCGTGAATCTTGTCCGTCCATTCCATGGCGTCGGACGCCGAGAACAGAAAATGGCCGGAGAGCATGTAGACGATGAAGAAATAGGTGAGGATGGTGGCGACGGTGCTGCGCCACGTGGCCCAGAACTGTCCGAACAATCCGCTGAAGAAACGCTGTACGTGCGTGGTCATCGCTTGAAGCTCCCCAACACCTTGCCCGCGCATCCTACGTCGAAACGCCAGGTGGCGAAAGGCGAGCGGGCTCCCCGCGAGGGTTCCGGCGGGCCTCACCAATAGTCGGCCATGATCTCCTTCGCCCATCGGGGCTCGTCGATCTCGCCGCGCGGCAGGAAGCCCGACATGACGGGCTTGAGGTCGAGGACGGGCGTGCCGTCGACCGCGTCGAGCCCCGAGACGTGCAGCGTGCGCCCCTCGACCTTGAGGATGCGCGCGATCGTGGCGCCGAGCCGGTTCGGCCGCCCCTTGCCGCGCTGGGCGAAGATGCCGATGCGGGGCCAGTCCGCGCGCCCGCGCGGATGGCGCGCGGCGAGCTCGATCTCGGCCTCCTCGACGAGGTGGAAGAGAAAGAGCACCTCGACATGCGAGAAGGCGTCGAGGCCCGTCAGCGCGTCCGCATCGAGCCCGTCGGCGAGCTCGATGCGGGCGGGCACGCCGTCCCATCGGTCGTCCACGGGCTCGCAGCGGCCGGCGCGGACATAGGCGACGGGGCGCACGGAATAGACGGGACCCTCGCTCATGGGCTCTCCGCCGTCAGGCCTTGAGGGGCGCGCGGCGCATGGCGCGGATCTCGACGTCCTTCCACACCTTGTCGCGGAAATAGGGCTCGGTCTCCAGATAGGCATCGAGCGCGGCGCGGCTCTCGAACTCGCACAGCATCACCGAGCCGCACATGCGCTCCCGGTCGTCGAGCAGCGCGCCGCCGTCGAGGATCTTTCCCTCCGCATAAAGACGGCGAAGGCCCTCGAGATGCTCCGGGCGCGCCGCCATGCGCCGGTCGAGCGTGCCGGGCGCGGGATCGTCGCGCGCGATGATGACGAACTGCATGTCTGTCTCCCTGATGGTTGCCGGGCCGCTCAGCGCTTGCCGCCCGGGGGCCCGAGATGGTAGCCGCGCCCGGCATAGTCGAACGCGACGAGCTCGTTCACGGGACGGCCGCGGTCGGCGGGCGCCGCATAATAAGCGCGAATCTCGCTGATGCGCCCCGTGGCGGCGTCGAAACGGTACCATTCGTCGCCCCGGAGCGCGGTGTCGGACGCGGTCTTCCAGTGCGTCCACTCGATCGCCGCCTCGAGGCGCTCGCCGTCGGCGATCATGTGCTCGATCGTCCAGCGCGAGCCGAGCGTCTCCACGCACCAGATCCACTTGTCCGCGATGGTGCCGGCGCCGCGCCAGGGAATGTCCGGCAGGCCGGGCGGAAAATAATGCACCGCGTCGGGCGTGAAGCAGGCGAGGAGCGCGTCGCGGTCGGCCGCGTTGCAGGCGTCGAAATAGCGGCGCACGAGCGCTTCCATGCGCGTCTTGCGCGCCGGCGGGTCGAGACGGGTCCAGCTCTCGCTCACGATGCCTTCCCCTTGTTCGCCTCGCGCCAGGCCTTGTACTCGGCGATGGTCTCGGCATTGGGCGGATAGACGCCCCAGAGGGCGGCCCCGCCGCGCACCTTCTTGTGCAGCCAGTCCTCGAGCTCCTCCTGCGCGAGCGCCTTCTCCGCCACCTCCTCGGCGAGATGGCGCGGGATCACGATGACGCCCTCGCGGTCGCCCACCACCACGTCGCCCGGATAGACGGCGACGCCGGCGCAGCCGATGGGCACCTGGATGTCCGCGACGTGGAAGGTCGCCGGCCGCGTCGTCGCCGTCATGGCGCGGGCATAGGCCGGAAAGCCCAGCCCGGCGATCACCGGACCGTCGCGAAAGGCGCCGTCGGTCACGACCCCCGCCGCGCCGCGCATCATGGTGCGCGTCACCAGCATGTCGCCCATGGAGGCCGCCGTGATGTCGTTCATGCTGTCGATGACGATGGCCTCGCCGGGGCCGACCGACTCGACCGCCTGCCATTGCAGGCTCTTGTCGTTCGGCAGCGCGCGGCCGTCGTCGATGTCCTCGCGCATGGGGATGTGGCGCATGGTGAAGGCGTGCCCCACGAAGCCCTTTGCCTCCGTCGAGAGCGGCTTCAGGCCCACCATGAAGCGCTGGCGGAAGCCCCGGCGATAGAGCTGGGTCGAGATCGTGGCGGTGCTGACGCGCGAGA
This sequence comes from Alphaproteobacteria bacterium, assembly GCA_024236075.1. GTDB lineage: Bacteria > Pseudomonadota > Alphaproteobacteria > JACAEB01 > JACAEB01 > JACAEB01. The sequence goes on along the minus strand of JACKLE010000007.1, from coordinate 98,733 downwards.
GCCGCTCGCGTGTCTCGGGCGAGATGGGGGTGTAGGACAAGGGCACCTCCGATGGGTGGAGCTGGGGGGTGACTGGACAGCTGAACCGGGTCATTATAGATCGAATTCGCAAGTTTCCCCATTTTTGGATCGACACGGCGATCGCCGCAAGGAGACGGACATGGCCGCGGGTGGCCGCAGGGATTTGAGCGTACTTGTCACGGGCGCGCGGGGCTATGTCGGCACCGGCATCCGTCCCGTGCTGCGCGAGCGCTTTCGCGAGCTGGCGCTCGCCGATCTTCGCCCGGTCGACGACCTCGCGGAGAACGAGCGCTTCCTCGAGGGGGATGTGGGCGAGGCCGCCTTCGTCGAGCGCGCCATGAGCGGCGTCGACGCCGTCGTGCATCTCGCCTGCGCCCACGGCCTCTCGATCCCCTTCGCCGACACCGTGCGGCCGAACTATCACGGCACGGTCAACATCTTCGCCGCCGCCCATGCCCGCGGCATCCGCAACGTCGTCTTCGCCTCGAGCCACCATGTCACCGGCTTCTATCCGAGGGGCGAGACGGTCGGCATCGACCGGCCCGCGCGCCCCGACGGCTTCTATGCCGTGAGCAAGGCGTTCGGCGAGGCGGTCGGCGCTCTCTATGCGGACAAGTTCGGCATGACCGTCACCTCGATCCGCATCGGCAGCGCGCTCGGCAAGGTTCTGGACGAGCGGCGCCTGCATATGTGGATCAGCTTTCGCGATCTCGCCGAGCTCGTCTGCCTCGCCCTCGCCCGTGAGGGGCCGGGCCACGAGATCGTCTACGGCGTCGGCGACTGCCCCGAGCCGTTCTTCGACAATTCGGGCGCCAAGCGCCTGGGCTTCGTGCCGCGGGACCGGCCCGAGGATTTCCTGCGGCAGGCGGACATTCTCGACGCCGCGCCGGACGAGGGCGTCGCGGGCCTCGTCGTCGGCGGGGGCTTCGCGGCGGCCGATTTCGAGGGCGATCCCGCGCGCCTCGCGCGGGGCAAGGGAGCGAAGGCATGAAGATCACCGAGGTCGAGCCCATCCGCATCTCCATTCCCTTCGAGGACGGCGGCACGGGGGAGGGGCTCACGCCCACGCGCTGGAACGCGCTCGAGATGTGCCTCGTGCGCATCGCCACGGATGCGGGCCTCGTGGGCTGGGGCGAGGGCTTCGGCTATTTCTGCTCCGGCGCCGTCGCGGACGTCGTCACACGGATGATCGCGCCCGTCCTCGTCGGCGAGACGCTCGACGAGCCGGAGCGCCTCAACGATTTGATGCAGCGCCGCCTCGCGCTCTTCGGGCGCTACGGCATCACCATGTTCGCTATCTCGGGCGCCGACATCGCGCTCTGGGACCTCAAGGCGAAGGCCGAGGGCGTGCCGCTCGCGGCGCTGCTCGGCGGACGCGGCCGCGACGCGGCGCCGGCCTATGCGGCGCTCGTGCGCTACGGCGAGGCCGACCTCGCCGCCCGGATCGTGCGCGAGGCCGCCCGCGAGGGCTTCGACAAGATCAAGCTCCACGAGACGACGCTCGAGGCGATCAAGGCCTGCCACGCCGCGGCCGGAGGGGCGCGCCTCATCGTCGACGTCAACTGCGCCTGGAGCCTGCCGGAGGCGGCCGCGCTGGTGCCCGAGCTCATGGCGCTCGACGTGCTGTGGCTCGAGGAGCCCGTCTTTCCGCCCGAGGACTATGCCGCCCTCATCGCGCTCGGCCATCTCGGGCTTCCCATCGCGACGGGCGAGAACTATTGCACGAGCCACCAGTTCGGCGAGCTCACGGCCGGCCGGGGCGTCAAGGTCCATCTGCAGCCGAGCGTGACCAAGGTCGGCGGGGTCACCGAGTTCGCGCGCGTCGCCGCGCTCGCCGCGCGCGCGGGCCTCGCGCTCATGCCGCATTCGCCCTATTTCGGGCCCGGCTTCCTCGCGACGCTCCAGCTCGCCTCCGCCGAGGCGCGCATCGGGCTTGTCGAGCATCTCTACGTCCGGCCGGCGGCCTGGCTCTATGCGGACCATCCGCGGCCAGAGGGCGGGACGATCACGATACCGGAGGGGCCGGGGCTCGGCCTCGAGCCCGACCCGGACGTCCTCGCGCGCTATCGCGTGCGCTAGGAGCGCGCCGCTTCCCGGAAGCGGCTCCCTCCGCACACGAACGGCTTCAGCCCTTCTGCTCCTCGAAGAGGACGTGCGGGTTGAGGACGCCGCGCGGATCGATGGCGTGCTTCAGCGTCAGGAGGACGCCCGCGCCGACGGCGCTCTTCTCCTCGGCGAGCCAGGGCGCGCGCTCGACGCCGAAGCCCGAGCCGTGGCTCACGGCCGCGCCCTTGCCGCTCAGGGCCGAGAGCACGGCGTCGCGCATCGCCGTCTCCTGCTCGATCTCGCGGCCCTTCGCGCGCGGATAGATCGCGGCGAAGCGCAGCGCGCAGGCCTCGGGCGCGATGGGCGTCGCGCGCGTCGCGAGGAAGGCGCTCGCGCCCGGCGCGGGGCGGATCGCGTCCATCACCTTGGCGAGCGCCTGCTCGACCGCGGCGGCGACCTCGGTGAGGGCGCTCCAGCAGGCGGCCGAGGTGAAGCACGAGACGCCGAGGCCCTGGCCGTAGGCCGAGCGCGTGAAGGCGTCGACGGCGCGCCGGCGCTGGAGGAAGGTCTGCGCGGCGTCCGCGCCGAGCGGCGTGCCCTTGGCCTCGCGCATCAGCGCCGAGACGTGGTGGGCCTTGGCCTCGGCGACCAGCTCCGAGCCCGAAAGCCCGATCGCGACATAGGTCGGCGGCACGACGGGCCGGCGACGCACGGCCGAGGCGCCGAGCCCCGACGCGAAATGGAAGCGCCGGGGCGCCTGGATCGGCTCGTGGCTGAGCGCCGCGACGAAGCCGACCTCTTCCGGGTCGGAGATGCTGAGGAGCGAGGGCACGATGTCGCTCTGCGCGACGAGCCGCGCCGCCTCGAGCGCGTCGTCCCAATGGGCGAAGGCGTAGAGCTCGATGAATTCCGTTTCCGGCAGGCGCTCGAGGCGCAGCGTCGCCTCGGTGATGATGCCGAGCGTGCCCTCCGAGCCGATGGCGACCGCCGTGAGATCGGGGCCGGCGAGGGCGGCGGGGCTGTCCTCCGTCGCCCAGGGCCCCTGCGGCGTCACGAGCTTGGCGGAGACGAGCCAGGTGCGCGGCCCCCGGCCGACGGCGCGCCGGCCGGCGATCGCCCCGCCTATGGTTCCGGTCGAGGGCATGCCGTCGAGGCCCAGCATGCCGCCCGCGAGGCGCAGGCCCTCGGCCTTGAGCTGCTGGCCGAGGCCGGCGACGGTGAGCCCCGCGCCGACGATCGCGACGCCGGCCTTGCCGTCGATCTCGCGGACCTCGTCGAGGCGCGAGGTCGAGAGCGAGATGAGCGCCTTGTGGCTCGAGCCCTTGCGCACGGCGCGCAGCCCCGGGCCGCCGGTCGCCGTGCCGACGATCGAAAGCCCGAGCTCGGCCTCGTAGGCATAGGCGAGCAGCTCGGCGATCTGAATGGGGCTCGCGGGACGCACCACGGCGTCGGGCAGGGAGCCGCCCGCGCCGATCCAGCGCGCGAGGCTCGGGCAGTTGCCCTCCGCCATCAGGCGGCGCGACTCCGCCTCCAGGATGACGTTCTCCTTGCCGACGATCTCGCCCAGGCGCGCGAGGACGCGCGGCTCGAGGCTGCCGGGCGGCACGCCCGCGTCGCTCTTGGCGGTCGCGGGTCCCAGACGCGAAAGGCCGAGACGGCCCGCGAGCCAGTCGCCGATGTCGGCGCGACTCGCTTCGATGGTGCTTTGAGACACGGGTAGGCCCCTGTTCTTACGCCGGAGCCGCGCCTTCCGCCGGTCCGAACCCCGCGCGAGGATTCAACCGCGCCGCGAGGCGCCGCTCCCTACACACTTGCCGGAACCGTCGCCCGTACCCCACGCCCGGGCCCGACCGGCCACGGAGCGGCAGCATATCATGAATTTTTGGCGACGGGGCGGGCGTCAGTAGCGCCGGCCCCACGGTCCCCAGCGGCGCGCCGGATCGCGCTGCCAATAGGCGTGGCGCGCGGGCTGGAGGAGGGCGATCCCGGGACGGCGGAAGACGGGCACGAGCGCGAGCCCGGCAAGGAAGCCGCCTATATGGGCCCAGAAGGCGACGCCGCCTTCCGCGCCGGTGTTGAGGAGGCCCATCAGAAGCTGTCCGCCGAACCAGATGCCGAGGACGACGAAGGCCGGCACGTGCACGACCTGGATGAAGATGCCGAAGATGATGACGGTCTTCACCGTGGCGTGGGGATAGAGCAGCACATAGGCGCCGAGCACGCCCGAGATCGCGCCCGAGGCGCCGATCATCGGCACCTGCGAGGCGGGATCGAGAAGCCCCTGCCCGAGCGCCGCCGCGATCCCCGAGAGAAGGTAAAAGACGAGGTAGCGCGCATGGCCCATCGCCTCTTCGACATTGTCGCCGAAGATCCAGAGGAACAGCATGTTGCCCGCGAGGTGCAGGATGCCGCCGTGGAGGAACATGGAGGTGAAGACCGTCGCCCAGGGCGGCACGACCGCGATCTCCGGCGGCAGGCTCGCCGAGCCGAAGAGCACCGCCGGCACCATGCCGAGCGCGTAGCTCGCCGCCCGCGAGGCCTCGGGCGAGAGCGTCCACTGCCAGAGCGAGACGAGCACGTTGGCGCCCATGAGGCTCCACGTGACGACGGGCAGGATGCCCCGGGGATTGTTGTCCGAGATCGGAAACATCGCGCGAGACTAAGTGGCCGGCCGGGGCGGGGCCAGCGAAATGCGCGGGTCCCGCTCAGAGCCGCAGGGGGCGCTCGTAGAGGTCGGGGAGCGAGTTCTCGAAGAGGATCACATCGCCCGTGCGTCCCGACCGCTTGAGCCAGTCCTCGGCCTCGGCCTGGCTCGCGAGCGGCACGATCTCGGGCGCCTGCGCGCCCGACCGGAGCCCCTCGAGGAAGCCGCCCAGGCGCTCGGGCCCGAGGGCGAGCACGATGTCGGCGCGGCCCGCCGCATAGGCGCCGACCTCGCGATGGGCCTCGTCGTGGCGCGCGCCGAGCTCCACCATGCCGGGCGTGATGAGGATGCGCCGGCCGCCTTCCTCGCGCCGGCCCAGGAGGTCGAGGAGATCGAGCGCGGAGCGGAAGCCGTCCGGGTTCGAATTATAGCCGTCGTCGATGATGGTCGGCGCCCCGCGCGCGGCCACCACCTCGAGGCGGTGCTTGATCTGCGGCACCGAGCGCAGGCTCGCCTTGATCGCCTCGGGCGGCACGCCGAGCGCGCGCGCGGCCGTGAAGGCGAGGGCGACGTTCGCCGCCTGGTGGAGCCCGTGGAGCGAGACGAGCAGCTCGTGGCGCGCGCCCTCGTGGCCGAGCGCGACGAAGAGGCCCACGGGCCGGCTTTCCGCCTCCTCGATCGTCGTCGCGAGCGGGAAGGCGCCGCCCTTGCGGCCGACGAGGACGAAATTCCCGGCTCCCGCCCGCGCGAGCTCGGCCCTCAGCAGCTCCTCGGGCACCTGGTCCACGTTGACGATGGTCTTGCCGCCCTTCCGGCGCGCGGCCTCCGCGATTTCCATCTTGGCACGGAAGACCGCGTCGACCGTCCTGAAGCGCTCGTAATGGGCCATGCCCACGGCGGTGACGAGCGAGAGGCTCGGCGGCGCGAGGTCGCAGAGCGCGGCGATCGAGCCCTCGCCATAGGCGCCCATCTCGGCGATGAAGATGCGGTGGTCGGGGGTGAGCTGCTCGCGCACGATGCGCGATATGCCCATGAGCGTGTTGACGCTGCCGGGCGTCGCGAGCGTCGGGCGCACGGTCGAGAGGATGTGCGCGAGGATGAGCTTCGTCGAGGTCTTCCCGTAGGAGCCGGTGATGGCGACGGTGGTGGGCTGAAGCTTTTGCAGCTTCTCGCGCGCCTCCGCGAGAAAGGCCTTCTGCACGCGCTTCTCGAAGGGCGAGAGGAGGCGGTTCGCGGCGATAAGGAGCGCGGGCGCGCCCTGCGCGAGGACGAGCGCGCTCGCGAGAAGGCCCGCCGGTCGCGCGAAGAGTACGAGCGCGCCGAGGAGAAGCGCCGCGCCGAGCCCTAGCGCCAGCCAGAGGATGCGCGCCGCGCGCTTCGTCATCACGAGCGGCTTCTTGGCCTGCGCGAGGAAGGCCTCGTCCATCCGCAGAAGGAGGATCGCGGCGACGGCGGCGAGGCCGAGGAAGAGATGCGCGATGAGGCCGGGCGCGAGGAAGGCGACGGTGCCCGCGACCGCGAGCACGAGCGAAAAGCGCCGGTCGAACGCCTTCTGCGCGAGAAGCCAGCGCGCGAAGCGGGCGTCGTCGTACTCCTCCTGCTGAAAATAGAGCAGGAAGAGGCGCGCCCGCGCATGGAGGAAGGCGAGGAAGGCGCCCGCGAAGACGGCGCGCGCGAGAAGCTCGATCGTGTCGTTCATGGGACCCCTCGGCCGTTCCTGTCCTCCTCCTCACGGAGCGAGGGCGATGATGGGGGCCGCGCCGTCAAAGGAGCCCCCCCTCTTTCAGAAAGGCGCGCAACGCGGATTTGACCTGGTGCGCGCTCGTGCCGAGCACGGAGTAATGGTCGAGGCCGGGCAGGACGCGCAAGGTCGAGCCGGCGATGAGGGCGCGATAGCGCGTGCCGAACTCTGGCGGCGTCTCGGTGTCCTTCTCGCCATAGAGCAGCAGCGTCGGCAGTTTGACGCGCGCGGCGGTGTCGGACTGGTCCTCCGTCACGACCTTGACGAAGGTGCCGCGCAGGGGGCCGGCCTTGCGGTAGTCGGCGCTGCCGAAGCGCGCCGCATAGGCCGCGTGGAGCTTCGTGCCCAGCAGGCGGTCGGCAAGGCGCGCCGCGCGCCCGAGAAGCTTCAGAGCGGCGGCGCGCAGGCGCGCAGGCGCCGAGCGCCTCCTCTGGAGCCCCGCGCCGGCGATGAGGACGAGCCGCGCGACCCAGCCGGGCGCGCCGGCGGCGGCGAGCCTCAGAATGACGCGCACGCCGAAGGAATGGCCGACGAGCACCGTGGGACGGGGCGCGAGCGTCGCGAGATAGGCGCCGAGGAGGCGGCCGTAATCCTGCGTCGACCAGTCGCCGGGCGGGGGCGGCGCGATGCCGAAGCCCGGCATGTCGAGGCCGACATGCTCCGCCTCGCCCGCGAAGAAGGACTGGAGCGCGGCGAAGGCGCGGTGGTCCTGGCCCCAGCCATGGAGCCAGACGAGGCGCGGGCCCTCCGTGCACGGCGTGACGTGGACGCCGAGCGGCACGCGCGCGCCGTCGAGCCCGACTTCGACGAGGGAAGGGGCGGGTGCCGCCATGCCCTCAGCCGCGGCGCTTGAAGATCACCGACTTCGCGAGGTCGGCGCTGCGCTCGGCCCTCGCTGCCCGCGCGGCGCGCAGGCCCTCCTCGACGAGCGCGGTCAGAAGATCCGTGAACGACAGCTTCAGCGCGGAGGGCTCCCAGAGGTAGTAGCTGAGCGAGCCGGGAATGTTGTTGATCTCGTTGAGCCAGATCTCGCCCGTCGCCGCGTCGCACAGGAAGTCGATGCGCACCGAGCCGCGAAGGCCGAAGGCGGAGAAGGCGCGCACCGCATAGTCGCGGATGCGCCGCGCCTGGTCCTCGGTGAGCTCGGCCGGATTGATGATGCGCACCGCGCTCGCCATGCCCTCGCTCACGGCGCCCTCGACCTTGGAAGCCTTGCCGCCCTCCTGGAGATATTTGTCGGCGAAGTCGAGCACGGCCGCCTTGCCGAGCGGGCGCTCAATGACCGAGGGCGTCGCCTCGCCGAGGGCGCGCGTCACGGCGACGTTGTATTCGACGAGATTGGGCACGAAGGCCTCGACGACGGCCGCGCCGTCGAGCCGGAAGATGGCGACGAGGGCCGCCGCGAGCGCGTCGATGTCCTCGACGCGCGTGACGCCGACGCTGGAGCCGAGATCGCGCGGCTTGGCGCAGAGCGGGAAGGGGATGCCCGTCAGCTCGCGGTCGAGGCGCTCCTTCAGGACCTTCGCCTCGATGAAGGCGCCCTCGGCGGGACGCTCCACCTCGATGAAGGGCACCACGGGGATGCCGAGCCCCATCAGCACGCGCTTGGTGAAGGCCTTGTCCATGGTGGCGGCCGAGCCGAGCGGGCGGCTGCCCACATAGGGGATGTGGCAGAGCTCGAAGAGGCCCTGCAGCGCCCCGTCCTCGCCGCCCGTGCCGTGCATGGCGGGCAGCGCGATGTCGAAGGGAATCTCCTTCGCCTCGAGGCCGCCGAGCCGGCGCCGCTCGAGCTGCGTGAGCGCGGGGCCCGAGGTCGGCCTTCCGGCGAAGAGGCCGACGCGCGCGAGGCCCTTCTTCGTCTCCTCGCCGAGGAGGTAGCTCTCCCGGCTCTTCAGCGCCTCGCCCGTGTACCAGGCGCCGTCGGGGGCGATGTAGACCGGGATGCCGTGGAACTTCTGCGCGTCGAGCGCGCTTAACGCCTGGAGGCCGGTGAGGATCGACACGTCGTGCTCGACCGTCTGCCCACCGAAGAACACGGCTACAATCTTCACGTCTCGCCTCCGAGGAGTGCCTCCCGCGGGCGGGAGGGGCGCCTATGGCCCCGTCCTTCTAGCCGTTGGGCGCGGCCCATTTCAATCGGGCGGCGCGTTGCCGCGAAGCCCTACTTGCGCCGCAATGCGGCGCGAGGCTCCCGGCCCCGAAAAGCCTGAGAGGTGGCGCCGATGTGGACATCATCCCAGACGATTCGCCCGGGGGCGCTCGGCGCCTTCCTCGCGGCCCTCGGCGCGCTGGCGCAGCCGGCGGCGGCGGCCGAGGAGAAGGCCGCCCGCGAGGAGGTGCGCATCGCCTACTCCATCCATCTCGGCGGCTTCGAGGTGGGCGAGGTGGCGATGGACGCGCTCGTCGGCCCCGCCTCCTACGAGGCGCGCTCCACGCTGGAGACGCGCGGGCTCGCCGACGCGCTCTTCAAGTCCCATTACGACACGCAGGCCCAGGGCGCCATCGTCGAGGGCGTCGTCGCGCCGGCGACCTATGGCTCGGATTTCAGGGGCGCCGGCTCCAAGACGCAGAAGGTGCGCATGTCCTGGCAGGCGGGGCGGCCGCGGCTCGACCTCGCCGAGCCCTCCTACGACAAGGCGCGCGCCAAGCGCCCGGTGAGCGAGGAGCTGCAGCGCGCCACGGTCGATCCCCTGAGCGCCATGCTGTTCGTCATTCTGGGCTCCAGCGCGAGCGCGGACGCGCCCTGCGGCGCGACCGTGCCGATCTACGACGGCAAGCGGCGCTACAACCTCAACTTCCGCCTCGAGGAGGAGAGCGAGGACGGCGCGAGCCTGGGCTGCGCCATGGAGTATCAGCGCGTGGCGGGCTTCAAGACCAAGAACCGCGACGACGACGAGTTCCCCGTGCCGCCGCTGCGGATCGCGATGAGCCGCGCGCACCACGCCCGGATGCTGGTCCCCGAGCGCATCGAGGCGGACACGCCGATCGGCGTCGCGACGCTCGTCCTCACGCGCTTCTCGGCGAGCCCGGCCGGCGCGCGCACCGCCGATGTCGCGCCCGGGCCCTAGGTCACAGACCCACAACGCCGTCATCTTGGAAGCCATCCCGGCCTTCGCCGGGACAAGATTTGCCCCAAATCCATGCCCCGGCGAAAGCCGGGGTTTGATTTGGCCGGCAAATTGAGCTGTCCGGGATCTGCCGCTTGCGGAGCATCGCCCAGCCGCAGATCCCGGACGCCGAGGCTCGCAAGGCCGGAAATGCGAGCATTTCCGGGCTCGCCTAGGCTCCGGGATGACGGGGTGGGGGCCAATGAGTCGGTGACCTAGAGCCGGCAACGAGAAGGCGGCCGGCATCTGCCGACCGCCTGTTTGAATTGCCGCGAGATCGAAGCGTTCAGAGAACGCCGACCGCCATGGCGCAGAGAAAGGCGAAAACCACTCCGGTCGCAACATAGGCGAGGGGGGTAAGCCCCGCCGCCGGCGAGATCGCGCGCGCACCGGAACGTCGCCGGTAGGCCGGATCGGGGTGAGAGCTCATCAGGTCCTCCATGGCCTTTGTGGTGCACCCGGTTCCGGGGCGAAGACACCACACGCTCGAAGCGCTTCCTGAAGGTCCGTCCGGCGGGCGTTCGCCTGTCGGCATCGCCCCAAAACGAGACCTTCGAACCGCCTCAAAGGCTCTTTGGCCTTTTCGGACGCGCCCCTTTCGGGGGCACGGGCAGAAAGTGTGCCGAAGGCCGGGCAGGCCGCCAACTGAATTCGTCGCTGCACTGCCGATGCTGCGCTGCAAACCTGGATTAACATCCGGATTTGAAAGCGATTTCCGTCACCTAAAATATCGATGAACTGACCCGAGTCGGGCGGTGTCAAGCCTGTCCGGGCCCGTCGAAAGGGCCCCGCAGATTCGCGCGTGCCGCGGCCGCCGGCCGCCTCAAGCCTTCCTGCCGAAGCCGCCTCCGCCCGGCGTCTCCACGACGACCGCGTCGCCGGCGAGAAGCTCCGCCGATGCCGAGGGCGCGAGCGCCTCGAGGCGCCCGTCGGCGCGGCGGACGGCATTGCGCCCGGGCGCGCCGGGCGCGCCGCCCAGGAGGCCCGGCGGGCCGGCCGAGCGGTGGCTCGTCAGCAGCGACAGGGTGAGCGGCCGGCGCGCCTCGAGCACGCGCACCGCGCCGTCGCCGCCGCGCCATCGCCCGGCGCCGCCCGAGCCGCGGCGGATCGAGAAGCTCCGCACCAGGACGGGAAAGCGCGTCTCGAGGATCTCGACGTCGGTGAGGCGCGAATTCGTCATGTGGGTGTGCACCGCGTCCGCGCCGGCAAAGCCCTCGCCCGCTCCCGCGCCGCCGCAAAGCGTCTCGTAGTACTGGGACGACGCGTCGCCCAGCGTCAGATTGTTCATCGTGCCCTGGCTCGCGGCCTCGGCGCCGAGGGCGAGGAGGAGCGCGTTGACCACGGCCTGGCTGGTCTCGACATTGCCGGCGACGACGGCGGCCGGCGCGCGCGGATTGATGAGCGAGCCCTCGGGCACCGCGATGTCGAGCGGCACGAGGCAGCCGTCGTTGAGCGGGATGTCGTCGCCCACGAGGCAGCGAAAGACATAGAGCGCCGCCGCCCGCACGATGGCGAGCGGCGCGTTGCGGTTTCCCTCGCTCATGCCGCCCGTTCCCGTGAAGTCGAGCCTTGCGCGCCCGCCCGCCCGGTCGATGCGCACGCGAACCACGATGGTGCCGCTTTCATGCGTGTACAGCGCGTCGCCGTCCCGAAGGCGGGAGATCGTGCGCCGGACGGCGGCCTCGCCGTTCGCCTGAACGTGGCCCATGAAGGCCGCGACGGTCTCGCGCCCCACCTCGCCGCAGAGCGCGACGAGCGCGTCCGCGCCCTGCCGGCAGGCCGCGATCTGTGCCCTGATGTCCGCGACATTCTGGTCGGGGTTGCGCGCCGGATTGGGTCCGGCCGCCAGCGCCGCGCGCAAGACCGCTTCCTCGAGGCGGCCCCCCGAGACGATCTTGAGGCAGGAGAGGACGATGCCTTCCTCCTCCAGCGTTCGCGAGCTCGCCGGCATGGAGCCCGGCGTGAGGCCGCCTATGTCGGCGTGATGTCCGCGCGCGGCGATCCAGAAGGCGGGCTTGTCCTCCGCCGGCGGATAGACGGGCATGACGACGGTGATGTCGGGCAGATGCGTGCCGCCGCGATAGGGATCGTTGGTGGCGTAGACATCGCCCGGCCGGAGGCTCGCCCTCGTCGCCTCGCGCACTGCCGCCACCGCCGCGCCCATCGAGCCGAGATGGACCGGGATGTGCGGCGCGTTGGCGACGAGGCGCGCCTGCGCGTCGAAGAGCGCGCAGGAGAAGTCGAGGCGCTCCTTGATGTTGACCGAGCTCGCGGTCATCTCGAGCGCGGCGCCCATCTGCTCGGCGATCGCCATGAAGCGCCGGTTGTAGAGCTCGAGGCGGATGGGGTCGGCGCACTCGGCGTCGGTCGCGGCGCTCTCCGCCTCGCCGTCCCGCGACAGCACGAGGCCGCCGTCCGCGAGGCGGCGCGCGGTCCAGCCGCGCTCGACGACGACGGTCGTATGCGGCGCGACGAGCAGAGCGGGCCCCGCGATGCGCGCGTCCGGGCCGATCGCCTGCGCCGCGCGAAGCGGCGCCTCGCTCCAGCCTCCCTCCGAGAAAAGACGGACGTGCACGGATGGTGCTGGCCCGCCGGGCGGCGGCACGGCGCGCAGGGCGCGCGCGTCCGGCGCCCGCTCGGCCGTCTCGACGCGCACCGCCGCGATGCGCAGATCCGCCTCCCCGGCAAATCCGAAGCGGCTTTCATGGAGGCGCGCATAGGCGGCGGCCATCTCGTCCGGCGCGCCGAGCGGCACCGGGATGGTGGTGTCGCTGCCGCCCGAGCGCAGCAGGGCCTGCGCCCGCGCGCTCAGCGCCTCGTCGTCCGCGTGCGAGGCCTGGAGGCCCGCGCGGTTCTGCGCGTCGAGCTCGTCCGCCGCCGCCCGCGCGGCCGCGAGGCCCTCCTCGCCGAGCGCGACCTCGAGCGTGCGCTCGCCGATCTCGCTGCGCGCCGAGAGGCCGAGGCCGAGCGCCGAGAGAAGCGAGGCCTGCGGGTGGACATAGACCGTCCGCATGCCAAGGGCCTGCGCGACCCTCGCCGCATGCTGCCCACCCGCGCCGCCGAAGCAGCTCAGCGCATGCTCGCGCGCATCGTGGCCGCGCGCGATCGAGATCGTGCGGATCGCCTGCGACATGGTCTCGACCGCGATGGCGAGCGCGCCTTCCGCGATCTCCTCGGGCGAGAGGCGTGCGCCCATCTCGGCCGCGAGACGGTCGAATCCCGCGCGCACGGCGCCGAGGTCGAGCGGCGCGTCTCCGCCCGGCCCGAACACCTTCGGGAAATGCTCCGCCTGAAGACGGCCCAGCAGGAGGTTCGCGTCCGTGACCGTGAGCGGACCGCCCCGGCCATAGGCGGCGGGCCCCGGGTCCGCGCCCGCGCTTTCGGGGCCGACGCGCAGGCGCTCGCCGTCGAAGCGCAGGACCGATCCGCCGCCCGCGGCGACCGTATGGATGTCGAGCATCGGCACGGCGAGGCGCACGCCCGCGACCGTGCGCCCCTCGGTGCGCTCGAAGGCGCCCGCATAGCGCGCGACATCGGTCGAGGTTCCGCCCATGTCGAAGCCGATGAGCCGCGCAAAGCCCGCCGCCTCGCCGGTGCGCGCCATGCCGACGACCCCTCCCGCGGGGCCGGAGAGCACCGCGTCCTTGCCGCCGAAGGCCTCGAGCCCCGCGAGGCCGCCATTGGAGCGCATGAAGAAGAGCCTCCGTCGCGCGTCCTCGAGGCTCCATCCCAGGGCCTCGCGCAGAGATGCGAGATAGCGCGCCATGACCGGCGCGAGATAGGCGTCCGCGACCGTCGTCTCCGCCCGCGGAAGAAAGCGCATGAGCTCGCTCGTCTCGTGGCTCGCGCGCACATGGGGAAATATCTCGCGCGCCCAGGCGGCGACCGCGCGCTCGTGGGCGGGATGGCGCCAGGCATGGACGAAGGCGATCGCCGCGGCCTCGCAGCCCTTCGCCCGCGCCGCCTCGAGGCCCCGGCGCACGGTCGCCTCGTCGGGCGCCGCGCGCACCTCGCCTTCGGCCGTCACGCGCTCGGCGACCTCGAGCACCTCGGCGAAGAGGGGCGCGGGCTTCTCGATGCGCAGCGCGAAGATGTCGGGGCGCGCCTGCGTGCCGATGAGAAGCGCGTCGCCGAAGCCCTCGGTCGTCACGAAGGCCGTCCGCGCGCCCGAACGCGTGAGCAGGGCATTCGTCGCGACGGTCGTTCCGAGCCGGATCTCGTCCACCGCCTCGGGCGGGACCGGGCCGTCGCCGAGACCCATCAGCCTGCGGATGCCTTCGACCGCCGCGTCCGGGTAGGCCGGCGCCTGCGAGAGCAGCTTCGCCTCGCGCAAGGTCCCGTCGGGCCCGCGGGCCAGCACATCCGTGAACGTGCCGCCGCGATCGACCCAAAACCGCCATTGGCCCGGACGCTCTCCTCGCCTTAGACTCACCCTGTTCACTCCGCAGGCCCGCGAGGCCCAACTAGGCAGGAAGCGGTCGGTCATGTCCATATGGGGAAAGCTCGCCGGCGCCGTGGCGGGATTTGCCGTCGGCGGGCCGCTCGGAGCGCTTTTCGGCACCGTGGCGGGCCATCTCGTGGACCGCCACCGCGACGCGCGCGAGCTGCGCCCCGGCGAGCGGGACGTGGCCTTCACCATCGGCGTCATCGCGCTCTCGGCGAAGATGGCGAAAGCGGACGGAACGGTCAGCGACGAGGAGATCGAGGCCTTCCGCCAGATCTTCGCCGTGCCGCCGCACGAGGTCGAGAATGTCCGGCGCATCTACGACCTCGCGCGCCAGGACGTCGCCGGGTACGAGGCCTATGCCCGCCAGATCGCGCGCCTCTTCGAGACGGGCGCGCCGATACTCGAGGACCTGCTCGACGGCCTCTTCCACATCGCCAAGGCCGACGGCAGCGTGCACGAGAAGGAGCTCATTTTCCTCAGGGAGGTCTCGCGCATCTTCGGCTTCGCGGGGCTCGCCTTCGAGCGCATCGCGGCGCGCCATCTCGGCGATGCCCGCCTCGACGCCTATGCCGTGCTCGGGCTCGAGCCGGGCGCGAGCGCGGAGGAGGCGAAGGCCGCCTATCGCGCCCTCGTGAAGGCGAACCATCCGGACGCGCTCGCCGCGCGCGGCGTGCCGGAGGAGTTCCTGAAGCTCGCGAACGACCGCCTCGTCGCCATCAATGCCGCCTACGAGCGCATCGAGCGCGAACGCTCGAAGGCCGATTGAGGCGCGTCGGTCCGCCGGCGGAGGAGTTCGCGCGCGGGCATGGGCCCGGCTTCGATGCGTCCCGAACGGCGCGTCTCGTGCCGTGCCGGCCGGCGGAAAGCACATGGAGGCGATGAGGGCCGGACGTAGAGACGACGCATCTGTAATGGGCACGGGCTCCATGGTATAGAGCCCCGCTGTCGATCCGGGGAAAGGCCATGCCGCTCATCGCCATTGCGACGATAGCCCTGCAGATCCTTTGCGGCGTCCATGCCGTGCGCTCGGGCAATGTCTGGCCCTGGATCTACATCATCGTCTTTCTTCCGGTCATCGGCTGCGCGATCTACTTCTTCGCGATCGTCCTTCCCGAGCTCGCGGGCACGCGCACGGCCCATCGCGCGCGCCAGGGCGTCGTCAAGCTCGTCGATCCCGACCGCGACTACCGGCGCAAGCGGGAGGCGGCCGATCTCGTCGGCTCGGCGGACGCCAAGCGCGCGCTCGCGGAGGAATATCTGGCGCGGGGCCAGGCCGGCGAGGCGCGCGAGCTCTTCGAGAGCGCGGCCGAAGGCATCTATGCCGACGACGGGGTCATTCTCCACGGCCTTGCGCGGGCGCGCTTCGCGACGGGCGATTTCGCCGGGGCGCAGGAGGTGCTCGAGCGCCTCGAGACGGTCGACCCCGGGCGCTTCGATCCGCCCGCCGAGCTTTTGCTGGCGCGCGCGCTCGAGGGGCAGGAGAGGAACGCGGAAGCGCGCAAGGCCTATGCCGCGCTGGTGCCGCGCTTTCAGGGCGAGGAGGCCCGCGTGCGCTTCGCGAGGTTTCTCATGGCCACGGGCGAGGACGCAGTCGCGCGCCGGCTTCTCGACGACAGCCTGGCCTTCGCGGAGCGCTCCTCGCCGCGCTACCGGCGGGACCAGAAGGAGTGGCTCGGCGAGGCGCGCCGGCTGCTCGGGGGCTGAGCGCCGCTCACTCGCCGCGCTCGGCCGCCGCCATCTCCTCGCGCAGCGTGCGCGCGGCGAGGATGTAATGCACCGCCGCCCAGATGTTGATGAGGCCCGTCGCGAGCAGCGCCCAGCGGATGGAGCTCGTGCCGAAGCCGTGCGCGGCGAACGCGTCGCTCAGCATGCCGACGGCGACCGGCCCGAAGCCCAGTCCCACCATGTTGAGGATGAAGAAGAGCACCGCGACCGCGACGGCGCGCATGCGCGGTCCCACGAGGCCCTGCGTCATGGCCCAGGTCGGCCCCGTGTAGATCGGGTTGAGGAAGGCGGGGATGGTGAGCAGCGCCAGCGCCATGTAGCCCGACGGCACCAGCAGGCCGGCCATCGCGAAGGGCAGGGCCGCGAGAATGGCGACGGCCGGAATCCAGGTGAGCCAGCGGCGGTCCTTCGCGCCGTAGCGGTCGGACAGCCAGCCGCCGGCGAGCACGCCGAGCCCGCCGACGATTCCGCTCATCAGCCCGAGCCAGAGGCTGAGCTCGCCCGTCTCGAAGCCGTGGACGCGCTGGAAGAAGGGAGGCAGGAACTGGTTGCCGTAGGCGACGAAGGCGTGCAGCCCGGAAGCGACCGAGATATGGCGGAAGGAGCGGCGCTTCCAGAGAGTCTTGAACGCCTCGACCATTTTGGGCGGAGCGGACGCCTTGATCTCGTCGACCCGGCCCTCGGCGAGCCCGCGCGGCGGCTCCTTGAGGAAGAACTTCACGACGAGCGCGAAGAGCAGGCCCGGCAGGCCGACGGCCAGGAACGCATGGCGCCAGCCGAAATACTGGTCGATGAAGCCGCCCGCGAAGAAGCCGAACATCACGCCGACATTGATGCCCACGGAATAGATGGCGAGCGCGCCGGCGCGCTCCTTCGGGGGAAAATAGTCGGAGATGATCGAGTGGGCCGAGGGCGAGCAGCCCGCCTCGCCGATGCCGACCCCGATGCGCGCGAGCGCGAGCGTCCAGAAATTGACGGCCCGTCCGCACAGAATGGTCATGAAGCTCCACACCGCGAGGCACACCGCGATGATGAGCGAGCGGTTCGAGCGGTCGGCGAGCCGCGCGATGGGAACGCCGAAGGTCGTGTAGAAGAGCGCGAAGGTGAAGCCGCCGAGCAGGCCGAGCTCGGTGTCGCTGAGGCCGAGATCGCGCTTTATGGATTCCTGCAGGATCGCGAAGATCTGCCGGTCGATGAAATTGAACACATAGACGACGAAGAGAATTCCGAGCGCCACCCATTTGGCGTTGCCGAGAAATTCCGCATGGTCCTTGCTGGGGGCGCCCGGGGGGGCGGTCGTCTCGCTCGTCGTCATGGGCGGGCTCCGACATGAGGCGCGTCTG
Organism: Alphaproteobacteria bacterium; assembly: GCA_024236075.1. Lineage (GTDB taxonomy): Bacteria > Pseudomonadota > Alphaproteobacteria > JACAEB01 > JACAEB01 > JACAEB01. Next base: position 81,659 of record JACKLE010000007.1, on the reverse strand, counting down.
GCTCAAACGGCACGTGTCTGACAAAGCCTGCGATCAGCCTTGGCTCTCCGTCCTTGGGGCTTCGGGCGTAGAATTCGCCCAAAATCCAATATCGCCTCGCACGCGAATTTCAAATCTAATACGACTGCATGCGGAAATTTTGACAAATCATATGTTACCGGTACCATGGTCGGCGTCACGGCGTTTCTGTGACGCGTTCCGCGTTCGACCCCCAAACTCTCCCAACCGCTTGGCCGTCAGTAGACGAAGCGACAGGAGAGGTGCGCGCGATGAAAGCGCAAGAACAAAATGACAATTGCTGAGGAGGAAAAAGCCACATGATCAGACCAAGAACGATTGCGTGTTTCGGCGCCGCGGGAGCGGCTCTTGCGGTCGGGATTTCTTGCGCGGGCGATGTCGCTGCCGCGCCTCCCTACTCGCCAACCGTGATTATCGGCGATGGCGTGAACGAACCCGCCGGCTGGAACGAAGGCACGATGGGGATCTGGAACGGCAAAGCTGCTCGCTACAACGATCAAACCGGCAGGTTGGTCTTCGAGACGTTTCGCAAGGATATCGAGGGCCTCGCGTTCCGTCGCGACGCATATGTGGGTCTCGAATGCCTCTCGTCAGGAACCCAGTCAGAGAACGAACTCAGCGGCTATGTCTACGACGCAAGCTACGGGGCCGGAACTTGCTCGAGCGGTTCGCTCTCCGTCACCCCTTCTTGCTCGGTCACGGGAGGTTTGGGACCGGAGTGCTCGCCCGCGGCGACAACGGTCCTCTACGTATCCGACTATGACGGGACCGATGCCGAATGCGTCGGCTGCACGGACCTCGTTCACGACACATCGAGCGGCGCCGCAACGGTAATTCTGCTTAAGGCCACTCCCTCCGGGACATTGACGGCCGGCAGCATCTCGGAGCATCCCGATATCTCGACGCTATTCGCGGCACAGAACAAGGATACGGCTGCGTGGCACCCGTTGGGCGATTGGATCATCACGACCGTCGAGATGCCTGTTCACGCCGGCATTCACCCCATCGGCAACGGGGAAGTCGGTATGTTCACAGACATTTGGGCAGTCTATGTCGGCGACGAAATTGAGGACGCATTTGGCAAGATTTGGGTTCAACTTACCGATTTTCAGCTCGGTTGGACGCAATTCGACGACGTCTCGATGATTCCGTACGACGCCCGGGAAGATGCATGTTCGACCGGAAATCAATATGCCTCCAGCGACACGAACTATCCGTACTCGTTGTTCCACTGCAGCGAAGAGGGCGTCGCTCCTCCGACATCGGGCGCGATGCGGCCGACCGTCGCGCGCTCGGTCATTGCTGATGGGGAATCGGCCGGCAATGCGCAAATGGCGTGGGGCGCACGGGTCGGTCTCAATGCGAAAGTCAGCTGTTCCGACACCGATTGGTATCCGGGCGGCGGGGTGCAGCTTCTCGGAACGGCCGAGATCACGCTGACGACGACACCGACCGCTATTGCAATGAAATACGGCAGCGACATCCCAGGAACTTTGCCCGTCCTCGTGAACTATCGCGGAAAGAAGGGGCCCACGGACCTTATTCCCAGCGGATATCAGACGTGGAAGGGGGCGACCTATGGCGGTGGCGACCCCCAGATCGGCAACTGGTACGAACCCTGGGGCTTCTCGTTCGACAACGAACGTCTTGCCATCGCGACCGACGTCCTGAGGACCGTTCGCAGTGGGTCGGCGCCCACCTCGGCAAGCAATTTGACCTTTCCGTTCATGGACGTAGCCGAATGGGAGGTTGACGATTCCGGCATCGCGAGCGTCACCGACTACAATGCGTCAGGCTATGACTATCCCGCCAACTCGTCGCCTTCGCCGTACAACAATTGGGGCTACTGGGAAGAGCCTGCCGCCTACATCGTCTACAATCACGACTACAACGGCGCTTCGCCGGGCGGGGTCGCTTCTCGCGAGCTGCTGGCCTTCGGATCGAATGCCGGGATGTCGTTCTTCAATGCCCTGCATTTCAACGACACCTTCGGCCTCGATTCCTGGATCGTCGATCTTGGCGACGCCGATCTCGTTGACGAGATCACGGACTTCAACGACGGATCGTCGTCGGAGGACAGCTTCGACTGCAATCCGGACGAGCGCCTAGCCGATTTCATCTCCTATCCGACATCCTACGGCGTAGTGACCGGCATTCTATATTTCTCCCATGTCGGCTCACCGAATGAGGACGGCGACAAGCTGGGGCAGATACTTGCCATGGACATCCGTACGCCGCTTCAAAACGAGGACGTTCTCGATCCGACGCCGTAGTCGCGGACCGAGACGATATTTTCGGGATTGCGGGAGGCTGCCCGAAGGGACAGCCTCCCTCTCTCTTGCCGAGGGCCCCCGCATTTCGGTTGTCTCGGTGACCGGCAGCGTCGAAAATGCACGCCCTGACTGCGCGCGAACGACGTTTGGCCCATGTGCAATCTCTACCGCTGCCTGACGACCCAGGAGGCGATGCGCCGGATGTTCCGGGTGAAGCCGGAGCGCGACCGCCTCGGCAACTATGCGCCGGCCGAGGGCATCTGGCCGGACAAGGACGCGCCGGTCGTCCGCACCGGGAGGGATGGCGAGCGCGAGCTCGCGGCTCTGCGGTGGGGCTTTCCCTCGCCGGAGCCCAAGGGCCGGCCGGTCACCAATGCGCGCAATCTTTCCTCGCCGTTCTGGCGCGCATGGATCGGCAAGCCGGAGTTCCGCTGCCTCGTGCCGGCGACCGCGTTCGCCGAGCCGCACCCCACGCGCAAGGATTCGCGCGGCTGGGTCGACAATGAGTGGTTCGAATTGCCGGATACGGACGTTTTCGCCTTCGCCGGCGTCTGGCGGCCGTGGGACGGTCCGCGCTCCATCGGCAACCGCCAGAAGGAGACGCGCGAGTGGCACCTCTTCGCCATCCTGACCTGCCCGCCGAACGCGCTCGTCGCGCCGATCCACCCCAAGGCCATGCCGGCGATCCTGCATCGGGAGGATCACGAGCGCTGGCTCGCCGCGCCTTGGGACGAGGCCGCGACCCTGGTTCGGCCTTATCCCCCGGACGAGATGGGGATCGCTGCGTCCTCGCGGGGGCTTTGAGCGGATCGGGCGACATGCGAGGGTGGCGTTGGCGGTGCGTGGTCCTTTGCGATCATGGGCCGGTCTTTCGCCGTCGGTCGATAGCGAATCCCGCATCGGTAGGTTGAATGGCGCCAAGGCATCTCGCTTTCATGGTGCTGGTTTGCGCCGTGCTGGGGTTCAACTTCGTCGCGGGGAAGGTCGCGGTCGGCGCCTTGCCGCCGCTGCTCGTCGTGGCCCTCCGGTTTTCTATCCTCGGGCTTGTCCTCGCGCCCTTCGTCAAATGGCATCGCAGACGGATGGGATCCGTCCTCGCGGTCGCGAGCTTCACCGGGTTCCTGCACTTCGCGCTGACCTTCTGCGCCTTCACGCAGGTCGACGCCTCGGTGATGGCGATCGCCTCGCAGCTCTCCGTGCCGATGTCGACGGTGCTGTCCATCCTGGTCCTCGGCGAGAGCGTGCGCTGGCGGCGCTGGACGGGGATCGCGCTCGCCTTCGCGGGGATTCTGGTCATCTCGCTCGACGGCGAGCTCGAGGCGACGCCGATGGGGCTCCTCGCCGTCGCCCTCTCGGCGCTCTCCTACGCGGTGGGGATGATCTTCATCCGCCGCCTCGCGGGCGTGCCGGCGCTGACGCTGCAGGCCTGGACGGCGCTGGCGAGCGCCCCGGTCCTCCTCGTCGCCTCGCTCGCCTTCGAGACCGGGCAGGGCGCGGCCCTCGCGGCCGCGAGCCCGACCGCGCTCGCGGCGGTCGCCTACACGGCGCTCGGCTCGAGCCTCGTCGGGCATGCCGGCTTCGCCTGGCTCCTCCAGCGCTACGAGGTCTCGCTCACCGCGCCGCTCTCGCTGATGACCCCGGTCTTCGGCGTGCTGTTCGGGGTGAGCCTGCTCGGCGATCCGGTGACGGGGCGCTTCCTCCTCGGCGGGCTCTTGACCCTCGGCGGGGTCGCCATCGTCGCGCTGCGCCAGCGCGCGCGGCCCGCTCGTCCGGCGGCCGGGGCGGGCGCACCCCTTGCGCCGCAAGGGCTTGGGCTCGACGCGCGGGCCGTTTTGGCCGATAGTGCGCGCTCGGGGTCGGACCGCAAGTCCGAGGAGGATGGGCAATGAAGGTGCGCGAGCGGCCTTCGCCGAATTTCAACGACCGCGCGGCGGGCGTGGCGGTCGACACGCTCGTCCTGCACTACACCGGCATGCCGACGGCCGAGGGCGCGCTTGAGCGCCTCGTCGATCCGCGCGCCGAGGTGAGCGCCCATTATTTCATTGACGAGGAGGGCACGGTCCTGCGCCTCGTGCCGGAGACGCGGCGCGCCTGGCACGCCGGAAAATCCTCCTGGTGCGGGGTCGGCGACATCAACTCGCGCTCCATCGGCATCGAGCTCGTCAATCCCGGCCACGATTTCGGCTACCGCCCCTTCTCCGAGCCGCAGATCGTCGCGCTCGAGGAGCTGGCGGGCGAGATCCTCTCCCGCCATCGCATCCCGGCCCGCCGCATTCTCGGCCATTCGGACATCGCTCCGGACCGCAAGCGCGATCCCGGCGAGATGTTCCCCTGGGCGCGGCTCGCGGAGGCCGGGATCGGCCTCTATCCGGAGAGCTGGCAGGACAAGGCGCCGCTTCCGGGCGACCGGGACCTGAGCCCGCTCGCCGTCGCCGAGATCGCGCTTCTCTATATCGGCTACGAGGTCGAGATCACCGGCATCGCCAATCCGCGCACCAGCGCGGTCATCGCCGCCTTCCAGCGCCATTTCGTGCCCGACCGTGTCACCGGGGTGCTCGACGAGGCGACCTCGGTGCGCCTCAACACGGTCGCCAAGCTCGTCGCTCTTGACCGCGGCGATCCCTGGGCCGATTTCTGAGACGCCAGACGGCCGGATGGCCGCGCCGCGGCACGCGAAAGCAGCCGCGGTGAGGAAAGTCCGGGCTCCACGGAAACACGGTGCCGGCTAACGGCCGGCGGGGGCGACCCCAGGGAAAGTGCCACAGAAAGCAAACCGCCCGCCGGGCTCTCGGGCGCGGCGCGGCAAGGGTGAAAGGGTGCGGTAAGAGCGCACCGCGGCTCCGGCAACGGCGCCGGCACGGCAAACCCCACCGGGAGCAAGACCGAATAGGGACGGCATGCCGCCTCCTCGCGGGGCGCAGGCGGGTTTCCGCGCCGCCGTCCGGGTGGGTCGCGCGAGGCGTCCGGCAACGGGCGTCCCAGAGGAATGGCCATCCCGCGCCGGGGCTCGCCCCGGCCGGACAGAACCCGGCTTACAGGCCGTCTGGCGGCCGCCCTTAACCCTCCCTTTACCGAAATGACGCGATCCTGAACGCGGAGGGTTAATTCCCCGCCTTTGTTCTTCGTCCGTTCGTGAAATATCCGCGCCGGCTTTCCGATGCTTCATTTGACCTTTCACCGCCCGAACCCCCAGCCCCTGATTCGCGCGTGTTGACGTCCATAACTTCCCATGATATCCCATGAAAACCCATGAAAACCCATGGGGCACGGCGCAAGTCCGCGCCGGGGTCCTCGGGGCGGCGGCGAGTCGCTTGTGCGACGGCGGCCGGTCCGCGGACGAGGTTGATCTGTGATGCGTCCATCCCGGCCGGCTCGCGCCATATCGCCGGGATCGCATCGCCGGGGTGGGAGCGGCGGCGGTGAAGCCCTTCATCGGGACCTTCGTCAACAAGGTGGACGCGAAGGGCCGCTTATCGGTTCCCTCGCGCTGGCGCGCGATCGTCGCCGAGGGCGAGTTTCCCGGCGTCGTCTGCTACCCCTCCTTCAAGGCCGGCGCCATCGAGGGCGTCACCATGGCGCGCATGGAGGAGATCGCCGTTCTCATCGACGAGTCATTCGATCCGTTCGCGGACGGCCGCGACGCCTTCGCGACCTCGCTCCTTGCCGACGCCTTCGAGCTTCCCTTCGACGGGGACGGGCGCATCCTGCTGCCCGAGGCGCTGATCGCCCATGCCGAGATCGACGACCAGGCGGCCTTCGTGGGCCTAGGCTCGCGCTTCCAGATTTGGGAGCCCGAGGCCTTCGCCCGCGTGCGCGACGAGCTGCGCGAGCAGGCCTCCGCGCAGCGCGAACTCGTGAAGCCGCGACGTCCGCGCCCGAGCGGCGCGCCGGAGGCGGGGCCGTGAGCGCCGTCGCGCACATTCCCGTCCTCCTCGACGAGGTCGTGGCCGCGCTCGAACCGCGCGCGGGCGGGCTCTATGTCGACGGCACCTTCGGCGGCGGCGGCTACGCGCGCGCCATTCTCGGCCATCGCCAAACGTCCGTGCTCGGCATCGACCGCGACGCCGACGCGCTCGCCGCCGGCGAGGCGCTCGCGTCGGCCTACAAGGGCCGCCTCACGCTCGTGCACGGCCGCTTCGGCGAGATGGAGGAGCTGGTGCCGCCCCTGGCGCGCCGCCCGGTCGACGGCATCTGCCTCGATCTCGGCGTCTCCTCGATGCAGCTCGACAGGCCGGAGCGCGGATTTTCCTTCCAGTCCGACGGTCCGCTCGACATGCGCATGGACGCGGCGTCGGGCGAGACGACCGCCGCCGACATCGTCAATTCCTGGCCGCTTGAGGAGCTCGAGCGTCTTCTGCGCGAGCTCGGCGAGGAACCGAAGGCGAGGGCGATCGCGCGTGCCATCGTACGTATACGGAGCGAGACGCCCATCACGCGCACGGCCGAGCTCGCGCGCATCGTGCGCGAGGCGAGCGGGCCCGCCGCCGCTGCGATGCGCATCCATCCGGCGACGCGGACCTTCCAGGCGCTGCGCATCGCGGTCAACGGCGAGCTCGACGAGCTCGAAGCGGGCCTCCTCGCGGCCGAGCGCCTGCTGGCGCCTGGCGGGCGCCTCGCCGTCGTCGCCTTCCATTCGCTCGAGGACCGGATCGTTAAGCAGTTCCTCACGCACAGGAGCGGCAAGGCTCCCAATCCCTCGCGACATCTTCCGCCCACGGAGAGCGAGCCCGCGACCTTCCGCCTCTTCGGCCGCGCGGCGGTCAAGCCCAGCGAGGAAGAGATGGCACGAAATCCGCGGGCGCGCTCGGCGCGCTTGCGCGCCGCCGAACGCACGCATGCCGCGCCGAGAGGCCGAACGAGAGCGAAAGGGGAGCTTTCCTCATGATCCGCATCCTGAACATGGCTGCCCTTGCGCTCGTCGCGGCGCTCGCCTTCGCGCTCTACAGCGCCAAATACGAGATGCGCACGAGCGAGGCGCATCTTGCGAGCCTGGAACGCCGCGCGGCGGAGGCGGAGGACTCGCTCCGCGTCCTCAAGGCCGAATGGTCGCTTCAGAACCAGCCGGACCGCCTCGCGCGGCTCGCCCAAAAGTTCCTCGACCTCGAGCCGCTCGCTGCCCCGCAGGTCGTCTCGCTCGACAGCCTGCCCCTCGCCGACGCGTTCGCTCCCGTTGCGCCCGGAGCGGGCCCGGCGGCCAAGACCGCGCGCTCGCTTCTCGTCGCGGCCGCCGGCCCGACCATCCGCATGCCCCTCGACAAGCCCGGCGCCGATGTGGAGGTCCTATGGCGGCGCTGACCGGGGTAGCCATCGCGGGAGGCCCCGAACGGGACCGGCGGCGCTTCGCCGGCCTCAAGGCGCGCCGGCGCCAAGCCGTCCGGCGGCGGATCTCGCATCGCCTTGCCTTCGTCGCGGCCGGCTTCTTCGCCGCCTTCGTCGGCGTCTCGGCGCGCCTTGTCGACGTCATGGTGCTGAAGGGGGGCGACAGCGGCGAGCGCGTGCGCGCCGCGGCCGATCTCGACCGCGGCCGCGCCGACATCGTCGACCGCGAGGGCCAGATCCTCGCGACCGACCTCACCTCCGCTTCGCTCTACGCAGATGCGCGCAAGGTCGTCGATCCGCAGGCGACCGCCGCCGCGCTCGCGCAGGTCTTCCGCCTCGACGAGGCCGCGCTCGCGGCCGAGCTCTCCTCGCGGCGGGCCTTCGTCTGGATCAAGCGCCATCTGACGCCCCAGGAGCGTTTCGAGGTCTACCGCCTCGCGCTGCCCGGCCTCTACTTCCAGCGCGATCACGAGCGCGTCTATCCGGCGGGCAGGCTCGCCGCCCATGTCGTCGGCTTCGCGGACATCGACGGCAACGGGCTCGCCGGGATGGAGCGCGCGCTCGATGCCCGCGCCAAGGAGGAAGGGCGCGAGGGCGCGGCCATTGCGCTCACGATCGATCTGCGCGTCCAGTACGCCCTCACCGAGGAGCTCGCCGCGGCGATCGCGCGCTTCGACGCCATCGGCGGGTCCGGCATCATCCTCAATGCGCGCACCGGCGTGGTTCTGGCGCTCGCCTCGCTGCCCGACTTCGACCCGAACCAGGCAGGCGCCGCGGGCGAGGCCCAGCGCTTCAATCGCGTCACCATGGGCGTCTACGAGCAGGGCTCGACCTTCAAGTCGTTTACCATCGCGGCGGCGCTCGACGCGGGAGCCGTCACACTCGACAGCCAGTTCGATGCCTCCCACCCGCTGCGCATCGGGCGCTACACGATCTCGGACTATCACGGCAAGAAGCGCATGCTGACGGTTCCCGAGACCTTCATCTATTCCTCGAACATCGCCGCGGCGCTGATCGCCGAAAAGCTCGGAGGGGAAAGGCTCTCGGGCTACTTCGCGGCTTTCGGGCTGACCCACCAGACGCCCTTCGAGCTGCCCGAGCTCGGCAGCCCGCTGGTGCCCGACCGCTGGAGCGAGGTCGCGACCATGACCGCGGGATATGGACACGGCATCGCCGTCAGCCCGCTCCACGTGGCCGCCGCGGCCGCGAGCCTCGTGAACGGCGGCACGCTGGTGCGCCCGACGCTCCTGGCCGGGCGGCGCGCGGAGGCGGGAGATGCGCGCCGGATCATCTCGGCACGGACGAGCGAGATCATGCGCGCCCTGATGCGCCTCAATGTCGAGGAAGGCTCGGGCAAGCAGGCGGACACGCCGGACTTTCCCGTCGGCGGCAAGACCGGCACGGCCGAGAAGCCGAGCGGCGGGGGCTACGACCGGCACGCGCTGATGTCGTCCTTCCTCGGTGTCTTCCCGGCCTACGACCCGGAATATGTCATCCTCGTGTCGCTCGACGAGCCCAAGGGCACGAAGGAGACGCACGGCTATGCGACGGCCGGATGGACGGCCGCTCCCGTCGTCGGCGCCGTCGTCGGGCGGATCGGCCCGATCCTCGCCTACGCCCCGGCCGGCTCGGAGGAGACACGCGAACGCCATAATGTCGTCCTTTCCTCCTACGCGGAGTGACGTCGAGGACCATGCAGCTTGCCGCCCTCATAGACGGCATCGCCGGCCTATCTTTCGCCGGCGGCGGCGACCGTCCCGCGCTCGAGATCGCGGGCCTGGCGAGCGACAGCCGGAACGTCGGGCCGGGCTTCCTCTTCGCCGCGCTGAAGGGCGCGCGCGCGGACGGGACCGCCTTCGTCGGCGAGGCGCGCCGGCGCGGCGCGCTCGCCGTCCTCACCGGGCCGGGCGTCGCGCTCGATCCGGAACTCGTCCACCTCGTCGCCGACGAGCCGCGCGCCGCGCTCGCCCGGCTCGCCGCGCGCTTCTTCGGTCCGGGCCCCCGCATCCTCGCCGCCGTCACGGGCACGAACGGCAAGACCTCCGTCGCCGAGTTCACGCGCCAGATCTGGCGCCGTCTCGGCCGCGCGAGCGCGAGCCTCGGCACGATCGGCCTGCGGTCCGACGCCGCAGTCCCGTGCGAGGTTCCCCCGCTCACCACGCTCGATCCCATCGTGCTGCACGCCCTCCTCGCCGATCTCGCGGGGAGCGGGGTGAGCCATCTCGCCCTCGAGGCGTCGAGCCACGGGCTCGACCAGCACCGCCTCGACGGGCTCGCGCTGCGCGCGGCGGGCATCACCAACGTCACGCGCGACCATCTCGACTACCACCGCACCCTCGAGGCCTATCTCGATGCCAAGCTTCGCCTGGTGCGCGACCTTCTGCCCACGGACGGCACGGCCGTCGTCAATGTCGACGGGGCTCACGCCGACGCCTTCGTCGCGGCGGCGCGCGCGCGGAAGATCGTGACCCTCACCGTGGGGCGCGCCGGCAGGGACCTCGCGCTGGCGGCGGCCGAGCCGACCGGCGAGGGGATCGCCATGCGGGTTGTGCACGAGGGGCGCGCCCACGAGGTCGCGCTCCCGCTGATCGGCGCCTTTCAGGCGTCGAACGCGCTCGTCGCGGCGGGCCTCGCCATCGCCTGCGGCGAGGCGGCCGAGGTGGCGATTGCGAGCCTTGCCCATCTCAAGGGCGCGCCCGGACGCATGCAGAAGGTCGCGGCTGCGCCCAACGGCGCCGCGATCTTCGTCGACTACGCGCACACGCCGGACGCGCTAGAAACGGTGCTCCTCGCGGCGCGGCCGCACACGCGGGGGCGCCTGCACGTCGTCTTCGGCGCGGGCGGCGACCGCGACGCGGGAAAGCGGCCTCTGATGGGCGCCGTCGCGGCGCGCCTCGCCGACGCGGCCATCGTCACCGACGACAATCCGCGCGGCGAGGAGCCGGCGGCGATCCGTGCGGCAATCCTCGCCGCCGCGCCCGGCGCGCGGGAGATCGGCGACCGCGAGGCGGCGATCCGCGAGGCCGTGAAGGCGCTCGCCCCCGGCGACCTCCTCGTCCTCGCGGGCAAGGGGCACGAGACGGGCCAGATCGTGGGCGGCGAGGTGCGGCCCTTCGACGACGCGCAGGCCGTACGCGCGGCCGTCGCGGATCTGGGAGGCGCCCATGGCTGATCGCCGTCGCGCCGCCCTGCCGGCGACCTTCCCGCGCCATGTTGTCGCCCCGGTTGACGCGCCATGTGCCGCCACCCATAGCTTCACGCCGCCGCCGAGGGGATCTGCGTGCCGCGGCGAGAGGGGAGGCTGACCCGTGCTCTATCATCTCCTGGTGCCGTTCGCGGACGAGTTCACCGTCTTCAACGTCTTCCGCTACATCACCTTCCGCGCGGGGGGCGCGATCCTCACCGCGCTCGTCGTGTGCTTCCTCGTCGGGCCCTCCTTCATCCGCTGGCTACGCGCCAAGCAGAAGAGGGGCCAGCCCATCCGCGAGGACGGGCCGCAGAGCCACCTCCTCACCAAGGCCGGCACGCCCACCATGGGCGGCTTCCTCATCCTTTTCTCCGTGGTCGTCTCGACGCTGCTCTGGGCCGACCTCACGAACCAGTATGTCTGGCTCGTGCTCACGGTGACGATCGGCTACGGCCTCATCGGCTTCGTCGACGACTACCGCAAGGTGACCAAGCGCACCTCGGCGGGGCTCTCGGCGCGCGGCAAGCTCGTGCTCCAGTTCGCGATCGCCTTCATCGCCGTCTGGTGGGTGATGAAGATCAGCCCCGAGCCGCTCGCGACCTCCGTGGCGGTGCCCTTCTTCAAGAACCTCCTCGTGCCGCTGAGCGTCGGCTTCCTCGTCTTCGGCGCGCTCGTCGTGGTCTTCATCTCGAACGCCGTGAACCTCACCGACGGGCTCGACGGGCTCGCCATCGTGCCGGTCATGGTGGCCTCGGCGAGCTTCGGGCTCATCTCCTATGTCGTCGGCAACACGATCTTCGCGGACTATCTCCAGCTCCATCAGGTGCCGGGCACGGGCGAGCTCGCCATCCTCTGCGGGGCGCTCGTGGGGGCGGGGCTCGGCTTCCTCTGGTTCAACGCGCCGCCGGCCATGATCTTCATGGGCGACACCGGCTCGCTCTCGCTCGGGGGCACGCTCGGCGCCATCGCGGTCGCCACCAAGCACGAGATCGTGCTCGGCATCGTCGGCGGACTCTTCGTCTTCGAGGCGACCTCCGTCATCGTGCAGGTCGCCTCCTTCAAGCTCACGGGCAAGCGCGTCTTCCGCATGGCGCCCGTGCACCATCATTTCGAGCAGCTCGGCTGGAAAGAGCCCACCATCGTGATCCGCTTCTGGATCATCTCGGTGATCCTCGCGCTCATCGGCCTCGCGACGCTGAAGCTGAGGTGAGCCGGGTGATCGTCGCGCGTGGCATGGAGGGCAGGACGGTCGCGGTGTTCGGGCTCGCGCGCTCGGGCCTCGCGGCGGTGCGGTCGGCCCGCGCGGGCGGCGCGCGCGTCCTCGCCTGGGACGATGCGGAGGGACCGCGTGCGGCGGCTGCCGGCCTCGGCGCGCAGATCGTCGCGCCGGGCGGCCTTCCGTGGGCGGAGATCGCCTCGCTTGTGCTCTCGCCGGGCGTGCCGCTGACCCATCCCGCGCCCCACCCGGTCGTCGCGGCGGCCCAGGCGGCGGGCGTCGAGGTCGTCGGCGACATCGAGCTCTTCGCCCGCGCGCTGGGGCCGAAGGGCGCGCGGCCGGCGCGCGTCGTCGCGATCACGGGCACGAATGGCAAATCGACGACGACGGCGCTCACGGGCCATCTGCTCGCCAGGCTCGGCGTGCCCGCGCGCGTCGGTGGCAATATCGGCGAGGCGGTGCTCGGGCTCGAGCCGCTCCCGGAGGACGGGGTCTACGTGCTCGAACTCTCGAGCTATCAGCTCGACCTCACCTTCAGCCTCGCGCCCGACGCGGCGGCGCTCATCAACCTCTCGCCCGACCATCTCGACCGCCACGGCGACATGGCCGGCTATGCCCGTGCCAAGGCGCGCATCTTCGCCGGTCAGGACACGGACGACACGGCGGTCTTCGGCGTCGACGATCCCTGTTCGGAATCGGTCGGGGCGGGGCTCAAGCGACCGGGCGGCCCGCGCCTCGTCCCCGTCGCGGTGGGGCGCGCGCTCGCCGGCGGCGTCGCGGTCGTCGACGGCATCCTCTACGACGGACAGGGCGCCTCGCCGCGTCCCATCGCCGATCTCAAGGGCTGCCCCACGCTCAAAGGCGCGCACAACTGGCAGAACGCCGCAATCGCCTATGCGCTCGCGCGGCCTTTCGTGAAGGAGGCGGAGCGCTTCGCCGACGCCTTCGCGAGCTTTCCCGGCCTCGCGCACCGCATGGAGGAGGTCGGCCGTCTCGGCGCCGCCTCCTTCGTCAACGACTCCAAGGCCACCAATGCCGACGCCGCCTCAAAGGCGCTCGCCGCCTATGACCGCATCCACTGGATCGCCGGGGGCGTCGCGAAGGCCGGCGGCATAGAGAGCCTCGCTCCCTATTTTCCGAGGATCGTCCGGGCCTATCTCATCGGCGAGGCGGCGCCCGCCTTCGCCGCGACGCTGGGCTCTAAGGTTCCCCACGAAATGTGCGGGACGCTCGACAAGGCCCTCGCCGCCGCCTCCCGCGAGGCGCTCGCCGACGCGCGCTCCAGCGTCGTGCTGCTCTCGCCGGCCTGCGCCTCGTTCGATCAGTACCGGAACTTCGAAATCCGCGGCGACCATTTCCGCGATCTCGTGCGCGGCCTGATCGCGGCGCGCACCGAGGCCAGAGCCGTGGGGGATGCACCATGACGGCGATCAGGGCCCGCCGCTTCGACCTTTCCTATTGGTGGATGAGCCTCGACCGCCCGATCCTCGGCGCCGTGCTCATCCTCGCGGCCGCCGGCCTCGTCCTGTCGCTCGCGGCGAGCCCCGCGGTCGCGCGCACGCATGGCTTCGGCGAGTATCATTTCGTCATCCGGCAGATCGTCTTCCTGCTGCCCTCGCTGGCGCTCATCGTCGCGCTGACCCTGCTCGACGTCGCGCAGGTGCGCCGCGCGGCCATCGCACTGCTCGGCCTCGCGGCGTTCGGCCTTGCGCTTTGCCCCGCGATCGGGCCGGAGGTCAACGGCGCGCAGCGCTGGCTCTCCTTCGGCGCCCTCTCGCTCCAGCCGTCCGAATTCATGAAGCCCGCCTTCGTGGTGGCCGCCGCCGCCCTCATCGCGCGCGGCCACGAGCACCCGCGCTTTCCCGGGCTCTGCCTCGCCTTCCTCGTCTATCTCGCGCTCCTCGCGCTCCTGCTTGCCCAGCCCGATTTCGGCCAGGCGGTGCTGCTCACCCTGGCCTGGGCGACGCTCTTCTTCCTCGCCGGTACGCCCATCGGCTGGAGCCTTGCCCTCGCCGGCGCGGCTGGCTTCGGAGCGCTCGGCGCCTATGTGGCGCTGCCCCATGTCGCGAGCCGTATCGACCGCTTCCTCGATCCGGCCTCGGGCGACACCTTCCAGGTCGACCAGTCGCTGCGAGCCTTCATGCATGGCGGCTTCGCGGGCCAGGGGCCGGGCGAGGGCGCCGTCAAGGACGTGCTGCCCGACGCGCATACGGATTTCGTCTTCGCGGTGGCGGGCGAGGAGTTCGGGCTCTTCGCGTGCCTCGCCATCACCGCGCTCTTCGCGGTCGTCGTGCTGCGCGGCCTCGAGCGTGCGCTCGCGGCGCGCGAGGTCTTCGTGCAGCTCTCGGTCGCCGGGCTCGTCGTCCTCTTCGGCGGGCAGGCGCTCATCAACATGGGCGTCAATCTGCGCCTTCTGCCCGCGAAGGGCATGACGCTGCCCTTCATCTCCTATGGGGGCTCCTCGCTCCTCGCCCTCGCCGTCACGGTCGGCTTCATCCTCGCGCTCACGCGCCGGCGCGCGGCGGCGCCTTTCGAGGGCGAGGGGCCATGAGCGCGCCGGTCTATGTCCTCGCGGCGGGCGGCACGGGCGGGCACATGTTTCCGGCGGAGGCGCTCGCGGGCGAGCTGCGCCGCCGGGGCGCGCGCGTCGTTCTCTTCACGGACGAGCGCGGCAAGCGCTTCGCCAAGGGCTTCGCCGTGGAGGAGATCGTCGTCACCGACTCCGCGACCCTCTCGGGCGGGGCCGTCGCCCGCCTGCGGGCGGGGGTCAAGCTCGTCAACGGCGTCGCGCAGGCCGCCCGCCTCCTCGCGCGCGTCAGGCCCAAGGCGGTGGTGGGCTTCGGCGGCTATCCTTCCGCGCCCGCCATGAGCGCAGCGCTCGTCCTGCGCATCCCGACCGTGATCCACGATTCGAACGCGCTCCTTGGGCGGACGAACCGCCTCCTCGAGCCGCTCGTGACCCGCACCGCGCTCGGGCTCCCTTCGCCGGAAGGCAGGGGGCCGGAGGCGAAGGCCGTTCTCGTCGGCAATCCGGTGCGCGAGGGCGTGCGCGCGCGCGCCGGCGCGCCCTACGAGGCGCCGAGGCCGGGCGGCGAGCTGCGCCTCCTCGTCTTCGGCGGCAGCCAGGGCGCGCGCATCTTCGGGGAGGTGGTGCCCGAGGCGGTCGGCCTCCTCGCGCCGGAGCTGCGCGCCCGCCTGCGCCTCGTGCAGCAGGTGCGCGAGGAGGACATGGAGCGCGTGCGCGGCATCTACGAGAGGCTCGCCGTCGGGGCCGAGCTCGCGCCCTTCTTCGACGACATGCCCGACCGCCTCGCGGCGGCACATCTCGTGCTCGCGCGGGCGGGGGCGGGCAGCGTCACCGAGCTCATGGCGATCGGCCGGCCCGCCATACTCGTGCCTTTCGCGGGTGCGATGGACGACCACCAGACGGTGAACGCCCGCGTGCTCGCGGATGCGGGCGCAGGCTTCCTTCTCGCCGAGGCGGCCTTCACGCCCGGCGAGCTCGCGGGCCGCCTCGCCGATCTCGCCGCGGCGCCCGAGCGTCTCGCCGGGGCGGCCGAGGCGGCGAGGGGACTTGGACAAACGGACGCCACCGAGCGTCTTGCAAATCTCGTGGAGGAGGCGTCGCGCGCGTCCGGCTCCGCAACACAGGCCAGGAGGGCATCCTGATGGGCGCGCTGCCGTTCGACATCGGCGCCATCCATTTCGTCGGCATAGGCGGGATCGGCATGAGCGGCATCGCCGAGGTGCTGCACAATCTCGGCTACCGCGTGCAGGGCACGGACCAGGCCGAGAGCGCCAATGTGAAGCGCCTCAAGGCGCTCGGCATCGCGGTCGGCATCGGTCATTCGGCGGAGCATCTCGGCGAGGCGCGCGTCGTCGTCTATTCCTCGGCGGTGAAGCGCGACAATCCCGAGATCGTCGCGGCGCGCGAGCGCCTCATCCCCATCGTGCGCCGGGCCGAGATGCTCGCCGAGCTCATGCGCCTCAAATGGTCCGTCGCGGTCGGCGGCACGCACGGCAAGACCACGACCACGTCCATGGTGGCGGCGGTGCTCGACGCGGGCGGGCTCGATCCCACCGTCATCAACGGCGGCATCATCAACGCCTACGGCACCAATGCGCGCCTGGGCAAGGGCGAATGGATGGTGGTCGAGGCCGACGAGAGCGACGGCAGCTTCCTGAAGCTGCCCGCGACCGTGGCGCTCGTGACCAACATGGACCCGGAGCATCTCGACCATTACGGCACCTTCGACCGCATGCGGGAGGCGTTCAAGACCTTCGTCGAGAACGTGCCCTTCTACGGCTGCGGGGTGCTGTGCATCGACCATCCCGAGGTGCAGGCCATGATGGGCCGCATCTCGGACCGGCGCATGGTGACCTACGGGCTCTCTCCGCAGGCGGATGTGCGGGCGGTGGATCTGCGCCTCGAGGACGGGCTGCCGCGCTTTGACGTCCTCCTGCGCGACCGCGTGAGCCAGAAGGAGGAGCGCCTCTCCGGGGCCGGCCTGCCCATGCCGGGCCAGCACAACGTGCTGAACGCGCTCGGCACCCTCGCGGTGGCGCGCGAGCTGCGCATCCCGCTCGAGAAGGCGCGCGACGCGCTAAAGAGCTTCGGCGGGGTGAAGCGGCGCTTCACCACCACCGGCACGGCGCGCGGCGTGCGCGTCATCGACGACTATGGGCACCATCCGGTCGAGATCGCCGCGGTCCTGAAGGCGGCGCGCGCGGTGGCCAGGAAGCGCGTCTTCGCCATCGTGCAGCCGCACCGCTACACCCGGCTGCGCGACCTCTTCGACGCCTTCTGCACCTGCTTCAACGACGCCGACACGGTGATCGTCGCCGACGTCTACCCGGCCGGCGAGAGCCCCATCGAGGGCATCGACCGCGACCATCTCGTGGCCGGCCTCAAGGAGCACGGCCACCGCCACGTGCTGCCGCTCGAGGGACCGGAGGCGCTCGCGCCCCTTCTCGCGGGCCTTGTCGGGGAAGGCGACCTCGTGGTCTGCCTCGGGGCCGGCAGCATCACCAACTGGGCGCAGAAGCTGCCCGAGGATCTCGCCGCCCTGCCCGCGGGAGGGAGCGGCTGATGCCGGCCAGCGCGCTCGCCGATCGCATCCCCCGCCTGCGCGGAACCCTGATGAAGGAGGTGCCGCTCTCGCGCTACACCTGGTTCCGCGTCGGCGGGCCGGCGGAGGTGCTCGTTCTGCCCGCGGACGAGACCGATCTCGCGCAGCTTCTGGCCACGCTGCCCGCCGAGGTTCCGGTCTGCGTCATCGGCGTGGGCTCGAACCTCCTCGTGCGCGACGGCGGGCTCTCGGGCCTCGTCATCCGTCTCTCGCCGGAGTTCGCCCGCATCCGCGTCGAGGGCATGCGCATCCGCGCGGGCGCCGCCGCGCTCGACGCGCAGGTCGCGCGCGCGGCGCGCGATGCCGGCGTCGCGGGCCTCGAGTTCCTCGCCGGCATTCCGGGCACGATCGGCGGCGCGCTGCGGATGAATGCGGGCGCCTATGGCCGCGAGATCAAGGACGTGCTCGTCGAGGCGGTGGCGCTCGACCGCGCCGGCGCCCGCCATGTCCTGGCGGTCGACGACCTCGACATGACCTACCGCCATTCGGGGGCGCCGGAGGACTACATCTTCGTCGAGGCGGTGCTTCAGGGCATGCCGGGAGCCCCGGCCGACATCGCCGCGCGCATCGAGGACATCATGCAGTCGCGGGAGGCGAGCCAGCCCATCCGCACACGAACGGGCGGGTCCACCTTCAAGAATCCCAATCCGGCGCGCTCGGACGGCCTCAAGGCCTGGCAGCTCATCGACCGCGCGGGCTGCCGCGGGCTCGTCGTAGGCGATGCGACGGTGTCGGAGAAGCACTGCAACTTCCTCATCAATCGCGGCAATGCGTCGGCGGCCGATCTCGAGCGCCTCGGCGAGACGGTGCGCGCGCGGGTGCGCGAGGAGACGGGAATCGAGCTGGAATGGGAGATCAAGCGGCTGGGCCGGCCGGTTGCCGGCGGCCAGCCTCAGGCGGCGACGGAGTAGGCGATGGCGCGGGGACGCACGAAAGCCAAGGCGAAGCCGGCGGCGCGCGGAAGGAAGCGCGGCAGGCCGGCCCGCAGCGAATCGGCGCTGAGCCGGACAGTCGAGACCGCGGCGCGGCGCATCCGCAACTGGCGGCGCGACGTGCAGCGCCTCTTTCCGGTCGCGCTCTTCGCGGGGCTCGCCGGCGTCACCATCCTCGCCGTCTGGGCCTGGGCGAGCGGGTCCCTGGCGCGGGCCGCCGCGGGAGGGCAGGCCGCGCTCGAAAGGGTTCTCGTCGACGCGGGCTTCTCGCTCGCCAAGATCACGGTCC
This sequence comes from Alphaproteobacteria bacterium, assembly GCA_024236075.1. Classification (GTDB taxonomy): domain Bacteria; phylum Pseudomonadota; class Alphaproteobacteria; order JACAEB01; family JACAEB01; genus JACAEB01. The sequence continues at coordinate 63,296 of JACKLE010000007.1, read as the reverse complement.
GCGGGCGCATCAACGCCGAGAACGGCTCGATCGTCGAGGCGCTGGGGCTGGAGCTCGGCCAATCGATCCTGCAGATCGACCTCGCGGCGGCGCGCGAGCGCCTCGAGAAGCTCGAGTGGATCGAGGAGGCGACCGTGATGCGCCTTCTTCCGGACACGCTCCATATCGAGGTCGTCGAGCGCCGGCCCTTCGCCGTCTGGCGCATGCGCGAGGGCGATGCGCTGATCGACCGCAAGGGGCATGTCATCACGCGCGAGCGCCTGGAGCGTTTCGCGGGCCTGCCCTCCGTGGTGGGGCCCGGCGCGGCGGACGCGGCGGGCGAGCTCATCTCCGTCCTCGACCGCGAGCCGCTTCTCAAGTCGCGCCTGCGGGCGGCGATCCGTGTCGGCGAGCGGCGCTGGGACTTGCGCCTCGACAACGGGATTGTCGTGTATTTACCTGACACGGATGTCGAAGGAGCGATTCGCGAGCTCGTCGAGCTGGACACCAAGCATCGCGTCCTCGGGCGGGAGATTGAGAGCATCGATCTGAGGTTTCCGGACCGCTATGTCATCAAGCCGTCGATCGAGACGCTCGACTCCGCGTCCGGGCCATCCCGGGACGGAGCGAGCGGCGTCGCGGGCCGGGGGATGAATCTGTAGCATGCTGAAGAGATCCGACATGACGCGCCGCGAGCGGCTCCAGGCCCTGGGCCGCCAGGGCCTCATCGCCGCGCTCGACGTCGGCTCGACGAAGATCACCTGCTTCATCGCGCGCCCGGAGCCGCCCCGCGAGGCGGGCGGTCCGTCCTTGCGCATCGTCGGCATCGGCCATCAAGTCTCGCGCGGGCTCAAGGCGGGCCAGGTCACCGATCTCGGCGAGGCCGAGGAGGCGATCCGGCGCACCGTCGAGACCGCCGAGCACATGGCCGGCGCGCTCATCCACCGCGTCTTTCTCGGCGTCACCTGCCCGACGCTCGCCAGCGTTCACGTCGGCGCCGGCCTCGTCATCGGCGAGCGCGATCTGACGGAGGCGGACGTTACGCGCGTCCTCGCCATGGCGCGCTCGCGGGCCCCCTCGGGCGACGGAGCGATCCTGCACGCGGTGCCGGCGCGCTACACGGTGGACGGAACGACCGGCATTCGCGAGCCGGCCGGCATGTTCGCGGGCGAGATCTCGGCGGACGTCAACGTCGTGACCGTCGCCCACGCCCCGGCGCGCAACCTCACCCATGCCGTCGAGCGCTGCCATCTCGAGATCGCGGGCCTCATCGCCACGCCCTATGCGAGCGCCATCTCGACCCTCATCGAGGACGAGTGCGAGCTCGGCACCCTGCTCCTCGACATGGGCGGCGGCACCACCTCGCTCGCCATCATGGCCGAGGGGCGGCTGCAATATGTCGCCTGCCTGCCCGTCGGCGGGCAGCACGTGACCATGGATCTCGCGCGCGGCCTCTCGACGACGCTCTCCCACGCGGAGCGGCTCAAGACCCTGTGCGGCAGCGCGCTGCGCAGCCCCACGGACGATCGCGAGCCGGTGAGCGTGCCCCAGGCGGGCGAGGACGAGCGCGAGAGCGCCGTGCAGGTGCCGCGCTCGATCCTCACCGGCATCATCCGCCCGCGCATCGAGGAAACGCTGGAGCTGGTGCGCGACCGCCTGGAGGCCAGCGGCTTCGCCCATATGGTCGGCCGGCGGATGGTCATGACCGGAGGCGCCTCCCAGCTCAACGGCGTCAAGGAGCTCGCCGAGCACATTCTCGGCCGCCAGGTGCGCATCGGCCGGCCCGCCGGTGTCGCCGGCCTCGCCGAGGCGACGGGCGGTCCCGCCTTCGCCGCCGCGGCCGGACTTCTGGCATTTCCGCTGTGCGCGCCCTTTGAGGCGCCGCGCGGAGATGGTATTCAAGGACGTCTGAGCCTGCTTGCGCCGCTCGACAGGATGAGCCGATGGCTCAAGGCGTCGGGCTGGTAGATGCGGCCCTTGCGAGCATTTGCCGGCGGACGAAGCAGGTTTACAGTTCGTTAACGAGAGACTTGCACATGTACCAACATGGTCGGCTCCAAAGAAGAGCCCAAGTCTCGCGGCGGTGTGGCGGTGATCTCTCGGGGCTCGGAACAAGTGTGGCGAGGGGGCCGCGACGTGGGCTCTCGACCTGGAGGGATTCATGACTATCAATCTGAGAGTGCCGACGATCACCGAGCTCAAGCCGAGGATCACGGTTTTCGGCGTGGGCGGAGCAGGGGGCAACGCCGTCTCGAACATGATCGACGCCAAGCTCGAGGGCGTCGAGTTCGTGATCGCCAACACCGACGCGCAGGCGCTCGCGCAATCGAAGGCCGAGCGGCGCATCCAGATGGGCACCGGCGTCACCGAGGGCCTCGGCGCGGGTTCGCGCCCCGAGATCGGCTGCGCCGCCGCCGAGGAGTCGATCAGCGAGATCCGCGATAATCTCCAGGGCTCGCACATGGTCTTCATCACCGCCGGCATGGGCGGCGGCACGGGCACCGGAGCCGCGCCCGTCATCGCGCGCGAGGCGCGCGACATGCAGATCCTCACCGTCGGCGTCGTGACGAAGCCGTTCCACTTCGAGGGCGCGCGGCGCATGCGCATCGCCGAGGCCGGCATCGCCGAGCTTCAGAAATATGCCGACACGCTGATCGTCATCCCGAACCAGAATCTCTTCCGCATCGCCAACGAGAAGACGACCTTTGCGGCCGCCTTCGCCATGGCCGACGAGGTGCTCCATTCGGGCGTGCGCGGCATCACCGACCTCATGGTGATGCCCGGCCTCATCAATCTCGACTTCGCCGACGTCCGTACCGTGATGAACGAGATGGGCAAGGCCATGATGGGCACGGGCGAGGCGGAGGGCGAGACGCGCGCGATCGACGCCGCCGAGGCCGCCATCAACAATCCGCTGCTCGACGAGGTGTCGATGAAGGGCGCGAAGGGCGTCCTCATCAACATCACCGGCGGCATGGATCTCACGCTCTACGAGGTCGACGAGGCGGCGAACCGCATCCGCGCCGAGGTCGATCCGGACGCGAACATCATCGTCGGCTCGACCTTCAACGAGTCGATGGAAGGGCGCATGCGCGTTTCGGTCGTCGCGACCGGCATCGAGGGCGAGCAGGCCGCGATCGCCGCGGCCGCCGAGCGCGCCGTCTCGGGAGCCGGCCGGCCCGTGCAGGGCTGGCGGGCGCCCGGTCCCCCGCGCGCGGCCGAGCGCGGCGAACATGGCGGCGGCTTCGCGGCCGCCCCGCTGCCCGACGCGCCGAAAGCCGATCTCCAGCCCCGGCCCGCGGAAATGCCCTTTGAGCGGCCCGAGGTCGCGGCGGGCCATGGCGGGCGCCCGGCGGGCGGTCCCGCGAGGCCTCACATCGGCGAGCGGCCCGAGCTCGGCGCCGACGCGGATCTGAGCTTCGCGCGCAGCGTGAAGAAGATGTCGATCGGCTTCCTCGACCGCATGGCCGGCGAGCGTCCGGCTAAGGGTCCGGGCGAGGCGCCGCAGGCCGAGCCGCGCCGGGCCCCGGCCCAGCCGCAAAGGCCCCAGGCCGCGGCGCCGCGGCCCCAGGCGCCACGCCCGCCCATGGCCCCGCCGACGCCCGAGGAGCGGGCGAAGGGCGAGCCCGGCGAGGCGCAGCTCGACATTCCGGCCTTCCTGCGCCGCCAGGCGAACTGAGCGGCCGTTCCGAACGCCGACGCGCAGTCCCGCCGAGCACGGGGCTCCGCACCGTCGCGCCCGCCCCGGCGGAGGGGGACGGATCCCGCCCGAAAGCCGCGGAGTCCTTGGATTTCCGCCGGTAACATCGGGCAATAAATCGTCATTTGTCGCCCGCCGGGGCCGCTGCTACCTAGACGGAGGGATGCGCAGGCCGGGGGCCTTCGCGCGCCGGCCGGGGGGCGGCGGCAATCCCACGGATCCGGTCGAGCGGGCGGGGCGAGTTTGATGCGATCCAGGCAGGCAACCATCTCAAAGCCGGTTTCGTGCGAGGGGGTGGGCCTGCATTCGGGCGCGCCCGTGCGCCTCACGATGCGGCCCGCGCTCCCGGGAACCGGCATCGTCTTCGAGCGCCTGGACGTTTCTTCGGGCCGGGTGCCGGCCCGCTTCGACAATGTCGTCGACACCCGTCTCGGCACCACGATCGCCAATCGTCAGGGCGTGAAGATCGCGACCGTCGAGCACGTGATGTCCGCGCTCGCGGGCCTCGAGGTCGACAATGCCGTCATCGAGCTGACCGCGGGCGAGGTGCCGATCATGGACGGCAGCGCCGCGCCCTTCGTCGGCCTTGTCGAGCGCGCCGGCATCGAGGAGCAGGCAGCCCCGCGCCGTATGCTGCGCATTCGCCGTCCCGTCGTCGTGCGCGACGGCGACAAGCTCGCCATGCTGGCGCCCGCGGACGCGCCGGCCTTCGAATGCGAGATCGCCTTCGCCTCTCGCGCGGTCGGCCGGCAGCACCGCTATTTCTCGGGAACGTCGCGCGACTATGTCGCGCTTCTCGCCGAGGCCCGCACCTTCGGCTTCGCGGAGGAGATCGACCTGCTCCGCGCGTCCGGCCTCGCCCGCGGCGGCTCGCTCGACAACGCCGTCGTCCTCGAAGGTGACGCCGTCCTCAACCCGGAAGGTTTGCGTACGCCCGATGAGTTCGTGCGTCACAAGATTCTGGACGCGATCGGGGACCTGGCGCTCGCGGGCGGACCGATCCTCGGCCATTTCCGCAGCGTGCGCGGCGGCCACGCGCTGAACAACCGCCTTCTGAGGACGCTCTTCGCCTGCTCCGACGCGTTCGACTGGACGGAGCCCGGGCATGCGCGCGAGCCTGCCTTCGCGGGCGCGCGGACGGCGCCGGTCGCGGCGCTCGCCTGATAGACCTTCGGACCTATTCCGGGACGGCGACCGCTTCGTCTTCGCCGTTAGCGCGCGCGCGGCGCGGCGAAAGGCTCTTCACGAGGCTGGAGACCGCGCTGCGGATATGCGCATCCTGAATTTCCGAGAAATTGCGCACGAGCTCGATCATCGCCCTGTTGCGTCCCCCGTGCGGCATCGGCCCCGCGCTCGGATCGGGATCGAGGCCCTCGAAGAAGAAGCCGACATCGACCTCAAGCTTGCGGGAGATCTCGTAGAGCCGTCCAGCGCTCACCCGGTTGGCGCCCGTCTCGTATTTCTGAACCTGCTGATAGGAAATGTTGAGCGCGGCGGCGAGCTGCTCCTGCGTGAGCCCCATCATCGTTCTGCGATGCCGAATTCGTTCACCGACAAACTCGTCGACCTTGCGCGCGAGGCGCAGGCCGCGACTCGAAACATTGTCCACGTTTCACATCCTTAGTTGGAAGATGACCGGCGTCACCTTAAACGCGGCCCTGATGCCGTCAAGGCGGGAGCGCCCAAGCTGACGCAAGGGCAGACCACCGGAAGTTTGCGCGCGGCTCGCGCAAGGCAAGGGGCAATGCGGACAAATATCCGCATAAATATTCGGCAACGTTTCCGTCATGCGAATTCGCCGCCGCCCCGGCGCGCGGCATGGCGGAGGCTTGCAGTGCGTCGTCGCCTCACCCATGATCCCGGGCGCACGCACCCGCGCGGCGAGGCCGCCAGCAAGAGCCAAGGGACCCGTTGTGAAGAAACGCGCGCTTCTCCTCCTCGCCGGCAGCCTCGTCGTTTCGGCCGCGCTCGCGGGCTGCTCGTCGGACGACAAGCCCGACCTCGCCTATCAGGAGCAGCCCGTCGAGGAGCTGTACAACGCCGCCGTGGAGAAGATGACCGACGGTCTCTATCTCGACGCCGCGGTGCGCTTCGACGAGGTCGAGCGCCAGCATCCCTATTCGATCTGGGCGCGCCGCGCGATGCTCATGTCCGCCTTTTCGTACTATCAGTCCAACAAGTACGACGAGGCGATCCTCGCGGCCGACCGCTTCATCACGCTGCATCCCGGCAATCGCGACGCTCCCTATGCGTATTATCTGAAGGGTGTCTGCTATTACGAGCAGATCACCGATGTCGGCCGCGACCAGCGCATGACGCAGCAGGCGCTCGACGCGCTGAACGAGGTCGTGCGCCGCTTTCCCAACAGCGAATATGCGCGCGACGCCCGCCTCAAGATCGACATGACGCGCGACCATCTCGCGGGCAAGGAGATGGAGATCGGCCGCTACTATCTGAGGCGCAATCAGCTCGTCGCCGCCATCAATCGCTTCCGCAACGTGATCGAGAAATACCAGACCACGACCCACACGCCCGAGGCGCTGCACCGCCTCGTCGAGGCCTATCTCTCGCTCGGCGTGACGCAGGAGGCCCAGACGGCCGCGGCGGTGCTCGGCTACAACTATCCTGGCAGCGAGTGGTATGCGGACTCCTATGAGCTTCTCACCAAGAGCAACCTCAGGCCGGAAGAGAACAAGGATTCCTGGATCTCGAGGGCCTGGAACTCGGTGTTCTGAGGTTCGCTCCCCGCGCTCCGGGCGCGCGGCGGTCCCCTCGGACGCCGCGCTCGCCATCGGCCGGGAAGGCTAGGCCATGCTGGCGGCCCTCTCGGTGCGGAATGTCGTGCTGATCGAGGCGCTGGACCTCGAATTCGGACCCGGCCTGCACGTGCTGACGGGAGAGACGGGCGCCGGCAAGTCGCTGCTGCTCGATGCTCTGGGACTTGCCGTGGGCGCGCGCGGCGACCGCGCGCTCATCGGACCCTGGGGCGAACGGGCGCAGGTCAGCGCGCTCTTCACGGTCCCGCGCGGCCATCCCGCGCGCGCCCTTCTGGCCGAGCAGGGACTCGATGCCGGCGAGGCCGGGGAGATCATCCTGCGCCGCCAGCTCGGCGCCGACGGTCGCACGCGCGCCTTCGTCAACGACGAGCTCGTGAGCCTCGCCTTTCTGGAGGCCCTCGGCGAGGGGCTTCTCGAGATTCACGGCCAGCGCGCCAACCTCGCGCTTCTCAAGCCGGCGCGCCATCGCGCCGCCCTAGATGCCTGCGGGGCTCTCGAGCCGCTTGCCGGCGAGGTGAGCGGGGCATTCGCGCGCTGGCGCGGCACGCGGGAGCGCCTCGACACGCTTCGCGCGCAAATGGCGGAGCGCGAAGCCGAGCTCGCCCACCTCGATGCGAGCCTCGCGGAGATCGAGGCATTGAAGCCCGAGCCCGGCGAGGAGACCGCGCTCGTCGCCCTGCGCGCGGGTCAGAGCCGGGCCGAGCGCGTGGCGGCCGAGCTCGCCGACGCGCTGAAGACTCTCGGCGAGGATGCCGGCCTCGACAAGCGTCTCAACGGGGTCCTGCGCCGGCTCGAGCGCCTTGAGGCCGAAGCGCCGGGATCGCTGCGCGAGCCCATCGCGGCGCTCGAGCGCGCGCTCATCGAGGCGCGGGAGGCGGAGGCCCGCCTCGCCGAGGCGGCCGCGCGGTCGAGCTTCGATGCCGGCGCGCTCGAGCGGGCCGAGGAGCGCCTCTTCGCGCTGCGGGCCGTCGCGCGCAAGCATCGCGTGACGCCCGACGCCCTGAGCGCGCTCGGCGATCGTCTGCGGGCGGACCGGGGCTCGCTCGCGACCATGGAGGAGGATCTCCGAAGGCTCGAGCGCGAGACCGGGGCCGCGCGCGAGGCCTATCTTGTCGCGGCGCGGGCCCTGAGCGCGCGGCGGGCGCTCGCGGCCGCGGCGCTGGATGCTGCCGTGGCGAGCGAGCTTTCTCCCCTGAAGCTCGGCGGGGCGCGCTTCCGCACGCGGATCGACGCGCTCGGCGAGGACGAGGGCGCCGCGCACGGCCTCGACGCGGTGCGCTTCGAGGTCGCGACGAATGCGGGCCATCCCTTCGGGCCCATCGACGCCATCGCGTCCGGGGGCGAGCTCGCGCGCTTCGCGCTCGCGCTGAAGGTGGCGCTGGAGGCCGGCGCGCCCGCGCGCACGCTCGTCTTCGACGAGGTCGACAATGGCGTCGGGGGCGCCGTCGCCGATGCCGTGGGCGAGCGCCTCGCGCGCCTGGCTGGCGCCTCCGGCCAGGTCTTCGTCGTCACTCACGCGCCGCAGGTCGCCGCGCGCGGGCGCGTCCATCTCAAGGTCGAGAAGGGAGCCGGCGCGGGCGGCACCGTCACGCGCCTCGCGGAGCTCGGCGAGGACGAGCGGCGCGAGGAGGTCGCGCGCATGCTGGCGGGCGCGGAGGTGACGGACGAGGCCCGCGCCGCCGCGGCCCGGCTCCTCCGTGCGGGAACGAAGCGCTCCCGCGCGAGGGCCGCGGGGTAGGGCCGCCGAAGGCGAATGAAAATGGCGAAAAAGACCCGGAAGTCGACGGCAGATACGATGCCGGTTGCAGACCTCACGCCCGAGGAGGCGGCGGGCGAGCTCGCGCGCCTCGCCGAGGAGATCGCCGCCCACGATGCGCGCTACTACCGCGAGGACGCGCCCACCGTCTCGGATGCCGAATACGACGCGCTGCGCCTGCGCAACCGCGAGATCGAGGCGCGCTTTCCCCTGCTCCGGCGCGCCGATAGCCCGGAGGGGCGCGTCGGCGCCGCGCCGTCCGCTCGCTTCGAGAAGGTGCGTCACGCGCGCCCCATGCTTTCGCTCGACAACGCCTTCTCCAGGGAAGAGGTGGAGGAGTTTTTCGTTCGTGTGCGCCGCTTCCTGAAGCTCGGAGAGGCCGACGAGCTCGCTTTCACCGCCGAGCCCAAGATCGACGGGCTCTCGGCCAATCTGCGCTACGAGAAGGGGCGCTTCGTCCTCGGCGCGACGCGCGGGGACGGGGAGGAGGGTGAGAACGTAACCGCGAATCTGCGCACGCTCGGGGACATTCCCGAGCGCCTGAGCGGGAGGAGCGTACCCGACATTCTCGAGGTGCGCGGCGAGGTCTATATGAGCCACGCCGATTTCGAGGCGCTCAACGAGCGTCAGCAGGCGGAGGGAAAGCAGCTCTTCGCCAATCCGCGCAACGCGGCGGCGGGTTCGCTGCGCCAGCTCGACCCCGCGATCACGGCGGCGCGGCCGCTGCGCTTCTTCGTCCATGGCTGGGGCGAGACGAGCGCGCCGCTCGGCGCGACGCAGAGCGCGGCCATGCGGGCGCTCGAGAGGATGGGCTTTCCGCTCAACGAGCACTTTAGGGTCGGCGCCCGGACCGACGACGCCTTCGCGCTCTACGACATGCTGGAGCGCCGCCGGTCCGAGCTCGGCTACGACATAGACGGCGCCGTCTACAAGATCGACCGCCTCGACCTCCAAGCCCGGCTCGGCTTCGTCGCGCGCGCGCCGCGCTGGGCCATCGCGCACAAATTCGCCGCCGAGCAGGCGATGACACGTCTCGACGACATCGAGATCCAGGTCGGCCGCACGGGCGCGCTCACACCCGTCGCGCGGCTCGCGCCCGTCACCGTCGGGGGCGTGGTCGTGAGCAACGCCACACTGCATAACGAGGACGAGATCGCGCGCAAGGACGTGCGCATCGGCGACATGGTGGTGGTGCAGCGCGCGGGCGACGTCATTCCTCAGATCGTCCGCGTCGTGACGGAAGAGCGCCCCAAAGGGGCGAAGCCTTTCGAGTTTCCCAAGGTCTGCCCGGTCTGCGGCAGCCATGCGGTGCGCGAGGTCAACGAGAAGACCGGCAAGGAGGACGTCGTGCGCCGCTGCACGGGCGGCCTCGTCTGCGCGGCGCAGGCGCTCGAGCGCCTCAAGCATTTCGTCTCGCGCGACGCGTTCGACATAGAGGGCCTCGGCGGCACCACGATCGAGACGCTCTACGAGGAGGGGCTCGTCAGGCGCCCGGCGGACATCTTCTGCCTGCATCGCGACGCCGCGCGCGTCGACGCGGTGCTCGCCAGGCGCCGCAAGGAGCTCGCCGCCGAGCGCGCGCGCGCCGAAGGCAAGGCGGAGGACGAGAAGAAGAAGGGCGCGGCCAGGAAGAGCGACAAGCTCGTCGCCAACCTCATGGCCGCCATCGAGGCGCGGCGCACTGTCAGCCTGCCGCGCTTCATCTACGCGCTCGGCATCCGCCATATCGGCGAGACCACGGCGCGCCTCCTCGCAGCGAGCTTCGAGAGCTTTACGGAGGTTCAGCGCGTCGCGCGCGCGGCCGCGAGCGAGGAGGGCGCGCGCGAGGAGCTGCTCGCGATCGACGGCATCGGCGAGACCGTGCTCGAGGCGCTCGCCGACTTCTTCGGCGAGGCGCACAACCGCGAGGCCCTCGCCGCGATCCTCGACGAGGTGCGCGTCGAGCGCTACACGCGCCCGGCGCGGATCGAGAGCCCGGTTGCAGGCAAGACGGTGGTCTTCACCGGCACGCTCGAGCGGCTGACGCGCAACGAGGCCAAGGCCAGGGCCGAAGCGCTCGGCGCCAAGGTCGCGGGCTCGGTCTCGGCGAAGACCGACTACGTCGTCGCCGGCGCCGAGGCGGGCTCGAAGCTCGCGAAGGCGCGCGAGCTCGGGGTTTCCGTCCTCACGGAGGAGGAATGGCTCGCCCTCGTCGGCGAGGCGGGAAATTAGAGCGTTCCCTAAGCATCCGGCCGCCGAGCAAACCGGCCGTTAACGACGTTTGCGCAAAAGTGCCCGTCGAGCAGCCCCTTTTCGACGGAGCCCTTCATGGCGAGCACGACAGCGAGCGACGATGCCACGAGCCGCAAGGCCTCGGCCGAGGTCATGGCGCGGCTGGAGCATTGGCGCCGGCGCGCCGGCGTCGCGCAGGCCGCCGCCATCCAGGCGATCCTCGACGATCCGCGCCGCGAGGCGGTTCTCCTCTCGGTCTTCGAGCACGCGCCGCACCTCAGCGATCTCTCGCTACAGCATCCCGACGCCGTGATCGACGCGCTCTCGGGGCGCGCCGATGCGGTGATCGCGCAGGTCGAGGGCGATCTCGGCGCGCTTGACCGTGTCACCGGCCCCGTTCCCGCGCTCTCGCGCGCGGTGAGCCCGCTCAAGGAGCGCGCGGCCGTCGCCATCGCCTTCTCCGACCTCTCCGGCCTTTGGGAATGCGAGCGCGTGGGCGAGGCCCTTGCGCGCCTCGGCCGGCGCGTCGTGGAGACGAGCCTCGCCTGGCTCGTGCGCCTTGCCTTCCGGCACGGCGAGCTCAAGGTCGACGAGGACGGCACGCCCTCGACGCTGCCGGGCTTCTTCGTCCTCGCGGGCAAGAGCTTCGCGGCCGGCGAGCCAGGCTATTGCGGCCCCATCGACATTCTCTGCGTCACGGACCAGGAGCGGCTCCGCTCGCTGCGCCTGCGCGCGGCCGACCGCGCCTTCGAGCGCCTCGCGGGCGATCTCTGCGACAGCCTCGGCGGGCTCAAGGACGTCCCGCAGATCTTCCGCCTAACGACCGCCCGCCGGCTCGGCACGCGCGCGACCTCGCTCGTCGTCTCGACGGAGGAGGTGATGGCGGCGCTCACCGGCGACGACGCGCCCGAAGTGCGCGCCTTCCTCGTCAACGCCACGGTGCTCGCGGGCGATCTGGAGGCCGGCACGCGCTTCCTGGGGCTCGCGCAGGAGCAGCTCTTCGCCCGCACGCTGACGGTCGAGGACATTCGCCGCGCGGTCGCGCCCGAGCGCCCGCCGAGCGAGGAGACCGAGACGGGCCTTGCCGCGCTCTCGATGGGCCTGCAGCAGATCGTCGACGTGTGCCGTCTCGCGCTCGGCGGCGCGGACCTCGCCTTCCGCGAGGGCTCCGCGCGCGACGTGCTGCACGAGGCCGAGCGCCTCGGCGCGCTCGACGCCTACAGCGTGGAGCGTCTCCTGGGCCTTCTGCATTTCGCGCGGCGCGTCGAGGATCGGCTGCAGCTCGTGCGCGGCCATGCCTCTCCCGAGCCGGCGCAAGGCGGCGAGCTCGCCTCGCTCGCGGCGCTTTGCGCCTTCTCGCAGACCGATCTCTTCGAGACGGTGATCGAGGGCGCCATCGCCGAGACGCGGCAATATTGGCTGAGCCTCATGAGCGAGGGCCCGCGCGCGCGGCTGGGCGCCGCGAGCGGCCTTCGGGCTGACGGCGAGGTCAGCGAGACGCAGGGCACGCTCGAGCGCATCGGCTTCCAGGACGGCGGTGATGTCGGTACCACGGTCGACGGCTGGCTCTCGCACCGCTTCGAGCGCTCCAAGGGCGGCGCGCCCAAGCGCCTCTCGGAGATCGCGCCGGGGCTGCTCACGGCCGTCGGCCGCACGCGCGACCCGGACATCGCGATCCGCCGCCTCGACGAGGTCCTGCGCAACGCTCCGCCCTCGGTCGATCCCTTGATGCGCGTGCGCGACGAGCCCCGGCTCATCACCTTCCTCGCCGACCTCTTCGGCAACGGCGTCCATGCGCGCGACGTCATCGCGAAGGACCCGCTCCTCATTGCCGAGCTCTTCGAGACCGGCGCCCCGTACCCGACGACGCGCGAGCGCTGGCTCGAACGTTTCTCCCCGCCGCTCGCCGCGCCGCGCTTCGAGGATCTGCGCCAGCGCCTCGCGCCCTGGCTCTCGGAGAACCGCGCGCGCCTCGCCATGGGGCTCCTGCGCGGCGATCTCTCCGTGCTCGACCTTCCGCCTCTGCTCGCCGACCTCACCGACGAGGCGGTGCGCGCGGTCGTCGACACGGTCTCGGCCGAGCACCGCTCGGGCCGCGCCGAGCCCGGACGCGGTCTCGCGGTCCTCGCCCTCGGCGAATACGGCGCCGGCCTGCCCTCGCTCGGCGGCACGTTGAAGCTCACCTTCGTCTTCGATCCCGACGGCGAGGAAGGCCCGACCGCGGATTCGCTCCAATATTACAGCGAGCTCTCCCGCGCGATCGCGCGCAGCCTTTCGACGCCGGGGCCGGACGGCGCGCCGCCGCTCTTCGCGGTGGACACGAGCGCGGGACCGGGCGGCGCCTCGGGCGACATCGCGGCCTCCCTGCGCGTCTTCCGCAACCACTATGTGGGCGAGGTCGGCGCGCTCGAGCTGCTCTCGCTCTCGAATGCGCGCATCGTCTGCGGGCCGAAGGCCCTGACGGAGCGCCTGCGCGCCGCGCTCGCCGACCTCATCACGCGCCCGCGCAAGGCGCAACGCGTGCTGCAGGACGCCGACCGCGCCCGCGCGACGCTGCCGCGCCCCGACCAGATCGGCTCGCTCGGCGACATCGAGCGCATGCACGGAGGGCTCAACGACCTCTCCTTCATCGTCGAGGGGCTGCGCCTGAAGCACGGCGCCGAGCATCCCTACATTCTCTCGACGGGCCCGCTCGACGCCTTCGAGGCCATGGCGCGCGCCAAATGCCTCGAACCCGACACGGCGGAGGAGCTCTCGCAGTCCCTGCGCTTCTATGTCCGCCTCAAGACGATGCTCTCCGTCTCGGGAGACGTGGACCTGAAGCGCGCCCCGCCCGCCGCGCGCCTCGCCGAGCTCATCGCGGGGGCGGCGGGCGTCGCCGACTTCCGCGCCGTCGTGCCGCTCGCCAAGGGCTATGCCGAGCGCGTGATGACGCATTACCGCGCCATCGTCTCCGGCCACGACACCGTCCACTCGCTGCGCTCGAACGAGGCGGCTTAGGCCACCTGCCCGAATGCCTTCGCCCTGCCCGTGCGGGGAGGGGGAAGGAAGGGGAGGCCGCAGGGACCTCTACGCCGCGAGGCGCTGGAGGTTGGCCATCGCGCCGGCGATGGATTTCGAGAGGCGCGCGCGCAATTGCGCGTGGGGCGGCGAAAGCGCGCTCTCGTCCGCCATGAGCACCTTGAAGCCGTTGAGGCGCGAGGCAAGAAGCCAGGGCTGGAGCTTGGCTTCCCTCGACCATTTGTAGCTGTTTGCCGCATTGCCCAGCGTCATGGTGAGCCAGTCGAGGACGCTCTCTGGGCTTCGGATCACGCCGCAGAGCTCGTTCTTCCTCGCCTCGTCCTCGAAATGGGCCTCGACGAAGGCGATGAAGGCGGCGCTGAAGGTAGGCTGGCAGGTGCGCACGAACTGCATGGTGATGCGCTCGCCCGCGAAGATGGGCCTCGCCGGGCGCGGCGCGATTCCCTTCGCCGAGCAGTCGACATGGATCGTGCCGGGGTCGGTCGCGATCTCGCCGCGCGCCAGACGGATCCTGTCCTTCTCGATCGCCGCGACGCGGCCCAGGCGCACGACGTTCCGAATACGGCGCAATTGCGCGAGCTCGAAGGCGTTGATCGTGGCGCAGCGATAGGCCGTCGGCATCACGGCCGGATCGAGACGGAAGAGCGCGCCGGCCGCCTCGAGCCTGAGGAAGAGGTCGTCGACCGAGGTCGCGGCGGCGGCCGCCTCCATCTGCGCGATGAGGTTGCCGACGGTCCGGTCGTAGAACTCCTCGCCGGGTTGGATCGTCGCGCGGTCCACGAGCCAGGCGTCCTGCGGTACGATCCAGACGATCGCGTCGGGATCGAGCCCGCGCTCCAGGAGAAAGAGGCAGGCGTCCATGCCGGTCTTGCCGCCGCCGATGACGACGTAGCGCCCGGCGGGCTCCTCGAGCATGGCGAGACCGTTCACCGCGATGTGGCGCACGCCTTCCGCGATGCGATAGCCCGGCACGTGGCGCGAGGGGACGGTGCCCGCGACATAGGTCGTGTCCACGATCCTCCTGCGCACGTGCACGGAGCGGGCCTCCCCTGTCACCAGCGAGACGATGCGCCCGCCTTCCTCATACCGGCTCAGGGGCAGGTAGTCGACGCGCCCCGTGGGCAGAAGCGCGCGCTCCATCACCTCCTCGAAATAGGCGCAGACCTGCATGCCGGTCGCGAGCTCGTGGCAGCCAGCATTGGGCCCCGCGGCGTCGAGCGCGCCCGAGCCGAGGGGCATCGAGTTGACCCCGTAATTGATCGAGGGCTGATGCAGGCGCACGAAGCGGTAGGCGTCGTTCCAATGGCCGCCGGGGCGCGCCCGCTCGTCCACGATGGCGATCCGCGCGCCGCTCTCGGCGAGCAGCGAATCCGCGAAGGCGAGGCCGGCCGCGCCGGCGCCGACGACGAGATAGTCCGTTTCGAGACGGTCTTGCGTCATGGAGCGCCTCCTTCGGCAGGCTGCGTGGCGTCCGGCGGACGCCGGAGTATGGACGGCGCATTCCGCACGCACAAGATGACGCGGCGGAACCGCGCGAGGGCCCGCATCGCCGCGGCCGCGCTCATTCCCCGGATATGCCGAGCTCGGCAAGGATGCGGGCCCGGTCGGCATCGAGCGCGGGCACGCGGCCGCGCGTCGCGGGGTCCGCGTGGGCGGAGAGCTTCATCGGATTGCCGGCGACCGGAAAAGGGCCGAGCGGGCCGCCGTCTGCGGTCACGATCATGTTGCGCGCGCGGACCTGCGGGTCGGCGACGACATCGGCGACGCTGTTGATGGGGCCGCAGGGAATGCCCGCGGCCTCGAGGCGCGCGAGCCAGTCGGCGACGGTGCCGCGCGCGAGCGCGCGCTCGAGGATCTCGGCTAGGGCCTCGGCATGCTCCGTGCGCGATGCGTTCGAGACGAAGCGGGGATCGGCCGCCGCCTCGGGCAGGGCGAGGATCTCCGTCAGCCGGCGGAAGAGCTCGTCGTTTCCCGCCGCGATGACGAGGGCGCCGTCGCCGGCGCGGAAGGCGGCGAAGGGCGCGATCGAGGGATGGCGGGAGCCGAGCGGCCCCGGCACCGTGCCGGTCGCGAAATAGCGGGCGATGGCGTTCTCCAGGAAGGCGACCTGGCAGTCGAGCATGGAGACGTCGACCTTCTGGCCGCGTCCCGTGCTCTTGCGATCGTAGAGCGCGGCGAGGATGCCGGTGGCGCAGAAGAGGCCGGCGGCGAGATCGCCGATCGAGGTGCCGACGCGCGTCGCCGGCCCCCCCGGATGGCCCGTGAGGCTCATGATCCCGCCCATGGCCTGAACCACCATGTCGTAGGCGGGCTTCTGCGCATAGGGGCCGCTATGGCCAAAGCCGCTCACCGCCGCGTAGACGAGGCGCGGGTGGCGCCGCGCGAGGACGTCCCAGCCGAGGCCAAGCTTCTCCATCGTGCCGCCGCGATAGTTCTCGAGGAGCACGTCCGCCTTCGCGAGCAGGCGCTCAAAGAGGGCGAGATCGCGCGGGTCCTTAAGGTCGAGCGCGATCGATTCCTTGCCGCGGTTGACGGAGGCGAAATAGACGGACGCTCCGTCCACGAACGGTCCGATGTGGCGGGCGTCGTCGCCCGTTCCCGGCCGCTCGATCTTGACGACGCGTGCGCCGAGGTCGAGGAGCTGCATCGCGGCGAAGGGGCCGGCGAGGACGCGCGTCAGGTCGAGGACGAGAATGCCGGCGAGCGGTCCGCCCGCTGTCTCTGGCGCGACTGCCATGATGGGGTCGGGTTCAGACGCCCTTGGGCTTGTCGGTCGGCGCAGGCGGCGGCGGCTCGGCCTCGTCCGCGAGGCGCGCATGATCGAGCATGCGCTCGAGCCGCGCGCGTGCATCGGCTTCGCGATTGAGGAGGACGGGCGCGGTTCCGTGCTTCAGCCGGCTCGTCGCCGCGCCGCGCGCGCGCTCCTTGCGGGCGCGCGCCTTGCGATAGGCAGTGAGATTGATGACGTCGCCCATGACTCGATCCCTTCCGTCTCCCGCCTCGCACATGAGGCGGAGCGACCCCTCGAAGGTCACGAGGCGCTTGGCTGCATCCGCCGCAAGGCGCCGGTTCGCCTTCTGGCATCGCACGGCCACGCTCGCCGCATCGCGGCGACGAGGACGGAGGACGCTTTCTCGTTTCCGTGCCTCATGGCGCTTCTCATATGAGATTAGCTCATCCGCGCTTCGCCGCAAGACCCGCGCGGCGCCACTCGAGCGCGTGAACGCGCAGCGCGCTGGCGAGGCCCTGCGACGGGCGCGTCTCGGCGCGCGCACCGTCGACCTCGGCGACCAGGGCGGCGAGCGCGATCCCGCGCGCCGCCGCGATCTCCTCGAGCGCGCGCCAGAATTCGGGCTCGAGCGCGACCGAGGTCGCGTGGCCCGCGATCCTCAGCGAGCGCTTCTGCCCGTGCGCCATGACGAAATGCCTGCCGCCCGCGTGCCGGTCCGTCCGTGCCCTGAGGGGGCGAGCGTCACGGCTTGGGGCCGATCATGTCCTCGGGCCGCACCAGGGCGTCGAACTCGGCTTCGGTGACGTAACCCAGACGTAGCGCTTCCTCGCGCAGAGTGGTGCCGTTCTTGTGCGCGGCCTTCGCGACCTCCGTCGCCCTGTCGTAGCCGATCTTGGGCGCGAGCGCGGTCACGAGCATCAGCGAGCGCTCCATGAGCTCCTTGATGTGCGCGCGGTTCGGCACGATGCCGGCGACGCAGTTGTCGGCGAAGCTGACGCAGGCGTCGGCGAGGAGGCGCACCGACTGCAGCACGTTGTAGACTATGACCGGCTTGAAGACGTTGAGCTCCATGTGCCCGCTCGCGCCGGCGAAGGTGACGGCAGCGTGATTGCCGAAGACCTGCACGCAGACCTGCGTCAGCGCCTCGCACTGGGTGGGGTTCACCTTGCCCGGCATGATCGAGGAGCCCGGCTCGTTCTCGGGCAGCAGCAGTTCGCCGAGGCCCGAGCGCGGGCCGGACCCCAGGAGGCGGATGTCGCTCGCGATCTTGAAGAGGCTCGCGGCCACGGTGTTGAGCGCGCCGGAGGCCTCGACGAGGGCGTCGTGCGCGGCGAGCGCCTCGAACTTGTTCGGCGCGGTCGCGAAGGCCATGCCAGTGATCGCCGCGACTTCGGCGGCGAAGCCCTCCGCGAAGCCGATGCGGGCGTTGAGGCCGGTGCCGACCGCTGTGCCGCCCTGGGCGAGGAGGAGAAGGCGCGGCAGCGTGTCCTCGACGCGCGCGACGGCGTTTTCGAGCTGCATGACGTAGCCGGAGAATTCCTGGCCCAGCGTCAGGGGCGTCGCGTCCTGCAGATGCGTGCGCCCGATCTTGATGATGTCGCCCCAGGCCGCGCTCTTCTCGGCGAGCGCCTTGCGCAGATGGTCGAGCGCGGGCACAAGGCGCTTGGCGATCTCCTCCGCCGCGGCGATGTGCATCGCGGTCGGAAAGGTGTCGTTCGAGGACTGGCCCATGTTGACGTGATCGTTCGGGTGCACGGGCTTCTTGGAGCCCATCGTGCCGCCGAGCATCTCGATGGCACGGTTCGAGATCACCTCGTTCGCGTTCATGTTGGTCTGCGTACCCGAGCCGGTCTGCCAGACCACGAGCGGAAAATCCTCGTTGTGCTTGCCGTCCATGACCTCGGTGGCGGCCGCGACGATCGCCTTGCCGAGCTTCGCGTCGAGCGCGCCGAGCGCCATGTTCACGCTCGCGGCCGCGCGCTTGATCGTGCCGAGCGCGCGCACCAGCGGCAGCGGCATCCTCTCGCCGCCGATGCGGAAATTCTGCAGCGAGCGCTGCGTCTGCGCGCCCCAATATCGGTCCGCCGGCACCTCGAGGGCGCCGAAGCTGTCGGTCTCGGTGCGGGTCTTGGTCATGGGAGCCCCAATGCGGTCATGGATGCCGCGGGGTCTCTAGCATGGGGGGGGAGGCGTGGCGAGGGGAGCGCGGTGCGAGGCGAATGGGGAGTAGGGAGTAGGGAGTAGGGAGTAGGGAGTGAGGAGACGGTCCGCTCCGCCCAATTCCCTATTCGCTGCTCACGCCGTTCACTTCTTGCGGAACGCGTCGAGGCTGACCACGTCGCCGGCCTGGCGCTCGGCGGGCATGGCCGCGGGGGCGCGCGCGGGGCCCTGGCCGCCGCTCTGGACGGCGCGGTCCTCGACCTCCTCGGGGAGCGAGGGGTGGAACTGGAGGCCGAAGGGGACGCTCGGGTCGAAGAAGCTCTTTATCGCCGCGAAGGGCACGCCGAGGCGCTCGATGATGCCGTTGAAGGAGAGGCTCACCGAGAAGCGGTCCTGCGCGACCTTCAGATCCCAGAACTGATGCTGCAGGACGATCGTCATCTCGTCGGGATAGCGCGCGCGCAGCGCGTCCGAGAGCTCGACGCCGGGATAGCCGGTCTGGAAGGCGATGAAAAAATGATGCGAGCCGGGAAGCCCGTCGCGCACGATGCGCGAAAGCGTCTCGCGCACCACGCCGCGCATGGCGTCCTGCGTGAGGAGGTCGTAGCGCATCAGATCGCGGCCCATAGGCTCGTCCTTCGGCGGCTCGTCCGTCATGTCGATCCTCGGCTGCGGCAGGTCCGAACGAAGCTACCGCCGAAACCGGGCGAGTCAATCGCCGCGCGACGAGGAAGCGCGGCGGCGACGGGAAAGCTTCGCACAGAGTGGTAACGAAGACCTTGAGGCGGCCTCAGGCGCGACCGCCGTCGTCCCCGAAATTCGGGCAGGGCTCCTGGACGTCGGCCGCAAGGACGAGGCGCGGCGCCAGGAAGGCCGTCTCGCCCGCGAAGATGAGCCGGGGCTCCCTGAGGAGCTGGGCGATGGCGGCGAGCGCCTCGCGCGCGGCCGTCGCGTCGCCGGCCTCCCGCAGCGTCTTCGACTTTTCGGTGAGGTCGAGCGCGAGTCCCTTCAAGATGCAGGCAGGCTCGCTGCCCGCGGGCTCGTCCCTGAGCGCGGCCGAGAGCGTGTCGGTCTCGTAGGTGAAGCGCTCGAGCCGCGCGGCGTAGCCGCCGTCGAGGAGCGCGAGGCGGCGCCAGTCCTTCGGCGCGCCGGAAAGGCTGTTCAGATGCGCCTCGGTGGTCGTCTCGAGGCTCGCGACGCTTTCGAGCCAGGGCTCCAGGAACGCCATGATGTGCGGCGGCTCGGCGGCGCGCGCGGTGAGGCCCATCAGGGCGAGGGCGGCAAATAGCGTCAGTCCGGCAAAGAGAACGCGGCTCGGCACGGGACAATCCCCTCGTACAAACGCACTGTTCCCCGTAACAGCAACGCCCATGCCACCGTTTCAAAATGGCACGGCGAGGGCCCGTTCGTGGCGGAGACATGGCGGAAGGCGAGGGAAGGTGGAGGGCTTCTGTTGCCAGGTGCCCTCCGGACCCCGCCTAGACCCGCTGAAGGCCTAGGGCTTCAAGTCGGTTTGTCCGACCGCCTTAGGCGGCGAGACGCACCTCAGCATAGTTGTCATTGGCAACTATTCTGGCGGTCCGTTAACGGCGGTACCATCCCGGGCGAAAAGAGCACCTTTACACGTCCGTCGATCCTGGTTCGCCCCCATGGCCTGGCCTCGAGCCTCGAGGCCGTCCCCCCGGCCCGACGGCCGCGAGGGAGGATATGGTGGAGGCGCCGGGTACTGCCCCCGGGTCCGAACCGCTTATTACGCGTCCGTTTATCGCCATAGTCGGCGCGAGCCGACAGGAGCAATATAGGAAGCGCGCCGCCTCAACGAAAGGCTGAAGGCGGGCGCGCCGGCGAGAATCGGCGATCATCGCGCCCCTTCGGCGTTTGGAGGCCATCGGCGGGCCATGAAGCAATATCTCGATCTGATGCGCGACGTGCTGGAGCGGGGGGCGCTGAAGGGCGACCGCACCGGAACCGGCACGCTGAGCCTTTTCGGCGCGCAGCTCCGCTTCGACCTTTCGGCCGGCTTCCCGCTCGTCACCACGAAGAAGCTCCATCTGCGCTCGATCGTGGAGGAGCTTTTGTGGTTCCTCCGCGGCGAGACCAATGTGCGTCCGCTGAAGGCGGCCGGCGTCTCGATCTGGGACGAATGGGCGGACGAGGCGGGCGAGCTCGGGCCCGTCTACGGCAAACAGTGGCGCGCCTGGGAGACGGCGGACGGGCGTGTCGTCGACCAGATCTCGTCCGTCATCGCCGAGATCGGCAAGAACCCCGATTCGCGCCGCCTCCTCGTCAGCGCCTGGAACGTCGGCGACATCGGGGCGATGGCGCTGCCGCCCTGCCACGTGCTCTTCCAGTTCTACGTGGCGGGAGGCAGGCTCTCCTGCCAGCTCTATCAGCGCTCGGCCGACCTCTTCCTCGGCGTGCCGTTCAACATCGCCTCCTATGCGCTCCTGACGCATATGGTGGCGCAGGTCTGCGACCTCGAGCCCGGTGAGTTCGTGCACTCCTTCGGGGACGTCCATCTCTACACGAACCATCTGCCCCAGGCCCGCGAGCAGCTTTCTCGTAAGCCCTTTCCCCTGCCGCGCCTCGTCCTCAATCCGGACGTGCGCGACATCGACGATTTTCTCGGCTCCGACATACGCTTCGAGGGCTACGAGGCCCATCCGCCGATCAAGGCCAAGGTGGCGGTGTGAGCGGGGAGGGCGCGCCTCCCATCGCCCTCGTCGCCGCGGTGGCGGCGAACGGGGTCATCGGGCGCGACGGAAGGCTCCCCTGGAAGATTCCCGTCGACATGAGGCGCTTCAAGGCGCTCACCATGGGCAAGCCGGTCATCATGGGGCGGAAGACCTTCGCCTCCATCGGCAAGCCGCTGCCGGGGCGCGAGAACATCGTCGTCACGCGCGATCCCGCCTGGTCCGCGGAAGGCGTGCGCGTCGCCCTGAGCTTCCTCGAGGCCGTCGACATCGCGGTCCATGTCGCGCGCGCGACCGGCGCGGACGAGGTCATGGCGATCGGCGGGGCGCAAATCTATGCCGAGGCACTGCCCCTCGCGCGGCGCCTCCATCTGACGGAGGTCGCGGGCGAGGTCGCGGGCGACACCTTCTTCCCGCCGGTCGATGCGCGCCACTGGCGCGAGGTCGAGCGCATCCATCCGCTCAAGGAGGATGCGGCCACCCACGATTGCAGCTTCGTGACGCTTGAGCGGCACGGGTGAGGTATCCGTCAGCGCTCCGGCAGGTCCTTCAAATGGAGGATCCTGTCGGACAGGTAGGGATGCGCGCGCACGACGTCGTATAGCCGCGGGTCCGCCGTGACGACGGGACATTGCTCCTGCAAGGCGAGCGCCAGGTACACACAATCGTAGACGGGATGGCCCAGGTCGACGGCGAGCCGTCCGGCGGGCGCGGCGAGCTGGCGCATGGATGCGGGGACCGCGACCGGAGCCGCCTTCAGCACGCTGAGCGCTTCGGTGAAATCGGAAAGGCCGATATCGCCGCGCCGGTGCATGGCCCAGAGGGCGTTGGCGGACTCCACATAGACGAGCTCGGGGGCGACGAGCGCGATGCCGTCGTCGAGGAGCCTCGCCGCCTCGTCGGAAAACGGCTCGTCGACCAGCCATTTCACCGCCACGCTGGCGTCGACGACATAGCCGCTCACGGCGCCGTGTCGCGATCGCGGTCCGCGCGAATGACCTCGCTGCTGTCGATAGTGGAACGGAGGCGGCGGCGGAGGTCCCGCGCGCGGGCGGCGAAATCCGCCTCCCCTTCGAGAAGGGCCTCTCGAAGAATTTCCCGGTGCTTCGCCTCGGCAGAGCGCCCATGGGCGGCGGCCCGTTGCCTGAGCGCGGACACGATCCGGTCGTTGACGTTGCGAACGGTGAGCTGGGCCATGATTTGCCTTCAATGAAGCGCCTTCATTGAAGGCAAAATCCGGCATTTCGGCCAATTTGCCAATGAGGCGTCGCGGTGACGGTCGGTCCCGCGCTCCTGCTGCCGCTGCCCGCGGCAAGGGGCCGACCGCGCCGCGCCGCCCTCAATCCACGTAGGAGATCTTCGGCGGCTTGCGCGCGCCTTCGCCCGTCGCCTCGGCGAGCTTGGCGGCGACCTTCTCGGCGATGGCGAGGAAGGGGGCGGATTCCTCCGCATGCGGCGCGATGGCGACGATGGGCGTGCCCGCGTCCGAGGTCTCGCGCACACGCACCGTGAGCGGAATTTCGCCCAGGAAGTCGCAGTCGAGCGTGCCGGCCGTGCGCCGCGCGCCGCCCTCGCCGAAGATGAAGATGCGCTCGCCCGTCGGCGCGACGAAATAGGCCATGTTCTCGACGATGCCGAAGACCGGCACATGGGTCTGGCGGAACATTGCGAGGCCCTTGCGCGCATCGGTGAGCGCGATCTCCTGTGGCGTCGAGACGATGACGGCGCCCGTCACGGGTACGCGCTGGGCGAGCGTCAATTGCGCATCGCCCGTGCCCGGCGGCATGTCGACGAGGAGGACGTCGAGCGGCGCCCAGGCGACATCGTTCAGGAGCTGCGTCAGCGCCGTCATCACCATGGGTCCGCGCCAGATCATCGGCTGGTCCTCGCCGACGAGGAGGCCGATCGACATGGCCTTGATGCCGAAGGCCTCGTGCGGCCTCAGCTTCTCGCCGTCGGTCTCCGGCTTGCCCGTGAGGCCGAGGAGGCGCGGCACCGAGGGGCCGTAGATGTCCGCGTCGAGCAGCCCGACCTTGAGGCCGAGGCGCGCGAGGGCGAGGGCGAGATTGACCGCGACCGTCGACTTGCCGACGCCGCCCTTGCCGCTCGCCACCGCGAGAATGGCGCCGACGCCGGGCACGGAGGGCCTTTCGCCCGCCTGCTGCGGCGCGGCCCTGCGGGGAGCCGCGCGATGGGCGTGGGGCGCCGCGCCGCCGGCGGGTGCGCTGTGCGAGGTGAGGACGGCGGTGACGGAAAGGACGCCCGGCACCTTGGCGACGGCGGCCTCGGCGGCCTTGCGCAAGGGCTCGCGCTCCGCGCCCTCGCCGGGCGGCAGCTCGATCGCGAAGCCGACATGGGCTCCGCGCACCACGAGGCCCTTCACCCGGCCGAGGCTCACTATGTCGCGCCCGGCGCGCTCGTCGACGACGCCGCGCAGCGCCGCGAGCACCTTCTCCTCGGCGGTGTCGGCCATGGGTCTCCTCTCCCTGCATCCGATTAAGCGGCGGGCAAGGCCGCCTTGCTATCATAGGTGGGTCGAATTGCCGCCCGGGGCGAGCGGAAAGGCGAGAAGACCGGCAACGCCCGGCCGCCAGACCCTTGAATCGGCCCCTCACAACGCTACTACTAGAGCCGCCCCGGCACGCGGGTCACGAAGGAGGCATCCATGCCTTGGAAGCAGCAAGGGGGCGGCGGCTGGCAGGGCAGCGGCCGCGGTCCCTGGGGACGCGACGGCGGCGGCGGGGGAACCGGGGGCGGCGGCTCCGGCAACGACAATAGCGGGCCCGACCTCGAGGAGCTTCTGCGCCGCAGCCAGGACCGCTTCCGCCGCGCCATGCCGCGCGGCGGGCTCGGCCCGCTCGCCTTCCTCTTCATCCTGCTCGCCGCGGTGTTCGGCTGGGCGATGACGGGCTGGTATCTCGTCGGCACGGCCGAGCGCGGCGTCGAGACGACCTTCGGCGACTACACCGGCACGCTCACCGAGCCGGGGCTGCACTATCACATTCCCTGGCCCGTCCAGGCGGTCCAGAAGGTCAACGTCAACGAGATCAACAAGGTCGAGATCACCGATGTCGGCGCGGGCCGGCGGGGCTCCGTCCCCAGCGACAGCCTCATGCTGACCGGCGACGAGAACATCGTCGACATGGACTTCAACGTCCAATGGCAGGTCGCCGATCCGGCAGCCTATGTCTTCAATGTCGAGGACCCCGACGACACTGTGCTCGCAGTCGCCGAAAGCGTCATGCGCGAGGTGGTCGGACGCACGACCTTCCAGTCGGTCCTCAACGAGCGCGGGCCCATCGAGGAAGAGGTTCGCGCGGCGATGCAGGCCGTGCTCGACGAATACAAGTCGGGCGTCCGGATCGTGCTCGTGAACATGGCCAAGGTCGATCCGCCCGGGGCGGTGATCGAGGACTATCGCGACGTCCAGCGCGCGCGCACCGACCAGGAGCGCGTGCAGAACGAGGCCGAGGCCTACCGCAACAAGATCGTGCCGGAGGCGCGCGGCCAGGCCCAGCAGATCCTCCAGGAGGCGCAGGCCTATCGCGATCAGACGATTGCGGAGGCCTCCGGCCAGGCCGAGCGCTTCACCAAGATCTACAACGAGTACGTCAAGGCCAAGGACGTCACGCGCCAGCGCATGTATCTCGAGACGCTCGAGAAGGTCCTGGGTGGCACGAACAAGATCATCATCGAGGAAGGCGCCGGCACGCAGGGCGTCGTGCCCTATCTGCCGCTGCCCGAGATCGAGCCGAAACGGACCACGCATCCTGCGCAGAATGGGGGGCAGTGAGCCATGAACCGCTTCGTCTTCGGGCTCGTCGTCCTCCTCGTCATCGCCGGCGGCGTGCTGTCCAACACCTTCTTCATCGTGACGGAGCGCCAGCAGGCGCTCGTGCTGCGCTTCGGCGAGCTCATCGGCAATCCGATCACCGAGCCCGGGATCAAGATGAAGCTGCCCTTCGTCGATCAGGCCGTCTTTATCGACAAGCGCCTCAAGCTGCTCGACGGCGATGCGCAGGAGATCAACGTCGCCGACCGCAAGCGCTTCATCGTCGACGCCTTCATGCGCTACCGGATCGTCGATCCCTTGCGCTACTACCGCACGCTTTCGAACGACCTCAACGCCCGGAACCGCCTCGCCGCGCAGCTCGACGCGTCCTTGCGCGAGACCATGGCCAAGCAGGATCTCAACGCCATCCTCTCCGACAAGCGGGTCGCGGTGATGGGCGAGATCGGCGCCGACATGCGCCGCAAGACCGAGGAGCTCGGCATCGAGGTCGTCGACGTGCGCATCAAGCGCGCCGACCTGCCGCAGGAGAACTCCGAGGCCATCTACGGGCGCATGAAGACCGAACGCCAGCGCGAGGCGAACGAGTTCCGCGCCCGCGGCCAGGAGGCTGCCTTGAAGATCCGCGCCGAGGCCGAGCGCGAGCGGACCGTCCTCGTCGCCGAGGCCAGGAGCGAGGCGGAAAAGATCCGCGGCGACGGCGACGCGGAGCGCAACCGCATCTTCGCGCAGGCCTACAGCCGCGACCCCGAGTTCTTCGCCTTCTACCGCTCGATGCGGGCCTATGAGCAGGCTCTCGGCGCGGGCGACACGACCATGGTCCTGAGCCCCAACAGCTCGTTCTTCCGCTATTTCGGCGCGCAGACGCCGCGGAACTGAACGGCTCGCAAGGAGGCTGGCGAACGGGAACCGTTCGGCGCAGCGACAGCAGGCATGGGCCGATGAACTGGAGCGATCTCTTCGATGCCCTGGGCCTCCTGCTCGTGATCGAGGGGCTGCTCTACGCCGCCTTTCCGACGGGCCTGCGCTGGGTGCTGGCACGGCTTCTCGACCAGCCCGAGGGCAGCGTCCGCTTCGCCGGGCTCCTCACGGCGACGGTCGGGCTCGTGGTCGTATGGCTTGTGCGCGGAGCCTGAAGGGTGGACACTGCGCACGCCTCGGGGCGGGGCGGGCGGGGCGTCGCAAAGGCTCCGCCGTCGCACCACACTTCTTCCATATTGGGCGCGCTCCATGCCGAATGGGCTCGCGGTCCGAAGGGACGGGTGTGGCGGGTTTTTTTGGTTTTCGGCTGGTCGACGAAAGGGATCCGGCCTCCTTCGGCGCCTTGCGCGCCGGCTGTGCCTGGAGGTCGGCTTCGATAGTGCTCGAAAGGAGACAAGAGCGTGATCGGTGAGACATCCATCGCAGGGGAAGACAGGGTGGGACGTGCCGCGTTCGGCCGGACGGCGCGGCTCGCGCGCGCGGGCCTCGTGGCGATGGCGCTGGCGGGCCTTTCGGCCGCGCCGGCCATGGCGCGCGCGGCGCCCGACAGCTTCGCCGACATCGTCCAGACGCTGACGCCCGCCGTCGTCCACGTCTCCACCACGCAGACCGTACCGATGGCCCGCGGCGGCATGGAGGAGCTCGACGAGCTCTTCCGTGATCTCCTGCCGCCCGGCGAGGCGAAGCGTACCTCGCTCGGCTCGGGCTTCGTCATCGATCCGAAAGGCATCATCGTCACGAACAATCACGTGATCGACAAGGCCGACGAGATCACCGTCACGCTGGACCACGGCGAGAAGCTTCCCGCCGAGATCATCGGCCGCGACGTCTCGACCGACATCGCCGTCCTGCGCGTCCAGTCCAAGCGCCAGCTTCCCTACGTGAAGCTCGGCAATTCGGACGGCGCGCGCGTCGGCGACTGGGTCGTCGCGATCGGCAATCCCTTCAACCTGGGGGGCACCGTCACAGCGGGCATCATTTCCGCGCGCAACCGCGAGATCGGTGGGCGCTACGACGACTACATCCAGACCGACGCCTCCATCAATCGGGGCAATTCCGGCGGACCGCTCTTCAACCTCGAAGGCGAAGTGATCGGCGTCAACACGGCGATCTTCTCGCAGACCGGCGGCTCGATCGGCATCGGCTTCGCGGTGCCCTCCAATCTCGTGAAGCGCGTCGTCGACCAGATCATGGAGTTTGGCGAGACGCGGCGCGGCTGGCTCGGCGTGACGATCCAGGAGGTGACGCCGGAGATCGCCGAGATTGCGGGCCTCGACAAGCCGCGCGGCGCCATGGTCTCGGGCTTCGCCGACAAGAGCCCGGCGCGCGAGGCCGGCATGGAGCGCGGCGACATCATCGTCAAGTTCGACGGCAGGGAGGTCGCGGACATCCGCACCCTCGTGCGGGTCGTCGCGGACACCAAGATCGGCGCCGCCGTGCCCGTCGAGATCGTCCGCGAAGGCAAGTCGAAGACCATCAAGGTCACCGTCGGCCAGCTCGAGGAGGAGAAGGTCTCCGACGCCTCCGGCACGCCGGACCTGAAGAAGTTCTCGGGCGGCGAGAAGGGCTACGGCCTCACCCTGTCCGAGCTGACGCCGAAGCTGCGCGAGCGCTTCAACCTGCCCGAGGACGCGAACGGCGTCCTGGTCACCGACGTCGATCCCGACAGCCCCATCGCGAACGACGTCCATCCGGGCGACGTTATCGTCGAGGTCGCGCAGAAAGAGGTTGCCAAGCCCAAGGACGTCTTCGACCGCATGGAGTCCGAGACGAAGGACAAGGCGAACAAACCCGTCCTCATCCTGCTCGATCGCGGCGGCAGCATGCTCTTCGTCGGCGTGCGGGTGGAGAACTCGCGCAACGACTGACGGTCGCGGCCCGCGCGAGCGGGCCCGAAGCCCTCCGTGAACGGATCGAAGCCCTGCGCTTCGGTCCGTTTTCGTTTCAGGGCAGCGCGGGCCGCGCGAGGCGCGCGGTGGTTGCGCGCGCGAGCGCCTCGATGCCGGCCCAGTCGTTCCGGGCAAGGAGATCCTCGGGAGTGAGCCACGACCCGCCGACGCAGATCACGTTCGCGAGCGCGAGATAGGAGGGCGCGCTCGCCAGGCTAAGCCCGCCCGTCGGGCAGAAGCGCAGGCCCGGAAAGGGCCCCGCATAGGCCTTGAGCGCGGCGGCGCCGCCGAGGATCTCGGCGGGAAAGAATTTGAGCAGCGTCTGCCCCCGCTCGAGCCATGCCATCATCTCGGACGCCGTCGCGACGCCCGGCAGAAGCGGAACGGGAGCGCCCGCGCTCGCCTCGATCAGCGCCGGCGTGGCGCCCGGCGAGACGGCGAACCGCGCGCCGGCCTTCGCCGCCGCCTCGATGTCGGCCCCGCCGCGAACCGTGCCCGCCCCGATCACCGCACCCGGCACGCCTGCCGCCGCGGCGATCGCCTCGAGCGCCGCGGGCGTGCGCAGCGTGATTTCGATCGCCGGCACGCCGCCCGCGACGAGCGCGCGCGCCAGGGGCTCGGCCCGCCGCGGATCCGCGAGGGTCACCACCGGCACGATCGGCGAGAGCGAGAGAATCTCCGCAAGCGTCATTTCGATCCTCATCTGCGCACGTCGAGCCCCCCACCCGCCGCGAGCGCCGCGATCTCGGCCTCGCCCGCGAGATTGGCATCGCCCGCAATCGCGTGCTTGAGGCAGCAGGCGGCGAGGGCGAAGTCAAGGCGCGCCGCGTCGCTTCCCTCGCGCACGAGCCCGTGCAGGAGGCCCGCCGCGAAGGCGTCGCCGGCGCCGATGCGGTCGACGATGCCGGAAAGCCGGCGCGGCCGCGCGACGAGGCGCCGCTCGCGCGTCGCCATCACGGCGCCGAGCTCCTGGTCGTCCGTGCTGTGCTGAACGCGCACCGTGGCGGCGACGCGGGCGAGGCGCGGCAGCATCTCGAAGGCGGCCGCCGCCGCGTTGAGATGGCGCTCGGCCGGGCACTCGCCGGAGACCTCGCGTCCGAGCACGAGCGCGACATCCCGTTCGTCCACGAACAGAAGATCGGCCGCCTCGAAGAAGGGGCGCAGCGTGGTGGCCGGGTCGGCGCGCCGCTCGGCCCAGAGCGCCGCGCGGAAATTGCCGTCGAACGAAACGGCGACGCCCTGGCGATGCGCCTCACGCGCCGCGGCGAGCGCGGCCTCGGCCGGCCCCTCGCCGAGCGCCGGCGTGATGCCCGAGAGATGGAGCCAGCGCGCTCCGGCGAGCGCGGCCGGCCAATCGATCCGGGCGAAGTCGGCGCGCGCGAATGCCGACTGCGCGCGGTCGTAGAGAACCTGCGCGGGCCGCAGCGAGGCCGCGGGCATCAGGAAATAGAGCCCCATGCGGCCCGGACCCGCGACGAGGCCCGAGACGTCGACGCCGTGCCGGCGCAGCTCGGCGCGCGCCGCGTGCCCGAGGGCGTTGTCCGGCAGCACGCTGACCATTCTGGCGCCGGTCCCGAGCCGGGCGAGCGAGACGGCGACATTGGCCTCGGCGCCGCCCATATGCGCCGCGAGGCGCGCCGACTGGAGGAGGCCCTCGCCCACGGGCGCCGAAAGACGCACCAGCATCTCGCCGAAACAGACGATCATATTCGCTCCAACGAATGAAATTAGATCGATTCATAGCCCGGCGCGGCCGATGAGGCCAATCCTCCGGACCGGAGCCGGCCGGCCTGACGCCGGCGCGAGAGGATCGGCCCGCTCCCGCCGTATGCGGGGCCCACGAGCTCGGCAGGACAGACGGAAGCCACGGTGTTCGTGGGCAATACCGGCTCCGACGGCCGAGGCTAGGCTTCTATATCAATCCATCCGATTTCCGTTAGCATGACGGTTGGCTTCGACATTTTCGTCGTTCCGGGGGAATTCCCTTGCCGAGTTTCCCAACGGAATGCATCGATGATTGTACGGAAGGAAAATAATATCATGCGCGACGTGTACGGAGGGGCGATTCTTTTTGCATTGGCCGTGTCTATTGGCTTTCTGCCTTTCGAGGCTATGGCCCAGGCCGACAGCCTGCCGCGGCGCACCGGCGGTGCCGCGGCGCTGCCGCAGGCCGTCGGACCCGGGGCCGCGACGCTACCCGCGAACCGCACGATCGACCGCAGGGCGGAGATCAAGCCCCTGCAATACGAGGCCGAGACCGGCAAGGAGCTGAGAGCGGTCGAAGCGGCGTGGGGCGTCGAATTCGGCGAAGGCCGCGTCAACATGTATGGAGGCCAGCGCACGACACCCATTCCGAACCCGGCGACGCGCGACGAGGAACACTTCAACAGCCGGCTGCAGAAGTACGGGACGCCGCCACCGAACGAATTCAACGCCCTATTCGTGAAAAGCCTCGTTCCGGGCGGCAAGATGGCGACCTATGGCGTGCAGCCCGGCGACATCCTGAAGAGCCTCGGGGACGACGGCGTCTACGGCAAGATCGATTTCCTTCGCAAGCTGTCGCTGCTCAAGCAGCAGACGAATCCCGCGACGGTGCAAATCCTGTTCGCGCGCCGGGCGTATGCGGACGATGCGCTCGTCGTGACGACCGAGTTCCCGGCCTTCGAGGTGCCCGATCTCATGAAGCCGGCACCGCCGCCGACGGTGCGGTATGAGAACCTCTATCCGCCGGGCAGCCTTTACGGAAAGGTGCAGGTCAAGACGGCCGCGTCTGAATTCGCGCCGACCTTTCTGGCGATGGCCTACGGATCCCAAGCGAAATTTCAGTTCGATACGTACGACAAGGAGAGGGACGTCAAAGAATTCCTGAGCCTCGCCTATCCCAGCATCGTCGAGGCCTATAGCGACGTCTGCGGCGCGTCAATCGGCGCCGGCGAGGCGACAACCTTCACACCCGTATACAACAAATATGTCGGCTCCGAGCGGAGTCACACCTATCCGGTCGATTTCCAGACAAACTACTACAAGCAGGTCGAGGGCAAGACCCTGACGCTCAACAGAAGATACGCCGCGCTCTACCGCGAGAGGTACACCTCGTTCATCCCCACCATTCTTGCGCACTATCAATATGGCGGCGAGGGCACAATCGACCGCGACATGGTCGGCTATCTCTACGCCAAGATCAGAGAGGTCAACAAATTCTCCGTGGACCTCAGGGAGTTCCTCCGGCTCAACGCCTGCAAGCCGGTCGGCGAGGCGTTCATGCAGACGGTCCACGATCACATCTCGGGGGTGCCGCAGAAGATCGACGGCGACAAGTACCCGGCCCGCGTGACAGAGGGCCGCGGTTTTGAGCAACGGCTCTACGCCTTCATGCCGCCCGACAAGGCGCCCAAGATCTCGATATCGAAGGAAACGCTGGTCGTTGAGGCGACGCTGGTGACGGGAACGCGGGTGGCCGGAGCGCTCAAGCAATATGAAGTGACGTCGGCGGTGATCCCGGCCCTGGGCAATACCAGGCACCTCGGACAGACGAACCATCTCCTCGAGGCGGCAGGCGCCGTCTACAATACGGGCACGAGGGTACTCGTGTGCACCTACTACGGGGACCGAGGCCTGCGCACGCTCATCTTCTGGCTCGAGGATCACATCTTCGTCGATCAGGGCATCGTGAAGCAGTTTGCGGGATATCTTGAGGCGGAGCCGCGAAGCACCTGTCCCGAAAGCCTGAGCGCAATCTAGGCCGCAATTGGGACCGCCGGCAGGTCGCGCCTTTGGTTCTTCGTGGGCGGATCGAAGCCCTGCTGCCGTGCGACTGGTATTGACAGTGTCCTCGCGAGCAGCGCTCGCGCCATGCCGCTGCCACGCGAGTCAAAGGGCCTCGGCTCGACTCGCGCGTGTTAACCTGTCAGTCTTCTAAAACGCGATGGATTGAGATCTGTGCCGCACCCGGCACTCATGCGTTCGTCGTCAGGGAGTCGCATGAGCACCAGGCCATCGGACGTGGCGCTGGCCCATTTGGCGGCCATCGTCACCTCTTCGAACGACGCCATCGTCGGCAAGACGACAGAAGGCGTGGTGCAGTCCTGGAACGCGGCGGCCGAACGCATGTTCGGCTATTCCGCCGAGGAGATGATCGGCAGGTCGATCCGCACGATCATCCCGCCCGACCGTCAGCAGGAAGAGGATGACATCCTCGCGCGCATTTCGCGCGGCCAGGACGTGAAGAACTTCGCGACGATGCGCCAGCACAAGAGCGGGCGCGTCTTTCCCGTCTCGGTCACCGTTTCGCCGATCGTCAACGAGGCCGGCGTCGTGGTCGGCGCGTCCAAGATCGCGCGAGACATCTCCGACCAGATGGCGATGGTCCAGAAGCTGCGCGAAAGCGAGGAGCGCTTTCGCACGCTGGCCGACAACATCTCGCAGCTCGCCTGGATGGCGGATCGGGAGGGATATGTCTTCTGGTACAATCGGCGCTGGTACGAATTCACCGGCACGACCTTGGACGAGGTGAGAGGCTGGGGCTGGCGAAAGGTCCATCACCCCGACCATGTCGAACGGGTGGTCGCGCGCATCCAGCGCTCGTGGGACACTGGCGAGATTTGGGAGGACACCTTTCCCCTGCGCGGCGCCGACGGCGCCTACAGATGGTTTCTGTCGCGCGCCTTGCCCATCCGGGACGACAGCGGCGCAATCGTGCGCTGGTTCGGTTCGAACACGGACATCACCGAGCTCAAGGAGCGCGAGGAGCGTATCGAGCTCCTTCTCGGCGAGCTCAATCACCGCTCGAAGAACATGCTGGCGGTCGTGCAGGCCATCGCGCGCCAGGCCGCGGGCCCGCACGAGAAGGAGTTCACCCGGCGCCTCTGCGCGCGGCTGCAGGCGATGACGGCGAGCCAGGACGTGCTCGTGAGCAGCGGCTGGCGCGGCGCCGACGCGCAGGCGCTGATCAAATCGCAGCTCGCCCATTTCGGCGATCTCATCGGCACGCGCATCTCGATCGAGGGGCCACCGGCCACGCTCACCCCGCAGGCGGCCCAGGCGCTGGGCCTGGCCCTGCACGAGCTCTCGACGAACGCCGGAAAATACGGAGCGCTCTCGAACAGAAAGGGCAGCGTGCGGATCTCCTGGCGGGTGCTGGCCGACAGGGACAAGGGCCGGCGATTCTCGATCGAATGGGCCGAGAGCGGGGGACCCGCGGTCAAGGCCCCCGAGCGGCGCGGCTTCGGCCTATCGGTGATCGACTGGATGTCGAAGCTTTCCTTGGGCGCGCGCGTGGAGGTCGATTTCCGTCCCGAGGGGCTCGTTTGGCGGCTCACCTGTCGGGACGGTAGGGCGCTCGAGAGTGCAGAGACTTACAAGGAGGCGGCGCGAGGCCGCGTCGCCGGCCGGAAGGGCGCCGAGGGCACCGCGCTCGCGCTGGTCGTGGAGGACGATGCGGTGATCGCGCTTGACATCGCGGGCGCGATCGAGGATGCGGGCTACAAGGTCGTCGGCCCCGCCGCGACGGTCGCCGAGGCGCTGGGCTACCTCGCCGAATATCCCTGCGATCTCGCGGTTCTCGACGTCGATCTCGGCCTGGAGACCTCCGAGGAGGTCGCACGCGAGCTCGTCACGCGGGCCATTCCCTTCGTCGCGGTATCGGGATTCGACGAACGCCGGACGCCGCCCATATTCAGGAACGTCCGCCATCTGACGAAACCGATCGATATGGCGGAGCTTCGCGCGGGCCTCAGCGAGATCGCGCCGGCTCCCCGCGGCAGGGCCGAGCGGACCTGAGCGGCATGCGCGCCCCTCGTCAGACCGTCCGGTTGAGCGCGAGGCTCGCCGCGCCGACCGCGCCGTAGGTCCTGACCGCGGCGTTGCGCCCATAGCCCGTGACCGTGCGCCGCCTGGCGCCCACCTCCTCGCCGATCGCGTGGATGAGGCCCTCGCTCAACCACCGCGCGCGCTCTAGGAGGGCGCCGTGCTCGTCGAGAGCGGCGCGGAACGCGGTGGTGAGCGACTTGAGCCTGGCGAGGAGGCCTTTGTCCGCGCCCGCGATGAGGGCGCGATCCTTCGCCACCGCGTCCATCCGGCGCGCATAAAGCGTCGAGAGCTCGGTCTTCTCCTCGGCGGTCTCCTCCAGGTCGCGCGGCCGGCGCGCGCGCAGCGCCTCGCTCTCGCGCGCGAGAATACCCATGAGGCGCTCGGTGAGCGTCAACATTTCCTCCACGCGGGCGGTCGCTTCGCTTGAGCTCATCTGCGTTGCTCCTGAATGGCGAGAAGCTCGCGCGCGACGGGCTCGGCAAGGCCGATGCCTCCTGCCTTCGCGATGGCTTTGGCGTATTCGTCCGTGAGCAGAGAGCGGAACACCGCCTCGCCCTGGCCGCCGCCGAACGGGCCGTCTGTCGAGAGTCCCTCGAACATCGGCCGCAAAAGCTCGCCGATCGCCATCGCCTCGAAATCCTGCGCGACCTTGGCGATGTCGCCGCCCGCCGCGGCGCCCCGCGCGAGGCGCTCGGGGTCCTGCCGCCCGGCGAGGGCAGCGAGCGAGGCGGAGGCGATGTCCTGCATGGCATCCATGGCGCTGCTCACATCACCTCGAGCTCGGCCTGCAGCGCCCCCGAAGCCTTGATCGCCTGGAGGATCGAGATGAGGTCGCGCGGGCCGACGCCGAGCGCGTTGAGCCCGTCCACGAGCTCCTGCAACGTGACGCCGGTCTGCAGCACGGCGATCCGCCGGTCCGAGCCGTCGTCGACGCCGATCTCTGTGCGCGGAACGACCTGCGTCGTGCCGGCGTTCGAGAGCGGGCTCGGCTGGCTCACCTGGGGCGTCTCGGTGACGCTGATCGTGAGGTTGCCCTGCGCGATGGCGATGGTGTTCACGCGCACCTGCTGGCCCATGACGATGATGCCCGATTGCTCGTCGATGATGACGCGGGCCGCGAGGTCGGGATCGACGCGCAGCTGCTCGATATCCGTCAGCAGGGAGACGATATTGCCCGGATAGCCGGAGGGCAGGGCGAGCGCGACCGTCGAGGGGTCCGTCGGGACCGCGGCGGGCGCGTTGAGGAAGGTGTTGACGGCCTCCGCGACGCGGCGCGCCGTGGTGAGGTCCGGGTTCTTCAGGAAGAGGCGCAGCGAGCGCTCGGCGGCGAGGGTGTAGGGGATCTCGCGCTCGACGACGGCGCCGTTGGCGATGCGCCCGCTCGTGGGCACGCCCTGCTTCACCGAGCCGGCCTGGCCCTGCGCCGAGAAGCCGCCGACCGCGACGGGGCCCTGCGCCACCGCGTAGACCTCGCCGTCGGCCGCCATCAGCGGCGTAACCAGCAGCATGCCGCCCGCGAGATTCGTCGCGTCACCGATGGCGCTGATGATGACGTCGACCGTGGTGCCCTGGGAGACGAAGGGCGGCAGCTTGGCTGTCACCATCACCGCCGCGACGTTCTTGGTGTTGAGCGTCTCGCCGCGCGTGTTGACGCCGAGGCGCTCGAGCATCGCCGTGAGGCTCTGGCGCGTGAAGGGCGAGTTGCGCAGCGAGTCCCCGGTGCCGTCGAGGCCCACCACGAGGCCGTAGCCGACGAGCGGGTTCTCGCGCACGCCCTCGACGTCGGCGATGTCCTTGATGCGCGAGAGGGCGTCCGCCGGCCCCGTCAGGCTCGCGACGAGGATCATCACCAGAACGGCGAAGCCGATTGCGAAGCTCGCCGCGGTGCGGGCGATGCGCGAGACGCGCGCGCGTTGGGAGAGAACCATGGACCGGAAACCTCGCATCGATGCCGTATGGGCGCTCGCGAGAGCCGTGCCAGTCGGCCGTGCGATCCGTGTCAATGAAATCAATGGGTTGCGAGGCAGGCTCGCGGGCGCGGCTGCGCCGCCCGGCAGGGCTTGCCCCATCGCCCGCCGCGCCGGCCGGCAATTCTTGCCGGCGCATTAGCCCTGCCTTAACCCCGCGCGGTCGAGGCTTTCCCAAGGCCTACGGCGCCGCCGTGGCAGAAGCTCGGGACCGGTTGCCTATGCAGATCAATGCCCCCGAACGGATTCGGGATGCCGCCAAGGTGCGCGGCAAGGAGCGCCGCGGGACCGGCGCCGCCTTTGCGCCGGAAACGGCCGCGGTGGGGGCTACCTCCCATGCCGTGCCGGTCGCGAGCGTGCAGAGCCTCGTCTCCGTCGACGCGCTGCTCGCGCTCCAGGGCGAGGAGCCCGGCGCGCGCCGCCGGCGCGCCGTCGCCCAAGGGGTCGAGCTTCTCGACGTCCTCGAGGAGATCAAGATCGAGCTTCTGGAAGGCGGCCTCTCGTATGCGCGGCTCGAGCGCCTCACGGGCCTCGTCGAGCAGCGCCTCGAGGGCCTCGAGGATCCGCGCCTGGAGGCGATCCTCGCCGAGATCGATCTGCGCGCGCGCGTCGAGCTCGCCAAGCATGGCCGCATCCTCGCGGCCTGAGCGGGGCCTCTGGCCTCGTTCTTGAAGGCGCTACCCGCAAAAGGCGAACGCATGGAGGGGCTTAAGGCGTGTTCCTTAAGCGTTGCGATTCGCGTCGGCCTGCCTATACTCCGCCCCGCTCGACGCGGCCGGAGGTGCGAAGGGGACTGCGATCATGGCGATCGAACTGTCGGAAGACTACCGGCCCACGGATGACGAGCCGTTCATGAACGAGCAGCAGCGGGAATATTTCCGGCGCAAGCTCGAAACCTGGAAGTCCGACATCCTCAAGGAAAGCAAGGAAACCATCATCGGGATGCAGGCGAGCGACAAGCAGCATCCCGATCTCACCGACCGCGCCTCGAGCGAGACCGACCACGCGCTGGAGCTGCGCGCCCGCGACCGGCAAAGGAAGCTCATCTCGAAGATCGACGCCGCGCTGCGCCGAATCGAGGACGGCACCTACGGCTATTGCGAGGAGACGGGCGACCCCATCGGCGTGAAGCGCCTCGACGCGCGCCCCATCGCGACGCTGAGCCTCGAGGCGCAGGAGCGCCACGAGCGCCGCGAGCGCGTCTATCGCGACGAATAGCCTCCGGGGCTACGATCCGGGCCTTGGCTCGGCACGGCCGGACGCCTAAAGTCCGCCGTCCCAAGATGCATCGACGCCAAGGAGGAACACTCGATGATCGGCATCGTCGCCAAGCTCAAGGTCAAGCCCGGTTCGGAAGCCGCCTTCGAGGCCGCCTTCCAGGAGCTCGCCGCGGCGGTCCGCAAGAACGAGCCCGGCTGCAAGCTCTACGACCTCTTCCGCAAGGCGGGCGAGGCCGGCACCTACTACGTGCAGGAGCAGTACACCGACAAGGCGTCGGCCGACGCCCATATGAAGTCGGACCATTTCCGCGCGGCGGGCGCCAAGCTCGCCCCGACGCTCGCGGCCGCGCCCGAGATCGTCAATCTCGAAAAGGTCGGCTGACGCGCCCGTCGCTTCCTCTTTCCCTCCAAGGGGAAGGGGTAGGGGCGATCCCAGCCGGCGAAAAAGGCTCCGCCCGCGGACGAACCCCGCCTTCAGGAGGCGGGGGTCTCGTGCTCGCTCGCTTCGGGCATCGGCGCGGCGCCTTCCTCGAGCGAGACGCGCACCGGCTTCAGGATCTGCGGCGTCGCCTTGCCTTCGGCCGAGCGCTCCTTCGAGGTGTTCGCCTTGCGCACCGCCTCGTCGAGCTCGATCTGCGTGCACAGGCCGAGCGTCACCGGGTCCACCGGCTTGATGTTCGACGAGTTCCAGTGCGTCCGATCACGGATGGACTGGATCGTGGGCTTGGTCGTGCCGACGAGCCGGCCGACCTGCGCGTCCGAGAGCTCGGGGTGATTGCGCAGGAGCCAGGCGATGGCGTCGGGCCGGTCCTGGCGGCGCGAGACCGGCGTGTAGCGCGGGCCCTTGCGCTTCTTGTCCGGCGTGACGAGGGCGTTCTTGATGATCGCGAGCCGGGCGGCGGGATCGGCCTCGCAGCGCTCGATCTCCTGGCGCATAAGTTGGCCGTTCGCCACCGGGTCCATGCCCTTGATTCCCTGCGCGACGTCGCCGTCGGCGATGCCTTTGACCTCCAGCGGATGGAGGCCGCAGAAATCCGCGATCTGATCGAAGCTGAGCGTCGTGTTGTCGACGAGCCAGACGGCCGTGGCCTTGGGCATGAGCGGACGTGACATGGGCTGCGCCTCCTGTTGGTCTGTCGCCGGTCTCGCAACCTCAGGCTGCATGGCCCTAGGGGCCGAGGAGGGCCGCTCCGGTCCGGAGCGCCGTCCCATGCGCCGATGCGCGTAGACGGAATTGACGTGGATGCCCACGTATATAGGCCGGCCCGCGCGAGATGAAAACCCCAAACTCGCGGGCCCCGCCCGTCGGCGCGGCGCGCGCGCGCCGGCCGAACCGGCCTTCGGAGGGTGCGCGTGCGCCCTTATTCCTCGCGCACCGCGAGCATAACCTTGCCGATATGGTCCGCCGCCTCGATGCGGGCATGGGCCTTGGCGGCCTCGCGCAGGGGAAAGACGCTGTCGATGACGGGCCGGATCTCGCCGCTCGAAAAGAGCGGCCAGACCTTGTCCGCGACGGCGCTCGCGAGCGCGGCCTTGAAGGCGCTCTCGCGCGCGCGCAGCGTCGAGCCGGTGAGCGTGAGGCGCTTCAGCATCACGGGCATGAGATCGATCTCGACTTTCGAGCCCTGCAGGAAGGCGATGCTGACGTGCCGGCCCTCGGGCGCGAGCGAGGCGAGGTTGCGCGCGATGTAGCCGCCGCCGACCATGTCGAGCACCACGTCGACGCCGCGCCCGCTCGTCTGCGCCTTCACGATGGCGGCGAAGTCCTCCCGCGTGTAGTCGATGGCGCGCGCCGCGCCGAGCTCCTCGGCGACGCGGCATTTCTCCGCGCTGCCGCAGGTCGCGAAGACCGTCGCGCCCATGGCGCGGGCGATCTGGATCGCCGTCACGCCGATGCCGCTGGTGCCGCCGTGGACGAGCAGGCTCTCGCCCCCCTTCAGCCGCGCGCGGTCGAAGAGGTTCGACCACACGGTGAAGACCGTCTCGGGCAGGCTCGCGGCTTCGAGAAGCGTGAGGCCCTCCGGCGCGGGCAGGGTGTGGGCCGCGTCCGCGAGGCAATATTCGGCATAGCCGCCGCCCGCGACGAGCGCGGTCGCGCGCGCGCCGAGGCCCGGCGTCGCGACGCCGTCGCCCACGGCGACGACCGTCCCTGCGACCTCGAGCCCCGGCGTCGCCGGCGCGCCGGGGGGCGGGGGATAGAGGCCGAGGCGCTGGAACACGTCGGGCCGGTTCACGCCCGCCGCGGCGACCTCGATCAGCACCTGTCCCGTCGCCGGCCTCGGCACGGGAAGCGCGACGGGCTCGAGCACGTCCGGCCCTCCGGGGCGCGCGACGGCGATCGCGGTCATCGTCTCGGGCAGGTCGGGCGCGGCCATCGGCGTCTCCTCGGGCTTCGGATTGTTGCGGCCTCGCGCCCGGTTTCGCAGAATTGGGCGAGCGAAGGCAAGACGCGCGGAGACGTGGCATGGTGGACAAGGACGACGAGCCGAGCCCCTTGGTGAAGCCCAGGCTCGACCTCGCGCTGCTCTCGATCGAGGAGCTCGAGGCGCGCATCCTCGCCCTGGAGGCCGAGGCCCGCCGCTGCCGCGAGATCATCGCCTCGAAGCAGGGCGCGCTCTCGAGCGCCGAGGCGGTCTTCCGCCGCGGATAGGCCCGCGCCGCGGCCTCCGGGCGGCAAAGGCACGGTTCTTGCCGTCGTGGGAGGGTCGGCGGCGCCCGATGCCGGCGCGGGACGACTTCGCGCCCTTCCGCGCCGCAAGCCGGGACGGTCCGGCGCCAAAGAAGGTGAAGCATGCGTATCATGGCACATCACGAGCGCCCGCCTTTCTCCCAGCTGCCTCAGGTCTCGGCCGAGGTGATCGAGAAGACCTTCGCCGAAGGGATGAGCCTCGTGGAGGCGACCGCCGCCTATCTCGACGGGCCGGGGCGGGAGGAGTCGAAGATCCTTCCCCGCAAGGTCGCGCTCGCCTATGCCGGCGAGAGCATGCGCCTCACCACCCGCCTGATGCAGGTCGTCTCCTGGCTTCTCGTCCAGCGCGCCGTGCGGCAGGGCGAGATGAAGGCCGAGGAGGCGGCGCAGGAGCGCTATCGCCTGGGCAGCCGCGAAGTGTGCGAAGGCGCGCCGATGATGGCCGCCGACCTTCTGCCCACGAAGCTTCTCGAGCTCCTCGAGGGCAGCCGCAAGCTCTACGAGCAGGTGAGCCGCCTCGACGCCATGATCTACGCGCCCCCCGCCGCGCCGGAGCCCCCGCAAATCCGCCGCACGCTCGACGGCCTCGCCGCCCAGTTCGGCGAGGAGGAGTGATGACGGCATATCGTCCGCTTGCCGAGGAATCTCGTCTTAACGGGAGCAGGTCGCGCGGTCGTTAGGGGCGCTCTTTGCGAACCCCTTTGAACGGCTTGGAATCGGCTTTCTGGTCCATGAACTGCCCCGTGCCCTTGTCGCGCTTCGTCCATTTCTCGTTCTGCGGATTGTAGACCTGGGAGCGATCGCGCACCGCACCCTTGCGGTGGCCGTCGCCGGGCGGCGGATTCGTTGCCATCGAGGCCTCCTTGCGAATCGAACAAAACAAGAACACAATGCGCCAATAGAAATTTCCGCGCAAGCGGAATCTTGAGCCACCAAGTCGCGACGGCGGATCGGGCAGGGCGGGGCGGATGACGAACAAGCTATACTATGGCGACAATCTCGACATTCTCCGTGGGCACATTGCCGACGAATCCGTCGACCTCGTCTATCTCGACCCGCCCTTCAACTCGAACGCCTCCTACAACGTGCTTTTTCAAGCCTGACGGGAAGGTGACGGAGAAGGCAGTGGTATCCGTGAAGGGCGGCGAGAACGTTGGAGTAGGGATGATCCGTGACCTCATCGGGGGCCTATATACGTGTGTGACCTAGGTGTTAGCTTCTCTGTAAATTAGAAGCGGTGTCACCCCATATGAGGATGGCGGTCGTCCCACATACCCGCGCAATGCAGTGAGCACATCGATCATCTCAGCGATCATTGATTGGTTTTCAAATCGGCCCTTGAGTCGAGTTGCATCCTGCAAAATTTCGGGCGCAAGAGAAGGAGTAGAGTCTTTGATACCAAGCAATGTCCAACTACCTTGAAGCACAACCCCGTGTTTCATGTTGATCTCGTGAGGAGGCGTTGTGAGGCTCTCCGGTCGCAAGGTAAGCCATACGGCAACATTGCCAGTATCTACTAGGGCCTGCACAAAGGGCGGGATCATGCGGATCATATCAAGTTCGATGTGCAGACTTTCCAGGTCATACGTCTGCCCCTCTTTTTTGAGTCTTTCCTCTGATCGCCGAACAGAAAGTTCCTTCATCTTAGCTGACGAATAAAGCTCACGATGGAATGAAGTATCGATTATCGATAATGTTCCAGAGCAGACAACTAAGTCACCTATCGCGGCATCGACAATTTTTCGTTGAATTAAGTTTTGCGTTTCTAGCAAATTGAGGAGACTAACCGGAAGCCGGTGCTGCACATCGTAGGTTCGCGATTGTGATTCTGATGTGGCTCGCTCGCTTGTCCTCTCGACGCCCGAACCAATGATAGGTTCGCCACCAATTGACCCTGAAAAGGTGGTTGCCTTGGATGCGTCCAATGCGTCCGTTTCTGTCACCCCGTCAAGAACACCTATCTCACCAAGCTGCGAAATAAAGGATCGTACACGAACTGCATCGACATAAAGGAAATCCAAAACCGATTGTTCAGTCTGTTCTTTTTTTGACTTTGCCATCGGCTGCCTTCCCCCTCATTCGGCGAATAACTCGGTCCTGATCGGCATCAACATCGTCAGACAAGCGATCATGTTCCTCTTTCAAGGCGTCATAGGATTGCAGCGCCTCGGACAATTCATCCGGGTCGGTTAGGATAAAGCGTTCCAATGCCTCATCAAAAGGCATCCCGACCAACTCCTTTTTTGTCTGCTTTTTCTGTGACTGCTTCTTTCGCATTGTCATGCAACCAAGGCTCGATAGGTGAGCCGCCCATCTGTTGACGAAAGCAAGGCGTTCAAACGGTCGCCTTCCTCCAAGTTCCGACGATTGTAGCGCCATGCCATCTCTCCGAGATAGCGTGAAAGGTGCTTTTGGCTAACCCAATGATGTATCCCAATAATTTGACGCTTCAGAAGCGCCCAGACGCTCTCAATTCCGTTCGTGTGGGCGAAGAAATGGCGCACGTACTCGCCGGCTGAGTGGTTGACGGTGTGATGGTGATAGCGCCCTTGAAGCCCCACAAACGAAACATGTTCGTCTGTCATGATGTTGGCGCCGGGCTCGACATGGTCGGAGATAATGCCGTGTACGTTGTGCGCCTTTAGATTGCTGATATGCAGCGTGCGAAGCTGGCCCTCGCGCTCCAGCATCCCAAAGACAATCACCTTGCCCCTTCCACCTTGCGTACCCTTCTCACGCTTGGATGCGTGCTTGTTCTTGGCCTTACCGCCAACATAGGTCTCGTCAGCTTCGACGGTACCCTTGAGAGGCGCGCTGAAGGATTTCGTCATCGCGGCATGGCGAAGGCGGTGGAGCATAAACCATGCGGTCTTCTGAGTGACCTTGATGTCCTTAGCCAGTTGCGTGCTCGCGATGCCTTTCTTGTGCGACGTGATAAGCCAAATAGCCATCATCCACTTGCGCAATGGGATCTTCGTGTCCTCGAAGATCGTTCCGACTTTGATTGAGAAGCGCGCTCGGCAGGCCCCACACTTGTGCGAACGCTTGTCGCTGAAGTGATAGATCTTGGTCGAGCCGCAATGGGGGCAGAAAGCCCCATCCTTCCAACGTATGGCGGTGAAGTGGTCAATCGCGGACTGCTCATCCGGGAGCGCTTCCATCAGCTCAATCAGGCTGTCGAATTGCTTGGTCATCGCGCCTCTCCATTGCCACCCTCAGAATATAGGATGTCACGGCGGCTGGGTCAAGCTCGTATATAGGTCCCCCTCATCGCAACGGTAGAGCGCGAGAAAGCAAAACTTGGAATCTTCCTCACGTTGACCGAGCCGACGGCGCCGATGCGGAAGGAAGCGATTTCTGCTGGTTACTATGAAACCGAGTATGGTCAGTTCTCAAGGATCCGAATTCTGACTATTGAGGATCTATTCGAGGGCAAGCGCCCGCCTATGCCTTGGATCGACACCACGCCGTTCAAGAAGGCGAAGCGCGAAGCACAAGGCAGACAACAGGACCTGTTCAAGAAGTCATGACCGGACCTGGAGCGTGTCGCGATCAATTCTGATCGCCCGACTGCGGCAGTCGTGCTGCGGCTCGACCGCGGAACGCACGACCACAAACGCCGGGAGTATGGGTCCCGCGCCTGAAGCGCGGGATGACGTCACGATTGTGGGACGCTTCAAACAGAATCCAGCCCCCGCCCGCACGCGCCTCACCAGTTCCAGGGAAGGATCGACTTCCAGCCCGCATTGTCGCGGCGGGGCTCGGAGCGGGCGAGGGTGCGGTTGTGGCGCACGCCGGAGAAGCTCGCCGAGAGGCGGTCGTAAAAGTCCGAGGACGGATCGTTCGCGGCGAGCGTCGGGTAGGCGTAGTCGGTGGTGGCGCCCTCGAGATCGGCGACGGCCCAGCCCGCATGGGCGTTCTCCATCGCGTCCTTCCAGATGCGCGCGGGCAGCCCGCCGCCCGTGACGCGGTTCATCGGCGAGGCATCGTCGTTGCCGACCCAGACGCCGGTGACGAGATCGGCCGTGTAGCCCACGATCCAGGCGTCGCGCCAGTCCTGGCTGGTGCCCGTCTTGGCGGCGGCGGGGCGGGGGGTGAGGTCCGCGTTCTTCGCCGTTCCCGAGACCAGCACCTCGTGCAGCATGCCGTTCATCTCGGCGGCGGTCTCGTGCGACATCACGCGCCGCGGCTCCACGGGCGGGGCCTCCCACAGCGTGCCGCCCTCGGGCGTCGCGATGCGCTCGATGACGCGCGGGGGCTCGGCGAGGCCCAGCGTCGCGAAGGGCAGATAGGCGTCCGTCAGCTCGAGGAGGCTCACCTCCGACGTGCCGAGCGCGATCGAGGGGCTGGCGAGGAGGCTCGAGCGGATGCCGAGCCGCTGCGCCGTCGCCACCACATTGGCGCGCCCGACCTCCTCCGACACGCGCACCGCGACCGTGTTGAGCGAGTTCGCGACCGCCTCGCGCAGGGTGACGTAGCCGCGATAGGTGCGCCCGTAATTCTCCGGGGACCAGTCGTCGACGGTGATCGGCGCGTCCTCGCGCACGGTCTGGGGCGTCAGGCCCGCCTCCAGCGCGGTGAG
Organism: Alphaproteobacteria bacterium; assembly: GCA_024236075.1. Classification (GTDB taxonomy): domain Bacteria; phylum Pseudomonadota; class Alphaproteobacteria; order JACAEB01; family JACAEB01; genus JACAEB01. The sequence continues at coordinate 19,342 of JACKLE010000007.1, read as the reverse complement.
GTACACGAACGGCTTGAAGGCGGAGCCGGGCTGGCGCTTCGCCTGGACGGCGCGGTTGAACTGGCTGTCGGCATAGCTGCGCCCGCCCACCATGGCGCGCACCGAGCCGTCCGGCGAGAGCATGACGAGCGCGGCCTCCTTGGCGCCGGCCGCGTCGGCCTCGGCGGCCATGCGGGTCGCCACCGCCTCCTCGGCGATCTTCTGGAGGCGCGGGTCCAGCGTCGTCGTCACGACGAGGTCGAGGTCGAGCGCGTCGCGGCCCTTGAGGCGCTCGAGCTCGGCGACCGCGTAGTCGAGAAAATAGGCGGCGCCCTGCGCCTCGAGCTGGGGGCGCGGCGTCGCGGGCTCGGCGAGCGCGGGGGCGATGTCCGCCTCCCGGAGGAAATGCGCCTCCACCATGTTCCGCAGGACGTCGCCCGCCCGCGCCTGCGCGGCGGCAAGATCCGAGGTCGGCGCATATTTGGAGGGCGCCTGCGGAAGCCCCGCGAGCATCGCCGCCTCGGCAAGGCTCACCTCGCGCGCCGAATGGCCGAAATAGGTCTCGGCCGCCGCCTCGATGCCGTAGGTGCCGGCGCCGAAATAGATGCGGTTGAGATAGAGCGTCAGGATCTCGTTCTTGCTCATGTGGCGCTCGAGCCAGACCGCGAGCAGCGCCTCCTGGAGCTTGCGCCGCATCGAGCGCTCATTGGTGAGGAAGAGGTTCTTGGCCACCTGCTGCGTGATGGTCGAGCCGCCCTGCACGAAGCGCCCGGCCCTGAGGTTCACGAAGACGGCGCGCGTGACGCCGCGCCAGTCGACGCCCGGATGGGTCCAGAAGCGCCGGTCCTCGGTCGCGAGGAAGGCGTCGATCAGCATCTTGGGCAGCTCGCCCGCCGGCACGGGCTGCTCGCGGATGGCGCCGCGCGTCGCGATGCGCTTTCCGTCCTTGTCGAGAAAGACGAGGCTCGGGATCTTGCCCGCGTCCCAGGCGGTGCGCAGGTCCGGGAAGTTCGGCTTCAGCCAGAGATAGGCCCAGGCGCCGCCGGCGAGGAGCCCGACGACGAGGCCCGCGGCGACAAGGCCGAGGGGCCGCCAGGGAAAGCGCCGCCGCGGTCCGTCCTCGTGCTCGCTCATGCCTGCCCCTCTCGACCGCCCGGGTCTCCATCTGCTAGCCCATCGTGGAGCATGGCGCCAAATGGGGCGCAAGTGCGACCTCGCCGGGCCCGATTCATGAAACCGTCATCGCGGGAAAAGATCGCCGAAGGACGCTTCTGGGAGGAGAAGAGCCTCTCGGAGATGACGCCCGCCGAATGGGAGGCGCTCTGCGACGGCTGCGCGCTCTGCTGCCTCATCAAGCTCGAGGACGAGGACACGGGCGCGACCTCCTACACCGACATCGTCTGCCAGCTGCTCGACGAGGCGAGCTGCCGCTGCTCGGACTATCCCAACCGCTCGGCGCGCGTGCCGGGCTGCGTGCGCCTGACGCCGGAGACGATCGCGGAGGCCGCGCCCTGGATGCCACCGAGCTGCGCCTATCGCCGCCTCCACGAGGGGCGGGCGCTGCCCGACTGGCATCCGCTCGTGACGGGCGACAAGGGCAGCGTCGCGGCGGCGGGCTGCTCCGTGCGCGGGCGCGTCGTCTGCGAGACCGCCGTCCCGGAGGCGAAATGGCCCGACCGCGTCGTCGCCTGGCCGCGCCGCGTCGACCGCGCCAAATTCGCCGGCCGCTGGCGGCGCGCGCGCGAAAATTCACGCAATCCGTAAAATCGCCTCTTGACGAGCGTGACGCTCGAAACCATCTGGGCGCTATCTGACGAACTGCGTCCGGACGATGCGGGGACGCCAGGCGGACGCTGCGCGGACGCCGCTCTCCCGCGCGGCGCTGCCGCCCGGGTTCCTTCTCCCTCGGGAGAAGGACAGGATGAGGGGACCGGCGCTCGACGGGAAAGCTCGGCGTTGATCTGCCCCCCATGTTGAAACTTGGTTGGGAACGCTCGGCATGGCCATCCCGAGATCGGCGAGATGCTCGACCTCTACGACCTCAAGGACGGACAGGAGACCCAGCTCCTTGGGTCGAGCTGTTGGGAAGATCATGGGAGCGAAGGCCCCTGGCGCGGGCGGGCTGTATCCCAAGGCGCTGTGAGGCCTGACGGTGTTGTAGTGACGGCGCCATGCTTCGATCAGGGTCTGGGCCTCTTTCAGCGTCGAGAAGATCTCTCCGCTCAGCAGCTCATCGCGGAGTCTTCCCGTTGAAGGACTCGTTGTACCCGTTCTCCCAAGGTGAGCCCGGTTCGATGTAGAGCGTCTTCACGCCGATATGGGCGAGCCATTCCGCACGGCGGTCGCAATGAACTCTAGGCCGTTGTCCGGACGAATGTGCTTGGGCGGCCCATGCTCGAGGAAGAGATCCGCGAAGGTGTCGAGCACGTTGCCGCTGTTCAGGCACCGTTCGACGGTGATAGCCAGGCATGTGTGGCTGAACGAATCGATGACGGTGAGCATGCGGATCTTCTTTCCCTCTTGGGTGCGGTCCTCGACAAGATCATACGTCCAAACGTGGTTGCGGCATTCCGGTCTCAGCCGGAGGCAAGACCCATCGTCGAGCCAGAGCCGACCCCGTTTGCGCTGTCTCGCAGGCGCTCTTAGCCCCTCACGCCGCCAGATCCGTTCGACCCGCTTGTGGTTCACGGCCCAGCCCGCCTCTTTGAGTAGGGCCGTGATCCGACGGTAGCCATTGCGTCCATAGGTCTTCGCCAGCTCGATGATGTCGCCCGCCAAGGCGTCTTCATCGTCAGGCGTCCTGGCGATCTTACGTTGGGTCGCGCAATGCTGACCGAATACCCGGCATGCCCGACGCTCCGATACGCAGATGGTCTCGCGGACATACCGGATCGCTCGCCGGCGACGCGCGGGGCTTAGAAGTTTCCCTTTTCGGCTTCTTTCAGGATCAGAGCATAGAGCGTGAGATCGGCAACAGCCCGCTTCAGCCGACTGTTCTCTCTCTCAAGGTCCTTCAGCCGCTTGACCTGATCCAGCTTCGGGCCGCCATATTCTTTGCGCCAGCGGTAGTAGGTCTGCTCGGTCACGCCGATCCCACGGATCACCACTTGAACCGTCATGCCCCGGCCGATCCGGACCTCAACCTCACGCAGCTTCCCAATAATTTCTTCTGCCGTATGCCTTCATCGCGGCATCACAAGCCTCCTCTCTCAGGGTCCGACTATCATAGTCCCAGGACCACTTCAGAAGGGGTAGGGCAGGCGTCTCAAGGAAAAACCGCCCCGTTCCGTCAATCGTCACGATCGCTGGAAGGCTGGAGGCAAAGCGAGGGCGATGGGCAATCAAGGAATGGCCCACTATAGACAGTGGCGAGAATGTCGGTTCGTTCTTCGGCGGACCCATTGTGGATCTGGACACTGGCCATGTCGCCGGTGTGCTGACGGGTACTTTGCCTGACGACGGTCAGCTCGGGTCACTTCAGAACTTGAGCCCGACAATCGTGTCGCTCGGAGAGTTGACGCGATTCCTGACGACGCACGATGTTCAGCTTTGAACAGTCGCTGCAATTCGCCGTGATCGCTGCCATCTGAAAGCCAAACAGTCGCTCTTAGGATGCGCGTCCAAACGACTGCACCCTCCTCGTCGTCGACCCGCTGAAGCGCGACCACCCGAGCGGCGGCATGCGAATGGGTATGCTCGACGTGCGCGTCAATCGCCAGCTGCGCTCACGGGTCTCAACCTGTCCCATCTGCACCACCCTCACGGACCAAATGAACCCGCCGAACGCAGCAACAATTGCGAAGTACGCCCTAGGTTGGGAACTCATACAAAGCATTGATTCTTTGTGCAAATCAGTTTCCTTTTGGGTTCGACTACCCGAGGAGACCGAGATGTCGCATCTGTTTTGGCTGTCCGACGAAGCCTGGGCTCTCATCGACCCGCATCTGCCGCGCGGAAAGCCGGGCAAGCCGCGTGTGGATGACCGGCGCGTGATGAGCGGCATCCTGCATGTTCTCAAGACCGGATGCCGGTGGCGGGATTGTCCGTCCGAGTACGGACCCTATACGACGATCTACAACCGCTACAATCGATGGTCTGCCCGAGGGGTCTGGCAACGCCTGTTCGCCAAAATGGCGGCCGCAGGACCTGTCCCCGAAGAGCTGTCGCTCGATAGCAGCCATGTCAAAGCCCACCGCTCCGCCGCAGGCGGAAAAAGGGGGAGGAAGCGCAAGCGATTGGGCGCTCGCGCGGCGGCAGAACAAGCAAAATCCACTGTCTGGCCGATGATTGCGGCAGGCCGGTCGCCTTCGCCCTGACGCCGGGCAATGTCGCCGACATCACCATGGCCAAGCCGCTCGTCGACGCGGTCCTGGCCCCAAAGCGGCTGCTTGCCGATAGAGCCTATGACGCGGAGCATTTTCGCTCCTACCTCAAGAGCAGAACGATCAAGGCCGTCATTCCCTCAACGGCCTCCCGCACCGTCCCCTATCCGCTCGACGAAACGGCCTACAAACGACGCAACGTCGTGGAGAGACTGTTCTGCAAGCTCAAAAACTGGCGGCGCATCGCAACGCGATATGACCGTCTCGCGCAAAACTACATCTCCGCAATCGCTCTCGCAGCCATCGTCGTCGCGTGGATCAAATGAGTCCCCTACCTAGCCAGTCCGAAATGGCGATCAACTAGGACAGTCCGTCATGTAAACGTTCATCATACGGACTTACAATTCGACCCCTGTTGCCCAGGCACGCAGGATGCGCATCAATACGATGATGTTCAAGCTGGGCCAGGCAAGATCGAGAACACAATGTCAGACGCGACCGCAAAAAAGAAATTCTTCGATCTTCTTGAGAACATGGAAGGTGCCACGACAGAAACAGAACTTAAGGCGTTGATCGAAAAAAATTTAAATGCGTTCGGTATAGAATATTTTGTCGTATGCCCCCTTGCAGGACTAGTATCACGCGATCACGGGTGGATGTTGAACTATGATTTAGAATGGAGAAATAGGTATTTCGTAAATAAATATAGATATTTTGATCCAGTAGTTACGACATTGATGGAAGGGGGGGGTGGTATCCCGTGGAAAGAAATTCGTGAAAAGACAAGGCCAAGGACCAAGGGATGGCAGATATTGAACGAGGGGAAGGAGTTTGGCCTCTCGGATGGCTACGCATTTCCAATTCTAGGGCCTAACGGCTACTTCGCTGCAGCGGCATTTGCGGGCCCACGCGTCGATGACGACCCATCTGTTTCGCAAATACTCCGTTTGCTCGGTGTCTACACACATGCACGAATCCTGAGCCTCGCAAATCCGTTGATTGAGCAGGCACCAAACCTAACCGGACGCGAGCGCGAAATCTTAGCTTGGGTTGCAACAGGGCGATCAGATTCCGAGATCGGAGAAATTCTTACGATTAGCGAGACCACTGTCCATATGCACGTCGAGAACGCGAAGCGAAAGCTCGGCGCAAAGCGACGAATATCCGCGGTGATCGAGGCGTTGAGGCATCGCCTCCTCCGAATCTGAACACAAATTACCTCCGTTCAGAGAATGGCCGAACGCCATCGGTTCGCGTCCAATTCCCTCCGTCTACAATTCATGGAGGGTTTGATGATCACAATCCTAACGAGCGGCAACCGTCATGAACACGAAGTCAAATTCGACCAGATGTTTCGCCTTCGTCATCGAGTCCTCTTTGAACAGATGGGTTGGGAAGAGGTCTACAAGCCCGATGGCCGCGACATTGACGAAAGTGACCACGCACACACAATCTACGTTGTCAGCACGCGTGCCGAATGCGATGGAGTTGTCGGTTGCGTTCGACTCGCTGCGTCAAATCTGACGACGCTGTCAGCCAAGCATTTTCCGAACCTTTTTGATCGCTATGGAGTTCCCAGCGATCCGGAGATCTATGACGTCAGCCGTATCGTCGTTGCGCCGGAGACAAAGAAGCTCGGCCGACCCAACCCGGTCACGATCGAAATTCACATCGGGTGGCTGGAAACCGCCTGCGCACTCGGATTGAAGGGCGTGACAGCCGTGGTCGAGCTCTGGCGCTTTCAGAGAATGGTGGCGACCGGCTTCAAGGCAACCGCGATGGGTCTTCCCGTGACCATGGGTGACCTGGAGGTCATAGGCGTCAAAGTCGACTTTGAAGACCTCAGCCTTGAGTCCGTTCGAGCATTCCTGGGCTTGAAGGAACCCATCGTATCGGCGGAAGGCATCATTGCCGCGCGCACCGTTCATGCCGACGTCCTCAAGAAGCACCAGCAGCGGGCGGCCTAGATGACAGCGAGTCAGGGCGTTCCTCGCCTCGGCGCCGATGCGCCGCCCGAGGATATCCGGGCCCAACTAGTCCAATCAGGCTGTGTCATTGTCGAGGGCTTAACGCCGGCAGCGCAGATGGACGCCATTGAAAAGGAGATAGCGCCTCTACTGGAGAAGACTCCGCCAGGTCAGGGCATCTTTGTTGGACTAAATACGAAACGTGTAAACGGACTCGTCGCCAAGAGTCCGTCTACGCACGTTCTCGCTCTGCAAGCATCGATCCTGAGAACCATGTCGCTGACTCTCACGCAATGTGAGCGGTTTCAGCTGCACATCACTCAGGCAATCGCCGTGTTGCCAGGCGAAATCGCGCAGGTCCTGCATAGGGACCGCGGGATGTATCCGTACTGTCCTGCCGCGATCGAGCCCATGGTGAACGTGATGTGGGCCCTTACGAAGTTCACAAGGGAGAACGGCGGGACCCACGTCGTCCCGGGAAGCCACCTATGGAGTGCAACAAACGCACAAAGGGATATTGAACCCGTGGCAGCTGAGATGCAGCCGGGCAGCGCCCTGCTCTATCTTGGTTCGACTGTCCACGGAGCGGGAGCAAACAACTCCAACGAACCCCGGATCGGAGTTGTAATGGGCTACAATCTGGGCTGGCTCCGTCAGTATGAAAATCAATACCTCGCAGTGCCTCTTGATGTCGCTCGCAATCTGCCACCGGAACTAGCCTCGTTGATTGGCTATGCCGCTCACCGCCCCAACCTCGGGCTATTTGAATGCCGAGATCCAATGGACCTACTGCCGCTGCAGGGATCGGCTGATATCTCCGCAGACGACGTCCTGTCGCCCGAGATGGACAGAATTCTCAGCGGTTTCCTCAAGCCCAGCGACGGGCGCGCGGCAGCATAGATCGCGCGGGGCCGATAGAGATAGGGAATGAGAACATGTCATCAGAATATGAATGGCAAAACGAATGCGAACGTCACAACGCTTTGGTTCACATTTCCGAACTCACCACTGCTCTGAAAGCACTAGCGGGAAAGTGTGACCTCGGGCTATTGGCCTACCTTCTCGAAATGGCGCGGCTAGAGGCCGTTCGCGAACTCAGACTAACAGACGATAGCGATGGCGCTCATCTTGTTACTGACATTGGAGACAGCAAACTCAAACTCAATTGAGCTGGGCATCGGGCAAATTTGTAGAGGATAGAACAGCTTAGCAGGGTCGAGGACTACCAGTCCCTCCAATGTGACGCTCTTGGTGTCAACGTGTGCTTTCACCCAAAAGCGACCGAGCCAGTTCGACGACGGCAACCCTATCTTTCTTTGTCCTAATACGGAAGAACGCTCGTAGAAGTTCCAATCCTTCCTCTGGCGAAGGCATTTCAATGTTCGGCGCGGGGTCAATGTCGAATTCGGATGCAAGCCAAACACGTCGTGGCCCCTTCTCGTTGTCCTCTGTCACATTGACCTCGCTTCGAGATGAGGGCCTTCGTCGCAAATGTTCCTGCGGTCAGTTGGCAATCTTCAAAAGCTTTTGTGCCAGCTCGATGACCTTCGCTCGATCCGCGCGATGTCGAATTCCATAGAAGGCTCTCACGAGCGCAAGACCCTCCTCAGAACTTGGCATTTCCGCGTGTCTCGGGTTCAAAGCCTCACCTTGCGCCAGCAGTTGCAGGTAGACGAGGTTCGTTTTGCGGCTACCTTTCGAGCCTGATTCTGTTGTCATGATCTCCGGCTACCTTGGTGAGAAACATCGGCTTCCGTCTAGGCAGGATAGAAACTCTACACAAGAACCGACGCAAGTCTACCCTGGGTTGGGTGGGCGGAAGTGACCTGCCCCCGTATGCGCAGCCGGGTTCTATGTAACAGAAAAGCGTGCTTCGGCGGAAGGCTGATCCGGTTGGAGCTTTCAGATTGCGCAGGCCGGATTGGCCGGCTGAAAGGTTTCCGGCGCCGGCGGACGATATCCGAGCGAGGAATGGGGTCGGATCGCATTATATTCACGCCGCCAGTCCTCGATGAGGATCTACGCCTCGCGAAGCGAGTAAAATAGCTCCGTGTTAAGACATTCGTCGCGCAATTTCCCGTTGAACGATTCATTGTAGCCGTTCTCCCATGGGCTTCCGGGTTCGATGTAGAGCGTCTTCGCGTTCATGATTGCGAGCCACTTCCTGACGGCCTTCGCTGTGAACTCGGAGCCATTGTCGCTGCGAATATGTCCAGGGACGCCGCACGCAAGGAACAGCCGCGCCAGAACTGCGAGAACGTCCTGGCTGTTAAGGCGGCGGTTCACTTCGATCGCAAGGCATTCCCGCGTGAACTCGTCGATCACCGTGAGCATGCGGATCTTGCGCCCGTCGCGCGTTCTGTCCTCGACGAAGTCATAGGCCCAGACATGGTTGCGATGCATTGGCCGCAAGCGAATGCACGAGCCGTCATTGAGCCAGAGACGGCCGCGCTTCTTGTGTCGCGCCGGCACTTTCAGGCTCTCGCGCCGCCAGATGCGCGCAACACGCTTGTGGTTCACCCGCCAGCCTTCAGCTCTCAACAACGCCGTGATGCGTCGTTAGCCGTAACGCCCGAAGCGCGTCGCGAGGCGTATGATCGTCGCCGTCGGCGTGTCTCCGTCGTCGGCCTTCCTCGGCGCTCGCCACTGCGTCGAGCGATGCTGGCCGACCGCCTGGCACGCCCGGCGTCCGGAGACACCGAGCTTCTCGCAGGCATGGTCGATGAACTTCCGGCGGCGCGAGGGCCCTGCCAGTTTCCCGAGGCGGCCTCAGTCAAAATCATCTTGTCGAGTGTCAGATCGGCGACGGCTTTCTTCAGCCGGGCGTTCTCTACTCTCTCTCTCTCAAGGTCCTTCAACCGTTTGGCCTGATCCAGCTTCAGGCCGCCATATTCTTTGCGCCAGCGGTAGTAGGTCTGCTCGGTCACGCCGATCCCACGGATCACCACTTGAACCGTCATGCCCCGGCCGATCCGGACCTCAACCTCACGCAGCTTCCCAATATTTCTTCTGCCGTTTGCCTTCATCGCGGCATCACAAGCCTCCACTCTCAGGGTCCGACTATCATAGTCCCAGGACCACTTCAGAGGGGGTAGGGCACTCTGCCAGGTCGCCGTCGCCTGGACCATCCGCAATCGGGCGCTCGACGAGCTCCTGTCCGTCGAGCCGGCCAAGCCCCCGATCGCGCGCCTGCGCGAGGCATGCGCGGGCATTCTGCGGGAGGGCGCCCTTCCGCGGCCCGATCTCGCCGACCCGGCTTTCGCGCGCGCGGTCGCCATCGCCTGCCGCGTCTGGTCGGGCGACCTCGCCGACCCGACACACGGCGCGACGCGCTACCATCCGCACGCCGAGGAGCCGGCCTGGGCCCATGCGTGCCGGGCGACGGCCCTCCTCGGGCGCCTCTGCTTCTATCGCATGCCGGGCGGCCGGAGCCTCGCTTTGGCGGGCGGCGACCCGCGCGGCTGAGCGCGCGCCGGTCCCCCAATTTTCCGCTTCAACCCGCCGCCGGCCTTCGCGCCGGCGGCCTCACCATGGAGACTGCGATGGAGTCCTTCGCAAACCTCGTCCTTGCGCCCTTCGATCAGACCCCGGCCTGGCTCAATCTCGCCTTCGCGGTCGTCACGGCGGCCTCGGCCGTCACCGCGCTCACGCCGACGCCCGCGGACGATCGCTGGGTCGGCCGGCTCTACCGCGTGATCGAGATGCTCGCGCTCAACATCGGGCGGGCGAAGGACAAAGCGCCCCAAAGCGACGCCTGAGCGTCCTTCCCCCGGCGTGCGGAGCCGGCTCCGCTCTATTCGGCGGCGGCCTTGCCGCCGGCTTGGCCTTATTCGGCGGCGGCCTTGCCGCCGGCTCGGCCCTATTCGGCGGCGGCTTTGCCGCCGCCCTGGCCCTTGCGGCGCTTGAGCTGTCCGCTTCCCTGGCGGGCCTTGCGCCGGCGCGCGCCGTCGAGGACGGCCTCCTCGGGGGCGCGCGTCTTCTTGCCCGACTTGTCCTTGTGCTTGACCTTGGACTTGCGGACCGGCTCCTCGGCGGCCACGGCCATCTCGGCGCCGTTGGCGGCCATCGCGATCTGGAGATCGCGCTCCTTGTCGCGCTTCTTGCCGTCCTTCTTCTTCTTGCGCTTCTTGTTGCCCTCGCTGCCGTGCTCGGCGAGGCTGGGGCCGTCCCAATTGCCGGTGTGGCCCTTCCAGACGGCCCAGCAGGCGAGCTGAACCGTGCGAGGAATTTTCACCTCCTCGCCGTTCCTCTCGCCCTTCTCGTAATATTGGACCACGCGGCGCTTCAGCCCGAGCGCGTCCGCGGCTTCCTTCTGGGACAGCTTCAGCGTCTTGCGCCAGTCCCTGAAATCTCTAGGTTTCACCCGCATCCTCCACCGGCCCGCCCGCGCCCCTCGACGCTTCGAGGGCCTTAGAGCCCGGTTCAGCCGCCCGTCCGTCCGGCGGAAGCAGGCGGTCGACAACCCCGTCGTGAAGTCTACCCCCGACAACTGGCTGCTTTATAAAGCGCGAGAGCGGTCTCGCCAAGCTGCACGGCGGATTTCCGTCAGTGCTCCCCAGGGCGCGAGCAAAGCTCGTCTTGGATAACGCCGCATTAAATCTTCGACGACTAGGCTGGGCCCCTCGATTGGGAGTCCATGCGTGCCGGGGGGCGCACCCGGCCGGCGAAGAGAGCGGCATGACCAAGGACAAGGAAAAGGCGCTCAAGGCCTATCTGGGCCAGCTTCCGCCGTCGATCGCCGTTCCGCTCGCGACCGCCGTGGAGATGGACCGCCTGGCCGGCCGCAATTCGCTTCCCTACGACGTCATTCTGGAGGGCTTGAGGCCCGTTCTGCGCGCGGCCGAAGGGGATGGGCGGCGCGTTCCGACGCCCTTGCGACTCTTCTGCGAGCCGTTCGAGGACCTGCTCGTCGCGGCGCATGGTCGCGGCAAGCTCAAGGGCCGCATCGCCCGAAGCTCCATTCAGCCGGTCTGGGACTGGGCGCGCGCGCTGCGCGCCGGCGCGGTCGCCGCGCGCGCCGACGATCTCGCCGGCGCGATGCGCAAGGGCGAGCCCGAGGCCATCGACGAGGCCTGCGGCGCCCTGTGGAGCGAGGCGGGCGCGGCCATGTCCGAGGCCCTCGCCGCCGGTCCCAAGGAGCTCAGCGGCATAGCCGCGAAGCTCGGCGGCAAGGAGGCCCTGGAGGACGCGCAGGACATCGCCGCCTGCCTCGTCATCGCCGCCGAGACCGCCGAGATGCGCATGGCCCTTCCGCGCCTCGTGCAGCAGCTCGACGACGAATGCGCCGCCCATGTGCGCGACGTCTTCGAGGCCGTCACCGCCAGCCATCCCGATCAGGCCTGCTACGTTCCCCTCATCGTTCTCGGCCGCCTCGCGCATCCCTGGGAGATCCTCAGGGTCGTCGCGAAGATCGTCCGCCAGCACAACGACTATCTCGCGTCCCAGACCGATCTTCGGATCGTCGGGGACATGCTGCTGCACGATCTCGACTCGCTCGCCCACGACATCGAGCAGACCGATCCGAGCCGCATGGACCCGGACGAGATCTCGCAGAAGGTCCAGCTCTTCGCGAGGCTCTCGCAGGGCCTCACCCACGAGATCGACATTCGGCGCGACGGGCCCTGGGGGCAGCGCCTCGTCGAGATCCGCTCGCGCCTCGCCGGCCGGATGGAGCGCCTCATCGACCAGGCGGCGCGCGAGGTCGCAGCGGTCCTGTCGGTCAAGCGCTCCCCCAACCCCAAGCGGCGCCATGAGCGGCACGCGGATCTTTCGCGCGCGCTCGATCCCGAGAGGTCGGCGCGCGCCGAGAGCCTGGCCGCGCTCCTCGTCGCCTGCCGCGGCATCGCCTCCGACATGGCGTTCGGCACGGCGGTGTCGAAGGCGCTCGACACCGTCACCGCCTCGCTCGCGGAATATTCGCCCGCCATCCTGCAGGCGCTGCGGGAAGAGGAGGAGGAGCTGCGCCCGATCGCGCTCGCCTATCTCGAGGCCACGATCGCCATCACGCGCCATGTCGCCGGCGAATCGGAGGCCGAGCTTCTACGGCGCAAGGGGCTCGTGGCCGTCGGAAGCTGAGGCGCGCGCCGTCTCCTCGCTGCGCGGCTCGTCGGCTCCCAGCATGGCGAGGAGGCCCGCGAGCGCGGCATTGGCGCCGAGCGTGGGCGCCGTCGCCGGATTGGCGCTCGGGCTGCGGAAGGTCGCGCGTCCCGAAGCCTCGTCCACATACCAGTCGCGATGCTCCTCGCCGAGCGCCCCCATGAGGAATCCCGGCAGGGCGAAGCCGTTACCGAGCGCGGCGGCGTGGGCCATCTCGGGCTTCGCGCCGCCCGTGCTCACCAGCGAGACGGCGAAGGCGTTGGCCCCGAGCATGTGGTCGGCGACGCGCTGGGCGGGCCCGCGCAGCTCCGGCCGCGAGAAGGTCCGCGCGGCCGCGGCGAAGAGGAGCCCGAGGCCGACCGCGCGCGCGAGCGGCGCGCTCGCGCCGGCCGATGCGGGCGCGAGAAAAAGATCCACATACGGAGCGAGATTGGCGACGGCGGCGGCGAGCTTGGCGCGCGCCTGGGCGGCGAGGGCGGCCTCGCGCGCATCGCTTCCCCGCGCGAGCATGGCGAGCGTCAGCGGCAGGGCCGAGCTCACCAGGCGGTCGTCGGTCGGAATGGCGGCGAGCGCCGCGGCCGCCGCGGCATCGTCGAGCCCGCCGAGGCCCGACCGCCAGAGCTCCAGGTCGGCGATCATCCGGTCGGTCTCGCCGCCCGCGAGCGCGGAGCGGTCGAGGGGCTCGAGGGCCATCCTCGCCCGCTCGGCCGCGTCGGCGAGGGCGCGCGCGAAAAGCTCGTCGGCGGGCGCGAAGGCGCGCTGGCCCATGGCGAGCGCGGCGGCCGATTTGAGCGTCGCCGCGCGGTCGGGAGGCAAAAGTCGGCGTGCGGAGAAATCGTCCTGCGGCGCGGCGGGCGGCGAGGGCGGCGCGGCGCCGACCCCCCCGTGCATCGCTCCCGCCTCGGACTGCATACGCATGAGGAAGGCGAGCCCGATGCGCGCCTCGCTCAATATGTCGCGCTCGCCCTTCGACGCCTCGGGCAGCGCGAGCGCGCCATTGGCGCCGAGCCGGGGCAGGAGGTCGGCGAGCGCGAGAAGGCGCAGCGTGGCCTCCGCGACGAGGGCCGTCGACTTGGCGTAGCTCGCGCCGTCGTGCCAGCCGCCGCGGCAGTCGCGGCGCACGCCCGCCTCGTCGGCGAGCGCGGCATCGTCCGTATGGCACGGGCGGCGGAAGAGATCGTTCTCCGCGTCGCTGAGCGCCGCGCCGCAGCGCTCGAGATAGAAGCTTCGCAGCAGCGCGCGGACGGTCGCGTCATAGGAGGCGGGGCCGACGGCGAACACGGGCGAGAGCGCGTCGCCGTAGCGCAGGCGGTAGCGCCCCGGCGCGGCGAGGGAGGAGAAGTCGACGCCCGTGGCGCCGGCGCCCGTGACGGGGTCCTCGAGGGCGGCGAGGCTCGGAACCGCCTCGGCCGGCGCGCCGCTCTCCGCCTCGACGAGGCTCACGAGGTCGGCGCTCGCGGGCGCGCTCGCCGCGTGAAGCACGGCGCGCTTCGCGCCGCCCGGCAGATAGCCCGCGAGGTCGACCGCCCACCAGGCCGCGTCCGCCGCCGCAGCGCCGGGCGCCTCGGCGAGGGCGAAGCGCGGCGCGAGCCCGGCGGCGAGCCCCATCAGGACGGCGCGGCGGGAGAGGGGCAGGCGCATGGACCGGAGATCCTTCGGCGCGGCGCCGGCGCGAGGCCGGTCCCGCATTGGCTGAGGGCCGCGCGCCGGGAGGAGCGCAGGGCCCGGCCATGCTAGGGCGCGACGCTTAGCGGTCCCTTAAGTCTGGACGTCCGCGTCACTTCACGCGGGCGAGCTTGCCCGCGAGATCGCTGAAGACGACCTCGGGGTCGACCTCGCCGAGGAGCTTCACCAGCGTCTCCGAGGAGGCGGTGATGCGCAGATCTCGGGTGACGCCGGAACCGGACACGGTGCCTTCGAGCTTGCCCTGCTCGTGCAGGGCCGTGAGCTCGGCCTCGCTCGCGCCGTAGAGATGCATCTCGCCATCCTCCTCGATCTCGTAGCGATAGAGGTGGTAGCCGCGCATGTCGGGCTCGACCGCCTTCCCGCCGTCGCTGCGCCACTCGATGCTGAGATAGCGCTGATCCCCCACCTTGGCGGCGAGCGCGAGCGCGTAGATCCAGCCCGGATCGCTGTCCTCGTGCGGCGCCGCGGGCGCGGCGAGGAGCAGCGTCATGCCGCCCGCGTCGGCCTCCTCGCGCGAGTCCAGGAAGATGAGGATGCTGTCCTGCTCGCCGACCTCGCCGCGCCAGGTTCCGAGGATGTCGGGGTCGACCGTCGGGGCGCCCGGCACGAGGATCGGATGCTCGGATGTCGGCACGCATGCGGCGAGCAGCGCGGCCACGGCAAGGATCGCGCCCGCGAGGCGCGAGACCGGGGAAAGCTTGAGCACGGGGAAATCTCCGAGAATGCGGCGATTGGCCTGTCGAACGAGCCAGCAACTCATGCTAGCAGGAAGGCGGGCGGGCGTCTTCCGGGCCGGGCGCCCGGCGCCGCCGGGATGCGGCTTGGCCCCCAGCAGGCCCAAACAATCGGCCCCCAGCAGGCCCAAACAAGATGACGCGCAGACGCGCCCGCCTCGTCCTGATCCTCTCGAGCCTCGCCGCGGTCGGCCTCGCCGCCGCCGTCATGCTGTTCGCCCTGCGCGACAACATCTCCTTCTTCTACAGTCCGAGCGACCTCGCGGCCCGGCATGTGGGCCCCGACCGCCTCATTCGCATCGGCGGGCTCGTGGCCCAGGGCAGCGTCGAGCGCCCGGGCGGCCTCGAGGTGCGCTTCACCGTCACCGACCTCGCCGAGAGCCTGCCCGTGACCTATAGCGGCGCGCTGCCCGATCTCTTCCGCGAGGGGCAGGGCGTCGTGGCGCAGGGCCGGCTCGGCGAGGACGGGGTCTTCCGCGCCGACACCGTGCTCGCGCGCCACGACGAGAAATACATGCCCCCGGAAGTGGCGGCGGCCCTCAAAAAGGCCGGGCGCTGGCAGGAGACGGGCGGCGCTCGCCCGGCCGGGAATTGATTTTCATTCATATTCCGTCCATCGGACGTTCATGCGCCGGCGGGCATTGTGATCATATTGGCGCCGCAATTTTTACGCGAACTCGCAACCCCACGCGCCGTCGACTATTTAGCTTCAGGAAAGGCGGCCTATGCACGAAGCGCAGGATTCTGTCGGCATGGGCCTCCGTCGGCATTGGGGAACGGGCGAGGAGAGCGCCGTGATGCGAATTCTGGTGGTGGAGGACGACGAGGAAGCCGCCGCCTATCTCGTGAAGGGCCTGAAGGAATGCGGCCATGTCGTCGACCATGCCGGCGACGGCGCGCGCGGCCTCGAAATGGCGCTGTCGGGCTCCTATGACTGCCTCATCGTCGACCGCATGCTGCCGCTGCGCGACGGGCTCTCGCTCGTCTCGGCGCTGCGCGAGGAGAAGGACACGACGCCGGTCCTGTTCCTGAGCGCGCTCGGCGACGTCGACGACCGCGTGCGCGGCCTCCGGGCAGGGGGCGACGACTATCTTCCCAAGCCCTATTCGTTCTCCGAGCTTCTCGCGCGCATCGACGCACTGATGCGCCGGCGCAATCCCGACCAGGTCAAGACCAAGCTCGTGGTCGGCGATCTCGTCATGGACCTGCTCGCCCGCAAGGTCCGCCGCGGCGAGATCGACATCGACCTCCAGCCGCGCGAGTTCCGCCTGCTCGAATATCTGATGAAGCATGCCGGCCAGGTTGTCACGCGCACCATGCTCCTGGAGAATGTCTGGGAGTATCACTTCGATCCTCAGACGAACGTGATCGACGTGCACATCTCGCGGCTGCGCTCCAAGATCGACAAGACCTTCCCCACGCAGCTCCTGCACACGGTCCGAGGCGCCGGGTACACCATACGTGCAGTTTCTTAGGCTCTTTCGCACCACCACCTTCCGCCTCGCCGTCATCTATCTCCTTCTCTTCCTCGTCGCCGTCCTTCCCGTTCTCGGCTTCATCTACTGGTCGACCGCGACGCTCCTCGAGCGCCAGGTCGACGAGATTCTCTCCGCGGAGGTGGTGGGGCTCGAGGAGATCTACCGCGGCCGGCAGCTCGCCGGCCTCATCGAGGTGGTGACCGCGCGCGCCAATCGCGGCGACGGCGCGCTCTACATGCTCGCGCGCTCGGACGGCTCGGCCCTCGCCGGCAATCTCAAGAGCTGGCCGGTCACGCGCTCCGACCCGCACGGCCGCCTCACCTTCAACTACCGCCAGCGCGGCGTGCAGGGAAAGCGTCCGGCGCGCGGCGAGTATTTTCTCCTCTCGGGCGGCGTGCAGCTTCTCGTCGGGCGCGACGTCTCGCAGATGCGCCAGGTGCAGCGCCTCATCCTCAACGCGCTCGCCGCGGCGCTCGCCGCCACCATCGGCCTCGGCATGTTCGGCGGCGTCGTCACCAGCCGGCGCATGATGCAGCGCCTCGAAGCAATCACGCGCACGAGCCGCAACATCATCGCCGGCGACCTCACCCAGCGCGTGCGCCTCAAGGGCGCCGGCGACGAGATCGATCAGCTTGCGGACAATCTCAACGCCATGCTCGACCAGATCGAGCGCCTGATGATGGGCATGCGGGAGGTCGCCGACAACATCGCGCACGACCTCAAGACGCCGCTCACGCGCCTGCGGAACCGGATCGAGGGCGCGCTGATCGCGCCGGCGGGCCGCGCCGACCATGCGAGCGCGCTCGAGCGTGCGCTCGAGGAGACCGACCAGATCCTCAAGACCTTCAACGCGCTGCTCTCCATCGCGCGGCTGGAGGCGGGCGCCATCGCGACGCGCGCCGAGCCGCTCGATCTCAAGGACGTCGCCGGGGGCGTCATCGAGCTCTACGAGCCCTTCGCGGAGGAGCGCCAGGTGCGTCTCGTTCTCGACGCGGCCTCGCCCGCCCGCATGCGCGGCCACAGCGAGCTGCTCTCGCAGGCGCTCGCGAACCTCGTCGACAACGCCATCAAGTTCTCCCCGGCCGGCGGGACGATCCGCGTCCGCGTCGCGCGCCGCGCCGAGCCGCCCGCGGTCGAGATCAGCGTCGCCGACGACGGACCCGGAATACCGGCGGCCGATCGCGAGCGCGTGCTCTCCCGCTTCGTGCGCCTGGAGGCCAGCCGCAACACGCCCGGCAGCGGCCTCGGCCTCAGCCTCGTCTCGGCCGTCGTCCATCTCCACGAGGGCCGGCTCGAGCTCGAGGCGGCGCATCGCGAGGCGCCTCACGGGCTCCTCGCGCGCCTCGTCTTTCCCGCCGAGATCTGACCGCCCGTCGTGATTCGCTTTGCCGCCAAGGGATTCGTGGCGGACGGGGAAAGGCGCGCAGGCGCCCCGGCCGCCCCTCCGCACCCGTCCTGTCGCGCGCGATTCGGCCGTTCGGGCGACGCTCTTTTGCAGCAAAATCCTCGGGTTTATGAGCCCGCCGCCCGCTTTCGCAGCAGGAATCAGGGTTTTGGCGCATCCGCCGCCGAAAAAAACGCTTGCGCGGGTTGCGCTTTGTGATAAAGGCCAATGGAACCGGGCACTTCATGGCTTTGCATCGAGCGCTCCGGTTCGACAACGAACAATGTCGTGCGATCCAGAGACCGAAGCGAGGAGTGATATGAGCAAGGCTGATTTCATCGAGCGCGTGGCGAAGTCGGGCAATCTCAGCAAGGCGGACGCCAAGCGCGCCGTCGAACTGGTGTTCGGCGCCGTGGAAACCGGCATCAAGGAAGCCAAGAAGGACGGCAAGTTCACCATCGGCACCTTCGGCACCTTCGCCGTTTCGAAGCGCCCGCCGCGCAAGGGCCGCAATCCGCGCACCGGCGAAGCGATCAAGATCAAGGCGTCGAAGACGCTGCGCTTCAAGCCGGCGACCAATCTGAAGAAGGCGGCCGGCATCTGACGTTCCGCCCTTCGAAGACATCGACGCCCGTCGGAGCGATCCGGCGGGCGTCGTCGTTGTGGCTTGGGGAATAGGGAATAGGGAATAGGGAGTGGGGGAGTGGCGGGGAGGGGGGCCGGCGGAACCGGAATGCGCCGACGCCAATCCGTTCCCTCTATTCCCTACTCACCCTTTCCTCGTTCACCCCTTCAGGAATTTCGCCACTGCCGCGCGATGCTCCGGCGACCGGCGCGCGGCCTCGATGGCCTCGAGCTCGCGCAGCCCCACCTGGCGCAGATCGCTTTCGGCGGAGTTCTGCGTGAAGAGGCGCTTCGTCGCGCGCAGCATCGGCAGGGGATTCTCCGCGATGGGGCGCGCCACCGCGAAGGCTTCGTCCATCAGCTTCTCGTGCGGCACGACGCGGTCGACAAGACCGCTGCGCAGCGCTTCGTCCGCGTCGATCATGCGGCCCGAAAGCGCGAACTCGTGCGCCGCGCCCCAGCCCATGCGCGCGATGAGGAAGCGCGTGCCATAGGCTTCCGGCACCAGGCCGATCTTCACGAAGGGCGTGCTGAAGCGCGCCTCGCTCGACGCGACGATGTAGTCGAAGGCGAGGATCTGCGTGAGGCCCATGCCGACCGCGAGGCCGTTCACCGCGGCGATGATGGGCTTGGCGCCGCGCACGAGCTCCATCCAGCCCTGGCCCGGACGCGGCAGCTCCGACGTCGCGTCCGCGTCCGCCTCCTCGATGTGGCGCTGGAAGCGGTCCTTGAAGTCCGCTCCGGTGGAGAAGCCGCGCCCGTTTCCGGTCACGATCATCGCGCCCACCGCGTCGTCCGCGTCGGCCCGCTTCATCGCCGCGAAATAGGCGGCCGTCATCTCCAGGGTCTGCGCGTTGAGCTTCTCGGGCCGGTTGAGGCGGATCACCGCCACCTTGCCGCTCGTCTCGTAGAGGACCGTCTCCGACATCGCGCTCACCCCTCGTTTGCGTCTTTCCGACCGTGGTCTATCAGGCGCGCCAGCCGGCCGACAAGCGGGACGCCCGTCCGTCGCATACGGAAGAAGCGGAGACGGGCCGGAAAAGGGCTGCTCTAGGTCACCGGCTCATTAGCT
>JACKLE010000006.1 GCA_024236075.1 Alphaproteobacteria bacterium | reverse complement strand
ACGACGGAAAGTAGGGCGAGCAGCCAGAAGGTCGCGTCGAGATGGCCCGGCTCGACCTCGTGCTGCTGGATGAGGCCCTCGGTGATCGTCTCGCGCACGAGGAACTCGGCGAAGACGATGAAGGCCATGGCCATCATGGCGAGGCCGAAAGCCTCCGCCCCGAGAATGCGCGCCAGCGTGACGAAGATCGCGAAATTGCAGGCCTGCTCGACCCAGTTGCCCGCGAACATCCACGCCATGCCAACGCTGAAGCGACGCCGCTCTGACATGACGTTCAGGACCCCCTCGCGGAAAGCTCAACCATAGTCGCCGCGCGCGGTCAAAAAAGGCTCAAGGCGTCGCGCCGGGACGCGGGCGCTCGGCAGCCACGGTGAGGACCCCCTTGGCCGGGAGGCTGGCGCGGAACGGCGCGCCGGCGGCGTGCTCGACGGGCGCGAGGCGCTCGGAGCCCTGCGGCACGGCGTAGGAAACCGTGTAGCGGCCCGCGGGAAGGCCGAGAATCGCGATCTCGCCGGCGCGCTGCGCCTTGACGACGAGCGTGGTCGCACCGCCGGGGTTCACGAAGGCGAGCGGCGCGAAGTCCTGCGGCGCGCTCGATCGCGCGCCGATGCGGACCGCGCCCGCGCGCACGTCGCGGAAATATTGCAGCGTGTAGCGCACCTCCTTGCGGGGCGTGACCTTCGGCGCCTTGGGGTTCGACATGTCGACGTCGAAGAGCCCCCGCAGCGTGCGGCCCTGCCAGGCGGAATTGCGCCCCGCCTCCAGATCCTCGTGCAGCACGTCCTCGTTGCCGTGGCCGAACCACCATTCGAGCATCGAGGTATCGAGGCCGTAGCGCTCGGCGCGCTCGACGATGGCGGCGAGGTTCTCCGGCTTGCGCCCGCCATAGCGGTGATAGGAGATCTCGCTCATGCGCGCCACCGCTCCGTCCACGGAGGCGATGGCGTCCATGTAGGGCGCGGCGTTCTTCATGTTGGTGACGGAGGGCGCGATGAATCGGGTCTTGAAGCCCGCCTCGTCCAGACGCTTCGCGCTCGCGACGATGACCTTGCCGAGGAGGCGCGGATCGCGGCGCCATTGGGGCACGTTGTCCGCCTCGAGCATCACCTCCCAGGCGTCGGGAGCGAATCCGTACTTGTCGCGCATGTGGAGATGGGTCGCGAGCACGAGCTCGGCATATTCTTCCGGATCGTCGTGGAAATAGGGCGCGTCCGGCACCTGATTCATGAAGGCGACGTAGTTGACGTTGACGAAAAGCCTTTCGCCGCGCGCCTCAAGGCGCTCCTTCATGGGCAGAACGGCGCTCTCGATGCGGAAGTCGAGCTCGGCGAAGTCGAAGCCGCTCCAGTTGATCGTGTACGGATCGTCGTTGTCGTTGGTCGAGAGGTATCGGATGGGCCGCCAGCCCTTGCTGTCGATCTCGCCGCTGGCGAGGCGGCGCCAGGCGCCGATCGTGCTTTCGGCGCTCGAGCGAACTTCGAGGCGGATGCGGTTGATGCCGACCTCCTCGACCGCCTTGTCGTAGACGATGGGCGCGTAGAGGAGCCAGTCCGGCTCCTCGGCGGGGTTGGACACGACCTCGTCCGCCGCCTCCCATCCGGAGATCGTCTGATAGCGCGTCTCGGGCTCGAGCGTGACGGTGACCTCCGCGCGCGCGCAGGCCCCCAGCGAGGCGGCAAGACCCGTCAGCGCCGCGAGAATCGAAGTCAGCTTACGGACCATTTCAAGAGCGCCTTTCAGCGGCTGCGGAAGACCAGCACGTTGCCGTCGCCGAGCGTCCCCGGGAAGAGGCGGGCCGTCTCGAGCTCGGCCTCGACCGCGCCCATGACCTCGCTCTGGGCCCGGCGCGCGCGCTGGGGGAAGGCGACGATCACATAGGTCCGACCGGGCGCGGCAAGGCTCGCCTCGAGCTCGCCCCTGGTCGCGAGGTCGCCCCATCCCGCCCGATAGTAGGTGACGAACGGCGTCCGGCCCACGCCGACGGCGTAGATGCGGTCGCCGGGCGCGCGCTCGCTCTCGACAAGACGGTAGGCGCCTTCGAGGTCCTGCTTGGGCGCCTCGTAGTTGCGCGCCGCGAGAAGGCCCGACAGCGCGACCATCGCGAGGCAGGCGAGCGCGAAGAGCGACCCGGCCCCGACGGGCAGGCGGACGAGCGCGCGCGCCTTCTCGGCGAGAAAGCCACAGACCGCCGCGACGCCGGCGACGATCAGCATCATGATGAAGCCGATGTCGACGAAGAAGAAGCGCGGCCAGATCCGCATGGAGAGGAGCGAGAGCATGACCGCCGTGAGGGCGATGCTCGCGACGACGATCCAGCCGAAGAGCGGCTCCCTGCGCGCCGTGACGGCGATGCCGAGCCCGGTGAGGACGAGCGCGCCCGCGCCGATGAGCGCCATCAGCGCGCCGGGCCCGGTCAGCGTGCGCACGGCCTCCACGAGGGTCCAGAGCGGGTTCTGATATTCCTTCATGGCGTCGACGGCCGAGGTCTGCGACACCTCGCCGACCGCGGACACGACGTCCGGAAAGAGGGGGGCGTAGAGGAGCAGGGTGAGGAGCCCGCCGAGCGCGAAGCCGGCGACCGGCTTCAGCTCCCCCGCCACGATCTCGCCGAGGCCGGCGGGCGCGGCGCCGGCCGGCCGCCAGAGATGGCGGCGCACGAGGACGCCGAGATAGACGAGGCCGAGCGCCGCGAAGAAGAAGGCGCCCGTGAGATGGGTGTAGGCCGCGAGCGCGAGCGCGAGGCCGAAGCCGCACCAGCGGCCCCAGCTTGGCCGCCTGAGCCCGTCGAGGAAAAGGATCGTGCCGAGGATGCTGAGGAAGAGGAGCTCGGTATAGCCGCGCGCGTTCTGCGAGAACCAGATGTGATGATAGGAGACCGCGAGGAGCCCGGCCGTGACATGGGCCTGAACCGTTCCGACGATCGGCCGGGCGAGCCACCATATGGCGGCGATGCTCGCCACCCCGAAGAGCATGGCGGGCAGGCGCAGCGTCCAGGCATGCTCGCCGAGGAGGGCGATGACCGCCTTCGCCTCGAGGCTGTAGAGCATGTGGTTGTTGGTCGAGTAGCGGGTGACGAGCTCGCCGAAGGGCGCGCGCACGCTCTCGGTCAACGTCACGATCTCGTCGAACCAGAGCGGCGCGTCGAGCCCCACGATGCGCAGGACCGCCGCGAGGACGAGAATCCCCGCGAGAATCGCCAGATCGCGGTTCGAGATCGTCGGCATTTCCGTTCCCCTCGGCCTTTCCTGGATAGCCCGCCTGCAAGCCGGGGACCAGCCCACCCGTTCCGGCCTTGAACTTGCAGCGACGCGCCGGATAGAAGGAGCCCGAGTCCCCGGGGGGTTTCCAGCATGGCGCGACTGCCGACGTTCCTCATCATCGGCGCGGCACGGTCGGGCACGACCGCGCTCTACGACTATCTGAAGCAGCACCCCGGCATCTACATGACGCCGAGGAAGGAGACGAATTTCTTCGCCTTCGAGGGCGAGACGCTCGCCTGCAAGGGCCCGGGCGCCGACTACATCAACAATTCGATGACGAGCCTCGCGGAATACGAGGCGCTGTTCGAGGCCGCCCCCGAGGGCGCCGCGCGCGGCGAGGCCTGCCCGCTTTATCTTTACGCGGAGAAGGCGCCCGCGCGCATCCACCGCCGCGTGCCCGATGCGCGCCTCGTCGCCATCCTGCGCAATCCGATCGAGCAGGCCTATTCGCACTATCTCTACGCGAAGCGGCAGACCATCGAGCCGGCGGAGGATTTCGTGAAGGCGCTCACGCTCGAGGAGGAGCGCCTCAAGGCGGGCTGGCAGCCGCTCTTCGGCTATAGCCGCTTCCCGCGCTATTTCGAGCAGCTCTCGCGCTACACCGCGCTCTTCCCGCGCGACCAGCTAAAGCTCTTCCTCTACGAGGATTTCGACGCCAAGCCCCTCGACGTCCTCGCCGAGCTGTTCCGCTTCGTCGGCGTCGACGACGGCTTCGCGCCCGACGTCTCGCACCGCCCCAATGCGGGCGGCACGCCGAAGAATCAGCGGTTCCAGGACTTTCTGATGAAGCCCAATCCGCTGACGCGGATCGCGGCGGCCGTCATCCCCTACGACCTGCGCCGGCGCATCCGCGACGCGCTCGCCGCGCGCAACATGGAGCGCGACGACATGCCCGCCGAGGCCCGCGCCCGCCTCGTCGCCGCGCTCAGGGACGACGTCCTGCGCCTCCAGGACCTCGTCGGGCGCGACCTCATCTCGTGGCTGAGCTGAGGGCCTTTAGTGGCGACCGAAAAGCCAGTGCGCCTTCGGGTGACATATTTATATGCGGCCAGAGAGATTTATATGCAGCCAGAGAGAAATGCCATGGGATGTCCGAATTGTTCTGTCACTCAAAATAGGTATTGTGTTTCCCAAGTTGGGCGTCCTAATTACGTTTGCTTGCGGAGAGCTTGCGTGTTCCATCAACAACAATGATATCAGCCGCGGGATAACCGTCAGCTAAACGAGCGTTTTTAAGTTTGAGAACTTCCTCAAGCTTATTGCCCATTTGACCGACATCAACGATCAAATATCGTGCCCGAGATGTGCTTTCGGCCATTTTGTAAGCCTCTAGCTGCGCCCTGTAACCAGACACGACCTTTCCAGTGGAGAGCTTAATTTCCACAAGGACCCGCGCGTTGTAGCCAACGGAAAATTTGAAATCTACAGGCCCCCCGCCGCTATCAGTCTCAGGGCTAATGTCGAGGCCATTTGCCTTGCAGTAGACCTCCGCGACCGCAAAGAAGAACCGCTGCACCGCGCGCTCATGCCTACACTCCGCACGATGCCAAAAGTGAAACCATTGACCCTTGTTTTCGACAAGATCGGCGAACGTCTTAATGATTTGATCCGTAACCCGCTCGAGCTCTTGAATAGTCTCGGCTTGAGGTTTCTCGATAGTGACCGGGAATTCTGAGGCGATTTCATTTAGAGCTTTTCGCCAAAGATAATGCCCTTCCCGGTCCTCACCTGGGTCATAGGGCACTTTATCCGTCAATCCGACAGCAGCCATCAAAGTCTCAAACGCCCTCCGATTACGAAGGGCCGCAACTCTTGCGTTTTGCTTGTCCTTTCGAGTCCGAATGGCCCAAAGGTCGCCAATTTCCTTGTTTACGCGATCACGAAGTTGTTGGTTCTTATCGGCCGCATCTGCTACATCACTCCAATCATGCGCCACCGGCAATTCTCGCAAAATGTCTTGCGGTAACAAGAGCACCGGCCGCACATCGGATTCGAAGGGATTCCGCACGAGATTGTATTTCTTGTGACCCAGTTCGAACACAGTTGGCGTGACGCCCAAATGTGAAATAACAGAATCGTTGAGCTCATAAAGTGCCGGTTTGATCGCATGTGTGGTCATATCGCTGATACGATCCGGCCCAATCCCCTCCTCAAGCAATCCCATAAGCGCAAACAACTCTGGATCTTGAATACCTAGTTCAATGATTGCCATTGCAGTAGACATAAGTTTATGTCGTAGTGTTGGACCAATTGCGCTTCCGTGTGTGGTGCTGTCACCATAACCGAGACACGTTTCTAGCGGTTCCTTAAAAGTGAACAGACGATCTGCGTTTCGCCAAGGCACATCGCCTATCTCGGTCGAATATTTGAGAACCTTGATTATTTCACCAAAAGACGTTTCGAAATTCGCAACCGCACCAATAGAGACGATCTGATTTTTGCTCTCCTTTAATAATAAAGGATCAACAAATAGCTTTGTGTCTGCATTCAACAATGGGTCAAACAACCCGAGCTCTCGAAGCACGTTTGTGTCAACACCAAAGTACTTGGTAAACAGGACCGGATCACGAAGTGTTGCCATTATCCACTTAGCTTCGTCGAGCAAACTTGTTCTGCGTTCGTATCACGGCCTCAATTGAGGGGACGCCAAATAAGGAGAAATAACACCTTATTTTCGCACCCAAGCCCTCAAACCGTGTACCTCGAATGGAGCTGCCCACATCCCGCACCCGGCGCCCAACGAGAGCCTCAACACTTGGGCTGCTCGCTCACAGCCCATCGAACAGCGCCGTCGAGAGATAGCGCTCGGCGAAGGAGGGGATGATCGCGACGATCATCTTGCCGGCCATTTCGGGGCGCGCGCCGACCTCGAGCGCGGCCGCGATCGCCGCGCCGGAGGAGATGCCGCCGGGGATGCCTTCGAGCCGGGCCGCCTCGCGCGCCATGGCGAAGGCGGTCTCGTTGCCGATGGTCACCACCTCGTCGACGAGGCTGCGCTCGAGGATCGCGGGGACGAAGCCCGCGCCGATGCCCTGAATCTTGTGCGGCCCCGGCTTGCCGCCCGAGAGCACGGGGCTGTCCTCGGGCTCGACCGCGATCACGCGGAAGGAGGGCTTGCGCGGCTTGATGACCTGCGCGACGCCGGTGATGGTGCCGCCCGTGCCGACGCCGGAGATGAGCGCGTCGACCTTGCCGGCCGTGTCGTTCCAGATTTCCTCCGCCGTGGTGCGCCGGTGGATGGCGGGGTTCGCGGGGTTCTCGAACTGCTGCGGCATGACGGCGCCCGGCGTCGCGGCGACGATGTCGCGCGCCTTGGCGACCGCGCCGCGCATGCCTTCCGCCGCCGGGGTGAGCACGAGCTCGGCGCCGAGGAGCGCGAGCATCTTGCGCCGCTCGACCGACATCGACTCGGGCATGACGAGCGTGAGCTTGTAGCCCTTGGCCGCGCACACGAAGGCGAGCGCGATGCCCGTATTGCCGCTCGTCGGCTCGACGATGCGCGTGTCGGGGCCGATGCGCCCCTCGGCCTCGAGCGCCTCGATCATCGAGACGCCGATGCGGTCCTTGACGCTGCCGATGGGGTTGAAGAATTCGAGCTTGAGGAGGATGTCGGCCTTGGCGCCGTGGAGCGCCGGCAGGCGGCGCATGCGCACGAGCGGCGTGTCGCCGATCGTCTCCGTGATCGAATCGTAGATGCGGCCGCGGCCGGGAACCTTGTTCGAAAGCTCTGCCATTGGCGGCACTCCATCGGGTTGCGGGGCGCGGGTGCCCCGAATTGTGGCTCAGATCGTGAAGTCGGCTCGCTCGAGGCGGCCGAGACGCACGCCGGCCGCCATCGCGCGCCGGCAGAGATCCTCGACGGTGATGGCTTCGAGACGCTCCATCATCTCGTCGTGCAGGGTCTCGACGAGGGGGCGCACGACCTTGAGCGAGAGGTCGGACTGGCTGTCCTGCTCGGTCGTTCCGTTCTGCTCGAGCTCGCTCACGATGCGGACGATCTCGCCGACCGTGATGCGCCGGCGCTCGCGGGCGAGGCGGTAGCCGCCCTTCGGCCCCCGCACGCCCTTCAATATGCCGGCATGGACGAGATGCTGCATCACCTGCTCGAGATAGCGCTGCGGCACGCCCTGCCGCTCGGTGATCTCCTTGGACTGCACCGGGTCGGGCCGGGAGTGGAAGGCGATGTCGACCACCGCCTCGAGGGCGAGCTGGGTCTTGCGCGAGAGGCGGAACATCATCGCCCCGCCCCCTGCGCCTTGAGCCCCGTCGAGCCGAACCCGCCCGCGCCCCGCGCCGTGGCGGAAAGCTCGTCGACCTCCTCCCAGGCGATGCGCGTCACGGGCGCGACGACCATCTGCGCGATGCGGTCGCCGCGCGCGAGCGTCACGGGGCTCGGGCCGCGATTGACGAGCATCACCTCGATCTCGCCGCGATAATCGGCATCGACCGTGCCCGGAGCGTTGAGCAGCGTGAGGCCGTGGCGCCGCGCGAGCCCCGAGCGCGGGCGCACCTGCGCCTCGTAGCCGGGCGGCAGCGCGATGGCGATGCCCGTAGGCACGGCCTTCCAGGCGCCCGGCTCGATGGTCAGCTCCTCGCGCTCGCCGAGCGCGGCGTGAAGGTCGAGGCCGGCGGCGAGCGCGGTCGCATAGGCGGGGAGCGGCAGGCCCTCGCCGTGCGGCAGGCGCATGACGGCGACCTTGACCGGCGTCACGACGCGCCTCCCGCGAGCGTCTCGGCGATGCGCGCGGCGAGACGGGCCGCGACCGCGCTCTTGGGCGCGCGCTCCCAGCTCTCGGCGCCGGCGGGCGTGATGAGGTGAACGGCGTTCTCCTCCCCGCCCATGATGCCCGTCCCCGGCGAGACGTCGTTCGCCACGATCCAGTCGCAGCCCTTGGCCGCGCGCTTGGCGCTCGCATGGGCGATGACGTCCTCGGTCTCCGCGGCGAAGCCCACGACGAGGCGCGGCCGGCGCGGCCCGGGCCGCGAGAGGGTCGCGAGGATGTCGGGATTCTCGACGAGCTCGAGCGCGGGGAGCCCCGCCTTCGACTTCTTGATCTTCTGGTTCGCCTGGGCGCGGGCGCGCCAGTCGGCGACGGCCGCCGCGCAGACGGCGACCTCGACGGGCAGCGCCGCCTCGCAGGCGGCGAGCATCTCGCCGGCCGTCTCGACCTTGACGCAGCGCACCGCGGCGGGCGGCGCGATCTCGGCGGGCCCCGAGACGAGCGTCGTGTCGGCGCCGAGCCGCGCCAGCGCCTCGGCGATGGCATAGCCCTGGCGGCCGCTGGAACGGTTGGCGATGTAGCGCACGGGATCGATGGGCTCGCGCGTGGGGCCGGCGGTCACGAGCGCCCGGCGCCCGGCGAGCGGGCCGGCGCCGAAGGACGCCTCGATGGCGGCGAGGATTTCCGCGGGCTCCGCCATGCGGCCCGGCCCGAACTCGTTGCAGGCCATCGGCCCCTCGTTCGGCCCGACGACGGCGATGCCGTCGGCCGCGAGACGCGCGAGATTGCGCTGCGTCGCCGCGTGGCTCCACATGCGCACATTCATCGCCGGCGCGACGAGCACCGGCTTGTCGGTCGCGAGCAGCACGGTCGTCGCGAGGTCGTCGGCGAGACCGGCCGCCATGCGCGCCATGAGGTGCGCGGTGGCGGGCGCCACCACGAGGAGATCGGCCGCGCGCGATAGCTCGATATGGCCCATCTCCGCCTCGTCGGTGAGGCTGAAGAGCTCGGACGAGACCTTTTCCCCGGTGAGGCTTCCGACGGCGAGCGGCGTGATGAACTGCGCCCCGCCGCGCGTCAGGATCGCGCGCACCGAGGCGCCGCGCTCCTTCAGGCGGCGAATGAGCTCGAGGCTCTTATAGGCCGCGATGCCGCCGCCGATGATGAGGAGAATGCGCCTGCCCTCGAGCACCCGACCGGCTCCCAGCGGCGGTCCGCCGGGGCCTTCCCCGGCGCGATTCGGCCGCGCTCGTCTGGTGAATATAGTAATTCACGACGCGCTTGCGTAGTTCTTTCTTGCGACCGCAAAGGCTGCCGCGTGGGGATGCACGGCCAGCGCGCAATTCGCGTCGCATTGCATAAAAGTTAGGCAACGCACGCGCCGCGGATCGGCAACGACGCATTCGGACCGCGGATAAAAGTTCTCGAATCAATGGCTTAATTGGTTAGAGCCGGCCCGGCACAGTTCTTGAGAATGAGGTCGTTCGGATCGGTCTCGCCCCCTGGCCGAGGCCCGGTCTCCAGGAGACGAGAGCGCCAGCGGCGAGGCCCGCCCAAATGCGCCGTCGAGCCGGTCCGAGGCGCGCGCGGAACCAGAGGGACCCATGAAACTCGTGATGGCGGTGATCAAACCGTTCAAGCTCGACGAAGTACGGGGTGCGTTGACGTCCTTGGGGGTGCACGGTCTCACGGTGACCGAGGTGAAGGGGTTCGGGCGGCAGAAGGGCCATACGGAGATTTATCGCGGGGCGGAGTATCAGGTGAGCTTCCTCCCGAAGCTGAAGATCGAGATCGTCCTCGAGGACGATCTCGTGGACCAGACCGTCGAGGCCATTCAGGAGACGGCCAAGACGGGCCAGATCGGGGACGGAAAGATCTTCGTCTATCCGGTCGAGCAGGTGGTGCGCATCCGTACGGGGGAGACGGGACCCGACGCTTTGTGACTAGAATGTGCGGCGCGGAGCCGGCGACGGCACACGCGCCCACAAGCACAAAGGGACGGAAGCGCACCATGACCATCGCGGACGAACGGAAGGCCATGACGAAGGCGAAACGGGCAGGCGTTGCGGGACTGGGGGCGGGGCTTCTCCTCCTCGCCTCGGGCGCGCTCGCCCCGGCGATGGCGCAGGCCGCGCCTCCCGCCCTCGCCGTGAACAAGGCCGACGACGTCTGGATGATGGTGTCGACGGTGCTCGTGCTCCTCATGACGGTGCCCGGCCTCGCGCTCTTCTATGGCGGGATGGTGCGCACCAAGAACATGGCGTCCGTCCTCATCCAGATCTTCATGATCGAATGCCTCGTCTGCGTGCTGTGGTTCCTCTACGGCTACAGCCTCGCCTTCACCGGAAGCGAGGGTGTCCTCCAGCCCTTCATCGGCGGCCTCGGCAAGGCGTTCCTCAAGGGCGTGCCGATCACCGCCGTCGCGGAGACCTTCACGATCGGCGTCGGCATTCACGAGATCATCTTCGTCTGCTTCCAGATGACCTTCGCGGCGATCACGACCGCGCTCGCCATCGGTGCCTTCGTCGAGCGCGTGAAGTTCGTGTCGCTCGTCTTCTTCGCCGGGCTTTGGATGACCTTCGTCTATTGCCCGATCGCCCACATGGTCTGGTTCTGGCCGGGCCCGAGCGGCGTCGCCGCCGACCCCGCGAGCGCGGACACGGCGGGCTTCCTCTGGCAGCTCGGCGCGATCGACTTCGCGGGCGGCAGCGTCGTGCACATCAATGCGGGCGTCGCCGGCCTCGTCGGCGCGATCATCGCCGGCCATCGCCGCGGCTACGAGAAGGAGGCGATGCCGCCCCATTCCGTGACGCTCGCCATGGTCGGCGCGGCGCTTCTCTGGGTCGGCTGGTTCGGCTTCAATGCCGGCTCCAATCTCGAGGCGAACGAATATGCCGCGCTCGCGCTCGCCAACACCTTCATCGCCACGGCCATGGCCGGCTTCACCTGGACCGTTCTCGAGTGGATCGTGAAGGGCAAGCCGAGCCTGCTCGGTCTCATCACCGGCGTCGTCGCCGGCCTCGTCGCAGTGACGCCGGCCTCCGGCTTCGCGGGCCCGATGGGCGCGCTCGTGCTCGGCCTCGTCGTGAGCCCGGTCTGCTTCTTCTTCTGCACCGCGGCCAAGAAGATGTTCGGCTACGACGACTCGCTCGACGCCTTCGGCGTCCACGGAGTGGGCGGCATGGTGGGCGCGATCCTCACCGGCATCCTCGTCAATCCGGCGCTCGGGGGCACCGGGATCGTCGACTATGCGACCTGTGCGGCGCACGGCTTTGAGAGTTGCGACAATGCCCCGTACAGTCTTGGCGGCCAGCTCCTGTCGCAGATTTGGGACGTGGGCACGGTCGTTCTGTGGTCGGTCGTGGGCAGCACCGCGATCTTCTTCATCCTAAAGGCGATCTTCGGGCTGAGGGTCGGCGAGGATCAGGAGTTGGAGGGCCTCGACATCAGCGAACATGGCGAGCGCGCTTACAACCACTGAGATACGGGTGAGGCTTTTCGGAGGGAGGAGCGATGCAGGTCTGAAGGGCGCTAGGACAGGATTTGCCGCGCAAACTAGTGGTGGACGCGGTGCGCCAACGGCATTCTTCGCCAGGACCGAGAGGGGATTGGGGAAGGGGTCGTCAATACCAAGAGTCGGAAATTCCGTCGGCCGGCCAGTTTCAAGTCCGGCGGAGCAGGTGGTGAGCATTCGGGGCGGGCGACCGTCAGAATGCCTTGTAGGAGAGGGTTGATGAGAGACCTAACGAAACGAATGACGAGAGTGGGGCTCGGTCTCGGCGTGGGCGCAAGTGCGCTGCTCGTCGCGAGCGCGGCCTATGCGGTCGATGATGAGACCGCATACATCTTCAATAGCCTGAACTTCCTGATGCATGGCTTCCTGGTCATGTGGATGGCGGCAGGGTTCTGCATGCTCGAAAGCGGTCTCGTGCGCTCCAAGAGCGCCGCGACCATCAGCTTGAAGAACATTGCGATCTACGGGATCGCCGGCATCATGTTCTGGCTCGTCGGGTACAAGATCATGTATCCGGGCACGATGGGCGAGGACTGGAACGGCTATTTCAACTTCGGCCTGATCTGGAGTGCGAGCGACCCTGAAGGCGACTTCTCGGGCGGCTACTCCTCGGGGTCCGACTGGTTCTTCCAGATGGTGTTCTGCGCGACGGCGGCCTCGATCGTTTCGGGCACGCTCGCCGAGCGGATCAAGATCTGGCCCTTCATGGTGTTCACGACCATCCTCACCGGGATCATGTATCCGATCACCGGCTCGTGGGAGTGGGGCACGGGCTGGCTCGACACCAATTTCGGCTTCTCCGACTTCGCCGGCTCGACGCTCGTCCACTCGGTCGGCGGCTGGGCGGCGCTTGCGGGCGCCTTCGTCCTGGGCTCGCGGATCGGCAAGTACAATCCTGACGGCTCGGTGAACCCGATGCCCGGCTCGATGCTGCCGCTCGCGACCCTCGGCACCTTCATCCTCTGGCTCGGCTGGTTCGGGTTCAATGGCGGCTCTCAGCTCGCCATGGGCACGGGCGCCGACGTCGCCGCGATCTCGAACATCTACATCAACACCAACCTCGCGGCCGCGTCCGGCCTCGTGGTGGCGATGATCATGAGCCAGATCCTCTTCAAGAAGGTCGACCTCTCGATCGCGCTCAACGGTGCCATCGGGGGCCTCGTCTCGATCACGGCGGAGCCCTTGGCGCCGACCATTCCGATTGCCCTCATGGTCGGGGCCGTCGGCGGCGTCATCGTCACCATCGCGGTGCCGATCCTCGACAAGCTGCGGATCGACGACGTGGTGGGCGCCATTCCCGCGCACCTTCTGTGCGGCATCTGGGGCACGATCATCGTTCCCTTCTCCAACGACAGCGCCACCTATTACGGCCAGGCGGTGGGGATCGGTGCGATCGGCGCCTTCACCTTCGTCGTGAGCCTCGTTCTCTGGCTCATCCTGAAGTTCACGGTAGGCATCCGCGCTTCGGCGGAGGATGAAGAGATGGGGCTCGACAAGGCCGAGCTCGGCATCGAGG
Source organism: Alphaproteobacteria bacterium (assembly GCA_024236075.1). Lineage (GTDB taxonomy): Bacteria > Pseudomonadota > Alphaproteobacteria > JACAEB01 > JACAEB01 > JACAEB01. The sequence goes on along the minus strand of JACKLE010000006.1, from coordinate 109,241 downwards.
CCTATCCGGAGTTCACGCGCCGCTAGGCGCGGGGACCGGCTCTCGGGATCGGCGCGGCTGCCGGTCCCGAGACCATATCAGCTCAGTCTGCGAGGCAGGGCCGGGGGGCATCCGTCTCGCATGCGTGGGGCGAGGGCCCGGGAGCGATCCCGGGCCTTCGTTCGTCTTGGGGGCCTCCTTTACCGACAGGCCTGGCGTCGCTATCGTCCGCGCGCCGCCGGGCCCGATCGAGGAGAAGGGAAGAAGACGTGATCGTCGCGGAGCGTTTCGCGGGGCTTCCCGACTATCCGTTTCCGCGCCTGCGCGCCCTGCTCGGCCAGAAGGCCGGCGAAGCTTTGCCCGAAGGCGCCATCGATCTGTCGATCGGCGAGCCGCGCCACGGAGTGCCGGAATTCCTCGCGCGCGCCCTTTCGGCCGATTTCGCCGCCTATGGCCGCTATCCGCCCAATGAGGGCACGCCCGCCTTTCGCCGCGCCGCCGCCGGATGGCTCGCGCGCCGGTACGGCCTCGCACCGGACTTCCTCGATCCCGATGCGGCCATCCTGCCGGTAAACGGAACGCGCGAGGCGCTCTTCCTGGCCGCGCAGCTCGCCGCGCGCGCCGAGACGCAGCCGCGGCCGGTGGTGCTGCTGCCCAACCCGTTCTATCAGTGCTACGCGGCGGCCGCGGCGGCGATCGGCGCCGAGATCCACTACGTGCCCGCGACGGCCGAGACTGGGTTCCTGCCCGCCTTCGACCGGGTGGCGCGGGAGGTTCTCGACCGCGCGGTCGCGGCCTATGTCTGCGCGCCATCGAACCCGCAAGGCGCGATCGCCGACCTCGCCTATTGGCGCCGGCTGCTGGCGCTCGCCGAACGCCACGACTTCCTGCTGTTCGCGGACGAATGCTATGCGGAGATCTATGACGGCGCGCCGCCGACCGGCGTCGTCGAGGCCTGCGCCGGCAGTCCCGCCGCGCTCGAGCGCGTGCTCGCGTTCCATTCGCTGTCGAAGCGGTCGAATCTGCCGGGCCTGCGTTCGGGCTTCGTCGTGGGGGGCGAGAAGATCGTCACGGCCTTCCGCGTGCTACGCTCCTATGGCGGCGCGCCCTCCCCCATTCCCGTCCTCGAAGCGGCGACGCAAGCCTGGTCCGACGAGGCCCATGTCGTCGCGAACCGCACGCTCTATCGCGCCAAGATCGACGTCGCGGAGCGCATTCTCGGCAATCGCTTCGCCTTCCGCCGGCCGCCCGGCGGCTTCTTCCTCTGGCTCGACGTCGGAGACGGCGAGCGCGCCGCGCGCGACCTCTGGTCGAAGGCAAAGGTCAAGGTGCTGCCCGGCGCCTATCTCGCCACGGAGGTCGACGGCGTCAATCCGGGAGCCCCCTATATCCGCGTCGCGCTCGTCGACAGCCTGAAGACGACGCAAGACGGGCTCGAGCGGATCGCGGCGACGCTCTGACCTGTCCCGAATCGGGACACTCGCCGCCCGGCGGCGGCTCAGTCTTAACGATCCTTAAGCACTTTTCCTCCCAACTCGTGGCGTCGCAACGCATGGCCCGTTGAGGCCTGCGAAGGTCGCACCTATCGTCGGTAGGCTGTAGATTTTGCGGCCAGGTTCGGTTCAAATCCGTGTGACCCCTATTACCGGGCGTGAGGCGTATGCTGGAAGAGGCCAAGGAATTTTTCGGGCGACGGCTCACCGAGGCCGGCGGTGCCCTGCTCATCGTCTCGGCGGTCGGCGTCGGTCTCGCGCTCGCCAGCTATTCCGCCCACGATCCCAGTTTCGGCACCTCCACGGCCGAGCGCGCGCGCAATATTCTGGGGCTTCTTGGCGCCGTCTTCGCCGACGGCGCGATCCAGGCGATGGGGCTTGCTGCCTTCCTCGTCATCGCGCCGCTCATCGTCTGGGGCCTGAGGCGGCTGCGCCACGAGGAGGCCGACGAGGGTGCGGGCGGACTCGGCGCGCTCGCGGGCGCGATCCTTGGCGCCACGCTTGCCCTCGGCGCCCTTCCGCAGCCGGACCGTTTCGACTGGCCGGCAGGGCTCGGCGGCCTTCTCGGTCAGCTCCTCTATGACGGGCTGTTTCTGCGGGCCGCCGCGCTCACGGGCGTCGGCGCGGGCGCACCCGCGCGGCTCCTCGCCGCCGTCATCGGAGTGGTCGCCGTCATTCCGCTCTACCTCTGGGCGCTCGGCTTCACATTTCGCGAGGCGGTGTCGCTCGTCTCGGGCCTGCGCGAACGTGCCGAGGGGCTCGCCGAGCGCCTCGGCGAGCTGAACCTGCCGGAGCTGCCGCGCATTCCCTTGCCGAGCCTCCCCTCGTTCCGCCGCCGCACCGAAGCCCCCGAGGAGCTCGAGCCCTGGGCCGAGGACGAAGACGACACCATCGACATTCCGCCGCCAGACGACGACGAGGATCTGGAGGAGGACGAGCGCAACGATCTCGAGGTCGTCCCCGTCCCCCTGGTCCCGCGCGCGCGCGTCAAACGGACCGGGCCGTCCCAAGGGCCGGCTTCCAAGCGCGAGGCGAAGGAGGCCGAGCCCCTGCTCGACCTCGAGCCGGGGCTCTATCAGCTTCCGCCTCTGAGCCTCCTCGCCAAGCCCAAGACCTTCGCCAAGACCGGCGAGCAGTCCGACGAGGCGCTCGAGCAGAATGCGCGCCTTCTCGAGACCGTGCTTGCCGATTTCGGGGTGCGCGGACAGATCACCGAGGTTCGCCCCGGCCCCGTCGTCGCGCTCTACGAGTTCGAGCCCGCGCCCGGGATCAAGTCCTCGCGCGTCATCGGGCTCGCCGACGACATCGCCCGCTCGATGAGCGCCATCTCGGCGCGCGTCGCCGTCATACCGGGGCGCAACGTGCTCGGCATCGAGCTTCCGAACGCGCGCCGCGAGACGGTCTACCTGCGTGAGCTGCTCGCCTCCGGCGAATATGAGCGCACCGCCTCGCGCCTCGCCCTCGCCCTCGGCAAGGACATCGGCGGGGGACCGGTCGTCGCCGACCTCGCGGCGATGCCGCACCTCCTCATCGCCGGTACCACGGGATCGGGCAAGTCGGTCGGCATCAACGCCATGATCCTCTCGCTTCTCTTCCGCCTGCCGCCGGACGAGTGCAAGCTCATCATGGTCGACCCCAAGATGCTGGAGCTGTCGGTCTATGACGGCATCCCGCACCTCCTGACCCCCGTCGTCACGGACCCCAAAAAGGCCGTCGTCGCGCTCAAATGGGTGGTGCGGGAGATGGAAGACCGCTACCGCAAAATGTCGAAGGTCGGCGTGCGGAACATCAAGGGCTTCAACGTCCGCATCGCCGAGGCGATCGAGAACGACGAGATCCTGACGCGCACGGTGCAGACCGGCTTCGACCGCGAGACGGGCGAGCCGGTCTACGAGACCGAGGAGATGCCGCTCGAGACGATGCCCTACATCGTCGTCGTCGTGGACGAGATGGCGGACCTCATGATGGTCGCGGGCAAGGACATCGAGGCCGCCGTCCAGCGCCTCGCGCAGATGGCGCGCGCCGCCGGCATCCACCTCCTCACCGCGACGCAGCGCCCCTCCGTCGACGTCATCACCGGCACGATCAAGGCGAACTTCCCGACACGGATCTCCTTCCAGGTCACCTCCAAGATCGACAGCCGGACGATCCTCGGCGAGCAGGGCGCCGAGCAGCTCCTCGGCCAGGGCGACATGCTCTACATGGCCGGCGGCGGGCGTATCCGACGTGTCCATGGCCCCTTCGTCTCCGACGCCGAGGTCGAGGCCGTCGTCGCCTACCTCAAGACGCAGGGCGATCCCGACTACGTGCCCTCGATCACCGAGGAGCCGGACGAGGACGAGTTCGGCCTCTTCATGGCCGAGCAGGCGGGAAGCGGCGACGATCTCTACGACCGCGCCGTCGCGATCGTCGCGCGCGACCGCAAGGCCTCGACGAGCTATATCCAGCGCAAGCTGCAGATCGGCTACAACCGCGCCGCCCGCCTCATGGAGCAGATGGAGGACCAGGGCGTCGTGAGCGCGCCGAATCACGCCGGCAAGCGCGACATCCTCGTCGGCGACCACAGCGAGGACTGATCCGCGGCGGGCGCGGTTTTGCCATATTGGCGTGTGAGCCTTCTTCCATGGATCGGACCCGAGCGAGGACCATTGGCCTGACGCGGCGCCGTGCGGCAGCGGCGCTGGCCGGCCTGTGGGCCGGCCTTGCGGCGGGCCCGGCCCTGGCCGCGCTCTCCTCGCGCGACCGCGACACGATCGCCAAGGCCGACGCCTATCTCAACGGCATCACGACCATGAAGGGCCGCTTCGAGCAGCTCGCCGAGCAGGGCCTTGCGCGCGGCACCTTCTATATGAGCCGGCCGGGCAGGCTGCGCTTCGAATACGATCCGCCGGCGAAGATCCGCTTCATCGTCGACGGGACCTGGGTCGGCGTCGACGACATGGATCTGAAGGTCGTGAACCGCTACCCCCTGAGCTCGACGCCGCTCAAGGTGCTCCTCTCCGAGGGCATCGACCTCGCGCGCGACACCACGATCGCCTCCGTCGAGGAGCTGCCGGGACATACCCGCATCACCATGCGCAAGGACGACGGCCTCGCCCAGGGCGAGCTCACGCTGGTCTTCTCGCGGCCCGACTTCGAGCTGCAGCAATGGATCATCGTCGACGCGCAGGGCACGCGCACGAGCGTGCGCCTCACCGATATCGAGATGGGCCTCGACTTCCCGGTCTCGCTCTTCACGCTTTACGACTACGGCTACGAGGACCGCTGAGGGCCCTCACGCCCATTCGATGCGCGTCGTGGTGTAGGGCGGCAGCACGATCGCGGGGCCGGCGGCGAGAGCCCTGACCGGCGGCAGATCGACCTCATAGACCGCCAGCAGATCGTCAGCGCCCATCGCTTCGGCCTTCGTCGGCACGCGGCCGTCCATGAGGCCCGAGACATCGAGCGTCTTCGGCTCCTTCCACGCATTGTGGACGAGCGCGACGGCGCCGTCGCCCTTCCTGAAGAGCCCGCCCTCGACGTCGTTGAAGCCCTCGCCGGGAATGTTGGTCTTGGCCTCGATGCGCGTCGCGCCCTCGATCGTCAGATGCGTGTAGGTGACGCCGGGTCCCCGCGAGGCGCGGTTGAACCACGCGAAGAGGCTTGCCGCGTTGATCGGCGCATACTTTTCCGGTCCGCTCGTTCGCCGGAAGAGGGAGCTCAGATTCCCCGAGAAGAACATGGCGTGATAGTTCGTGACGGTCACGGAAGGATGGCGCAGGAAGACGAGCAGCGAGCGCGCCATCATGTTGAGCCACATGCCGTCGAAGCGCAGCGGAATCCGCTGGAAGGTCGCGACGGCATCCGCGCCGCCCCATTCGGTGACCCAGATTTCCTTGCCGGGAAGCTTCTCCTCGATGAAGCGAAGCTGACGGGAGATGCCGTCATCCGTGTGCGCGATCATGTTCGGATAGACCTGATCGACCGTGTCCGGAAGGCCCTTCAGAGCCGCGACTCCCGAATGCGAGGAGATGCCGACATAGGGGTGCGTCGTCACCGCCTGGAACCAGTCCTCGGGCACGAGCGCATTGTCCCACTCCCACTCGCGGCGGTCGATGGCCGCTCTCGCCGGGGGCTCTTCGAGATCGTTGAGGCGGCTCATCGCCGCCTGCACCGCGATGCGCGCATCGTCCGGAAGATATTTCCGGAAGCCCTCGTAATAGGTCTTCATGCGCGCCATCGAGCTCGCATAGTCGGGCCAGGCTTCCAGCGACGCCTTGTCCATGAGGATCGCCAGCGCGAACTCGTTCCCCATCTCGACCGTGCGCGGCGCGATGCCTTTCTCGGCGAGATGCGCGAACCAGGCCGTCTGCTCGTCCACGGTCGAGGTCTCGAGATTGGGCACGAAGACCGTTTCCGCATCGAGCGCTTTCGCGATCTTCGCGAAGTCCTCCATGAAGGCGCCGCCCGGGTGCAGCCGATGCGAGGACGGCTGGGCGTAGTCCAGAATGTATTTGCGGTAGACCGACGCGCCGCTCGGGATCGGCTTCACATCGAGCTTGCCGGTGCGCCAGTTGAAGTAGTTGGCGACGGTTCCGCCCGGAAAGCGCAGATAGTGGGGCGCGAGCTTCTCGACGGCCGGCACCATGGCCGGGTCCTCGAAGGGGACGTCGTAGCAGACGACGGAATTGACGCCGAACAGCCGCTCGGGCAGCGCCCGGCTCCCGCCCTTCGCGGATGCGACCAGCGCCGGCGATGCGGCCGATGCGCCGCCAAGGCCCGCGGCGCTCACTCCGGCGATCGCCGCTCCCGCCGCCACGACGTCGCGCCGCGTCGGAGCATTCTTGGATCTCGGATCTGACATCGTTTCCCCCTTCGCCTCGTTTGCCCGACGCTTTCCGGCAGCATGCGGGACAAATTGATGACGCTGGCGTCATTTGTCAATTCGCTCAGGCGGACACGGTCACTCCCACACCGCCTTCAGAACGGTATGCGCGGGGACCTCCACGACGGCGCGCGCGGCGATCTCCTCGACCGGCGGCAGCTTGTCCTGGAAGGAGATCTTGAGATCGTCCGCGCCCATCACCTCGATCCGGCTCGGAACTCTTCCGTCCATGAGCCCGTCGACCGAGACCGATCGCGGCTCCATCCAGGCATTCTGAAGAATGAGCGTCGCCGCGTCGCCCTTGCGGAAAAGCCCGCCTGCGACATCCGTGAAGCCTTCTCCGGGATTGGTGGTTCTCGCCTCGATACGCCGGACACCGTCGGCGGTGACGGGAACATAGCGCATGCCCGGCCCGCGAGAGGCCTCGTGGAACCAGGCGAGCAGGCTCGCCGCCGTGATCGGCTGATAGGCGCCGGCGTTGCGGCGGAACATCGACGACAGCGATCCCGCGAAGAAGAGCGCATGGTAGGTCGTGATCGTCACCGACGGGTGGCGCAGCAGCGTGAGCATTCCGCGTGCGGTCATATTGAGCCAAGCGCCGTCGAACTTGATGTCGTATCCGTCGAAGAGCGCCGCATGGTCGCCCCCGCCCCACTCGGTGACCCAAATCTCCCGGCCCGGCAGCTTCTCCTCGAGGAACCTGATGTTGCGCGTGAAGCCGTCCTCGGTGCGCGCGAGCATGGCCGCATAGATGGTCTCGTACGTGCCCGGCAGGCCCTTCAGCGTCTCGCGGCCGGCGGGCGCCGAGAAGGTCGCGTACATATGCGTCGTGACGGCGTTGAACCAGGGCTCGGGAGCGAGCGCATTGTCCCAATCCCAGCCGCGCTGATAGCGCGTGTACTCGCTTGGCCGCGACGTGTTGTGGAAGCGGCTCGCCGAAGCCTGCACCGACACCTTCGCGCCCTTCGGAAGGAAGCGCGAGATGGCGTCGTAATAGGCCTTCATGCGCTTCATCGAGGCGGCGTAGTCGGGCCAGACGCGCAAGGACTCCGCATCGAGGAGGAGCGCGTGATAGAACTCGTTGCCCATCTCCACCGTATGCGGAACGATGCCCTTCGAGGTCATGTCCTCGAACCAGGCGACCTGCTCCTCGATCGTCGAGGTCTCGAGATTCGGAACGATGATGAGATCGGCGCCGACCTTGTCGGCGATCGCCTTCAGATCCTCCATCCGCGCGCCGTTCGGGTGGAGGCGATGGGAGAGCGGCATGCGCTCGTCGACCAGCATCCGGCGATAGTTGGACGCGCCCTCCTTGACGTCGGGAACCTCGAGCGCGCCCGAGCGCCAGTTGAAGTAGTTCGCGACGGTTCCGCCCGGAACCCGGAGATAGTGCGGCTTGAGCGATGCGACGGCCGGCACCATGGCCGGGTCCTCGTGCGGAATGTCGTACGGCACGACCATGTTGAAGCCGAAGAGACGCTCCGGCAGCAGGCGGTCCGGGCCTTCGGCCCTCAGCCGAAGCGGGGCCGCGCGGGCGCCGCCCACGGTGCCTTTGGGTCCGGATCCGACCGCGGTCACCTTGCCTGCGGCCGCCGTCGCCTGCGCGCCCCCGACGGGTGACGCGCCCATCTCCTTTGCCGACATCGGGTTTTCTCCCTCGCTCCAGTGTCGTTTCGGCCGGCCCGGGCTGGAGCTGCCGAGGGCCGGCCGACAGGCTTGCGGGGAGACTACGCCGGTCCGTGGGACCTTTGCATCAGCTCCAGGCGAGCCGAACGATCGAGTGCGCGGGCAGCTCGATCTCCGGCGAGATGGTGAGGCTTTTGACCGGCGGCAGCTCCTGCTCGTAGCTCTGGCGCAGATCGTCCGCCCCCATGGCCTCCGCGCTGACCGGCGCTTTGCCGCCCATGAGCCCGGAGACGTCGAGCTTCTTCGCCTCCAGAGCGGCATTTTGCACGATCGCCACCGCGCTCGCCTCACGCTCGAAGAGCCCGCCCATCACGTCCTCGTAGGACTCGCCTTCGATCGTCGTCTTGCCGTCGACGCGCGCCGCCCCATCGACCGTGAGCTGACGATAGCGCACGCCCGGTCCCTTCGAGGCCTCGTCGACCCATTTGAAGAGGCTCGCCGCGGTCGTCGGCTGATAGCCTCCTCCGGGTCGCCGGCGGAAGAGCGAGGAAAGGTTTCCGCTGGCGAAGAGCGCGTGATAGTTCGTGACGGTGACGGTCGGGTGGCGCAGGAAGACGAGGAGGCTTCGCGCGACCATGTTGAGCCAGGCGCCGTCGAACTTGATCGGCGCGTTGGAGAAGGTGATCTGCGGGTCGAAGCCGCCCCATTCGGTGACCCAGATCTCCTTGCCCGGAAGCTTCTCCTCCAGAAACTTGATGTGGCGCGTGAAGCCCGCGTCGGTGCGCGCGAGCATCGCCTTGTAGATCGCCTCGTAGGTGCCCGGAAGGCCCTTCATCGCGGCGGGGCCGGCGGGCGCGGAGAAGGTCGTGTAGAGATGCGTCGTCACCGCATCGAACCACGGCTCGGGCTTGAGCGCGCTGTCCCAGTTCCATTCCCGCTCGTTGAGCGCGTTGCCGCCCGCAAGGTAGGTGTGGTGAAAGCGGCTCGCGGCGGCCTGGATCGAGACCTTGTGGTCGTCGGGCAGATGCTTCTCGAAGGCGTCGTAATAGGCCTTCATGCGCTTCATCGAGGTTTCGTAGTCGGGCCAGATCTTGAGCGCCGCCGCGTCCATGATGAGGGCGATGTAGAACTCGCTGCCGAGCTCGACCGTGTGCGGAACGACCCCCTTCGAGGTCATGTCCGCGAACCAGGCGACCTGCTCGTCGATCGTCGACGTCTCAAGGTTGGGCACGACGACGACGTTGGCGCCGAGCTTGTCGGCGATCTTCTGGAAATCCTCGATGAAGGCCCCTTTCGGGTGGAGCCGGCGCGAGGCGGGCTGGCCCACGGAGAGGATGTATTTGCGATAGACCGACGCTCCCGCGCCGATATCGGCGACGTCGAGCTGACCGGACCGCCAGTTGAAATAGTTCGCGACCGTGCCGCCGGGAAAGCGCAGCCAGTGTGGATCGAGATATTTCACCGCCTCGATGAAGGCGGGGTCCTCGTGCGGAACGTCGTAGGCGACGACCGAGTTGAAGCCGAAAAGCCGATCGGGAAGAACCCGTCCCTCTCCCTCCGCCTTGGCCTTGAGGCTCGAGCCCACGGCGCGCGCCCTGCCCAGCGGCGCCATCGCGGCGATCCCCGCCGCGGCGGCCCCACCCGCCACGACGGCGCGCCGCGGCAGGTCGCCGCGACCGCTCATGCTTTTCCCGCCTTGATTCATCTTGTCACCCTTGGTCACTGTGTGGTCCAACGGAATTTGAACGGTGTTTAGCTTGGCATCCTGCGCCGCACGCGAAGGGAGCGGGCCGGTCGCCGCGTGTTGACTTTGGTCATATTCCCGAGAACCATCGGCCCAAAATACGGGGAAGGCAACGTGATCGAGACCCTGCCGGAGAGCATCCGGGCGCTCTATCCCTTCAAGCCCAATTGGGTGAAGAGCGGCAATTACCGTCTTCACTATGTCGACGAGGGTCCTCGGCGTCCGGATGCCGTGGTCCTGCCGCACGGCAATCCGACCTGGGGGTTCCTCTACCGCAATATCGTGCCGCCGCTCGTCGCGGCAGGCCATCGCGTGATCGTGCCGGACCATCTCGGCAGCGGGCGCTCGGATCATGCGATCCACGAAGGCGAATATGCGATCGCGCATCACGCCGCCCGCCTGAGACAGATCCTCGAGACCGCGGGCGTCGAGCGCGCCGTCTTCTTTCTCCAGGATTGGGGCGGCCCGATCTCGTTCGGCGCCTGCCTCGCGAAACCCGGGCTCCTCGCGGGCATGGTGCTCGGCAACACCTTCTGGGGCGCCGCGAGCGATTTCCACCGGCGCGTCTATCCCTGGCGCGGGCTTCACGCGCCGATCGCGGGGCCTCTGCTTTTCGGCCGGCGGCGCGTCTTCATCGACGGCGCCAAGCTCGGCATGCCCAAGAGCTCGCATGAGGGCGCCGTCTGGGCGGGCTTCCGCCTGCCCTTCGACATCACGCCCGGACCGGGCGCGACGCTCGCCTGGCCGCGCGCGATTTCGCTCGGGCCCGGCCATCCGACGCAGCCGCTCGCCGACGCGATCTGGGCCGCCATGCCGCAGATGGATGTTCCGACACGCTTCGTCTGGGGCGCCTCCGATCCGGTCTTTCCGTGGGAAGAGCAGGGCCTCGCGATGCAGGCCCGCCTGCCGCGTGCCCGCGAGCACGCGCCGACGATCGTCAAGGAAGCCCGCCACTTCGTCCAGGAATGGGCACCCAGGCAGTGCGCCGACGCGCTCCTCGCGGTGGCCGAGGAAGCATTCTCGAGGAAGGTGAGCCATGGCCGTTGAGGCACCGCCCCTGCCCGTCCTCGTGGACGACAATGTCTGGCCCGAATTCGCCCGGACGATCGGCGCATTGGGAGCACGCTGGAGCGCGTCGAGCGGGCGCGCCTATCGCCTCACGCTGCTCGGCAAGCGTCTCGAGGTCGCGCTCGAACGCGACGCGCTCGCGGCGCTGCCGGCGCCGGACGCGATCGACGAGGATCTCTTGGAGCTGGCCTGCGCCGTCTACGACAAGCTTGGCGGAGAGTGGTCCTCGGACATGCTCAAGAAGCTCGTCGGCGCCTGGACGACGGTGCCAGAGGACTATTAGGACCTCCGCCTCGCTTTGCGGTCCGGCATGGGTCGGGCCGGCGGACCGGTCGACACCAGCCGGATGCAACCGGCAAGGAAGGAGACGCTCGATGTTCACGCGAAAGGCTCTTGCCCACACCATCGCCCTGCTCGCCGCGACCCTGGCGATCGGCGCGGGATCGGCCCATGCCGCGCAGCGGCCCAACATCATCCTCATGCTGTCCGACGATCAGACCTGGCTCGATATCGGGCCTTACGGAAGCAAGAACGTCCCGACGCCCAATCTCGACCGGCTTGCGCGCGAGGGCATGAAGTTCAATCTCGCCTTCACCGCGACCGCGATGTGCGCGCCGACCCGCCAGCAGCTCTACACGGGCCTCTTTCCGGCGCGCAGCGGCGGGATGCCCAATCACAGCGTCGTGCGCGAGGGAACGAAGAGCCTCGTGCACTATTTCACCGCGCTCGGCTATCGCGTGGGCCTTACCGGAAAGACCCATTTCGGCCCGCCGGAGTCCTTCCCCTTCGAGGTCGTCGGCAACAAGAAGTCGGGGACGTTCACGCTCGTCGACCTCGACGCGGCGCGCGCCTTCATCGAGCGCGACGCGGAACAGCCCTTCTTTCTCGTGGTTGCCTCGAACAGTCCGCATACCCCATGGACCGAGGGCAATGCCGCCGATTTCGATCCGGCCAAGCTCGAAGTGCTTCCCTACATCGCGGACACGCCCGAGGTGCGTGAGATGCTCACGCACTATTACGCCGAGATCACGCATCTCGACGGGCAGGCCGGCGCGCTGATGGGCATGCTGGACGAGGCGGGGCTGACCGAGAACACCATCTTCATCCACACGAGCGAACAGGGAAATTCGTTTCCCAAGTCGAAATGGACCCTTTACGACACGGGCATCCACACAGGGCTCATATTCCGCTGGCCGGGCCACGTCGCTCCGGGCACGCAGACCGACGCCATGGTGCAATATGTCGACGTCGTTCCGACGCTGATCGAGGCTGCCGGCGGAACGCCGGGCGACGTCGACGGCAAGAGCTTTCTCGCCGTCCTCGAAGGCAAGGCGGGCGAACATCGCGAATATGCCTATGGCATCCACACGAACCGGGGCGTCATCGACGGAACGGACTACCCGATCCGCTCGATACGGACCAAGCAGTACAAGCTCATCCACAACCTCATGTGGGAGGGCGAGTACGGGAACATCCTCACCGGCCCGCAGAGCTCCGGCATCCTCGATGCCTACCGAGCGGCGGCCGGCTCGGGAAACGAACACGCGGGCGACCTCATTGCCGGGTACATCAAGCGGCCCGAGTTCGAGCTCTACGATGTCCAGAAGGACCCCTTCGAGTTCACCAATCTCGCGGACGATCCTGCCTATGCGACCGTCAAGGCCGAGCTGCTCGCAAAGCTCGAGGCCTGGATGAAGGAGCAGGGCGACGAAGGCGTCGCGACGGAGCTCGACGCCTACAACCACATGAATCCCGAGGTGGTGAAGGTCCTGGAAGAGAAGTACGGTCAGATCGTACCGAAGAAGGACGGCGAGTAGGCATCCCGCTCGCGCAGTGCCGAAGGAGGCGAGGCTGGCACGCATATTCGACGCGCATGTCCATCTGTGGTCGGGCGACCTCGGGCGCTATCCGCGCGCCGAGGTTCCCGGCCTGCCGTTTCGCGAATTCGACGGCTCGGCGGAGACGCTCCTTGCCCTGATGGATGCGCATGGCGTCGCGCGCACGCTCATCGTCCAGTCGCCCTGGTATGCGGGCGACAACAGCTATGTTCGCGATACCGTCGCGGCCCATCCCGACCGCTTCGCCGCCATAGGCTGCCTGCCGCTCGCCATTCCCGATAGCGCTTTCGAAGGGCTCGAGCGCGAAGTGGGCCGGGACGGCTTTCGCGGCATCCGCGTCCATCTCGTGCGCGACGAGGCCCTGGCCCAGGCCCGGGCGGGGCGTTTCGACCGCATCTTCGCGCGCGCCGACGAGCTTGCCCTCCCCGTCTGCATCCTCTACCGCGCCGCGGAAGGGCATGAGTTCGTCGCGCGAATGGCTCGCGCGCACAGGGATCTTCCGATCGTTGTCGACCATTGCGCCTATGCAACGCCCGCCTTCAAGAACGAGGCGCACGGCCTCCTCGAGCTCGCGCGTCATCCGCGCGTGCATGTGAAGCTCGCGATCCACCACCAGCTTTCGAGCGAGGCCTATCCCTGGCGCGACCTCCATCAGCTGCACCGCGACCTCGTTGCGAGCTTCGGCGCGAAGCGCCTCCTTTGGGGAAGCAATTTTCCGATGTTCATGCCCGGTCCGACCTATACGGAGCGTCTAGAGGCCGTATCCCGCCACATGCCGTTCCTGACCGAGGACGATCTCTCGGCGATATTGTGGGAAACTGCGGCGAGCCTCTGGCCGGCGGATGCGCCATGAAGATCACGGCGATCGCGCTCTCGGTCTTCGAGCTGCCCGCCACGACGCGGCGCTTCGACCTCGTCGCCGCGGGCTCGCCGGCCGACCGACGCTGGCGCGCCAAGGCGCAGGGATCCGGCAAGGACATCGTCCAGGTGATGCACGTCGAAACGGACGAGGGGATCGAAGGCGTCTCCACCGTGGGCGATGCGCGCTACACGGCCATGCGCACCGAGGATCTCGAGGAGCTGCGCCTCCTCGCGCTGGGCGCCGATCCGTTCGACCGCGACATGCTCGACGAGAAGCTCCACGCGGCGACGCGGCGTCTCTTCACCGCGCAGGGCTGGTTCGGCGCTTTCGACAATTGCCTCTGGGACATCGCCGGCAAGGCCGCGGGTCTGGCCGTGGCGAACCTGCTGGGCCGCGCGCGCGACAAGGCGCCCTGCTACTACAATTTCTTCGGCAAGAGCCTCGAGGCCGAGATCGAGGACGCGCAGAAGGGTCTCGCCCTCGGCTTCCCCGCGCTCAAGGATCATTTCGAGGGTTCGGGCGCGGAGAACGTCCGTGCGGTGACGCAGGCGCGCAAGGCCCTCGGCGACGAGGTCGACCTTCTCCACGACGCAGCCGTCACGAGCTATACCTTCGCCGAGGCGCTTAGCGTCGGGCGCGCGCTCGAGGAATGCCGCTTCCGCTGGTTCGAGGAGCCGCTTTCCGACCGCGATCTCTCGGGCCTCGGGCGCCTGTGCGACGCGCTCGACATTCCCGTTCTCGGCGGCGAAACGCTGATGAACGACCGCGAGCTTTCGGCCCACCTGCTCCTTTCGGGAAGCGTCGATCTCCTGCGCGGCAATGCGCGGCACGGCACGACGCCGCTCGTGAAGCTCGCCCATCTCGCCGAGACCATGGCGACGCGCATCGAGCTCAACGGGCCCGGCGGGCTCTTCGGCCTCGTCCACACCCATCTGTGCTGCGCGCTGCGCGCCACGACCTATTACGAGTTCTTCCCCGGCGGCTCGCGGGACGAGCGCGGCAAGGAGATCGGCCTCACCAACCCGCCGCTTCCGCAGGCGGGCTATATCGCGCCGCCCACGGGCCCCGGCTGGGGCGCCGAGTGGGACTGGACCTATTTCAAGCAGAAGCGCGTCGCCGTGCTCTAGGGCACGCGCGCGCCCGATCGGAGAGTAGAATGGAAAAAATCCTGCCCCTGTCGCTGACGCGCGACGAGCTCATCGCCTATACCCCCGAATGGACCGGCGAGCGCTCGGACGACGGCCGGCCCCGCGTCTCCGACGACATCATAGAGCGTATGCGGAGCGTCACGATCACGCAGGCCTGGGGCGTGCTTTTCGGCCAGGGCTTTCGCTTCCAGTTCGAAGGCGACTGGCTGACGACGCATCCGGACGAGATTCTGTGCGGTCGCGCCGCGACGGCGATGTTCATGCCGCGGCGCGAGTCGCTGCACAAGCTTCTCGAGGAGCGGGCGAAGGCCGCCGGAAACATCGGCGATCAGGTCTCCTGGCCGATCTATACGCTGCAGAAGGGCGACGTCTACGTCGCCGACGTGATGGGCAAGATCGAGCGCGGCCCCATCATCGGCGACAATCTCTCCGTCGCCGTTCTCGCGCGCACCGGCAACGGCGTCGTGCACGACGCCGCCGTGCGCGATGTCGACGGCCTCAAGGAGCTCAAGGGCTTCGCGAGCTATTTCCGCGGCGTGCACCCGACCTATGCCTCGCCGACGGTGACGATCACGGGCATCAATTGCCCGGTGAAGATCGGCGGCGTCATGGTGATGCCGGGCGACGTCGTGCTCGGACGCGGCGACGGGATCATCTTCATCCCGCCCCATCTCGCCGAGCGTGTCGTGATCACGTCGGAGCTCATTCGCTGGCGCGACCGCTTCGGCAAGCAGCGCATCGCGGAGGGCAAATATCTCTCCGGCGAGATCGACGGCCGCTGGGCCGCCCATATCGAGGAGGATTTCTCCGTGTGGCTCACCGATTTCGAGGCCGAGCTCACCTTCACCCGCGAGCAGATGCAGGAACTTCTGAAGAACCGCACCTGGTAGGCGTCAGGGCGTCGGCGCGCGCGGATCGATGAGGCCCTCGGCCTTGAGCTCCGCATAGAGATCGCCAGGCACGCTCGTGCGCATGGTCGCGACATTGCGCTCGACCTCGAAGGCCGAGCGCGCGCCGGGAATGGTGCTCGCGACCGCGGGATGGTGCAGAGGGAAATCGAGCGAGGCCGCGGGCAGGCTCGAGCCGTGCGCCTTGCAGATCGCCTCCATCCGTCGCACGCGCGCGAGCATCTCCTCGCTCGCGGGGCGGTAGTCGAAGGTCGCGCCCTCCACCGCGCCGGTCGCGAGGATGCCGCTATTGAACGGTCCGCCGATGACGATGGCGATGCCGCGCTCCTCGCACATCGGAAGGAGGCTCGCTAGCGCGCCCTGGTCGATGAGCGTGTAGCGCCCCGCAAGGAGGAAGAGGTCGAAATCGCCGCGCTTGGCCATCTCCTCGCAGATCTCGGACGAGCCGACGCCCCCGCCGAAGCCGGAGATGACCTTCTGGTCGCGCAGCGCGAGGAGTGCCTCGTAGCCGCCTTTCGGGCCGAAGAGGTCGTTCCAGTGCTTCTCGAACACGTCCGCCTTCGGATGATGGCGCGGCGTCAGATCGTGCACGTACAGAATGTCGATCCGATAGAGCCCGAGACGGTGCAGGCTCGCCTCGAAGGAGCGCATCACGCCGTCATAGGTGTAGTCGTAGACCGGGCGGAAGGGGAGCGGATCGACGAAGGCGGGCTGGGGGTTGCTGCCCGGCGGCGCCGGCACGAAGATGCGCCCGATCTTGGTCGAGAGGGTGAAGGCCTCGCGGGGCTTCTCGCGCAGCGCGTCGCCGATGCGCCGCTCCGAGAGGCCGTTCCCGTAATGGGGCGCCGTGTCGTAGAGCGTCTGGCCGGACGCCCAGGCCGCCTCGACGGTCGCCTCGGCTTCGGCCGGCGAGACCTTGCGCTGCAGATTGCCGATCGTCGCGCCGCCGAAGCCGAGAACGGTGACGGTGCGGCCCGTGCGACCGAGCGGTTTCGTCCGTGTGGGATCCAATGCGCCCTCCCTCAGGGCGCGGCCGATGCGGGCCCGCGCGCCTCGGCGGGGATCGCCTCGTCCTTGGCGAGCCGCAGGCCGAGCCCCGGCTTCTCGGGCACGCTCGCGATGCCGGCCTCGGGCATGGGCAGCGCCCCGTCGGCGATCGTGCGGAAGAGGCCGGTCTCGTCGAACTGCATCTCGAGGATGAGGAATTCGGGGAGCGCGGCGGAGAGCTGCACGCTGTGGGCGTGGCTGATGGGACCCGTCGGATTGTGCGGCGAGAGATAGATGCCGCGCTTGGCGCCGACCTCGGCCATCTTGAGCATGGTGCCGAGGCCGCCGGCGTGCTTCACGTCCGGCATGAGGACGTCGTAGAGCTCGCCGTCGATGAAGGGCTGGAAGCCTTCCTGCGCGCGCAGAAGCTCGCAGCCCGCCGTATAGATGCCGCGCCCGTTCGCGGCCTTGCGGAATGCCTTGATGTCGGCGTAGTGGTCGGCATCCTCGGCATACGGACATTCGATCCAGAAGGGCTTCAGCGGCGTCATGGCGTCGAGGAAATAGGCGGCCGTCGCGGGGTTGAGCCGCCAATGGCAGTCGACGAGAAGGCGCCGGTCGGGACCCAGCGTGTCGCGAACCGCGCCCGCCCGCGCGACCGCCGCGTCGACGAGGGGCCTCGCCTCGGCGAGGTTCATGGCGGGCTTCACGTCGTCGAGCGGCGCGATCTTGACCGCATGGAAATCGGCGTCCGCCGCCTTCTTGGCGCTCGCGGCGAAGCTTTCGGGGCTGCGGTCGCGCGTGCGGCGATTGAGATTGGCATAGACCTCGACGCGCGGGCGCGGCGCGGCGGCGAAATGGCGGGCGATCGAGACGCCCTTGGCCTGGGCCGCGAGATCCGTCAGCGCCTGGTCGAGCGCCGAGCGCGCCGAGATGTCGACGAAGTCCGTCGAGCCGAAGGCCGGCCAGGAGAGGCTGGCCGGCACGGCCGGCTTCCCTACGAGCTCGTTCGCGAGCGCGCCGAGAACGCCCGCGATGCGCTCCTGTCCGAGATGCACGGTGCCCTCGCCGCTGCCGAGGCGCCCCTCCGAACTCGTCAGCTCGATGAAGGTCCAGACGCCCTTCGCCGAGGCATGCACTTCGCGCACGCGCGCCGAGACGACCTTTTCCACGGATTCCTCCCTATCGACTTCGCGATTCGGCCGGCGCGAGACCGCCCGGACGCCGCCCAGCCCGACTGAACGCCGGTCGGATTTCCGCCCGATATAGCCGAGATCGCGGACCTTGGCGAGCCGCCCGAGCGAGCCCGCTAATACATTCCATCAAAAAATGACGGGTCCGTCAATTTGTGGTGACACAGGCGTCAGCTTCCAGTAATGAGGAATGCGGCGGACCTGAACCCGGGTCACCGGACAGGTCCCGTCTCTCGCGGCCCTCTCGCGCCGCGCCATCAGAACAAGCTTTAGACGGAGGAAATTCGCATGAGGAAGTGGCTCATCACTACAGCTCTAATCGCGGCAATGGCACCGGGCCTCGCCATGGCCACGGATCCCTGCGATCCGGAAGATCCGCCCGAGGGGCTTCCCTCGAACGAGAACCATCCGCCTATCGATGCAGAAGCGAAGGATTGCGTCTATGGGACCAACTGCCCATATGAACCGACCGGAATTGATTGGCAGGATGCCGGATTGCTTGGCGGACTGAACGAGGACGACAAGATCCTCTATGTATCCAAGTTCGATTCTCAGCCGTCCGAAACGCCTCCCAATGGCCGTCAGGATATCTGGGGCCACTACATCGACGATGTCTGGGCGTCTGAAGCCGACGGCAGCAACACCCATCGCCTGACGAATAGCGACTACTCGTTCAATCACGTCATTGTCTCCCCGGACCGCAAGCTCATAATCGCGAACCGCTTCGTGCGCGGCAACTCCACGGGCGACTACATCGATGAGAACGAGAACGAAGACTTCGACACCGGCGAAGAGAGCGTCCTCAATCAAGAGGACTTCCATCAAGCCGTGATCATCGACATCGAAAACGATCGCATGACGCCGATCGCGTTCATCGGCACGACCGAGCTTGACGCCGGCTGGGGCGGCATGGCGGTCGGTCCTGTCGATTCTGGGACCGGCGACATGAGCGTCTACTTCGCCGCAACCAGCATCTACGCCAAGGACATCTATAGAGTGGACCTCACGAAGGAGAGCGATCCAGACGAGCCCTACTCGGTCAGCGGAGCGACAAGGATTACGGTGAACCTGCTCTCCAAGCTCGGATACACCTCACCCTATGGCGATACGTCGCCGAAATGGGTGACCGACCTTGAGGTCTCCAAGGATGGAAACTACATGGCGTTCCTTTTCCTCGGCCCGGAGATGCTGGACGACGCCGATCATTCAGCGTGGAAAAATCGAATCGTCTTTGCCAAGATCGATCATGCCAATAACCAGATCGACAAGGCGGCGATCGTTTCGTCGGGCGGTGTCCCGACCGGCCACGGCGTCGGCGGACAGGTCTGGGGAGACTTCGATCCGGACATCGCGCCGGGCAACTTTTACGTGACCTTCCAGCGACACAACGCTTTCGGGCAGTTCGAGACGAGCGGATTCTCGAACGGTGATATAATCCGTGTTCAGACGCCGTTCCTACAAACATGGTCGGGATGGACCCCTGACACGGGCTACGCAAACCTTTCATCGGCTGATCCATCAGACGATCAATGTCAAAGCACCAACGACTCGATCCATGGTATACCGTCATGGTCCGAGGGCGGCGGCGGATGCGTCATCCATACCGTCTGGGACGAAGACTGCTCCGGCTCGTGCACGCTCGTGACCCATGCGCGCATCGTCAATCCGTTCGACGTCAATACGACGGGCGAGCATGCAGCGAACATCGTAACCGCACTGGACGGGCAAGCTCTCCACCACGTTCAGTGGATCCCGAACTCGACGACCGGCAACCTCGAGTTCTGCCCCACCGACGAGTGAAGCGGGCAAACACTTGCCTCGGGCGGCGCCTGCCGCCCGAGCTTGTTGCGGTCGCGCGCCCGCTGTCGATGTCGAAGCGGCAGCGGCTCCGCAGCGGCCGAATTTCGAATGTTGCGCACACGAACCGATAGCGCGCCATAATACAATCCATCAAAATATGACGCGGACGTCAAAAACGGATGACAGGTCCGGCGGCGATTGATATGGAGAAGGTCGGCGCCCCCAAAGGCGCACCTTGCCTGTCTCCTTTCGGACCCCAAAGCTCCGCAGTCCTCCGTATCGCCAAGAACCGGGTCCATACGAAGGACATGCGATTTTCGCGGGGAACGGGATGGCGACGGCGTCTCGTCGCTCTGCGCGCTGTACGGAGCATCTGGTAGCTCCTCGCCGCGATCTCTCGCATGGATGTGCGCGACGACGAGCCCATCGTGCGCTCGGCGCTCGCGGGCCATCGATCCCGGCGCCGGCGCCCGAACCCAGCAGCGGTGCCCTCGCGCTATTGAATTCAAAAAGATGACGACTGTGTCATTTTTACGTGACACGCGCGCGGCCCTGAGCTAAGGATGATTCGCGCAATCGCGAGCGATCGTCCGCCGAACAGCTCCGTCGGCGGATCGAGCGGACGCTTGCGCGAAAAAAAGCCACTCAGGAGGACGGCCCCATGAAAAAGTGGCTTCTCGCAACCGCCTCTCTGGCGGCACTCACACCATGCGTCGTGCAGGCGGCGTGCGAAGATCCGCCTACAGGCTATGCCACGAATCCCAACGAACGGGTCATCGGAACCCCGGACTGCGAGGAAGGCGTGGACTGCCCATACGAGCCGACCGGATTGGACTGGCAGGACGGCGAGCTCATCGACGATCTCGATACCGACGATCAGATCATCATGGCCTCAAAATACGATTCGATCCCCGGAGTCGTGGAGGTGGACGGCCGAATGGACGTCTGGGGCAACTATCTCGACGACATCTGGGTCTCGGAGGCGGACGGAACGAATCTGCGCCGGATAACGGACGCGGCCTATTCCTACAACCACATCATCGTCTCGCCCGACCGCAAGCTCATCATCGCCAACCGCTATTCGAAGGGAAACCTCACCGGCGATTATGACGACAAGAACGAGAACGAGACGCAGGACGCGCACGAGGGCATCGTCGACTATCTCGACTTCCACGAGGCCGTGATCATCGACATCGACAACAATCGGATGACCCCGATCGCATTCGTGAGCGGCACCGAGCTCGACGCCGGTCATGGCGGCATGGCCGTCGGCGCCGTTGACGGCTCGGGCAACATGCCCGTCTACCTTGCGTCGAAAAGCACCACCTACTCCTGGCGCTACGAGATCTACAAGGTCCAGCTCACCAAGCAGGCGAGCACGAGCGCTCCGTACACGATCTCCGACGCGGTGCCCATCACGACGAACCTCCTGACGAAGCTCGGCTACACCTCGCCCTATGGCGACACCAGCACGCAATGGGTGTCGGACACGGAGGTCTCGAAGGACGGCAACTACTTGGCCTTCCTCTTCATCGGACCGGAGATGCTGAATACCGGCGCCAACCATTCGACGTGGAAGGCCCGCATCGCCTACGCCAAGATCGACCACGCCAACAATCGGATCGACAAGGCGGCGATCGTCTCCACCGGCGGCGTGGCGACCGGCCACAATCAGAGCGGCCAGATCTGGGGCGACTACGATCCCGACATCGCGCCGGGCAATGGCTGGGTCACGTTCCAGCGGCACAACGACAACGGCGCATTCGAGGGCGGCTACTTTCAGAACGGCGACATCATCCGTGTGATGACGCCCTTCCTACCGGCCCATTGGGCGAGCTGGACGCCCGATACCTACTACGCCAATCTCTCGTCCGCCGATCCGTCCGACGACCAATGCGACAGCACGAACACCGTGCTGCACGGCATTCCTTCGTGGTCGGAAGGCGGCGGCACCTGCGTGATCCACTCGTCTTGGGCCGTGGACTGCGAGGAATGCGACGCGGAGTCCCATGCGCGCATCGTCAATCCCTGGGAGACGAACCCCTCCGGCGAGCATCCCGGCTACGACGTGACCGGCCTCGACGACAAGGCCGTCCACCACGTCCAGTGGATCCCCAGCAATCTCTCCTCGGGCGTCGATCTCTGCCCGACCGACGAGGAATAGGCCGGGCAGACGGCCGATGGCCCAATTCGGCGGGGCGCCTCAAAGATGCGCCCCGCCTCCGATGTCGAGATTGGCGCCGGTGATGAAGCTGCCGGCCTCCGAGCAGAGAAGGAGCGCGGCCGGCGCGATCTCTTCCGGCCGGCCGGCGCGGTGCATGGGGTTCGCGCCCTGCTGGATGAGCGCCCAGCCGTCCGGATCCTCGCGGCGAAAGCGATTGCGCACGGTGTGGACGAGGCCGGGCGCGATATTGTTCACGGTGACGCCGTGCGCCGCATAGCGCTTCGCGAGCCCCATGGCGAGATTGGCCTGCGCGCTTTTCAAGGCCGCATAGACGGCGAGGTGCTCGTGCGGCCGCTTCTCGTTGATGGAGCCGATCGTCAGCACGCGGCCCCAATGGCGCTCCTTCATGCCCGGCAGCGCGGCCTGCATGAGCTCGATGGTCGCGAGGAAATCGACCTGGACCTGCAAGGCGACCGCCTTCTCGCTCGCCTCCTCGAAGGTCTCCCAGCGCTGAACCGAAGCGCAGACGACGAGCACGTCGACGGCGCCCAGGCCCGCGATCGCCGCCTCGACGGCGCGCCGGCCTGCCCCCGTCTCGCCGAGATCGGCATCGACGAGCACCGCGCGCCTGCCGAGCCGTTCGATCTCGGCCGCCACCTCGCCCGCGGCGCTCCCGAGGCCCAGCGCCTCGTCGATGCGCGAGGCGAAGTGGACCGCGACGTCGGCGCCGGCCTCGGCGAAGGCGAGCGCGATCTCGCGCCCCATGCTCATGCTCGCGCCGGTGACGAGCGCGCGGCGGCCCGACATGGAGAAGCGGTCGGCGAGCGGCATGGGTCCTCCTTGCCCGGTGATTCGGCCGTCAGAGGCCGAAATCCCAGGTGCGGCCTTCCTTGTAGACCCTGAGCACGTTGCGCGCGATGAGGATCTTGTGCACCTCGTCCGCGCCGTCGGCGATCCTGAGCGTGCGCGCGCCCGTGAACATGCCGGCGAGCGGCAGGTCGCCCGACACGCCCATGCCGCCATAGACCTGGATCGCGCGGTCGACGACGCGCTGATAGGCGTTCGGCACATAGACCTTCAGCGCGGAGATGTCGGTACGCGGATCGCCCCCGCTCTCTATGACGTTCGCCGTGTGGATGGTGAGCAGCCGGGAGGTCTGGATGTCCATGTAGCTCTCGGCGATGAAGCCCTGGATGAACTGCTTCTCGGCAAGCTTTCCGCCGAAGACCTCGCGCGACAGGGCGCGCCTGTTCATGAGGTCGAAGGCGCGCCACATGCCGCCGACCGCGTTCATGCAATGGAAGACGCGCCCCGCGCCGAGGCGGTCCTGCGCCGCCTTGTGCCCGGTGCCGCGCTCGCCGAGCTGATTCGTGATCGGCACACGGACGTTCTCGTATTTGATCTCGCAATGATCGCCGTGGGTATGGCCCCAGACGGGCACCGAACGGACGATGTTCACGCCCTCGCTTTTCATCGGCACGATGATCTGGGTCATCTTGTCGTTGCGCCCGCCCTCGTCCTCGGTGCGGCACATGACGATGGCGAAATCGGCGCGCCGGCCGTTCGAGGTGAACCATTTGTGCCCGTTGATGACCCACTCGTTGCCGTCGCGCACGGCCGTGGTCTTCAGCGAGCGCGGGTCGGAGCCCGACGAGTTCGGCTCGGTCATGGAGAAGCAGCTCTCCATCTCGCCGCGCACCAGCGGCTCGAGCCAGTCCCTCTTCTGCTCGGGGCTGCCATATTTGACGAGGATCTTCGCATTGCCCGCGTTCGGCGCCTCGACGCCGAAGAGCCGGGCCGAGAAGGGCGAAAAGGCCATCACCTCGTTCATATAGGCGTGCTTGAGGAAGCCGATGCCCATGCCGCCATATTCCTTCGGCAGATGGGGCGCCCAGAGGCCCTCGCGGCGCACGCGCGCGCGGATCCGCTCACGGATCTTGTGAGCATCCTCTCCGCCCTGGCCGAGAACGGGCTCGTTCGGGATGATCTCCTCGTTGACGATGGCCGCAGTCTTGAGGCGGATCTCGTTGATGTCGTCGGCGAGGCCGGGAATGGGGGAAATCTGCATCGGGCGTCTCCCTCGGAGCGATGAGCGATCTTTGATCTGACGCCCGACTCATAGCCCAGCGCGCGCGCAGGCGCGAGTAGCCCCTTATTCGGCCGCCGCGCGCGCTGAAGGAGGCCGCGAGACGGCCGCAAGCTCCGTCCAGAGCCGTTCGCGCTCGGCCGCCGCGCGCGCGGCGCTCGCCTCCTTCACCGGGCCGAATCCGCGAATGCGCTCGGGCAGCCCGGCGATGGCCGCGGCAAGGCCAAGGCGCTCCGGCGTCAGCTCGGCGAGGAGGCGGGCAATATCGGCCTCATACTGCGCGATGAGCGCGCGCTCGAGGCGCCGTTCGGCCGTGCGGCCGAACGGATCGAACGGCGTGCCGCGCAGGCCCTTGAGACGCGCGAGGACCCCAAAGAACGAGAAAATCCACGGCCCGAAGGCCCTCTTCTGCGGCCGGCCCGTCGCCTTGTCCCGGCGCGCGAGGAGCGGCGGCGCGAGGAGCACGCGCTTGACGCCCGTCTCGTCGAACTGCGCGGCGAGGCGGCGCCGGAATTGCTCATCCGTATAGAGACGGGCGACCTCGTACTCGTCCTTGTAGGCGAGGAGCTTCGCATAGGATCTCGCCGCGGCCTCGGCGAGCTGCGTCGAGCCCGGCGCGATCTCGGCCTCCCGGGCGGCGACGCGCGCGACGAGGGCACGATAGCGCGCGGCATAGGCTTCGTCCCGGTAGGCGGCGAGGTGGCGCGACCGGTGCGCGAGAATGGCCTCGAGGCCGCGCGGCGCGATGCGCGCACCGTCCTCGCCGCGCGCGCGGAAAGCCTCGAGCGCGGCAGGATCGGCGGCCGCGAGGCGTCCGAGGCCGAAGGCCCCGAGATTTGCCTCCACCGCGACGCCGTTGAGGCGGATAGCGCTCGCGATCGCGTCGGAGCCGAGCGGCACGAGCCCCATCTCGAAGGCATGTCCGAGAAGGATCATGTTCGTGTAGAGCTCGTCGCCGAAGGCGAGCTCGGCGAGGCGCGCCGCGTCGAGCCGGGCAAGGCTGCGCGAGGCCGCGGCGAGCCTGCGGGCGACGTCCTCGGCGTCCGCGGCGTGCGCATTGTCGAGGAGAAAATCCGCCGTCGGAGCGATGTGCCCGTTGAGGAGCGTCACCGTGCGCTCGGGATCGAGAAGGCCGAGCCCCGCCTCGCTGGCGGCGACGAGCCCGTCCGCGGCCAGGAGTAGGTCGGCGCCGTGGGGCGGCAGACGGGCGCCCGCGGGCGCGGCGCCCTCGGCGAAGAGGCGCACATGCGAAAGCACCGCCCCGCCCTTCTGCGCAAGGCCCGTCATGTCGAGCGTCGCGGCCTTGCGCCCGTCGAGATGGGCGGCGAAGCCCAGAATGGCGCTCAAGGTCGTGACGCCGGTGCCGCCGATGCCGGCGATGAGGATGTTCGCCGTCTCGCTCCCGGCAGCGCGCGCGGGCTCCGGCAGCGCTTCGATCCGCTCCCGGAGCGCTTCCCACCCGTCCGCATCCGCGGCCTTCAGGCTCGCGCCTTCGAGCTCGACGAAGCTCGGGCAGAAGCCCTTGGCGCAGGAATAGTCCTTGTTGCAGGCGGACTGGTTGATGCGGCGCTTGCGCCCGAAGGCCGTCTCCAGCGGCTCGACGGAGATGCAGTTCGACTGGACGGTGCAATCGCCGCAGCCCTCGCACACCTCTTCGTTGATGAACAGGCGCTTCGGCGGGTCCTCCATGAGGCCGCGCTTGCGCCTGCGGCGCTTCTCGGCGGCGCAGACCTGCGCGTAGATCAGGACGGTGACGCCCGGAATCTCGCGCAGCTCCCTTTGAACCGCATCGAGACGATCGCGATGCTCGACCGCGATGCCGGCGGACCCGAGGCTCGCATCCGCGCGGTAGATGTCCGGCGTATCGCTGACGATGACGATCCTCTTCGCCCCTTCCGCCGCGATCTGCCGCGCGGCGGCGGCGACGCTGAGGCCGCCCTCGATCGGCTGGCCGCCCGTCATTGCCACCGCGTCGTTATAGAGGAGCTTGTAGGTGACGTTGACGCCCGCCGAGATGGAAGCGCGGATCGCGAGGATGCCGGAATGGTAGTAGGTGCCGTCGCCGATATTGACGAAGACATGGCTCGTCTTCGCGAAGGGCGCCTGGCCGATCCAGCTCGTGCCCTCCGCTCCCATATGGGTGAAGGTCGCGGTGCGCTCCTTGGACATCAGCGCCATGGAATGGCAGCCGATCCCGCCATAGGCCTGCGAGCCCTCGGGCACGTTGGTCGAGGTGTTGTGCGGACAGCCCGAGCAGAAGACGGGCGCGCGCGTCGGGGCGCCGAGCAGCTCGGGCAGGCGCGCCTCCAGGCGCTCCAGCCGGCGCACGCGCTCGGCGATCTCGTCTGTATGCGGTCCTTCGGGCAGCCAGGAGGCGATCGCGCGGGCGATCTCGACCATGGTGAGGCTCGCCGTGTCGGCGAGCAGCGGCGCGCCGCCCTGCGTGCGCTTTCCCTCGATCTGGGGCCGCCGGCCGTCCGGCAGGTCGTAGAGCGCGTCGCGAAGCTGCGGCTCGAGAAGCGGGCGCTTGTGCTCGACGACGAGCACCTTCTGAAGGCCGCCCGCGAAGGCGCGCGCGCCCTCGCGCTCGAGCGGCCAGGGCATCGCCACCTTGTAGATCTCGAGGCCGAGCGCGCCCGCGCTGCGCTCGTCGAGCCCCAGAAAGGCGAGCGTCTCGAGGACGTCGAGATAGGCCTTGCCGGTCGTCACGATGCCGAGGCGGCGATCGTGCGACGGCCAAAGCCTGCGGTCGAGCCCGTTGAGGCGAACCATCTCATGGGCCGCCGGGATGCCGAACCGGCGGATGCGCTTCTCCTTGTCGAGCGCGGCTTCGACGATGGTGAAGTCCATGGCGCGGCGCCGCTTCTCCCAGCCTTCGGGAAAGCGGATGCGGTGGCGCGCGGGATCGACGAGGACGCTCGCGCCGCTGTCCATCGTATCGGCGATCGCGATGAGGCCGATCCAGAGGCTCGACACGCGCGAGAGCGCCCAGCCCATCAGCGCGTAGTCGAGCACCTCCTGCACGCCGGCGGGATTGAGGAAGGGGATCTCGACGCTCGCGAGGCTCATCTCGCTCTGGCTCGGCAGGGTCGAGGACTTGCAGTCATGGTCGTCGCCGGCCACCGCGAGGACGCCGCCGTGCACGGAGGTTCCGTCGAAATTGGCGTGGCGCAGCGCGTCGGCCGAGCGGTCGACGCCCGGCGCCTTGCCGTACCACATGCCGAACACGCCCTCGACGCGCCCGTTGCGCAGGATGTCGAGCTGCTGGGAGCCCCAGACGGCGGTGGCCGCCGTGTCCTCGTTGACGCCGGGCGTGAAGCGGATGTCGTGGGCCTCGAGGAAGCGCTCGGCGCGCCAGAGCTGCTGGTCGAGCCCGCCGACCGGCGAGCCGCGATAGCCCGAGACGAAGCCGCCCGTCGTTCGCCCCGCCAGGCGGTCCGCGCGGCTCTGGTCCATGAGCGCGCGCACCAGGGCCTGGATGCCGGTCAGGAAGACCGTGCCTTGCCGGGCCTCATACTTGTCGTCGAGGGAGATCGCGATCGGCTTCATGGGGCCAGTCCTCCCGGAGCCGTGGAATGTGGGCTCGCACCGACTATGCGCCTTCATTGGTGAAATCTCACCACCGATGACCGGAGTCTAGGCAGGCCTTTCGAGACTACATCGCGCGAACTAGCGGCTTTCCCGCAATCGTGTTTCACAGCGCTAGTCC
Source organism: Alphaproteobacteria bacterium (assembly GCA_024236075.1). Classification (GTDB taxonomy): domain Bacteria; phylum Pseudomonadota; class Alphaproteobacteria; order JACAEB01; family JACAEB01; genus JACAEB01. The sequence goes on along the minus strand of JACKLE010000006.1, from coordinate 81,772 downwards.
ACCCGGAGGGGCGGGAGCGGCAGCGCGGTCGTCTCCTTCACGGCGTGGACGACGATGCGCGATTCGACGTCCTGGACATGCGGCTCCTCGAGGAGGGCGGAGCGCAGGAATGCGTCGTAGGCCTTGATGTCGGTCGTGACGATGCGGAGCATGTAGTCGACGGCGCCGGTCACGGTGTAGCAGTCGAGCACCTCCGGCCAGCGGCGCACCGCGGCCTCGAAGGCGTCCATATTGGCGCGGTTCGGCTGGGCCAGCTTCACCGAGGCGAGGACGAGGAAGTCGAGCCCGAGCCGGGCGCGGTCGAGGAGCGCGACGCGCGCGCGGATGACGCCTTCCTCTTCCAGGCGGCGGACGCGCCGCCAGCAGGCGGAATGCGAAAGGCCGAGCTCGGCCGCGAGATCGTTGAGGGCGAGACGGGCATCCGTCTGAAGCCGCGCCAGGATCGCGATCTCGAAGCGGTCGAGCGCGAGCGGGCTGTCCATCATTGCAATGCCGTCGCGATTGTCTGCGTCATCGCGAGAGATTTTCTCTCCTGCCGCCGCGTAGGGCAAGCGTCGCGGCTAGGACTGTCCCGAGGCGCTGCCGATCAACGTCATTGTTGACATTCAATATATCGGTTGATTATATCGCCCTCATGACCGCCGGACCCGCACCCGCCCTGCCCGACCCCGAGCGAGAGCCGGACGAGGAGACACTGGACCTCGTCTTCTTCGCGCTGAGCGATCCCGTCCGCCGCGCCATTCTCGAGCGCGTGAGCGAGGGCGCGCTCACCGTCTCCGAGATCGCCGCGCCCTTCCCCATCTCGCTGCAGGCTATCTCGCGCCACATCCAGGTGCTGGCGCGCGCGGGCCTCGTCACGCAGGAGCGCTCCGGCCGCATCAGCCGCTGCCACCTCGATGCGGGCCCGATCTACCAGGCGGCCGTGTGGATGAACCGCTACAGCCGCTACTGGCAGGCGCAGTTCGACACCCTCAAGGGCTTCCTCGCCGACATGGACGAGCGTGCCGCGCAGCGGGCCAAGCCCAGGCGCAAGGGAGATGAGCCGGAATGAAATATCGCGACAGCGTCGTCAAGCTCGCCGACTACCGCCGCCAGATCGGCGCGATCCGGGCGGACATGCGCAAGGTCCAGGCCGAGATCGAGCCGGAAGCCGTCGAGGACTATGTCCTGCAGGGGCGCGACGGCCCGGTGCGCCTCTCCGAGCTTTTCGGCGGGCACGAGGACCTCATCCTCGTCCTCAACATGGGCGCGGGGTGCCGCTACTGCACTTTGTGGGCGGACGGATTCAACGGCGTCTATCCGCATCTCGCGAGCCGCGCGGCCTTCGTCGTCGCGAGCCCCGATCCGCCGGACGCCCAGGCCCGCTTCGCCGCCTCGCGCGGCTGGCGCTTTCCGATGGTGAGCCATCGCGGCACGAGCTTTGCCGCCGATATGGGGTACACATCGCAGACCGGCGCGCCGCAGCCCGGAATCTGCGCCTTCCAGCGCAAGGACGGACGCCTCGTGCGCGTGAGCGATCTCGGCGCCGGCCCCTATGACGATCTCTGCGCCGTCTGGCATCTCTTCGACCTCTTCCCCGAAGGGGCGAAGGGCTGGCAGCCGCAATACAAATATCCGGACTAGGACTTTTTCGCTTCGGCGACAGGTCTGCGTCGTGCCCGTCCGCGCCGGGCGCGGCGACAGGCTCTCCCGGCCTCGGGCGGGCGGCAATAATACATCGAGCGAAAGAGCCCCCCGTTTCATTCCCGACGGTTATGCGTGGCGGCCCAATTGCCATTGGACGCTCCCGCCGCGACCGGAAATCATGACCGTGGCCGGATCACCGGCCCCACAATGCTCCGTACAAAGCGTGTGGAGAAGAATCGGGAGGACTCAGCATGAAGCTTCTTTGGAAGCTGGCGCTCGCTGCGGGCGCCGGCTTGGTGATAGCCGCGCCGGCCTCGGCGCAGACGGTGACGAAGACTTGCGATCCGGACGCGTCGAGCGGGGCGAACCACTGCCCCTTGCTCTCGATCAGCGGCGCGACGATCGACCCGGGCATGGCCGGCGAAAACGGCGGAACGTCCTGGTTCCGCGGATTCGCCGATCCGGCGATCCGCAAGCACACCGTGTCCGGAGTGACCGGCTACGTGGTCCTCTATTCGCACCTCTACGACAACGACAATCCCGACGCCAACCCCGGCTGTCGCGGCGAGGGCGGCGACTGGGACGTGCGCATCGACTATGCGACGAGCTCCAACGGCGTCTCCTGGAACCGCAATTCGCCCTATGGCGGCATATTGTGGGACACCTACCCGGATGTGGCGCCCGCGCCCTATATCGACCCCGAGACCTCGGAGAGCGTGGCTGGCACCTGGGGCATGGAAACGGCGAACCTCGTGAAGGTGACGAAGGACGGGCAGAGCTTCTGGGTCGGCACGCGTCAGACGCATTTTTCGCCGGAGCATTTTCTGGCCGAGGGCTATCCCTGCGGCTGGGGCGGTTTCAAGCACAAGAACCAGTTCACGCCGAGCCAGAAGCTGCTTGTGACGGCCGCGACCACGCTGACCGGTCTCGCCACCGACGACGAGGGCAATGGCATGGAGAATGCCCAGGTGCTCGTCGCGGCCGGCGCGAACATCGACGGCTATGGCTATGTCTGGGGCATGGACTACGATCTGACGCAGCTACCGTCCATTCCGCCCGCGCACCAAAGCATCATCGATCTCTGCCACTGGTGGAACGAGCCGGCGCTCCACTACGACGCGACGAGCGAGAAGCTCTTCCTGGCCGCCCATTGCTGGGCGTATACGGAGGAAGGCGAATACGACAGCTCCAAGAGCCACCTCTACGTCTTTTCGACGGACATGCTCGACGAGGAGGACGAAGTCTCGCTCGATGCGAAGGACTGGGAATGGTACTATGAAGGTCCGCTCGGCTCGTCGATCGATGCGGAGCTGCTGACCGGCAGCGATGCGACGGACCTCACGCAGATCGAGTTCGCGACCCATGACGGCGCCCTTCTCGCGATCGTCACGCCGCAATGGTGGAATTTCGACGGGGGCGTAACTTTCGACGAGAACGGCCAAGTCTACGACGTCACGGGCCGCGCGATCCATCTCGGCTGCATGGTGCTCGAGGTCGACACGCTCGAGCGCGACGGATCGGACTATCCCGACTTCGTCCGCCAGGGAACCTGGCCCTACAAGCCGGTCGTGCGCGACTACATCGTCGCGGACTACGAATCCGGCCCGCCGTGGAACGAGGGCTATGACGGGTCGAACAACCCGATCCCGGTGCCGCAGGGTCCGGCCTCGTGCTCCTATCTCGAGAACGCGACGAGCGGGGCGCCCGGCGTGCTGATGGCGCTGCGCTACATCAAGACGGGCGCGGGCGAGGCGGGCTTCGTGCAGGAGATTCGCGACACGAAGGTCGTACCGACCCCGTAAGGAGAGCAGGCGGCGCGCTTGCCGCCCGCAAACCATGCGCGCCATAGTGCGCGCATGGTCCTTCCCCTCACCGACGACGAGCTGAAGCGCTATCAGCGCCACATCCTTTTGAAGGAGGTGGGCGGCGCGGGACAGCAGCGACTGAAGGGCGCGCGCGTCGCCGTGATCGGCGCGGGCGGCCTCGGGAGCCCGCTCCTTCTCTATCTCGCGGCGGCGGGGGTGGGCGCCCTGCGCATCGTCGACGACGACAAGGTCGCGCTCTCCAACCTCCAGCGCCAGGTGCTCTACACGGTCGAGGATCTGGGCCGGCCAAAGGTGGAGGCGGCGACGGAACGGCTCGCGGCCCTGAACCCACATGTCAGGGTCGAGGCCCGTGCGGTGCGCCTCGCGCCGGAGAATGCGGAAGGCCTCGTCGCGGGCTGCGATCTCGTCTGCGACGGCTCGGACAATTTCCTCACGCGCGCCGCCGTGAGCGATGCCTGCGTGCGCGCCGGGATCACGCTCGTCTCCGCGGCGGTGGGGCGCTTCGACGGGCAGCTCGCCGTCTTCAAGGGACGGCCCTGCTATCGCTGCCTCTACCCCGAGCCGCCGGGCGAGGACGAGGTCTGCGCGACGCAAGGCATTCTCGGCACGGTCACGGGCCTTCTCGGCACGATGCAGGCCAATGCGGCGCTTGCGGAGCTTCTGGAGCTCGGCGAGAGCCTCGCCGGCAAGCTGCTCCTCGTCGAGGCGGCGGGACTTCACGTCCGCATGCTGACGCTGCCGCCCGACCCGGACTGCCCCGCCTGCGGCGGCGCGGCCCGAAGCTGAGCGCGCCCGGGCCAGTCCAAACGATGTCTGCGGCAGGGCCCCAAGGCGCCCGGGCAAGAATTTTCGCTTGCCGAACGGCCCCGCACACGCAAGATCCGCCGCGCGAGCGAAAACGAAAACGAAAACGACGATGAGTGCCCCCGCCGAAAGGCCCGCCAACCCGCTTCTTGCCGACGCGCCCGTGACGGCCCTGCCGCGCGGGCCGTTCGCCTTTCTGTGGTTTCTCATTCGCACCCACGCGCCGGCGCGCGTCGCGGCGATGGTCGCGCTCGCCGGGCTTGCGAGCCTCTTCGACGCCTACGGGCCCTACGTCCTGCGCGGGGTCATCAACGCCATGACGCGCGCCGTCGAGAGCGGCGGCACGAGCTTCGCGCTGATCCTGCCCTGGCTCGCGACGCTCGCCCTCGTCTGGGGGGCCGGCTCCGCCCTCTACCGCGCCTTCGAATATGCCGATCTGCGCACGGGGCCCGAGCTGCGCCTGCTCGCGCAGGGCTACCTCTTCAGCTACCTCCTCGGCCACAGCCCGCGATACTTCCAGGACACCTTCGCGGGCAAGCTCGGCCAGAAGGTGAAGCAGGCGGGCCAGAGCACCATCGCGATCCTCTCGATCCTCGCCTTCGAGGCGGTGCGCGTCGTGACGCTCATTGCGGCGGGCAGCGTCATGCTCGCGCTCGAGCATTGGCAGTATGCGGCGCTTCTCGTCCTTTGGTGCGCCGTCTATCTCGCGGTGGTGCAGCGCCTCGCGCGCGCCTGCGTGCGCCACTCGAAGACGCTCTCCGACGAGGTCTCGACCTCGACGGGCCGCCTCATCGACGCCATCACCAATGCCGACCTCATCCGCGCCTTCGCCAAATCGGCGTTCGAGCGGCGCTTCCTCGCGGGCTTCCTCGACCGCGAACGCGATGCGAGCCACGCGCTGCGCGGCTTCCTGATCGGCATGCGCGCCTTCATGAGCACGGCGACCATCCTCATGCAGCTTTCGCTCATCGCGCTCGCGGCGCGCGACACGCTCGCGGGCGCGCTCTCGGTCGGCAGCTTCGCCATGGTCTTCCTGCTCGCGAACCTCATCGCGCGCTCGATCCAGGAGCTCTCTTATCGCATGCTCGACTTCTTCGAACAGCTCGGAACGCTCGCCGAGGCGCTCGAGCTCGTGAGCGAGCCCCACGAGATCAAGGACGAGGAGGGAGCGGCGCGGCTCGTCGTGCGCGAGGGCGCGATCCTCTTCGATCACGTCTCCTTCCGTCACCCCGACGGCTCGGCGGTCTTTTGCGACCTCACCCTCGCCATCGCCGGCGGCGAGAAGGTGGGACTGGTCGGGCGCTCGGGCGCCGGCAAGTCGACGCTGGTGAAGCTCCTGCGCCGGCAGTTCGAGCCGCAGGGGGGCCGCATCCTCATCGACGGCCAGGACATCACCAAGGTCAATTGGGACAGCGTCAACGAGGCGATCGCGGAGGTGCCGCAGGCGACCGGCGTCTTCCACCGCCCCGTCGGCGAGAATATCCGCTACGCGCGCCTCGAGGCGGCGCGCGAGGAAATCGAGGAGGCGGCGCGCGCCGCCCATGCCCACGATTTCATCACGGCACGGAGGGAAGGCTATCAGACCATCGTCGGCGAGCAGGGCATCAAGCTCTCGGGCGGCGAGAGGCAGCGCATCGCCATCGCGCGCGCCTTCATCAAGGACGCGCCCATCCTCGTCCTCGACGAGGCGACCTCGGCGCTCGACTCGGAGAGCGAGCACCGCATCCAGGCCGCCCTCTTCGATCTCATGAAAGGGCGCACGGTCATCGCCATCGCGCACCGCCTGTCGACCCTCGTCGGCATGGACCGCATCGTCGTGCTCGACCGTGGCGAGATCGTCGAGGAAGGGAGCCACGCCGAGCTCCTCGCGCGCGAAGGCGCCTATGCCCGCCTCTGGCGCACCCAGGTCGGCGGCTTCATCCAGGCCTGACCCGCACCTTGATCCCGATCAAGGACCGACGCCCCTCCGCCGGCTCACATCGCGCTGTCGCGAGGAAAGGAGGAGGCCATGTCCACCGCATCCGAGATCGCCCGGCGCCATTTCGAGGCCGCCCTCGCGGAAGGCGGAGCGGCGAGCCACGCGCCCGACACGCTCGCGCGCGCCATGCTCTCGCTCGTCGTCGAGACCTGGCTCAAGGAGCGCCCGGTCGCGGATGTGCGCGCGGAAATCCTTGCCGCCGCCGACAATGTCGACCCCGATACGGACTATGCTTTCATGCGGCCCTGACGGTCGCAGGGGCTTTCATGCGGCCCTGACGGCCGCGGGGGCCTTCATGCGGCCGTGCCGGCCACGAGGCCGGCGCGCCTCAGATGTCCGTCGGCAGGACGCGGTTCGGGGGCCGCTCGCCGTCGGTGAAGACCTTGATGTTGATGATGACGCGCTCGCCCATCTCGATGCGGCCCTCGAGGGTCGCGGAGCCGAGATGGGGCAGCAGCACGACGCCCGGATGCTTCAGGAGCTTCGGATTGACGGCCGGCTCGTGCTCGAAGACGTCGAGGCCGGCCCCCGCGAGAAGGCCCTCCTCGAGCATGTTGGCGAGCGCGGCCTCGTCGATCACCTCGCCGCGCGCGGTGTTGACGATATAGGCCGAGGGCTTCATCAGCTTCAGCCGGCGCGCCGAGAGGAGGTGGAAGGTTGCGGGCGTGTGGGGGCAGTTCACCGAGACGATGTCCATGCGGACGAGCATCTGGTCGAGGCTCTCCCAGAAGGTCGCCTCGAGCTCCTCCTCGAGGAGCGCGTTCGCCCGGTGCCGGTTGTGGTAGTGGATCTGCAGCCCGAAGGCGCGCGCGCGGCGCGCGACGGCCGAGCCGATGCGTCCCATGCCGATGATGCCGAGCCGCTTGCCCCCCAGCCGGTGGCCGAGCATCCAGGTCGGCGACCAGCCGCGCCACTCCCCGGCCTCGACGGTCTTGGCCCCTTCGACGAGCCGGCGCGGCACGGCGAGGATGAGCCCCATGGTCATGTCCGCCGTATCCTCGGTGAGGACGCCCGGCGTGTTCGTCACCATGATGCCGCGCCGATGCGCCGCGACCACGTCGATATTGTCGACGCCGTTGCCAAAATTGGCGATGAGCTTGAGGCGCCCGCCCGCCTCGGCGATGAGGGAGGCGTCGATGCGGTCCGTGACCGTCGGAACGAGGACGTCGGCCTCGGCCATGGCGGCGGCGAGGGCCGCCCGGTCCATCGCCGCGTCGCCGACATTGAGGCGCGCGTCGAAAAGCTCGCGCATCCGCGTCTCGGTGGCTTCCGGAAGCTTGCGCGTGACGACGACGAGCGGCTTTTTGCGGGTCATGGCGAGCGTGGTTTAGCAACAAGAGCGCGGCGACACAAACCCCGGCCGGCGTCCCGATTCGGCCCGGCGGGGCGCGCAAAATCCACAAGGCGGGCGGGCCCGGCGGCCCGAAGGCCTTGATCCCCCGGCGCGCTTCGGCGTACCCATGCCTCATGACCCGGCGATGCCCGACCGTTCCGAACCGCGCGCGGCTTTCGCCGTTCTCGGCCCTTGCGGCCCCGCTCGTGGCGCTCGCGCTTCTCGGCTCCGCGCCCGCCGTCGCGCAGGACGCGGAGGCGGCCCCCGCGGTGCAGGCGACCGGTCCGAGCGGGCTGCCCCTGCCGCGCTTCGTGAGCCTCAAATCCTCGAGCGTCAACATGCGCTCCGGTCCGGGGACGGACTATCCGATCTCGTGGACCTATCAGCGCCGCGGCTGGCCCGTCGAGATCACCGCCGAGTTCGAGCACTGGCGCAAGGTGCGCGACAGGGACGGCGAGGAGGGATGGATCCACAAGGACCTCCTGCAGGGCCGGCGCATGGCGGTGACGACGGAATATGCCCTCCTCATGCGCCGGCCTGAGCCCGAAGCCGTGCCCGTGGCGCGGCTCGAGGCGGGCGTGCTCGCGCGCCTCGAGCGCTGCGAGGGCGCCTGGTGCCGCATCTCGACCGAGCGCTACGACGGCTGGATCGAGCGGAGCATGATCTACGGCGTCTATCCGGACGAGGCCGTGGAGTAGGCCCGTCAGCGCGCCCGCGCGAGCGCCTCCTTGCAGGCGCGGGCATCGTCCGGCATCTGCGCGAACCACCAGTCGGGAAGCTCCCCTTGCGGATTGTTCTCCGACCAGCGGGGCGTCGCGGGCAGCGCGATCTCCAGGCGCGCGAAGACCGGCCCCCGTTCGGCGAGAAGGCCGGGCAGACCTTTCTCCAGCGACTCCTTCGTCGAGAAATCGTGCACGGAGCGATAGCCGGCCGAGCGCGCGAGGCCGCAGAAGTCCGGCTTCTGCGCGCCCGCGATGTGCACGCGCCCGCCGCCCTCGTAGAGAAGCCCGTTGTGGAAGACGAAATGGTAGTAGTTCGCGGGCGCCGCTTCGGCGACGGTGAGGAGCGTGCCGAGCTGCATGGCGAGCGAGCCGTCGCCGTCGAGCACGATGACCTTGCGATCGGGACGCGCGAGGGCGATGCCGAGGCCGATGGAGGACGCGCCGCCCATGAGCGGAGCCACCCGCACATTGAGCGGCGAGGGCGAGAGATCCATCACCGAGAAGATCGAGGACATGGTCGTGACGACGACCGCGCCCTCGCGGCGGGCGGCGATGAGGCCGACGGCCTCGCGGTTGAGCATGCTCATCGTGAAATCCTCATCTCTCACGCATAGGCCGTATGCGCGCCGACGAGGACGCACACCGGCTTCGATTCCTTCTGCGCGCGCCTGAAGGCCTCGCCGATGACGCCGATGTCGCGCGGATGCTCGAGGCGGTAGCGCGGCACCTCCATGGCGTCGAGCAGGGGCTCGGTCATGCGCACCTCGCGGCGCGCCGAGCCGCCCGGGTCCTTGCCCAGATTGGCGAGCTCGCGCCCCCATTGGCCGGCGAGGATGAGGAGCGGCAGGCCGACATGGAGGCCCGCCGAGCGCAGCGCGTTCGAGCCCGCGAAGAGCCCCTGGTTCTGCATCAGCGCCACTGGCACCCGCCCGCCGATCCAGAGGCCCATGCAGACGCAGAAGACCTCGTCCTCGGTCGCGCAGTTGATGTTCCGCACACCCTTCAAATAGCCGTCCTCGACCTTGTGGTGCACGGACATCATCACGTAGTCCGGCACGGTCACGATGTCGGTGACGCCGAGCCTACCGAGCTCGTCGAGAATGGCGCTCGCCTTCACGGAATATTCTGTCGTGGTCATCGCGCGGCCGTGCCTCCCGGTGAGGGCCTTTGTCGGGGCGGGAGTATGGACTCGGGTCATGCCCGGTGGCAATGCGCCGAAGGCGGGAAGCCCGCCGCCCCGGAAACGCTGGCAAACGCGGCGAAGCGGCTATACTTCGCGCCGAAGCACTTCCAAACGGGGGCGGCCATGGAGACGACACCGGCAGAGGGCGAGGCCCCGATAGAGGCCGCGGGGCCGAAGAGCCGCGCGGCGGCGGGCCTGAAGCGCGTCCTCTTCGCCGAGCATACGCTGGCCCTGAAGGCGCAGGGGCTCCCGCCCCGCATGGCGATCCTCGTCGCCGTCGCGGCCGGGGCCGTTCTCCTCGTGCTCGTCCTCGGGCTCGTCGCGGGCACGGGGCGCGCGGGCGCGTTCTGGTTCGGGCGCGGCAGTCCCGTCTTCGGCTATCCCCTGTCGATCCAGAACCTCATGCACGTCCTCTTCGCGCTGGGGCTCGCCGAGCTCTACGTCCGCTCTCGCGTGGCGCGCTTCGAGCGCGCCTTCATCGGCCAGGGCTTCCTGCCCGAGGACGAGGAGACGGTGCTTCAGATCAAGGATCTCGGCGCCATCCGCCGGCGCGTGGCGAAGAGCTTCGACGGCGACAACGGCTTCCTGCCCTCGCTCATCGATCTCGCCATCCTCCGCCTGCAGACCAGCCGTTCCGTCGACCAGGCGGTCAACGTCGTCAATGCGAGCCTCGAGCTCATCGGACAGCGCCTCGACCTGCGCTATCAGCTCATCCGCTACCTCATCTGGGTCATTCCGACCGTCGGCTTCATCGGCACGGTGGTGGGCATCGCGGGCGCCCTCGCCTTCGTCAATCCGGACTCGATGGATCTGAAGGCGATCACGGGAAGCCTCGCCGTCGCCTTCGACACCACGGTCATCGCGCTCCTGTGGTCGGCGATCCTCGTCCTCATCCAGCACATCGTGCAGAAGGAGGAGGAGATGGCGCTCAATCAGGCAGGGCACTACTGCCTGAAGAATCTCATCAACCGCGTCTATCTCGGATAGCGCGCATGCGCCGCAAGAGCCGCGAGATCAACATCTTCAATCTCTCGATGATGGACGTCATCTCGGGCGCGATGGGGGCTTTCCTCATCATCATGATCGTGCTCGCGCGCTACTACAATTCCGACCCCGGCAACAAGGAGAACGTCGAGGCGATCAAGGCCGAGCTTCAATCGGTGCAGGCGCGCCTCAAGGAGATCGAGAGCTCGTTCCGCCGTGCCGGGATCGAGTCGAGCGACATCACGCGCGCGGTGAGCGAGGCCGGCCGGGAGGTCAAGAAGGCCGAGAGCGACCTCGACAAGCTGCGCGAGCAGCTCGACCAGGCGGAGCAGGAGATCGAGCGCCTGAAGGAACAGCAGAAATCGCTGCTGCAGCGGCGCGCCTTCGCCGTGAGCGTCAACTGGGCCTGCCCCGGCGCCGATATCGATCTCTACCTCTGGGACACGCAGAAGGGCGTCGACGGATCGCTGCCCGAGCCCATGGACCCGCGCCGCGAGCAGAATTCGAAGTGGGCCGGCGACCTGCGTGCCGAGTGGGACGACGGCCCGCCCGAGATGTGGATCGTGACGAGCTCGGTCGCGCAGACGCAGTACAAGGTCTACGTCAAGCTCCTGAACGCGGACGCGATCGGGAGCTGCCAGGTCGTCACGAACGTCCTGCACGCCAAGTCCGGCCGGCGCTACGTCAGCACGCTGAGCGCGGCGAACCCCTGGCAATATGTCTCGCGGGTCGTTCAGACGACGACGGACGATGGTGCCGACTTCACGATCGAGGATCCGAGCGCGGCCGATGTCGCCGCCGAGAAGAGCGCGATAAACACGGCGGGCGGGTGAGCCCAGAGGGAAGGAGACGACGCGATGGGAACGACCTTGCGGACGGAGACGGCGGACGGCGTGCGCACGATCGTGCTGACGCGGCCCGAGGCCTACAACACGATCACGCATGAATTGGCGAGCGAGCTCGGACAGGCGATCGACGAGGCCGACGCCGCCAAGGGCGTCAAGGTCATCCTGCTGCGCTCGGAGGGGCCCGCCTTTTGCGCCGGGTACGGACTGGACTGGTCGACCGAGGCGCAGTCCGAGAAGGAAGGGCGCACGCGCAAATGGGACTCGATGGCCGACTACCGCATGATGTCGGGCTTCGTCTCGGTCTATCAGAAGCTCTGGTACGCCTCCAAGCCCACTGTCGCCGCCGTGCAGGGCTGGTGCATCTGCGGGGGCACGGATCTCGTGCTCTGGTCCGACCTCATCGTCGCGGCGGAGGACTCCGTGTTCGGCTATCCGACCTCGCGCCTGTGGGGCGTGCCGACGACGCCGATGTGGGTGTTCCGCGTCGGTTTCGAGAACGCCAAGCGCTATCTCCTGACGGGCGACGAGATTTCCGCGCCCAAGGCGAAGGAGATCGGCCTCGTGCACGAAATCGTGCCGCCTGAGCGCCTCCTCGACGAGGCGACGGCGCTCGCGAAGCGCATGGCGCTGGTGCCGCTCAATCAGCTTCAGATGATCAAGCTCTATTGCAACCAGATGGCGGAGAATATGGGCGTGCAGTCGACCCGCACGGTTGGCATCTTTCTTGACGGCGTCGCCCGGCACACGCAGGAAGGGGACGACTTCGTGACGCTGGCGCGCGAAGTCGGTTTCCGCGAGGCCGTGCGCCGCCGCGACGCGCCGTTCGGCGACTATGGTTCCGGCCCGCGCTCGCGGCGCAAGCGCTGACGGAGCCGTCCAGGAGGGGGACCACGGCATGGCGGAGGGCGGAGCGCAGAACCTCAAATTTTGCGAGGAGGGCCATATTTTCGACCTCGCCAGCTCCGAGCGCTGCCCGCAATGCGGCTCGCCGGCGGCCGGCGGCGGCGCCAAGGCCTGGGCGCCGCAAAAATCGGATACGCCCCCCGACGGCGGCAGCGCCGCGAAGGACGACCTCGCCGACAAGGGCGCCAGGCGGCCGGAGCCCGTTCCCCCACGGCCCAACCCGATGCGGGGCCTGCTCGAAGCCTTCGAGCGGCTCGGCCTGCCCGCCTGGGCGCTGCCTTCGGCGCTCGGCGCGCTTCTCGTCGCGCTCCTCGCGATCTTCCTCTGGCCCTCCGCGCCGACGCCCGCGGGCCCGGCGCCTACCCAAAAGGCGGGGCCGGCGGAGAGCGACCGCGTCGTCGACCGCTTCACCGAGGAGAAGCCCGCCGCCCAGGACGAGGACCTCGCCGCGAGCGAGGGCGCCTATGGCCTCTGGGAGATCTTCCTCAATCTGGGGCCGCCGACCGGCACCTGGAGGCAGGTCCTTGAGATCCGCGACGACGGCACCTACACGATCCACGATGCCGTGTACGGACATGCCGGCAGGATGACCTTTACCGGGCGCCACTACACGCTGAAGTCGCGCACCAACATCTTCGAAGACGAAGGCGTGTTCTCGCGGCCCGACCACGACACGCTCGTCTTCGAGGGCCGGCTCGGGCGCACCGTCTGGACGCGCGTGCACCAGCAGCCGCTCTTTGCGCTGACGGATTCCGGGCCGCGGCTCCCGAAGGACGTGCCGGCCGTCGTCGGCGAGATGGTCAAGGATACGCGCGCGAGCTGGCGCGAAGACGCGATCCTCGTGCGCCTTCAGATCGAGCGCAACAAATACAACGACTTCGACATCCGCGGCGATTTCGTCAGCCCACAGGATTTCGCCGGCCTCAACCTCACCTGGACTCGCTTCGCGACGAACGAGTTCGAGCACAAGGCCGTGAACTGGGGCACGCGCGCGATCCCCGAGCGCTTCCTCGATCTGCCGGAGGCCTATGCGGCATTGAAGGAAAGCGCGGCCCTGAAGCGCGCCACGCTCGACGTGGATCAGGGCGGCCGCCTGCTCTGGGGCATTTCCTCCGAACGCGGAACGGGCGGCGCGGTCAACGCCGCCGTACAATAGACGAACCGGCCGCCTAGGACTGAAGCCTCCCTTGACTGGGGTCAATTCGCGGATATAGCCCAATTCGGCGCGGCCAGGTCGCGTCGATAGGCTGCGATCACGTCTGGCGTCGGTTCCTATACAAACAATCGAATGGCGGGCCGACCTGTGCGCGCACGGGGGACCGTGCCTGCCGTCGGGGAGGAATAGTCATGCGCCGATCGCGTTCCGGCGGCATCGCTGCCGCCGACGCCGACGGGCCATCGAGCGTCTCGGTGAAGCCCGCCTGGCACGTAGACTGACGAAAGCTCCAAGGTGACATGGGCCCCGGTGCGCGCCCGCGCACCGGGGCCGCTCGCTTCAGGCGCCGGCGGCCGCCTCGCGCGACAGGACCTTCCCGAGACGCTCGATGGCCCAATCGGCCTGGTCCTTGGTGATGACGAGAGGCGGCGAGATGCGCAGCGTCTGCCCGTGCGTTTCCTTGCAGAGCAGGCCCTCGCGCGCCAGGGCCACGGCATATTGGCGGGCCGAGCCGGCCGCGGGCTCGATGTCGAGCGCAATCATCAGCCCCCGCCCGCGCACCCGGTTCACGACAGATTTTGGGAGCGCCTTGAGCGCCTCCAGGACGTAGGGCCCGAGGCGGGCCGCATTGCCGATGAGATCCTCCTCCACGAGCACGTCGAGCGCGGCGACCGCGATGGCGCAGGCGAGCGGATTGCCGCCGAAGGTCGAGCCGTGCTCGCCGGGCCGCAGCACGCCGAGAACCTCGCTGTTCGAGAGCACCGCCGAGATCGGATAGAAGCCGCCGGACAGGGCCTTGCCCACGAGCGTCACGTCGGCCTCGATGCCCTCGTGCTCCTCGGCCAGCATTTCGCCCGTTCGCCCGAGGCCGGTCTGGATCTCGTCGAGGATGAGCGTGACGCCCTTCCGCGTGCAGAGCTCGCGCACGGCGGCGAAATAGCCCGCCGGCGGAATGATGACGCCGGCCTCGCCCTGGATCGGCTCGACGAGAAAGGCGACGGTCTTGGGCGTGATCGCCGCCTCGAGCGCCGCGATGTCGCCGAAGGGCACGACGCGGAATCCCGGCGCGAACGGCCCGAAATGGCGCCGCGCGGACGGATCGGTCGAGAAGCCGACGATGGCGATCGTGCGGCCGTGAAAATTGTCGGCGCAGACGACGATTTCGGCTTCGTCCTCCGGCACGCCCTTCACCTCGTAGCCCCATTTGCGCACGGATTTGATCGCGCTTTCGACGGCTTCGGCGCCCGAGTTCATGGGCAGGATCTTGTGGCTGCCGGTGAGCTCCGAGAGCTTCTCGTAGAAGGGCGCCAGGCGATCGTTGCGGAAGGCGCGCGAGGTCAGCGTCAGGCGTCCGGCCTGCTCGACCAGAGCCTTGAGGATGCGCGGATGGCAGTGCCCCTGATTGACGGCCGAATATCCGGCCAGGCAATCGAGATAGCGATTGCCGTCGATGTCCCAGAGCCACACGCCCTCGCCGCGGGTCAGCATGACGTCGAGCGGCTTGTAGTTGTGGGCGCCGAGCTCGTGCTCCGTGGCGATGAGCTCGGCCGCCGGCGAAGGCGGCGTGGCGATGGGGCTCATGCGGGCGTCCTTTCTCCGTCTCCGGAGCGCCGGTCGAGGCGCAAGGTCAGGCAAAAAGCCGCGCCGCCGGCAAGGAGGAAGGGATCGAGATCGACCTCGCGCACGGCGTAGCCCCTCTCGGCGAGGATCGCCCGAAGCCGGGGCGTCGTGCGCGCCATGACGAGATCGCGACCCACACAGACGATATTGAGCCCGAAGGCCGCGGCCTCCGGCTCGCCCACCGCGACAAGGCTGTCCGGAGGAACGCGATCGGCAATGGCATGGCGCGCGGCCGGCGCGAAGGCCGCCGGGTAGTAGAGAACCTCGCCGCCCGGCAAGGCCGACAGGGCGACGTCGAGATGGTAGTAGCGCTGCGTCGCGAGCTCGAGCGAAACGACCTCGCGGTCGAAGAAGCCCGCCACGGCGCGATGGGACTGGAGGCTCGATCGCGGGCCGTATCCGCCCCAGAAGAGCTGGCGCGCCTCGTCCCACACGCAGTCGCCCGCGCCCTCCTGAAAGAGTCCTTCGGGAAGGCTCTCGACGGCGCTCAAGAGCCCCTCCCGCCGGAAGCCCTCGAACAGGCGCGCGAACTCCGCCTCCTCGCCGCGCCGCTCGGGATGGCGAAAGCGCGCGAGGAGCGCGCGGCCGTCGAGCACGACGGCCGCATTGGCCGTGAACACCATATCGGGCAGGCCCGCCGCGCCGTCGACAAGCCGCACCTCGCCGCCGGCGGCGAGGAGGCCTTCCTCGAGCGCGCCGAAGGCGGCGCCCGCGGCGCGCCCGTGGCCCGCCTTGTCGTCCGCCCAAATGTCCGGCCGCATCCAGGGATTGATCGCGTAGGCGACCTCGAAATGGCGCGGGCTCGCCATGAGAAAGAGCGGTGCACGGCCCGAAGGGCGTTCCGACGGTCGAGCGTGTGCCATCCCATCTCCTCTAGCTGTGCGCAGACGAAAGCCTTGACGAAAGATCGTGTGTTTCGGGTTTAGGACAAGCATGGAAATTGCGGCGCGCGATCCCATTCTCTGCTCGAATGCCGCGCGATCGGGGTCGATTCCCGAATTCCGTCTCGCGCGAGGAAGGTGAGGGCATGGCTCGCCGGAGATCCCCATCCGCGGCCGAGCTTGCCGCGCTCGTGGACGCGTCCTGGCCGAAGCTGGACGCGGACGCGTTCGAGAGCGAGGAAAGCCTGGTGCCGCGCCTTCTCGCCGAGGCGCCGCTCGCCGGCGAGCTGGGCGAGAGGGCGACGGCCGAGGCCGCTCGCCTCATCGGGGCGGCGCGCGCCCGTGCGGGCGAGCACAGCCTCCTCGATGCCTTTCTCGGCGCATTCGGCCTCACCGACGCGGAAGGCGTGGCGCTCATGTGCCTCGCGGAAGCGCTGCTGCGCGTGCCCGACGCCGCGACCGCCGACGCGCTCATAGCCGACAAGGTCGCGCACGGCGCGTGGGAGGAGCATCTGGGGCGCTCGCACTCGCTTCTCGTCAACGCGGCGACCTACGGGCTGATGCTCACGGGACGCATCGTCGAGCTGGGCGAGGATTCCGGCTCCGAGCCGCTCGGGCTCCTGCGCCGCGTGGCCGCGCGCGGCGGCGAGCCTCTCGTGCGCGCGGCGCTCGTTTCCGCGATGCGCATTCTCGCAGGCGAATTCGTCATGGGCCGCACCATCGAGGAGGCGCTGAGCCGGGCGCGGAACGCTCCCGCCGGCGCGCGCTTCTCGTTCGACATGCTCGGCGAAGGGGCCCGCGACCGGGCGAGCGCCGAGCGCTATGCGGCGGCCTACGAGCATGCCATCGCCGCTCTCGGCGACGGGCATGTCGGCGAGACGGCCGAGGGCAACGGCATCTCGGTGAAGCTCTCCGCGCTCCATCCGCGCTACGACGTCGCGCATGCGGAGCTGGTTCATGCCGAGCTCTATCCCCGCCTGCTCGCCCTTTGCGAGGGCGCCGCGACGCGCGGGCTCGCCCTCACCGTCGACGCGGAGGAAGCCGACCGGCTGGAGCTCTCGCTCAGCCTCTTCAGGCGCCTTGCCGGCGAGCCCGGCCTCGGCTCCTGGGAGGGACTCGGCCTCGCGGTGCAGGCCTATGGCAAGCGCGCGCGCGCCGTCGTCGCATGGACCGGCGAGCTCGCGCGCGCCGGCGGGCGCCGGTTCGGCGTTCGCCTCGTCAAGGGCGCCTACTGGGACAGCGAAATCAAGCGCGCGCAGGAGCGCGGACTTCCGGGATTTCCCGTCTTCACGCGGAAGGCGGCCACCGATCTCAGCTATCTCGTCTGTGCACGCGACATGTTCCGGGCCGGCTCGGCCCTCTTTCCCCAGTTCGCGACGCACAACGCCCATACGATCGCCGCCGTCATGGCGCTCGCGGGACCGCGCCGCGACTTCGAGTTCCAGCGCCTCTACGGCATGGGAGAGCGCGTCCACGCCGCCGCGCACGAGCTCGTTGCCTCCATGCCTGCGACGCGCGTCTACGCGCCGGTAGGCGGCCATCGCGACCTCCTCGCCTATCTGGTGCGCCGGCTGCTCGAGAACGGCGCGAACACCTCCTTCGTCAACCGCTTCCTCGATGCCGAGGCGCCGCCCGAGCTGCTCGCGCGCGACCCGGCAACCGCGCTCGCGGCGCTGCGGCCCTTCCCGCATCCCGCGATCCGCGCGCCGTCCGCCCTCTACGGCGAGGAGCGCGAGAATTCCTCCGGCCTCGATCTCGCCGACCGCCGCGTCCTGGCGAGGATAGCGGCGGCCTGCGACGCCGAGGCGGGCCGCGTGCGGGGCGGCGCCGCCGGCAAGGGAGCCTCGATCGAGAGCCGAAACCCGGCGCGCCCGGACGATGTGCTCGGCGTCCTCGCCGAGCCGGGCGGGGAGGAGATCGCGTCGGCTCTCGCCGCAGCCGCCGCCGCGCAGCCGGCCTGGGACAGGCTCGGCGGCGAGCGCCGCGCGGGTCTGCTCGAGGCCGTCGCCGCGCGGCTCGAGGCCGACAAGCTGCCCCTCATGGCCCTCATCATACGCGAGGGCGGGCGGACGATCGGCGATGCCGAGAGCGAAGTCCGCGAGGCCGTCGACTTCTGCCGGTACTACGCGGCGCGCGCGCGCGCCGATTTCGCGGCGCCGGCCCGTCTTCCCGGTCCGAGCGGCGAGGCGAACCGCCTCGGCCTTCACGGCCGCGGCGTCTTTGCCTGCATCAGCCCCTGGAACTTTCCGCTCGCGATCTTCACGGGCCAGGTCGCGGCGGCGCTCGCCGCCGGGAATTGCGTCCTCGCCAAGCCGGCGGAAGAAACGCCCTTCGTCGCGGCCGAAGCGGTCGCGCATTTCCACGCGGCGGGCGTGCCGCGCGACGCGCTTGCCTTCCTTCCCGGACGCGGGGAGAGCGTCGGCGCGCGCCTCGTCGCCGAGCCGCGCATCGCCGGCGTCGCGTTCACGGGCTCGACCGAGACCGCGCGAGCCATCAACCGGGCGCTCGCAGCGCGCGACGGCCCGATCGTGCCGTTCATCGCAGAGACGGGCGGGCTCAACGCCATGCTCGTCGATTCGACCGCCGTGCCCGAGCAGGTCGTCGACGACGTGGTGCGCTCCGCCTTCCTCTCGGCGGGCCAGCGCTGCTCCTCGCTGCGTGTCCTGATGGTCCAGGAGGAGATCGCGAACGATCTCCTAGCGCTCCTAGGCGGCGCGATGGACGCGCTCGTGCTCTGCGATCCCCGCGCCTGCGACAGCGACATCGGTCCGATCATCGACGCGGCGGCGCGCGGACGGCTCGAGGCGCATATCATCCGTATGCAGGAGAGCGGCCATCGCGTGCGCGCCGCTCGCATCGGCGTGCCTGACCAAGGGCATTTCTTCGCCCCGCACCTCGTCGAGATCGACAGGCTCTCCGAGATCGGCGGCGAGGTCTTCGGGCCCATCCTGCACGTGCGGCGCATTCGGGCGGAAGGCTTCGCCGCCGCGGTCGACGAGCTGAACGCATTGGGATTCGGGCTCACCTTCGGTCTGCAGAGCCGCATCGGTGCCGCCGTCGAGGAGGCTCTGGCCGGCGTGCGCGCGGGCAATGCCTACGTGAACCGCCACATGGTCGGCGCAGCCGTCGGAAGCCAGCCCTTCGGGGGCGAGGGGCTATCGGGCACCGGCCCCAAGGCGGGCGGGCCGCACTACCTGACCCGCTTCGCCGTGGAGCGTGTACTGAGCGAAAATCTCATGGCGCTGGGCGGCAGCAGGGACCTTCTCGCGCTCGGCGACGAGTAGTCGAACGAGACTCAGCTCGCCGCGCGCGCCTGGTCTTCGCTCTTGGCCTTCGCCCATTTGCGCAAGACGCCGGCGAGCAGCTCCACCGTGAAGGGCTTGGAAATGTAGTCGTCCATTCCGACCTCGATGCTCTTCAGCGCATCGGCGCCCGTCGCGTGAGCGGTCAGGGCGACGATGACGAGGCGCTCGCCGTCGCGGCCGAGATCGCCGCGCTCGCGCAGCGCGCGGCTGGCCTCATAGCCGTCCATGACCGGCATGCTGCCATCCATGAGCACGATATCGAACTCGTCCGCCTCAAGCATATCGAGCGCGATCTGACCGTTCTTCGCCCATTCGAACGTGCAGCCGAACTCGGTGAGGCAGGCGCTGACGTAGGAATAGTTGATCGCGTTGTCCTCGACGACGAGCACCTTCGTTCCGACGAATTCGCGGCGTATGCCTCCGATCGTGGGCGCGGAGGCGCGCTCCTCGCTCGCCTGCCGCTTCACGCCGCGCGCGAAGGGAATGGCCACCGTAAAGGTGCTGCCCACGCCCTCCTCGCTTTCGACGCTCACATCGCCGCCCATCGCCTGGGCCAGGCGGCGCACGATGGTGAGGCCGAGCCCGGTGCCGCCAAATTTGCGCGTCGTCGACTGGTCGACCTGCGTGAAGGCGCTGAAGATCTCCGAGAGCTTGGCTTGCGGAATGCCGATGCCCGTGTCGCAAATCGCGATGCGCAGCTCGCTCGTGTGCCGCCGCCCGCGCGCGCCGTCCTTCTCCGGAGCTTCGTCCCAGACGCGGATCGTCACGGCGCCTTCGTTCGTGAACTTGATCGCGTTCTGGGTGAGGTTGATCATGATCTGGCGGAGCCGCGTCGGATCGCCGATGAGATCGTCGTAGGCGTCGGCGGCCACTTCGACCGTGAGATCGAGGCCCTTGCCTTTCGCGGTCTCGTGGAAGAGGCTGTAGACATAGTCGCAGGTGGCGCGCAGGCTGAAGGCGATGCGCTCGAGCTCGAGCTGGCCCGCCTCGATCTTCGAGAAATCCATGATCTCGTTGATGATCGTGATGAGCGTGACCGCGCATTCGTGAATCGTGCCGACCTGGCGCTTCACGTCCGGCTCGAGCGGCATGCGCAGGAGGAGCTCGGCCATCCCCATCACGCCGTTCATCGGTGTACGGATCTCGTGGCTCATGCTCGCCAGGAACTGCGACTTCGCGATGCTTGCGGCCTCGGCCTTGTCCTTGGCGAGGACGAGCGCATCGACCGCTTCGCGCAGCTCCTTGGTGCGCTGCTCGACGGTGTGCTCCAGATTGATCTTGTGGAGGCGAAGCTCCTCGTCGCGATCCTTGACCTCGGCAAGCATGGAGTTGAAGCTGTCGACGAGCAGGCCGATCTCGTCGTTCGTGGTGCGCGCGAGGCGCGCCGTGTAGTCCTTCTCGCGGCCCGCATGAACCATGGCGGTCGCGACATCGTTAAGGGGCTTGGTGACGATCCGGATCGAGACGGAGGACAGGACGAGCGAAAGAATCAGCGCGACGAGGCTGATGAACCCGCCTATGACGACCCCTTCCAGGCGCATCTTGTCGAGGTCGTCGTCGACGGCCTCGAGAATGACCGCGCCGATAGGCCGGCCGTCGACGCGGATCGGCGCGCTGACATGCATGCGCCCGTCCTTCTTGTCGCTCGCCAGCGCCGTCTCGAAGCGAACGAAGGTCCGGCCATTCGCGAGACGAATTTCCCCGTGGGCGAGGTCGGCGACGGACCTGATGCCGGCCAGCGTCTGCTCGGCCGCCTGCACGTCCTCGAACACCACCGCGGCGGCGGTGTTGGCGGCGAGCACGTCGGCCACCGCCTGAAGCTCCTTGTACTTGGCGTTGCGATAGGAGGCGTTCTCGCGGATGAGCATGGCGCTCGCCGTGGCGGTGAGCGCCAGCACGATCACGGACGCCACGGTCAGAAAAATCTTCAGCCGAAACGGGAGCTTGGCTAGTCTCGCGAGCATTGGGCCGTCCCCAGCCGGCTAGTAAACTGCCTGTGCGAGCCCGAGCAATTGCGAGCTGACCTCGAACCCCTCTGCCTGTGCAACTCTAAGATTAACTTCAAAGCGTAACTTATTGCCTACCGGGAGCAGGGCAATCATGCCCCCTGCTGCAACGAAGGATTCATCTTCTCCGACCGTCAGTATGCCTCTGCCGGCAAGATGCGCGAGGAGGCTTGGCCAGGCCTCCGATTTCGATCCCGCGGCGAAGAGCAAGGCGCAGCCCGAATCGCCGACCGAGCTCGCCGTCACAGGCAGGACGCGGACGACACGCCCCTTGACCTCGCGTCCTTCGAGCGCGCGGAAGGCTTCGATCGGGACCCCGTCCCCAAGCACGCAAAAGACGAAGCTCGGGCTTGCCGCAGCGCTTTTCGGCCAGGTGACGAAGCTCGTGAACTTGTAGGCGAACGCGGCCTTGAGCGCATATTCCTCGACCGACTCGTCCGTCGCCGCCGCGGCCGGCCGGCACAGGAGCGCCGGCAGGAGGCTGAGATACGCGCAAGCCATGAGGCAAGCCAGGGCCGATAGCCCCGGGGCAAGGCGCTTATGTCCGGCAGCGCCGTGCAAGGGCTAGAACCGGACTTCGATTCCGCCGAATACCGACCGTTCGACCTCCGTCTCGAAGAGCGGCAAATCGGAGCTGCGGAACTCGGTGCGCGGCGCGTCGATGAGATTGTTGCCCGTGATCGAGACGGTCGCCCTCTCGCAAACGCGCCAGGCGAGCTTAAGGTCGAGGTCGACATAGTCCTTGAGATTTTGGCCCTCGATTTCGCCGACATATTTCGACATCGCGGTGAAGTCGACGCCGTCGGCGAGCCGGGCGCTGACGCGCAGCCCGGCCTGGTGGATGGGCGCGTCGTTGCCGCCCCGCGCGGCTCCCTGGAGAATCGCCAGGCTGGCCGTGTCGCGGTTTTCGTCGAGATAGCCGTAGAAGCCGCGAAGACCGAGCGCGCTCGTCGGCTCCCAATCGAGCACCACCTCGAAGCCCTTGACCTCGAGGCCGCCGGAATTGGTGAGATTGATCGGCTGCACCACGTGCGGAATCGCCGCGAGGAGATCGACGCGGTTCGCGCCGAGCTGTCCGTCGACCGTATCGTTGTACTCGTTGAGGAATGCGGTGGCGTCGATCCAGATCTCGTCCGTGAGCCGTCCGCGCACGCCCGCCTCGTAGGCGGTCAGAACCTCGGAATCCAGCGCGGCAGCGCCCTCGAACTCGACGAGCAGCGGCAGGAATCCGGGGTTTTGGGGCGTGCCCGGAGGTACCACCGCGAGCGGCGTGATCGCGTCAAGCTCGCCGCGCGAGGGCGTGCGGACGGCGCGCGAGACGCCCGCCCAAAGATTGAAGCGGCCGACGGGAACCATGAGGCGCGCCGTAGGCTGAATCTCCGTGCCGGTGAAGTCGTTGTTTTCGATCTTGGTGCCGAGGATGAGCCTCGTTCCGTTCGAGAAGAGACCCTGGTCGATCTGCACGAAGGCGCTGATGAGATCTCGCTCGGCGTTGTAGTCGCGAATCATGAGCGAGCTCGACCCGGCGACCTCGTCGAAAACGATCCGGTAGCCGGCGCCCATAACGGCCTGCGTGGAGTCCGTCAGGCGAAATGCCGATTGTAGCTCCACGTCGAAGACGTCGTAGTTCAGCTCGCCGTCGAGATATTCGCGCGAGGTCTTTTCCCAGAATCCCTGGACCGACCAGCCCATCCGGTCGGATTTCGGCGCCTCCCAGCGGGCGAGAAGATGGCCGCCGAGAACGTTGTCCTCGGAATTCACCACCGAGGCATATGGAGGCGCGAGGAGCACGACCGGCCGGCGCGTCTCGACCGTGCCGTCGAGGAAGCCGCCGGAAACCGTCAGCTTGCCGCCGTCCGGCAGCTTCCAGTCCGTCCGCGCGGAGAAGCGGAACGCCTGCCAGGCATCGTTCGCATTGGCCGTCGCGTCGGAATCGGGATGGGTGCGGAACTTCATGGAGAGGTTGTAGTCCACGAGGTCGCCATGCGCGGCGCCATAGCGGGCGGAATAGATCTGGTCGCCGTGGTCGCTCGCCTCGGCCTTGGCATAGACGCCCTTCGTCTCGGCCGCCGATTTCGTGATGACGTTGACGACGCCGTTGACCGCATTCGCGCCCCAGATGCTGGCCCCCGGGCCACGGATCACCTCGATGCGCGAAATGTTGTCGAGGACGAGATCGGAGGAATCCCAGAAGACTCCCGAATAGAGCGGCGAGTAGAGGGTGCGGCCGTCCTGAAGGACGAGAAGGCGTCGCGCGAAGCGCTCGTTCGAGCCCCGCGCGCTCACGGCCCACTTGTTTCCGTCGAGGGACGCCACCTCGAGGCCCGGAACCATGCGCAGGAGATCGGCGAGGGTGGTTGCGCTCGAGCGGGCGATCTCGTCGGCGGTGATCACGTAGATCGCGGCGGGCACCGAGGCGAGCTGCTCGGACTTCTTCGAGGCGATGGTGATCTCGACCTTGAGAAGGTCCTCGATGCTCATATCCGCGAGCGCGTCGGCCTCGTGCGTCGCGACCGCGCCGGCCTTGTCGGCCGCTGCGGCGGCGAGAAGAGCCCCGACGACCGTCGCGAACGAAAAGGCGAGCGCGCGCGGCCATTTACCCTGACGGGACGGAATCGGATCGAGCATGGCGATACCCGTGCGTGGCTTCGGCTATCGCCCTAGGTCTCAATATTAGGGTTAATGCTGGCTTAATGTCGCGCGCAGGTTGTGGCACGCGGTCCCGCCTACCGGACGGCGAAAAGAGGCGGCCGGCGCGCCCTCAGCGCACGACGATCGTCTGCGCGCCCTTGATGAAGGTCTCCGCTTCCTTGGTCCCCGCCTCGACCTTCACCTCCTGGGGAACCTTGAGACCGCGATCCACGGCGGGCCGGGCGCGGATCTCCTTGAGCCAGCGCTCGAGATGCGGAAGGTCGTCGATCTCGACGCCGGACCATTTGTGCGTGCGGACCCAGCAGAAATTGGCGATGTCGGCGATCGAATAGTCGCCCGCAAGGAATTGATTGTCCTTGAGCTGACCGTCGAGCACGGCGAAAAGGCGCTTCGACTCCTTCTGGTAGCGGTCGATGGCCGGCTGAATCTTCTCGGGGAAGTAGCGGAAGAAGACATTGGCCTGCCCCATCATGGGGCCGATGCCGCCCATCTGGAACATGAGCCATTGGATCACGCGCGAGCGGCCCTTCACATCGGCCGGCAGGAGCATGCCCGCAAGCTCGGCGAGGTAGATCATGATCGCGCCCGACTCGAAGATCGGAAAATCGTCGTTGCCGCGATCGACGATGGCCGGGATGCGCCCATTGGGATTGATCTTGAGGAAGGCGGGCGTCTTCTGCTCGCCCGCCGTCAGGTTGACGGGATAGACCTCATAGGGGATCGCGAGCTCCTCCAGCGTGACCGAAGCCTTGTGCCCGTTGGGCGTTGCCGAAGTGTAGAGATCGATCATCGCAGCCTGCTCCCGGATGGATTTGTGCGCCCGTCGGC
This sequence comes from Alphaproteobacteria bacterium, assembly GCA_024236075.1. Taxonomy (GTDB): domain Bacteria; phylum Pseudomonadota; class Alphaproteobacteria; order JACAEB01; family JACAEB01; genus JACAEB01. Next base: position 57,117 of record JACKLE010000006.1, on the reverse strand, counting down.
AAATTCAGACCGCCGAGCGGCGCTATTTCCGCCGCCACCATGATACAACGGCGCCGACCCCATTCTAGCGCACAAGCGAGGACCCATGCGTCCCGCACCGCCCGACGAGGCCCCGCTATGACCCCGCCCACCCGCGGCACCACCATCATCCAGGCCGCCGCGTTCCCGGTCGACGCCGGCTACGCCTACGCCCATCCACTCGACATTGTCGATCTCTGGCGCCTGCCCGACCCGCAGGCCTGGCTCGCGGAGCACGGCGGGGAGGTCGAGGTTCTCGTCTCGAGCTCCTTCTTCGGGGCGACGCGCGAGCTCCTCGACGCGATGCCGGCGCTCCGCCTCATCGCCAATTTCGGCGTGGGGCTCGACCGCTACGATCTTGCGGACGTCGCCGCGCGGGGCGTGCAGCTGACGGCGACGGCCAACGCCCTCACCGAGGACGTGGCGGACCTCGCTTTCGCGCTCCTTCTCGCGGGCGTCCGGCGCATCTGCGACGGCGACGCCTTCGTGCGGGCGGGGCGCTGGGCGGACGGGCGCTATCCGCTCGTGCGTAGCGTGTCCGCGAGCCGGCTCGGCATTTTCGGCTTCGGCCGGATCGGGCGCGCCATCGCGCGGCGCGCCGAGGCGTTCGGCATGCCGGTCGCCTATGCCTCGCGCTCGCCGGCGCGGCCGTCCGTGCTCTATCCCCGGCTCGAGGACCTCGCGGCGCTCGCCGCCTGGAGCGACGTCCTCATGATCTGCGCTCCGGCGACCGCCGAGACGGAGGGCATCGTCGATGCGCGCGTTCTCGACGCGCTCGGGCCCGAGGGCCTGCTCGTCAATATCGCGAGGGGCTCGCTCGTCGACGAGGACGCCCTCATCGCCGCGCTCTCCGAAGGCCGCCTCGGCGGGGCCGCGCTCGACGTCTTCCGCGACGAGCCCGATCCCGATCCGCGGCTCCTCGGCGTGCCCAATCTCGTCATGGTGCCGCATGTGGGGAGCGCGACGATCGAATCGCGTCGCGCCATGGCCGACCACGTCTACGACAATGTGCGCGCCTATCTGCGCGGCGAGCCTCTGCGCGACGCCGTCTGACCCGCCCCGGACGGCCCGTCGGCGGTCCTCTCGATGTGGCGCAGAAAGGCGCCGGCGTCGAGGCCCTTGCCGGTCGCCCGCAAGACGACCTCCTCGGCCGAGTATAGCTGCCCGTGGGCGTAGACGCGCTCGGCCAGCCAGCCGCGCAGGCTCGCGAAATCGCCGCGCCCGATCTCGTCCGCAAGCGCATGATCGCGCTCATAGGCCTCCACGAGCTGCGCCGCATAGAGGCTCCCTAGGGTGTAGGACGGGAAGTAGCCGAAAAGCCCCTGCGCCCAGTGGACGTCCTGCAGCACGCCCTCGCGGTCGCAGGCCGGCGCGGCGCCGATGAGCGCCGCGCTCCGCTCCCGCCAGGCGGCGGGCAGATCCCGAACGGCGAGAGCGCCGGAGAAGAGCGCGATCTCAAGCTCGTAGCGCATGAAGATGTGCAGATGATAGGAGACCGGGTCGGCGTCGACGCGGATGAGCGAGGGACGAATGCGATTGACGGCGCGGCGGAAGGCGTCGGCGTCGAGCCCGTCCATCGCGGCCCCGGACCGCGCGCGCAGCGCCGGCAGCAAATGCGCCCAGAAGGCGCCGAGCCGACCGACATGGTTCTCCCACAGGCGGGCCTGGCACTCGTGCAGCCCCATGCTCGGCGCGTCGCTCAGGAGGCAGTCGCGATCGCCCTGCGTCAGTCCCTGATCGTAGAGGGCGTGTCCCCCTTCGTGCAGCGTGGTGAGAATCGTCGACGCCACATTGTCCTCGTGCACACGGATCGTCAGCCGCACATCGTTCGCGCCGGCGAGCAGCGTGAAGGGATGCGTCGACCGGTCGAGGCGCCCGCGCGCGAAGTCGAAGCCGATCGCGGCCAGAAGGTCCCGGCAGAGCTCCCACTGCGCCGCCTCGGGAACCATCCGGCCTTCGGGCGAAGGCGCCGACGACGCGCTTTGCTCCGCGGACGAGCGAACGAGCGGCGCGAGCCGGTCGCGCAGCTCGCCGAGCACGGGATCGAGCCGCGCGCGGGTCATGCCGGGCTCGAAATCCTCGAGCGCGGCGTCGTAGAGCTCCTCGCCCGGAGCGAGCGCCTGCGCCCGCTCGCGCGCCTGACCGAGGACCGTCTCGAACGCGGGCGCGAACACGGCGAAGTCGTCCTGAGCCCGCGCCTCCTCCCAGGCCCCGAGCGCGCGCGATTTCGCCTGCGCGAACGCGCGGATCAGCTCCTCGGGCAAGGCGAGGGCCTGGCGCCGGGATCGGCGCAGGAGCGCGAGCTCCCGCGTCCAGCGCGGATCGCCCTCCGTCTCGAGCGCTGCCTCCTCCATGAGGTCGCCGAGACGATCCGAGGTCAGAAGATTGTGCCGCAGCGCCTCGAGCGAGGCGAGCTGGTCGCCGCGCTCGGCGCGCGCCGCGGCCGGCAGCATGGTCTCCTCGTCCCATCCCAGGAGCGCGATCGTCTGGTCGAGCCGCCGCAGCTCGCCGATCTCGGCGCGCACGCCGGGCGTCGCTTCGGCCCCGGCCTTGACGGGGCGCTTGGGGATGCGCAGCTCGCCCGGCGCGCGCGCCACGAGAACGGCGGCCATCCCACCGCGCTGGGCGATGTTCACGACCTGCTTCTGCGACACGCGGCAGACGACGCCGAGCCCGCTGTCGGTCGCCGTGAATCCCATGACCGCGTAGAAGGGCTCGCCGAACACGCGCCCGTCCTCTCCGAGCACGGGAAATTCGTGCACGGGCAGGCGCGTCGCCGACTGCACGACCCATGAGCGCTCGGGATCGTCGGCCGCCGCCGCGGCCTCGCCGATGAGGCGCTCCCATTCCCCCTGGCCGATCGCCGCGCCGAAGACGACGCCCCTGCCGCCATAGCCCCGATTGGGCTTCAGGACGAGCTCCTCCCGATGGCGCCTCGCGAAGTCGACGAGGTCGCCCTCCTCGCGATGCGGCAGGCTCGTCCGCCGCTCGGAGACGATCCGTGTCCAGAGCACGTGGCGCCGGAAGACGCGTGCCTCCTCCATGCCGAAATGGCGCTCGGCGAGCACGGGGTCGGTGAGGATCTCGAGGCAGCTCTTGTGGTCGAAATCCCCGACGAGCGAGGAGACGACCCGGTTCTGCCGGAAGAGCAGCCGCATGCCGTCGAGCCGCCGGCCGAGCTCGCGCTCGAGCGCGACGAGATCGCGCAGCTCGTAGTCGCGGTAGGCGAGATCGACGCGCACGTCCTTGTGGAAGACGTCGTCGCCCCTGACCGTGAGATCGCGCGGATCGGCATGGGCGGTGGTGAGCGCATGGCGCTCCTCGAGATATCTGCTAAGGACGGACTGCTCGTCCGGCCCGTCGTGCACATAGATGGGCTCGACGAAGCAGACATTGCAGGCGCCCCGGCCGATGGCGCGGGCATGGTCGATGAGGACCTGGAGGAACAGCTCGCGCTGGTCGCGCGGCAGCTCCAGATCGAGCCCGGGATCGTGGGCGCGCAGCGTCGGCACGATGTCGCGCATGACGAGCTGCTCGGCGAGGGGCGAGTAGTGAATTCCGCCGACCCCGGAGAGATTGGCCTCCATGAAGCGCAAGGAATCCTGCCAGGCCGCGCCCGTGAAGTCGCAGACGGCGTCCAGGCGCCCATAGATCGGATTGTTGCGCTGATGCGCCGGCGTCCAGGCGTCGCGGAACCATGCCTCCTCGTCCGCGCCGAGCGCGAGGCATCGGCGCGCGTCGGGATCGTCGAACCAGAGCTGGGGCAGGCGCTTCAGCGCTTCCGTCAGCGTGAAGCAGACATGGTGCACATAGCTGAGCTGCTCGGGCATGGCGAGCAGCGGGCGCAGAAGGATGCGGATCGGCTCGCGCGCACCGTCGCGCTCATAGATCATGTCGCTCGCGAGCGCGTCCGCCTGCATGCGCTCCGCGAGCCGGCGGAAGGTGGCGTCGCCGATATGATGCACGGCGCGCTGAACGCGCCCGTCCAATGCGGCCCCGGAAAGGCCGAGGGCCTCGGCCGGGCTGAGAACGGTCGGCATGTCGCTCCATCGTCGGTTCGGGCGGGTGGACCCCTGCGCTCGCGCCGCCGGCGCCGGGTAGCCGGCCCGGGCGGGCGAACGCCTCGCGATGCTCCGGCATCGGGCGATGCCGCGCAACCCGTCGCCGGCCGCGCCCGTCCCGCCCCCGCTCAGCCTCCGAAGCGATAGGTCGCCGTCGCGCCGACCCATCGCGGCTTGCCCCAGACATCCGTCGCGAGGCCGAGGAAGGAAAGGTCGAAGGCGTAGGTCCGGTACTCCGTGTCCCAAATATTCTCCGCCCAGACCGCGAGCTCGAGCTTCTTGTCCGGGCTCAGCCACGACACGCGGGCATTCCCGACCGCATAGGCGTCCTCACGATGGCTCGGGCTGTTGAAGGCGTCGAAATATTGCTCGGACTTGTAGGCGACGTCGCCCTGCAACGCGATCGACCCGCCCCAGGAGAGCGGAAAGGCGTAACGCACGAGGCCGGTCCAGCTCCATCGCGGGGCGAGCGGCATGCGCCGGTCCACCACGATGCCGCCGAGGAAGGAGGGACCGGGCAGCTCGACGTCCTTCAAGGTCGCGTCGAGCCAGGCTCCGACGAGTCGCAAATCGAGGCCCTCGGCGGGGGCGGCGGAGGCCTCCAGCTCGGCGCCCCAGATTTCCGCGTCGCGGTTGAACGTGGTCGCGCTCAAGGTGCGCCCGTCGAACTGGAAGGCCTGCGAGTCGGCATAGTCGTAGCGGAAGCCCGAAAGGTCGAGGCGGAGCCTTTCGTCGAAGAACGCGGATTTGAGTCCGACCTCGTAGCTCGTGAGCCGCTCCGGCTCGACCGGAATCGCGTCGGCGCTTATCGGCGTGAAGCCGACATTGAAGGTCCCGCCCTTGAAGCCGCGCGCAATGCCGGCGTAGACGAGATGCCCCGGCGCGGGCCTGTAGGCGAGGCGGGCGTCGAAGCTCAGATTGTCGTCGCTTCGCGTCGCGGCCTCGCCCGCGGTCGACTTGTTGAAGACGACGCCGAAGTCGCTGTTGAAGAGCGCATAGTCCTTGTCGTCGGCGGTGTAGCGCAGCCCGCCCGAAAAGCTCCATCTGTCCGTGATCGGCACGTCGAGGCTGGCGAAGGCCGCCCAGCTTTCGGTCTGGAGCCCGAAGAAGACGGGCGGGCGCGGTCCGGCCGCCGAGGTCTGGCGGCGCTGATATCCGGAAATGTCGTAGTTGAAATAATAGATGCCGGCGAGCCAGTCGACGGTGCCGAGGCGGCCCGCGAGGCGCAGCTCCTCGGCGAACTCGACTCCGTCGGGATGGGTCTCCGTGCCGCGCGGATTGGGGCTCGAATCGCTGTCGAAGAGCGCGTCCTTGCTCGTCTTCTCGTAGCCGGTCACGGATGTGAGCGCGATCTCGCCGAGGGTCCACTCGACCGTGCCGACGGCCGTGAGCTGCTTCACATCGAGATAGATGTCGCGGTTCGAGTTGGTGTCGCGCGCATCGCCCGGCGTCGGATCGCGATAGCCGAACGAATCCGTCGCGAGCGCGCTCGCGGCCGGCACGGCGAGGCCCGTGACCGGATCGACCCCGACCACGCGGTGCGAGAACATGTTTCCCGCATCGTTGTCGTTGAGATAGTTCTGCACGAGGAGCGAGACCTTGAGGTCCGCCGAAGGGCGGTAGGCGAGCTGGCCGCGCACGGCCGTCACGTCGAGCGCGTTGCCGTCGTCCGCACCGGGATAGATGTTCCTCGTGTAGCCGTCGTGCCGATGGTGCAGGATCGAGAGGCGGCCGGCGAGGCCCGGCGCCAGGGGCCCGCCGGCGGCACCCTCGAGCTTGACGCGGCCGTACTCGCCGACCGAGGCGGAGGCATGGCCCTCGAAGGCCTCGCCCGGCTTCCGCGTCACATATTTGACGACGCCGCCCGTCGCGTTGCGGCCGTAGAGCGTGCCCTGCGGCCCGCGCAGAACCTCGATGCGCTCCACATCGAAGATCTGGCTGTCGAGCCCCATGAGATTGGCTTTGTAGAACTCGTCGAGATAGACGGCCGACGGGCTCTCGTTCGTGTCCGCGAAGTCGCGCATGGTGACGCCGCGGATCGAGATGAACGGAAAATCGCCCTCGCCCGAGTTCTGGCCGATCGCCACTCCGGGCACGTGGCCCGCGAGCCCCAGCGTGCTGTCGAGGCCGAGCCGGTCGGCCTCTTCGCCCGAGAGGGCGGTGACCGCCAGCGGAACCTCGCTCAGGGCCTCGGCACGCTTTTGCGCGGTGACGACGATCTGGTCTATGGCTTGCGCCGGCCCGGCCGCGGCGAGCGCGCCGAGCCCGAGCACCGCCCATGCTGCAATCTTTTTCGGGTTCCCCATCGTGCCCCCTCGTTATCACAGGACGGTCCGCCGGGTCAGCCGCTGCGCGGCGCTCGCGCTCGCCGTCGCGATGGGCCCTTGGCCGCACGCCCGGGGGGCGCCTTTCGAGGTGCGCCTCGAACGGGACATCGTCTACGGGCAGGGCATGGGGGAGGCCGGCCCGGTTCCCCTCGCGCTCGATCTCTACTGGTCGCCGGACATCGGGCGTCCGCCGCGCCCCGTCATTCTCTACCTCCATGGCGGCGGCTTTCAGGGCGGCGACAAATATGGCGACTATGGCGGCGCCTCCGAAAAGCTGATGATCGACCTCGCATCGGCCGGCTTCGCCGTTCTCGCGGCAAATTACCGCACGACGCGCGACGCGCCGGTGGCAGGCGCCGCCGTCGCGCGCCTGCGGTCCGCGCTCGCCGATGCGCTGTCGGCGCAGTTCTGCTCCGAGTGCGCATGCGCGGAGGGATCGGAGCGCCCGCCGCCTCGGGCCTGCCTCGACGGCGCGGGCGCCTATTCGCCGGGCCCAACGCGCATCGGCCTCGACGAATACCGCGACGGCATGCTCTCCGGTCGGTTCGCCGCCGCCATGGCCTCGGCCGTCGAGGATGCGGCAGCCGTCCTGAACTGGGTGCATGCGGAAGGCCGCGCCCGCGGGCTCGACGCGGAGCGCGTCGTGCTCCTCGGCGCCTCGGCGGGCGCGGTGACGGCGAACCTCCTCGCCTATGCGGCGGACGATCTCGTCGAACCGCCTGCGCCGCGGCCCGCGGGCGTCGTTTCCATCTCGGGCGGGCTCGCGGGGCTCGAGCGGCTCGTCGACGCGGACGATCCCCCCGCCCTTCTCGTTCATGCGATCGGGGACCCTTACGTCGGCGTCGCCGCCAGCGACCGCCTCGCGGCCGCCCTTGCGGGCCGGGGCGTGACCCATCTCTATGCCCGCCTCGACGGCGCGGGCCATTCGCTCGCCACCATTCCGGTGTTCCGTACCCGATGGGAGAGCGCGACGCTCGCCGAGCGCATCCGCGCCTTCGCCGAAGAGGTGTCGCAGCGCGGCAATGCTCCGTAGTTGGATGAAAAAGGCCGGTCCGGCCGGAGGTTTCGACATGCGCCTCATGAATCTCGGCGGGCGCGCTGCGCTCGCGCTGGCCGTTCTCGCCGGGCTCTCGGCGCCCCCCGCTCCCGCGGCGGAAGCCCAGGCCGATCCCATTCTGCTCATCCGCCACGACGGCGGCGCGCGGACCTACAGTGCCCGCGAGCTGCTCGCGCGACCCGATGTCGAGGAGATCGCGATCGCCGATGTCGGCGCCTATCCCGGCCAGGAAATGACATTCCGTGCCGTGACGATGGCGCGGCTCCTCGAGGGCGTGCCGATGCCGCGGGATGCGAGCGTCGAGTTCCTCGCGCGCGACGGATTCGCGACGAGCCTCGCGCCGGACATCCTCGCCAACACGGCGCCCGGCGGAGCGATCGCCTATCTCGCCGTCGAGGATCCGGCGCGCAAATGGCCGCCGCTGCCAAGGCGGGAGGTCTCGCCGGGCCCCTTCTATCTCGTCTGGATCCATCCCGAGCTTTCGGGAATCGGCCGGGAGGAGTGGCCCTTCATGATCGACCGCATCGAGGTCAAGAGCTCGCTCGAGACCCTCTATCCGGCGATCGTTCCGGCTGCGGATGTTCCGGACGGGGATCCGATCCGCGCGGGCTTCGCCGCCTTCGCGAAGAACTGCCTCGCCTGCCATACCATGAACGGGCAGGGGCCGGGACGGGTCGGCCCCGATCTCAACGTCCCGATGAGCCCGCTCGACTATTTCGCCGAGGGCGTGGCGCGCCAATTCATCCGCGACAGCCAGAGCGTGCGGGCGAACCCGAACACGCCCATGGGTCCCTTCGGCACCGACATTCTCCCGGACGCCGCGCTCGACGGCATTCTCGCCTATATGCGCCACATGGCCGGGCGGCGCGCCGCGCCCGATCCCGCGCCCGCGCCGCGCGACGAGATCGCGGCGCTCGTGACGGCTTCGCTCGAGAGCTGGGAGACCCGCGACCGCGACCAGTTTCGCGCCACGGCGCACGAGGACCTCGTCTTCGCGTTTCCCGGCCGACGCACCGACCTCGCCGGCGCGCTCGCGGTCTTCGACAAATGGAGCGCCGAGTACGAGGACACCAAGGTCTACATCCGCCGCATCCTGGTCGAGGGCGACGCCTTCGCCGCCGAATATCAGTTCGCCACCACGCGAAAGGACACGGGCCGGCGCAGCGTCGCCGGCACGGTCGCGCTCGGCCGCGTCGCCGACGGCAAAATCGTCCTCATCAAGGAATATCTCGACGGCCGCGTGTCGCGCGGGCAGGAGGCCGGCCTCATGCCGCTCGACGAAGGCGCGGAGCCTTTCCCGTGGCCGCCGATCGACCTCACCGAGGTGGACTTCTCCAAGGTCTTCGCGCCGGCTTCGGTCGCGGCGCCCAAGCCCGGTCCGTGAAGCGCATGCCCGATGGGCGCAGCCCGATTCTGGTGCCGGCGCGCGGATTTGAACCGCGGACCTACTGATTACGAATCAGTTGCTCTACCCCTGAGCTACGCCGGCGCCGCGCCGGGGGCCCCGTGGGCCCCGGCCTGGGAAGGGGGGTTATCTAACAGGTTGGGCGGCAGGCGGAAAGGGGCGCCGGGGCTTCAGCGCGCCGGAACCGGGGCGACCCGCGGGGAGACGGGCTCGGGCGTTCGAGGCTCGGGCGATTCCGCCTTTGCCGGCGCCGAGGAAGCGGGCGCAGCCGCGCCGAGCGGCGGGGGGCGCTTCAGGAGGAAGACGAGCGGCGCGGCCGCGAGCACGGCGACAGCCATGACGAAGAAGGTCGCCTGGTAGGCGCTCTCGAGCGCGTTGTGCGCGATCATCATTCGCAGAACCGCGAGCCCCCTCGGATCGGTGAGCGAGAAGAGGCCGTCGCCGAGCCGCCGCCAGGCCTCGCTGTAGAGCGAGACGTCGCCGAGCGAGAGCGCGAAGCTCTCCTCGCTCTTCGAGGCGAGGAGGGCAGCCGCGACGGCGACGCCGATTGAGCCGCCGAGGCTGCGCGAGAGCGTGTGAATGCCGGTCGCTTCCGTGCGGAGCGCGGCGGGGAGCGTCGCGAAGCCCATGCTCGAGATCGGCACGAAGACGAATCCCATGCCGAGGCCCTGGCAGGTGCCCGCGACGATGATGTCGATGGCCGGCGTCTGCGCCGTGAAGGTGCTCATCTGGTGCAGCGAAGCCGCCATGACCAGGATGCCGCCGAACAGCAAGAGCCGCGGATCGGTCCGCGCGATGAGGCGTCCGACGGTGAACATGGCGATCCCCGTGCCGACGCCGCGCGGCGCGAGCAGCATGCCCGCCTCGTAGACGTCGAACCCGCGAAGCTCCTGGAGAAAGGTCGCCATCATGGTCGACCCCGAATAGAGGACGAGCCCCACCGCCACCGAGACCATCAGGCCGTTGGAGAAATTCCGGTCCCGGAATATCTCGGGGCTCACATAGGGCGACTTGCTCGTGAACATGTGCACGAGGAACATGTAGAAGGCGACGACGCCGATCACGAGCTCGAGGACGATCTCGCGCGATTCGAGCCAGTCGGCGCTCTGCCCGCGGTCGAGCATGAGCTGGATCGCGGCCAGCGCGGTGCTCAGGAGGGCGAAGCCGAAGAAGTCGAAGCGCCGCGAGCGGTCGCGCGGCAGCCCGGGAAGGAAGATGAAGCACAGCGTGAAGGCCGCCGCGGTGATGGGCAGGTTGATGAAGAAGACCCAGCGCCAGGAGAACTGGTCGGTGAGCAGGCCGCCGAGCACGGGCCCCAGAACCGGCCCGCCCATGACGCCGAGGCCGAACACCGCCATGCCCTGCCCGTAGCGCTCGCGCGGGGTGATGTCGAAGAGGATCGATTGCGAGAGCGGCACGAAGGCCGCGCCCGACATGCCCTGCAGCACACGGAAGAACACGAGCTCGCCGAGCGAGGTCGAAAGGCCGCACATGGCCGATGTCGCCGAAAAGGCGATGATCGCGGTAAGGAAGATGGTCTTGCGCCCGATGCGCGCGGCGACCGCGCCGATGAGCGGCGTCGCGATGGCGCTCGCGACGATGTAGCCGGTGACGACCCAGGCGATCTGGTCGGTCGTCGCCGAGAGGCTGCCGCGCATATGCGGCAGGGCGACATTGGCGATCGTCGAGTCGAGCGCCATGAGCGTCGTCGCGAGCATCACGGCGGCGATGACGATCCGCCGCCGCCAGGGCGGCAGCTCGATCGCGGCGCCGGTGAGAGGCACGTTCATGGCGCGGGCCTGCCGCCTCCGGAAGCGAAGGCGAGGCCGTCGTCCGCGCCGGCCGTGCCGTGCGTTTCGATCTCCACGCCGGCGCTCATGCCGACGCGCAAGGGCGGATCGCCCTCGCGCCGCTCGAGCGCGAGGCGCACGGGCACGCGCTGGGTGACCTTCACCCAGTTCCCGAGGGCGTTCTGCGGAGGCAGGATGCCGAACTCGGAGCCGGTGCCGGGCGAGAGGCTCACCACGACGGCGTTCCAGGAGCGCCCGGGATAGGCGTCGACCGTCACGCGCGCCTTCTGGCCCGGCCTCAGATCCGTGATGTGCGTTTCCTTGAGATTGGCCTCGACCCAGATGCGGTCCGTCTCGACAAGGACGAAAAGCGGCCGGCCGGGCTCGACGTGGTCGCCCTTGAGGAAATCGTCCGACTGCGTGACGATGCCGCTCACGGGCGCGCGCACGACGGTGTCGGCGAGATCGAGCTCGGCGCGCGCGAGCGCGGCCTTGGCCCCGAGATAGCGCGGATGGCTCTCGACGGGAGCCGAAGGGTCCCCGCCGAGCTCGGCGGCAAGCGAGGCGAGCTCCTCGGTCAGCGCGGCGACGCTCGCGGCCGCCTTGTCGCGCGCGAGGCCCACCTCGTCGATCTGCGAGGCCGAGACGACATGCGTCTTGCCGAGCCGCGTCTGCCGCTCGAATTCGCGCGACGCGAAGGCGAGCTCGGCCTGCGCCTCGCGCAGGCCCGCCTCCTGCTGGCGGTAGCGCGCCTTCATGGCCGCGATCTCGGCGCGCGCCTCGGCGAGGGCCGCCGCCGCCTGGTCCTTCGCGACCTCGAAGCGGGCGCTCTCGATACGGAAAAGGACGTCCCCCGCCGCGACATGGGCGTTCTCGTGGACGAGCACGTCGTCGACGCGCCCCGACACATTGGCGCTGACCGCGACCTTGCCCGCCTGCAGATAGGCGTTGTCGCTCGTCACGGTGCCGCGCGGCCAGAAGAAGATCGCAACGATCGCGATGCCGAGCGCGACCGGCCCGAGGACAAGGAGAGCGCGCCGCACGAGCTTCGCGCTGAGACGGGGCAGGCGGAAAGAGGCGGGCTCGCTCATCGCTTGGCCCCCGCGGCGCTCGCCGGGCGAGGTCCCGGCGCCGTGCCGGCCGCGCTGGCGGCGAGATTGCCCCGGATGCGCAGGAGGTCGTCGACAAGGCGCGCCTCGTCGCGCGCGGAAACGCCCTCCAGCACCGCTGCGCGCATTTCGTTCGCGAGCGCGCGAATGGTCTCGAGCACCTTCTCGGCCGCGGGCCTGAGATAGAGCGTGCGCGCGCGACGGTCGGCGGGATCGGGGCGGCGCTCGATCAGGTCCTGGGCCTCGAGGCGGTCGAGATGGCGCACCAGCGTGATGGGCTCGATGTCGAGCCGCTCGGCGAGCCCCGCCTGGTTGATGCCCTCGTAGATCGAGAGATAGGCGAGGACCTGCCATTGCGCGCGCGTGAGGCCGAGATCGCGCGCGCGACGGTCGAAATCGCGGCGAATGAGACGCGCCGTGTCGCTCAGGAGAAAGAGCACGCTGCGCTCGGGGGAAGCGATCGGTTCGGCCACGGGGGAGCCTCCAGGTAGTGGGTCGCGGCTATAGTGAGCTTTACCCATAATAAGTTAAGCTTATTATAAGCGCGCCTCAAATTCGCCGGACGCATGGCAGGCGCGCGCGGTGCGACGGGCCGGGCGCCGCTTGACTTGCCTCTCGGGCGTCGCAGGATGCGGGAACAAGCCGACAGGGAGGGTTCTTCAGCCATGGTCAAGGCGCGCGCGGTCCGCGTCACGCGGCGGACGGCAATGCTGGGTGCGGCGGCCGGAGCGGCGGCAGGCGGGCTCGTCCCGCGAGGCGCTTTCGCGGCGACGCCGGGCATGGCCGATTTCGAGCGCGCGGCCGCCTATTCCCGCGATCGCGGCGGCGTGAGCCTGCTCGCCGCGATCGGCGGCGAGGTGGTCTTCGAGCGCTACGAGAACGGCACCGATCCGCAGAAGCCCGTGCATATGCACAGCGCGACCAAGAGCTTCTGGGGCGTCGCCGCCGCGGCGATGGTCGAGGACGGCCTTCTCGCGATCGACGAGCCCGCGACGCAGACGCTGCCCGAATGGAAGGCCGATCCCGTGCGGGCGCGCATCACGCTGCGCCACCTCCTCAATCTCTCGAGCGGCCTCAAGGAGGACATCCCGAAGCTGCAGGGCAACCGCCGGCGCGAGACCTGGGCCCCCGACAAATACGCCTACGCCATCACGCTGCCCTGCGAGAGCGAGCCGGGCTCGACCTTCCGCTACGGCCCAAGCCATTTCTACGCGCTCGGCGAAATCTTCAAGCGCAAGCTCGCATCCCGCGGCCAGGATCCCCTCGCCTATCTCGAGGCGCGCATCCTGAGGCCCATCGGCCTCGAATACGGCGAGTGGGTGCGCGACGACGCCGGCAATCCGCACATCCCGAACGGCTGCTTCATCACGGCGCGCAACTGGCTGAAACTGGGCGAGCTCGTGCGCCTCGAGGGCGAGTGGGAAGGCCGGCAGATCGTCCCGAGGGACCTGCTCGCGGCCTGCTTCGCTCCGTCCACGGCCAATCCGGGATACGGGCTCACCTGGTGGCTCAATTTCCAGAACGGCTTCGGCACGACCGACATGCAGGCCCCGCCGCCGGGCGCGAAGGGCGGCTTTCAATATCACGGCGGTTACACCGATCTCGCGGGCGCGCTCGGCGCCGGCCGGAACGGGCTCTACGTGATCCCCTCGCTCGACCTCGTCATCGTGCGTCAGATCGACCTCGAATCGCTCTCCGACGAGGACCGGCGCGCGTCGCAGTCGCCCGGACGGCGCTTCTCGGAAGCGGGCTTCTTCGCCGCCCTCTTCGACGGCGCCTGAGGAGCCTCAGAGGCCCGCATCGACCTCGACGCCGAAGCTGTTGAGGGCCATGGCGATCGCCGTGTAGAGCCCGACGCAGAAGATCGCGTCCATGACCTGCTCTTCCCGGAAATGGCGCGCGAGCTCCGCCCAGGTCGCATCGCTCGCCTTCTGTCGCGCGTGAAGCTCGTCGGCGAGCGCGAGAAGCGCGCGCTCCCCGGCCGTCCAGCCCCCGGCCGCGGCGCCCTCCTTCACGCGCGCGATGTCCGCGTCGTTCATGCCGACATGGCGCGCGATTCGCACGTGCTGGCGCCATTCGTAGTCCGAGCCCGAAAGATGCCCCGTGCGCAGGATGAGAATCTCGCGCTCGCGCGGCGGCAGGCTGGAATGGTTCAAGACATGCGTCGCCCAGGGCAGGAAGGCCTTGAAGGCGGTCGGGTTGCGCACGAAGGTCGCGAAGATGTTGAAGACGGAGCCGTTGCGCCGGGTGACCGGAGCGAGCAGGGCCCGCATTTCGTCCGTCCATTCCTCGGGCTTCAGCGGCGCAAGTCGGGGCGCTTTGGGCATTTCGGTCTCTCCCATGGCTGCGCGCGGGGCCTTCGCGGCCTCGCTCGGCGTCCGGACGACGATAGCCGGGGCCGGGCCGTGCCGCATCCCGCGCGACGCATGCGGCGGGGACGATCGGCCCGGCGCTTCGCATCGAAGGCCGTCCGCGGACGAAATGGCGCGGTTCCGCGGCGATCTCGGGAATTCACAAACGCCTTCGCGCCGGGGAGCGGAAGATTTCTTTTTCCGCTTGCGCCATCTGCGCCGAATCGCTCAGTGTCGCAACACTTGGAGCGCATGCTTTGCGCCTCGGCGTTCTTCGAGATCCGGTGACCCACACCGTCCAAGTCTTCCGCGGAAGCGGATCCGGGCTCGGATAGCCGTCCCCACCCTCTACCCCAACAGGCTTTCCGGCCCGGATCCCTCCGGGCGATCCGCGGCGGGAATCGTTACGCAAAAGTCAGATACGCCGTAGGCGGCCCATTGCGAGGCTCGCCGCGAAAATCCCGCACGCCGCGACCACGATGGCCGGGCCTGCGGGCACGTCCGCGAGCCGCGAGGCCTGAAGCCCGATCCCGACCGACGCGAACCCGACGACGACCGCGCCCGCCGCCATCTCCTCGGGCGAGCGCGCGAAGCTGCGCGCCGCGGCGGGCGGAATGATCAGCAGCGAGACGACGAGGAGCGCGCCGACGATCTGAAGGCCCACGGCGACGACGAGCGCGAGCGTCGTCATGAAGACGAGCCGCACCGCGCGCGCATCGACGCCCTCGACGATCGCCACCTCCTCGTCCACGGCGACCGAGACCAGCGGGCGCCATATGAATCCCATGACGATCGCGGTGAGGACGGCGCCCGCGCAGGCGAGGCCGACGTCGAACCATGTGAGCGCCAATATGTCGCCGAAAAGATAGGCCATGAGATCCACGCGCACCGGGCCGAGGAAGGCGAGCGCGATATAGCCCGCGGCGAGCGCGCCATGGGCGATGATGCCGAGCGCCGTGTCCTCCGAGAGGCTCGAGCTGCGATCGAGGCGGTGGAGAAGAAGCGCGCTCGCGACCGAGACCGCGAAGACGCTGGCCATGAGGTTGACCTCGAAGGCAAGCCCGAGCGCGAGCCCGAGAAGCGCCGCGTGGGAGACCGCATTGCCGAAATAGGCGAGGCGCCGCCAGACGACGACGCAGCCCACCGGCGCGCACATGACCGAGAAGGCAAGGCCCCCCATGAGGGCGCGCAGGAGGAAGTCCGGCATTGTCAGCGGTCCTCCTCGGCCGGCAGGATATGGCCGTGCACGTCGTGCACGTGGTCGTGGGCATGGACGTAGAAGGCGAGCTCGCCCGCGATGCGCGGCCCGAAAAGCTCGACAAAGGCCGGATCGGACACGACGTCCTTGGCCGCGCCCGTGCAGCACACATGGCCGTTGAGGCAGATCACGCGATCGGCCCGGGCCATGACGAGATGGAGATCGTGCGAGACGAGCAGCACGCCGAAGCCGCGCTCGTCGCGCAGATGCGCGACCAGCTCGTAGAGGCGCGCCTGGCCCGTGAGATCGACGCCCGCGACCGGCTCGTCGAGCACGAGAAGCTCCGGGTCCTGAAGAAGCGCCCGGGCGAGCAGCACGCGCTGCAGCTCGCCGCCCGAGACGGCGTGAAAGGGCTCGCGCGCGACCTCGAGAGCCTCGACGGCGGCGAGCGCGCGCGCGACCTCGCCCGCGTCCACGCGCCGCCCGAGCCGCAGCACGCGCTCGACCGTCAGCGGCAGCGTCGGATCGCGCCGGACGCTTTGCGGGGTGTAGCCGATCCGGAGCCCCTCCTTGCGCCACACCGAGCCCTGCGAGGGCGGCACGAGGCCGAGCAGCGCCTTCACGAGGGTCGACTTGCCCGCCCCGTTGGGACCGATGAGCGTCACGATCTCGCCGCGGACGAGCTCCAGATCGACGCGCTCGATGAGCGTGTGGCCGCCGGCCCGAACGCCGAGACCTCGGGCGGCGATGAGAACCGCATGCCGGTTGGTGCCCCCGTCCATTCGGCCTCGCTCTCTGTCCTTGCGCCGGCAAAATGTTACTATATAACACTGCGCCTATCCGGAGAAGGGCCAGATGAACCCGTGTCGACACCGCCATGCGCGCTTGTGGCCGGCCCTCTTCGGGCTGGCGTCGGCGCTCGCATGCGCGGCGCCGGCCGGCGCCGCGCCGCGCGTCGTCGCCAGCATCGCCCCCATTCATTCGCTCACGGCCGAAGTCATGCGCGGGCTCGGCGAGCCGCGCCTCCTGCTGCCGGTGGGCGCCTCGCCGCATACCTACCAGATGCGGCCCTCCGATGCCGAGGCCCTGTCGGGCGCCGATCTCGTCGTCTGGGTGGGGCCCGGCCTCGAGCGCTTTCTCGACAAGCCGCTGCGCGCGCTCGCCGGCAGAGGCGACCGGCTGACGCTCTCGGAAACGAGCGGCCTGCGCCTCCTGCCCGCGCGGCCGCCCGGACCGTTCGAGGCGGCGCACGAGGACGACGGGCACGGGCCGAGCGATCCGCATATCTGGCTCGACGCCGCGAATGCCGCCCTCCTCGCGCGGGCGCTCGCCGACCGGCTCGCCGCGCTCGACCCCGAGAACGGCCCGGCCTACCGCGCCAATGCGGACCGCCTCGCGACGGCGCTCGCTGCGCTCGACGGAGAGCTGAAGGCGCGGCTCGCCGGCCTCGCGCATCGGCCGATCGTCGTATTTCACGACGCCTACCGCTATTTCGAGGAGGCTTACGACCTCAACGTCGTCGCCGCCGTGACGGTGAGCCCCTCGCGCCTGCCGAGCGCGCATCGCCTGGAGGAGCTGCGCGGGCTCATCGCCCGAAGCGGCGCGGTCTGCCTCTTCGTCGAGCCGCAGTTCGAGCCGCGCTTCGTGGCGATCCTCGCCGACGGGCTTCCGGTGCGCACGGGCACGCTCGATCCTCTGGGGACGGATCATGTTCCGGGACCGGAGCTCTATGGCGAGCTGATGCGCGACATCGCGCGCAACCTCGCCTCGTGCCTCGGCTGACGGGGCTCTAGCGGTGAAGGACGACCTGCGCGAGGAGCACCTGCGCGCCGGGGGCTCCCAGCGCCTCGTCCGTACGCATCTGAAGCAGCCGGCTCAGCGCCTCGACATTGGGGGCGACGCCGACCTCGATTCGCGTCGCGGCGAACCGGCTCAGGGCCGTGACATAGGCGTCGCGCAGCCGGGGCATCAGGTGGTCGGCCTTGTCGCGCAGCGCGCCGTCCTTGACGTCGAGCCCGAGCTCGATGAGGAGCGAGCCCTGAACGCGCCCGTTCTGGATCACGGAAACGACGAAGGGCTCGATGACGAGATAGCTGTCCGAGAAGGTCGGCTTGCGCGAAGCGGTGCCCGAGCCCTGCGGGCTGCCATGTCCCCCGCCGGACCCGTGATCGCTCGCGCGGCATGGCGCCGAGGCCGCGAGCGCGGCCGCGACGGCGAGGCAGACGATCAGGGCCGGGCGGGAAGGGGCCATCACGCGTCCATACACGCCAAGGCGTTAAGGGAGGCTTTTCCCCGGGGCCGGCCGGCCATGGCACAGGGCTTGCGAGACCTGTCCATCGGCGGCGAAAGCCGTCGTGGGCGGCGGGTATGACGACCCCCCAAGACGACCACCCGCCGCCCCCCTTTTCGTCGTTTTCGCGCGGCAATCCGCGCGCGGCCGATTCCCTTCCCGACCGTTCGGATCTAGGGTCCTCGCCTCATGGCGGACGGGAAGTGCCATCACATGACGCGACGGCCCGAATTGGGACGCCTCGCCGCGCGCCTTTGGCCCGCAGGCGCTCTCGCCCTGCTGGCGGCGGCGGGTCCCGCGACGGCGCGCGAGGAGCATCCGGGCGAGCGCTTTTCGTTCTCGGCCGACGAGCTGCCCTCGCCTCGTGAGCAATCCTCGCCCTTCAATCCGCCGCAGGTGGTGCCTCGGGGAACCGACGAGGTCCCCGTGGTTCCGGCGGGATTCGTGGCGAGCGTCTTCGCCGACGATCTCGACCACCCGCGGGCGATGGCCCTCGCGCCCAATGGCGACGTCCTTCTCGCCGAAAGCGACGCGGGCAAGGTGACCCTTCTGCGCGACGGCGACCATGACGGCCGCGCCGAGACGCGGGCGACCTTCGCCGTCGGGCTCAACCGGCCGCACGGCATCGTGGTCGAGAAGGACGCGGTCTACATCGCCGATCAGCTCGCCGTGTGGCGGTTCCCCTATCGCGCGGGCGCCGAGCGCGGCGGCGCGCGCGCCCCCGTGACCGAGCGCGGCGCCCTGAGTCCGCCCGGCGGCTACTGGACGCGCGCCCTCGCCTTCGCGCCGGACGGCGGACATTTCTATGTCGCGATCGGCAGCCGGCGGAACGTCGACGAGGAGGCGCCGCCGCGTGCGACCGTGCAGCGCTTCGCGCGCGACGGAAGCGGCCAGGAAACGCTCGCCTCGGGCCTTCGCAATCCCGTGGGCATGGCCTTCTATCCCGGGACGGACGATCTCTACGTCACCGTGAACGAGCGCGACCGTCTCGGCGACGCCCTGGTGCCCGACTATCTGACCAGGATCGAGCCGGGCGACTTCTTCGGCTGGCCCTATGCCTATATCGGCGGCCATCCGGACCCCGATTTCGGCGACAAGGCGCCCGAGATGGTGGCGGCCGCGAAGCGGCCCGACGTGCTCTTCGAGGCCCACTCGACGCCGATCGGCCTCGTCTTCTACGACAAGGCGGCCTTTCCCGAGGAGTATCGCGGCGACGCGTTCGTCAGCCTGCGCGGCTCGTGGAACGCGGCCGAGCCCACGGGCTACAAGGTGGTGCGCGTGAAGTTCGAGAACGGCCGGCCGGCCGGCTGGTACGACAATTTCGCGACGGGCTTTCGGGTCGGCGGCACGGACAAGGCCGCTGTCTGGGGGCGGCCCGCGGGCCTCCTCGTGCTCGACGACGGAAGCCTCCTCGTCGCGGACGACACGTCGAAGACGGTCTTCCGCGTGCGGTATGTCGGACCCTGAGGAAGCGCGGGCCGGCCTAGGTCACCGACTCATGACGTCGTCATCCCGGAAGCCATCCCGGCCTTCGCCGGGACAAGATTTGCCACAAATCCATGCCCCGGCGAAAGCCGGGGTTTGATTTGGCCGGCAAATTGAGCTGTCCGGGATCTGCCGCTTGCGGAGCATCGCCCGGCCGCAGGTCCCGGACGCCAAGGCTCGCAAGGCCGGAAATGCGAGCATTTCCGGGCTCGCCTAGGCTCCGGGATGACGGGGTGGAGGCTAGTGGGTCTGTGACCTAGTCCGCTCGCGCGAGCTCGGCCAGCGACGAGGCGAGCGTGAAGGTGAGCACGCGCCCGTCCTCGTTGATGGCGAACCGGACAGGCCTGCCCGCCTCGTCGAACCACACCTCGGCGCCTTCGTCGCCCTCGACGAGGTAGTGCTGCGCCTCGATCTCGCGGCCCTCGACCTCGAGCTCGACGGGCCCCTCGTCGCGGATCGTCACCCCGTAGACCCGGCCGCTTTCGGTCGACATGGCCTCGGTCATGGCGAGAATATGGGGCGACCACGGATTGAGCGGCATGACGCTTCCGGGAACGAGCCTCTCGCCATGCGGCCCCTCGACCAGGAGGCCGCCATCCTCCGCGTGCACGTCGAGCGAGATCGTGGCCCCGTTCTTCAGCGTCTCGCCGTCGAAGCCGACGAACGCGCCGTCCTGCCACGTCTCGCGCCGCTCGGCCTTGAGCGAGAACGCCGTGACGAGAAGCACGCGGACCCTGATCGCGATCTCGGTGTCGACGATCGTGCGCGCGCCGTCCGCGCGGATGCGGTTGACGTAATGGCCGATCTCGCCGAAATCGGGCGTCGTCACGCGATAGGCGTAGACGGTCTCCTGGGGGACGGGCGCGAGCGAGGCCTCGTCCGCGGCGAGCGCCGGCGAGGCGAGGCACAGGAGCGCCATCGCGACGATGGTCGGGCGGCGTGTCGTGGCCATGACTCTGCTCCGTTCGATTTCCGCACGAGCCGCAGGCCGCGCCCTCGCGGGACCAAACTGGTCTCTCGCATGGGCCATTGCAAGGGTGACGCCGGCAATCGACCGCCCCGCCGCGCCGGGGCGACGGCTTGCGATGGGTCAACGCCGGCGCGGCGATCTGCCGATTGACTGTGCCCCGCCGGCGGACGATATCCCGTTGCCCGCCTCGCGAGCCGGAGCGATGCCATGCCCAGCGCCGAAGCACGAGCCGACCGGGCTTCCGCCGCGTCCCGTTCCGGCACGGCGAACGCGGCTTTGCCCCGGTCCTCCGCGTCCGAGGCACGTCCGGCCGAAGCCGCCGCGCATCTCCGCTGGGAGCGTTTCGAGCGCGATTCCTACGCCTCGACGGCGATCGCGGAGATCGTCGACCGCTCGCTTCACGCGGGGCTTGCGCGCATCACGGGCGGCATCTCGCCCGCCGCGATGATGCTCGCCTATTCGGACTGGGCGCTCCATCTCGCGATGGCGCCGGGCAAGCGGCTGCAGCTCGTCGAGAAGGCCGTCAAGAAATCGACGCGCTTGGCGACCGCGCTCACCCGGTACGCGCTGCACGGGGGCGCAGCGGAGCCCTGTATCGAGCCTCTGCCGCAGGATCGTCGCTTCGACGGGAAGGCCTGGCAGCAGGTGCCGTTCGCCCAGATCCGGCAGGCCTTCCTTCTGCAGCAGCAATGGTGGCACAACGCGACGACGGACGTGCCCGGCGTTTCGCGCCGCCACGAAAAGTCCGTGTCCTTCGCGGCGCGCCAGATCCTCGACATGTTCGCGCCGACGAACTTCCTGCTCACCAATCCCGAGCTTCTCGCCCACACGCTGCGCCAGGGCGGCATGAACCTCGTCAAGGGCCTCCTCAACTTCATCGAGGATCGCGAGCGGGCGATCTCGGCGAAGCCGCCGGTCGGCGCCGAGGCCTACAGGCCAGGCCACGAGGTGGCCGTCACGCCCGGAAAGGTGGTCCTCGCGAACGATCTCATCGAGCTCATCCAATACGAGCCGAGGACCGACACGGTGACGAAGGAGCCCGTCCTCATCGTTCCGGCCTGGATCATGAAATACTACATCCTCGATCTGAGCCCGGGAAATTCGCTCGTGCGCTATCTCCTCGACAAGGGCCATACCGTCTTCATCGTCTCGTGGAAAAATCCGGCCCCGGAGGATCGCGAGAAGGGCATGGAGGACTACCTGAAGCTCGGCGTCATGGCGGCTCTCGATGCGATCGGGGCGATCGTGCCCGACACGCAGGTCCATGCGGCCGGCTACTGCCTCGGCGGCACGCTCCTGTCGATCGCCGCCTCGGCCATGGCGCGCGACGGCGACGAGCGGCTCAAGACCGTCACGCTGCTCGCTTCCGAGACCGACTTCACCGAAGCCGGAGAGCTCATGCTCTTCATCGACGAGGCCCAGCTCTCCTTCCTGCAGGATCTCATGTGGGAGCAGGGCTTCCTCGATACCAAGCAGATGGCCGGGGCCTTCCAGATCCTGCGCTCGAACGACCTCGTCTGGTCGCGCATCGTCCGCGACTACCTCATGGGCGAGCGCCGGCCCATGAGCGACCTCATGGCCTGGAACGCCGACGCGACGCGGCTGCCCTATCGCATGCACACCGAATATCTGCACCGCCTCTTCCTGCAGAACGACCTCGCGGAAGGCCGCTACGAGGTTGCGGGCAGGCCCATCACGCTCTCCGACATCTCGGCGCCCGTCTTCGCGGTGGGCACCGAATGGGACCATGTCGTGCCCTGGCGCTCGGCCTTCAAGATTCACCTCCTGGCCGACACGGAAGTGACGTTTCTCCTCACGAACGGCGGCCACAATGTCGGCATCGTGTCCGAGCCGGGACATCCCGGCCGCCATTTCCGCGTGCTGACCAAAAGCGAGGACGAGCTCTATCTCGACCCCGACCGCTGGCTCCAGCGCGCCGTCCTCAAGGAGGGTTCCTGGTGGCCCGAATGGGCCGACTGGCTCGCGCGCCATTCGGGCGCTCGCGTGGCGCCCCCGCCGATCGGCGCGGCCGGCTATCCCGCGCTCGCCGACGCGCCGGGCAGCTATGTGCTCGCGCCGTGACGGGCTAGGCCCGGCGCCGGTCGAAGGATCGGGATGGTGGAGCAGAGGGGGATCGAACCCCTGACCTCGACATTGCGAACGTCGCGCTCTCCCAACTGAGCTACTGCCCCGAGGTGCGCGGTATCTAGAAACCCGCCTCCCGGGCTGTCAAGCGCGCCCGGGGGTCCTGCGGTCTTTGCGAGGCGGCGCGAAACGCTTATAGGCATAGGCTGAACGGGCCGGGCACGGGGCCGCTCACGAAGGCCCGCCCCGCCTGAATTCCGCGGACGGGAGGCATCCATATGAACCCGATCACCTATCTCTTGGTCACGGTCCTCGGCATCGTGACATGGGTCATCGTGATCGATGTCGTCATGAGCTGGCTCGTCGGCTTCAACGTGCTCAATATTCGAAATCCGCTCGTCGCGCGGGTCCAATTCGTTCTCGGCCAGATCACGCGCCCGATTCTGGCGCCGATCCGCCGCGTCGTGCCGCCCGTGGGCGGGCTCGACCTCTCGCCGCTCATCGCGCTCATCCTCATTTCCGTGCTGCAGTACACCCTCCAGTGGGCGGACGCGAAATACCTGCAATGAGCCGGGCGGCGGCCCGCGCGGTCGAGGGCGGGCTCGAGGTCCGTATACGGCTGACGCCTCGCTCCTCGCGCGACGCGCTCGAGGGAATCGAGACCGCGAGCGACGGCCGGGCGCATCTCAAGGCCCGCGTGCGCGCCGTGCCCGAGGACGGCAAGGCCAATGCGGCGCTCGTCGCCCTGGTCGCGAAGGCGCTCGCGGTGCCGCGCTCGGCGGTCGAGCTCACGGGGGGCGCCGGCGCCCGGCTCAAGACCTTGCGCGTGCGCGGCGACGCCGCGGCGCTCGAAGCGGCTCTCGGCCGCATCCTGACGGCGAAGGAGGACAGGGCATGAGCGGAACGCCTCCGGCACGGCTCATCGACGGCGCGGCGGTCGCGGCGGAGCTTCGCCGCGAGGTCAAGGAAGGCGTCGCCCGGCTGAAGGCGGACCGGGGACTCGTTCCCGGACTCGCGGTCGTCCTCGTGGGCGAGGACCCCGCGAGCGAGGTCTATGTGCGCTCGAAGGTGCGGGAGACCGGCGAGGCGGGCATGGCCTCGGCGGCGGTGAGGCTGCCGGCGACCGCCAGCGAGGCCGAGGTCGTCGGCGAGGTCGCGCGCCTCTCGGCCGATCCCGCCGTGCACGGCATTCTCGTGCAGATGCCCCTGCCCGCCCATATCGACCCGGCGCGGGTTCTCGATGCGCTCGCGCCGGAGAAGGACGTCGACGGGCTTACGCCCGCCTCGGCCGGACGGCTCTTCCTCGGGCGCCCGGGATTCGTTCCCTGCACGCCGCTCGGCTGCCGAATCCTCATCGCCGGCATCCGGGGGCAAAGCCTCGCGGGCCTCAGAGCCGTCGTCCTCGGGCGCTCGATCCTCGTCGGCCGGCCGCTCGGCGCGCTTCTCCTCCAGAGCGACGCGACGGTCACGATGGCCCATTCGCGCACCGGCGACCTCGAAGGCCTGGCGCGCTCCGCCGATATTCTCGTCGCCGCGGTCGGGCGACCCGGCTTCGTGCGCGGCTCGTGGATCAAGCCCGGCGCGACGGTCGTCGATGTCGGCATCAACCGCGTGCCGTCCGAAACGCCGGGCAAGACGCGCCTCGTCGGCGACGTCGCCTTCGACGAGGCGGCCCAGGTGGCGGGCGCGATCACGCCCGTGCCGAAGGGCGTCGGGCCGATGACGGTCGCATGCCTTCTCGCGAACACGCTGAAGGCGGCGGTCGTGGCGGGCGGCGCGCCCGTCGAATCGTACCTGCCGATGTCCGTTCGGGCCTCGAGCTGACCCCCCCGGCGCGTCCGTCAACGGTCTGTTAACCATTTTTTTTGGGCTGCTTTTGTACCCGCCGAGCGGGTATTTGCGCGCGGCCGACGGGTTTTCCGCATCGGATGTCCCGCAACTTTCCGGCCCGCTGTGGCGTCGATACCACGGGACGGCGGGCAGGCGGCGGACCTGTCGGACGCCCCGGATTTGGCGACTTTTCTGCCACAGATCTGGACGGGGTCTTGTCTCCCCGTGTGATGCCGTCACATCGATGCATCCATGAATTCCGGATAGATGCGGCAGTGAGACGAGCCACAAGCGCCACGAGCGCGGGCGCAAAGGCATAGCTGCATCGCGTCGCCGCGACCGGAGCGTCCACAAAAAACCATTGAAAACCGGGCGCCCTTAGCCTATTTCCTGGAAGCAGACAGACGGAGCCACACGCCGGATCGGCGTTGCCCCCCCCGCTTGCAGGATCCGGTGTCCGTCTGGAAGCGCCGGTCTATCCCCTCCCGGCGCGCGCGTACACCGCGCAATGTTGCGCCCGGCCAGCCCCTCTGGCCGGGCGCACTTTATTTGGGCCCAGGCCACGGATTCGCCGCACCACGATCACGTGACTGGACGGAAGTCAAGACATTTCAGGCGCTATCCACGACGGCGGGCAGTGAATTGGGCGTGAACGCATCGCGCGAACGGACAGGGCTGTGTCGAAACTGTGACACAGCCCGGCCGGCCGCCTCGCGAGCGCAGGACTGGACAGGCGTCCGGCCGCCTCGCTAAAGCGCGAGGTCTCGCCCCGCCGCCGCCAGATCCGCCATGCGCCTCAAGCTCGCCACCTGGAACATCAATTCCGTCCGCCTGCGGGCGGACCTCGTCGGGCGCTTCCTGGAGGAGGAGGCCCCCGACGTGCTCTGCCTCCAGGAAACCAAGACGGAGGATTCTTTGTTCCCGCTGGCGCCGTTTTCCGAGCGCGGCTACGTCCATTCCGCGATCGCGGGCCAGAAGGGCTATCACGGCGTCGCGATTCTCTCGCGCGTTCCCTTCGAGGCCGGCCCGCGCCCCAAATTCTGCCGGCGGGGCGAGGCGCGCCACGTCGCCGTCGCCCTGCCCGGAGGCATCGAGCTCCATAATTTCTACGTTCCCGCCGGCGGCGACGTGCCGGACCGCGCGCTCAACGAGAAGTTCGACCACAAGCTCCATTTCGTGGACGAGATGCGCGGCTATTTCGCGGGGCGCAAGGACAGGCGGAAGGCCCGCATCGTCCTCGTCGGCGATCTAAACATCGCGCCCTTCGAGCACGACGTATGGAGCCACAAGCAGCTTCTCGACGTGGTCAGCCACACGCCCGTCGAGGTCGAGGCCATGGCGCGCCTGCGCGAGACGCTCGATTTCGTCGACGTGGCGCGCGCGGAGCGTCCGGAGCCCGAGAAGCTCTACACCTGGTGGAGCTACCGCGCGCGCGACTGGGAGGCCTCCAATCGCGGCCGCCGGCTCGATCACATCTGGGTGAGCCCGCCGCTCAAGGACTTTGCGGGGCGTCTCCGGATCCTGAAGGCCGCGCGCAATTGGGAGCGCCCCTCCGACCACGTCCCGGTGACGGTGGAGCTGGAGGCGGGCTGAGGATCAGCCATCCGCGGACGCCTTTCTGGCGGCCTCGATGTGAGCGAGCAGGCTGCGGGCGTCGTCCTCGGATGGAAGAGGCCCGAAGATGACTTCGGTGCGCTCTCGACCACGCCAATTCCGCTCCTTGCGCTTGGCTACGAGGCGGAACTTTCGTCCTCGACGCCCCCCCTCGATGCCGAGGACGCAGCCGGCGAGAGACGCAAAGGAAATGGCGCAAGAAGAGCCGTCCTCGAAATCGTCTATGTAGATCAGCCGCCGCGTCGTGACGACGAACTGCCATGCGCTCCGCTGCTCATCCTCCCGGCGACCGCCGAAAGTCCAGCGAATGGGCGCTCGGTAGGTATGAATGCCCAAGCCGACCGCCATTGCGACAAGCACCCCGGCGCCGGCCAATAGCGCAAGGGCCGAAGGGATGGCGGCGAGGATCAAGACGAACGCCTCGACGCTCGACGGCGATACCGGCCGCCCGTCGCAAGCTTCGACAAACCACTTGATGGCGCCAGGAACGACAAGAACGCCAAGCAGAAGGCCAACCCCGGCAAGCCAACGAGGAATGTCCCAAAGCAGCCACAGACGGCCGCGCCTCTCCTTTCGCGGCACGACGACGGGCAGCACGTGCAGGATGCGCTCCCCGACCTCGAGGCGAGGCGGCCACTCGAATGGGAGGCGGGTTCCCATCAGCCCTTCGCGGCCATGAAGGCGACGGTGCCGGTCGCCGTGGCGAGCAGCTTGCCCGCCTCGTCGCGCAGCTCGGCCTCGACGAAGCCCACCTGCTTGCCGCGCTTCACCATGCGCCCCTTGGCGAGGAGGCGGCCGGGCCGGGCGACCGAGAGGAAGCTCACCTTGGTCTCGAGATTGGGGCAGATCTCGCCCCAGGAAAGCGTGAGGCCGGCGGCATGGGCGAGCGCCTCGTCGAGCATCGCGGCGACCATGCCGCCCTGGATGGCGCCCCATTTGTTGAGAAGCCCCTCCCCGGCGTCGAAGGAAAGCTCGGCATAGCCCCCCTCCACGTCGAAGGCCTCCACCTTGAGCCCGAGCGTGCGGGCGGCCGGCGAGGGCTTCTTCATCATGGAGCGGATGTTCGGCGGATAGTCCTCGACCTTTTCGGGCTCGGTGCGGATCAGCGCCATGGCATTCCTCCAAATCTCATTTCTCGTGCAGCGCGGCGCGCGCCCTGGCGAGCTCGGCGGTCGTCGCCTCGAGCCGGCTCGCGAGCACGCGCATGGTCTCGATGGCGATGCCCGGATAGTCCTCCATGAGCTGGAAGAAGCGCTCCTTGGTGACCTTCAGGGCGTCGAGCCGGCCCGTGGCGCGGATGGTCGCGGTGCGCGGCACGTCGATGAGGATCGCGATCTCGCCGACGAGCGTCACCCCTTTCAGCGCCGCGACGCGGACCGGACCCTCGGCCGTCGCGACCAGCACCTCCGCCTCCCCGTCGAGCAGCACATAGGCCGCGTCGCCGACCTCGCCCTGCCGGCACAGCACGTCGCCGCGCTCGTAGGTCAGGCGCTCGTTCGTGAAGACGAGGAGCTTCAGGACGCCCGCATCCATGTTCGCGAAGAAGGGCAGCGTCTGAAGCCGGCGGACGACATCGTCGAGGCTGGTCATGATGGCGCTCCTGCGGCTGCGACGGGACCGGGCCGCGGCGCCTCGGCCGCGCCGCGGGCGAGAAAGCGATCGGCGACCTCGGGTCCTCCCTGCGCCGTCACGCGTCCGCCTTCGAGAAGGACCACCCGGTCGAAGGCCCGCGCGCCGTGCGGGCGCGAGAGCGCCCACACCACGCCGCTGCCATGCGCGCGCGCCCAGGCCAGCACGCGGCCCATCTCGCGCTCCTCGCTCACCGGATCGAGCGCGGCGAGCGCCTGGTCGACGACCAGAAGCTGTGGACGCTTCAGCACCGCGCGCGCGAGGCCGAGCCGCTGGCGGTCGGCAAGACCGAGACGCCGGCCGCCGGTGCCCACGGCATGGTCGAGGCCGACGCGCAGGATCTCGTCCTCGAGCCCGTCGCGCGCCAGGACCTCGCGCAGGAGCGCGCGCACGCGCGCCTCCGCATCGACCTTGCCGTAGGCGACCCGGCCGGTGAGGAGATTGTCCTCGATCGTCGCGGCGGAATTGTAGCGGGTGCGGTCGAAGAACTCGATGGCGCCCCTGAGCTCCGCAGGGAGATCGGCGCGGAAGAGGGCGCGGGCCGCGACGAAGCGCTTCTCCATCGCCGCGTCCACGAGCCCGAGCCGGTGGCGCGCTTCGATGTAGCGCAGCGGAAGCGCGAGCAGGCGCTCGCGCGTCTCCGGATCCGCCTCGCCGGGATCGTCTCCGAGGCGCAGCACGATGGCGCGGTAGTCGGGGAGATCGGCGCTCGCGATGAAGCTGAACTGCTCGAAATAGGGATGGTCCGCCGGCAGATCGGCGAAGAGCTCGACCATGGTGCGGGCGATCGCGAGCCCCATGCCCAGGACGTCGCGCTCGATCCCCGCCGCCGCGAGGACCGCGCGGAAATGGGGATTGCGCGGCAGGGCGTCGAGGGACTGCGCGGCATGGGACGAGCTGCCGAAGAGGATGTTCTCGGCGACCGTCGCATTGCGATTGTACCGGGCCTCGTCGAAGAGCTCGATGAGGCTCGCATAGGCCGGCTCGGCAAGCCGCGCCGCGATGCCCTCGGCCGCGGCGACGAGACGCTCGGCGAGCGCGGGCTCGCGCTGCGGATCGAGCCGCAGCCGCAGGCCCCATTCGAAGGCGGTCTCGCCGAGCCCCACGAGCGTGAGCGCGTCCTTCAGCCGCGCCTCTATGTCGCCCGGACCCGTGGCGCCCGCCGCCTCGTAGTCGACCCAGTCGGCGGAAGCGTCGGCGGGCATGTTGCCCGTGCGGCGCGCCTCCTGGATGTCGTCCGCGCTGAGGCCGGCCGCGGCCTCGCCCCGGGGCTCGTGCTTCAGCGCGTAGAGGAGATTCTCCCGCACGCTCGTGGGCCACAGATAGACATCCGGGCCGACGAACCCGATACGCCGGCCCGTGACGCGCTCGGGAAGCGCGGCGAGATCGTGCGCCCCGTAGGCGATGCGGCCCGGCTCGGCCTGAAGAAGGCGGACGAGCGCATAGGCGAGCGCCTCCTTGCCGCCGCCGGGAGGACCGATCAGCGCGATGCGCTCGTCGAGCCGCGCCGACAGGCTGACGTCCTGCAGCAGGCGCGCCCCGCGCTCGTCCGCGATGGCGAGGCTCTGCACCTTGAGGCCTCCGGCGAGCGCGGCGGGCGCCGGCGCGTCCGGACGCTGGAGCTCGGGCGCGAGCAGCTCCTCCGGATCGAACTGCTCCGTGACCTGCGCGAATTTCAGCTCGGCGTCGAGGCGCTGCTGGTCCCAGTTGATGAGGTCGCGGATGGGTCCGGGAAGATCCTTGTACGCGGCGATGACGGCGACGAGCTGGCCGATGTCGAGCTGGCCCCGGATCGCGAGATAGCCGCCCGCCGTGTAGAAGACGAAGGGCGTCAGCTGGGCGAGAAAATTGTTGAGGAACTTCACGAAGAATTTGCGCTCGTAGATTTCGAGCCGGATGCGGAAGATGCGCCCCAGCCGGCCGGCGATGTCGGCGCGCTCGAGGTTCGAGGTGTCGTTCGCGTGGATCTCGACGATGCCGTCGACGATCTCGCCGACGCGCCCCGCCATCTCGCGGGCCGCGAGCTGGCGCGCGCGGCCGAGCTTGAGGAGCGGGCGCCTCAGCTGCGGAATGAGGAAGGCCTGCACCAGGACGACGAGGAGCGCGACGACGCCGAGCCAGAAGCTCTGCGCCAGAATGAAGACGAGCGCCGTCAGGGCGAGGCCGCCGAGATAGGCGGGCTGAACGAAGGCGTCGCCGATGAAGCCGCCGAGCTGCTCGACCTCGGCATTCACCATGGTCGCGATCTCGGAGGCCTTGCGGCGGCGAAACTCCTGCGGCGGGAAGCGCAGCACGCGGTCGACGAGCTCGTAGCGCAGGCGGCGCAGCATGCGCTCGCCGAGCTCGCCCTTGCGCGTGTTGACCTGAAGCTTGAAGGCGCCGTTGACGAAGACGAGCGCGAGGAAGAGCCCGCTCAGCGCGAAGAGCATCGGCATGCGCGTGAGGTCGAAGCCCGAGAAGAGCTCGATCGCATCCCCGCCGGGCACCGGCAGCGCGACGGTCAGGAAGCGGCCCGTCGCCTCGGGCGTCGCGAAGCCCTCGCCCTGGATGGGCCCGTTCACGATGGCCTTGGGAAGGTTCAGCGAGGCGAAGTAGAACGGCAGCGACAGGACGACGAGCGCAAGAATGCCGAGCTGCTCGCGCGTGCTGTGGCGCCAGACATAGCGGAAGAAGTTGGGTTCCAACGTCGCTTCGCCCCCCAAAGCCGCGTGGCAGGACGATAGGTGAGATGGCGCGGGCTTGAAAGGCCGGGAGACGTGCGCCCGTCACACCGTGTGCGCGTCGCCTGATGACGCGGGGCGGCGGGCTTCCTATGAATAAGGGGGCCACTTTCGGGGCGAGGCGCCATGACGGCCGCGAAGACGCGCATCCTCATCTACAGCCACGACACGCTGGGCCTCGGCCACCTGCGCCGGGCCCGGGCCCTCGCCCACGCCCTCGTCGACGGCCTGCCGCGCGCCTCGGTGCTCATCGTCACCGGCTCGCCCTTCGCCGGCAGCTTCGCCTTCGGCGCGCATGTCGATTTCGTCCGCCTGCCGGGGGTGACCAAGCGGCGCGACGGCAGCTACCAGACGCTGAGCCTGCCCATTCCGCTCGCCGAGACCGTGAAGCTGCGGCGGGCGCTCATCGCGGAGACCGCGCGCGCCTTCGATCCGGACCTGCTCGTCGTCGACAAGGAGCCCCTCGGGCTCAAGGGCGAGCTGGAGCCGGCGCTCGATCTTCTCGAGCGGCGCGGCGCCCGGCGCGTCCTCGGTCTGCGCGACGTCCTCGACGCGCCCGACGCGCTCGCCGCCGAATGGGCGCGCAAGCGAGCGCTGCCGGCCCTCGCGCGCTACGACCAGATCTGGGTCTACGGCCTTGCCGCCGTCTGCGACCCCCTCGCGGGCCTCCCTCTCGCGCCGGACGTCGCGGCCCGCACCGTCTTCACGGGCTATCTGCCCCGGCGCGGGCAGCCCGCCGCCGAGCCCGTCGCGCGTCCCTTCGGGGCGCGGCCCTTTCTGCTCGTGACCGCCGGCGGGGGCGCGGACGGCGCGCCCCTCATCGACGGCGTGCTCAAGGCCTATGAGAGCGGCGCGCGCCTGCCCTGGCCCGCGCTCGTCGTGGCGGGGCCGTTCTGCCCCGCGCCGCTCGCCAAGGCGTTTTCGGCCCGCGCGCGGCGGCTGGCGGACGTCGCCTTCATCGGCTTCGAGCCCCGCCTCGAGCGCCTCGTCGCCGAGGCGGCCGCCGTCCTCGCCATGGGCGGCTACAACACCTTTTGCGAGATCCTGACCTACGACCGGCCGGCGCTGCTCGTGCCCCGCACCGGCCCGCGCGCCGAGCAGACCATCCGTGCACGCCGCGCCGAGGCCCTGGGGCTCGCGCACCGCCTCGCGACGCCGCCGGACGACACCTGCGCCATGCTCGCGGCGATCGAGAGGCTCGCGAGCGCTCCTCCGCCTTCCGCCGCGGGCCTTCCGGACCTTCTCACCGGGAGCGCCGTCGTCGTCGCGCGCGCGCGCGATCTCCTCGCGGCGGGGCGCGCGGTCCCGCGAACGACGGGCCGGGCCGAGGCCTTCGCATGAGCGCGGCCCTCGTCATTCTCGTCAAGGGCTATCCGCGCCTTTCGGAGACCTTCATCGCCGACGAGCTCGCCGCGCTCGAGGCCCGTGGGCTCGCCTTCGAGATCGTCGCGCTGCGCCGCCCGACGGACAGGATCGCCCACCCCGTGCACGACGCGATCGCGGCGCCCGTCCGCTATCTGCCGGAATATCTTCACGAGGCGCCGCGCCGGGTCGCGGCCGGCCTCGCGGCGGCCGCGCGTCTTGCGGGCTTTTCGCACGCATGGCGCCGGTTCCTGGAAGACCTTGCGCGCGACCCGACGCGCAATCGCGTGCGCCGCTTCGGCCAGGCGGCGGTGCTCGCGGCCGAGCTGCCCGCAGGCACCAGGCATCTCCACGCGCATTTCCTGCATACGCCGACATCCGTCGCGCGCTATGCCGCGATCATGCGTGGGCTGACCTTCTCCGTCTCCGCCCATGCCAAGGACATCTGGACGATTCCCGACTGGGAGGCCCGCGAAAAGCTCGCCGAAGCGCGCTTCGTCGTGACCTGCACCCAGGACGGCGCGCGGCGCCTCGCCGCGCTCGCGCCGCAGGCCAGGCTCGAGCGCCACTATCACGGGCTCGCGCTTCCCGACGCGCCCGCGCGCCCTCCGAGGCCTCCCGGCGCGCCTCTTCGGATCGTGAGCGTCGGGCGCGCCGTGCCGAAGAAGGGCTATGAGGATCTCCTCGCGGCGCTCGCACGGCTCGAGCCCGCGCGCGCCTGGTCGTTCGCCCATATCGGCGGGGGGCCGCAGCTCCAGCGCCTGAAGCGCCAGGCCGAGCGGCTCGGCATCGCCGGCCGCACGTCCTGGCTCGGCGCGCAGGCGCGCCCCGCCGTGCTCGCCGCCCTCGCCGATGCCGATCTCTTCGTGCTCGCCGCGAAGACCGCGGCCGACGGCGACCGCGACGGGCTGCCGAACGTGCTCCTGGAAGCCCAGGCCATGGGCCTTCCCGTCCTCGCGACGCGCCATGCGGCGATCCCCGAGCTCGTCCTGGACGGCGAGACGGGCCTTCTCGTGCCGCCGGCCGATCCGCTCGCCTTGTCGCAGGCGATCGCTCGGCTCGCGGACGATCCCGCCTTGCGCGCGCGGCTCGCGGCGGCCGGGCGGGCGCGCGTCGCGACCGCGTTCCGGCCCGAGGCCGGCCACGAGCGCATCGCGGCGCTCCTCGCGGAGGCGATCGGAGCGCCCGGCGCGCGGGAGGCCGCGTGATGCGCGTCGCGTTCCTCTCGCCCATGAAGGCGCCCGACGATCCCCGGCCCTCGGGCGAGCGCACCATGGCGCGCCTTCTCATGCGCGCGCTCGGCCATGCCGGCCACGAGGTGCGCCTCGCCTCGCGGCTCCGGACCTTCGACGGCCTCGGCCGTCCTGAATTCCAGGCTCGCGCGGCGGTAGCGGGCGCGCGGGAAGCAGCGCGGCTCGCGGCATCGTCCTGGCGGCCCGATCTCGTCTTCGCCTATCACCCCTACTACAAGGCGCCGGACCTCGTGGGCCCCGGCCTCGCGAACGCGCTCGGCCTTCCTTATGTCGTGGCGCAGGCCTCCCACGCGCCCAGGCGAAGCCGGGGACCCTGGGCCGCCGGCGCGCATGCGACATTCGCCGCGATCCGCCGCGCCGATCTCATCGTCGGCCTCTGTCCGCGCGACGCGGCCGCGATCGACCGCATCGCGCCGCGCACGGAAAAGCTGCGCCTCCTGCCTTTTCTCGATACGGACGATTGGCCGGAGCCGCCGCTGCGACGGCCCGGCGGCCCCGTCCGCCTTGTCGCCGTCGCCATGATGCGCGCGGGCCGCAAGCTCGAAAGCTATACCCGGCTCGCGCGGGCGCTGCATGCCGCCGCCGATCTGCCCTGGAGCCTTTCCATCGTCGGGGACGGCCCTGCCCGCGGCGCGGTCGAGCGTCTCTTCGCGCCCCACGGCTCCCGCATCCGCATGCTCGGCGAGCTGGGCGGCGAGGCGGTCCGGGCCGTGCTCGGCGCGAGCGATCTTCTCGCCTGGCCGGGCACCGGCGAGGCCTACGGCATGGCCTATCTCGAGGCGGCCGCCATGGGCGTTCCCGCGCTCGCCGAACGCTCCGACGGCGTCGCCAGCGTGGTGCGCGACGGCGCCACCGGGCTGCTGACGCGGCCGGACGACGGGCCGGACTATGGGCGGGCCTTGCGCGCTCTCCTCTGCGACCGGGCACGGCTCCATGCGATGGGCCGGGCGGCCTTCGCGTTCGCGCGCGGCGAGCGCGGGCTCGCCGGCGCCTCCCGCGCGCTCGGCTCGGCGCTCGCGCGGCCGCGGAGGGCGGCATGAGGGACGGCGACCGCCTCGTCGGCTTCATCCGCCATGCCGCGACCGCGTGGAACGCCGAGCACCGGATCCAGGGCCATACCGACGTGCCGCTGAGCGCGGAAGGCCGCGCGAGCCTCGCGGGATGCCGTCTGCCGGCGGATCTTCTCCCCGCGACCTGGTTCGTGAGCCCTCTCGCGCGCGCAAGGGAGACCGCCGAGCTTCTCGGGATCGTCGAGGCGCGCGTCGAGCCGCGCCTCATCGAGATGAGCTTCGGCGAATGGGAGGGGCTCACGACGAAGGAGATCCGCGCCCGCGAGCCGCGCGGGGGCGGACCGCTCGGCCTTCGCCCGCCGGGCGGCGAGTCGAGCGAGGAGGTCGTTGCGCGGCTCGCCGCGTTCCTGCGATCGGAGGCGGGACGGAAGGGGCCCTTCGGCGCGGTCACCCATCTCGGCATCGTCCGCGCCGCGCTCGAGCTCGCCCATGGCTGGGCCATGGCCCGCCCGACGCCCGAGGAGATCCACTGGGACCGCGCCCATCTTTTCCTGCTCGGGGAGGACGGGCGTCTGCGTCCCCACGCCCTCAACGTGCCGTTCGCGCGGGAGGCCGGCTGATGCGCGCGCTCCTGGCCGTCAACCACCTCCAGGGCGTCGGCCATCTGCGCCGTGCCCTGCGCGTCGCGGGCGCCTTCGCCGCGCGCGGGGTCGAGACGCACATCGCCAATGGCGGGCGGGCGATCGGCATGCCGGTTCCGCCGGGCGTGCGGCAGCACGACCTGCCCTCGATCGCGGCGGCGGATGCGAGCTACGGGGCGCTCGTCGGCGCGGCGGGCCCCGTCGACGAGGCCTATCTCGAGCGCCGGCGCGCGCGGCTGCTCGATCTCGTCGACGAGATCGGACCGACTCTTCTCGTTACGGAGCATTTTCCCTTCGGTCGCGGCGCCTTGAGGGACGAATATCTGCGCCTCGTCGCGGCGGCGCGCGCGCACGGCGCCCGCGTCCTCGCCTCGGTGCGCGACATCGTCGAGCCGCCGCGCGCGCCCGGCCGCGCCGAGCGCCAGCTCGCCGACGCGCAGCTCTTCGACGCGATCCTCGTCCATGGCGATCCGCGTCTCGCCGCGCTCGAGGAGAGCCTCCCGCATGTGGCTGGGCTGCGCCACGTCTTCTACACGGGGCTCGTCACGGAGGCGCCGGCGCCGGCGCCGCGCGACCCGGCGCGCGCGATCGTCTCGGCGGGAGGCGGCGCGACCGGCGCGGGGCTCTTCGAGGCGGCCCTGCGCGCCGCCGCGCTGCCCGAGGGACGGGCCCTGACATGGCACGTGCGGCAGGGCTGGCATGCCGAGGCGAGCCCCCCGGTCGCCGCGCCTCCCAATGTCGCGATTCTGCCGCCGGCGCGGGATTTTCCCGCCGAGCTCGCGCAGGCCGGCGTCTCGGTCTCCCAGGCGGGCTACAACACGGTCGGCGAGGCCCTCGCCGCCGCGACGCCGATGGTGCTCGTCCCGCATGCGGGACCGGGCCAGGCCGAGCAGACCTTCCGCGCGCAGCGATTCGCGGCGCGCGGCCTCGCCGAGCACGTTCCCGAGGCGCGGCTGTCGCCCGAGCGCCTGCTCGCCGCCGTCCTGCGCGCGCGCGAGCGCGGCGCTCCGGCGCATGGCCTCGCACTGGACGGCGCGGCACGTTCGGCGGAGACTTCGCTCGCGCTCGCGGACCGCGCGGCGCCCGCCCTTCCGCCTTCGAAGAGCCCGCCGGAGAAAGACGCTTGGACCTCCTCGCCCTTCACGACCTCAGCGTGAGCTTCGCGGGCGAGGGCGCTCCCGTGCGGGCGCTCGACGGGGTGAGCTTCTCTCTCGAGCGCGGGCGCACGCTCGCGCTCGTCGGCGAATCGGGATCGGGCAAGACCTGCCTTGCGCAGAGCATCGTGCGCCTCCTTCCCCGGAACGGCGCCATCGCCGGCGGACGGATCCTCTTTCGTCCGAAGGCGGAGGAAGAGGCCGTCGACCTCGCGGCGCTCGGCCCGAAGGACCGCCGCCTCGCCGCGCTGCGCGGCGGCGCCATCGGCTTCGTCTTCCAGGAGCCGCTCGCCGCGCTCTCGCCCGTGCACGCGATCGGCGGCCAGATCGCGGAGGCCCACCGTCTGCATACGGGCTCGAGCGCCGCCGAGGCCCGCGAGGCGGCCGTCCGGACGCTCGCCGCCGTCGGCTTTCCCGAGCCCGAGACCGCGCTCGGGCGCTTTCCGTTCGAGCTGTCCGGCGGCCTGCGCCAGCGCGCCATGATCGCCGCGGCGCTCGTCGCGGGCCCCGCGCTTCTCATCGCCGACGAGCCGACGACCGCGCTCGATGTGACGCTTCAGGCCCAGGTGCTGAAGCTGCTCGTGCGCCTGCGGCGCGAGCGCGCGCTCTCGATCCTCTTCATCACGCACGATCTCGGCCTCGTCGCCGCGCTCGCCGACGATCTCGTGGTCCTCCATCGCGGCCGCGTGATGGAGCGCGGACCGGCGGCCGAGATCCTGAGCGCGCCCGGCCATCCCTATACGAAGGGCCTTCTCGCGGCCTCGCCGCGCCTCACGCCGGCGCCGCCGCGCCGCCTGCCGACGGTCGCCGACCTTCTCGCGGCCGGCGCGCCGCCCTGCGAGCCGCCTCCGGCCGAGGCGCGCGAAGCGGCGGTCGCCGCGCCGCTCATCCGCATCGAGAGCGTATCGAAGTCCTTCGCGGCGCGGCGCGGGGCCGGCGAGACGCGCGCGCTCGATGGCGTGAGCCTCGACGTGAACGCGGGCGAGTGCATGGCGCTCGTCGGCGAATCGGGCTCGGGCAAATCGACGCTTGCGCGCCTCGCGCTCAAGGCCACGGCGCCGAGCGCGGGCCGCATCCGATATGCGGGCAAGGACGGGCTCGTCGACCTCGCCGATCTCGACGGCGCGCGCACGCGGGCCTTCCGGCGCGAGGCCCAGCTCGTCTTCCAGGACCCGTTCGGCTCGCTTAATCCGCGGCGCACGGTCGGCGAGACGCTCACCGAGCCGCTCGCGATCCACGGCATCGGCACGCGGGAGGAGCGCCTTCAGCGCGCGCGCGAGACGCTTGGGCTCGTCCGTCTGCCTGCGGACGCTCTCGCGCGCTACCCGCACGCCTTTTCGGGCGGCCAGCGGCAGCGCATTGCGATCGCGCGCGCGCTCATGCTGCGCCCGCGCCTTCTCGTCCTCGACGAGCCGGTCTCGGCGCTCGACGTCTCGGTGCAGGCCCAGATCCTGAACCTTCTCAAGGATCTGAAGGACGAGCTGGCGCTCACCTATCTCTTCATCACCCACGATCTCGGCGTCGCGAGCTTCATGGCGGACCGCATCGCGGTGCTCTGCCGGGGCCGCATCGTCGAGACCGCGCCGGCCGCGAGCCTGCTCGGAAACCCGCGCCACCCCTATACGCGCAGCCTCCTGGCGAGCGTCGCGGACCCCGACCGGCCGCTGGACCTCGACGCGGTGCCCGACGTCCGGCCCTCGGACGAGGCGCACTGGCCCTTCGTCTACCGCTCGCACGGCGCGCAGGCGCTGCCCCTCGCCGAGGTCGCGCCCGGCCACCTCGTCGCCATGGCGCGCCACGACGCCGAGATCGGTGCCATCGCATGAGGCGGCGCGACCTTCTGGGGCTCCTTGCCGCGGCGGGGCTCGTTCCCGCGACCGCGCGCGCCTCCGGCGGCCCGCCCGCGACGCCGCTTCGCGTCGGCCTCGCGGCGAAAGGCCGGGTGCGGGGCCGTCGCGGCGGCACCGTCCGGATGCTGATCGCCGAGCCGAGGGACGTGCAGTACATGGTCGTCTACGGCTATGCTCGGCTCGTCGCCTTCGACGAGGACTTCACGCTGCGGCCCGACATCGCGGAGGCCGTGGCCGTGGACGAGGGGCGGCGGTTCCTCTTCGCGCTGCGTCCGGATCATCGCTGGTCGGACGGCCATCCGTTCACGTCGGAAGACTTCCGCTATTTCTGGGAGGATGTCGCGCTCAATCGCGAGCTCTCGCCCTCCGGTCCGCCGGCAAGCCTCGTCTCGGGCGGCGCGCTGCCGAGCGTGACGGTTCTCGACGAGCGGCGCGTGCTCTACGAATGGCCGGAGCCCAATCCGCGCTTCCTTGCGAGCCTCGCGGGGCCGCGCCCGCCCTTCATCTACCGCCCGGCGCACTATCTCAAGGCGTTTCATGCGCGCTATGCCGATCCGAAAGCGCTGGCGGCGCTCGCGGCGGCCGAGCGCGTCTCGGGCTGGGCGGCGCTCCACAACCGGCGCGACAATCTCCACCGCTTCGACAATCCCGACCTGCCGACGCTCCAGCCCTGGATGAACGTCACCGCTCCGCCGGCGCGGCGCTTCGTGATGCTCCGCAATCCGCATTTCCACCGCGTCGACGAGGCGGGCGTGCAGCTTCCCTATATCGATCGGGTCGAGCTCGCGATCGCCGATCAGCGCCTCTTCGCGACCAAGGCGGTGGCGGGCGAAACCGACCTTCAGGGCCGCGGCCTCGCCTTCGCCGACGCCGCCGTGCTGCGCGCGAGCGAGACGCCCGGCGGCTATGCGACGCGCCTTTGGCGCGACGGCACGGGCTCGGCCGTCGCGCTCTATCCGAACCTCAACGCGTCCGACCCAATCTGGCGCGCGATCCTGCGCGATCGCCGCACGAGGCACGCTCTGTCGCTCGGCATCGACCGCGAGGCGATCAATCAGTCGTTGTTTCTCGGCCTCGGCCGCCCCGGCAACAACACGGTGCTGCGCGAAAGCCCTCTTTACGAGGAGGATCTCTTCCTCGCCCATGCGCGCCACGATCCCGCCGAGGCCGCGCGCCTCCTCGAGGAGGCGGGCTTCAGGGACGGCGGCGCCGGGGGAATCCTGCGCCTTCCCGACGGGAGGCCGGCCGAGATCGTGGTCGAGACGGCCGGCGAGAGCGAGACGGTGACCGACGTTCTCTCGCTCGTCGCCGAGGCCTGGCGCGACATCGGCCTGCGCCTCCTCATCAAGCCGTCCGAGCGCAGCGTGCTGCGCAACCGCGTCTATGCCGGCGAGGCCGTGATGAGCGCCTGGGGCGGCTTCGATCTCGCGCTCGCGACCGGCGAGCTTGCGCCCGACGCGCTCGCGCCCGTCCGCCAGGACATGCTGTGCTGGCCGAAATGGGGCCAGCACTTCGAGACGCGGGGCGCCGAAGGCGAGCCGGTCGACCTTCCGCCGGCCCAGGAGCTTCTCGCCTTGCGCGCGCGATGGGAGCGCGCGCCCGGGCCCGGCGAACGCGCCGCCATCTGGCAGCGCATGCTCGCCATCCACGCGGAGGAGCTCTTCACGATCGGCACGGTGCAGGGCGCGCTTCAGCCCGTCGTCGTCTCGCGCCGCTTGCGGAACGTGCCCGAGAGCGGCATATGGGCGTGGGAGCCCACGGCCTATTTCGGCATCTACCGGCCCGACGAGTTCTGGCTCGAGGAGGGGGCATGAAGGCCGCGCGGGCCGTGCTCGAAGACGGGCTGGCGCTGCTCAGGCGCGCCGCGCCGCGCGAGGGCACCTTCGGGGCCTACGCGCTGCGGCGGCTCGGCGCGATGGCGCCGACGCTGCTCGTCATCAGCCTCCTGATCTTTCTCCTCGTGCAGCTCCCGCCCGGCAGCTATGTCGGCAACGAGATTCTGGAGCTGAAGGCGCGCGGCGAGGGCGCCGCCGCCGAGCGCATCGCCTTCCTCGAGGCGGAGTACGACCTCGACAAGCCGATCCTCGAGCAATATGCGATCTGGCTCGGCGTGTGGCCGGGCGCGCGCGGCTTCTCCGGGCTTCTGGAGGGCGACTGGGGCTGGTCCTTCGCCTATGAGCGCCCGGTCTCCGAGGTCGTCGGCGAGGCCATCGTGCTCACCGTGCTCGTCAATCTCGCGACGGTGATCTTCATCTATCTCGCCGCCTTCCCGATCGGCCTCTACGCCGCGACGCGCCCGCGCGCCCTCGGCGCGGGCGGTCTCACCTTCCTCGGCTATCTCGGGCTCGCGGTGCCCAACTTCCTGCTCGGGCTCATCCTCCTCTACTACGCCCACGCCTGGTTCGGCCTTTCGATCGGCGGGCTGATGGAGCCGCGCTTTCTCGGCGAGCCCTGGAGCCTTGCCAAGGCGGGCTCCGTGCTCGCCCATCTCGTCGTGCCCGTCATCGTCATCGGAACGGCGGGCACGGCGGCGATGGCGCGGCGGCTGCGCGCGAATCTCCTCGACGAGCTGAGGCGGCCTTACGTGCGCGCGGCGGCGGCGCGGGGCCTCACGGGGCCGCGCCTCGTGCTGCGCTACCCGCTCAAGGTGGCGCTCAACCCGTTCATCTCGGACATCGGGACGCATCTGCCCGC
The DNA here is from genome assembly GCA_024236075.1 of Alphaproteobacteria bacterium. GTDB lineage: Bacteria > Pseudomonadota > Alphaproteobacteria > JACAEB01 > JACAEB01 > JACAEB01. The sequence goes on along the minus strand of JACKLE010000006.1, from coordinate 17,214 downwards.
GCTCGTCTCCGGATCGGTCATCGTCTCGGTCGTCCTGAACCTGCCGACGCTCGGGCCGGTGCTGCTCGAGGCGCTGCGGTCGCAGGACCAGTACCTCGCCGCCTTCATCCTCGTCTTCGTCGCGGCGCTGACGCTGGTCGGCATGCTCGTCTCCGATCTTCTTCTCGGCCTCGTCGATCCCCGCGTGCGCTTCGGCGCGCTGAAGGAGCGCTGATGGCCCTCGAGCGCTGGGTGAGCGAGGAGCCATTCGTGCCCGAGCCGGCGACCGCCGCGCCCGAGGGCGGCCGGCATTCGGCGCTCGCCCTGACGGTGCGCCGCTTCCTGCGCCACCGCCTCGCCGTCGTCTCCGCGGTCTTCCTTTCTCTTTGCTATCTCGCCGTGCCGTTCGCCGAGATTCTCGCGCCCCACGGCCCGGCCACGCGCCACGCCTCCGCCATCCTCCATCCGCCGCAGGCCGTCCATGTCTTCCACGAGGGGCGCCTCGTCGGGCCCTTCGTCTACGGCACGACGGCGCGCGTCGACCTCGACCGTCTCGTGCGCGTCTACGAGCCGGACCGCACGCGCGTCGAGCCGCTGCGCTTCTTCTGCCGCGGCGAGGCCTATCGGCTCTGGGGCGCTCTCGACGGCGATCTCCACCTCGTCTGCCCGGCGAAGGAGGGCGACCTCTTTCTTCTCGGGACGGATCGTCTGGGGCGCGATCTCCTCTCGCGCATCGTCTACGGCGCGCGCATCTCGCTGACCGTCGGGCTGCTCGGCATCGCGGTGAGTTTCGTTCTCGGCCTCACGCTGGGCGGGCTCGCGGGATATTACGGGGGGCGGGTCGATGCGGTCATCTCGCGCATCATCGAGACGTTGCGCTCGCTTCCCGAGCTCCCCCTCTGGCTCGCCTTGTCGGCGGCGGTGCCCGTCACCTGGTCGCCGGTGCTCGTCTATTTCGCGATCACCCTCATCCTGGGCCTCCTCGACTGGCCGGGCCTCGCGCGCGCCGTGCGGGGCAAGCTCCTGGCATTGCGCGAGGAGCCCTTCGCGGAAGCGGCCCTCCTCATGGGTGCGAGCGGGCCGCGCATCATCGCCGTGCATCTCCTGCCCAACTTCTTCAGCCATCTCGTGGCGAGCGCGACGCTCTCGATCCCGACCATGATCCTCGGCGAGACGGCGCTCTCCTTCCTGGGGCTCGGCCTTCGCCCGCCCGTCACCTCCTGGGGCGTCCTCCTCAACGAGGCGCAGACCATCGCCGCGGTCGAGCTCTATCCCTGGCTGATCCTGCCCGCCGTGCCGGTGATCCTCGTGATCCTCGCCTACAACTTCCTCGGCGACGGGCTGCGCGACGCCGCCGATCCCTACGCCTGACGCGCGGGCTTCTCATCCCGTGGGGGAGGCTGTAGCGTGCCCCCGACCCGAGGGAGCCATGGCCGAAACCGACTTCGCGAAGCCCGTAAGTCCCGTGCGCGGCACGGCGGACGCGCCCAGCGCCGTCTCGCTGTCGATCGTGGTGCCGGTCTACAACGAGGCCGGCAATGTCCTTCCCCTCGTCGCGGAGATCATCGCGGCGATGGAAGGGGGCGTGCCCTACGAGATCCTACTCGTCGACGACGGCTCGTCGGACTCCGGCGTCCAGGAGATGACCGAGGCGCGCGAGCGCTGGCCCAACATCCGCGTGGTCACCCATACGGGGCGCGCCGGCAAGAGCGCCGCGCTCTTCACCGCGGGCCTCGTCGCGCGCGGAGCCTGGCTCCAGACGCTCGACGGCGACGGGCAGAACGATCCCAAGGACGTGATGCGCGCGTGGAACGCGGTCAACGGTCCCAACGCGCCGAGGAATGTCGGCATCCTCGCCGGCCAGCGCACGAGCCGCAACGACGGCTCCTTCAAATGGTTGCAGTCGCGCATCGCCAACGGCATACGCCGCTTCGCGCTCAACGACGGCACGCGCGACACGGGCTGCGGCTTCAAGCTCATCCGCGCCGAAGCCTTCCGCACGATGCCTTTCTTCGACGGCATGCACCGCTTCCTGCCGGCGCTGGCGCGCCGCGCGGGCTACGAGGTGATGGAGTTCCCCGTCGTCGACCGTCCGCGTACGGCAGGCGCCTCGAAATACGGCTTTTTGGGCCGCCTGGGCGCGGGCATCGTCGACCTTCTCGGCGTGATCTGGCTCGTGCGCCGCTCGAGCTTCCCGCCGGGCCGGAAGGGCGATCTGTGAGGGGCACGGACGTCGCGCCCGCGGCGCCGGCCGGCGCGCGCGGCGTTCTCGATCGCGCCTTCGCCGCGCTCGCGCAGCCCAGAACCGTCGTCGGCCTCATCCTCGCCTATTGCCTCGCGCATTTTCTCGTGCGCCTCGCGGTGAGCCCCGTCTTCACGCTCGACGAGGCGGAGCAGATGCTGTTCGCGCAGAGCCTGAAGCTCGGCTACCGCTTCCGCCATCCCCCGCTCATCACCTGGCTCGTGAGCCTCACGCAAGGCGCCTTCGGCCTCTCGCTGCCGGTCCTGTCTGGCCTCAAATACCTCATCATGGCCTCGGGCTTCCTCGCCTATTTCGCGGGCGCGCGCGCCTTTCTCGAGGATGTGCGCCTCGCGGGCTTCGCCACCTTCGCCTTCTTCCTCACCTACACGGTCGGCTACTACCCGCATGTCGACCTCATGCACACCGTGCTGCTCATGAGCCTCCTCGCGGCGGCCTTCCTGATGCTCGCCCGGCTCGTGACGCGCGACGCTCCGCTGTCGGACTATGCGCTCGCGGGCGCGGTCGTCGCCGCCGGCATCCTGGCGAAATACGTCTTCGCGCTCTTTCCGCTGACGGCCGCGCTCGCCGTCGCGCTGACGCCCGCCCTGCGCGCCCGGGTGAGGCCGGCGGGCGCCCTGCTCACGGCCGGCGTCGCGCTGGCGCTGACGGCGCCCTATTTCGCCTGGACCGCGCTGCACGACTATTCGCTGGTGACGCTCGCCGAGGACGTCGCGGGCGGCAAGGCGCCCTTCTTCCTCCTCGGCTGGGCGGAAGGGCTTTCCGCGCTTCTCGGCGCGCTATTCGTCTTCACGCTGCCCTTTTCGCTCGTCTTCGCGGGACTTTTTCCGCGCGCGCTGTCTCCCCGCCGGCTCGCCTGGGCGCTGCGCGACGACCGGGCGCGCGTAAACGCCCTCGTCGTCCTGCTCGGCGCCGGCGCGATGGCGCTGCCCGTCTTCCTTTTCGGCACCACGGATTTCAAGGCCCGCTGGCTCCATCAGGTGCTGATCGGCTTTCCCGTGCTGCTCTTCCTGCTCGCGCGCGCGGCCTATCCGCCCGAGGCGATGAAGCCGCGGCTGACGGTCCTCGCCGGCGCGACGATCCTGGTCGCGGCGCTGGGCCTCGGCGCGCGCGTCGCGGCCTATGAGGGCAATGCCGCGCGCTGCCGGAGCTGCTGGGAATATCAGCCCTTCGACCTCTATGCCGAGGAGATCCGGGCGCTGGGCTTTGCGCGCGGCACCATCCTCGTCGACGACATGTATCTCGGAGGGAATCTGCGCGCGCGCTTCCCCGAGGCGCGCGTGCTCGCCGCCGGCCAGCCGCCGGAAATATTTCCCGCGCCTCGCGGCGCCGGCGGCTGCCTCATCGCCTGGATCGCGCGCAGCGAGGCCATGCCGCCCGCGCTCGCGGACTATGCCCGGGCGGCGACCGGAGTCGACGCCGCGCGCCTCGGGGAGACCCGGGCCCTCGTCCATGCGCTGGCGAAAGCGCCGGAGCGCACGGTCGCGATCCGCGTCGTCGCGGGCTCGGCTCCCGAGAGCGATTGCCGCTGACGTTGCGGCGATACTTTATCAACTCATGGATGTGGTAACCTTGGCGACGGTCCTGCCCCATCCCCAACGTATAAGGGCTCATGAACAAGCCCGCCGATCAGAGCACGCTCGGCGACGCCGAGGTCGCCAAAACCCTCGGCCTCGGCAAGGGACGCCGCCGGCGTCGCTGGCTTCTGTGGGTCGTCGCGCTTCTCGCGATCCTCGGCGTGGCGGCCTATTTCGTCTCGTCCGGCCTGCATCGGACGCTGGACCGGTCGGCCTTCGAGACGGCGGAGATCCGGCGCGGCTCGCTCTCGCTCGTCGTCGCGGCCACGGGCGAGATCAAGCCCATCAATCAGGTCGAGGTCGGCGCCGAGATCTCGGGCCTCATCGCCGAAATCTTCGTCGACTATGACGACCGCGTGACGCGCGGCCAGGAGCTCGCGCGCCTCGACACGAGCCAGCTTTCCGCCCGCGTCCTGCAGGCGCGCGCCAATCTCGCCCAGGCGAAGGCGGGCGTGCTGCAGGCGGAGGCGACCGTCAAGGAGAGCGAGGCGGCCTACAAGCGGACCGCCACGCTCGCCGAGCGCTCGATCGCCTCGACGCAGGAGCTCGACGCGCGCGACGCGGCGCTGGCCCGCGCCCGCGCCGGCGTCGAGAGCGCCAAGGCGACCGTGCAGGTCGCGGAGGCCGAGCTCGCCGTCGCCGAATCCAACCTCGACAAGGCGACCATCCGCTCGCCCATCGACGGCACCGTGCTCGACCGGCGGGTCGAGGTGGGCCAGACCGTCGCCGCGAGCCTCCAGACGCCGGTGCTCTTCGTCCTCGCCGAGGATCTGAGCCGCATGGAGCTGCATGTCGGCATCGACGAGGCCGATATCGGCCGCGTGAATGTCGGCCAGGAAGCCAAGTTCACGGTCGACGCCTATCCGGACCGCACCTTCGAGGCGCGCGTGCGCGAGGTGCGCAACGCGCCCCAGCGCGTGAACAATGTCGTGACCTATCCCGGCATCCTCAGCGTGCCGAACGAGGAGCTTCTCCTCAAGCCCGGCATGACCGCCGATACGGACATCGTCACGCGCGTCATCGAGAACGCGCTGCGCGTTCCCAACTCGGCGCTGCGCTTCACGCCGCCGGGGCAGAAGTTCGAGCCGCTGCCGCCTGCCGAAGGCGGAGCGAAGCTCGGGCGCGTGTGGGTGTGGCGCGGGGGCCCCAAGCCCGTCACCGTGACGATGGGCGAGTCCGACGGATCGTATACGGAGGTTCTCGACGGCAAGATCGCGGTGGGCGACGTCGTGCTCACGAACCTCGCCTCGGGCGATGCGGGGCGCAAGCTCAGCCTCTCGATCGGCCCGCCGCGCCGCTGATAGCCGACGATGGCATCCGGACCGCCCCTCATCGAGTTCCGCGACGTGCGCCGCTACTACGGCTCGGGCGAGACGCTCGTGAAGGCGCTCGACGGCGTCGACTTCCGCATCGTGGACGGAGAGTTCCTCGCCGTGATGGGGCCGTCGGGATCGGGCAAATCGACCTGCATGAACATTCTCGGCTGCCTCGACAGCCCGACGCAGGGTCACTACCTCTTTCGCGGCATCGACATAGGGCGCCTCACGCGCGACCAGCGCGCGCTTCTGCGGCGCAACTATCTCGGCTTCGTCTTCCAGGGCTTCAATCTCCTGAAGCGCACGACGGCGCTCGAGAATGTCGAGCTGCCGCTGGTCTATCGCGGCATGGCGCCCGGCCAGCGGCGCAAGCGCGCCCTCGCGGCGCTTCGGGCCGTCGGCCTCGAAGGGCGCGAGCATCACACCTCGGCCGAGCTGTCGGGCGGCCAGCAGCAGCGCGTCGCCATAGCGCGCGCCATCGTGACCGAGCCCGCCATCCTTCTCGCCGACGAGCCCACGGGCAATCTCGACTCGGAGCGCAGCCACGAGATCATGCGCCTCCTCACCGCGCTCAATCGGGAGAACGGCCTCACCGTGCTCGTCGTGACTCATGAGCCCGACATGGCCGAATATGCGCGCCGCACGCTCGTCTTCCGCGACGGCCACATCGCGAGCGACGAGGCGCGCGTCCGGGAGGCGGTGCCGTGATCTGGAGCGCCGTGCGCCTCGCCTGGCGCGAGATCATGAACAACCTCCTGCGCTCGGGCCTCACCGTGCTCGGCATCATCATCGGCGTCGCCGCGGTCATCGCCATGGTGACGCTCGGCGGCGGCGCGACGGCCTATGTCTCGAACCAGATCTCGGGCCTCGGCTCGAACCTCATCATCATCTTTCCGGCCACGACCAATTCGACGACCGGCGAGGTTCTTCCCGCCCCGCCCTTCAAGCCGGAGGACGTGCACGCCATCCGCACCGAGGTGACGAGCGTCTCGGCGGTGGCGGGCGTCGTCTCGCGCAGCGTGCAGGCCGTCTACGGCAACGCGAACCGGCGCACCCAGGTCAACGGCACGGACCAGGGCTATGAGGAGGTGCGCGACTGGCAGGTCGTCGAGGGGCGCAGCTTCTCCGACGCGGAGCTGCGCTCCGGGCGCGGCGTGTGCGTCCTCGGCGCGAGCCTCAGGAAGGATCTCTTCGGCGCGCAGTCTCCGCTCGGGGAGAAGATCCGCCTCGGCCAGATCCCCTGCGAAATCATCGGCGTCCTCGAGGAGAAGGGCGCCTCGGCCCTCGGCTCAGACCAGGACAATTTCGTGCTCGCGCCCCTGGAGCTCGTCCAGCGCCGCATCTCCGGCACGCGCGACGTCGAGCTGATCTATGCCTCCGCGAAGACCGAGGAGGCCCGCGGGCGCGCCATCAACGAGATCACGGCGCTTCTGCGCGAGCGCCGGCACGTGCGCGTCGGCGAGCCGGACGATTTCACCGTGCGCGACCAGAAGGAGCTCGCCGAGTTCGCGACCTCGACGCTCGGCGTGCTGACGGGCTTCCTTTCGGCCATCGCCGCGATCAGCCTTCTCGTCGGCGGCATCGGCATCATGAACATCATGCTGGTGTCGGTCACCGAGCGCACGCGCGAGATCGGCATACGCCTGGCCATCGGCGCGCTCGAGCGCAACGTGCTGATGCAGTTCCTCATCGAGGCGGTGCTCCTCTCCTCGCTCGGAGGAACCATCGGCATCCTCATCGGCCTCGCCGTCGCCGGCGCGGGCGCGAGCCTCCTCAAGATGCCTTTCGTGCTGGATCCCGGAATCGTCGCGATCGCCTTTCTCTTCTCGGCGCTCGTCGGCATCGTCTTCGGCTATTTTCCGGCGCGGCGGGCGGCCCAGCTCGATCCCATCGAGGCGCTGCGCTACGAGTGAGGGCGTCCGGTCGGGCCGGTCCAGTCCGGATAGCCGTTGTCCCTGTCGCTGACGACTTCGGGCTCGGCCGGCCACGCGATCGCGAATGCCGGGTCGTTCCAGCGGACCCCCGCATCGTAGCCGGGCCGGAATATGCGATCGATCTGGTAGAGCACGTCGCATTGCGGCTCCAAGGTCAGAAAGCCGTGTGCGACGCCGGGCGGGATGAACAGGCCGCGGGCGGATCGGGCATCGAGCTCGGCGGCCGTGTGTTTGAGGTATGTCGGGCTGCCCGCACGCAGGTCGAGCGCGACATCGAAGATGCGGCCCACGACACAGCGCACGAGCTTGGCCTCCGGCTCGAGACAATAGTGCAGACCGCGCAGGGTGTGCACGGCGTCGTTGCGCGACAGGCTCGTCTGCAGCGGCTGAAACGCAATTCCCGCCGCGCGCATCTCTTCCGGGCAGCTCAGCCGGGCGAAGAAGCCGCGCGCGTCCCTGATGAGCTCCGGCTCGATCAGCATTACGCCGGCGACGGCGGTCGACAGGAAGCGCATCTCAAAGGATCCGCGTTTCGGGAATGGCGACTACGGCGCGCCCGTGCCAATCGCTCAGCGGCCGGAGAACCGCGAGTATCTCGTCGGCGATGTTCCACGGCAGGATCACGACAAAGTCAGGGCGCTGATCCAGCATCCGCGCGGGCGGGAGAATGGGGATGTGGCTGCCCGGCGTCAGCTTGTTCTGCTTCGACGGATTGGCGTCGTAGACCGCCACAATATCGGGATGGCGCACCTTGCAGACATTGAGAAACGTGTTCCCCTTTGCGGCGGCGCCATAGGCCGCAACCGTCTTTCCCTCCGCCTTGGCCCGCGCCAGAAAATCCAGGAACGACGCCTTGGCCCGCTCGATGCGCGGGGCGAGGCCGGCATATCCCGAAAGCTCGTCGAGCCCCGCGGCCCTCTCGAGCGCCCGCAAGGCTTCGAGTCGCGACGTCGTTTCGTGCGCCGCGTTCTCCCGGCAGACGAATATGCGCAAGGAGCCGCCATGGCTCGTCAGCTCCTCGACATCGAACACGCGCAATCCCGCCGCCTTCAGAATGCGTTCGGCCGCCAGCAGCGAAAGATAGAAGAAATGCTCATGGTAGATCGTATCGAACTGGGCGCCCTCGATCAGTCTCAATATGTGGGGAAACTCGAACGTCGCGACGCCCTCGGGCTTGAGAAGGACCGCGAAGCCGCCGGCAAAGTCGACGACGTCGGGAACATGCGCCAGCACATTGTTGGCGGCCATGAGGTCGGCGGCAAAGCCGTCCTTGCGCAGCCGCTCGGCCGTCTCGACGCCGAAGAATGCCACCTCGGTCCGAATGCCCCCGGCGATCGCCTTGGCCGCAACATTCGCCGCCGGCTCGACCCCGAGAACCGGGATGGCGGCAGCCTTGAAATGCTGCAGCAGATAGCCGTCGTTGGAGGCGATTTCCACGACCATGGACGCGCCGCCGAGGTCGAAGCGCCGCCGCATCGCTTCGGCATATTGCCGAGCGTGCGCGACCCATTGCGTGGACGTCGACGAGAAATAGTCGTAGTCGGAGAAAATTTCCTCCGGCGGGACGGAGCTGTCGACCTGCACCAACATGCACGTCCCGCACACGCGCGCGATGAGCGGATATCGCTTTTCGCAGGCCTCCTCCCCGGGCTTCAGGTTGCGGTTCGCCAGCGGCGTCTCGCCGAGATCCGCAAATGTTTGCTCGAGCGGCCGGCCGCACAGGCGGCAATGCGGCGCAGCAATTCCACGATCGACGCTCATGGCAGAAAATGTTCCTCGATCTGACGCAACGTGAACGCGCGCATGTCCTTCCGCTGGGCCAGCGCCTTGTACCAGTCGGCCGTGGCCGCGATCGCGTCGCGTCCCGCCAGCCTGTCATGCCAGCCGAGCACGTCGCGCGCCAGTGACGTTTCGAGCGTCAGCGTGCTCATTTCCGCCGTTTTCGGGGCGTCGTCGACAAGAAACCCATCCCGCGCCCCGATCGCTTCCTGTATGGCGCGCGTGAGGTCGGCGACGGTCAACGGATCGCCGGCACCGGGCCCGATATTCAGGGCACGAACTTTCGTCCCGCCCTGGGCAAGCTTCTGCGCGTATGCGAGATACCCGCTGATGCAGTCGAGCACATGCTGCCAGGGACGGATGGCATCGGGATAGCGCAATCTGACGGGCACTCCCCGTTGGCTGGCGCGCCAGATATCCGGCACGATCCGGTCCTCGGAAAAATCGCCGCCGCCGATCACGTTGCCGCCCCGCGCGGTCGCCACCGGCACTCCCGCAGGCTCGAAATAGGTGCGCGCGTAGCTGGACGCGACCATTTCTGCGGCTGCCTTCGAAGCGGAATACGGCTCGCGCCCCCCGAGCGGGTCGTTCTCGGCGAATGCGCGCCCGGTCTCGTGATTTTCGTAGACCTTGTCCGTCGTGATCACGAGAACCGCCGCCAGGGACTTCTGCCCACGGAGCGCCTCGAGCAGCGTGACGGCGCCGCCCACATTGACATCGAAGGTCAGCACCGGTTCGCGCACGGACCGCCGCACGAGCGCCTGCGCAGCCATATGCAGGACGATCTGCGGATCGCATGCCTCGACCGCCGAGCGGACGGCGCCGGCAACGCGAAGGTCCGCGATGCCGCCGGGCACGACGCCGCTCACGCCGGCAAGGTCGTAGAGGCTGGGCTCCGTCTCGGGCGGGAGCGCCAGCCCGGACACCTTGGCGCCCATGGCATGCAGCGTCAGCGCGGCCCAGGCGCCCTTGAAGCCCGTATGGCCCGTCAGCAGCACGCGCTTGTCTCGCCAGAACGCGGGCGTGACGCCCCGGATGCCCGGCGTCATGTCCAGACCTTCCAGCGCGCCGCGCCGCTCTGCCAAAGCGACTCGAGCGCCGTCTTGTCGCGCAGCGTGTCCATGGGCTGCCAGAAGCCGATATGGCGGAACGCCATCAGCTCGCCATCCGCCGCGAGCTGCTCGAGCGGCCCCGATTCGAACGGGGTCTCGTCGTTGGCGATGCGATCGATCACCTTCGGCTCGAGCACGAAGAACCCGCCGTTTATCAGGGCGTTGTCTCCCGGGGGCTTCTCGATGAACCGCTTGACGCGGTCGCGCTCGAGCTCCAATGCGCCGTAGCGGCCGGGCGGCACGACCGCCGTCAGCGTCGCCGCCCGGCCGTGCCCCTTGTGGAAAGCGATCAGCTTGCGGATATCGACGTCGGCAACGCCGTCGCCATAGGTGAAGCAGAACGTCTCGCCGGGGTCCAAGAAGCGCCCGACGCGCTTGAGCCGCCCTCCGGTCAGCGTGGCCTCCCCGGTGTCGACAAGAGTGACGGTCCAAGGGTCCGCAGACGTGTTGTGGTACTCTATTCGGTTGTTCTTCACGTCGATCGTGACATCGGAGTTATGCAGAACGTAATTGGCAAAATATTCTTTGATCATATAACCGCGATAGCCGAGACAAATGATGAAGTCGGTTACGCCGTGGTGGGCATAGATCTTCATAATATGCCATAGGATCGGCCGCCCGCCGATCTCGATCATCGGCTTGGGCCGCAGCTGGCTTTCCTCGGAAATACGCGTGCCGAGCCCACCGGCCAAAATCACGGCTTTCATCGAGTCCTCGCAGACATGTTGCGGCGCCACCAGGGTGTTGATATGACCATGCCGTCAGCGCCTTCGACAAGAATCCGCTGCGGTCGGTGCTGGCTGCTGCTTGTCGGTTCCGCAGATTGCCACCCCAGGGCGCCGATTTCATGCGCGTTCTTGTCAGCGGAGCGAGTGGATTCGTCGGACGGTCCGTGCTGGCGGCGCTCGTCGCGCAAGGGGCCGATGTCGTAGCGGTTTCACGCACCCGTCCCGGGCCCGCCGGCCGCTATCGCCACGCCGCCTTCGACCTGCTCGACGCCTCCCGACCGCTGGACGGACTCTTCGAGGGCGGCATCGACACGGTCCTGCATTTGGCGTGGACGGTCGAGCACGGCGCATTCTGGACCTCGCCGGAAAACCTCGACTGGATCGCGGCCAGTCTGCGGCTGGCTCGGGCGGCGAACAGGCATGGCGTGAAGCGATTTGTCGGGGTCGGGACCTGCTACGAATATCAGTGGCCGAGCGACGGCGCATGCTGCGAAAAGACGACGCCCCTCTGGCCGACAACCCTCTATGCCGTGGCGAAGGACGCGACGCGCCGCGTCCTGGACGAATATGCGCGCCAGAACGAGACGGCGTTCGCATGGGCACGGCTGTTCTTCCTCTACGGTCCCGACGAAGGGCCGAGCCGTCTTGTCGGATCCGTTGCGCGCCGTCTCGCGCGGGCCGAGACGGCGGAGCTGTCGCGCGGCCTCGCCGTTCGCGATTTCATGCATGTCGATGACGTCGGCCGGGCGCTGGCCGCACTCGCGGCCGGCGGCCTGACGGGTGCCGTCAACATTGCCTCGGGCGAAGCCGTCTCCGTCGCGGACATCGCGCGCAAGCTGGCCGCCGCCGCCGGTCGGCCGGACCTTCTGCGGTTCGGCGCGCTGCCGGACCGGGCCGGCGAGCCGCCGCGGATCGTTGCCGATGTCGCCCGCCTGCGGAACGAATTGGGGTTTCGGCCGCGGTACGGCCTGGACTCCGGATTGGCGGCGACGCTAGAGACTTTGCAATCGCACGGCGAACCGGGCCGATGACAAAAGCCTGCCCCGTCTGTTCATCGCGAAACGGCCGCCTGCTTCATGCCGCCGCCGGCGTTCCGATCTTCATGAATCGGCTTTTCGATTCCGCAGTCGAAGCCCGAAGGACGCCCACCGGGCCACTCGAGATCGTCAATTGTGTCGACTGCGGATTTGCCTGGAACAGCTCGTTCGACGCCTCGCTGATCGTCTATGACGGCGAGTACGAGAACGATCAGACCCACTCCCCTGCCTTCCGCGCGCACGTTCATGAGCGGATAGGCGACATTCTCTCCGCCATTCCCGACGCCGAGCCCATCGACCTGCTCGAGGTCGGGTGCGGACAGGGTGTCTTTCTTTCCGAGGCGGCGAAGCAGGCCGGCAGCCGCCTGAGATCGGCCGAAGGCTTCGATCCGGCCTGGCGCGGCGACGACGGCGGCGGACCTGGCGGCTGCATCATTCACAAGGCGTATTTCGAGGAGAAGACCGCCGGACGGCTGCGGTTCAAGCCGAATTTGGTCGTGACGCGCCACACGATCGAACATGTGCCTCGTCCCGTGTCCTTTCTTCGGACGATACGCGACGCGCTCGGAGCGGATTCCCAGGCTCGCATTTTCGTCGAGACCCCGTCGCTCCCCTGGATCGTCGAGAACGGGGCCATGCAGGACCTGTTCTACGAGCATTGCTCGATCTTCAGCGAGGGCGCCCTGATCTACGCGCTGACCGTCTCCGGCTTCGACGCGGCCACGGTCCGAGGGGTCTTCGGCGGACAGTATCTTTGGGCCACGGCGAAGGCCGGCAAGCCGGCACGAGCGCCGAGGCCACGGGAAAGCCTGCGCGTTCCGCGCGAAAGCGCTTTCGCGACCTTCGTTTCGACATGGCGCCAGCGCTTGCGCGATGCGTCCGCCATCGGCCCGGTAGCGGTGTGGGGCGCCGGCGCCAAGGGCGTCACCTTCTCGATTCTGGTCGACCCCGAGGGCGAACTCATCGATCACGTCATCGACATCAACCCTGCCAAGCAGGGTCGCTTCGTCGGCGGCAGCGGCGCCCGCGTCCTATCGCCGGAGCAGTCGCTGGCGATTGCGCCGCGGACGATCTTCGTCATGAATGCCAACTATCTTCCCGAGATCGCGCAACAGCTCACCGCAGCGGGATCGAAGGCCGCTCTGATATCCATCGAAGGACCGCAGGTTTCGTCCGGTCTCGCAAGGCCGGATCCGCCAGACCGAAACGGGGGCTGAATGAAAATCACGATCGATACGGACGCACGCACGTTGATCGCCGACGGTCGGACGACAAGTCTTTACAGTGACGAATCGTTCGGGCTGCTCTCCGACCTCTGGGCGCAGGTGGGCTGGAACCAGAAATACGGCTACACGTTCACGTGGCTCGGGGTACCGATCATTCAGCTTCCAGAGGATCTCGTCCGCTATCAGGAAGTCGTCTGGAACCTGAAGCCCGACGTGATCGTCGAAACCGGAGTGGCGCATGGCGGCTCGGCGATATTGTCGGCGGGCCTCCTCAAGCTGATCGGCAAGGGGCGCGTCATCGCCATCGACATCGAGATCCGGCCGCACAACCGCAAGCGCATCGAGGCGCACCCTCTCGCGCCGTCGATTACGCTGGTCGAAGGCTCGTCGACGGCGCCCGAAATCGTGAGCCGGGTGAAGGATCTGCTGAAGCCGGGCGAAACCGTCCTCGTGGTGCTGGATTCCGATCACAGCTACGCGCATGTCACCGCGGAGCTGGAAGCCTACGCGCCGCTCGTGACGCTTGGATCCTATATCGTCGCAACGGACGGCATCATGCAGGATCTGACGAACGTTCCGCGGGGCAAGCCCGAATGGGGCACCGACAATCCGGCCAAGGCCGCGCGGGACTTTGCCGCCCGTCGACCTGAGTTCGCGGTCGCGCCGCCGCCATGGGCCTTCAACGAGTCCACGCTTTCAGGCAACGTCACGCATTGGCCGGACGCCTGGCTGAAGCGCATCGCGTAGACGGACGGCCCCGCTTCCGCCCCGAGCCCCGGCGAAGCGGCGCAGGGGTCATCGTCGCCTTTCAGTCCGGCCGGCGCTGCACGTGCCGCGAGGCATGAGCGATCGTCGGAAACGCGGACCGATCGGTCGATTTCAGGCGAAATTTCCTGCTGGATTTCTCCGTTCTCCTCGTCAGCGCCTTCCGAAGCCGCTTCACAACGGCCAGGGCGACGACGAACGGCACGATCCCGACCCGGAGCATGGGCGAGCCGTAGGCTTCCAGCGCGGCCTTGCCGCCCTCGCCTCCTCGCAAAACAAGCCCTGCGATGAAGAAATAGCGCATGATCGCTGAGGACCAGAAGCGCGGGGCGCCGGGGCAGCGAAGAACGGCGTCATAGAGCAGGACGGAGAAATCCATTTTCTCGTACAGCCGCTCCGGCAGACGCTTGTCCGAATCGGTTCGATGGCGCGCGTTCTGTTGCTCATATTCTTTCGACCGCGACTTGGAGACTTGAGAGCCCAGTGAGTACCCGACGCTCTTGGGGGATGTGCCGGTCCAGAAGATGGGCTGCCCCGATCGAAAATGCGCCGGCGCGTTGATCGCGAGGATGACCGCCGATGCAACGTCGGGAGCCGCTCCGTGAAAAAAGCGGCCGCCGGACCGCTCCTTTATGCGATCTATGAAATCCTTCCGAACGACGCCCGTCGTATAGAGCTGGGGCAGATCCTGGTAGCTCGTTATGGAGCAGACGGCCAGGAAGAGCGCCCAGTTGTTGTTCGCGACCGAGCTCCGTCTCGACGGCTCGTAGGAGACAACGGCCTCCCCATAGAGCTCCTGGCACCCCTCCCAGAAATAATAGGCGCGGCGAAAGCCGATGGCGTCGACGCCGATCGTCTCAAGCTCCAGGGCATCGAGATGTTCGAAAAAGAAGGGCATCACCGCGTCGTCGTCGCCGACTATCGTGACCCACTCGCCCCGAGCGTGCGAAAGCGCGAACTCGAAATGAGCGGTCATGGGCAGCTCGTCGTCCGGCCTCAGCTTGACGACGCGCGGATCGCTCAAGCCCGCCAAATAGTCGGCGGTGCCGTCGCTCGAATGATTGTCGCTCACGATGAGCTCGAAGTCGTCGCGACTTTGCGAGAGCACGCTATCGACCGTATACGGCAGATAGCGGATGCCGTTCCTCGTGGGGACGATGATCGTATAGCGGGGACCGACGGACCCGGTCACGCCGGCCTCCGGTCGGCCCCCGGGCGAACAGCGGAGTACGAATTCCGGCGCACCATGTCGGACTGTCGCTTTACAGTTCGAGAAAGCGGGATGGAGGCCTTCGACACTGCCATACCGGAATCCCGGCCGCAACGCGCCCCTGCCCCGCCGGCCACCTGCGGGCCCAGATCGCAAAAGGCAATTCCGCCCGATCACACCTCAACGAGAAGCCCCTCCCGCGCCACGAAGGCGCCCTTGAAGGCGGCCCTCATCTGGCGGCCCATGCGGTCCAGAAAGCCGTCGTCGTGCAGGGGGTCGTGGTGGAAGGCCGCGATCCGCTTCACGCCCGCCTCCTTGGCGAGCCTGACGCCGACCTGCCAGGTCGAGTGCCCCCAGCCGCGGTATTTCGGATATTCCTCGTCCGTATAGGTTGCATCGTAGATCATGAGATCGGCGCCCTTGACGAGAGCCAGGATGCGCTCGTCGAGCGCCTCGCCCTCGTGCTCCGTGTCCGTCACATAGGCTATGGACCGCCCGCCATGGGAGATGCGATAGCCGGTCGCGCCGTTGTGATGTTGCAGAGGCGCCGTCGCGATCGCGACCTCCGGAAAGGGCTCCAGCGTATCGCCCGCGCGAAAGTCGCGGAACTCGAGCTCCGCGGCGAAGGCGTCGGGCGTGATGGGAAAGAGCGGCGGCGCCATCATGGCCCGCACCGCGTCCTCGGTCTTGAGGCCGCCCTCGAGATGGCCCGACCAGATGCGCACCTTGTTGCCCGCCTCGAACAGAGGCCGGAAGAAGGGAATGCCGAACAGGTGGTCGAGATGGGCGTGGCTGAGGAAGATGTCGAGGTCCTGGCGGCCCTCCGCCATCAGCGCCTCGCCGAGATATCTGAGCCCGGTGCCCGCATCCAGGATCAGGCGGCGGGTGCCGCACAGCAGCTCGACGCAGGAGCTGTTGCCGCCATAGCGCATCACGTCGCGCCCGCCGCAGGGGATCGAGCCGCGCACGCCCCAGAAGCGCACCGCGAGGCCCGTGCCTCCGCGCAGCACCGCGACGGGGCTCCGGGCAGGCATCGCCGCATGCCCGTCCCCGCCTCTAGTGCCGTCCGCCATGTGCCCCCCTGGTCCGGCGCCTGCGCCTCGCGCCGAGCTTAGCAAGGTCGCCGCGCCCTTTGGAGGGGCCCGCCGTCACGGCACAAGACGGTAGCCGCCGGGCTCCGTCACCAGGATCTCGGCCTGCGCCGGGTCGCGCTCGATCTTCTGCCGGAGCCGGTAGATGTGGGTCTCGAGCGTGTGGGTGGTTACGCCCGAATTGTAGCCCCAGACATCGGTGAGCAGCACCTCGCGCGAGACGGGCCGGTCGCCCGCCCGATAGAGGAAGCGCAGGATCTGGCTCTCCTTTTCGGTGAGGCGCACCTTGCTGGCGTCCGGACGCAGGAGGAGCTTGGCCGACGGCTTGAAGACATAGGGCCCGATGGCGAAGGTCGCGTCCTCGTTCTGCTCGCTGCCGCGCAGCTGGGCACGGATGCGCGCCAGGAGGACGTTGAAGCGGAACGGCTTCGTCACATAGTCGTTCGCTCCGGCCTCGAGGCCCGTGATCGTGTCGGCGTCGCTGTCCTGCGCCGTCAGCATGATGATCGGTGCGCCGAGCCCGTCGGCGCGAAGGCTGCGGCAGAGATCGCGCCCGTCGCCGTCCGGCAGGCCGATGTCGAGGAGCACGATGTCGAGATGGCCCTCGCGGGCGACACGGCGCCCCTCCGCCGCGCTCGCCGCCTCCACGACGGCGAACGCCCCGTCGAGCTCGAGCTGCTCGCGCAAGGTCTCGCGCAGCGCCGCGTCGTCGTCGACGATCAACACCCTCTTCGCGCTCAATCGGATCACCCAGCCCATGAGGAGGCGCCCCTGTCGGGCGCCGCAGCCGATACCCTATATTAGTCGAATTCGGCCCAAGCCCAGCGGCGCCTGGCAGGCTCGGCCGAAGCCGCTCCCAGCCCCGGAGGTCCCCCGATGAACCGCGCCAGAGCCGCTCAGGTCGGCAGCAGGCGGATGCGCTGAGATGGCTCGCGACGCGCCGGCCGAGGGCGCCTTCGCGCGCCCGTCCTGGGTCGCCGTCGAGCGGGCCGCGGGCGAGCTGCGCCGCGGGCTGCCCGTTCTTCTTACCGGCGCCGGCGAGACGGCCTGCCTCGTCGCGGCCGCGGAGACGCTGAGCGAGGCCATCCTCGCGGAGATCGAAGCCGCCGCCGGGGCTCCGGCGGATGTCCTCCTCACCGCCGAACGGGCGCGCACGCTCAAGATCCGCCTCTACACCGGGGCGGTCGTCGCCTTGCCGCG
>JACKLE010000005.1 GCA_024236075.1 Alphaproteobacteria bacterium | reverse complement strand
GCGGATCATCGCCGCATAGACGCGCAGCGTGTGGTCCTCGATGCCGCCGAGCGCGTCGTAGTCTTCCTTCAGCGCCTGAAGCGGCGTGTGCGGCGCGTTGTAGGCGAGATAGAGGAAGAAGGGCCGGTTGCGGTTCGCCGCGATGACCCGCACCGCCTCGTCCGAGAGATAGTCGGTCATGTGCGTGTCGGGCCGGAAGGGCGCGCCCCCGTCCTTGCGCACGAAATATTGCAGATGATCCCAGAGATAGACGTCGATGGGATCGTAGGGCTGCACCGAATTGACGGCGCGGGGATCGTCCTTGGGCAGAAAGAGCGAGGCGCCGGCGGGAAAGCCGAGCCATTCGTCGAAGCCCTGCCTTTCGGGGAGAAAGCGCGGCGACTCGCCGAGATGCCACTTGCCGAGCTGCACCGTGTGATAGCCGCGGGCGGCGAGCAGCTCGGCAAGCGTCGTCTCGTCCGTGGGCAGGCCCATCTCCTCGACGGGCGGCACGGCGTCCTCGAGATCGGCGCGGTAGACCTTCCGGCGGCCCTGCGTCACCACGCTGCCGAGGCTGCGCGCGAAGCCCAGGGGCGTCGGCGTGAAGGCGAAGCCGAAGCGCGTCGGATAGCGCCCCGTCATGAGCGCGGCGCGCGACGGCGCGCAATTGGCGTGGCCCGAATAGCCGTTCGTGAAATGCGCCCCGTCCCGCGCGATGGAATCGATATTGGGCGTCGGCACCCGCCCGCCCGCGACGCCGCCGCCGTAGAAGGCGATGTCGTTGAAGCCGAGATCGTCGGCGAGGATGAGCACGATGTTCGGCGGCCGCTCGCCTTTCGGCGCCTCGGCGGGCCCCTCGTCCCACGCGACGGCGGCGTTCGGCGCGATCTGAAGCTGCGCGCGGTCGGCCTGGCGGGGCGCCGCGTCCTCGGCGCGGGCCGGCGACGTGCAGAGCGCGAGCGCCGCGAGGGCGCAAAGGCGGACCAGGTGCCGAGAGCCGTTCATGCCGTGTCCTCCCAAATCGACTTTTGCGAGGATGATCGCGCCGGCGGTCCCCGCGCTCAAGGCGCGCGGTGCGCTCAGCGGGGATCGGAGCCGGCGAGCCCTGCAAAATCCACGAGATGGGGCGTCACGTTCAGGCTCTCGAGAAAGCGGAGGAAGTCTGCGGGCGCGATCGCCGTCGTCGCCTCGTTGGTGAGGGGATGGAAATTGAGCGCCGGGGCCCGCAGAAGGCCCGCATCGAGGGCGAAGGAGACCGTGCGGCCCGTGTCGCTCAGGAGCGCGAAGGGGCTGACCGAGCCCGGCGCGACGCCGAGGCGCTCGAGGAGAAGCTCGGGGCTGGCGAAGGAGAAGCGCTTCGCGCCGACATGGCGCGCGAGTGCCTTGAGGTCGGCCGCCACCTCCTCGCGCATGCTCGCGAGCCAGAGCGCGCCGGCCTTGTCCTTCAGGAAGAGGTTCTTCGTATGCGCGCCGGGAAGGCGTCCGTGGACGGAGCGCGCCTCCTCCACAGTGAAGACGGGCGGATGCTCGAGCGTTTCGGTCCCGATCCCGAGCGCAGCGAGATGCGCGAAGAGGTCCTCGCGTGTCGCCGCCATGGCGCGCCCTCACTCGGCGGCCGGATCGGGCACCGCGCCGCGCGTCACCCGGAAAAGCGCGAAGCGCTTCTCGACCATGGCGTGGTAGTAGAGCGCGAGGCCGTCGGGCGAGAGCGTCGGCGCCTCGACGAAGCCCGCGATCGCCGCCACCGCGACGGGCGCGCGGAAGGGCGCGTCCGCCGACGGACGGCTCGCGCGCAGGATCTCGAGCTTGGGCGAGACGGGCGCCCCGACGAGCGGCACGAAGAGGCTTGCCGTCAGGCGCGTGAAGAAGAGCTCGCGCCCATCGGGCGAGATCGCGGGCGCATATTCCCAGGCCTCGGTGTTCACCGCCGCCAGAATCTCGTCCGAGCGCGGATCGGGCGCGAAGCCCTCCTGCGTCCGCGCCGCGAGCTTCAGGTCGGCCTCGATCCAGCCCGCGCCCGGCATGCGCTTCACGCCCTCGACATAGACGAGCGTCGCGCCGTCCGCCGAAATCTCGGCGTCGAAATTGACGTAGGGCGCGCGCCCGCGCGCGATGCCCTCGACCGGCGCGACGTCCGTCACGGCGCCGCCGGCATAGCGGCCGCGATAGAGCGTGCGGAAATCCTGCGCATAGCTCCGTGTCGTGACGAAATAGAAATTCCCCTCCTCGTCGAGGCTCGCCACCGCGTCGAGCGCCGAAGAGTTGACGCCCTCGAGCGGCCCAACGAAGGCGAAGGCCAGCCCGTCGACGCGGTGCGCGAGGAAGAGGTTCGTGTCGACTTTCGGGTCGTTGCGGTTGTTAAAGAAGAGCGTCTCGCCGTCCCGCGCGAGGAAGGGCTCCATGAGCTCGCCCCCATAGCCGAGGACCGTCACCGCTTCGGGATTCTGGAAGCCCGAAGGGTCCGCCGCCGCCGACCCGAAGCCGAGCGCCGCGCCCGCGAGCCACACGGCCGCGCCCGGAAGAAGGCGTCTCGCGCCGCCTCGCCCTCGCCCCCGCATCGCTCCTCCGCGCCGCCTGCCCCGGTTTCCCGCGCACCCTTGCATCCCCGGAGCCTTTGCGCCATAGATCCCGGCTCCCTCGCGGGCCCTCCCGCGACGGGCCAATTCTCGGAGCGCGGGCGTAGCTCAGGGGTAGAGCACAACCTTGCCAAGGTTGGGGTCGTGAGTTCGAATCTCATCGCCCGCTCCAGAAATCAAGAATAATTTCAATGGATTAAGCGCACCGTTGATCTGTCTGCAATTGGGCAGCTCCAGCCCGGGAATCATAGGGGAATCAATCGGCGCAAAATCAATTCCGGCGTAATGGCCGCCTGAAAGACCGGGGCGGGGTATGGGAGGGGAGCCCGAGCACAAGATTGCGCAGGATTGCCGCAAGCATCGCTTTCACGCGCCGTAGTTCGAGCCGACCCACGCTGTCACGCGATCACCGCGAAAGCCCAAGGCAGTTCGACTTAAGCGTTGGATTGCTGCGCGACGATTAGAGCCAAATTCGTGACAACCACAATACTGGTGCAATACACTAGCGCCCAAAGCATCCCAGCCCTACCAAGCGGGCGCCCGAAAATTCTGCAAACAAGCCAAATGGCGCCCCATATGACCATAATGATTGGAACGGTGCCAATCAGCCACCCCAGGGCGTGCGCGAGCATGATCATGCTGCCAGAATAGACGTCAAACCCTAATACATGGTTGCGCGCATCAAAGGTGGCCCCTTGGACAGACATATACGTTTGCAGGCCACAAATTTTCCTGATCAACTGCCCTGTAAACAAAAAAATGTAGCGGCATGAATATTTATGCGCCAAAGCGCCAATATAAAATGTCACAAATTACAGTAGCTGATGATACAAAAAAGTAATTGATGTTATTGTATAATATACATGTTTCTACTGATAATTATCATATTTAGCGGGCCAACAATCAAGCGTCATAATAACTATTTTGTGCCGTTAATCAGAAATGGTTAGTTATCAGCTTTATATACTACTTGTTATTTAAGAAATTATTTGTTATACAAATATTATTTTGGTATACAATTACTTGTATATAACCACCGAATGAGAGATTTGCTGCGATTCCAGCCTAACTTATTGACGGAAAAGAGCATTATCCGGCGCGGGCCCATCACCTGGACTCAAAACGTCAATAAAGGTCCCTTTCCAACCGACAGGGCAGGAACCTTCGCAATGACCTAATCAAAGGTAACCACACTTCATCCGGATCATTGTCCCCTCGCTCAGGCCGCCGCGAGAAATGGGGGCACGCGAAAGCCGGAATATTGTTGCGGCCATTGTTTCCAACTGGTCCATAGGCGACATCGTGTTGACCGAGATACGACCTAGCTGTCCTAAGACCATTGAGCAAAATCCTCCTTGGGGCTAGTGTTTCAATCAGCTCGTCGACGGCTGTTCTACAAAGAACTCTTCCATGCGCGCGCTGTTGACGCGTCCAGCCTAAAGTGTCTGGAAAAAAGTTCATGTCCGTCGATTGGGCGTACCTCAGACATTTAGATCTTCCTGCTTTGTTGAAGAAGGCATACGCTGTACATGCATAACGGTGCATCGACGAATAAAGGAAGTGTTGTGCATTATTTTCAGGATATGGATAGGCCTCTCTGAGATTTCCATTCAGGCCTCTTCCCGGGCGCTCGCCGATTATCAATACGGGCACTCCTACATGCGATGGGTAGACGTGGAGCATGCCACATTTTGGTATTGGTGGGTTTGGAAATGTCTGGTCGCGCCAATCCACTACCCTGTCGAAGATCGCGTTGATGTTCTGACGCTCACGCTCGCTGATATCTTGCATGGACCGCTGCCACAGAAGCTCAAGAGGTTAGCGCGACGCGGGAGACTCAACTTAGGAGTTGGATGCATGAATAGCTTGGACGGCTTCGCAGCAAGTTGTATACGAAATTGAGGCAATCGCCAATGAGCATTGCGCTGCGGTTCACAGGCAGGGTGGCCCCGACCAGTTAGTGGCATTGACCGGCACCTAAGTGCGCAGCTGGATTGGACGCAACAATTCGGCGCAGAGAAGGAGGCACGTCTGGTCCATTTCGAGGAGACAATATTACCAAAGGCTACTTCGCCGATGCATCGGAGCAAGCCCGCTGCGAGCGGGCGAAGCTCCGTGGGGGTATGGGGGTGAACAAACGTGAACCGCGCCGGGTTTGCCGGAGGCTCCAAACCTTGCCAAGGTTGGGGTCGTGAGTTCGAATCTCATCGCCCGCTCCAAGGAAACCCAATAAAATCAACGGATTAAGCCGTGTTTGGGTTGGTAGCAGAGCCGAGGCGTGGGCGGTTATCCACAGGCTGCTACCAGTTTGCTACCAGATGTAGGGGGCGAACAAAGCTGTGAGTAAAATTGCGCGTCAATCGTGATGGTCGCCGCTGAGCTTGGTGCGAGCGAACCAGTGTAGCGCTGTCCGTTGTGTGGCGCGGTCCGACAAACCGACTTACGCAAGCATTCAGAACGGGGCGGGCGAGTGCTAGGCGGACATCTTTTCACGCGGGACTACTTGCTGGAGGGCGTTAAGCGCTCGCCGCAATGGCGCGCGCTGAATGACAATGACTTCGCGGACTTCGAAGCCAACGCGCGAAAGATTCTCGCCGGATTTCCAATAGGGGGCCGGCCGAATGAAGCGCAGACTGAAAAGGACCTGATCTATCCAGTGCTTGAGGCGCTCGGTTGGACAGAGGTCCAAGTCCAGGAAACCCTCTCGGCGAAAGGCCGCAAGCAGGTGCCTGACGCGCTCCTTTTCGCGAGCCCGGAGCAGAAGGCGTTGGCTGTGGCCGAGCCGCAGCCGTTCAAACGCTATGCCTTCGGGTTGGCAATCATGGAAGCCAAACGCTGGGGGCGCGCGCTCGACCGCGCTGACAAACGCGAAACCCATGAAGAGGGCGTCCCGTCAACGCAGATGCTTCAGTATCTGAGCCGCGCCGATATTCAGACCAGCGGTGTCGTGCGCCTCGGTATTCTGACCAACGGCATCAAATGGCGCTTGTATTTCCAAGGCGCCCTCTCGGTCTCAGAAGAATATCTTGAGATCGATCTCGCAAAGGCGCTTGGGTTGCCTGGCCATGATTTGGATCTAGTCGAGCGAGCCGACGAGCGGCTGACGCCAGCACACGCGTTCAAGCTCTTTTACCTGTTGTTCGGCAAGAAAGCGTTCTTGCCTATCGACGGAAAGCGCACGTTTCACGACATTGCGCGGGATTCCGGGAGGATCTGGGAAGAGCAGGTCACACGCGACCTTTCGACCTTGGTGTTCGGCGACCTATTCCCGAAGCTAGTAAGCGCGGTCGCAAAGCATGACCCGCAACGTCCGTCCCCGATGGACACGCAATATCTCGACGCGGTGCGCCAAAGCGCGCTTATCCTGCTCTATCGGCTCTTGTTCGTCGTCTATGCCGAAGATCGCGATCTGCTCCCTGATGCGGAGGAGCCCTACAAATCTTATTCGCTAACGGCGATGCGTCTCGATATCGCTGAGCAACGCGCCCGCGCGCGTGTGTTCTCGCAATCCGCGGCGACTTATTGGCCAAAGCTCCTCGCCGTCTTCAAAGTGATCGCCGAGGGCGACGACTCACTGGGCGTTCCGCCCTATAATGGTGGCCTCTTCGCCAAAGAGAGCGCGCCCATCCTTGAGCGCGTATCGCTTCCCGATGCGCTGATCGCCGATCTCATATTCGGCCTATCGCATCGCATGGAGGACGGCGAAGCGCGCTATATCAACTATCGCGACCTCTCGGTGCAGCAACTCGGTACCGTTTACGAACGGACGCTCGAATATAGTCTGCGCGAGACGGACGGCGCTGTTGTTGTCGATGCCGACGACGCGGCGCGGCATAGCTCAGGCAGCTATTACACGCCAGACAGCCTCGTCATGCTGATCATCGAGAAGGCGGTCGGTCCTCTCGTCCAAGACCGCCTAGACGCCTTTAAAGCCAAGTCGGAGGAGCTCGCCAAGGACCCGCGTCCGATGGCGCGTCGCGAAGCGCTCTTGGTGGCCCTCGATCCTGCGTCTGAAATCCTCAAGCTCAAGATCTGCGACCCGGCGATGGGCTCGGGGCACTTTCTGGTGAGCCTTGTCGATTGGCTTGCTGACCGCGTGCTTGCTGCGATCCAGTTTGCGGAAGACTCGGCCGAATGGACGGAGCAGGCCTATCGCTCTCCGGTCCTCGACAACATTCAGGCCACACGTAATGAGATCAAGCACCAGGCCGGCCAGCGCGGTTGGTTCTATGAGCCTGAGCATCTTGATGATCGCCACATCGTTCGCCGCACAATTCTGAAACGTTGTATTTACGGCGTCGACAAGAACCCGATGGCGGTTGAACTCGCGAAGGTGGCACTGTGGCTACACACGTTCACGGTCGGCGCGCCGCTTTCCTTTCTCGATCACCATCTTCGGTGCGGGAATTCGCTGCTGGGCGCATGGGTAAAGCCGGCCATGGACAAGATGGCCCAGTGGGGCGGTCCGCTTCTCATGGAGGAGCCGCGTAAGCGCGCCGTGGGCGCGGCGTCCGCCATGCAAGCGATTGAAAAGCTTAGCGACGCCGACATCGCCGAGGTGACTCAATCCAAAAACTTGTTTGCTGGCGTCTCTTCCATGACGGCTGAGTTGACTGGGTTGATGGACATCATCCACGCCGCCGACCTCGTTGCTTCGCGCACCAAGGATGAGCGCGATGCGCTCGATGCGTTCCTGCGTTCGACGTATGGCGATCCGGTCCTGCTTGCACATGGCAAGGCGAAACTCAGTCTTCCAGAAACTGACCCAAAAGATACGGGCAAACTGGCGACCAAGGCGCGCACGCTCAATGCGCGCATTGAAACAAGCGTCGCGGCGATGCGCGAACACATTGCGCAGTCGCGACCGTTCCATTGGCAGGTCGCGTTTCCAGGAATCTGGCGCGATTGGGAAGAAGAAACCCTCCAAGGTGGTTTTGACGCCGTTATTGGAAACCCGCCTTATGTGCGCCAAGAGCTCATCCGCGATCAAAAGCCCGCTTTACAGAGGGCGTTTCCCGCGACCTATGCCGGCACGGCTGATCTCTACGTCTATTTCTACGAACAAGGATTGAAGCTGCTGCGAAGCGGCGGGCGGATGTCCTACGTCGTGACCAACAAATGGCTGCGCGCGGGCTATGCCGAAAAGCTGCGCGACTATTTCGCGACGCAAGGTTGGATCGAATTCGTCGCCGACTTCGGACACGCCAAGCATTTCTTCCCGGATGCCGACGTGTTTCCCTCCGTGGTCGTGGTTCGCAAGCCGGAAGAGGGTGGCGCGCCTGAAACATCGGATGTGTGTGTCATTCCGCGCGATGACGTGCCCCAGAAGGGACTCGACGCAGCGGTGGCCGCAACGACGTACAAACTACCCCGCGCGCATTTCAGCAAGGAAAGCTGGGTGCTGGAGCCGCCCGACATTGTCGCGCTGATGGCCAAAGTTAAGAGGCGAGGGATTTCGCTCAAGGACTACGTTGGTGTCGCACCGCTTAATGGCATTAAGACGGGGCTCAATGAGGCTTTTTTGATCGATTCCCGTACGCGCGATCGCTTAGTTCAAGAGGATGTGAGCGCTTCGGATGTGATCAAGCCGTTTGTAAGAGGACAGGACATATCGCGATGGGTCACGCCGCAGTCCGATCTGTACATGATTGTTTTAAAGTCCAGCTCCGACCACTCGTGGCCCTGGGCCAATGCAAGCAGCGAGGCCGACGCAGAGGCGCAATTTTCAAAAGCGTATCCTTCTGTGCACAGGCATATGAAGCGCTTTGAAAGTTTCGCGGATATCAGAACAGGAGAGCGGAAGGGGCTGCGTTATCGAGAGGACCAAGGCCGTTGGTGGTGGGAGCTGAGGTCATGCGCCTATTACGGCGCATTCGAAACTCCTCGTATCATCTACCAAGCCATTCAGTACTACGCTCGTTACAGCCTCGAAGAAGGCCCGCTCTATGGGAATAATAAGACCTACCTAATTCCAAGCGAGGATCGCTGGCTCCTTAGCGCGCTGAATGCGCCTATCTCGTGGTTTGTGGCGTGGCGCCATTTCCTTCATATGAAGGACGAAGCGCTTTCGAACGACCAGGCTAAAATTGTATCGTTTCCGATTCCAGACGGCGACGAGCCCGCGAAGGAACAAGCAGCGGCTCACGTGTCCAAGATTGTCGAGCAGACGCGGTTTGTCTCCGAAAAGTCTAAGCAAATCGCTGATTGGCTGAAGCACTCTACGGCGGTGGACAAACCATCGTCAGCGCTTCGTAATGCAACGGCGTTAACTTCGGATGAGTTCGTTTCAGCGGTGATTGGATCGCTTCCAAAGAGGATTAAGCTCTCTGGATCCGAAATCTCTGATCTGAAGCGCGAGCATGCGGCGACCATTGAGCCCGCACGTCAGGCGCGGGCAGAGATATTTGCGCTCGAACGCAAACTCTCCGATCTAATCAATAATGCTTACGGGCTAACCCCGGAAGATGTTGCCTTGATGTGGCGCACCGCACCGCCGCGAATGCCCTTCACTCCAGCAGGGCTCCAAGATGCTGCGGCGCTTGATGAAGGTGAGTCCGATGACGAGCCTGAATAGGCCCGAACTAAGGGCTAGAGGCTTAACATGAATCTCAAAGAGCTTCTGGTCGCGAGGCGCGTGCATGTCGCGAGGTTCGCAAACGAGAAGGGCGCGGCCGGAGAAGCTCTTAGTATTGCGTCCAGTGCTGAATGGATTCCGCGGCCGAAGGGTGCGGCACTGAAAAATCTCCTGAGCGAGTTGGCCGCAACAGGCATCACGATTAAACCGAGCAGCTTCGACGCAATAGCCGCTCCAGTAGCAATCGACTTTGCGGATCGCGCCCAGGTGCAGCGTCACCTGGCGAGCATGGTGTTTGTGGAGATTAAGAGCGCCTCACAGAAACGAGTAAGGGATGGGTTCGGGGGATTCTTCTTTGCGCTTACAGAGAACGAAATCGCTGCCGCAGAGCAGTTGGGCGAGCGCCACAAAGTGGCCCTTCACAATACGAGCACCGGCGAAATTTTGCTGACGTCAGTGGCTGAGATCGTCGCGCGGGCCCGATCGATGACTTGGCAGCTTTCAGTTCAACTGTGAGACCGCAACCAGCCCCGTGGTCGACGCCGCCGGCAGGCGCCGTCGACTTGTGAATCGGACGCCCCGCGGCCCGACGCTTTCACATCAGCCATCGCGCGCAGTGCGGGTCAAGGGACGCGCATAAGCGCGGCGCGAAGCGCTTGCCCTTGGCGCGCGCGAGCACGCTGGCATTCCGCAGCATTCCTAACTCTACGCGTTGCCTGAAATCGGTCGCAATGACATTTCGCGCGTGACGCGCAAGCGGGATACAACTTGAGACGGCTTTGCCACACCGTACTTTTTGCGCAAGCCATTGCTCGCGCAACTCTTCTCGCACGGTGCACCTTGGAAGTGCGGCGGATTGTGGCAAAGCCTAACGCATTCGATGCTCTCGCGTTTTCGATGAGCATCGTTGACGGGCTGCGATCTCGCGGAATTCTCATCGCCACTGTGAGTAACTCGAATGGAGTTCGACATGGGCAATGGAACCGCGAAACTGGAGCGGCTGCTGCCACGCAAGGAGGCTGCGCAATTCCTCACTGACCTTGGCTTGTCGATTGCGCCCCAAACGCTGGCGCGGCTCTACAGTGAGGGACGAGGGCCAGTGTGCATGCATCTCGGCCGCCGCGCGGTTTACAAGCCCGCCGATCTCATCCGCTACTATCGCCAGCAGGCGAGCGCTCCGAACCAATCTTCGCGTGAGCCAAGACGTCCGGCCGCCAATGACGATCTGCCAGCTGCAGCAAACGATCATGGCGATGAAGACTGAGGATCATCGCCGTCGTCGTCTGAATCACATGACAGAGGCCGCGCCCACAATTGTCGGCAGTAGTTCGAGAACCTCGGAACGCGCGCCTCGGTGACGATCATGTCCCAGTCACGCTCGATAATCGGCGCTTGAGGTCGAGTGCGGGGTTCGGTGACGCCAGCTACATGAACCATGTCGCGCAAGCGCAGCTGCGAGTCGAGCGCGGCGCTCAAGGCGCCGGTAGGGCAGAGCACCAATAGATAAGGCATGTTGCGGCGGTGAAAGCCGTCAAATTCGATCCGTCTGGCAAAGAGAACGATGTGCAAGCCGTAGCTGGATCGCTGCTTGGCCATCACATGACCGTGGATGCGCCAGTCTGCCATCGCGGCCTAGCCGCGACGCTGGAGGGCGCGCAGGTCTGTGATCGCGCTGAGCAACACGCGATGTGCGCTGGGATAATCGTCCGGCTCAATCGCTTCCGCCGCAATGCTTAGCTTGGCGATCGCACCCTCGACCGTTGCAGCGGGCACGTTCCGCAATCGGCGCAACAGGCGGACACACTCGCGCGTGCATCGCTCATACTCCGCATCGATGGCGTAGAGCGCCTGCGCTTCTGGGAGCCGCTTCTGCTCGTCGTCGCTTAGGCCGAACCAGTCTCGATGCTTACCGAGCCACACCTCGCGGTCGGACCAGCGCCGCAGCAGCATTTCGCCGTGCCGGATGAGGTCGACATAGTGACCGCACAAGACCAGCACCGGATCGGCCACAGCCGCCCGCGCCAGTTTCACGTCCGTGAGCCACGGAGCCGCGCCCATGCCGGCGACCAGCTTGCGTCGGGAGAGGCGCGCCATCAGTGCGCCCGCTGCAGCGCGCGCAGCGATGCGCAGACTAACTCACCGAGCAGACCCGCCGCCACAATCGCGGACAGAAATCCGAGCCACGCGTTGCCTGACTGAACGCCGAGGAAATGGCCGATGATCACGCCGCCATAGGACGGAGGACCGAACACCAAGATTCCGAGCAGTGTCCGCCACAGCAGCTGCAACACCAAGGCGACGAAGCCGAGCAAGATGACGCTGCCTACGAGCGAGCCCCAGTCCATGGCTCACGCTCCGTGCAGGGCGCGATAATCGCGCAATATGCTGGCGATCAGGTGGTGCAGTTCGGGATGATCTTCGGGGCAGGCTTCGATCGCCGCGACGGCGAGCTTGCCGCATATACCCAAGTGCGTGGTGGCGACGATGCTGGGCAATGACCCTAGCAGCGCTTGGTTCTGCTCGTGCAGCTCGTCCATTTCATCGTAGAGCGCGTCCATCTCCAGCTGTTCGCGATGGCGCGCGCGCTGGGTGCGATTGAGCTTCGACCAATCCAGCTCCGCAAAGGCGCGGTTTTCGATCGCTTGCCAGCGGCGGCCGAGACGTTGCTGTTCAGCGTGTCGTGCGAGGTAGGCGTCGCATGCCACAACCGCGGGTTCTGCGGTCCCTATTCCCAGGAGGGGCAACGCCGTGGTCGCACCGACAACCAATCTCCGAGACGGTCCTTCAGCGCACGGGCTCTCTTCCCCAGAAGCATGAGCTTTAGGCATGATAACTCTCTGATCACTCGTTATTGTTTTAGTATCGCATGAGATCACCAACCGGTCAACGCAAAATGATCATAGAAGATCATAAAAAGATCACCCAATGCTGAGCGCCGCGCAAATCCGCGCGGGCAGAGCGTTGCTCGAATGGACTCAGCCTGAGTTGGCGCGCCAGGCCGGCTTGTCGCTACCAACAATCCGACGGATGGAGGGCTCGTTAGGACCGGGTCGCAGCAGCGCCGCTAACGTGGAATCTGTGAAGCGCGCCTTGGAAGCTGGTGGCGTTGAGTTCATCAGCGCAAGTGACGATGGAAAAGGCGCCGGTGTCCGGTTGCGAAAGTGAGTTTCTCAGCGCGGTGAGAAGCGGCGCTTCTCTGATCCTTGGCAGGTGTCGAGAGCAGCGCGTTCCCTGCAGCGACCCATGGATCTCCTATAAGTCTCAGGCCGACGCATGCTTTGCGTCTGAAGGTTGGAAGTGCCTTCCGAGCAAAACACGCTCGTCGTCACTCGCCACGATCAGCGACACTGCGGGGCGATCGTCGATCAGAAGCATGTTGGCCAGGCCAGCAAGCTGAATGTAGTCCGTACCGCTTGGTGCCGCGCTCGCGCCTTCGGGATGTGAATGCCACTCGCCGACATAGGCGAGCGCGCCATGCGTGGCGGTGGCGATGTGTTTCAGCTTGTCGGGCATGCCTTCCAGCCCCCGCTCGAATGAGACTGGCGTGCCAACGCTGTCGGTGAAATCGGAAGTGTGTGCAGCGATGTGAATGACCTTGTTCCAGGCGTCAGTGGCGCCGATTAGGACGCCACCGGTTTCGCTGGGCAATGCCTTGATGCGACGGATCCGGAGGTCAGCTAGCAAGTTGTTGGAGACCCGGACCCTCCATTCGCCCAGCATGGTTTCGGTGAAGCCGGCGGCGCGGATAGTGATCGCGTCGATGCCGTCATCAGCGCGCCAGCGGAACACTTTGATCGCGGCTTCGGTGCTATCGAGCGCGAGGCGGAGATATTCAGCTGCAATGCCGCTCAACGTCACGATACGGCTCCACGGCGCGCGCGAGGTCGGCGCGCGGCATGAGGCCGGGGTCGCGATCTGGGTAGGCAGTTCGGCAAGTTGCTCGGCAAGCCGCGGGTCTTCGATCGCGTGCGCGACTAGCGTTGCCTCTAGATCGTCGAGGCGGGCTTTACGTTCGGCGTCCTCGATCAGCACAACGATCGCTTTGGCGTCGCCCAAAAGAAAAAGCGAAGCGCGGCGCGCTTTGGCGGGATCCACCGCGAGCACGCGGGCGGCCGCAGCCGAGGCGGTGGCGTCGATGATGAGTTCAGCTTCGTCCAGCGTGGTGCGCAGCGGGTCGGTTTTGTCGCCGGGATCAGCAAGGTCGGCTTCGAGATGCGATGCTTTATGCTTTTCGCCCAGCACCGCGGCTGACAACGACGCCAGACCCCGCGCCTTAGAGGCACCCAGCAGTCCCCGATGAAGCGCATGGCGCGCCAGATTGTGGGTCAGCAGATGATCCTTATCGATCGTGGTCCACTGGCCAAAGCCCTGACGCGTATAAATGTCGAAGAGGGCTGAGCCCAACGCGCCGGCGCCGGCGAGAGCAATCTTGCGCGCGTCCAGTGGCTTCCCCGAAAGCATCGCCGCTTCGCGGGGATCGATTGCGATGGCGACATTGGCAGAAGTAATATCAATGCCTTCGCCGATTTTGCTGTGATCGCGATTTTGCAGCAAGTACGCAGCGGGACCGCCGTCTTCCGCTTTTGCGTATTCGCCGAGGGCAATCGCGGTCTCCTCCACCGTGCATGAGCTTATGAAGCACAAGAGCTGGTTGAACGGATCGCCTGGCGTCGCCAGGCGCGCGGCCAACATCAGCGCGAACCGGTTCTGTTGGCAGGCCTCGTTGCCCATGAGCGCCTTGAGCTGCGCTCGCAATTGGGCGGCGAGATCGAAGCCAAGTCCACTCATCATCTTGATGAGCTCCGAGAGTTCGCCCGGTGCCTGACGCACTCGTCCGTCGGCAATGACCGGCGTGCACGCTTCGGCGAACGTGACGTCCACGACCGGAGCGCTTTTCAAGAACGGGTCCTGATCGGTCGTTCGTTGGAGAACCCAAACTTGCGCAACGTCATCCCCCGCGAGTCTTGCCACGAGGCGGCCCGGCTCCGCACCGGGTGCAAAGCACTCTTCGAACACATCCCGGGCGACGGTGAGGTTGATGTTGGGTGCGAAGAAGAGTGGCTCGATCTGATGCGCTTCGCCGTAGAGCGCGCCCATCGCGGTTTCTTCCAGCCACCAGCGGATTTTCTGTACGAGCGTGCCCGGCGTCCAATTGAGACGTACCTCCGACCAGCCGTCGCGGTAGAGACAAAGCGCGATCGGCGCGCCATCAGGCATATCGTTGGTGTGTGGCGCTTGCGGGAAATCTTGGCGCAGCGCGAAAACCATGGGTGACTGGTTGTCATCGCCGAACACCACCGCAATCGGTTCGACATCGCGGATCGGATGAACCGGCCGTTGCGGAACATCGGCGGCGACATCCATCACCAACACGTCGTAGCCGCGCTCATGGCGTTTCGTGGCGGTGAGGGTCGCTCCGAGTTCCGGACGCGCTTTGACGAAGGCCGCGACGCAGCGCGCCCGCTCTGACGCGAGCGCGTCCGCGGCAACGTCCTCGCCAAGAAACGTAGCGTACGAGTGGGTCACGAGCTTGCTAGCCAGCGCGCCCGACCGGTGCGCTGGCTACTGCCGTGCTCACCGTCTGAAGCGTTGGCCTGCGGATGCCCGAACGGGTGATCTCAAACACCAAGGGCTTCGGGTTAGCCGCCGTGGGCTCTTGCATGGTGACCAGGAATTTCCCGCTGATGTTGGAGGCGACGCGCTTATAATAGTTCGCCGCTTCGCGGTGGGGGGGCTGATCGTCCTTGTCGGCCTCGCTGCCTTTATCGGGGATAGGCTCGGAGCTGGAAACGATATAGCCGCGATTGTTAGCCTGATCGAAAAGCCAGCTTACTTCCGAACTTGGCGTGGTTTCGTCCGTACCCTTGTCGGGGCCGATGCTCTTGTATGAGCAATGGTGCGCGATGAGGTGAAGGTCCCAAGCAAGGCGCGCGTCATTGTCGTGTTCTTTGGTGGCGGCGACGATCTCAGCCCAACCATCGGCGGTCATGTCGCCCGTGAAGAGCACGTCCGTGATGTCGCTGGAGACCTGGAAGCGGGCCTGAAACACTAGGCAGTTGGGATTGCGGTCGACGATGTAACTCACGCCGTTCTCGTTCAAACGACGAGCCAGCGGCGAATGGATGAAGCATTCCATGTCATCGTTCGCCAGCGAGAACTCGGGCGCCGTGCGACCGGCGTCGGTCATCAAATTGCGGGCTGCTTCGAAATCAACGCCGTTGTCGGCGCACCATTGCTTCAGCGCATCCGGCCGCGAGAAGACGCGGATGCCTTTGCCGTTCTTTAGCCGGTAGCGTGCTTCGGCCTGCAGGATCTTGGCCTCGTCGCCCAAATCGCTTTCGAAGAGCACCCCGGCCGGCACCCAGAGCGTCTTGATCTTGATGCGGTCCTTGGACTGATACTTCGCCGCGTGTTCGAGATAAAAAAACTCGGTCGCGCCGCAGATGTGGTCGCGGTCCAAGTGCGTGATTGCGAAGACATCGAAATAATCACGCTTATTGGCGGACAGGATTTCTTTGAGGCGCTTCGACAGATGGATGCGCGGATCGTCTTCATCCGCGCAGGCCAGCGTGTCGCAAAAGTCCACCATCATCATGCGCCCGTTCTCAAGTGTGACGAGGGCGCTGTCGCCGTTGCCGACGTTGAACACTTCCAGACTGTGCATCACGGTTTCTCCGCAGCTTGTTTTTGGGGGAGGGGGTTGAGATAGGCCTTCGCCAATCGGCGGGTTTGGGCCTCGCCGCGCGCAACGAGCGCGTCGATCACGTCTTCGGGCATGGCGGCGAAATCGATCGGATAATCGCGGAAGTCGCCGAGCGGCGGCGGATCGGGATCACCTTCGACGGACGGGAGTTTGGTATCGTCCTGCCCGAAATAGGGCATGATGAATGCAAGGATGCGCCCCGAGGCCCGCCACTCATGCAGCATTCCCATGCCCATGCGGTGAAGCTGGCGGTGCGCCGTCGAGAACGCCGCGCGTGCACGGGCGCCCAAAAAGAGCGGAAAGTCCTCGCCCGTCGGCACACCGGATTCCGCGATGCAAGCGATGATGATGTCGACGTGCGTTACACCGAACGCGTATGCTGCAGGGCGGTTCGGATCGAAGGCTTGCAGACCCAAATTATCGTAGATGCCTCCATCCGTGAGCAGCACGCGGCGGCGAACGATTTTATCGCCAAACTGGAAATCGTATTCGCGGTCGATCGCAGGTAGCAACAGAGGGAACGCGGCAGACGCGGTAACGGCTTCGCTGAGTTTGAAGTCGACGCCGACGACGGGCCCCGTTCTCCATGAACCTGAGCCGTCCGTTGTGAAGCGGAATGCGGTTTGCGTTGCGAGTTCTGCGGCGTTGACGACGAGCCGCGGCCGCCCAGCAGGCAGCTCAGCCATCGTAACCTCACCGATGAGATCGGCGTCGCGGAGCACGCGTTCCAGGAAGTCCGTGCGTGTCACCGGACGGCGGCGGCGTGCGCGGAGCCAACGGCGGAGCTTTGCCTTCACTCGCCAATCGGCCGTCAGCGATGCGAGCGCCCCGATGAGCGCCATTGGCAGCGCGGAGGCCGAGTTGAGCAAGAAGGAGCCGAAAGCTCTGAGGCCAAGCGGCGACAAGAGCTCGCCGAAAATACGGTCTTGGAGACCGGCGCGAAGCAAGGAGCGGATACGCCGTTCGAAAGAGTCGAAAGTTTCGGCGCGAGCGCAGTAGAGTCCAGCCAAGACGCTGCCGCCCGACACCGACGAAATGACGTCGATCCGGTTCAAGAGCCCGATCTCGTTCAAAGCGCGCAGGCAGCCGAGGTGGAAGGCGATCGCACGAGAGCCGCCGCCGGAAAGAGCGAGACCGAGCCGCAAGGGGCGCGAATCTTCGATCACACGATATTCTCCCAAATAACGAGCTTGATTGGAATGATGGTCGCGCCGGCAATTACGGGGCAACGAAGTCCCGTTACGCAGCCAGTTTGTCAGCGCTGAACTTGGCGCGCGCACGGAACGTCCACGTCTTAACTGAGCCCACCGGCGCTGACAGGGCGCGTGCGATCTCTTCAGCGCCGTGGCCCATACCGGCGGCGACCAAGATCAGGCGCTCCTTGCGCGAGCAACGAGCGAGGCGTTGCAGGACTTCGACGCGGTCTTCGGCGGGCGGTGCCGTCACGGGTTCGGGCACGATGCTGGCGGCTTGGAGACGCGCCCGTTTGCGGAATTTGGCCTTTGCGTTGCCGATGCGGTTTTCGATCTGCTGCAGCGTGCATTCGGCGGCGTTGCCGGCTTCGATGCGGTTCAGAATGTAGTTGAGTGTGTCGTCCAGCGCCCAGGCGCGATTCGTTGCGGGCATGAAACGGGAAAGCTGGCTTAGGCGGTTATACTCTGCCCAGAGTTCTTGCTCGGTCATCGTTTTCTCCTCTGCGTGCTTGGCCGCTGTGGCCTCGCCGACTGGGGCTTCTTGCCGATGACCGCGCCGTGATCGGCGAGGGGCGCT
This sequence comes from Alphaproteobacteria bacterium, assembly GCA_024236075.1. Taxonomy (GTDB): domain Bacteria; phylum Pseudomonadota; class Alphaproteobacteria; order JACAEB01; family JACAEB01; genus JACAEB01. The sequence continues at coordinate 166,028 of JACKLE010000005.1, read as the reverse complement.
ATGCCCTCGCCGATCACTAAGCTGGCGCTGTCGCCTTCAAGTAACCCTACTCTATCATAGGTGCTTAACTTTGTCCTCCGGTTTCAGGAGGAGCCATCACCGCCGCGTCATCTGCAACTGGGTTTTTAAGCTGTCGGACCATTCCTTCCGCAGGTTCTCGAACAGTTGCCGATGCTCTGCCGATCCTTCCGAGGAGAGCATTTGGCTCTGCGTGCGTGCTAAGCTGAGCAGTAGCATCTGCAGGCCTGTGAGCAGATCAGAGCCCTCCGCCGAAGCGCCCCGAGGCGTTCCGCCGTCTCCATCGGACTCGTCTTCTTGCACAGCTACCCGGCTCAAGGGCTCGTACAACTGAGTGAAGAACGGGTGCGCCGTGTTGACGGTCAAGATCACTTTACCGAGCTGAAAATCGACGTGATAGAACGGCCAATAAGGATCGTGCTTGAACGTGGTAAGGTAGCGCGACTTCTTGATGCGCTCGAATGCATCATCGTCGGACTCATCGTGACGTTTCAAAGTAAGCGCCAGTGTGCGTAGGTTCTGGTCGAGCGCACGCCGTTCTTCTTCGGTCGTCGCCGTGTATGCCGGCAACGGCTTAGACTGCAATGCGTCGGCTTCTTGTGCGATGCGCTCAGCTTCAGAAAGATGCGATTTCTGACCAGTCCGCGTATGTGCTGCCCGAAACTCCTTCGTCTTCTCTCGAACGCGCGTAACGTCATCCTTGATATGTTCGCGGATGATATCGAGTGCGTACTTCTTGGGCCGCACGCCTTGTTTGTTCATCGCTACGCCGAAGGCTTCGTCCAGGTCGCCAGAGAAGTCGACTTGCAGGCGCAACCAAACCGCGTCGGCGTGACGTCGCCCCGACAACTCCGGAACAACACCGATATGCACCTCACGCCCGTTGCGCATGAACGAGACCAGTTGATCAGAGAAGAGCTGGAGGTCGTTCGCCAAAGTCTTGCGCGGCAGGTCGTACCAACTCTCTATAGGGAGCATGTACAGCCGCACAGACGCAATACCGGTCTGTTTGCCGTTTTCCTCAGTGGGGATTTGAATTTCCGGCCAAGAGTTGATCAGTTTGCTGCGTGTGTCCTGCAAACCCTCAATCTGCACATGACGCGCAGTCTGCATCCAGAAAGTCGGATCGAACGCTTCGATGCGCCGATTGTTGATGAACAATCGCAGACCGTCGCCGAGTTGGCGGCGATAGATGCGCGACATCTCTCTGGTGGCGTGTTCCGCTAGGGTCCGAGCCGTCTTATAGCTAAGGCGATCGCAGTTCGGAATGAAGATTAGCGTGCCCGACTTACTCATGCGCTCGCTGAGGTCGTCTTCGCTAAACGCCAACAAGTCTTGGGCTTCTTCCTTCGGAAAGGCCATCGGTTTCGTGAAGATGCTCGCCGCTTGAGAGGGCAGTGCGTCCATCAAGCGCGGCTCAGGAAGTTCAATGAGGTTGGTGCGGCTGGAGCTGATTTCCTCAACGTCCAGGGTCATCGAATAGATCGTGCCGCGCTCCTGCCATGAATAGACTTCCAGTACCGGCCCCATGGCGAGCGCGGCGGTCTTCATGCCAACGCCGAAGCGACCGATCCCGCTGCGGTTCTCGTAATACATAGAACCGCCGAACGACATCGCGACTTGAAGCACATGCGGCGGCATGCCTGGGCCGTTGTCGAGAATCGCCACATCGACTTCGTGAGCGCCCTTCGGGCCTGATTGGTTGAAGTAGACGCGGACTTCGGTTGCCCCGGCCTGAATAGAATTGTCGACGTGCTCGCAGATGGCCGAGGTCGTGTTGTTGTAGCCAACGTCGCGAAGCGACCGGACGAAGGTTTGGCCAAGAAATAGAGGGACTTTGTTGCCCTCGCGCAGGATGCGGTTCAGGACGGCCCGCCCACCCTTAGGGGCGGTCGAGCCCCATTGGGGCACGAACTCTTCAAATTCATCAGGGTTTTGCTGTTGATCATTCATGGGCAGTTTCCTTTCGCTATGGCGCCAGCTTTAGGCGCCGAGGAAGTAGCCTTGCTTCCATACTCTAAGGTGCCCGAGCGAACGGTTCGGTTTCAGAGCAGCCGAGCGCGCGATTTCGCGCAGACGCTGCGCTCCTAGTAACACTCGTTAAATTCACTCGTTGGTCCGGGAATCATGGGAGATTGTGAGTGGGGATTGACCGCACCGGATAAATGAGAGGCAACGATGGATGACGATACACTTCGTGACGCAGCACTGGCCGATCTTCGGGACCATGATGCCCGGGTCAGGGGCATGATCGATCAACACAAGTTTGGCGCTGGATACATCGCGACATCGAACAACGGAAAGCCGGCTGGACGCAATGAGGAGGATTTGAAGCGGCTGGAAGATATGGCCCGCTCCTCCGGGGCAGCAATCCAGGATATGGACAACGGGTAGTTTAAGGCGAACTCATTAGTCACGCTCGCCTTGCGGCGCACGCCTGCGGAAGACTTCGGTGCGTTTTACAGTAAACAAATTTATCGACGTCCTTTGCGCTCATGACCGTCCAGCCAAAGATGAGGGCGTGGATCGAATAAGCCGCCGCCGACGCTGGCGGCCTATTTTGTCCGCAATCGCAGCGGCCGCACCCAACAGGCCCGAGCTTCAGGATGCTTTCCAAACGCTCTGGACGGAGCGCAGCCATCGGATTCGAGAGCAAATTCAGGACGACGCTTTTCTAGTCTCCGTGTTGCGCCTCTCTCTCCCGAAATACGTCGGCGGCTCGATTACGCTCTATCGGGGTGAGTCGTTCTCTCGATGGATTTCTGCGGGATTAGGTAGCAAACGCACCAAGACGCTCGGGGCTGCCTGGGCCATGCTCCGGGCATGGACCGCCCCAACACCATTGCCGGCCTTCTTGAGAAGCACGCCAGCCTCCAGGGCCAGATAGACGCTGCCCGCAGGCATCTAGGCTCGCTCATAGCGGACCTTGAGGCCGTCGAGCGGACGCTGCGCCTCTTCGACCCCGAGGCCGAGCTGCCCAGGGCCAAGCCTGTCAGGACGCATGACGCGGCCTTCAAGGGCGAGATGCGGGGCCATGTGATGGCCGCGCTCAGGGGCGCCACAGGCCCCATCACCTCCCTGGAGATTGCCCGCTACGTTGCGCAGGCTCGCGGCCTGGAGCCCGCCCAGGACGTGCTGGTGCGGCTAAGGAAGCGGGTAAGCGCCTGCCTCTACAAGCTGCGCCAGCGCGGACTTGTCGAGGAAGTGCCCAAGACGGGCGAGTACAAGGGGTGGCGGCTAACGTCCGCCTTCCGGGATTCCGGCCGCGCGCATGAGGTCGCCTAGACCCTCGCCATTGAGCGTGCAGCGCGCGACCACACGATCCCAAGAGTGCTTTCCGGCAACGCATGAGACCGTCTTGCCAAAGGCAATGCGCGTCAGCGCGGCCTTGGCCTCGCGCCCGCCCGGATCGTTCAGCTCAATCGCCCGGAAGTCGGCGAGGCGCACCTCTATGCCGCCCTGTTCCTCGCCCACGCACAGGCCGTCGCCGTCCACGATGTAGGTGACTGGGCCGGAGAACGTCTCGCCCTTCTTGGGCAATGGCGCTTCGCAAGGATCGGCGAGAGCGCATGTGGTGAAGGCTAGGCTCATCACGAGCAAATGTACGGCAATCTGCACGAAAGGCTCTCCTTCAAATAGGAAGGTACACGCGATATCCGACGCACATTGTGTATTTACCCGCTGCACACTACACAATATTTAGTGCTTTATACGCGTTAACCCACACTTTTCGCAACTGAAGTAACATGATTGCCATCTAGGCGGGAGGCTCGTGTGACCAACACGTTATTTTTTGGCGACAACCTTGAAACACTTAGAGAGCATATCGACGATAGAAGCGTTGATTGTGTTTACCTGGACCCCCCATTCAACAGCAATAGTCAGTACAACGTTTTTTTCAAAACACCGGCCGGTGAAGCAGCAGCGAGCCAAGTTGAAGCATTCCAAGATGCTTGGCGTTGGACGGCCGATGGTGCCGAGCACGCCTATGATGCGGTGATCCGCTCTGGGTCACCGGCGGCCGATATACTTCGATCACTAAGGAGTTTCATGGGGGAAAGCGACCTCATGGCATACCTAGCCATGATGTCAATAAGGTTAATAGAGCTTAAGCGCGTATTAAAGTCAACAGGATCTCTTATCTTGCATTGCGATCAAACGGCGGCTCACTACCTAAAGATCATTCTGGATGGTATATATGGCCCAGAGAATTTCAGAAATCAGATAATATGGCAGAGAACAACTGGAAAAAGTCTAATGAGCCGCAGGCTGCCAACAAACCATGATGTTCTTTTAAGTTATCAATCTTCAGAAAGCAGCATATGGAATAGTAATTATGCATTCATTCCATACGACGAGGAAAGATTGGATGAAAAAACGCTCAAAAAATACTGCAATATTGACAAAGATGGGCGCAGGTATCGCCTGGATAATCTTATCAATCCAAATCAAGATAGACCGAATCTGACGTACGAGTTTCTCGGAGTTAAGAGGGTTTGGCGCTGGACGCGAGAGAGAATGGAAGAAGCTCATGCTAAAGGGTTGGTGGTTCAGACAGCGGCGGGTCGGGTGCCCTGCCTGAAGCGATACCTCGACGAACAAAGAGGCAGGCCACTAGGAGATGTCTGGACTGACATCTTTCCACTGAACTCTCAGGCCAAAGAGCGATTGGGCTGGCCAACCCAAAAACCCTTGGCTCTGCTTGAGAGGGTCATCAATCTGACAACAAGACCCGGAGATATGGTTCTCGATCCATTTTGCGGATGCGGAACGACTGTTCACGCAGCGCACCTCCTAGGACGGCAATGGCTTGGGATTGATGTAACGCACTATGCAATCACTGTGATTGAAAATCGCCTTCGAGCGGCCTTTGAAGATCCTACATTTGATGTTGTTGGCAGACCCAAAGACGCTGAGGGTGCAGCCGAACTGGCACGACGAGACAAATTCCAATTTGAGTGGTGGGCAAATTGGCTCGTTGGCGCACAGACCTACCGAGAACAAAAAAGAGGGCGGGACCGCGGAATCGACGGAACTATCTATTTCAAGAATGGCCCATATGGCACAGGAAGAGTCTTGGTTTCTGTGAAAGGCGGAGAAAAGGTAGGCGTTGGGGCTGTCCGTGATCTGCGCGGAACCATGGAACGCGAAGAAGCCGAGATGGCGCTGTTACTAACACTTGCAATGCCGACGCGAGACATGGAGCGAGACGCTGCTGCCGCAGGTTTCGTCAACACCGCACACGGAAAAATGCCACGTCTACAGATAAAAACGGTAGGCGAATTATTAGATGGGAAATCACCGCAATTGCCTCCTGCTTATCGTGACGACGCCCAGTCTCAACCATCGCGCAGAACCAAGCGTGAAGAAACACCACAGATGGAGTTTACGTTCACGATTCCGGGTGGCGGAAAGTCAAGCCGGCGCAAAGGCGAGGTCGTTCTTATCGATCCCCGTGCCGCCTTTAAATCAGGATGATCTCTGCCAATACCCCTTCCACTGCCGGCTGACCGGATGCGCGAGGGCGAGGGCCACGACGCTCTCGAATTGCTGGCCGTTGGAGATGCGGCGGTGATCCTCGCGCCATGCCATCTCGTTGGCGTAGCAGTCGAGATAGCGGCCCGAGATGCGGTGATGGGTGCCGATCTCGGCGCGGCGCAGGCGGGAGAAGTAACTCTCCGCTTGGTTGGTGCACGCCCCGTCGTCGCTATACGCGATGGAGTGATTGATGCGGCGGGTCAGGTAGTAGTCGTGCAGCGTGTCCCACGCTGAGCCTTCGTCCGCATAGATCGTGCTCGCGGGCTTCACATTGTCGAGCACGTCCGCGACGGCCTCGTCTTCCGAGTAGCGGACGATGGGGCGGGTCTTGCCGCTACGTTCGCGCATCACGACAACGACACGGCGCTTGCCGGATTGGTTTTCCTTGAGGCGACGGTCCTTGCGGTCGGCCTTGTGGTTCTCCGGCTTCACATAGCCGCCGAAATAGGCGCCGTCGATTTCGACTTCCCCGCCGAGCTTGGAGGCGTGAACCTCAAGCGCCATGGCCTCGCGCAGCTTGTGAGCCAGGACAAAGGCTGTCTTGTACTGGACGTCCAGATCCCGGCTCAGTTGGCAAGCGGAGATGCCCTTGGCGCCGTTCACGAAGATCGCGATGGCGGCCAAGAGGTCGCGGATCGCCAGCTTGCGGCTGGCGAAGATGGTGCCCGTGGTGAGGCTGAACTGCGAGCCGCACGCCTTGCACTTGAAGATCCGGCGCGAGGCGTAGCTGTAAGCCTCCAGGCCGCCGCAGCGCGGGCAGACCGGCTCGCCCTCGGTCTCGGCCCAACGGATCGCCTTGAAGGTCTCATAAGCCTCTTCGTCGCTCAGGCGCATGACCTTGGCGAGGGAGAGCGTGCGAGCCTTGGCGGAAAGGAGGAAGTGCTGAGCCATTGCCGTTTGCCATCGTTTTCGTTACTGACGTAACGAATATGGTGGCATGGCGTGCCGTTGTCAACGACATTCGTAACGATTATGATGGCGCCCGCAACAATCGCGAGGGCACCATGAAAAGCGACGACGAATGGGTGAATCTGGTCAAAGGCATGCTAAGGGCCGAGATGGCCCGTCGAGGCATGACTTATGAGCAACTGGCCGAGAAGCTGGCGGAGATCGGCGTCAAGGATTCGGCTGTCAATGTCAGGAATAAGGTAGCTCGCGGTGGATTCTCAGCCGTATTTTTTGTGCAATGTCTTAAGGCGACTGGGGCGAGCCGCCTTGACCTAGAAAATCAGTGATATGGTCAATATGTTTTTTCCTGCTTTCCGTAATCGTCTCTATATGACCCTTTAAAACGGCATACTCAAAATTTCCGGATAGCCTCTTTAATTCATCAAAGAGCTTGTCGTTGTCGGAAATCCAAGTAGCGTATCTTTCGTTTATTTCATGACCGCTCAAATTTATTCCGGCGTTTTGCGCCGCCGTGAGCGCTTCCGTGATAATAGAGAGACGGATATTTTGTCGGCACAACAATTCATACGTGCGGCTTTCAACCTCCCTTATAGTCATCGAGCGAACTTGCTCAGCGAATCTCAATTCATTTAGTAGTTCCATCTCTCTCGGTTTCTGTGGGTATAACGCATCTACGTCAACTATACCGGCATGGGCGCGTCTGTAGATATTATCCCTTCCCAAATGAGAGCAGGCGAGATTTGCTGCGGCACTTGTTAGTTGTGCGAGGCTCAACTGTGCAGAATAGAGATGATCTCTAACGACGCGCGCAAGCTCAAGTTTGGCGGAAATTGCCGCTTCGGATTCAACGGGCGGCGGCAAAGAGGGTTTTGGCTTCGATGCCTCCTCTAGTGTTCGCAAAACATCTTCGCTATCTTGTGCCCGCTGGGCTGAGTCCCGCCAAACCCGGAACGGGGCAACAACTAAGGCATTGAAAGAAAATACAAGACCAAATACCGCGACTGCACACAAACCTATCGCAATTGCCCACGCGACCAGCCAAACAATAGTATCTTTTATATTATCTGAACTCATAAGGCCCTTTTTTATGAGTTCCGGTCCAAAAACAACTAGCCCCAATATTGCAACGAAAGCGATAGCGAGATCGCGGACCGCACCCCAAAGAGAGAGCGGGTTCAAGGCGCGCATTGAATCTCTCCACGCGCACCTAAGGACCAACCACCAGTAGTCGCCGAAGCCCATTCCGGACTCGTAGCACGCCCGTTGGCGCGCGCCACCTGCGCCGCCACGCCGGCAGCTTTCCTGGCATCCTCCTGAGCTAGGTGCATTTGCTACCTAATGCCGGATTTCTGGTGTCCTTGGCTTCGCATGGAGCGACAAGATCGCTACGGCAGAGATGTTCGCGCGGGGACTCAACGCCGCTCACGATGGAGGCGGAGTTCTTCTTCGCGTGGATGCCTCGACCGAGGCAATTATAGCTAGCCCAGGTCGACATAGTCTTTGGCTGAATGAACACGAGTACGTGGTCGATCCGAAGTTGTTGATGTCTGTTGAGGTGCTTGCGCGGTATCCTGAAGTGTAGGCGCATCGACGGCTTTCACGGCCCCGAGCACTAATCCCGATTGGCCAAACGCTGTTCAGGGCGCGAAAACGGTGCGCGCTCAGCAAGGCAACGTCAGGCAACAGTAGGAGAGCCATGCCACGCTATCCACGCCCGCCTATGTCGAGCCCCAGCGCCTTGGTGATCTCTTTCTCGGCGCCGCGACCGTACTTGAAGTCGAAACTCATGCCTTTGACTTGCCCCGCGACGACTTGATTGAGCGCGCGGTCCATCGCCGGCCGCCAAGGCGCAAGCGTTGCGGTGCGGTCATGCTCGATCAACGCAAAGCTCTGTTCGGCGAGATGAATGCGGCTCGTGTAGAGCCCATGCACACGCTCGCCGTCGCGTGCGAAATGCGCCACGCGCCCAGTGTCGCGCTCGATGCGATCGCGAAGAGCATCCTGCTCAAGCGAGGTCAGGCTGTCGCGCCAGCTGGGCATGGTCTGGAAGCCATCTGGGCCGCGCTCGCCCAAGCCGAGCTTCTCAAGCGTCGCTTCCCGCTGCTTCCATGCCTTGCCGATTTCAGCGCCAAAGCCTTCGCCGCGCATCTGGCTTTTGTCTTCGCGCCCGTCCGCCATGCGGTCGAGCCAGGTCGGACCGCGATACTCGGCCTGCCGTTCAAGCGCATGCGGATCAACTAGCGTCACGCGCGCGCTTTCGCGTCCGCCCCGCCCTTCGCGCATGGCGACCTGGGTAGGGTAGTCGTGGGGTAGATAGAATGTGCCGTCGCGCTCGCGGCTCACCACGCCATCGCGTCGTAGCGCTTCCAACCTGCGCTCATGCATCTCAATGTAGTTCGCGCGATCAGTCGGCCGCGCTTGGCGGTGAAGCGCGGCCGAATAGGTGAGATCGTTCTCCTGCGCAATTTCCCAGATGGTGCGGTCTGACGCCTTCAAGCCCGGCGTTGCACGCTCGATCTCGACAATGGCGCCACGCTCGACGCCGGCGAGGCCGCGCAGATCTTCGGCACCCGCCACGCGCGCGGTCCAGAATCTGCCGTCGATGCCTTCCACGCCGATCAGTTGCGGTCCGCGCGCGTCCTCGCCCAGACGTTCAAAGCCAACCAAGCGCCCGGTGACGCGCTGGCTCGAATGCGCCGCCTCCAGTTCACGCGTGCGCTCGGGTTCAAGCCCGCGCTGCTCTTGCGCCAACAGCCGCGCTGTGGCGCGCTCACGGTCGCGCCGGTCGCCGAGGCGGATGAGTTTCTCCTCCAGTTCTGGATCGAGCCGCCAGACGCCAGCGCGGGCCGGTTCGGCCAAGCCCATCTCTTCCAGCCGGTTGAGCCGTTGCACCAGGCGGGCTGCGCGCACGCCATCGTCGGGCAGGGCGCTCATCGCGATCTCTTGGCCGCGCGAGCGTGCGACAAGTTCGCGGTCAAGCTCAGTAAGGCGTTCCTGCTTCACCGCGCGATCGGGTTCAAGGCGCGGTCCAAGCAGCTCGGTGGCCAGGCCCTCGGCTCGCTCGCGGAAACCGTGGGAAACATAGTCACGGGGGATGACCAGATCGCGCCCATCGGCCCGCACGCCCCGCATCAGCAAATGGACGTGGGCGCGGCCGGTGTCGTGATGCTCGGCCGCGATCCAGTCGATGCGGGTGTCTAGGTCCGCCTCCACACTCCGCATCAGGTCGCGTGTGTAGTTCTTGAGATCGTCGATAGCCGCGCCGCGTTCAGGAGCGATGATCACTCGGAAATGGTGCCGGTCGTCTTCGCAGCGTTCGACGAAGGCCGTGCCGTCGGCCCGATCCAGCTCGCGGTCGAAGACCTGCGCCGGGTCGCCGTCGCGGCCAGCGCCGTCGCGCTCCACATAGAGCGTGTGCCGCATCAGCGAGCCCGCCCCGCCTGCCGACTTGGCGTGGACCTTTGGATGTATCTTCACAATGACGCGCTGGCTGCCGGCACGCCGCTCGTGCTTCAGTTTTACGGTGCCAGCACCGCGGCTCCGATTGTACCAGGCAGTGCGAGCGCGCTTCGCAACGCGCTTAGAGCTGGCGGCGGACGGCGGACGAAAAATCGAGCCGCTGTCCGGGATCCGCTTTGCGCGACGCCGGCTGACATCGCCTTCGAATTTGTCTTCGTCGTCCATCGCGTCGCGCCTTCATGGCAGCGCAAAGCGGCTCTCTTCACCTTGCCGCACTTTGCGGCAGCGCACCTCGTGGTGCGGTGGAAAAAAAGATGTGCAGACAAGCCGCTGTGCATCCAGCACTGCGGCGCATTCTATCTTGCCATCAACCCTCCGTCTTTTTCCTCGTTATTCCAGACAGTGCTTTGTTATTCGCACTGAGGATGACGCACGCATTCGTGCTCGTTGTCATCAAGTGTGTGTTGTCGTGAAGAGGAGGTGGTGCATGCGAGGGTTAGGCGCTTTCCAGATGGCGCAGATGAAGCACCGTGACAGGCGCGTGTTTGAAATGTGCCAGCACTTGCGCGCTGCTATCGATGTGTTCGAGCAGATCGCCGCGGAGCCGTATCAACCGCCCGAGCGAGCGATGCCGGAGCGCGTGGAAAGTCCGCCGCCTCCGCCGCCGCCCGAACTGCCTGCAGAAAAACTCATGTACACCGTCAAGCAGGTTTCCGAGGCGTTAGGCGTGGGTCGAACAACGGTTTGGAAGGCAGTCGCCGACGCCAAACTGAACGCCATAAAGCTTGGTAACCGGACCTTGATCCCTGCCGAGAGTTTACGCGCTTGGGTCGCAGCGATGCCGGCCGTGAAGCGGAGGGGCTGAGCCCGCGGGGCAAAACCACGCCTTCGCCTTCTTGGACGTCCGCCAGCCGCCTTGGGAGGGGAGGTCGAGCGGAAACAGCGGCTCGGACTCCGCGCCTGGGAGAAGGTCGTCACGCTGATCTCTACGCGCTGCCTGTGAAGGTCGCTTCGTTTCGGCTATGCTATCAAGTCTGCGCAGAATTTAGCTTCTGCAAATTTGCTAGCAATGTTGGCGGTGTCGACTGTGTCGGGACGATCCTATCGCATTTCTGACGCCGCCGTTGCGGAGCAAATTGCCGAGATCCGGCAGCGCCTCGGCCACATCGAGGCGGAGCAAAAAATCTTGAATGAGAAGCTCAAAACCCTCGAAGGCCTGCTCGGCGTCCCTAAGATTGCCACGCGCCGCCCAACCACCCCGCGAGTTTCGCGCGCGTCTGGCGATTCGCGCAAACGCCGGAACATCAAGGGGATGCTGAGTGATCTCAAGGATCGCTCAGACGTTGGCTATCAAAGTATCGAAGACGTCCAAAAAGCGCTCATTGAGCACTTTGGGGAAGTCGTCGATAAGCAGCAGCTCCTGAAAGCTATGAAAAGCAGCGGTTTTCCCGAGCCGATCCCGTTGGACCTTAACAAGGCTGGCTAGCAAGATCTCGCAAATCACCGTAGGCTAGCAAGAGGCTCGGTAACCCATTCTTGATGGAACGAGCATCATAGTTCCGCAGTTTGTCGGGGGTCTGGGCCACAATCATAACTAGATATTGGGGACGAGTGCCGCCGGAAGGGCAGGTCGGAATGATTGCTAGTTTGCGTAGCGAGCGCTCGCCTCGGGATCGCCGAGTGCCGCCGACTTTGGTCGCCTCGTTGGCGGCGTCTGAGCCGGCGCGGGCGGCAAGTCCTTTCGGGGGAGAATCGACTTCGCACGCGCCCGCACTAGTGTTGTTTTTCCAGAGGAGGTCGCGGTGACGCTTGTGGCGGAAGACACCGTGGGGCGGGGATTGTTCCTTAGTGCGGAAGGTTTGAGCCGTTCGCGGCAAGCCTATGAGCGCATCGCCTTAGGGGCGGGCCGTGAGGATGTCGCGCCCTACATCGACGCACTGCTGGAGCGGCAGTGGTCCTCGTTTGATGATCTGTACGTCAGCATGTACGCGCTTAACTTGTTGGGGCGCCACGATGTCCGCCGGCGGGTGACGCCGGCGCGCGCTAATCAGGTGCTTCGCTACACTCTGAAGGCTATCATGGGTGTTGAGCTGCCCCAGACGAGCAAGGATGCCCCATTCGAGGATACGCTTCTTGACGAACTGGATGTCGTAGAAGTTGCAAAATTCCGCGCTTCGGTTGAAAGACTAATCCCATACCCGATGGAGGTAGTAGCCTTCGGGCTGGGGTGCGTCTGGATCGAAATGGGTGTGTATCTGTCCTCGAGCGCATCGAGAGACCCAGAACATGTCCCGGCCATGCTTGGAACACGCGATTTGAGTTCGCGAGCGTGGGATCATGTCAAACGTCGGTTTGGCAGTGAGATTGAGCTCATCCCCGTCTGATTGAACGCTGCACCTCCCAATAGGGTGGGAGGATTTAAGTGTCTGAGCGCTCTGCGGTTCTCTTCGTGCCCATGCAAGAAGAGATGGAATACGCATACAACACGCTGAAGTCGCGCGGCGGAACCTGCAGTCTCGACTACGACAAGAAGACCGATCGATACCCGTTTACCTGGACGCTGGGGAGTCGAACGATCGTCACCGTGTATCTCAAGGTAATTGGTGACCATGGAAATCTGCGAACCGCAACCCGGATGGCGCAGACTCTGATCGACGTCGACCCGTACTTTTGCCTGCTGGTCGGAATCGGCGGCGCCATGGAGCCGCCTGGAAACCGAACGCTAGGGCTGGAAGACGTCGTTATATCCACGCGGGTCAAGACGCTCTACCCGGACAAGGTGAAGCGTCGCGACGCCAGCAAAGAAGACTACGCGCCAGGCCTCCCGATCCAACTCGATCAGGAAAAGAAATTTCTCACGGATAGTTTCTTCCGCTTCAGGCGCGATGCCATCCAGTGGCAGGACAGCACGTTTCTGCTCGACGGATACCTAAAGCACCTAAACGGTGGAACGGCTGCGCCCCTGTCCCTGTATCCTGTCACGCCTGACACAGTGAATGGGCTGGATTTGACGCAGCAAAACCCCAAGCCGAAGGTGGCTCAGGGGACAATTTTCAGCTCGGAGATGGTGATCGATAGCGACGAGTATATCGACTACTTGATACGGAAGAACCTTAGCGACGCGTCGGACTACTACGTCCAGAAGGACGGAAAAAATCACCCGAGACAGGGGTGGTTTTCATCGACCATTCCGGTCGCGGACATGGAGTCTCTCGGCTTCTTCGAGATGATCGGGAATCTAAAAGGTCGGATTACAACGACACATGCCGTATCCGTGCGAGGCATATCTGACTTCGCTAGCCAAAAGCAGAATCTGGACGAAACAACGTTCGACAAAGTTCGCGAGAAGGCTGTGGCCAACGCGATCACTGTTGCCCTGGACATGCTCGATTGGTCGGGCGCGCTGAACCCAGGCAAGCGATAGTCTCGTTGGCGCAATCATTCAGGAAACGAGCTACGCACTTCGAAGCAGCGTCTTTGCCGCCTCGGCAAGGAAGCCTGATCGGGACTGCCCGCGGGCTTCGGCCTCGCGATCGATGCGCCCAAGCAGCGACTCATCCAGCATGACGTTCACACGGATCGTGTGGCCAGGCACTGACACCGGAGTCGCGACTGCCTGAGCGCCGCTTTTAGTGATGCTCTTTGCGAGCTTTGTGTGATTGGACTGTTGTGGCAGCGACTCTCCGCGCTCCAGCATCTCTTCCAGGACGGTCTCAAGCGCATCGATCGCGTTTAACAGGGCGGCCTCAAAATCATCGCCCTGCGTGATCGCGGCGGGCACATCCGGAAACGTGACCGAGAAACCGCCATCGTCCTCCGGCTGAAACGCCGCCATGAAAACAGCGCGGGCCATCTCAATCTCCATCAATCCATCTTCACGCCGCTCTGGCGCTCGATCGAAGCTTGCGTGCCTCGCTTCAGCTCTCGATGGAGCGGCACGGTCACCGTCCGGCCGTCGGGATGGCGGCCGAAGACGTGATCACCTTTGCCGCGTCGAAACACGAACCCGGCTGCCTCAAGCTGCTTTACGGCCTGGTCCCCGCTAATCGGCATGAGCCAACCCTCGGGTGTGTGTGATTACACACTGCCCGGCCACTGAAGTCAACCCAAAGTGTGGAAAATTACACATTGCGCCGCATCTCCTCGGGCGACAAGAGGGGAAGCGAAAGCTGGTCGCCTTCGAGGGCCCGGTTAGCGGGTCCAGGCGCTGGCTGTGCGGGGGGCTTTCCAACGAAACGTGTTGCTACCTCTGACGCTACCGCGCGGGCGCCGGCGTCTGAGGGGTGCGCATACCGCTCTGTCGTCGATGTCTTCGTGTGCCCGAGCGCGCGCCCCACATGATAAAGGGAGGCGCCGCCTTCCACCGCGAAGGTCGCAAAGCTGTGCCTGAGATCGTGCAGCCGTACGTCTGGAATACCCGCCAGCACGCGCACTTTGTCCCAGGCGCGGTTGACGCCGACGAGCGGCTGATCGCCGACGGATGAGGGAAAGACGTGTTCACCGCGCCGTCGCGCCGCCTGCAAAATCTCCAGCGCTGGCATTGAGAGCGCGATGGTACGTGAACGATTGAGCGCGCCCATCTTGGTGCGTACCGGCGGCAAGACGATGCGTGCGCGATCGAAGTCAACTTCGGACCAGCGCAGAGCGACGATTTCATTGCGACGGGCGCCGGTCAGCATGATGAGCCGGAAGATGTCCGCGAAATCCGTGGTGATGACAGAGGCTGCTTGCGCCTCGGCGATCATGGTCCAAAGGCGGCTTGCTTCTTCCTCAGTCAGGGCGCGCTCGCGCATTTGATCGCGATACTTCTGGATCTTGCCGCAGAGGTTCTGGTCAAGAATTTCGTGCCGAACGGCCCAAGCCATCATTGTTGAAAGCACCCGCATGGCGCGGGCGGCTGCACCAGTCCCGCCTTTGACGACGGCGTGCTGCTTGCCGCTCTTGGTTCTAACGGTGACCGAGGTTTTGCCGTTCGCGACCTGCGCTTGGAATTGCGATAGGTCCGATAAGTTCAGCTCGCGGGCGATGCGTTTGCCGAGCAGGGGCTCGATGTGGCGCTTGTAATTATACTGATCGACCTTCCATGAGCTTTCGCGCTTCAGCGGCTTGTCGATCCGGCCTTCAACGAAATAGCGCTCGAACAGCTCTTTGACGGTGCCGCTTTTGAGCTTCGTCTCGACCTTCGTGGCCTGAGGGTCTTCGCCGTGACTGGCCTGGTAGAGCGCTTCTTTGGCTTTGCTACGGGCGGTGTCGGGCGTCCAGGGCGAGCCATGCTCGCCAATCGTCAGCCAGCGCTGGCGACCCTGGTAGCGATACTTGAGGCAATAAGATTTGCGCCCGGTCGGCGTGATCCGCAGCGCAAAGCCTCGGACATCACTATCCCAGATGCGCAACTCGCCTTCTTTGGGCGCTGCGGTCGCGTCAATCAGGCGAAGCGTGATACGAGCGCGGATGCCGTCCATCAGAGGACGCTCCGTGATTCAAACTCGCGGCCTCTTTTTGGTTTTCTACCAAGAGTTCGAATCCGATTTGCTACCATATCGCTACCACCAGAAAATAAGCGTCCGGAAAGCCGGGGCATGATTTTTCTGGGGTGGAGATGGGGCGCATACAACGCCCCCGTCAACGACTGGAATTAGAAGGAAATGCCCGGAATTAAAGGGAAAATGGTTCTTGGGCGAGTTGCCAAGGTTGGGGTCGTGAGTTCGAATCTCATCGCCCGCTCCAGGATTTGCTGACGAATTTCGGCGCATTGCCTGTCTTGGCAGACCCGCGCCCCTCAGTCTCCCTCACCGCCCCGAAATCATCGCCGCAGGCGCCTGGGGCAGGCGGTCCCAGAATTCCGGGTCGTGGCCGGGAACGATGCGGGCGCCGGCGTCGCGGCGCGCGCGCCGGAAGGCGAGCGAGCGGAGCTGGCGCTCGGGGTTGTGCTTGTAGAACGGCAGGCGCTTGTCATCCAGCGTATTGCAGAAATAGCAGGCGTCGGCGGCGAGGATCGTCTCCTCTCCGGTCGCCGAGCGCAGGCGGAGCGACTGGTGGCCCGGCGTGTGGCCGCAGGTCGGCAGGACCGTGACCCTTCCGTCGCCGAAGACGTCGTGCTCGCCCTCGACGAGCGCCACCTCGTGCCCGAGATCGAAATCCTTCGGATTGTAGGCGCCCGTCGCCTGGATCTCAGGGTCGTGCGCGGCCGCCCATTCGTCCGTGTGCACGAGAAGCCGCGCATTCGGGATCTGCTCGATGCCTCCGACGTGATCGTAGTGGAGATGGGAAAGAACGACCGTGTCGATGGAGGCGGGATCGATGTCGAGGGCCCGAAGCCGCTCGGCCGCCGTCTCGCCGGGCGGCAGCGTGTTGTGGAACTCCTTGGCGACCCGGCCGATCCGCGCGCTCTCGTCGACCGCGATGTCGGGATGGAGGCCCGCATCGAAGAGGACGCGCCGCCCGCGATGCAGGATGAGGAAGACCGGGATGGGCACGCTGATCTCGCCCGAGCGGCCCTCGGCGAAAAGCGCGGCCTCGGCCGCGATCGTGCCGCAGCGAAAGGCGAGGAGCGCAAATCCCGCCGATCCTCCCGCGCCGAAAGCAGGCATTGCCCCTCCTCCGCCGGCGCCCTGCCGGCCGCGGAGAAGTCTAGCCGCTTGCCGGAACCGCCGGAACGCCGAAGGCGTCAGGCCTTGAGGTAGCGCCCGTCGGTCGGGGCGAGGCGCAGCTTCGTGAGGACGTTGCGCGTGTCGAGGATGAGGCGCGCCTTGTCCGCGACGAGCGCGTAGTCGACCTTGGTGTGGTCGGTCGTGACGATCACCGCGTCGTAGCTCGCGACCGCCTCGGCATCGAGCGCGACGGAGCGGCGGCCTTCGAGCGCGGCATGGTCGCGCGTCTTGGGGAAGACCGGGAAGCAGGGATCGTGATAGTCGCAGCGCCCGCCCGCCTCCTCGATGAGGGCGAGAAGCTCGAGCGCGGGGCTCTCGCGGCTGTCCTCGACGTCGCGCTTGTAGGCGATGCCGAGGAGGAGGATGCGCGCATGGGCGAGGCTCTTGCCCCGCGCCGCAAGCTCCGTGCCGAGACGGTCGCGGATCGCGCGCGGCATGCCGGTGTTGATGCGCACGGCGAGGTCGACGAGCGGCATCTCGCCGCCGACGTCCCGCGCGCGCCACGACAGATAGACCGGCGAGACGGGGATGCAGTCGCCGCCGATGCCGGGACCCGGATAGAAGGGCATGAAGCCGAAGGGCTTGGTGGCCGCCGCCTCGATCACCTCCCACACGTCGACGCCCATCCCGGCGAAGACCTGCTTCATCTCGTTGACGAGCGCGATGTTCACGTTGCGGAACGTGTTCTCCGCGAGCTTCACGGCTTCCGCGGTCGCGGTCGAGGAGACGGGAACCGCCTTGGTCACGACGCTCGAATAGAGGATCTGCGCGAGCTCGAGCGAGCGCGGATCGTCGCCTCCCACGATCTTCGGGATGGTCTTCGTCGTGTAGCTCGCATTGCCGGGATCCTCGCGCTCGGGCGAGAAGGCGAGGAAGAAATCCTTGCCGCGCTCGAGCCCGCTCGTCCGCAGGATCGGCTCGACGAAATTGCGCGTGGCGCCGGGCCAGGTGGTCGATTCGAGAACGACGAGCTGGCCGGGGCGCAGTTCCTTCGCGATCGCCTGCGCGGCGCGCTGCACATAGGCCATGTTGGGCTCGCGTGCCGCATCGAGAGGCGTCGGCACGCAGATGAGGATGGCGTCGGCCTCGGCGAGGCGCGCGAAATCGCTCGTCGCGGAGAAGCGCCCGCTCGCCACGGCGTCGGCGATCTTGTTTTCCGGGAAGTAGGAGATGACGCGCTTGCCGGCGTTGAGATCGGCGACCCGGCGGGCGTCGATGTCGACGCCGAGGGCCTTGAAGCCGGCTTCGGCGACCGCGAGCGCGAGCGGCAGGCCCACATAGCCGAGGCCGACGGTGGCGATGGTCGCCTCCCGGGCCTCCAGGCGCCGCTTCAGCTCGGAAAACTGGGAATAGACCGTCGACATGCTACCGCCCCAACTACGACCCTGTCCGGTGCCGCCGCCCATAGCCCAGAGTTGCGACGGCGGAGCGACGGCGCCATACCCACAAGCAAATAAAGCGCCAACCGGCTCGCCGGGGGCAAGCCGCGCTCCTTCAGGTTGTGGGATCGCCGTCGTCGCACCCGGCGAAGCCGGCCCCCCGGACCGGCGACCGGGGGGCGCCCGCGCTCAGGCGCGGATGAGCCCCTCGAGGGCCTTCACCTCGCGCGCCTCGGGAAAGACCTTCCCCTCGAGGCCCGCCTCGCTCAGGGCGAGATGCTCGCGCAGGACGCCCTTGAAGAGCGCGCGAATATCCGTGGTCGGATAGAGATCGCGGCCCTCGTAGAGGTCCTTTTCCGCAAGGCCGCGCCAGTCCGCGAGCACCCGGCCGCCCGCGACCGCGCCGCCGGCGAGAAGGGCCGCGCTGGCCGTGCCGTGGTCGGTGCCGAGCGTGCCGTTGATGCGCACCGTGCGGCCGAACTCGGTGAAGACGAGGACGGCGGTGTCCGCCCAGGCCTCGCCGAGCCCTTCCTTCAGGGCGGCCATGCCCTTGTCGAGCTGGACGTAGTAGCGCGGGAAGCGGCCGGGGAAATAGTTGTTCGCCTCGGTCGGCGTCACGCGCTGGTTCTGGTCCGCATGGCTGTCCCAATTGCCGAAATCGATGGTGGCGATCCGGGGCCCGTCCTTGGCCTTGAGGAAGGTCGCGGCGGCGCTCGCCAGCGCGACGAAGGGCGAGGGATCGGCCTTGCCGCCCATGCCCTGCGCCATGCGCACGGCGCTCACGGCCTTGTCGAAGGTCGGTCCCAGCTCGGCGTCGGCGCGGTAGATGGCGGCGAGGCGCTCGAGCGTGTCGGCCGAGGTCGGCGACTCGGCCGGCAGCGACCACGACGTTACCCGCTCCGGCCCCCGCATCGAGAGCGGCAGCGTCGGGCCGAGGCCGATCGCGAGCTCGGGACGGCCCACGCGCATGCCGCCCGGAAGGGCGGCGATGGTGCGGTTGAGCCAGCCCTGCTTCACGCCCGCATCGAGCCCGCCGCGGTCCATCGCGTCCTGCGCGTCGAAATGCGAGCGTTCGCGATAGGCCGTGGCCGTCGCCTGGAGAACGAGGAGCTCCTTCGCCCGATAGAGGCCGTGGAGCTGCGGAAGGTCGGGATTGAGTGCGAAGAAGCCGTCGAGATCGCGCATCTCGTGCGGCCCGCCGGAGCCGGGCCTGTCGTCCGCGAGCTGTCCGCGCACGGAGAAGAAGTTCGGGTCGCCATAGGCCGGCGCGAGCGTCATGGCGTCGACCGCGCCGCGCAGGAAGATGACGACGAGGCGGCGGTCCCCCTCGGCGGCGGCGAAGGAGAGGCCGGGGAGCGCGGCCGAGGCGAGCGCGCTCATGCCGAGAAGGCCGAGCGTCGTGCGGCGTGACGTCTTCATGGCATCTACCTCCGCTGGAATTGAGGGCTGGCGAGCGCAAGGCCGATCCCCTGCGCCGGCGTCGCCGCATTGGCGACGGTGGTCTTGAGGTCGGCGCTCGCGCGCGCGCCCAGAAGCGCGTCCACGAAGCGGCGCGGATCGCCCGCTCGGTCGCCGTGGCGCTCGGCCGTCGCGAGCGAGAACTCGACCCGCTTCATGAGGGAGTCGGCGCCGTTCCAGTCCGACCAGCGATCGTACCAGCCCTGCGGTCCGGGCGCGGAATAGGGCGGCTGGCCCATGGCCACGACGTCGCGGAAGAAGGCGGCGATCTCGAGCCCGCGGCGCTGCTCGTCGGAGGAGAAGTCCGAGAGCGTCACGCCGGTGAGCGCGACGTCGAGCACGCCCGGATTGTAGAAGGCGGCCCAGCGGCGCTCCTTCCACGGATAGTCCGGGAATTTGTAGCTCGTCTGCGGCCAGACCTTGCCGTCGGCGAGCGGCGCGTCAAGCGCGCGCAGGACCGAGACCGCGTAGTCGTGCGGCTGCTTGAGCTTGGTGCCGGCATTCTCCCAGGCCTCGTCCGACTCGACGAGGGCCGCCGTCATCTCGGCGAGACTCGTGTCGGCGGCGAGGTAGGCGTCCGCGAGGCGCTTGACGAGCGCGTCCGAGGGCACGTCGGAGACGAAATGCGTCGCGAGCTTCCGCGCCAGGAATTTCGCGGTCGAGGGATGGCGCGCGAGGTCGTTGAGCATGGCCTCGCCCTGCGCCACGCCTTCCTGCGCATAGGTCTTCGCGAGGAGCGTGAAGGCGCCGGGCTCGTGGCGGTCCGCGAAGAAATGGAACCCGCCCCAGTCAACGGCCTTGCGCAGCTCGGGTGCGATCTCGCCGAACTCGCCGGAGGGCAGCGTGCTCCAGCCGGTGATGCCCTTCGAGAGCGCGATGACGTCGTCCTGCGTGTAGCCGCCGTCGACGCCCAGCGTGTGCAGCTCGAGGATCTCGCGGCCGAGATTCTCGTTGAGGCCGTCCTTGCTCTTCCGGCCGAAGGGCGAGTTCGGGCCGACCGAGACGTGGTTGTCGAGGAAGATCAGCATGGCCGGGCTCTTGATCGCGGCCATCAGCATGTCGGCGAATTTTCCCGTGACGTGGGGATGGATCACGTCGCGCTCATATGCGGGGGAATGGATGCCCGCAACGAGCTTCAGGTTCGGCACGACGAGGTGGTTCGACCAGAAATGGACCAGCCGCTCGCGGAAGGGCTGCTCCGTGGTGACCGCGACGTTCGTGCGGGCATTGAGCTCGAGCATCAGGCTCTCGCGCGCCCAGATGAGAAAGCCGTAGAGGATCTCGCGCTCGTCGGCCGCCAGCTTCTCGTAGCGGGCCGTGTCGCCGGCCTCCTTCGCCGCGTCGCGGGCCTCGCGCAGCGGCGGCATGAGCTCGCCGTAGCGATAGATCATCACCCGCCGCTCTTCGGGGATGGTGAGGAAGCCCTCGAACGCCTTGGGCCGCTTGTAGGGCCCGTCGAGCTGGCCGAGCAGCCAGCTCTCGGCGCCGGCGGCCGCCACCTTGTCGACCTCGCCGGGCCTGGGCCCGAGCCCGAAACGGTGCACGGCCGTGCCCGCATCCCGAAGCGCCATCGCGTCCTCCCTGGCACCGGCGGCCGGCTGCGCAGCGCTGAAATGCCGCACATTTTCCAGGGAGCCGGCCGCTCCACAATGGATTGTCCGACACTCCTACAATGATTGCCGCCTGTCAACCGCCCATGGCGGAAGGGGCGGCCGGATTGAAGCCCGCCGTCGAAGACCGATGCGAAATGTTTGTTCGCGGCGACGCCCGACTCGATCGGGAGAACGTCGCGGGGTCGCGCGCCCTATCCCTGGATGGACCGGCCGAACCGGGTGACGTCGCGAGTCGAACGGCCGGGGACCGATCGAAACGACCCGCTACTCGTTGGAACCGCCCCGCGCCTGGATGCGGTCGAAGGCGGCGAGGATGGTCTCGCCGGTCGCCCGGTTGAGCTCATGCGCGACGGCCTCGGCCCGTGCCTCGTCGCGGGCCGCGATGGCGTCGACGAGGCGCCGCCAGTGGCGCGCGGAGGCCGAGCGCTGCTCGGGCGTGCGCACGACCTCGATCGTGTACTGGTGCACGAGAGCCGCGGAGAGCATCCGCCGGCGCATCGTCGTCTGATAGGTCGAGCCCATGGCGCGCAGGAGCCGGGCATGGGCCTCCATGCGCAGCTCCTCGTATTCCTCGGCCTCGCAGCCGCGCGCGACGAGGCGCTCCATCTTCTCGACGATCTCCTGGAGCGCGGCGAGCTCCGCGGGGCCCGCGCGCCGGCAGGCCATGCGCACCGTGTAGGAAAAGAGGATCGCGCGGAACTCGAAATGGTCCTCGAGCCCCTCCCGCGTGAACAGGACGACCCGCGCGCCCTTCCAGGGCGCGTCCTCGACGAGGCCGCGCATCTTGAGCTGCTGCAGCGCCTCGCGCACGACGGAGCGGCTCACCGCGAAGCGCCTGGTGAGTTCGGCCTCGGTGAGGCGCGCGCCGGGCTCGATCCGGCAGAACTGGATCTCGACCGCGAGATGCTCGGCGACCTGCGCGACGAGGGTGCGCGAGCGCAGGAGATCCTCGCGCGCGGACGGGATCGCGTCCTTCTCGACCGGGGATGGGGCTTTCTTCGACACGGGAGGCGAAGATATAGCGATTTCTCAGCGATTGCAGGGTTCACTCGGCTGAGCGCGGCCATGAGGGGCGGGAATGGACGAGGACATCATCATCGGATCGGGCCCGGCGGGGGCGGCCGCGGCCGAGGCGCTCCTCGATCGCGGCCGGCGCGTGCGCATGCTCGACGTCGGCGAGACGCTCGAGCCCGCGCGCGAGGCCGTGCGGCTGAGCCTTGCCGGCGCCAAGCCCGCCGCCTGGGACGCGGGCGCCCTCGACGATTTCAAGCGCGCGAGGCCCGCCGCCAAGACCGACACCATGCGCCCCTACGGCTCGGACTTCCCCTTCCGCGACGCCGTCGATTTCTTCGGGCCCGAGGGCCGGCCCGACTGGCTCTTTCTGAAGCCCTCCTTCGCGCTCGGCGGCCTCTCGAACGGCTGGGGCGCCTCGGTGCTGCCCTATCGCGAGGAGGACATCTCCGACTGGCCCGCCGCCGCGCGCGCCCTCGCCGCCCACTATGCGGCGGTCGCGGCCTTCGTGCCGATCGCCGCGAATCCGGACCCCCTCGAGGCGCTCTTCCCTATGCTGAGCATTTCGGACGACCGCTCCCTCCCCCTGACCTCGCAGGGGCAGGCCGCGCTCGCCCGCCTGGAGAAGCGGCGCGAGAGGCTCGCGGCGAGGGGCCTCCATTTCGGGCGCGCGCGCCAGGCGGTCGAGGCTTCGGGCTGCGAGCGCTGTGGGCTCTGCCTCTATGGCTGCCCCTACCGCCTCATCTTCAGCGCCAAGTCCCATGTCGAGCGGCTCGTGCGCGAGCGCGGCCTCGACTATCGCCCGGGCGCCGAGGCCGTCCGCATCCTCGAGGGGTCCTCCGGCGTGACGGTCGCGACGCGCGATCCGCGCTCGGGCGAGACCGCCGAGCATCGCGGCGCGCGGGTCTTCGTCGGGGCGGGCGTCCTGCCCACCGCGCGGCTCATGCTCGCCTCGCTCGGCGCGGAAGGAAAGGCCGTGCGCCTCAAGGACAGCACGCATTTCTTCGTGCCGATGCTGCACGCATGGGCGCCGCGTCCCGATCCGGTCGCCGAGCCGCGCCACACGCTGACCCAGCTCTACCTGGAAATTCTCGACGCCGCGGTGAACGCGCGCACCGTGCACTTCCAGGTCTATGCCTATAACGATCATTATGCGGAGGACATGCGCGCCCGCTTCGGCCGCCTCGCGCCCCTCGCCGAGCCGCTGATCGCCGCCATGAGCCGCCGCCTCATGGTGGCGCAGGGCTTCCTGCACTCGGACAGCTCGCCCGAGATCGAGATCCGCCTCGCCGGCGGCGCCGAGCCCCGCCTCGCCTTCGCGCTCCGGCGCAACGAGGAGACCGGCCCCGCCATCGCCCGAGCGGTGCGCAAGCTCGCGCCGCTGGTCGTGCCGTCCGGGCTATTGCCGCTGCTGCCGCTCGTGCGTCCGGCCGAGGTCGGCTCGAGCTATCATTGCGGCGGGACCTTTCCGATGCGCGAGGCCCCTTCCGGGCTCGAGAGCGATCCGCTCGGCAGGCCTGCGGGCCTGAAGCGCGTGCATATCGTCGACGCGTCGGTCTTTCCCTCCGTGCCCGCCACGACGATCACGCTCACCGTGATGGCGAACGCCCACCGCATCGCGAGCGCGGCGCCCGCGCCCTGAGGGCCGAGATAAGCCGTAGACGGAGGAGCGGAGGCTCAGAACTCGGCCGAGCGGGCGGAATCGCTCGTGCGCGTCGCCGTCGGCAGCGCCACCGAGGAGGCGGTGAGCTTGTCGAGTCCCCCCCGCAGGATCGGATTGGGCGATTCGCGCGTCTTCGTCTCGGCCGGCGTCGCGGGAACGGGCGGCGCGGGAGTCGCCTCGGCCGCCTGGTTCTCGCCCGTCGCGGAGGCGGGCTCGCGCGCCGTCTCCGGCTCGGCCGTCTTTTGAGGCTCGCCGGACGTTTCCGAAGCCAGCGCTTCGGGACGGGACGGCGGCGGCGTCAATTCGGAGGTCGGCGCCGGCTCGGACTTCGGCTCCGCGGGCACGTCGAGAATGGGCAGCGGCACGAGCGGCCTGATGACGGGCCGCTCGACGGGCGCGGGCGCGGGCACGGCGAGACGCGTCGGCGGAGCGGTCGCGGGCGCGGGCGTCGCGGCCTCGGCGGCGGGAGCCGGCTCGGCGAGCGGCGCGGGCGTCGAACCGACGCTCGCCTCCGGAGCCGGCGCGGGCGAAGGAGCCGTCGCCGCGACGGGCCGGGACAGGGGCGCGACCGCTGTGGCGTTCGGCGCGAGGTCCTCGACCATGGCGAGATTGCGCCGCACCTCGTCGGGCGCGAAGGGGCGCCCCGCCGCCTGGCGCAGAAGAGCCGCGGCCTTGGCCGGCTCGTCCGCCACGAGATGCGAGAGCGCGAGATTGTTGAGCACGACCGGGTTCTCGGGCGAGAGGCGCAGCGCCGCCTCGTAGCGCGCGCGGGCGCGCTCGCTCTGGCCGAGCTGATCGTAGACCACGCCTTCGGCCGAGAGGATGCGCCAGTCGTGCGGGGCGAGCGCGCTCGCCTGCTCGAGCGGAGCGAGCGCCTCGTCGAGCTTGCCGGTCGCCGCGAGCGACTTGCCGTATTCGGCGAGCACATTGGCGTCGGCCCGGTTGGCGGGGACGATGCGGCTCATGACGGTCACCGCCTGATCGGCGGCGCCGACGCCGCGCAGCGCCTCGGCGTAGCGCACGGCGGCGGTCATGTTCATCGGATTGCCGTCGACGACCTGCGCCCAATAGGTGACCGCGGCATAGCGGTCCTCCTCCGCGGCGGGATGGATGGCGCCGTTGCGCGGCTGGGCGAGACCGGCCTCGTCGGCGACCGGGAGGGACGGGCGGGACGCCGCCGCCTCGCGCGGGGCGGAAAGCCCTTCGAGGCTCGCGCAGCCCGAAAGAGCGGTGGCGCCCGCGAGGAAAAGGGCGAGGCACGCGCCGCGTCGGGCCGTGCCGGGGCTCATCAGGCTCGCCATGGAATGGCCTCGCTGCTCGAACGGCCGGCCCGCTGCGTGCGAAGGCGAGGGCGCGGGGCGGCGCGTGACGGATCTTCTGACCCGAGGGCGCGGGACCGCCGCCAAGAGATGGCCGCGTTTGCGCCTTCGTTTCACGCGAATGCTGCGCGAGATTGGTCAACAGAGGCTTAAGGGCCGGCGACGGCCGAACCCGGCGAAATCCCCGTCGATGCGCGCGATTTTGTGCCGTTTGGACATTCAAAATTGACGCGGCGGGGCATATAGTGGGTTTTTCAGGGCAGGACCCAACAAATGTCCGCTCTTCGTCTGATCACGGAACGCTCAGGAAGCATGGCGGCTCTCCTCGCGGGGAGCCTTGCGCTCATCGGCGCGGCCGCCGTGGCGCTGACGAGCGCGGCCGCCCAGAACGCCGGCCGCGAGGCGCCGCAGCACATCTTCTTCACCATCGCGACGGGATCGACGGCGGGCACCTATTTTCCCGTCGGCGAGGCCTTCGCCGCCATCATCAGCCATCCGGCGGGCTCAGTGCGCTGCGAGCGCGTCGGGATCTGCGGTCCGACGGGGCTCATCGCGGTGGCGCAGGCCTCGGAAGGCTCGGTGCGCAACGTCGCGCTGGTCACCGAGGGGCGCACCTCGTCCGCCTTCGCCCAGGCCGACATCGTGCACCGCGCGGTCGCCGCGGCCGAGGCGAAGGCCAAGGCCGACGCGAAGGCCGGACGCGAGACGGCGGCCGATCCGTTCCTCAATCTTCGCGCCATGGCGAGCCTCTATCCCGAGAGCCTACATCTCGTCGCCTCGGTCGGCTCGGGCATCTCCGAACTCGCCGACCTCAGAGGCAAGCGCATCTCGATCGACCGTCCGGGCTCGGGCACCAACACCAATGCGCGGCTGGTCCTGAAGGCCGTCGGGCTCAAGGACAGCGACGTGACGCTCTCCTTCCTGGACACGGACGAAGCCACGGAGCAGATGCTCTTCGGCGCGATCGACGCCTATTTCCTCATGGCCGGCGCGCCGGTGCGCACGGTCGGCGAGCTCGCGGCCCTCAACGTCGTGACCCTCGTTCCGATCGAGGGGCCGGGTATCGACAAGCTTCTCGCCGCCGAGCCCTACCTGACCGCGGGCCGCATCGCCGAGGGGACCTACAGCGCGCTGCCGGCCGTGGCCACGCTCGACGTGCGCGCGGTGTGGCTCGTGCGCAAGGACGCCGACGCCGACCTCGTCCACGACATCGTGCGCGCCGTATTCGCGCCCGGCAACCGCGTCATGCTCGATGCGAGCCACCCGGCGGCCGCCGACATCCGCCCCGAGACGGCGACGCTCGGCGCGCCGGTCCCGTTACATCCGGGGGCGGAGCGCTATTTCCGCGAGGCCGGCTTCCTCGGCGCGGGGACCGGCGGAACGCTGCCGCAGGCGCAGGACGCGATCGACGCGGTGGTGCCCGTCGCCAAGCCCGCGGCGGCCGAGGGAACCATCGCCGCGCCGCGCGCGACACCGCGCTCCTGAACGCCCCTCAGGGCGCCGCGGCCGCGACCTCGCGCGCCGCGCGGGCGCGCCAGGCGCCCATCGCCGGATGATCCCAGACGCGCCCGGCATAGGCGCGCAGCTCGCCCTCGAGTCCGATCCCATAGGTGCGGAAGCGCGAAACGACCGGAGCGTAGAAGGCGTCCGCCGCCGAAAACGCGCCGAAGAGGAAAGGCCCCCCGGAGCGCGCAAGGCAGGCCGCCCAGCTCTCCCGGATGCGGGCGATGTCAGCCTCGACGCCCTCCTCGGGCCCCGGCGCCAGCCCCGTCGCCACGATGTTCATCGGACAGGCGACGCGCAGCGGCCGGAAGCCCGAATGCATCTCCGAGACGACGGCGCGCGCGAGCCCGCGAACCTCGCGCTCGCGCGGCCAGAACGCCTTTTCGGGAAAGCGCTCCGCCACATATTCTATGATCGCCAGCGAATCCCAGATAGTGAGGGACGCCGTCTTCAGAGCCGGCACGAGGCCCGAGGGCGAGTGCGCGAGAATTTGCGCCTTCGCGTCGCTCGCGCGCAGATTCACCGTCGCCTCGGCGAAGGGAACGCCGAAGGCGGTGAGGGCGAGCCACGGCCTGAGCGACCACGAGGAGGTGTTGGCATTGCCGACGACGAGGGTGAGATCGGACATGAGGCGCACCGTGCGAGAGCGGACGAAGCGCGCGAGCATAGGCGGGGACCCGCGATGACGCCAGATTTCGCCGAGGTCGTCGCACGCAAGCCCGAAGGCGGCGAGCGCCTCATCGTGCCGCTCGCGAGCGCCGACCTCCCCCGCTATCTCGAAACCGCGCCGCCCGCGGCCGCGAGCTGGGTGCGCGCGATCGCCTTCACCGCCGGCGCGGGCGCGCTCGCCCTCGTGCCGGACGAGAGCGGCGCGCCGGGAACGGTCCTCTACGGGCTCGGCCGCGGCCAGCTCGAAAGCGGCGCCTTCGCCGCGCTCGCCGCGCAGCTTCCGCCCGGGCGCTATCGGCTCGCTCCGGGCGCGGGCGCCGACGGCGCGGTCGAGCGCGCGCTCGCCTGGGCCTCCGGCCTCTACCGCTTCGATCGCTATCGCGGGACGGGCCAGGCGTCGGAGCGCCGGCCGCCCTGCCTCGTCGAGGAGGGCCTCACGCCCGCGGCCTATGCGCGCGCGCGCCGCACGGCCGAGGCTGAGGCCTATGTGCGCGACCTCGTCAACACGCCGGCCAACGATCTGGGTCCGGAGGAACTCGAGGGCGAGGCCCGCGCGCTCGCGCGCGCGCTCGGCGCCGAGATCTCGGTGGTCGTGGGCGAGGATCTCCTGAGCGAGGGCTTTCCGCTCGTCCACTGGGTCGGCCGCGCCTCGACGCGGGCGCCCCGCCTCATCGACCTCTCCTGGGGCGCGCCGGGCGCGCCGCGCGTGACGCTGGTGGGCAAGGGCGTGTGCTTCGACACGGGCGGGCTCAACCTCAAGCCCGGCGGCTCCATGGCGAACATGAAGAAGGACATGGCTGGCGCCGCGCACGTCCTCGGTCTCGCGCGCATCGTCGTGGGCGAGGCCCTGCCCGTGCGCCTGCGCGTGCTCGTGCCCGCCGTCGACAATGCGGTATCGGGCGGGGCCTTCCGTCCGGGCGACGTGCTGCCGAGCCGCAAGGGGCCGACGGTCGAGATTGGCAACACCGACGCGGAAGGCCGGCTTATCCTCGCCGACGCGCTGGCGCTCGCGGACGAGGACGCGCCCGACCTTCTCGTCGATCTCGCGACCCTCACCGGCGCGGCGCGCACCGCCCTCGGACCCGAGGTCGTTCCTTTCTACACGGACGACGAGGCGCTCGCGGCGGACCTTGCGAGGGCGAGCCGCGCGGCCGGCGATCCGCTCTGGCGCATGCCGCTCTACAAGCCCTATGCGGGCTGGCTCGACGGCAAGGTGGGCGAGGTGAGCCACATCTCCGACTCCTCCATGGCGGGCTCGATCACCGCCGCCCTCTTCCTTCAGCGCTTCGTGGAGAAGGCGCGGTCCTGGGCGCATTTCGACATCTACGCCTGGAACGACAAGCCGCGGCCCGGCCGGCCCTCGGGCGCCGCCGTGCAGGCCCTGCCCTCGCTCCTCTCCATCGTCGCCGAGCGCTACGGCGTCAAATGAGCGCCCTCGATCCGCGCGTGACGCCCGCTCGCGGCGACATCGCCGCCCGGACCCTCAGGGGCCTCGTCGAGGCGGAACGCTTCGTGGACGGACGGGCGATGCGGGTGCGCTCGGCGAGCGCGGCGCTCCGCCGCGCCCCGAGCGGGGACGCCGCGCTCGACTCCGAGCTTCTCCACGGCGAGGACTTCACCGTTTACGACGCGAAGGCCGGCTGGGCCTGGGGCCAAGCCGCGCTCGACGGCTATGTGGGCTACGTGCCCGAGACGGCGCTGGGCGAGCCCGGGCCGGCGCCGACGCACCGCGTGACGGCGCTCAGGACCTTCGTCTTTCCGTCAGCGGACATAAAGCGGCCGCCGGCGCTCGCCCTGAGCTATGGCGCGAGGCTCGCCGTGACGCGCGAGGAGGGCAACTGGGCCGCGACGGCGGAGGGAGGCTTCGTCTTCGCCGCGCATCTCGCGCCGCTCGCGCACACGGCGCCCGACTTCGTGGCCACGGCCGGGCGCTTTCTCGGCACGCCCTATCTCTGGGGCGGACGCTCCTCGCTCGGGCTCGACTGCTCCGCCCTCGTCCAGCTCGCGCTGATGGGCGCGGGCATCGCCTCCCCGCGCGACAGCGATCAGCAGGAGGCCGCGCTCGGCAGCGCCCTCCCCCCGCCCTTCGACGGGCTCGCGCGCGGCGACCTCGTGTTCTGGAAGGGCCATGTCGGGCTGATGGCCGACGCGGCGCAGCTCCTGCACGCCAACGCGGCGCACATGGCGGTGACGCTCGACCCGCTCGCCGAGGTGCTGCCCCGCGCCGGCGCGATCCGGTCGGTGCGCCGCCTGGCGTGACGGTGCGCCGCCTCAGACGCGTCCGGTGCCCGACAGCAGAACGGCGATGCCCCGTGTCGCGGGAAACTGGGCGAGCACGATCAGAAGAATCACGGTGATCGGCACGCAGAGGAACATGCCCGCGAGCCCCCACAGCATGCCCCAGAGCACGAGCGAGAGCATCACGACGAGCGGGCTGATGTTGAGCGTCTCTCCCATCAGCGGCGGCTCGAGCACGTTGCCGGTGAGGAACTGGGCGATGCCGAGCCCCCCGGTCACGATGAGGAACGGCGTCAGCGTGTCGAACTGCACGAGAGCCATGAGCGCGGGCAGCACGACGCCGAGGATCGAGCCGATGGTCGGAATGTAGTTCAGCAGAAAGGCGAGAAGCGCCCAGAACGGCGCGTTGTCGACGCCGACCAGAACGAGCACGACCCAGCTTGCAAGGCCCGTGAGCAGGCTCGCGAAGGTCTTGACCCAGACATAGGTCTCGATCTGGCGCTGCATGCGCGCGAGCGCGATCTTGATCGCGGTGAGGCGCGCGGGGTCCGATGCGAGATGGGCGAGCTTTTCGGAGAAGCGCGTCTGCTCGACGAGCATGAAGGCGACATAGGTCACGACGAGGCCCAATGTTCCGAGCACGGAGGTGAGCCCCGAGGCGATGCTCGCGATCCAGGGGCGGAAGTCGAATTCCTTGAAGAAGTTCTCGACATAGTCCTGCACCGGCAGCCCGATCCGCGCGGAGACCTTGTCCGCGAGCGCGACGAGATGATCGCGATAGGCCGGATAGCCGTCGATCATGTCAGAGACGTTGGCGCCGATGAGGCGGCCAACCGCCGTCGAGAGGAAGAGGATGATGAGCAGCGCGAAGGCCATGAAGGTCCAGCGCGGCAGCCGCGAGAGGATCGGCACGCGCTCGAGCGCGGTCGCGAGAGCGTTGATCAGGTACCAGACCACGATCGCGATGGCGACCGGAATGAGGAAATCCTTGCCGTAGTAGAGAACGCTCAGCGCCAGGACGGTCACCGCGAAGCCGACGGCTCCGGCGAACGCCCCGACCGGCGTGCGTTTCTCCATCGCCTCCTCGGCCATCGCGCCCTCCTCAATCCATTCGCGGCGGCGCAAGGATAGAGGGGTTCGGCCGGCTGCGGGAAGGGGCGCCTCAGTCGGGCCGCGAGACGGGCGGCGCGGCGGGCGCAACGCACCAGGAGGATTTGGCGCGGCCGTCATAGGCGACGGCGAGCCCCCGGGCGCGCAGGATCTCGGCGATGTCGGTTCCGTCCGGCGCGTATACGCGCGCCACGACCCGGCCGCCGAACTTGTCGTGGCGGATCTCTTCGAGGCTCACCGAGCGGCCCGCGAGGACCTCCTCGAGCGCCTTCGCCGCCTCGGCCGCGAGGCGTGCCTCGCGCCGGCATTTGGGGCCCCGGCTCTCCGGCGTGTCGATTCCGGCGAGCCGGACCAGGGTGCGCACCTCCTGGCCGAGCCAGATATGGGCCGTCACCGCGATCGTATCCCCGTCGACGACGCGCTCGACCACCCCCGGCACGGGACCCGCGACCACCTCTTCCGCACCCGCCGAGGCGATCGCGAAGGCTGCCCCAAGGATCTGCTTGCAGGTCCACGCGCAGACAGCCACAGGTTGCGGACTTCGACGAGCGGCGGCATCGCGGGACCGGTGCTTCTTCATCGTCGTCTGATGTCGGCGTCGGCCCCTGGGAGCGGATTAGGGCGTCCGGAGAACCCACGACCGGCGTCGGCGAAAGGCCGGCGATTCGCGGCGATGCGTCTCGGTCACGCCACCCTATAGGTGCTATGGCGCGAATCCACCAACTTTTAGTTGAGGCCCGATCTACACGTCGACGAGGCGCGCCCGCAGGCCGGGATCCATCCGCCAGCCCGGACGCATGGTCTCCGCGAGCGCCGGAACGCCCGCCGCCAGCTCCGCCAGCGGCGGCACGTCCATGCCTTCGAGGCAGTCCTCCCGCACGAAGAAGGCGTTGACGCCCGCGCGCTCCAGATAGACGAGCCGGTACCCCTTGGCCCGGCCGAGCTTCTCGAACGCCGCGACCGACGCGCCGAGGAAGGCCGGATCGCCCGCGCGATCCCATTGGAAGGCGGGGTCGTAGGGCATGCTCACCGCCTCTTCGGTGCCCATATAGACGCGGTACTCGACGCAGACCACCCGCGGCTCGACGACCGTCAGGGCACGCCATACCCAATAGTCGTTGCCGTCTATGTCGACCGAGAGGAAGTCGATGGGTCCCGAGAGCTCGGCGCCGATCTGCGCGTTCACGCTCTCGGCCGTGATGAAGGCCCGCCGCACCTTGATGCCGCGCGTGGCGAGCGCGCGCGCCCTGAGCGTCGCGGCGCTGGGCGAGCCGTCGAGAAGAAGCCCCTGCCAGCCATGGGCTGCGAGCTCGATCGAATTGTTCTGTCCGAAATGGAAGCCGAATTCGCAGAAGCGGCGGTCGGTCGTTCCGATGAGCCCGAAAAGCCCGAGAAGGATGCCGTCCTCGCCGTTCTGGGACGTCGCCTTGGCCTCGCAGGCGGAGAGCCCGCGCAGGTCCGAAATCCTCCGTGCCGAGAGCTTCGGCGTGCTGTAGAGGCGCAGGACGCGCTGCCCGCGCGGACTGAGCCGCGCCACGCGGTCGAGCGCTCCGTGCCGAAGCTGCGCGAGCCTCGCTCCCATCCCGCGGGCTTCCCGCGAGGCCTCAGAAATCGCTTGCAATGCCCTTGCGCTCCCAGTCGCCATAGCGGGTGGGCTCGGGGCCCTCGGGGCCTCCGCGCTCCTCGGGACGGTCGGGCGCGGCGGCGGCCTGCCGCGCGCGGGCCTCGGCTTCGGCCCTCGCCCGCCTGCCCGCCTCGCGCACGCGCCGGACCCGCTCCCGCTCGCTGATCCTCGCACCCTTCTCGGCCATGCTCCAACGCCTCCGCCCGCCCGATTGAACGGGCCGGCCGCCATCATATGTAATCATCGCCCCCCTTGTCCGCCGACGCCAGGGACGGCGCGGCGCCGCAACCGGCAAGGGGGAAGCGACCTCGGAGATGTACCCGTCATGAGCTACGCCCGTACCGCGATCCTCCTGGCGGCCATGACCGGGCTCTTTCTCGCCATAGGCTGGCTGCTCGGCGGCACGGGCGGGGCCCTTATCGCGCTCGCCGTCGCGGTGGCGCTCAACGCGTTCACCTATTGGAACTCGGACAAGATGGTCCTGCGCCTCTACGGCGCCCGCGAGATCGACCCCGGCAGCGCATCCGAGCTCGGCCGCATCGTCGCGCAGCTCGCGCAGAATGCCGGCCTGCCGATGCCGCGCCTCTACATCATCGAGAACCCCCAGCCCAACGCCTTCGCGACGGGGCGCGATCCCGAGCATGCCGCCGTGGCCGTCACCTCCGGCCTCCTCGGCGTGCTGACGCCGCAGGAGCTCTCCGGCGTCCTCGCCCACGAGCTCGCGCATGTGAAGAACCGCGACACGCTGACCATGACGGTGACGGCGACCATCGCGGGCGCGGTCTCCATGCTCGCCAATTTCGCCTTCCTCCTCGGGAACAATCGCAACAACCCGCTGGGCTTCGTCGGCGTCGTTCTCGTCATGGTCCTCGCCCCGCTCGCCGCGGCCCTGGTGCAGATGGCGATCAGCCGCACGCGGGAATACGAGGCGGACCGGATCGGCGCGGAGATTTGCGGCCGCCCGCTCTGGCTCGCCTCGGCGCTCGACAAGATCTCGGGGGCCGCGGGCATCATCGACAACGCGCCCGCCGAGAACAATCCGGCGACCGCGCATCTCTTCATCGTGAACCCGCTGCACGGCCGCAAGGTCGACAACCTCTTCGCGACCCATCCGGCGACCGAAAACCGCATCGCGCGGCTCCAGGCCATGGCCGGGCACAAGACCGCCGCTCCCATGCGCGGTCCCTGGGGCTGAGCCGAGCGCCTTGCCCGTGGGGACGAAGAACGCACGCACGCCGGCACGCCGCCAGGCCGAGCCGGTGCCCGGACTTCCGGCGAGGCGCACGGCGCTCCGTGCGCTGACGGCGGTCCTCACGGACAGGCTCCCCCTCGATGCCGCGCTCGCGGGAGAGCTCGGCGCGCTCGCCGAGCCGCGCGACCGCGCCTTCGCCCACGCGCTCGCCGGCGCGGCCCTGCGCCGGCGCGGCCAGATCGAGGCGGTCCTCGCGGGCTTCATCGAACGCCCCCTGCCCAAGAGCGCGGCGGAAGCGCGCGCCATCCTTCTCGTCCTAGGCGCGGAGCTTCTCGTGCTCGGCGGCGCGCCCCACGCCGCCGTCGCGACGGCCGTGGCGCTCGCGGGAGCCGGCCGCGCGCGCAGCTTCAAGGGCCTCGTCAACGCCGTGGGCCGCCGGATCGCCGAACGCCGCGACGAGCTTCTCGAGGGCGCCGACATCGCGCGCCTCTGCACGCCCGACTGGCTATGGAGCCGCTGGTCCGCCGCCTATGGCGAGGGGACCGCGCGGGCGATCGCCGAGGCGCATCTCGAGCCGCCTCCGCTCGACATCACGCCGCGCAGGCCCGACGACCCCCTCGCATTCGCCGAAGGTGCCGAGCTGCTCCCGACGGGGAGCGTCCGCCTCGCGCGGCCGGGACCCGTGCCGAGCCTGCCCGGCTTTTCCGAGGGAATCTGGTGGGTGCAGGACGCGGCGGCGGCCCTGCCGGCCCGGCTTCTCGGTCCGCGTCCGGGCGAGCGCATCCTCGACCTCTGCGCCGCGCCGGGAGGCAAGACACTGCAGCTCGCCGCGGCGGGCGCCGAGGTGACGGCGGTGGACATCTCGCCGGAGCGCCTGGAAGGGCTCGCCGAAAACCTCGCCCGCACCGGTCTCTCCGCACGCATCGTCGCTGCGGACGCCGCCGAATTCGTGCCCGACGAAGCGCCCGACAGGATTCTTCTCGACGCTCCCTGCCTCGCCACCGGCACGATCCGCCGCCACCCCGATATCGCGTGGAGCAAGCGCGAGGCCGATCTCGGCCCCTTGCGCGCGATGCAGGCGCGCCTCCTCGAGGCGGCCGGCCGCGTCCTCGCCCCGGGCGGCACGCTCGTCTACGCCGTCTGCTCGCTCGAGCCGGAGGAAGGCCCGGCGCAGATCGCGGCATTTCTCCGGATGGGCGGATTCTCGCGGGTGCCGGTCGCGCCGGACGAGGTGCCGGGCCTTGCCGAGGCCCTCACCCCGGAAGGCGATCTGCGCACGCTGCCCTGCCATTGGCGCGAACGGGGCGGCCTCGACGGCTTCTTCGCGGCGCGCCTGCGCAAGGCGCCCTGAGAGCCGCGCAATGGCTGTGGCAGAATGGCTGCGGGCAGTCTAAATTCTTAACGTGCGCAGCGCGCCGCAGGGCGAGCCCGCAAGACATCTCCGGACAGCGAAAAGGCAGAGCCATGAGCGATCTCCCAGCTTCCGAGCCCCGGCGGGGCTTCCATTTCGTGCCTCTCGTCGCGGCGCTCGCCCTTGCGGCGAGCCTCGGCCTTTCGGCCTGCGCGAGCGGCCTCGGCGGCAGCGACGTCCCGCGCGCCGGCGCCGGCGCGGTCAACAGCGTGACCCGGGGCACGATCGTCTCCGCCCGCGCGGTCAACATCGAGGGCACCAAGAGCGGCATCGGCGCCGGGGCCGGCGCCATCGCCGGAGCGGCCGGCGGCTCGCAGATCGGACAGGGCACCGCGGCGGGCATCGCGGGCGGCGTCGCCGGTGCCGTCGTCGGCGGCCTGCTCGGTGCGGCGGCCGAAGAAGGCCTCACCCGCCAGAGCGGCATCGAGTACGTGATCCAGACCGAGAACGGCCAGCTCGTGACCGTGGTGCAGGGCGACGATGTCGTGCTCGCGCCGGGGCAAAGAGTGCTCATCATCTCCGGCGAGCGCGTGCGCGTGGTGCCGGACGCCGGCGCTCCCTGAGCCCGCCGGCGGGGAGGTCCGGCCGGCCCGGACCTTCCCCGGCGAGAGGCGCGCGCAAAGGCCCCGATTCCGCCGCGAAGGTTCGCAACCGCCGCCTTTTTGCTCTAGGTTGCGCGCATGCGGGACATCCGAATCGCCCCCTCGATTCTGTCGGCCGATTTCGCCGCGCTCGGCGAGGAGATTGCACGCCTCGAGGCCGCCGGTGCCGACCTCATCCATGTCGACGTGATGGACGGCCATTTCGTGCCGAACCTCACCATCGGACCGGGTGTCGTGAAGGCCCTCAAGCGCCATTCGCGCCGCCCGCTCGACGTGCACCTCATGATCGCGCCGGTCGATCCGTTCATCGATGCCTTCATTGAGGCGGGTGCGGACATTCTGACGGTGCACCCGGAGGCGGGCCCCCATCTCCACCGCACGCTGGAGCGCATCCGCGCGGGCGGCGCCAAGGCCGGGCTCGCCCTCAATCCGGCGACGCCCGTCGCCGCCGTCGAGCACGTCATCGATCTCGTCGACCTCCTTCTCGTGATGAGCGTCAATCCGGGCTTCGGCGGCCAAAGCTTCCTCAAGAGCCAATTGCCCAAGATCCGCACGCTGCGGACGACGATAGACGCGCAGCCCCGGGAGATCGCGCTGGAGGTCGACGGCGGGATCAATCTCGCGACCGCCGCCGAGGTGATCGCGGCCGGCGCCGACATCCTCGTCGCCGGGACGGCGAGCTTCGAGGGCGGCCCGGCGCGCTACGCGGAGAACATCCGCCGCCTGCGCGGAGGGGCATGAGGGCGATGACGATGCCCCGCTCCGCCCGCGATCGGCGCGCCGTCCGCGGCGCCGTGCCCTGTCCGGCGGAGGAGGCGGCCTGATGCGCGGCGTCTCGCTGCCCGAGATCGCCGCCGCGGCCGCGAAGCGCGCGGTCGTCCGGGCGCGCCTCTCCGCCGCGCGGCCCTTGGCCCGCGCGAGCGCTCGCCGGACGCCCTCCCAGCTTCTCTCTCAGCCCGCGGATCCCTTTCCCGGCACGCGCGACAAGGCGGACGCCTTCCTGCGCGGGCACTACGCGCTTCCGGGCGGCCGGATCGAAACGCCGGAGGGCGCCGTGCCGTGGGACGCGGCGGCGCCGACGCCTCTCTTCGCGGAGGAGAGCCACGGCTTCTCCTGGCTGCGCCATTTCACGCCGCCCGATGCCCCGCACGCTCACGCCCGCTGGCTCATCACCGCCTGGCTCGACCGCGCGCCGGCGAAGGACGACGTCGTCTGGCGCGCCGACGTGACGGCGCGCCGTATCGTCAGCTGGCTGACGGCCGCGCGCGCGCTTCTCGCCGAGGCCGACGCCGCCTGGCGTGCCCAGTTCCTGGGATCGCTCATCGCGCAGCTTCGCTATCTCGAGGCCATCGCGAAGCTCGCGCCCGTCGGGCCGCAGCGCTTCGTGACGGGCGTCGCGCTCGCCCTCGGCGGCGCCGTCGTTCCCGGGCGCGCCCGCGCGCTCGATCTCGGCCTCAGGCTCGTTGCGCAGGAGCTCGACCGCCACATCCTGCCCGATGGCGGCCACGCGAGCCGCAATCCCGCGCTCGTGCCGCGCATGCTGCACGACCTCGCCATCGTGCAGGACACGATGGCGGCCATCTCGAAGGCGATGCCGGAAACGATCTACGGCGCGATTACGCGCATGGCCCCGATGCTCCATTTCTTTCAGCATGGCGACGAGCGCTTTCCGCTATTCCACGGCGGAGGCGAGGAGGACCAGGAGCTGATCCGCCTCCTCGTCGCGCGCTTCCATCCCGACGGACACGCCTTCGGCGTCGCTCCGCATGCCCGCTTTCAGAGACTCGCGGCGAGCGGTGTCGTCATCCTGATGGACACGGGCCCCCCGCCGAGGGGGGCAACAAGCACGACCGCGCATGCGAGCGCGCTCGCCTTCGAGATGAGCGTGGGCCGCGAGCGCGTCATCGTGAACTGCGGATCGGGCGCCGGCCTCGGCGAAGCCTGGTCGGAGGCGCTGCGCGCGACCGCCGCCCATTCGACGCTGACGGTCGCGGACACATCGAGCTGTCACTTCGTGAGCGGCGCGCTCGCCCGTCCTCTGGTCGGCGCACGGATCGTCTCGGGCCCCGAGCGCGTCCTCAGCCGGCGCAACGAGGAGGAGCGCGGCATTTGGCTCGCGACCTCCCATGACGGCTATCTCGACGCTTACGGGCTCGTCCACGAGCGCCGCCTCTACGTCAATACGGACGGCAACGATGTGCGCGGCGAGGATCGTCTCTTCTACGCCGAGGCGGTGGGCGCCGAGGATGCGCGCGATGTCGAGCCCCTTCCCTTCGCCGTGCGCTTTCATCTGCACCCGGACGTGCGCGCGAGCCTCAACCGCGACGGGGAGTCCGCCGTGCTGCGGCTTCAGAGCGGGGACGGCTGGGTCTTCAGCGTGGCGGGCGGCGCGCTCACGCTCGAGGAGAGCGTCTATCTCGGCACGGCGGAGCCGAGGCCCACGCAGCAGATCGTCATCAGCGGCGCCATCGTGATCGAGCCCTCCATCGTGAAATGGGCGATGAAGCGCATGCGCCGCCCCGGCGGTGCGCCGGTCTGACGTGCGACGCTCGCGGATCGGCCCGTCCGCCGACGGCCGGGCGCGACCGGGGATTTTGCTTGCTGGAAGCAGGCGGGCCGGACCCATGGACGATCTTCTGCGATTTTCCGGCGCCGTGCGGCGGGACCCCAGGTTCGAGGCCTGGTTCGACGATGTCGGCGCGCCGCTGCGCCTGACGGTGCGCGTCTGGTTCGACCGCATGCGGGCCTGCGGGCCCGACGTCCGCGAGACGTTGCACGACGGCTGCCCTGCGGCCTGCGTGAACGACGCGCCCTTCGCCTATGTCGCCGCCTTCAAGGCGCATGCGAATGTCGGGTTCTTTCGGGGAGCCGCGCTTCCCGATCCCGCCGGACTGCTTCAGGGCACGGGACGGCGCATGCGCCACGTGAAGCTGCGCCCCGGCGAGCCCATGGACGAGGCGGCCCTGAGCGAGCTGATCGCCGAGGCCTATCGCGAGATGCGTCGCCGCGTCGGCACCGCGTGACGCCGTCCGGGCTCAGAAGCCGGGTCCGGCCATGTAGCGGATGGCGGCAGGTCCCAGGATCACGAGAAAGAGCGCCGGCAGGAAGAAGACGATCATCGGCACGGTGAGCTGGGCCGGCAGCGCGGCGGCCTTCTTCTCGGCGGCGGCCATCCGCATCGCGCGGTTCTCCTGCGCCATCACGCGCAGCGCCTTGCCGAGCGGCGTGCCGTAGCGTTCGGCCTGGATGAGCGAGGTCGCGACGGCCTTCACGCCCGGCAGCCCCGTCCGTATGCCGAGATTCTCGTACGCCATGCGGCGGTCCTGAATATACGAGAGCTCGGCCGTGGTGAGGCCGAGCTCCTCGGCGAGCTCGACGCATTGCGCGCCGACCTCCTTTGCCACGCGATTGAAGGCCGCCTCGATCGACATGCCCGCCTCGATGCAGATGAGGAGGAGGTCGAGCGCGTCCGGAAAGGCCTTCATGATGGCATCCTGGCGGCGCTTCAGCATGTTCTGCACGACGAGGTCCGGCAGGTAGAATCCGAATATGCCCGATCCGAGGACCACGGAGAGCTTCGTCATCGGCGCGAGGCCGTGGTCGTTCACGGCGTAGATGTAGATGCCGGCGAGAATCATCGCGAGGAACGGCAGCGTCACGCGCGCGAACATCATGGTGACGATCGGCCCCTGGCCGCGAAAGCCGGCCTGGATGAGCTTGAGGCGCATGGCGTCCGCCGACAGGAGCGATTCGAGATTGAGCTTGTCGACGGTGTCCTTCATGAAGGCGGCCGGAGAGCGCGAGCGCAGGTTCGCCTTGTTCTTGAAGGCCTCGCGCTGACGGGCGCGCAGCTCCTCGCGCCGGTTCGCGACGAGCTTCAGCCTCGCTCCCAGCCGGTCGCCCTTGAGATAGGGCGCGAAGACCGTGATGACGGCGGCGAACCCCGTCACGGACGCTAGCGCGACGACCCAGAAGTCCGGATTCGTCAGCGTATCGATGATGTTTCCCATTTCGCGGCCGTCAGAACTTGAAGTTGATCATCTTGCGCATCACGAGGATGCCGGTCGACATCCAGGCGCCGCCGAACAGCAGCATGGCGTTGCCGAGCTTCTCCGTAAACAGAAGGCCGATATAGTCCGGCGTGCTCATATAGACCATGAAGAGCACGCCGAACGGCAGCGAGCCGATGATCATGGCGGACGCCTTGGCCTCGGACGACATGGCCGCGATCTTGGCGCGCATCAGCTTGCGGTCGCGCAGCACGGAGGCGAGGTTCGAGAGCGCCTCGGAGAGATTGCCCCCCGTCTTCTGCTGGATCGAGAGCACGATCACGAAAAAGTTGACCTCCGCCGTCGGAACGCGCTCGACCATCTTGTCGAGCGCCTCGTCGAGCGGCACGCCGATCGCAAGGCTGTCGACGATATGGGCGAACTCGCCGCGGACCGGGTCCTGTCCCTCGCGCGCGATGATCTGCAGGCACTCGTTGAGCGGAAGGCCGGCCTTCACGCCGCGCACGATGACCTCGAGGGAGTTCGCGAATTCCTCATTGAACTTCTTTTGGCGCATCTTGCACATCATGCCGAGGACCCACCGCGGCAGGCCGAGCCCCGCGCCGGCTCCCGCGCCGAGCGCGACGAGCGGGGTCTGGCCGAGGAAAAAGGCAATGGCCGCTACGGCGACGCCCGCGACAGCCGACGCGACATAGAAGTTGCGCGGCGTCATGGCGAGGCCGGCCTGCGCGAGCTGCATCTTCAGGGGCGCGCGGGTCGTGCGCTTGAGATTGCGTTCCTCGATCTGCTTCAGGCTCTCCTGAAGCGCCTTGCGCCGGTCGCGCGCCTCGGCCGGCATGCGCTGCGCGGCGCTGCCGCGCGAGGTGGCGCGGCCGGCGACGAGATCGAGGCGGCGCGAGCGCCGCTCGACATGCGCGATCTTCCGTCCAAAGATGAGGAATCCGAGCCCCGCGAAGCTCACCGCGCTCAAGAGAGCGACCAGAAGGACCATCAATCCGGAGCTCGACACCATGTTTCTAGCGCCTCACGCTCCCGACGCGCTCAGGGCTTCGGCGAGCTCGGCCTCGCGGCCGAAATAGCGCGCGCGATCCCAGAAAGCAGGCCGCGCGATGCCCGTCGAGCGATGGCGGCCGATGACCTGGCCGGCCTCCTCGCCTTCGATCTCGAAGACGAAGAGATCCTGCGTGGTGATGACGTCCCCTTCCGTTCCGAGAACTTCCGTGATGTGCGTGATGCGGCGCGAGCCGTCGCGCAGGCGCGCCGCCTGGACGATGACGTCGACCGAGCCGCAGATCATCTCGCGGATCGTCTTCGAGGGAAGCGAGAAGCCGCCCATCGTGATCATGCTCTCGAGCCGGCTCAGCGCCTCGCGGGGGCTGTTGGCGTGGAGCGTGCCCATGGAGCCGTCGTGGCCCGTGTTCATGGCCTGGAGAAGGTCGAAGGCCTCCGGCCCGCGCACCTCGCCGACGATGATGCGCTCGGGACGCATCCGCAGGCAGTTCCGGACGAGCTCGCGCATCGTCACCTCGCCCGAGCCCTCGAGATTGGGCGGACGCGTCTCGAGACGCACGACGTGGGGCTGCTGGAGCTGCAGCTCGGCCGCGTCCTCGCAGGTGACGACCCGCTCGGTGGCATCGATGAAGCCGGTGAGGCAGTTCAGGAGCGTCGTCTTCCCGGAGCCCGTGCCGCCGGAAATGATGACGTTGCATCGGCAGTGGCCGATGATCTCGAGGATGCGTCCGCCGTCCTGCGAGATCGAGCCGTAGCGCACGAGATCCGCGAGCTTCAGCTTGTCCTTCTTGAACTTCCGGATGGTGAGCGTGGGGCCGTCGATCGCAAGCGGCGGCACGATCACGTTGACGCGGCTGCCGTCGGGGAGGCGCGCGTCGCATATCGGGCTCGACTCGTCGACCCGCCGGCCGACCTGGGAGACGATCCGCTGGCAGATGTTCATGAGCTGCGAATTGTCGCGGAAGCGCACATTGGTGAGCTGGATGCGGCCCGCGACCTCGATGAAGACGCGGTTCGCGCCGTTCACCATGATGTCGGCGATGTCGTCCCGCGCGAGCAGCGGCTCGAGCGGCCCATAGCCCAGCACGTCGTTGCAGATGTCCTCGAGCAGCGCTTCCTGCTCGGCGATCGACATCACGACGTTCTTGATCGAGATGATTTCCGAGACGATGTCGCGGATTTCCTCGCGCGCCGAGTCGGCGTCGAGGCGCGCGAGCTGGGCGAGGTCGATCGTGTCGATGAGCGCGGAGAAGATCGAG
The DNA here is from genome assembly GCA_024236075.1 of Alphaproteobacteria bacterium. Classification (GTDB taxonomy): domain Bacteria; phylum Pseudomonadota; class Alphaproteobacteria; order JACAEB01; family JACAEB01; genus JACAEB01. Next base: position 124,382 of record JACKLE010000005.1, on the reverse strand, counting down.
GACTTGATCTCGTAATACTCGTCGGAGCGTTCCGCGATCTCGACGCGCGGCGGCGGCGGGGGCGTCGCGGCAGCGCGCGATTCGGCGCGCGGGCGAGCGCCCGATGCCGCTGCGGCGCCCGAGGGCGCCGCGGGCTGTGGCCCGCGCGGCTCCGGTGAACTCGTGGACTGAGCGCGCTTTCCGAACATGTGCTACCGCGTCTTCTTCAGCGCCGCGAGGATCGAGGCAAAGCCGGTCTTCGGCTTTTCGGGCTCGAAGGTGCGCCCGCTGAGGATGCGCGCGACCGTATCGAAGCTCGCGACGGGCCTTGCCGCCGCCTGCAGCTCGGAGATCATCTGGCCGTTGTTCGCGGCCGTGCCGAAGAGCTGCGGATCGAACGGAATGGCGACGGTCGGCTCGAGCTCGATCGCCTCGGCGAAGTCCTTCAGCGGGATCTCCGGGCGCTTGGGCACGCCGACCTGATTGACGACGAGGCGCGGCGAGCGGTCGTTGGGGCGCGATTTGACGATCAGCTCGACGAGGCTTTTCGTGTTGCGAAGGCAGGCGAGGTCGGGCGCCGCGACGATGACGACCTCGTCCGCCGTCAGAAGAAGCTGGCGCGTCCAGGCCGTCCAGACATGCGGGACGTCCATGACGACGAAGGGCACGCTGCGACGGATGACCTCGAGCACGGTCTCGAAGGCCTCTGGCGCAAGCTCGTAGTCGCGCTCGAGGGAGGAGGGCGCCGGCAGGATGTTGAAGTTCTCGCGGCACTCGACGAGCAGGCGGTCGAGCATCACCGGGTCGAGCCGGTCCGGAGCGGTCAGCGCGTCCGCGAGGCCGTGGCTCGCATCCTGGTTGAAGTCGAGGCTCGCGGTCCCGAAGGCGAGGTCGAGGTCGACGAGCGTCACCTGCGCCTCGACGAGGCCCGACAACGCCCAGCCGATATTGTGCGCGACCGTGCTCGCGCCGACGCCGCCCTTGGCGCCGACGACGGCGATCGAGCGCCCGATCGGGGGCGCATCGGGGTCGGTGTAGAGCGCGGAGACGGATTCGATGAGCTGCAGCGGGTCGACGGGCGCGATGAGATATTCGCTCACGCCCCGGCGCATCAGCTCGCGATAGAGGCGCACATCGTTGGCGGCGCCCACGACGACGACGCGCGTGCCGGAGTCGCAATGCTCGGCGAGGCGGTCGAGGTCCGCAAGGATGTCGCGCGCGCGATCGGAGGTCTCGATGATGATGAGGTTCGGGCTCGGCGAGGTCGCATAACGCGCGAGCGCCGCGGCGGTGCCGCCCATCTCGACCGAGAAGGCCGCGCGGCGCAGCCGGCGGTCCTCGGCGGCGCGCTGGATGGCAACGCCCGTCTCGGGATTGAGGCAGAAGGCGTGCACGGTGATGCGCGGCACGGGCGCGAGCACGGGAAGCGTCTGCTGACTCACGGGCTCGAGATGCGTACGCGGAGCAGCTTCCACGGGCAAGGCGTGCCCGCGTTCGTCACGATTGGAGAGGGCCTGAGTCATTTCTTGCCACCCGCTTTTCCATGCCGTCGAGACTTACTCGTCCTTGACGTTGCTGACCGAGCCCTTCTCGTCCTTCGTGCGCTCGCTCGCCGTGGGCTTGCCCTGGCGGTAGAGGCCGAGGACCGTATCGCGGCGGCGCGCATCGGCAGGATCCATCTCGCGCGGCTCGACGAGATCCTGGGGATTCTCGATCATCGCGGCGAGATTGGCCTGCGTGGTGCAGCCGAAATTGCCAGGCGTGAGGTTGCGCGAGCTGCGCCCCAGATCCGGCCAGCTGCCGCAGCCCTGCACGCTCGCTTCGATCCGCGGATAGGAGACGAGGACCGGAGGATTGGATTCGAGGTCCGACGGGCGGTAGGGCACGACGCGGAAGGCGCGCGGATCGATGCCGGCACGGATGAGAACGGAGCTGACCTCCGCCACGACGTTGACGGCGGCCGTCGCGTTCGGCGTGCCCGCGGGCGCCGTGATCGCCATCGGCCCGCGACCGCGCTGCTTGTAGTCGGCGACGAGGGCGCGGATACGGTCCTTGTCGGCTTCGCTCACGACGATCGTGTCGGGCGTCACCTCGACCGCCACTTCCTCGATCACGGGATCGAGCGTGATGGGGTGAGCCTTCTCGACCATATAGGCATCGTCCGCTCCGTTGATGGCCAGCGCGCAGCCGCCGAGCGAGAGCGAGAGACTCGCCATCGCGAGGAGCGCCGCTTTCGGAGCCCTTGCATTGATGATCGTCAGGGTGCGCACGGCTGAGGCCTTTCCTAATCGATTATGTAGCCCTTGGCGCCCGGCACCGCGCGGGTCGCTTTTTCGGCGTCCTGAGCGCTATAGACGGCATTGAGGCGGCCAAGGAGGATGGTTTCGAGATCGCTCGCGGACACGTAGCCGTCCGTGGGCGCCTGGAGCTTCGCCGGGCTCGTGGGAGTCACGAGATAGGGCGTCACGATGACGACAAGCTCGGTTTCGTTGTTCCGGAAGTCGCGGCTGCGGAAGAGCGGTCCGAGCACCGGCACGTCCTTGAGGCCGGGAATGCCATCGATGTTCTGCTGAGTCTGCTGCTTGAGGAGACCCGCCATGACGAGGCTTCCACCCGAGGGCAGTTCGACGGTCGTCTGCGCGCGTCGCACGCTCAAGGCCGGAATGGTGATGCCCGGAACCGTTACCGCGACGCCGTCAACGATCGTGGTGACAGCGTTCGAAACGAAGGCATTGTCCGTCGTCAGCTCGCTGACCTCGGTCGAGATGCGTAGCGAGATGCGCCCGTCGGAGAGCACGACGGGCGTGAAGCCCAACCCGACGCCGAAAGGCTTGTATTCGATGATGACGTTGCCTTCCTGGTCGCGCGCGACGGGCACGGGGAACTCGCCGCCCGCAAGGAAATCGGCGGCCTCGCCCGAGATCGCGGTGAGGGTCGGCTCGGCAAGCGTTCGCAGCAGGCCATGACGCTCCAGAGCGCGGATGACGCTTTGTGCGCCTTCGCCACGGTCGGCGCTGTCGATGATGCTGGTGCCGTCCTCGGAGCCCAGAAACTGCCCGAGGACGGAGAACGGATTGGCCGTCGCCAGGTCGAAATTGACCTCGCCCACGTCGAAGACTGTGCGCAGATCGATACCGAGCTGCTTTGCTACGGTGCGCTGCATTTCGGCAACGCGGACCTTCACGTGCACCTGCTCGCCGCTCGAGATCGAAAGCAGGTTGAGCACATTCTCGGGCTTGCCGACAAAGCGGGCGGCGAGATCGCTCGCCTGGTTCGAGGCGGCCGTGTTCGGCACGGTGCCGCGTAGCACGATCGTGTCGTTGAGCGCTTCGACATCGACGCGCGACCCCGGAACGAGGCGCGTGACCAACTCCTTCAAGGGATCGAGATCGCGCTCGACGCGAACGTCGATGCTCAAAATCTGCTGGCCCGCAGCGTCGAAGAAGAAGGCGTTCGACTGGCCGACGCTCTGGCCCAGAATATAGGCCGTGCGCGGCGTGCGGACCACCGCATCCACGACCTCGGGCTTGGCGACGAGAATGTCCGAGGCATCGACTGGAAGCTTGACCAGCGCGGCCTTGCCGAGGCCGAGCGTGATGGTCCGTGTCATATGCGACTTGCCCGGATCGATCTCGACCAGCATGGTGTTCTTCGGCGTACGGTCGGCTGCCGCCAGGGGCGGAGCCCCCAGCGTGACCGCGGCCGCGAGCGCGAAGCCCGCAAACCGGAGGATGTGCTTCGTGCTCATCGGGTGCTCGCGCCTACTGCGACTTGGCTCGGAAAGCCGTAGCGCACGACGGTGACGCCGCCGCGCTGCCTACGTCCGAACTCGGGTTCTTCCGCTACTGATTGATTGGGATCGGCCATGGCCCGCAGAGCGAGCTGCAGCTCGCCCGCCGACGCGGCCAGCGCGACGGCCTCGGCCTGCACGGGCGAGAGCTCGAGCGTCGCCGTCTTGCCGACGAAGACCTGCTTGCCTTCGACCTGCTCGTAGTTCTGGTCGATGGCGAGCACGCGCACGTCGCGCAGAATGGTTTCGGACCTAAACTGCTCGGAGCCGGGCGTCACATCGTCGACCTTCCGGGTCAGGATCACGTCGACGCTGTCGTTCGGCAGGATGAACCCGCCCGCGCCCGTCTCGGCAGAGATCTTGATCGAAAGCGCGCGCATGCCGGCGCGCAGGCGCGCAGCGAGAAAGCCGCCGTCGCCGGCGCGCATCAGCTTCGCCTCGACCAGGGGCTCGCCGGCGACGAGCGGCGTGCGCGTCACGGCATCGCCGATCTCGTTCGCGGCTTCCGGCGCATGGTCCTGCGTGATGAAGCTCGCATTGAGCGCGCTTACCGGCCAGCTCGCCCATTTGACGTCGCCCGGTGTCAGGCGCGAGCCGATCTCGACGTCGTGCGCCGCGACGAGAACGCGTGCCTCGGCCGGCGCGGTCTGGACGACAGCCGGGCCCGACGAGGACGTCATGCGGTGGACGAGAAAGGCCGTCGCGCCGGCGGCGGCGAGGGCGACGCAGAGAATGGCGAGGCGCATGGCGCTCATGGGAAAGGCTCCCTTCGGAGGCCGCGGACGCAGTTCGCGTCCCGGCTTACGGGCGAGATTGGCGGAAAAGGCTTCAAGATAGGGTTAACAAAACCCGCGCCTGCCGTGACTCGCTCTCGCCCGTCGCGCCGCCGGCGCCACAGCCAATCACCAAAATATTGATCGCGAGGTGCGCGGATGCCGACAGATTGTCTCGATTTGTCGGGAGCGCGCTCAGGCCGCGAGGCCGGAGAAGAGCGCCGTTTCCGGATAGACGAGGAGCGCGGCGGCGGCCAGCGCGACGCCGTAGGGCACGCCCGCGGCCTGGTCGTGCAGACGCGAAAGCCAGCCGAAGCGCACGAGCCCGGCCGGCAGCGGCAGCTTCCTGAAGAGGAGGATCGCCAGCGTGAACGCCCCACCCAGAACGCTCATCAGCACAAGGAACGACATGAAGTCGCCCACGCCCATCCACATGGCGATGGCCGTCGCGAGCTTCACGTCGCCTCCGCCGACCCATCCGAACGCGAAGAGAGCAAGCCCGACCAGCAGAACGGCGAGGCCGAGCGCGACGCAGAGGCCGACGGTCGGCAACGAAAGGCCGGCGATGAGGGCGAGCGCGAGGAATCCGACGACGAGGGCGGCAGAAAGCCAGTTCGGCAGCGTCATGGTGGCGAGGTCGCTCACCGCCGCGTAGGCCATCAGGACCGGAAAGAAGGACAGCAGCACGAGCGTCATTTCAGTCGTTCCGCCGTTCCGGTGCCGTCCACAGAGCGAAAAAATAAAAGGCGCGGATGCACGCATCGCGCATCCGCGCCGCCTCGAAGATTAGCCACCGAGGTTGTTGTTGACGGCCAGGAACTTGCTGTCCAGGCTGCCGCCGAGGGTATTGACCGTCCCGATGATGACAACCGCGATGCCCGCGGCGATGAGGCCATACTCGATCGCCGTGGCACCCGACTTGTCGGCCAGGAAACGGGAGAGGAGATTACGCATAACCCTGCACTCCATACTGACTGCGACAGATCACGTTCACACGAGAGACTGGCTTCACCCCGTCGTCCGAGCGAACACCGCGATCCTAGTGTGACCTCCTTACCAATCCGTAAACAGCCAAGATAAAATCGAAAAGTTTTACTGTTTATCCTGAGTATGGTAAATGCACGGTTAAGGATAGATCGAATTATATTTCTTGCGATTTTACGTCTCTCCAAACAATTGCCGAAAGGCCTTTCAGGCTTTGTTCACCGTGCCTCTGTAAGGCTTGTAGCAGCGATCACAGCCCCTCGTGCGATCGATCCTGCGGGAGATTTCGATGTCCAACCGTCAAGCCCTTCGCCTCGGCGCCGCCGTCCTCGCGCTCGGCTGCGCCCTCGCCGCGCCGGCGCGCGCCGACGAGTTCGTCGTCAGCGTGGACCAGGCGCGCATGCAGCGCATCCCGGAAACCGCCTCGGCGGTGATCGTCGGGAATCCGGCCATCGCGGACGCCTATGTGCAGGAGGGCAATCTCCTCTTCATCCTGGGACGCAGCTTCGGCATCACCAACGTCATCGCGCTATCGCCGGAGGGCAAGGAGATTGCCAATCTGCAGGTGGTGGTCCAGACCCGCACGCTCCGGGACGTCACTGTGTATCGCGGCCCCAACCGCTTTTCCTATGCCTGCGCGGGCAAATGCGAGTCCGTCCTGAGGTCGGGGGACGAGAAGCTCTATTTCGAGGAGCTCGGCAAGCAGGTTCAGACCAAGGCCGACATCGCCCAGAAGGCGCTCGGCAAGGGCAACGACTAGATCCGAAACGCTCCGCTGCCTGACGGAAAAGGGCGGGCCCTCGGGGCCCGCCCTTTCTCGTTTCGTCCCTTGCGGGAGCCTCACTTCGAGAGGCGCAGATTGGTGATGTCCTGCGCGATCGAACGGAAGGCGTCCTTGAGGTCGACTCCGGACTCCGGCAGATAGACGTGCTGCGGACTGGTCGCGCATTGGTTCACGACGTCCTTGGCCGCCTGATTGCCGCTCCCGAGGTCGAAGCCAACCGTGTAGATGATGATGCCCTTCTCCTTCATCTTCTTGCACAGCTCGGTCGCCTGGCTGAAGGAGCTGCCGTTCGTCGCATTGCAGTTGATGTGGTCGCTCGACGAGCCCGAGCCCGAGCCCGAATCCTTGGCGATGACGCCGTTGCAGTAGCCGGTGTTGAACTCTCCGTCGGTCATGATGACGGCGACCTTGAAGAGCTTTTCGGTGCCGTAGGGCGCGCCGGCGCTCGTTCCCGGCCAGATATAGCCGAAATTGGGCGAGAGCATGTACCAGGCCCAGGCTATGCCGATGTGGCCGGCCGTCGAGCCGCTGGCCTGGAGCGCATTCACCGCGTTCTTCAGCGTCGTCTTGTTCGACGTGAGCGGAACGATCTCGTTTGGAATGCAGGGATTGTTCGAGGCCGGATAATTGAGGCCGACCTTTGCCGAGGATGGCGAGGCGTCCGTATAGGCCTGCGAGCCGGTGCGTTCCGTGACGCAGGAGCTCACCGTGAACGTCACATTCGAGCCGCTGACATTCTTGAACTTGTACTTCTTGCAGCCGGGCGAGTTGCAGGTGCCCGTGTTCGTGATCGCGCCACGCACCTGATCGTCGTAATTGCCGGCATTGACCGAATTCGAATAGGGAACGACGGCGGCCTTGGAGTAGGTGGGGCTCTGCTGGGCCTGAATCACGAGGTCGATGAGATCCTTGGCCGCTTCCTTGAGGTCGCTGATCTTCTGGCCGCCCATCGAGCCCGTGGTGTCGAGCGCGAGCGCGACCTCGAGATTGTTCGAGGAGCGCGTGATCTCGGAGGAGGTCGCCACGTTGAGGAAGTCGTATCCGATGAGGCCGAGCAGGGTCGTCGTGACCGAAGCCTTGGCGCTCATCGTGATGATGCTGCCGTTGATCGTGACCACGAGGTCGGACGGCACGCCCAGCTTCTCCTGGGGATAGTTCGCGTCGAAATAATTCTTGGCGAGCGTCTGGATCTCGGAGTTCGTGAGGCCGAGCGAGCTGCCGACTGCGAGGCCGGCCGCGTCGAGCGCCTTGGAAAGCCGTGCCCGGACGATGATCGCGCGCGACAGGTCGACCGCGGTGCCGGCCGCGACCAGCATCGGCACGAGCGACAGGCCGAAGATCATCGCGACGTTGGCCGGGCTGCGCCGGCCGAGCCACCTCAGGATGCCGCCCGTGAGCGTGCCGACGCCGCCGGCGGAACCGACCGATCGCCTGAACATGAGAGCTGCCTTCCCTTTGCTTCAACGCAACGCCTGGAGCCGAGCGCAAAGGCCCGGCCGTAGTCTGCCGCTATGGTCGGGAATGGCCGTTAAGAAAGTTACAAGGAAATATGGTGAATCGGCGAAGTATTTTACGGACGCGACGTCTTGACCCGGAACCCCGCGCGACGGCCTGCGAACCGCCCTGCCGGGCCGCGAAGCCGCGGACAAACGCCCTGCGGCGGCCTGAGCTGCGGGCTCTCCCGGAGGCCGCCGATGCCCGAACGGACGGGCCAATTATATTGTCGGTACGGAACGGACACTTTGGTTAAACTTCACATTTACGAAGCATTAATGGCGCGCGCCTAGTTTGGGCGACTGTCGGAGCCGGCGACGATCGGCGTTAAGGAGTCGTGGCATGGCATTGGGCCTGTGGCTGAGGGACGTTTCCCTTCCTTCTCGGACGCGCCACGGCGATCGTGCGCCCCGCCGGCTATTGAAGGACAGGCGCGGCTCGACCGCGGTCGAGTTCGGCCTCGTCGCCCTGCCCTTCCTCGTGATGCTCTTCGCCATCGTCGAGTCGACGCTCGTCTTCTTCAACACGCTGACCCTCGAGAACGGGATGACCCAGGTCGCGCGCCTCATCCGCACGGGACAGGTCCAGGCGCAGGGCATGTCGGAGTCGCAGTTCCGTCAGGTGCTGTGCGATGAGATCAAGATGCTCATGAGCTGCAATGAAAATCTCATCATCGACGTGCGCAAGTTCCAGGACTTCGGCGACGCGAACAGTCCGAGCCCGACCGACGGCAACGGCAACATCACCATCCAGCCGCAGTTCAATCCCGGCAAGGACGGCGAGATCATCATGGTACGGATGTACTACAAGTACCACATACAGACGCCGGTCATGGAGAAATATCTCTCGAATGCCGCGGGCGGCGTGCGCCTGCTCGCCACGGCCGCGGTCTTCCGCAACGAGCCCTTCGGCGAGATTCTCAGCAACTGATCCCATGGGTAAAGCTATGCTCAGCGCCCTCAGCCTCGAATCCGCGCGGCACCGCGCGAAGGCGTTCGCACGGCGCTTCGCGCAGGCGCGGGAGGGCATGAACGCCGTCGAGTTCGCGATGATCACGCCGTTCATGCTCGCGCTCTTCTTCGGGGCGAACGAGTTCTCGAACGCGATGACCATCGACCGCAAGGTGACGGCGGCGGCGAACTCCGTCGCCGACCTCGTCGCGCAGGCCCAGACCGTCGACGACAGCGACATCGCCGACGTGTTCGATGCCGCGAAGGCGATCATCGTGCCGTTCCCGACCTCTCCCATAAAGGTCGTCGTGTCGAGCGTGGTGGCCGACGGCCAGGGCAAGACCACCGTCGCCTGGTCCGACGGCTACGCGACCCCGCCCCGCGCCAAGGGCTCCGCGATCACGCTCCCCAACGGCATCGTCACCGCCGGCGGAAGCGTCATCATGTCCGAGGTGACGTACAGCTACGAATCCCCGATCGGCGTCGCGATCACCGGCCCGATCAATCTCAAGGACACGTTCTATCTGAAGCCGCGGCGCACGCTCAAGGTCGCGCGGAAGTAGCGAACGGCGCCCCGCCGGAAGCCCTGAGCCCGAGCTCGGCGAAGAGGCGCTGGTCGCGCGCGCGCGCCGGATTGCCGGTGGTCAGCAGCCGGTCGCCGACGAAGATCGAGTTGGCGCCGACAAGAAAAGCGAGCGCCTGGCATTCCTCCGACATGTTCTCGCGGCCCGCCGCGATGCGCACCACCGAGCGCGGCATGAGGATGCGCGCGACCGCGATCGTGCGCACGAACTCGAGCGCGCCCACGGGCTCGCTCGTCCCGAGCGGCGTTCCCGTCGTCGGCATCAGCGCGTTGATCGGCACGGATTGGGGATGGGGCGACTGGGTCGCGAGCAGCCAGAGCATGCCGACGCGATCCTCGCGCCCCTCTCCCATGCCGACGATGCCGCCGCAGCAGACCGCCATGCCCGCCTCGCGCACCGCCGCGAGCGTCGCGAAGCGGTCATCGAGCGTCCGTGTCGTGACGACCTCGCCGTAATATTCGGGCGAGGTGTCGATGTTGTGATTGTAGAAGTCGAGCCCGGCATCGGCGAGCGCGCGCGCCTGCGGCTCGGTCAGCATGCCGAGCGTCATGCAGCTCTCGAGCCCTTCCGCCTTGACCGCGCGCACCATGGCGACGAGGTCGGGCAGGTCGCGGTCCTTCACGTCGCGCCAGGCCGCGCCCATGCAGAAGCGCTGGGCGCCTCCCGCCTTCGCTGACCGGGCGCGCGCCCGCACGGCGTCGACGTCCATGAGCTTCGAGGCCGCGAGGCCCGTCTCGAAATGCGCCGACTGGCTGCAATAGCCGCAATTCTCCGGGCAGCCGCCCGTCTTGATCGACAGGAGCTCGGAGAGCTGCACCTCGTTCGCCGGAAAGCACTGGCGGTGCACGGTCTGGGCGCGGAAGGCGAGGTCGCCGAAGGGCAGGTCGAAAAGGCCCGCGACGTCCTCGCGTGTCCAGTCGCTGCGGGGTGCCGGAGCATGGTCGCAGATCATCGCGTCGCCTTTCACTCGGAGCGCAGGACTTGGGAAGCGGCTCCGGCGGGCCCGGCGCCGGCCCAGACCATCGGGAATCGGCGCCCGGCGGTCAAGCCTGCCCGTGCCGCGTTGTTGAACGCACCCTCGCGACTCGCCATACTCGCGAGGAGAGGAACCGCGAAAGTGCAAGGGTCCAGAATGGTTGAGTTGCGTAGCGGGCCAAGCGGCCCCTCGGCGCGGCGCCGAACGGGGCGCGCCGGCATCCTGCCGATCGCGGCGGCGATTCTCGCTCTCCTCGGCACCGGCCCGGCCTTCGCTCAGGTGGGCCCTCCCGCGCCGTCCGGCAATGCCGCAAAGTCCCCGGCCGCAGCCGGCGCCAAGGATCAGGCCAAGACCGACGACGCCGAGGACGAGGGCGTCGTCACCAATTTCGACGATTGGTCGGTGCGGTGCATTCAGCCCGACGGGCAGCTCAAACGCTGCGTCATGTCGCAGGTGATCGTCGAGAAGGAGTCGCAGAAGCCCGTCGTGCACATGTCGGCCGGCTTCGTGCCCGACTCGGCCGTGCCGGTGATGCAGATCGCGGTGCCGCTGGGCGTCTATCTGCCGGCCGGCATTGCGCTCAATGTCGACGAGGAGCAGCTCGTCCATCGCGGCTTCGAGGTGTGCAGTCCGAGCGGCTGCCAGCTTCTCGTCGTTCTGTCGGGCGAGCTCCTCGAGAAGCTCAAGAAGGGCGACAAGGCCGAGATCGCCTTCCAGGACGCGGCGCGCCAGAATGTCGGCGTGCCCGCCTCGCTCAAGGGCTTCACGGCCGCCTACAACGCGCTCATCAAATAGCCGAGGTCTCGGCCGGACCCGCCGCAATCGGCCGCGCCGGCGCGCGCGGGCCGCCGCGCTCTCGTCCACAATCCGTCACAAACGAACCCGAGCCTCGTGGCGCGCACGGAACGGGATCTCCGCATTGTGCCGGCGGCGCCGGCAAGAGTAGGATCGCCGCCGCCGAGCGTGCCGGAGCGAGGCGGGGAGACGCGGACCGCGCGCTTCCGACGGGTGGCGTTCCGGATCGTCCAATCTGGCGCGGCGTCATCGCCTCGGACAGCTTTGTCTGACACGATGAGGCCAAGCCGAAGGGCCGAACGGAAATCGGCCGGTCGCGCGGCGGGGTCTTGCGGAGGCAGGCGCCTGCCGCAACGGGGGAGTGTCACGCCATGGGTCGCAACCTGCGGGTTGTCATCTTTCTTGTCATCCTCGTCGCGGCCGGTGCGGTGGGCTTCTTCGCCTCGCAGCATGTCGACACCATCAAGCGCCTGGCTGCGACGCCGGCCCAGAAGGAAGAGGCCGCCGCGGCGAAGCCGTCCAATCCCGGCGAGGCGGCCAAGAGCGGCGAGCAGGCATCCGGCTCCGGCATGCCCGCGCCGGCGACCTTCGCCTTCGAGCGGCTCGAGATCCATACCGGCCAGACCGCGCCCGAGGCCTGCCTCGTCTTTTCGCGGCGGCTCGATGAAACGGGCGCAACGCAGTACGAGAACTACCTCACCATCGAGCCGGACGTGCGCCCCGGCCTGCGCGTCGCCGGCAACCTCCTCTGCCTGACGGGCCTCTCCTTCGGCGAGATCTACACCGTGACGCTGCGCGAAGGCCTGCCGTCCGCCGGCGAGGAGCGCCTCGCCTGGGCCGAGACGGTGCCCGTCGAGCTGCGCGACCGGCCTCCCGCCGTCGCGTTCGGCTCAGGCTTCATCCTGCCGCGCGAGAGCACGGAAGGCGTGCCGATCCGCACCGTGAACGTCGCCGCGCTTCACATCCGCGTCTACCGCGTGGGCGACCGCCTCCTGTCGCAGCTGCGCGCCAGCATCGTCGACGACAAGCTCCTCTACCCCTATGAGAGCGACGACATCGCCTACGAGAAGGGCGCGCTCGTCTGGGAAGGCGAGATGGACACGCCCGGCGAGCCCAATGCCGACACGGTGACGCTCTTCCCGCTCGACAAGGCGCTTCCCGCCCGCGTGCCCGGCATCTATCTCGTCCTCGCGGAGGACACGCGGGAGGCCAGCAGCAAGGACGAGGACTCCTACGACTACGACGGCACGGCCGCCCAGTGGATCGTCGAGAGCGATATCGGCCTCACCTCGTTCATGGGCGAGGACGGGCTCACCATGCACCTGCGCTCGCTCGCCTCCGCGCGGCCGATGAAGGACGTGCGCCTCGAGCTCGTCGCGCACAACAACGAGATTCTCGGCGAGGCGCGCACGGACGCGTCCGGAACCGCGAAGTTCCCCGTGGGGCTGACGCGCGGCGCGGGCGGCATGGAGCCCGCCGTCGTCATGGCCTACGGACCGGGCGGCGACTTCGCCTATCTCGATCTGCGCCGGCCCGCCTTCGACCTTTCGGACCGCGGCGTCGGCGGCCGCGACGCGCCCGCCGCCATCGACGCCTTCCTCTATACGGAACGGGGCGTCTATCGGCCCGGCGAGACTGTGGAGCTCGTGACCCTGCTGCGCGACTCCGCGGCGAAGGCGCTGGGCGAGGTTCCGCTCACGCTTTCCGTGCGCCGCCCCGACGGCATCGAATTCCGCCGGCTGACGATCACGCAAGAGACGCTTGGGGCGGCGGCCTCCCAGATCGCCCTCACACGCTCGGCGCCGCTCGGCCGCTGGAGCGTCCTCGCCTATGTCGACACTTCGGGCGAGCCCGTGGGCCGCGTGGCATTCGACGTGCAGGATTTCGTGCCCGAGCGCCTCAAGGTCGCCCTCGAGACGCAGGCCGAGCGGCTCGAGCCGCTGGGGCAGGTCTCGCTCACCGCCACGACGCGCTTTCTCTACGGCGCGCCCGCCGCCGGGCTCGAGGGCGAGGCCGAGCTGCGCCTCACCGTCGCCGACGATCCGTTTCCCAACGAGAAGGACTTCGTCTTCGGGCGCACGGAGGAGCTGTTCTCGGACAAGCTCATGCCGCTCACGGTCGGGACCTCCAACGCGCAAGGCGTGAGCGAGATCGCCGGCGCGCTCGAGGATTTCGGCGAGACGACCAAGCCTCTCGAAGCCCGCATCAACGTCGCCATGTTCGAGCCCGGAGGACGCGCGACGCGCGAGCAGCTGAGCCTGCCCGTCGTCACGACCCCCCTGATGATCGGCATCCGTCCGCGCTTCGAGGGCGGCTCCGTTCCGCAGAACGGCCAGGCGCGCTTCGAGATCATCGCCCTCGACCCGGCGGGCCGGCGCATCGCCGCGCAGGACCTTTCCTGGCAGCTCATCCGCGAGGTGACGCAATACCAGTGGTACGAGCTCAACGGGCGCTGGATGTACGAGGTCGTGCACCGCGACCGCCCGGTCGCCGCCGGCAGGCTCTCCGTCGACGCCGATTCCTCGGCCGACATCGCCGGCACGGTCGCCTGGGGCAGCTACCGCGTCGAGATCGTCGATCCGCGATCGGGCGCGGCGACCAGCCTTCGCTTCTATGCGGGCTGGGGAAGCGAGGATGCCGACCGCCCCGACCGCGTCGTCGTCACCTCGGAGAAGAAGACCTATCGCGCCGGCGAGACGGCACTCGTCGAGATCCTTGCGCCGACGCCGGGCCCGGCGCTGGTCGTGGTGGCGAGCGACCGCATCCACCAGACGCAGATGATCGACGTGCCCGAAGGCGGCGCGCGCGCGCTCGTCGACGTGAAGCCGGAATGGGGCGCGGGCGCCTACGTGCTCGTGACGAGCTTCCGCCCGATGTCGGGCGGCCCCGCCCGCGCGCCCGTCCGGGCCGTGGGGCTGACCTGGATCGCGCTGGACCAGTCGACGCGCACGCTCTCGGTCGCGGTCGACGCGCCGGAGATCGCTCCGCCGGAGTCCGACATCGATATCGGCGTCAAGGTGTCGGGCCTCCTGCCGGGCGAGCAGGCCGTCCTCACGCTCGCCGCGGTCGACGAGGGAATCCTTCAGCTGACGAACTACAAGAGCCCGTCGCCGACGGACTATTATTTCGGCAAGCGCCGTCTCGCGCTCGAGATGCGCGACGAATATGGCCGCCTCATCCGCGACGCGGAAGGCGAGCCGGGCGCCATCCGCTCGGGCGGCGACGGCATGGGCGGCTCGGGCGTGACCTCGATCCCGCAGCGCACCGTGGCGCTCTTCTCGGGTCTCGTGACCCTCGACGGCGACGGCCGCGCGAACGTGCCGGTGCACGTTCCCGACTATGTGGGCGAGCTGAGGCTCATGGCCGTGGTCGCCGCCGCGACCAAGCTCGGACAGGCCGACAAGCCCATGACCGTGCGCACGGGAGTGGTCGGCGACCTGACGCTGCCCCGCTTCCTCGCGCCCGGCGACCGCGGCCAGGTCACGCTCAACATCCACAATGTGGAGGGGCCCGGCGGCACCTACATCGCGAGCCTTGCCGCCCACGGAGCGGTAAGCATCGGCGAGACCGTGCGCCTCGAGATCCCGCTCGAGCCCGGCGCGCGGCGCGAGATCGCCTTTCCGCTCGACGGCCTCGCCGTCGGCAAGGGCGGCGTCGAGCTTCTCGTCGAGGGACCGGCGGGCGTCCGCCTCGAGCGAAGCTGGGAGATCGAGGTGCGCGCGGCGCAGCTGCCCGAGATCACGCGCGAGGCCGCCGTGCTGCCGCCGAGCGAGCGCTTCGCCCTGAAGCAGTCCCTTCTCGACCCCTATCTTTCGGGCACGACGCAGGTGAGCGTCGCGCTCGGCAGCGCGCCCGGCTACGACATCGCCGGCCTTCTCGCCGAGCTCGACCGCTATCCGTTCGGCTGCATCGAGCAGACGGTCAGCCGCGCCTTTCCGCTGCTCTACTTCAACGAGCTCGCGACGCGCATCGGCTTCGCGGGCGACAAGGGGGCGGACGAGCGCCTGCAGACCTCCGTCGACCGCGTGCTCGACATGCAGTCGCCCGACGGCGGCTTCGCGATGTGGGGACCGTGGGACACGCAGGCGGACGAGTGGCTGAGCCTCTATGCGCTCGACTTCCTCCTCGAGGCGCGCGCCAAGGGCAATCTCGTCGTTCCGGAGGACGCGCTGCGCCGCGCCCTGCGCTTCGCCCAGAACATCGCGGACCAGTCCTGGCGCGACGCGCACAACCGCGCCTATGCGCACTACCTCCTCGCCACGTCGGGCCACGCGCGGCCCGGCGATCTGCGCTACATCTTCGATTCGGGCACGGACGGCATGGCCGATGCCCTGAGCATGGCCTTCCTCTCGGGCGCGCTCGCCGAAATCGGCGATGTCGCGCGCGCGTCGAAGGGCTTCGAGAAGGCCGTGGCGATGCTCGCCCCCGATGCCGCGGCGAGCTACGAGGCCAAGCCGAAATATTACGGCTCGCGTCGCCGCGACATCGCGGCCGTCACGGCCCTCGCCGCGCGCGCAGGCCAGGGCGCCGCCGTCGCGCCGCTCCTCGAGCTCGCCATGGCGACCGGCGACCGCTACACGACGACGCAGGAAGAGGCCTGGATGCTTCTCGCGGCCCATGCGCTCGGCGAGGCGCAGGGCCAGCCGCAGGTGCGCGCCGAAGGCATCGAGCAGAAGACGGAAGGCGATCCGCTCATCTTCACCGCGCGCGAGCAGGATCTCGCGCGCGGCGTCGCCATCGCCAACAACGGCGAGCGGGACCTCTACCGTGTGCTGACGGTCGTCGGCGTGCCCAAGGACGAGCGGCCCGCGGCCGATTCCGGCGCAAATCTCACGAAGACCTTCTACACGCTCGACGGCACCAAGGCAGCGCTCGACAGGGTGAAGCCCGACTCGCGGCTCGTCGTCCTCGTCTCAGGGCGGATGAACGACGACGCCTATCGCGAGATGTCGCTCATCGACCTGCTGCCCGCCGGCTTCGAGGTGGAAGGCGTCGTGCAGAGCGACGCGCAGGGGCGCTCGGCCTACGCCTTCCTGCCGCCGCTCACGCGCACCCGCATGGCGCAGGGCCGCGACGACCGCTTCCTCGCCGCCTTCGACATCGGCAAGGCCTGGAAGCCGAAGGACGAGCCGCCGACGAAGCCGGCCTTCGCCGTCGCCTATGTCGTGCGCGCGATCATGCCCGGCAAGTTCGCGCTGCCCGCCGCGAAGACCGAGGACATGTATATGCCGTCCGTCTTTGCGCGGACGGCCATGGGGAGCGTAACCATACTTGACCGGCCATGAGCTCCTGAGACTGCTCGGCAGGCGAAAGCGCGCCCTGATCCTCCTCGGCGCGCTCGCCCTCGCGCTCGGGCTCCTCGCCGGTCTCGACCGCCTCTTCCCTCCGAGCCTCGCGCGCTACGAGGCGCGCTCGACCCTCGTCCTCGACCGCGAGGGCGGGATATTGCGCGCCTTCCTCACCGAGGACGGCAAATGGCGCCTGCACGCGGACCCCGAGGGCGTCGATGCCGGCTATCTTGCGCTGCTCAAGGCCTATGAGGACCGCCGCTTCGACCTCCATGGCGGGATCGATCCCTTCGCGCTCGCCCGTGCCGCCGCGCAATGGGCCGTGAACGGACGGATCGTCTCGGGCGCCTCGACGCTCACCATGCAGGCGGCGCGCCTTCTCGACGGCGGCGGGCACGGTCCGCTGGCGAAGCTGCGCCAGATGGCGCGCGCCGTGCAGCTCGAGCTGCGCTATCCGAAAGACGAGATCCTCGCGATCTACCTCACGCTCGCCCCGTTCGGCGGCAATATCGAGGGCGCGCGCGCGGCGAGCCTCGCCTATTTCGGCAAGGAGCCGCGCGAGCTATCGCTCGGCCAGGCCGCGCTCCTCGTCGCGCTGCCGCAATCGCCGGAGCAGCGCCGGCCGGACCGCAACCTCGAGGCCGCGCGCGAGGCGCGCGACCATGTGCTCGCGACGCTGCTCGCGCGCGGCGTCCTCGACGCGCGGGCCGTAGCCGAGGCGCGCGAGGAGGCGGTGCCGGGGCTGCGCCGCGACCTGCCCTTCGAGGCGCCCCGGCTCGCGCAGGCGCTCGCGGCGCGCGCCGCGCCGGGCGCGGAGATCCGCACCGCCATCGACCGCGGCATCGAAAGCCGGCTCGTCGAGCTCGCCGCCGCCGAGGCGCCCTTCCTCGAGCGCGAGGCCTCGCTCGCCATCGTCGTCGTCGAGAACGAGACGAAGGCGGTGCGCGGCTATCTCGGCGGCCTCGCCTTCGACCGGCCCGGCGGCCAGCTCGACGGCGGCCTCGCCGTGCGCTCGCCCGGCTCGACGCTGAAGCCCTTCATCTACGGTCTCGCCTTCGACACGCTGGGGGTGCATCCCGAGACGCTCATCGACGACCGGCCCATGCTCTTCGGCGGCTACGGGCCGCGCAATTTCGACCGGGATTATCAGGGTACGGTACGCCTCGCGGACGCGCTGCGCTTCTCGCTCAACGTGCCCGCGGTGGCGCTGCTCGACGGCCTCGGCCCGGCGCGTTTCGCGGGCGCGCTGCGCCAGGTGGGCGTCAGCCTCGTCCTGCCGCCCTCGGCGGAGGGTCCCTCCCTCCCCATCGCGCTCGGCGGCGTCGGCATTTCGCTCCGCGATCTCGTGACGCTCTATGCGGGGCTCGGCGACGGCGGGAGCGTCGGTCCCCTCCGCTTCCTCGAGGACGAGGCGCGGAACGGGCGGAACGGCCGCCGGCTCATGAGCCCCGTCGCCGCCTACTATGTGCGCGAGGCGCTGAAGGAGAGCCCCGCGCCGAACGGCTTCGCGGCGGCGGCCCTGCGCGCGCGCGACGTCGCCTTCAAGACCGGGACCTCCTACGGCTTCCGCGACGCCTGGTCGATCGGCGTGAGCCCCACCTACACGGTGGGCGTCTGGGTCGGGCGGCCCGACGGTTCTCCGCGTACGGATTCCACCGGCCGCGTCAGCGCCGCGCCGCTCCTCCTCAAGGTCTTCGATGCGCTGCCGGGCGAGACGCGCAAGGCCGACGCGCCGCCCAGGGAGCTGCTTGCCGCCCGGAGCTGGCGCGACCTGCCGCGCGCCATGCAGCGCTTCGAGCCGCAGGCGCGCGTCGCCGGCCAGCGCCCCGGCGCGGCGCCGCCCAAGATCGCCTTTCCGCCCGACGGCGCCGTCCTCTCGGTCGCCGACGCCGGAGCGCCGATCGCCCTCCGCGTCGTCGGCGGCGTGCGCCCGTTCCGCTGGCTGGTGAACGGCGAGCTTCTGCCGGTGCAGGACTATTTCGCGAGCCAGAGCTTCGTGCCCGACGGGCCGGGCTTCGTCGAGCTCGCGGTCGTCGACCGCGACGGCCGCGCGGCCCATGTCCGCGTTCGCCTCATCGAGGAGGCGCGCTAGCGCCCTCGGAGCCGGGCCGGGCGAAGGCCGCGGCCATGAGCGCTCTCGTATAATCCGCTTGCGGATTTGCGAAGAGCGCCTCCGTCTCGCCGGTCTCGACCGGCCTGCCGTCCTTCATGACGATCACGCGGTGGGCGAGCGCGCGCACGACGGCGAGATCGTGGCTGATGAAGAGATAGCCGAGGCGGTGGCGCGCCTGGAGGCTGCGCAGGAGCTCGACGATCTGCGACTGGACCGACATGTCGAGCGCGCTGGTCGGCTCGTCGAGCACGACGAGCCTCGGCTTCAGGATCATGGCGCGCGCGATGGCGATGCGTTGGCGCTGCCCGCCGGAAAATTCATGCGGATAGCGGTCCTGCGTGTCCGCCGGCAGACCGACCTCCTCGAGGATTGCGGCAATGGCGCGGCGGCGCTCCTCCCGCGAGGTCGCGATGCCGTGCACGGACAGCCCCTCGCCGACGATCTCGCCGACCGAGAGGCGCGGGCTCAGCGCGCCATAGGGGTCCTGGAAGACGATCTGCATCTCGCGCCGCAAGGGCCTCAGCGCGCGTGACTTCAGCCCGGCGATGTCGGTCCCCGAAAGCCGGATCGCGCCCTCGCTCGCGATGAGGCGCAATACGGCGAGGCCGAGCGTCGTCTTGCCCGAGCCCGATTCCCCGACGACGCCGACGGTCTCGCCTTCCCTGAGGCACAGCGACAATCCGTCCACGGCCTTGACATGGCCGACCGTCTTGCGCAGGAAGCCCTTGCGGATCGGGAAATGGACCTTGATCGCCTCGGTGGAAAGCAGCTCCTTCGCATCCGTGTCGGGCGCGGGCGGGAGCCCCGAGGGCCGCGAGGCGAGAAGGCGCCGCGTGTAGTCGTGCGCGGGCGCGGCGAACACCGTCCGCGTCGGCCCCGCCTCGACGATGCGGCCCTCCTTCATCACCGCCACCTCGTCGGCCATGTGCTGCACCATGCCGAGATCGTGCGTGATGAGGAGAAGCGCGAGGCCCATCTCGGCCTGAAGTTCCTTGAGCAGGGCCAGAATCTCGGCCTGCACGGTGACGTCGAGCGCGGTGGTGGGCTCGTCGGCGATGAGAAGGTCGGGCCGGTTCGCGAGCGCCATGGCGATCATCACGCGCTGACGCTGGCCGCCCGAAAGCTGGTGCGGATAGGCGTCGAGCCGGTCCTCTGCATGCTGAAGACGCACGCGCGTCAGGAGCTCGAGCGAACGGGCGCGCGCGCTCTCCCGGCTCAGGCCCTGATGGAGGAGGAGCGCCTCGCCGACCTGCGCCGCGATGGTCTGGAGCGGATTGAGCGAGGTCATCGGCTCCTGGAAGACCATGGCGATGCGGCTGCCGCGGATCTTCAGGAGCTCGGCTTCCTCCGCGTGGAGAATGTCCCGCCCCTCGAAGCGAATCGAGCCCGACGGATAGGAGGCCGGCGGGCACGGCAGAAGGCGCGGGACGGAGAGCGCCGTCACCGACTTGCCCGACCCGGACTCGCCGACGAGCGCCAGCGTGCGGGCGCGCTCAAGCGTGAAGGAAACCTCGTCCACCACCCGGCGCGCGCCCTGCCCTCCCGCGAAGGCGATCGAGAGCCCTTCGACCTCGAGGAGCGCTGCCATCAGGGCGCCTCCCTCGCCTTGCGCGGGTCGAAGGCATCCCGCAGCCCCTCCCCGATGAAGATGAGAAGGCTCAAGGTCACGGCGATGGCGAAGAAGGCGGTGAGCCCGAGCCAGGGCGCCTGAAGGTTGCGCTTGCCCTGCGCGAGGAGCTCGCCGAGCGAGGGCGAGCCCGGCGGCAGGCCGAAGCCCAGGAAGTCGAGCGCCGTGAGCGTCGTGATCGAGCCGTTGAGCACGAATGGCAGCATGGTGAGCGTCGCCACCATCGCGTTCGGCAGGATGTGGCGATACATGATGGTCAGGTGGGAGACGCCGAGCGCGCGCGCCGCCGTCACATATTCGAAATTGCGCGTCCTGAGGAACTCGGCGCGCACGACCCCGACGAGCGCCGTCCAGGAGAAGAGCAGAAGAATGCCGAGGAGAAGCCCGAAGCTCGGCGCGAAGACGGCGGCAAGGATGATGATGACGTAGAGCGCGGGCACCGAGGTCCAGATCTCGATGAAGCGCTGGGCGACGAGATCCGTGAGCCCGCCGAAATAGCCCTGTACCGCGCCCGCCGAAACGCCGATGAGCGAGGCGGAGATCGTGAGGACGAGCCCGAAGAGGACGGACAGGCGGAAGCCGTAGATGAGCCTCGCGAGGACGTCGCGCTGCTGATCGTCCGTGCCCAGCCAGTTCTTCGCGTCGGGCGGGGCCGGCGCGGTGCGGCCCTTGTCCATGATGCGCGTGTCGTAGGAATAGGGGATGAGCGGCCACAGGATGAAGCCCCGGGCCTCGATCGCCTCGCGCGTGATGGGATCGCGATAGTCGGTCTCGGTGCCGAGCGGACCGCCGAAGGTCGTGTCCGGATAATCGGCGAGCACGGGGACATAGAGGCTCCCCTCGTAGGAGACGAGGAGCGGGCGGTCGTTCGCGACGAGTTCGGCGAGGAGCGTAGCCGCGAAGAGCAGCCCGAAGAGACGCAGCGACCAGAGGGCGCGCCGGTTCGCGCGAAAATTCGCGAGCCTCCGCCTCGCGATCGGCGAGAGCGTCGCGCGTGCGCGAATTTCGGCGCCGAGCGCGCGCGCCCTCGGGACGACGGCCGCGCGCAGGCGCGCATGGAAGGGCGCCATCGCCCTAGACCTCCCGCGTCTCGAAGTCGATGCGCGGATCGACCCAGGCATAGGTCAGGTCGCTGACGAGCCCGATCGCGAGGCCGATGAGGGAGAAGATGTAGAGGCTCGCGAAGACCACCGCATAGTCGCGGTTCACGATCGACTCGAAGGCGAGGAGGCCGAGCCCGTCGAGCGAAAATATGTTCTCGATAAGGAGCGATCCCGTGAACAGGATGTGGATGAACGCCGCCGGGAAGCCCGCGATGACGATGAGCATGGCGTTGCGGAAAACGTGCCCGTAGAGGATGCGCCGCTCGGGAACGCCCTTGGAGCGCGCCGTCACGACATATTGCTTTCGGATCTCGTCGAGGAAGGCGTTCTTGGTGAGGAAGGTCACGGTGGCAAAGCCCGAGATCGCCATGGCGAGGACGGGCAGCACGATGTGCCAGAGATAGTCGAGCGCCTTTCCGAGCAACGAGAGGTCTTCCCAATGATCCGAGACGAGGCCGCGCAGCGGAAAGAGGCTGAGGAACGAGCCGCCCGAAAACAGCACGATCAGGAGGATCGCGAACAGGAAGCCCGGTATGGCATAGCCGATCACGATGACGGCGGAGGACCAGACGTCGAACGGCGTGCCGTCCTTCACCGCCTTGCGGATGCCGAGCGGAATCGAGACGAGGTAGGAGAGCAGCGTCGTCCAGAGGCCGAGCGTGATCGAGACGGGCAGCTTCTGGCCGATGAGCGTCAGGATCGGCACGTCGCGATAGTAGCTCTCGCCGAAATCGAAGCGCAGATAGTTCCACAGCATGAGGAGGAAGCGCTCATGGACGGGCTTGTCGAGCCCGAACATGGCCTTCAGCTCCTCGACATAGTCCGCGGGCAGCCCCTGCGCGCCGCGATAGGCGCTGGTGTCGCCGAGACCCGCATCCCCGGTGCCGGCGAAGGTGGCCGTCGCGCCGACATCCATGCCCTGCATGCGGGCGATCATGTATTCGACCGGGCCGCCCGGCGCGAACTGCACGAGCACGAAGGTGACGAGCAGAATGCCGACGAGCGTCGGGATCATCAGGAGAAGGCGGCGCGCGATATAGGACGCCATGCTCGGGGCGCTCTCCGGGCTTCATCCTGTCCGCGATGGCGGGCGGACGCGGGAGCCTACCCCATAGCCGACTCGGATGGGTCGCGCGAGCCCTCAGCCGCCGGTCGCGGCCGGAGCCGGAGCCGGGAACGGGGGCGGACTGTCGTTCTGCTGGCCGAGATAGGCGAGGAGGTCGGCGCGCTGGCTGTCGCGCTTCACGCCCGGGAAGGCCATGTTGTTGTTCGGCACGGCCGCCCGCGGGTCCTTGAGGTAGTGGTCGAGCTCCTCATAGGTCCATTTGCCGGTCTGGCTCTTCATCGCCTGCGAATAGCCGAAGCCGGCCTCGCTCGCCTTGTCGCGGCCGACAATGTTCCAGAGATTGGGGCCCTGCTTGGCGGGACCGCCCTTCTCGAAGGTGTGGCAGGAGACGCATTGCTGCGCGATGCGCTCGCCGCGCGCGGCGTCGGCGGCGGCCAGAAGCGTTCCGGTATCGACCGCCGCGACCTTGGTCTCGCCGCCCCCCGCTCCGCCTTCCTCGGCCACCGCGATCTTGAAGGCGGGCTCGGCAAGGTGCGGCGCCGCGAAGAGCTCGTCGCCCGAGATCCGGATCACGCCGAATATGACGAGCGCGGAGCCTAGAATGGCGCCGAGAATTTTGTTCCACTCGAAGAAATCCATGGCCGAACCTCTTGGCGGGAAGCCGCAACGCCCCCGGAGGAGGCAGCGGCGGCGCGCACGATAGCTGCGTCGCGCAGGCCCCGCAACGCGCGCGCTTCCTTGTCCGGCAAGGAGGCGGAGGGCTCAAGCCGGCAGTTTGCGGCCAAGCGTCGCAGCGCGCCTCCGAGGCCCGCTTCCAACGTGACGGCGGCCTCGGCTAGAGTGCGCGCCCCATGGACGCGCTCTTCGTCATTCCCGCCCGCATGGCCGCCTCGCGGCTGCCCGGCAAGCCGCTCGCCGAGATCGGCGGGGAGGCGATGATCGTGAAGGTCTGGCGGCGCGCGAGCGAGGCCGGCCTCGGCCGGGTGCTCGTCGCGGCGGCCGAGGAGGAGATCGCGGCGGCCGTGCGCAGGGCGGGCGGCGAGGCGGTCCTCACGGACCCTGCTTTGCCCTCGGGCTCCGACCGGGTTCACGCGGCGGTCGAGGCCGTCGACCCGCGCCGGCGCCACGACCTCGTCGTCAATCTGCAGGGCGACCAGCCCCTCATACCGCCCGCGACAATCGCCGCGGCGCTCGCGCCCTTCGAGGCCGGCCGCGCCCCGGACATCGCGACGCTCGGGGCGGTCATCGTCGAGCCGCGGGAGGCCGACGACCCCAACGTGGTCAAGGCGGCGGTCGCCCTTCCGGACGGCCCGGCTCGGCCGGGCGCCATCGGCAGGGCGCTCTATTTCTCGCGCGCGCGCATTCCGACCGGCGAGGGGCCCCTTCTCCATCACATCGGCATCTATGCCTATGCCCGCGCGGCGCTCGACCGCTTCGTCGCCCTGCCCCCTTCGCCGCTCGAGCGGCGCGAACGCCTCGAGCAGCTTCGCGCGCTCGAGGCCGGGCTTGCGATCGACCTCACCGTCGTCGACAAGGTGCCGATCGCGGTCGACACGCCCGGCGATCTCGAGCGGGCCCGTGCGGCCCACGCGGCGGCGGCAAAGGGAGGCGAGCAGAAATGACCGCGAAAGGAAACGCGCCGGAACGCCCCGGCCGCATCGCCTTCCAGGGCGAGCCCGGCGCCAACTCCCACCTGGCCTGCCGCGAGGCCTTCCCCCACCTCGAGGCCCTTCCCTGCGCGACCTTCGAGGACGCCTTCCAGGCGGTCGTCGACGGCGATTCGGCGCTCGCCATGATTCCCATCGAGAACTCCGTCCACGGGCGCATCGCCGACATCCACCATCTGCTTCCCGAGTCGGGGCTCTACATCGTCGGGGAGCATTTTCTGCGCGTGCACCACCAGCTTCTCGGGCTGCCCGGCGCGCGCCTGCAGGACATCAAATCCGTGATGAGCCAAGTGCCCGCGCTCGGCCAGTGCCGTCACGTCATCCGGGAGCTCAAGCTCGCGACCATCGCGGGCGCGGACACGGCGGGCTCGGCGCGCCACGTCGCCGAGGCCGGCGACCCGACCCTCGCGGCCATCGCCTCGACGCTCGCCGCCGAAATCTACGGGCTGCAGATTCTCAGGCGCGATATCGAGGACGCCCCGCACAACACGACGCGCTTTCTCGTCATGGCGGGCGAGCCCGACGACGCGGATGTCGACGAGGGGCCGGTCGTCACGAGCTTCGTCTTCCGCGTCCGGAACATTCCCGCCGCGCTCTACAAGGCGCTGGGCGGATTCGCCACGAGCGGGGTCAACATGACCAAGCTCGAGAGCTACCAGCTCGAGGGCTCGTTCAACGCCACGCAGTTCTACGCCGACATCGAAGGCCATCCGCACGAGCGCCATGTGCGCCTCGCGCTGGAGGAGCTGAAGTTCTATACCTCCTATCTCAAGGTGCTCGGGGTCTACCGTGCCCACCCCTATCGCGCGCAGACTGCCGAGGGCGCATAAAGCCCGAGCGGGGGCTTTCGAGGACGGGCAGGGCGGACGCGAAGTGGAGGGTCGCATGGGTGGAGAGGCGGGGCTCGTGCGCGTGCAGCGCGCGCTTCTCTCGGTCTCGGACAAGACGGGGCTCGCGGCCTTCGCACGCGCGCTCGCGAGCCGGGGCATCGAGCTTCTCTCGAGCGGCGGCACGGCCAAGGTCCTAGAGGAGGCCGGCCTCAAGGTTGTCGAGGTGTCGGCCCATACGGGCTTTCCCGAGATGATGGACGGGCGCGTGAAGACGCTGCACCCCAAGATCCACGGGGGCCTCCTCGCGCTCCGCGACAAGGCGGATCACAGGCGCGCCATGGCCGAGCACGCCATCGCGCCCATCGACCTTCTCGTCGTCAATCTCTACCCGTTCGAGGCCGCGCTCGCGAAGGGCGCGGACGAGGCCGAGATGGTGGAGAACATCGACATCGGGGGCCCCGCCCTCATCCGCGCGGCCGCGAAGAACCACGCCTATGTCGCCGTCGCGGTGGAGCCCGGCGACTATGCCGAGGTTCTCGCCGCGCTCGAGGCGCATGACGGCGCGACGCCCCTCGCGCTGCGCCGCCGCCTCGCCGGCAAGGCGTTTCGGCGCACGGCGGCCTACGACGCGGCCATCGGCGGCTGGTTCGCGAGCGGCGGCGATCCGCTGACGGAGCGCCTCACATTCGCGGGCACGCTAAAGGAGAAGCTGCGCTACGGCGAGAATCCGCACCAGAGCGCCGCCTTCTACGTCACGGGCGCGGCGCGGCCCGGCGTCGCGACGGCGCGCCAGCTTCAGGGCAAGGAGCTGTCCTACAACAACATCAACGACACGAGCGCGGCCTACGAGCTCGTGGCCGAGCTGGCGCCGGACGGCGCGCCGGCCGTCGCGATCGTCAAGCACGCGAACCCCTGCGGCGCGGCCAGGGCGGCAAGCCTCAGGGAAGCCTATCTGCGCGCGCTCGCCTGCGATCCGGTGAGCGCCTTCGGAGGCATCATTGCGCTCAACGGCCGGCTCGACGCGGCAACCGCCGAGGAGATCGCGAAGATCTTCACCGAGGTGATCATCGCGCCGGAGGCGGACGAAGAGGCGGTGCGCATCCTCTCGGCGAAGAAGAATCTGCGCCTTCTCGTCGCCGGCGGCCTTCCGCGGCCCGATGCCGAAGGCATCGAGATGCGCACCGTCGCGGGCGGCTTCCTCGCGCAGACGAGCGACGCGAAGCGCGTGGGCCTCGAGGATCTGCGCGTGGTGACGAAGCGCGCGCCGAGCGATAAGGAGATCGCCGATCTCGTCCTCGCCTTCACCGTCGCCAAGCACGTGAAGTCGAACGCGATCGTCTACGTGAAGGACGGGGCGACGGTCGGCGTCGGCGCGGGCCAGATGAGCCGTGTCGACTCGGCGCGCATCGCCGCCTTGAAATCCGAGGACGCGGCACGCGCGGCGGGCGCGGCGAGGCCTCTGACCGTCGGCTCGGTCGCGGCGTCCGACGCCTTCTTTCCGTTCCCGGACGGCCTCGAGGCGATCGCGGCGGCGGGCGCGACGGCGGTCATCCAGCCCGGCGGCGCGATGCGCGACAGCGAGGTCATCGCGGCCGCCGACGCGGCGGGCCTCGCCATGGTGCTGACCGGCGTGCGCCATTTCCGCCATTGAGGGTCCATGCGCAAGCTGCTCGTCGGCCTGGCCATCCCTGCGCTGATCTTCGCGCTGGCCTTTGCCTGCCTGTCGACCGGCATCCTCGTGCCGAAGAAGTCCTTCGCCGCGCATCGGGCCCTCATCGCCGCCCATACGGCGCGCCTCGATCCGGACGGCGCCCCGCGCGGCGTCGTGCTGCTCTTCCACGGCTGCGGCGGCGTGCGCTCGGCGGTCGAGGACTGGGCGCAGGTCTTTCGAAGAGCGGGCTATGTCGCGCTCACCGTCGACAGCCTCGCGGCGCACGGAATGAGCCGTCTCGGCGGCTTCGCCTTCGTTTGCACGGGCCTTGCGCTCTGGGGCCAGGAGCGGGCCGGCGACGTGCTCGCCGCGCTGGGCTCGGCGCGCGCCGACCCGGACCTCGCGGATCTGCCCGTCGCGCTCGCCTCCTGGAGCCATGGCGGCTGGGCCGCGATGGAGGCTCTGGGCTTCGCGCCGGGCGAGCTGCCCTGGGGACTCGAGGACGCGCTGGCGGGGCTCACGGACGGATTGGCGGGCGTCCTTTTCGCCTATCCCTATTGCGGCTGGGCCTCCTCGCCGCGCGCCGCGCGCTGGCATGCGCGCCCGCCGGCTCTCGCCCTTCTCGCGGGCAGGGATTCGGTCGTCGGCGCCGAGCCCTGCATCGCGCGCTTCACGGACGCGATCGAGGACGGCTACCCGATCGAGGTGCATGTCTATCCGGATGCGGATCACAGCTTCGACGAGCGCACGCGCAACGAATTCGGCCGCCTCGCCTACGATCCCGCGGTGACGCAGGACGCCTTCGCGCGGGGCATCGCGTTTCTCGACCGCGTCTCCGCCTCAGGCCGCTGAGGCGCGCTCCACGCGCACCGGGACGAGCGCGACGAGGCCGATGACGAGCGCGCAGAGAATGGCGACGAAGCTCGCGCGCAGCGAGCCCGTCAGGCTCGTGAGGCCCGCAATGACGAGCGGGAGCACCCAGGACGCGGCCTTGCCCGAAAGCGCGTAGAGCCCGTAGAACTCCGTCATCATCTCGGCGGGCGCGAGACGGCCCATGAGCGAGCGCGTCGCGGACTGCGCCGGACCGGCGCCGAGCCCCATCACGACACCGGCCAGGAGATACAGCCACTCGGGCGGGCTCGCGAGCGGGCGCGCCGCATCCACGGCCTGGGCCGGAATGAAGAAGAAGACCGCGTCGCGGTCGAGCGAGACGCCGAGAAGCGCGCCGGCGATGAGCGCGCCGACGGCGAGGTAGAGCGTGGGCTTGGCGCCGAGCCGGTCGTCGAGGATGCCCCCGACGAAGGCTCCGAGGGCCCAGAAGACGAGCACGACGAGGCCGAATATGTTGAGCGTCGAGGCCTTCCAGCCGAAAAGGCCCGCGGCATAGACCGGCCCGAAGACAAAGATCGCGTTGAGCCCCTCGGTGAAGATCATCCGTGCAATGAGAAAACGCGCGACGTTGCCGTAGCGGTTGAGCTTGCGGCCGGTCGCGAGGAGCCGCGCCGCGCCCTCGCGCACCGCCTTGCCGATTGTCGTGCGGATCGCCGGCACGTCCGGCGTGAAGAGGAAGAGCGGCGCGACGAAGACCGCGTACCAGACGACCGACAGCGGCGGGATGATGCGCACATGCTCATAGGCCGCCGGATCGAGCCCGAAGATGGGCTTCCAGGGCAGGACGCCGTCGGCGGGCAGCGAAAAGGCGAGCAGCACGAGAACGAGCGCGGCGAGCCCGCCCACATAGCCGATGCCGTAGCCGATCCCGGAGAGCGTGCCGAGCCGGGAGGCCGGCGCTATGGTCGGCAGCATCGCATTGTTGAAGACGACGGTCATCTCGAGGGCGATGTTGGCGACGACGAAGGAGGCCATCACCGGAAGGATGCGGTCCTCCGCCCCCGGAACGGCGAACCAGTGCCCGCACGCCGCGAGGAAGAAGACGACGGACAGGGCGAGCATCCACGGCTTGCGGGCGCCGGAGGCGTCCGCGATCGCGCCGGCGACGGGGCTCGCCAGCGCCGCGACGAGCCCGACCGTGCCGTAGGCGAGCGAGAGGATCGTCTGCCCGCGGCTCGCCTCGCCGACGAAGGTCGTCGCGAGATAGGGCGCGAAGATGAGGCTCGCGACGATGGTGAAATAGGGCTGGTTCGCCCAGTCGAACATCGCCCAGGCATATTGGCCGAGCGGCGAGGCCGCCTCGCCGCCGAGCGCGTTGCGCTCTCTCGAGGCGGGCGCGCTCACCCGGCCGCCGCGCGCGCGGGCGCGGCCTGGCCCTGCAGGAGGTCGCGATACTGCGTGACCGCCAGGGTGAGCTTGGCGGTCGACATGGCGCCCGAGGCCTCCATCTCGGTGACGAGCGCGATGGTTCGCTTGAGGTTCGCCTCATGGACCTTGGCCCATTGGGCGATCATGCCCTCCGCGCCGAGCTCGGCGCCGCCGGCCGCGAGGCCCTGCGAGATGGCCGCGCCCGCGAGCCCGCGCTGCAAGCGGTAGAGCTCCTCGAGGATGCGGCGATTGGCGAGGCGCTCCCAGTGCTCCGCCCCCTTGAGGCCCTCGGTCGCGGCCCTGAGGCGGTCGAGGCCGAGAACGGCACCGAGCGCGAAATAGACCTGCGTCGTCGGTTCGAGGCCGAGCCCCTGTCCTTGCGCGAGATCGACGATGTCGCAGGCCGAGGCGAGGGGTCGCAGATTGACGACGGCGCGCGCCGTCGCGTCCGGCACGCCCGCCTCGATGAACGCCGCGTAGCGGCGGTGAAGCCTCTCCCCGTCCGTGCCCGCGACATGGGCGTCGATCGTGCGCGCGAGCTCGGCGAGCCCCGGGCGGTACTGCGCGATCGTGCGCCCGAGGTCGAGCCCGTCCGGCGCATGGCGCACGAACCACAGGGTCTGCCGACGCAGGAAGTTGCGCACCTCGAGATGCAGCTCGGTCTGCGCCTCGGCCGAAATCTGGATGTCGAGCTGGTTGATCTCCCGGTGGAGGGCAGCGAGCGCGAAGGCTTCTCGCGCCGCGACATAGCCCCGCGCGATCGTCGGCACGCTGACGCTCGCCGTCTCCGAGGCGCGGTTGACGAAGGTCATGCCGCCCATGTTCACGAGGTCGTTTGCGATCTCGGTCGCCACGATCTCGCGCCTCAGGCGGTGGCGGGCGATGTCGGCGCCGTAGGGCTCGGCGAGCCGCGGCGGGAAATAGGCGACGAGGTCGCGCTTCAAGACCTCCTCGTCCGGCACGTCCGAGGCGAGGATGTGGTCGAACACCCATGTCTTGGCATAGGCGAGAAGCACCGCGAGCTCGGGGCGCGTAAGGCCCTCGCCGAGATCGGCGAGCTCGCGAAGCCCCTCCTCGTCCGGCAGATGCTCGACCGCCCGGTCGAGCCGGCCGTCACGCTCGAGCAGCCGCATGAAACGTCCGTGCGCGTCGAGATCCTGGGACGCGGTCGCCTCGGCGAGCGAGAGCGCGAGGGTCTGCTCGTAATTGTTCTTGAGGACCAGCGCGGCGACGTCGTCGGTCATCGACGCCAGAAGGGCGTTGCGCGCCTCCTCGCCGAGCCGGCCCTCCGCCACGGCGGCATTGAGGAGGATCTTGAGGTTCACCTCGTGGTCGGACGAATCGACGCCCGCGGAATTGTCTATGGCGTCGGTGTTGATGCGCCCGCCGAGCCGGGCATAGGCGATGCGGCCGTCCTGCGTGACGCCGAGATTGGCGCCCTCGCCGACCACCTTGGCGCGGATCTCGTGCGCGTTGATGCGGACCGCGTCGTTCGCCCGGTCGCCGACATCCGCGTGCGCCTCGTGGCGCGCCTTCACATAGGTGCCGATGCCGCCGAACCAGAGAAGGTCGACGGGCGCCTTGAGGATCGCGCGCATCAGCTCGGAGGGCGCGAGGCGCTCCGCCTCGATGCCGAGCGCGGCGCGGATCTCCGGGCTTAAGGGGATGGACTTGAGCTTGCGCGAGAAGACGCCGCCGCCCTTGGAGATGTGCGTCGTGTTGTAGTCGGCCCAGGACGAGCGCGCGAGCGCGAAGAGGCGCCGGCGCTCCTCGAAGCTCGCCTTGGGATCGGGATCGGGGTCGATGAAGATGTCGCGGTGGTCGAAGGCGGCGACGAGACGCGTCTCGCGCGAAAGCAGCATGCCGTTGCCGAAGACGTCCCCGGACATGTCGCCGACGCCGACCGCGGTGAAGGGGGCCGTTTGGATGTCGCGGCCGGTCTCGCGGAAATGGCGCTTCACGGCCTCCCAGGCGCCGCGCGCCGTGATGCCCATCTTCTTGTGGTCGTAGCCCGCCGAGCCGCCGGAGGCGAAGGCGTCGCCCAGCCAGAAGCCGTAGGAGATCGCGACCGAATTCGCTATGTCCGAAAAGGTGGCCGTGCCCTTGTCCGCCGCGACCACGAGATAGGGGTCGTCCTCGTCGTGGCGCATGACGGCGCGCGGATGCTCGATGCCCGACGGAACGTAATTGTCCGTGAGGTCGAGAAGGCCCGAGATGAAGGTCTTGTAGCTCGCGATCGCCTCGGCCTGGATCTCCTCGCGCGTGCCGCCCTCCGGAAGCTGCTTGGGAAAGAAGCCGCCCTTCGCGCCCACGGGCACGATGACGGCGTTCTTCACCTGCTGCGCCTTGACGAGCCCCAGAACCTCCGTGCGGAAATCTTCGCGCCGGTCCGACCATCTGAGCCCGCCGCGCGCGACCTTGCCGAAGCGCAGATGCACGCCCTCGACGCGCGGCGAATAGACCCAGATTTCGGCATAGGGCCGGGGAAGCGGCAGCTCGTCCACCTCGCGCGACCGGATCTTGATCGAGAGATACGGCTTGCGCTCGCCTCCCGCGTCCCTCTGGAAGAAATTCGTGCGGAGCGCCGATTGCACGACATTCGTCATCCGGCGGACGATGCGGTCCTCGTCGAGCGCGCTCACGCCCTCGAGCGCCTCTTCGATGCGCTTGACCGCCGCCGTCTCGCGCTCGGCGCGTGTCTCGTCCGTCTCGCCGTCGCGCGGCTCGAACCGCGCGTAGAAATAGTCGACGATGAGCCGCGCGATCTTCGGATGGTTTCCGAGGCCGCTTCCGATGTAGTTGAAGCTGAAGGCGATGCCGGTCTGGCGCAGATAGCGCGCGAGCGCGCGCAGGAGCGTCACATCGTGCGGCGCGAGGCCGGCGAGCAGGATGAGGCGGTTGAAGGCGTCGTTCTCCGCCTCGCCCCGCCACACGGCGAGGAAGCCCGCCTCGAACACCGCGCGCACCGCCGTCGCGTCGACGGCGGCCCCGCTCGTCGTGTGCATGTCGAGCTCGTGCACGAAGACCGTCACCGGGTGGCGGCGCGCCTGGCCGACATCGACCGCCGCGGTGACGGGATAGGGCGCCTCGCCGAGCACGGTGAGGCCCATGTTCTCGAAGACCGGCAGGGCGTCAGAAAGGACCATGGCCGTGTCGCGGTGATAGAGCTTCACGCGGACGACGGAGGGATCGTCGTCCTTGTGACGATAGGTTCGGATCGCGACCGTGGGCCCTTCGCCATGCATGACGAGGGGCTCGATCATGCGGATGTCCTCGATCGCCTCCTCCGGCGTGAAGGCCTCGCGATAGGCGGCCGAGAAAGCCTGGCCGAAGACGCTCATGAGGCCGATTCCGAGGCCCGAGGCGTTGAGCGCCTCCTCGAGCATGTCGCGCCAGTTGCGCGTCATCGCCTCGATGCGGCGCTCGAGAAGCGCGAGATCGGGGCGCGGGGTCGGCCCGTCGAGATGGCGGACGATGTAGTGCACGCGCGCGAGCGGCGTGTCCCCGAACTGGGGATAGACCGCCGCGATCTGTCCGTCGAAGGAGGCGCACAGGAGATCCTCGACCCGCCTGCTGAGGTCCGAATCGTAGCGCTCGCGCGGCACGAAGAGCAGCACCGAGACGAAGCGGTCGAACTTGTCGTAGCGCACGAAGAGCTTCGTGTGCGGACGCTTCGAGAGCTTCAGGATGCCGAGCCCCGTCGCCAGGAACTCCTCGTCCGAAATCTGGAAGAGCTCGTCGCGCGGGAAGGTCTCGGCAATGTTGCGGAAGGCGTGCTCGTCATATCCGTTCGCGGGAAATCCCGCGGCGGCTACGGCGCGCGCGACCTTGCGGCGCAGGAGCGGAATCTCGCGCGTCGCGCGCGTATAGGCCGCCGAGGTGAAGAGGCCGATGAAGCGCCGCTCGCCTGCGAGCGTGCCCTTCTTGGTGAAGATCTTGACGCCGAGATAGTCCATGTGCACGCGCCGGTGCACGCGCGAGCGCACATTCGCCTTGGTGAGGATGATGGGTGCGGGCTCCTTGAGGAAGGCGCGCACCTCGGGCGTCATGACCACGAGCTCCTTGCCGCGCCTGAGGACGCGCACGCTCGGGTCGCGCAGGATTCCGAGCCCCGAGCCGTCGACGGGCTCGAGATCCTCGATCTCCGTCTCGCCTCGCACCTGATAGTCGCGCACGCCGAGAAGCGTGAAATTGTCGTCGCGCAGCCATTTCAGGAATTCGACGATCTCGGGCAGGTCCTCGCGCGCCTCGGCCGACACCGATTTCGGCAGGTCGCGAATGCAGTCGTCGAGCCGGCCCGCCATGGCCTGCCAGTCGGCGACGACGACGCGCACCTCGCCGAGGACGCCCGCGAGCGCGGCCTCGAGCTCGCCATAGACCTGCTCGCCCGCTAGCGGGGGAAGCTCGACATGGATCACGGACTCGCGCACCGCATCGCGCTTCACCGGCGTCGTCGTGTCCGCCGGCGCGCAGGCCGTGCGCCGTCCGGCGCGCCCGCGCGTCACGTCGACGATCGTGTGCAGCACGCGGCGAATGCTGAGGCCGGACTCGGTGATCTCGCCGAGCACGGAATCGACGATGAAATGCATGTCGTCGGTGACGATCTGGACGCTCGTCGCGCCGCTTTCGCCGCCCTCGCCCGGCAACGGGCGGACCGCGACGGCCGACGTTCCCGCCTTGCGGTCCCTCCCGAGAGCCCAGAGATCGGCGCAGACGCGCACGAGGGCGTCGGGCGCGTAGAGCCCCGTATCGTCGAACGAGATGCGCCGCGAGAAGGCCTCGACGAAGCTTGCGAAGGCGGCGCGCTCCGACGCCTGGAACTCGAGCGCGGCCTGCCCCAGCGCGCTCTCGGCGCCATCGCCCTTCACCGCTCGTCTCGCCATGCATACCCCCCAGGCGGACGCTGCCGGCCCTCTCCGCCCGGCAGCCATCGCTGCGCTCCCTCACGGCCCGCGATCCCACCGCCTCGCGGACGCGACACTATGCCGTCCGGAACCGCGCATTCAGATGACAATGAGCCGAACGAAGGCGAGCGGTCGACAATAGCGTGCGCCGCCGCAGGCCTTCAATGCGGGCGCGCCCTCGCCGCGAGGCCGATCATCAGAGCGAAGGCGAGGCAGGCGGTCGCGAGAACGAGACCGAGGAGAATCTCGGCGGGCAGGACCGCCCCGGACAGGACGAAGGTGAGCGATCCGACGACGAGGCTCGGGCCCGCAATGCCGAGCGCCATGACGGGGCTCTCGACGAGAAGCGACGCCATCAGGAGCGCGCCCGCCATGCCGGCCGCGACGACGAGTCCGTGGGCCTCGGGCGCCAGCACGGGACCGGAGAGGATGCCGAGCGAGGCGAAGGCGAGGCCGGGGAGCGCCGCGGCGGCGACGAGGCGCTCTTCGAGGAGCGCGGCGGAGGTGCCCGTGGCACGACCGGCGGCCCACAGCGCGACGAGCTGCGCGACGGCCGCGAGGACGAAGGCCGCGAAGACGAGCATGGCGCCGGTGATCTGGCCGATCCCCAGCAGGATGAGGACGAGAAGCGCCAGCGCGATGGCGGCGACCGCCGGCATGCGGGCGTGAAGGCGGACAGCGCGCGCCCCCGCTTCTGCGTCATGGTTGGTTCTCGCCGCCGGTATAGGGTAGAGGGAGATGTCTGCCATGGTGCACGCGGGTAACGGGCGAGGCGGCGGCGCGCCTCGAGGGGGTACGGATGATCGCGCGGCTAGTACAGGCGATTCGTGGCGCTCTGGCGAGCCGGGGCCCGCGCTTTTCGGGCTCCGCCGGCGCGCGCGGAAGCGCCGTGATCTTCGACCTCGAGTTCACGGCCTGGGAAGGATCGATGGCGCGGGGCTGGCAGGGCGAAGGCGAGCATCGGGAGGTCGTCGAGATCGGCGCCGTGCGCCTCGCCTCTTCGGGCCTCGAGGAGGAGGCGGCGTTCTCCGTTCTGGTTCGCCCACGGATCAATCCGCTGCTTTCGGACTATCTCCAGGCTCTGACCGGCATCACCAACGAGGACATTGCGCGCCACGGCGTCGACTTCGCGGAGGCCTATGGCGACTTTCTCGCCTTCCTGGGCGACGCGCCCGCCTATTCCTACGGGCGCGACGACCTCGTCCTTGCCGAAAATCTGCGCCTCTATGGCCTCGGCGAGCCGGAGGACGTTCCGCCCGCGCGCGATCTTCGCTCCTGGCTCACGGGCCAGGGCGTCGATGTCGGCGCGCTGAACTCGAGCGAGGTCGCGGCCGCGGTCGGCGCGGAAGGCGTCGGCCATGTCCACCGGGCGCTCGACGATGCCCGCTCGCTCGCAGCCGCGTTGCGCGCCCTCGTCGCGCGCGGCGCGCCCTCGCCGTTCCTCTAGGAGTCCGATTCGTGGCGGCGGTCGAGCCATTTGCCGAGATACCAGCCAGCGCCGAGCGCCACCGGGAAGACCGCGAGATTGAGGCCCCACCGCAGATAGACGAGCGTGACCGTCGCGGGCGGCGGAACGAGCACGGCGATGACGGCGGACACCACAAGAGCCATCGCGAGCCCGTAGGCGGCATAGCGTCCCGAACGTTCGGACATCGCAGGCGCTCCTTCGCTTCTCTTCTGCCGACGCCGCGCGGCCGAGCTCCTCGATCGGGGCGGGAAGGGGGGGCGAGACTAGGCCAATTTTCCCTTCGGGGAAATCGCAAGGACCGGGCCGCGCGCCTTTGCGTCGATGGAGACGCCCCATGAACGTCCTCACGCTCAACCTTTGGGGCGTGCCCGGCACGCGGGCGCGCCGCGCGCGCTTCGCCGCCGCCCGTGCCGCGCTTTCCGAGAGCGTCGCCGCGGGCGCGGTCGACGTCGTGCTCCTTCAGGAGCTGTGGATGGCGCCGGATCGCGGGCTCTTCGACGGCTGCGGCCTCGGCCACGAGGCCGACGCCGACCGGATATGGAGCCGGCCTCAGAACTGGCTCACCGCGCCGTTCGGCA
Source organism: Alphaproteobacteria bacterium (assembly GCA_024236075.1). Taxonomy (GTDB): domain Bacteria; phylum Pseudomonadota; class Alphaproteobacteria; order JACAEB01; family JACAEB01; genus JACAEB01. The sequence goes on along the minus strand of JACKLE010000005.1, from coordinate 88,719 downwards.
TCGCCCACGATTCGGGGCTCAAGATTTTGAGCCGCTATCCGGTCACCGAGGTGCGCCGGCGCCTCTATTCGCTGCGCGGCCGCATCGACCGCCTCTTCAAGGACGCCGAGGTCTCCGCGCGCAAGTCTGCGCTTGCCGCGCGCCTCGAGACGCCGCATCTGGGGCCGGTCTGGGTCGTCGACACCCATCTCATCGCGAACCATCCGGACGAGCCCTATGTGGCGCGCCGCGCGAGCCAGCTTCGCGAGCTCGCCGCCTTCCTCGCCGAGCTGCCCGCCGGCGAGCCGATCGTCTTCGGCGGCGATCTCAATGTGGGGCCCGATGTGGGCACGGGCACCGCCAGCCCCGGTTACGTTCCCGAGCTCTGGGACGAGTTGTTCCCACGGCTTTTCGCGGGCTATCGCGAGGCCGAAGAGATCGCGACGGCCGTCACCTTCCGGGGCGGAGGGCCATACAACCCCTGCCCGGCCGACGAAAGCCTCGATCACATATTCGTCGGACCCGGCCTCCTCGCGCGCGAGGGACGCATCGTCCTTAGCGAGGCCGCGGTCGATCTTGGGGCGGGCGAGCGTGGGCCGATCTCGGACCACTACGGCGTTCTCGTGCAGGTCGCGCGGGCGTAACTCCACAAGATCTCGCGAGTTGACAGCCCTCGGCCCCCAATTATTGTGTCCGACGGTCGATGGCGGAGCGGCGCGGGACATGCGGGCACGACTGGTCAGAGGCGGGCGCGGCGCGGGCGGAACGCGCACGGGGCTGCTCCGCCTCGCGCCGATCGCCCTCCTTGCCGGCTGCGCGAACTGGTCCGGGCAAAGCGACGAGTTGGCGCTGCGGGACGAGATCGCGGCGCTGCGCACGGAGATAGCGAGCCTCAACGCCACCGTCGGCCGTCTCGGCGCCCCGCCGCCGGCACCGATGGCAGTCGCACCGCCCTCGCCGCTTGCCGAAACGATGGCGGAGCCCGTCGGGAAGACGGGCCCGACCCCGCAAGGCCCGCCGGCTCCGGTGCCGACGAACGCTCTGCCGCACGCTCCCGCCGCCGCCGCGCCGGGAACGGGCGGGGCGATGTTCGCGATCCATCTCGCCTCTTACCGCACCGAGGCACGGGCAACCGAAGGCTGGACCGAGCTTCGCCTGCGCTTCCCGAAGGCGCTCGAGCGCCTCCAGCCGCGCCTCGCCGAAATCGAGGTTCCGGGCCGCGGTGCGTTCTGGCGCCTCAAGGCCGGGCCGTTCGCGACCTGGGGAGCCGCGGACGCGGCCTGCGAGCCGCTGCGCGCCGAAAACTGGATCTGCACCGTCATGGATTTCTCTGGCAGCTCCCTGCCCTGAATCCCGATTTGGCGCATATCGTCCCGCAAAACCGCGCGACGGATCGGCCGGCCGCCCGCGTTCAATTGTGCAGGAAGCGCGATGTCGCTCCGTGCCGGGACGAAATCCCGAACCGGCATTCCCCGAGTTTCGAATGAGAGGCCCTGCCGTGACCCGTGTCCTGACCTCGGCGACCTGGATCGCCATGATCTTCGCCTTCTTCACCAGCCTGTCCTGAGCCGGCGCCGGTCGGCAAACCTCGGAAAGCGCATGACAGGCCGGGAGCCATGCTCCCGGCCTTCTCGTCTTCGGCTCAGGCCGCGGCGAAGCGCGAGTCGCGACCGGGCTCTCCGCCTTCGGCCACGAGGCGCATCAGCGCGAGGTGGCGCGGCAGGAGATCGGCGAGCGCATAGCGGCCGACCACCGTCGCCCGGGCGGCGCGGCGCAGCTCGTAGAGATCTCGCGGCCTGGCGAGAGCGTCGAGCAGAGTGCGGGAGAGCGCCTGCCAATCCTGGAGGTCGACGAGGAGCCCGTTATGGCCGTGCGTGATAACCTCCTCCACCGGCTCGGTGCGCGAGGAGACGACGAGGCAGCCCGCCGACATGGATTCGAGCAGCGACCAGGAGAGAACGAACGGCACCGTGAGATAGATGTGGGCCGTCGACGCCTGTAGGACCTGGAGATACTTCGTATACGGCATAAGCCCCGGAAAATGGAGTCGGCCGGCCTCTATGAAGGGCTCGAGATCGAGCTCGGCGAGCATGCGCGCCTTCCAGCTTTCGCCTTTCGGAAGCTGGCGCCCATAGGCGACGCGATCCTGGCCCAGGACGACCGCATGGACGTCGTTGCGTTCCTGCAGCACGGCCTTCATCGCGCGCATGGCCTGCGGAAAGCCGCGATAGGGCTCCATGCCGCGCGTCGCATAGGTCACGATGGGCGCGTCGGCGGGAACCTCGATGCCGATATCCCGCAGATTGGGGCGCGCCTGAGCGGGCCGGAAGAAGCGCGTGTCGATGCCGTCGTGATGCACGGTCATCCGTGAGCGCATGAAGTGCGGGAACTGACCCGCCTGGAAGCGGGTCGGCGAGACGGCCCAGTCGGAGTTGGCGTATTCGACGAGCATGGCGGCATTGCGTACCCTGAGGCGCCGGCCGTCCTCTCCTTCCTCCCGCTCCTTGCGCTCGTCCCCTTCCGCCTCGGGTTCCTCGACGTCGGGGCCGCCGGCCCGGTAGAACCATTCGAAGTAGCTCATCAGCCTTGCGCGCGGCCAGACATCCTTGACGAAGAGGCCCGGGCCCCAGCCGGCATGGGCGTAGACGAGGTCGGGCTCGAAGCCTTCGCTCTTGAGGGTCTGTCCGATTTCGTGAACGCCCTGGCCGACCGTCACCGCATTCTGCAGATTGACGACATAGGGATGCGGATCGCGGTGGTCGGTCTCGCGCGCCTCGAAAAAGACGCGACGCACGCCCGGAATGGCACCCTCCGTCTTGAGCGAGCCGAACACGATCTCGTGGCCGCCCTCGTGCCCCAAATAGGCCGCAAGGTGGCGAAACTGGGCGGGAAAGTTCTTGTGCAGGAAAAGAATCTTCATGGCGGGTCCGTTTGCGACCGCCCCATGAAGCCAGGACGGCGAGGCCAACCTAATGACAGAATCATTAAATCCTTGTCAGGCGGCCCGGCAAGCTGCAACGTCTTGCGTGCGGTCGGTGGGGCCTTCTTGGACATGGGGCGCGTGAACGTGCGATCGGCGAGTTGGACGGCAAGGGCGCGGACGGCTTGCGGCCTCGCGACGGCCTTGTGCCTGGGCGCGGCCGCGTCGGCGCGGGCCGAGGATCCCGCGATCCTTTCGGCCTATTTCGGCCTCGACGAGGCGAGCGTGCCCCTGGTCCATCCCTTCCGCCTCACCTGCGCGGACGGCGACCGCATCGACGGCCTGCCCCTCGTCCTCAGCCACGAGGTCGACCAGGCAACGATCGAGCCTCAGGACTTCCTCGTCCACACCCAGAGCGGCAAGACGCTGCAGCCCAATTGCGCGACGACGAACCCGGCCGGCGAGGAGGACGAGGACCGCACCGTCCTCCTCCTCGGCGAGCTCGGAGACTGGCCCTCGGACCCTCCGGTGAGCGTCGAGATCGTCGGCGAGGTGCTGAGCGAGCCCGAGTCGGACGGCACGGTGCGCTCGTTCAAGGGCCTCGTCTCGCCCGCGATCCCTCCCTACACGGACGGGCCGATGCTCGTCATGGCCGAGATCGTGCCCAACGAGGAGCGGGAGCTGAGCGAGGCGGAGGGCGGCCCCAACTGCCCGGCGGGCCGCACGCTGACCATCGTGCGCCTCATCTGGTCGGGAGGCGTCAGCCAGTTCGCGACCGATACGTCCGGCTTTCCGCCGGGCCGCGGCGCGGAGCTGGGCCCCGCGCAGTATGGTCGCATCACCGTCGATCTTCTGCAGGCGAACGGCGAGGTCGTGAAGATCCATCCCTTCTATGTCGGCGACCGCGACGACGGCGACAACAACAACGATCTCTGCCTCGACCGGAACGGCGTGCCGGTCGCGGTCGCGGTCAGGGCCAAGACGGTGACCGACCCGATGAACGACTGGAACCCGGCGACCGAGATCGAGATCAGCAAATAGGCTCACCCCGGGCCGGCAAATCCGCCCGGCCTTCGCCTGTTCCCCGACGGCGCGGGGCGCGGTACCTTCTGTCTTTGCAACCTTTCGGTGACAGAGGGGAATGCCATGACGGGACGGCTCCAGGGCAAGACGGCGGCGATCGTCGGCGCAGGGCAGCGCGCGGGCGAAGGCCTGGGCAACGGGCGCGCCATGGCGCTTCTCTTCGCCCGGGAAGGCGCGCGCCTCCTTTGCGTGGACCGCAATCTCGCCTCGGCCGAGGAGACGGTCGCGCTCATCGCCGAGGAGGGCGGAAACGCGCACGCCTTCGAGGCCGATATCACCGACGAGGCGCAATGCGCCGGCATCGTGGCCGAAGCGGTCGCGAGCCTCGGGCGGCTCGACATCCTCGTCAACAATGTGGGGATCGTGGAGGGCGACGGCGATGTGGACGTGCTCGAGGCGGCGAGCTTCGACCGTATCCTGAGCATCAACCTCAAGGGCATGTGGATGACGATCAAGCACGCCCTGCCCGTCATGCGCGCGCAGGGCGGCGGCTCGGTCGTCAACATCTCCTCGCTCGCCGGCGTCGCGCGCAACGGCCTCGTCGCCTACGAGATGTCGAAGGCAGGCGTCAACAAGCTCACCGAGACGACGGCGGCGGGCAATGCCCGCCACATGATCCGCTGCAACGCCATCATGCCGGGCCTGCTCGATACGCCCGTCGGCCAGGCCGGCACCGGCACGCACGGGCTCTCGCGCGAGGAGGCGCGCGCCCGGCGCAACGCCGTCGTGCCGCTCGGGCGCAAGATGGGCGACGCCTGGGACACCGCCTATGCCGCGCTCTATCTCGCGTCCGACGAGGCCCGCTTCGTCACCGGCGTCATTCTGCCGGTCGACGGCGGCATCTGGGTGCGCGCAAGCTGAGCCGGGCCCTCAGCCCCTGTCCCGATTCTTGGGATTGCCGCCGGACTTTCCCTTCGCCGCGTCCTCGAGGAAAGCCGCGACCTCCGGCGGAACCGGCGGCGCCTCCAGCTCGACGCCTTCGCAGAGATGGTCGAGGATGGCCTTCAGGCCTTCGAGGCGCGCGCTTTTCTTGTCGTTCCCGTCGATGACCTTCCAGGGCGCCTCGGGTATCGAGGTGCGCTTCAGCATCTCGCGATAGGCTTCTTCGTAGGCGGACCATTTCCCGCGATTGCGCAAATCCTCCGCCGTCAGCTTCCACCGCTTCTCTGGCGTCTCGAGGCGCTCGCGGAAGCGCTCGAGCTGCGTATCGGGCGTGATGTCGATGAACAGCTTGAGGATGCGATAGCCTTCGAAGGCGAGGGTCTGCTCCCAGAGCACGATCTCGTCATAGGCTCGCGTCCACTCCTCCTTCGTGGCGTAGCCCTCCACGCGCTCGACGAGCACCCGTCCGTACCAGGAGCGGTCGAAGATGGCGATCTCCCCCGCGCCCGGCACCTTGCACCAGAAGCGGCGGAGCCAGTGGGCGCCGCGCTCCTCCTCGCTGGGCGCGCCGATCGGCCAGACGCGCAGGTGCCGGGGATCGAGGGCCCAGGCGATGCGGCGGATGAGCCCTCCCTTGCCGGCCGCATCCCACCCTTCGAGCGCAAGCATCGCCTTGCATCCGTGCCGCGCATAGGCGCGCTGCATGAGGAGAAGCCGGTCCTGGAGGGCGCGCAGCTCCTTTTCGTAGGCATCGCGGCCGTTCATGCATGGCTCCCTTGCTCGCCGCGCAACGCTGCCCCTTTTCACCCGTGCCCCGACTTCCCATCTTCGGGCCAAATCCGGGCGCCCTCAAGCGGTGCGCCGCGGCCACCAGAAATTGGGAGTCCCGACATGATCACGCTTCGTCCGGCGGGCGAGCGCGGCCACGCCGATCACGGCTGGCTCGACACCCGTCACAGCTTCTCCTTCGCGAACTACTACGATCCGGAGCACATGGGCTACGGGCCGCTTCGGGTCATCAACGAGGATCGCGTGGCAGGCGGCGGCGGCTTTCCACCCCATCCGCACCGCGACATGGAGATCCTCACCTATGTGCTCGAGGGCGCGCTCGAGCACCGCGACAGCATGGGCAACGGCTCGGTCATCCGGCCCGGCGAGGTGCAACGCATGAGCGCGGGCACCGGCGTCGTCCACAGCGAGATGAATCCGTCCGCCGAGGATAGCGTGCATCTCCTCCAGATCTGGATCCTGCCCGAGCGCGCGGGGCTGCGCCCCTCCTACGAGCAGCGCGCGTTCGACCTTTCCGGCGGCGGCCTCACGCTCCTCGCCTCGCGCGAGGCGCGGGAGGGCTCGGTCGCGATCCACCGCGACGTCGATCTCTATGCGGCGCGGCTCGGGCCCGGCGGTGCCGTCGGGCACAGCTTCGCGCCGGGTCGCATCGGCTGGCTGCAGGTCGCGCGCGGGAATGTCGACCTCGACGGCAAGCGCCTCGAGGCCGGCGACGGCGCCGCGATAGCCGATCTTGCCGAGGTGAAGCTCGCCGCCGACGAGGCGGGTGCGGAGCTTCTTCTCTTCGACATGGCGGCGTGAGGCAGGCCCGCCTAGTTCGCGTCGTGCGCCCTCTTGTAGGCCGCGACGCGGACGGCGGCGTTCTCGCGCAGGTTCATGTAGAAGAGGCTGTAATCCTGATTGTGGTAGTTGTTGGGCTTCTGGCGCAGCGCGTACCAGCGCGAGTCCTCAGGCACGTCCGCCCATAGCGTGCCATCGCGGCATTGGGCGCCGATGCGTCCCGGCACGGTGGCCGGTATCGGATCGTGCAGAACGGCTCCGACCAGCGCGCCGAGATTTTTCGAGGCCGGCGCCTTGGCGCCTGGATCGTCCCAGGAGAGCGGATTGGAGCACTGGAAGCTCGCGTTCTTGCCGGGAGGCGGCGGCCCGCCCTCGCCATAGGTCCCGTAGTTGACGACGCAGTCCGTGTCGTCCGCCGCCCTGCACTCGACGATGTCGCCGTAGTCGCCGCCGTAATGCGCCAGCGGCAGCGGATAGCCTATGGCATAGGCGGCGACGAGGCGCTCGCGCGCCGGGCTCTTGGCCAGGACGTCGGCGAGAAGCGCGATGAGATGCCGCGTGCCCTGGCTGTGGCTCGCCAGGATGAAGGGGCGCCCTTCATTGTAGTGTTCGAGATAGTAGGCGAATGCTTGCTTGACGTCGCCATAGGCGAGCTCCTGCGCCTTCTGTCCGTCTGCGGCGTAATTGGGGAAGAACGAGACGAGCGTCGCCTGCCGGTAGCGCGGCGCGAAAATGCGGCAGCAGCCCGAGAAGGCGCTGGCCTGATGCTTCAGGACGCCCTGGTCGACGCGGGCGGTCGCGACCGCGTGGTCGATGGGACTGTTCCAGCCCTCGTCGAAGAGGAACGTCGTCGGATAGAGGAAGAAGACGTCGACATCCGCCATCGCCTGATTGTCGCTCTCTCCCTTCGGCGCGAAATCGGCGAAGTCGAGCCGCCAGGGCAGCGCGCCCCAGGAGATGGGGTTCGCATAGTCGGGAGCCGGCGGGACGGGCATCTCGTCGAAGGATGTCTTCGGCACGAGATGCTTGAGGTCGATGACCTGCCCCAGATGCGCGCCGCGCACGAAGGCCTCGACGCGCGCGGCGGCGTTCTCGCGCACATTGCCGTAGAAGAGCCCGATGTCCTGATTGTGATAGTTGCCGTCGCGATGCATCGACGCGAACGGGCTCGTCTTCGCCATCGTGACGAAGAGCCCGCCGTCGTGGCAGCGCGCCGACACCTCGCCGGCGACCAGCGCCGGCAGCGGCGCATCGCCTTCCGGGAAGGCGAGCGCTCCCTTGTGGAGCGATGCGGGCGCCCATTCCGGCGTCGCGCCTTCCGTCCACATCAGCGGGTTGTTGCACTGCAAGGGCTTGTCGCCGTTCGCTTCCCAGACATTGCCGGGATAGCGGTGGATGACCTCCCGAGAGCGGCCGGCCTCGAAGCCCTCCGCATAGGTGCTCCAGTTGAGGATGCACCGCGTGTCGGAGATCGAGCGGCACGGCTTCACGATGCTCAGTGTACGGTCGTAGACGTCGAGCGGAATGGCGTAGCCGAGGATGTAGCCCGCGACGAAGCGCTCGAGCAGCTTCGGGTCCTTTTCGATCACATCCTGCACGAGCCAGAGCGCGAAGCGCGATCCCTGGCTGTGCGAGGCGATGACGATGGGCCGGTCCTTGTTCCAGGTCTTGAGGTAATAGGCGAAGGCCGCCCTGACGTCCTCATAGGCGATCGCGAGGGCCTTCGGGGCCTCCTCCGCATTGGGCCCGACGAAGCCCAGGAGATGGACCTGGCGATAGCGCGGCGCGAAGACGCGGCAGCAGCCGTTGAAGGCGCTCGCCTGAGCCTTCACCACGACCTCGTCGAGGCGCGTCGAGGACTTCTCCTCATCGATCGCCGCGTTCCACGTCGGACCTTGCAGATAGGTCGTGGGGTGGATGTAGAAGACGTCGGCCGGGGCGTCGGCCTGGTGGTCGGCAAGGCCCGCGGGGGTCGCATCGGCCGTGTCGGCGCCGGTCGGCAGGGCCGCCCAGCTCCCGGGCTTCGCGTAGTCCGGCGCCGGCGGCGCGGGCGAGGAGGCGAAGGGCGGCAGCTTCATCCCTTGCGCGCCTGCCGGGCCGCACAAGAACGCAGCGAAAGCCACGAGACAGGCTGCCAGCAACGTGCGCATCGTCCCCTCCTTCAAGGCGCCTTTTCCTTGAACGCGCGAGGGGCCGCGATCCTTCAGGGGATCTCGGGAAGCTTCAGATAGACGACGCGGGGTCGGTAGAGCGTGAGGTCGCCGAAAAGATCCTCCGGCTCGAAGGCATTGCAGACATAGGTCACGGCCACCTTTCCGTCCTTCCGGAACGCACCGTGCGCCTTGCCGGCATAGCAGAAGGCGTTCTTGCGGTATTCGGGGCTCGCGGGGTCGCGCTCGGGGACCCTATGGAGCGTGACGGGGTCGCTCCAGACCGTATCGGATGGCCGGACGGGCGACGGCAACTCGGTGCGCGCGACGATCGTGTCGCTCGGAAACCCGCCATCCATGGAGACGAGCACGCTGCTTCGAGCGTCGACCCGGCGCACCAGGCTCAATTCGGGCGCCGCGTCGGAAAAGAGCGCGCGCGCCTTTGCGGCATCCTGTCCGGCGTGAAACTTCCCGTCCGGCCCCAGCAGCGCGAGTTCGAGAGGGCCGACACCGAGCGCATGAATGAGATTCTTTAGGGGCTCGGAGGCCGCGTCCAGCGGCGTCGAGAGGAGCATCGGAAGGGCGCGTCGCGTGCCGGGACCGGCCGCATGAAGCGCAAGGCCCAAAAATCCTCCGTGCGCCTCACCATCCGGATCGACCGAAAAATGGATGCTCGACAGCAGCGCGGGAAGGACCTCGCCGCCGGTCGCCGCCGGCACGATCGAAATCTGCCAGTCCTCGATCGGGCCCTCCGCCCCCTCGATGCGCGCGAGATCGACGCCCACGGCCTCGAAGCCCAGCGGATCGCCCGGCTCGGTGACGCGCACCTTGAGAAGAAGCACGAAGATGGCCTCGTCGACGCCGAGGGCGACCTGCGGCCAGTAGCGCGTGCCCTCCTCGCCCGTCTCGAAGACGGCGCGCGGCGCCTCGCCGCCGCGCCAGCGATAGGCGATCGAGAAGCCCTCCCTTCCGCATTCCGAAACGCCGACCGAGTTCGCGACGAGCGCCGCATCGCGCCGCCCTTCGCCCGCCTTGTGCGTGACGAAGCTGTCGTCGAAGAGCCAAAGCGTCCGCCCGTCCCTCAGCGGGGCCGAGAAGACGCCGTCGCCGCCGAGCCAGCGATCCGTGAGCGGAAAATCCGGCTCGCAGGCAGGCGGGCCGCGCTCGAGGCTCGCACAGGCGGCGAGGAGGACAAGGAGGAGCCCGGACGCGGCCGCGCGCATCACGAGCTCGATCCCGACGGAGGCGCGCGAACGTCGTCCTCGAGATGGAAGACATCCTGCGCGTGGGACTGACGGCTGATGCGGTAGCCGAGCAGCATCAGAGCCGCGGCCGCGTGAAAGAGGACGAAGACGGGCGCGTAGAAGAGGACGAGGCGCATCAGGACGCCGTCGTCCACCGCACCGGGCTTGGCCGTGGCCGGAAAAGCCACGAGGTCGAGGATGATCCCCGAGACGAAGACCCCGAAGCCGGTCACGGTCTTCTGCGCGAAGGTTCGCGCGGCGAAGTAGACGCCCTCCGAGCGCCGCCCCGTGCGCCGCTCGCCCTCCTCGACGAGATCGGCGACCATGGACGAGATGATGATGCTCGCGGAGATGAAGATCGTCGACTCGAAGAATTGATGCGACAGCAGGATGGGCAGCAGCCAGGAGCTGTCGTTCTCAGGAAAGAAGCCGAGGAGGCGCAGGAAAAGCGGCAGCGGCCCGAAGGTCAGCGAGACGACGGAGAGCAAGATCGCGGCGCGCTTCTTGTCGAAGCGCTTGGCGATGATCGGCGCGATGAGGAGCGCGGCGGTCGCCGAGGCGATCTGCACAGGCTGGTAGAAGCGCACGTCCTCGGATGTGAGCTCCCAGTAGAAGGTCGCGAAATAAAGAGCGAGCGAGGTCTGCACGCCCTGCGCCATCATCGAGAAGAGCGCCGCAACGAAGAGCGCGAGGAACGAGCGGCTGGCAAAGGTCTCGCCGAGCTCCTTGAGCGTGTTCCTCCATTCGAACTTTCGCGCCGGCGCGGCGCGAAGGCGCGGAATCTCGCTGTGCGTGCCCACGGACGAGACGAGGATGGTCACGAGCATCACGAGCGCCGAAGCGATCGCGTAGGGCATGTAGCCGGCCGGATTGAGAATGCCCGAGGGATGCGCCGGCGTTGATTTCAGGAAGACCGAGAAGGTCACGAAAGTGAGGACGAGGCTGCCCACATAGCCGAAGAAGAAGCGATAGGAGAGCAGCGTCGTGCGCTCGTCATAGTCGCTCGTCAGCTCCGAGACGAGGGCGGTCGAGGGAATCTCATAGAAGGTGATGAGGATGCGCACGAGGATCGCCATGCCGAGGAGATAGGCGAAGAGCCCCGATTGCCCGAGGCTATCGAGCGCATGGACGCCGCCGGGCGGATTCCACAGGAAGAAGAACGCGACCGCTATCGGAAGCGCCGCGGCGTACATGAAGGGATGGCGCCGCCCCCAGCGCGAACGCAGATTGTCGCTCGCATAGCCGACGATGGGATCGGAGACCGCGTCGAAGAGGAGGGCGATCATCAGCGCGAGGCCGGCCGCGCTCGCGGGAAGGCCCAGCACCTGGTTGTAGAAGATCATCAGGAAGTAGGCGAAGCCGAGATCCTTGACGCCGAACGCCACGGCGCCGAAGCCGTAGGCAAATTTGGTCGTCCGTCCCACGCGTGCGCCGCTCGCGGGCTCCGCCATGCGCATCCTCCCCGGTGCATGCCCCTTCGGCGAACGGGCTCAGAAACCCAGTTCGAGGCGATAGGCCCTCGCGGCGGTGCCGCGAAAGAGCGCGTCCTTTTCGCTTTCGGCGAAGGGCGCCGCAATCTTCTTGAAGGCGTTCCAGACGACACCATAGGGGAGCGAGAGCCTGTCCACCGGAAAATTACTCTCGAACATGCAGCGCTCGGGCCCGAAGGCATCGATCGTGTGGAGGTAGAAGTCGCGATGGGCCGCGACGAGCTCGTCCGAGGTCGGCGGCCGCGGCGCGCCCTCGAAGCCGAGGCCCGTGGGCCCCACGACAAGGCCGCCGAGCTTCGCGACGACGTTCGGACAGCCCCCAAGCTCGGCGATCGAGGCGCGCCAGGCCGCGCGCGCCTCCTCGCCCCGCCCCGCATAGGGTCCCGTACCGAGCGGGCAGCCGAAATGGTCGAGCACGATCGTGGTTTCGGGGAAGCTCCGCGCGAGATCCGTAAGCTGAGGGATCTGGGGATGGTAGAGCCAGGCGTCGAAGCCGAGCCCGTGGGCCCCAAGCCGCTTGAAGCCGTCGCGGAATGCGGCATCCATATAGAGGTCGGGCGGAGGGCGATGATGCGAGCGGCGAACCTCGGGGCTCGGATCGTGGTTCCCCGCATGGCGTATGCCGCGCAGAAGTCCCTGCCCCGCCGCCTCATGGGCCATGAGCACCTCGTCGACCGCAGGGCCGCGCCTGAGATCGGCGAAGGCGACGATGCCCCGGATGGGCGGGCGCCCGCGGCCGCCGCCGCGCGAGCGCATCGCAATCTCGGCGACGAACTCCGTCTCGCCGACCGGGCGCAGATGCTCGGGTCCCTCGGTGCGATACTCCGCGACGCATTCGACGAAGACGGTCGCGACGATGTTGTGCCCCGTGCCCGTATCCGTCCAGAGATCGTCGAGGAGATAGGGGCGCGGCGGATGCGTGCGCCAGAGATGGTGGTGCGGATCGACGATGGGCCGCTCGGGATCGAGCGCCGCCTCGTCGACCTGCGCCAGCCAAGTCTCGTGCGCGTTCGCGTCCATGCCCGGCCCATGCCCCCGAACGAGGCCGGAAGCCTAAGCGAGGACAGGGCGCAAGGTCCAGCGCGGTCAGCGCCCCTTGGCGCGCGCGACGGCATCCGACCAGCCCGCGAGGAGGCGCTCCCGCTCGGCGGCATCGAGTCCCGGCGCGAAGCGTCGCTCGAGGCGCCAGCGCGCGGCGATGTCCTGAAGGCTCGCGAAGAGCCCCGCCTCAAGCCCCGCGAGCGCCGCCGCGCCGAAGGCCGTGGTCTCGACGATTGCGGGGCGCTCGACCGGCATCGCGAGGATGTCGGCGAGAAACTGGCAGAGCCAGCCATTGACCACCATGCCGCCGTCGACGCGCAGCGATCTCGGCGCGACGCCGTCCGCGGCCATGGCCGCGAGAAGCTCCGCGCTCTGATAAGCGACCGCCTCCAGCGCGGCGCGGGCGAGCGCGGCGCGCCCGGAGCCGCGCGTGAGGCCGACGACGGTGCCGCGCGCATGGGGGTCCCAATGCGGCGCGCCGAGGCCTGCGAAGGCGGGCACGAGATAGACGCCCGCGTTCGAGGCGAGGCCGGCCGCCAGCGCCTCGCTTTCGGCCGCGTCCCGGAGCGCGCCGAGCTCGTCGCGCAGCCATTGGATCGCGGCACCGGCGACGAAGATCGAGCCCTCGAGCGCATAGGTCGTGCGGCCTTCGAGCCGCCAGGCGATCGTCGACAGCAGGCGGCGCGTCGAGCGCACGATCTCCTCCCCCGTATTGAGGACGAGGAACGCCCCGGTGCCGTAGGTCGCCTTCACGTCGCCGCGCGCGATGCAGGCCTCGCCTATCGTCGCGGCCTGCTGGTCGCCCGCGACACCGAGGATCGGCAGCGGGCGGCCGAAATGCTCCGCCTGCGTCTCGCCGAAGAAAGCCGCCGAGTCGAGGACCTCCGGCAGCACCGCCGCCGGCACCCGAAAGAGACGCGCGAGCTCGCTGTCCCACGCGTTAGCAGCGATGTCGTAGAGGCTCGTGCGGCTCGCATTGGTCGCGTCGGTGACGTGCCGCCGACCTCCCGTCAGGCGCCAGACCAGAAAGCTGTCGACCGTGCCGGCGGCGAGCTCGCCGGCCTCGGCGCGCGCCCGCGCGCCCTCCGTACGATCGAGAAGCCAGGCGAATTTCGTTGCCGAGAAATAGGGATCGAGCACGAGGCCGGTCCTTTCCGCGACCATGGCTTCCGCGCCGTCGGCCTTGAGGCGCGCGCAGATCTGCGCCGTCCGGCGGTCCTGCCAGACGATGGCGTTGCCGAGCGGCCGGCCGCTCGCCCGGTCCCACAGGAGCGCCGTCTCGCGCTGATTGGTGATGCCGATGGCGGCGACGCGGGCTCCCTTCGCCTCCGCCTCGGCCAGAGCGGCGCGCGCGACCTTCAGCGTGCCCGACCAGATGGCCTCGGGGTCGTGCTCGACCTCTCCGGGCGCGGGATAGATTTGCGGCAACGGCTCGCGCGCAAGGGCGAGGATCGTTCCGTCCAGGGCGAAGACGATGGCCCGGCTGGATGTCGTTCCCTGATCGATGGCGAGGAGCGCGTCGCGCCGACCCATGTCAGTCCTCCTTCGTTGGCGGAACCCGAAGGCGCTCGAGCGCCTCAGCCACGGCCGCGCGCTCGGCCGCGCCGGCGACGAGGCCGAGCTTCGTGCGCCGCCAGAGCACGTCGTCGGTCGTCATGGCCCACTCCTCGCGCACGAGATGCTCCAGCTCCGCCTCGCCGAGGCCCGCGACGAGACGCCGCCCGAGGTCCGCGGCGGCGCGGGCGGGCCCGAGGAAGCGCGTCATGCGCGTGCCGTAGGAGCGCGAAAGGCGGCGGCATTCCGCCTCGGGCAGAAACGGATAGCGCGCGGCCATCTCCCTCACGAAGGCCGGAAAATCCGCCTGCGGAATGTCTCCGCCGGGCAATGTCGCGCGCGCCGTCCAGTCGGGGCCCATGGGCAGGTGCGACGCGAGGCGGCCGAGCGCGGCCTCCGCGAGGCGGCGGAAGGTCGTGAGCTTGCCGCCATAGACCGTGAGAAGCGGGGCGAGACCTTCGGGCGCGTCGATGTCGAACACATAGTCGCGATTCATGGCGGTGACGTTGGCGCTGCCGTCGTCGTAGAGCGGCCGCACGCCCGCAAAGCTCCAGACGATGTCCTCGCGCGTGGGCGCGGCCCGCAAGAGCCGCGCGAGGCCCGCGAGGAGATAGTCCGTCTCTTCGGGCGAGATGGCGGCCTCCTCCGGCGAGCCGGCGAGCGCCACTTCTGTCGTGCCGACGAGCGTGAAGGCCTCCTCGAAGGGCAGGACGAACAGGACCCGCCCGTCGCGTTCCTGGAGGAGATAGGCGTGCGGCCCCGCATAGAGCCGGGGCAGAACGATATGGCTGCCCTTGACGAGCCGCACCCGGCCGCGCGGCGCGGCGGCCGTGCGCCGGCCGACCTCACCGACCCAGGGACCGGCCGCGTTGACGAGGACGCGGGCGGTCAGGCTTTGCTCGCCGCCTCCGGCGCCGCGCAGCCGCGCCGTCCACAGCGCGCCCTCCCGGCGCGCCTCGAGAAGCTCCGTGCGCGGTAGGATGCGCGCGCCGCGCTCGGCGGCGTCCCGCGCGACGAGCACGGTGAGGCGGGCATCGTCGGTCGCCGCGTCGGAGAAGACGAGGCCGCGCTTGAGCTCGGGAAGGAGCGCCCGGCCTTCGGCCGCGCGCGCGAGGTCGAGGGCGGCCGCCCCCGGCAGGTCGCCCGCCGCCATGCGGTCGTAGAGGAACAGGCCGAAGCGCAGAAGCGGCGCGGGCCGCAGCCCGGGCACGATCGGGAGAACGAGGCGCAGCGGCCGCACGAGGTGGGGCGCGCAGGCCATCAGGCGCGCGCGTTCGGCGAGCGCCTCGCGCACCAGGCGGAAATGGCCCTGCTCGAGATAGCGCAGGCCCCCATGGATAAGCTTGGAGCTCGCCGACGACGTGGCGCCGGCGAGATCGCCCTTCTCGACGAGCGCGACGTCGAGCCCGCGCCCGGCCGCGTCGCGCGCGATGCCGCATCCGTTGATGCCGCCTCCGACGACGAGGAGGTCGCACGCATCGGCCACGTCGAACGTTCCTCCTTCGTCCCGGGCGCGGGGCCGGGCGCATGCTGCGCCGATCCGGCCCTCGCCTGCAATGCGCCCCCTGCAAAGCTGCCACCCCTGCCCGGGTCGCGCGAGCCGGCCCGCCTATGGCAGACTGCCTGTAACGAAGAAGTTATGGGGCGCGCCCGGCGATGCCCCGCGAGGGAGCAATGCCCATGGCGAGACCGACAATCGTGTTCCTGCATGGACTTCTCATGTCGCCCGCGATCTGGGACAGCGCGCGCACCCGGATCGGCTCGGCGCTCGCGACGCTCGCCCCCTGGCAGCCCGCGCATGGCGGCGAGCCGGCGCTCCGCCAGGGCGCGACCATCGGCGATTGGACGGAGTGGCTCGAGGGCAAGCTCCAGATGGCGGGCGCCGGCCCAATCGTCCTCGTCGGCCATTCGATGGGCGGCATGCTGACCATGGAGATGGTGCGGCGCGATCCCTCGCGCATTGTCGGTCTCGTGCTCGTCGGCACGCGCGCGCGCCCCTGGAGCGAGGCCGAGCGGCCGGGCGTCGAGGGGCTGGCGCAGAGCATGGAGGCAGGGCTCACGGACGAAACGGCGCGCCAGTTCGGGCGCTTCCTCATCGGGGCCCGCTTCCTGGAGCGGAACCCGGCATGGCTCGACACCTGGACGAAGCAGGCCCTCGAAGATGACGGGCCCGGCATGGCCGGGCTCATGCATGCCCTTCTCGGCCGCGCCGACCCCACTTCCGCGCTCCGGGCGGCGGGCCGGCCGACCATCGTCACGCATGGCGGCGCGGATGTCGCGATCGCGCTCGACGATGCGCGCCTCATGGCCGCCGATCTCGGCTATGTGCCGCTCGAGATCGCCGAGGGTGCGGGCCACTGCCCTCCCCTCGAGGCGCCCGACTGGTTCGCCGATGCCTGCGCGGGTTTCTTCCGCGCCCAGGGCTGGCTTCAATGAGCGCGCGGCGGTGCCGCCCCCGATGACCTCACGATGAAGGAGATTTCGACATGATCGCGCCCGACCTCTATCTCGGCTGCACGGTGGGCGAGATGGCGCGGCTCGCGGGCAGGCGCTATCCGGACCGCGACGCGCTCGTCTACAACGACCGCCGCTTCACCTTCCGCGAGCTCGAGGCGCAGGTGAGCCGGATGGTGCAGGTCCTGAAGGCCCATGGCTGCAAGCGCGGCGAGGGCATCGCCATGCTCGCCTCGAACTCGGTCGAGGTGCTGCTGGTCTCGGCCGCCGCGCAGGCGATCGGGCTGCGCTACACGCCCCTCCACCCGCTGGGCGGCGAGGACGACCACGTCTTCGTGCTGGAGGACGCGGAAATCTCCGTGCTCGTCGTCGACGATCACCGCTTCGCCGCGCGGGGCCGCGTCCTGAAGGAGCGCGTGAAGAGCCTGCGCTCGCTCTTCACCATCGGGCCGACCGATTTCGGCATCGACGTCACGAGCGAGATGGCGCGCTTCGCGCCCCAGCCCATCGTGGTCGAGGCGCGTCCGGAGGACATCACCGGCATCTCGTACACGGGCGGCACGACGGGCCGGCCCAAGGGCGTCGTCCATCGCCACCGCAGCTACATCACGCTCGTCCTCCTCGAGCTTTCCGAGTGGGAATGGCCCGAGGAGATCCGCTTCCTCGCCGCGACGCCGGTGAGCCATGCCGCCGGCGCCTTCATCGCGCCGGTGCATCTGCGCGGCGGCACCTTCATCATGCAGGACGGGTTCGACCCGGAAAAGTTCATGGCGACGATCGAGCGCGAGCGGGTGACGGCGACCTTCCTTGTGCCGACGATGCTCTACGTGCTTCTCGACCACCCGAAGCTCAAGGACTACGATCTCTCCAGCCTCAAAATGTGCGTCTACGGAGCGGCGCCCATGTCGCCGACGCGCCTCAAGGAGGCGCTGGAGGTCTTCGGGCCGATCTTCTGCCAGCTCTACGCGCAGACCGAGGCGCCGAACACCGTCACCTATCTGCGCAAGGGCGATCACGACCTCGCCCATCCGCATCGCCTCGCCTCCTGCGGCCAGCCCATCGCCGGCATCCGCGTGCGCATCCTTGACGAGGAATGCCGGGAGGTTCCGCGCGGCGAGATCGGCGAGATCTGCGTGCGCGGCCCGCTCGTCATGGACGGCTACTGGAAGCGGCCGGAGGAGACGGAAAAGGCGTTTCGCGGCGGCTGGCTGCACACGGGCGACATGGCCCGCGAGGACGAGGACGGCTTTTTCTACATCGTCGACCGCGCCAAGGACATGATCATCTCCGGCGGCTTCAACGTCTATCCGCGGGAGGTGGAGGACGCGCTGACCCAGCATCCCTCCGTGTCCGTCGCGGCCGTGATCGGCGTGCCGGACCCCAAATGGGGCGAGCTCGTCAAGGCGTTCTGCGTGCTCAAGCCCGGCGCCAATGCCGGCGAGAAGGAGCTCATCGAGCACGTCAAGCAGAAGAAGGGCTCGGTCTACGCGCCGAAGTCGATCGATTTCGTGGACAGCCTGCCCGTGACCGCGCTCGGCAAGCTCGACAAGAAGGCCCTGCGCGCCGCTTACTGGAAGAGCGGCGAGCGACAGGTGTCCTGACTCACGGCGCGGGCGGCGGCGCCTTCAGCGCCTCCGGCGCGTAGCTCGAGCGGATGGCGATGCCCCATTTCCCGTCGACCTTCGTGACGACGTAGAGCGAATCGAAGCTGTGGATGGGCGCGGTCTTGGAGTGGCGCGTCACGCGCACGGCGATGTGCACCTTGTCGGGATGGCACTGCACGATCTCGGAGCTGTCGAGCGTCGTGTAATCCCAGCCGATCGCCTTTTCGAGGTCGGCGAACATCTGCTGACGGCCCGAAGGCTCCTCGACGACGAAGATCTTTCCGTCCGCATGCCGCACGTTCGGATAGTGCATGACGGACTCGAAGCTGGCGATGTCCTTCGAGTTGAAATTGTCGATATAGGCCTTGACGACGGCCTGAGCCGCAGCGCCGGCCTCCTCGCACCCTTTCGATAGCGCCATCGTATCCTCCGCGCGCGCCTGCCCGCCGGCAAGGAGAAGCGCAAGCATGGCGATCCGAGTCAGCGATGCCGGACCTGCGGCCATTTTGTCCTCCCCTTGGTCGTCTTCTGCCAATGGCGGATTATGCTAGTCCAAACCCTGCACGACAAGAATGCGCACACGGGAGACGGCTGGATGGGACTTCGCAACTGGGGCGACCTCAAGGTCTTTCTGGCGCTCGCGCGGGAGGGTACGCTCGCGCGGGCCTCCCGGAGGCTCGCCGTCGATCAGACGACGGTGAGGCGGCGCATCGCCGCGCTGGAGGCCGAGCTCGGCACGCTTCTCTTCGACCGCACGCCGGCGGGCTATGCGCCGACGCCCGGCGGGCGGCGCCTCATGCCGATCGCGGAGGCGATGGAAGCCGAGTCCCTCTCCGTCGAGAGGGCGCTCGCGGGCAGCGACCTCCTGGTGCAGGGAGTCGTGCGCCTCGCGACGCCGGAAGCCTTCGGCTCGGAGGTCGTCGCGCGCGACCTTGCCTTCCTCGCCGAGCGGGCGCCGGGCCTGCGCCTCGAGCTCGTCGCCGAGACGCGCCATTTCAGCCTGACGAAGCGCGAAGCCGACATCGCGGTATCCCTTGCCCGTCCGACCACGGGGCGCGCCACCGTCCAGAAGCTCACGGACTATCGTCTTCAGCTCTACGCGGCCGCGGCCTACCTCGCCCGCGAGGAGCCGATCCGCTCGCTCGCCGACCTCCCCCGCCACCGTTCGATCTGGTACATCGACGACCTGCTGCACTATGTGGAGCTCAAGGAGCTGGAGGCCTTCTTCCAGTCCGAGATCGTCTTCCGCTCGACCAGCGTCGAGGCGCAGGCCAATGCGTGCGCCGAGGGCGCGGGGCTCGCCCTCCTTCCGCATTTTCTCGCCGCGCGCCGCACGGACCTCGTCCCGGTCCTCGACGGCACGGCGACCTTCACGCGCACGCTCTGGCTCAGCGTCCATGCCGATCTGAGAAGCCTGCCCCGCATCGCGACGGTCGTCGACTTTCTCAAGGACCTCGTCGCGCGCCGCCGCGCTCTCCTGCTCGGCGACGGAGAGAGCGGCCCGCCCACGCTCATGCGCCTCACCGTCCGCTGACGGAGCGCTTCCCGAGCCCGACCGCGCGCCCCGGCCGGCGCTCTTGCCGACCGCGGTCACCCGCCCTAGGCTTGGCGCCGCGCGAGAAACGAGGTCGTCACGGGAGGCGTGAGGGTGGGACACCGGCACTTGGGCTTGGGGCATATCGCAGCGGCGTTCCTCGCCGCAACGCTTGGACTTGCGGCATGCGACCGCAAGGGCGGGACGGAAGCGGAGGCACCTGCGTCCGCCGCGCCCGAGCCCGCAAGCGTGGCGAGCGCTCCCGAGCCGGAAGCCGTTTCCGACGCGGGCGGCGTCGAGACGGGTCCGGCCGGTCGGCACGCCCTTTTCGGCGACCTCCACGTTCACAGCGCGGCGTCCTACGACAGCTTCCTCTTCGGCAACCGCGTGACCCCGCGCGAGGCCTATCGCTTCGCCCGCGGCGAGGAGATCACCCTCTATGGCGGGCGCAAGGAGCGCCTCGCGCGGCCACTCGACTTCGTGGCGCTCACCGACCATGCCGAGGGCTTCGGCATGGTGGCGCGCTGCACCGACGAGGCGAGCCCGGCCTATACGACACCCGTCTGCGAGGGCATCAGGACCGAGAACCGGGAGCTCTACACGAGCGCCGCCCAGGGCTATTACGAGATGCCCCCCACGCGGCCCGACGGCCTCTGCGAGGGACCGGACGACTGCCGCGCGATGACCCAGGTCACCTGGCGCGAGATGCAGGCGCTCGCCGCCGAGTTCAACGATCCGGGGACGTTCACCTCTTTCGTGGCCTACGAATATTCGCCCCGGGGGCCCGAGCGCTCCTCGCTCCACCACAACGTCATCTTCGCGAACGCGAACGTCCCCGAAATCGCCTACAGCATCTACGAGGCGCCCATCGACGCCGATCTCTGGCGCCTCCTCAGCGAAACCTGCACCGGCGAGTGCGACGTCATCACGATTCCGCACAACATGAACATGTCGTGGGGCCACGCCTACGCGCTGAACGGCAGGGACGGCACGCCGCATACGGACGAGGATTTGCGCCGGCGCGCCAAACTCGAGCGCCTGGCCGAGGTCTTCCAGATCAAGTCGAACTCGGAATGCTCGCCGGCCGCCTCCAGCGACGAGGAATGCGGCTTCGAGCAGGGCTATCCGCTCTGCAAGGAAGGCCAGATCTCCGAATGCCAGATGCCGATGTCGACCGAGCGCGAGGCGGTGGCGCGCGGCCTCGCCCTCATCGACGAGCGCGGGGTCGACCCCTTCAAGCACGGCTTCATCGGCTCGACGGACACGCATAACGGCGATCCCGGCGCGACGGACGAGGCGACCCATGCGGGCCATGTCGGCTATCTCGACGATACGGTCGAGAAGCGCCGCCTGCCCGTTCTTCCGGACAAGGACGGTCCGCTGAAGCGTACCTCGGGCGGCCTTGCGGGCGTGTGGGCGGAGGCGAACACGCGGGAGGCCATCTTCGCGGCGATGAAGCGGCGGGAGACCTTCGCCACTTCGGGACCGCGGCTCAGCATCCGCATGTTCGCGAGCTTCGCCTTCGGCGACGACCTTCCCGAGGCGGCCGACGTCTGGACGCGCGCCTATGTCGAGGGCGTGGCGATGGGTAGCGACCTCGCGAGAGGCGATGCGGGCGCCGCCCCCGCCTTCCTCGTCTGGGCCGGGCGGGACGCGCTCAGCGCTCCGCTCTACAAGCTCCAGATGATCAAGGTCTGGAACGAGGCCGACGGCCCGCACGAGGAGGTCTACGACGTAGCGTGCTCGGACGGTCTCGCCGTCGATCCCGTGACGCATCGCTGCCCCGACAACGGTGCCGCGGTCGACCTCGCCAACTGCTCGATCTCGGCCGATCGCGGCGCCGAGAGCCTCATCGCCCTCTGGCGCGATCCCGCCTTCGATGCGGACGCGCGCGCCGCCTATTACGCGCGCGCGCTGGAGAACCCAACGTGCCGCTGGTCGACGCACGAGGCGGTGCGCGACGGACGCGAGCCGCCGGGCAAGGGCTGGCTCGCTCCCACCATCCGCGAGCGCGCCTGGTCCTCGCCGATCTGGTATAGCCCGCAGGGATAAGAGCCGGACGGGCGCCGGCAGGCCAAAGGGAGGATGACGATGAACGCCTTTCCGGAGCTTCTCTATTCCGTCGACGACAATGTCGCGCGCATCACCATGAACCGGCCCGACAAGCTCAACGCCTTCACGAGCGAGATGGGCGAGAGCATGCGCCATGCCTTTCACGAGGCTGCGACGGACGATGCCGTGCGCGTGATCGTCTTCACGGGCGCCGGCCGCGGCTTCTGCGCCGGCGCCGACATGGGCGGCCTCAGGAACATCACCTCCGGCAAGGCCTTCGACGGCGAGTCCGGAAAGGAAGAAGCCCTGCCGCGCCCCGCAGCGCTCGCCGAGCCGCAGGACGACCCCTCGCTTCCTCTCGTGCCGATCTACAGCGGCAACTGGACCTTCTTCGTCTCGTGCCGCAAGCCCGTGATCGCGGCGGTCAACGGGCCCGCCGCCGGCATCGGCTTCGTCTTCAGCCTCTATTGCGACATGCGCTTCGCGGCGCGCTCGGCGATCTTCACGACCGCCTTCGCCCAGCGCGGGCTCATCGCCGAGCACGGCGTGAGCTGGCTTTTGCCGCGCCTCGTCGGTCCGTCGAACGCGATGGACCTCCTCTATTCGGCGCGCAAGGTGACGGCCCACGAGGCCAAGCACATGGGCCTCGTCAACGACGTCTTCGATGACGCCGAGTTCGAGGAGCGCGTCATGGCCTATGCGCGCACGCTCGCGAGCACCGCTTCGCCGCGCTCGCTGCGCGTGATGAAGGCCCAGCTCTGGATGTCGCTTCACCAAACCTACGCAGAGGCGCTCGCGCTCGCCGACGCGGAGATGGCGAAGAGCTTCCGCAGCGAGGATTTTCGCGAGGGCGTCGCCCATTTCGTCGAGAAGAGGGCGGCGCGCTTCACGGGGCGCTGACGCCACCGAGATTCCCTATCCATACGTGCACGGAGAGAATGACATGATCGAGGAAGGCAGCTACGACTATTTCGACCTGAAGATCGAGGACCCGGGCATCCTCGTCCTCACCTTCAACAAGCCGGAGCGCCTCAACGGGATGCGCTCGCCCATGAAGCGCGACCTGGTCGAGACCATCACCCAGGCCCAGCTCGACAATCGCGTTCGTGTCGTCGTCATCACGGGCTCGGGCCGCGCATTCTGCGCCGGCGACGACGTGACGCGCGACGAGAAGGGCAACGGCAACTATTTTCGCGCCGAGGACGGCATGGTGCCGGCGATCCCGGCCGGACACGATTCGCGCGTTGGCACCATCGCCGGGCTCCATTGGATCTCGCAGGCCGTCAACACCTCGATCCGCAAGCTCGACAAGATGGTGATTGCCGCCATCAACGGCGTCACGATCCAGACCGGCCTCTCCCTCGCGCTCGCCTGCGATTTCCGCTTCGCCGCGAAGAGCGCGAAGATCGGCAGCGCGACGCTGCGCTTCGGCGCGATGCCGGACGAGGGCGGGCATTTCCTCCTGGTCCAGACCATCGGGCTGCCGAAGACCATCGACTTCCTCTTCCGCAAGCGCATCGTGACGGCGGACGAGGCGCTCGCGCTCGGCCTCGTGCACGAGGTCCACGAGGACGGCGCGCTGATGGACAAGGCCATGGAGCTCGCGCGCGAGCTCGCCGACGGCCCGCAGGCCTCGATCCGCATCCTGAAGCGCGCCACCTATTTCGCCGCCGAGACCACGATGGCCCACGCCTTCGAGGACATCGCCGTGCGCACGACGATCATCGAGGGCACGCCGGACACCCGCGAGGGCTTCGCCGCCTTCAAGGAGAAGCGCAAGCCCCACTACAACAAGTGGATCGAGGACATCCTGGCCGGCAAGAGCGGGCGCCACTGAAGGTCGCGAACGGGCGGACGGGGCGGAGACGTCGCCGTCCGTTCGGCGCTTACGGAGCAGGGCGGACGACGGCATATCCAGGGACAGGACGACATGATCGCAGAGGGAAGCTTCGACTATTTCGACCTGACGCTCGAGGAGCCGGGCATTCTCGTGATCCGCTTCAACAAGCCGGAGCGCCTCAACGGCATGCGCACCGGAATGAAGCGCGATCTCGTCGAGACGGTGACGCAGGCGCAGCTCGACAACCGCGTGCGGGTCGTCGTCTTCACGGGATCGGGCCGCGCGTTCTGCGCCGGCGACGACGTCACGCGCGACGAGCAGGGCAACGGCAATTACCGCAAGGCCGAGGCGAGCTTCATGCCGACGGTCAATGCGGGTCACGATTCGCCCGTCGGGGTCATCGCCGGGCTTCACTGGATCTCGCAGGCGGTCAACACGTCGGTCCGCAAGCTCGACAAGCTCTCTATCGCCGCCATCAATGGCGTCACGATCCAGACCGGCCTCTCGCTCGCGCTCGCCTGCGATTTCCGCTTCTGCGCGCAAAGCGCGCGCCTCGGCAGCGCGACCTTGCGTTTCGGCGCCCAGCCCGACGAGGGCGGTCACTTCCTCCTCGTCCAGACGATAGGCCTGCCGAAGACCGTCGACTTCCTCTTCCGCAAGCGCATCGTGACGGCGGACGAGGCGCTCGAGCTCGGCCTCGTCCACGAGGTGCATGAGGATGCCGTGCTCATGGACAAGGCCATGGATCTCGCGCGCGAGCTTGCCGAGGGGCCACAGCTCGCGATGCGCGTCCTGAAGCGCGCGACCTATTTCGCGGCGGAGGCGACGCTGGCCCAGGCATTCGAGGACATAGCCGTGCGCACCGGCATATCGGACGGCACGCCCGACGTGCGCGAGGGCTTTGCCGCCTTCAAGGAGAAGCGCAAGCCGCACTACAACAAATGGATCGAGGATCTGCTTGCGGGCCGCGGCGAGCGCCATTGAACGTGCTCGCGCACCGCGAGTGACAGGCGCGCCTGGCGGGGGTAGGTTGACGGCCGGGGAAACGCGGCCCCGGTGGGCGGGCCGCCGACGAACGGGGCTTCCATCATGCGCGCATTCTTCATCTTCCTGATCTTCCTCCTGGCGCTTCTTGCGGCCTTTTTCTATTTCGGGCCCGCAACGCTCGTCACCATGGCGCTCC
This sequence comes from Alphaproteobacteria bacterium, assembly GCA_024236075.1. Lineage (GTDB taxonomy): Bacteria > Pseudomonadota > Alphaproteobacteria > JACAEB01 > JACAEB01 > JACAEB01. Next base: position 64,140 of record JACKLE010000005.1, on the reverse strand, counting down.
AGGAGGCTGGTTCCCGCGCGACGCAGAGCGACGTCAAAGTGAGCGGCGTCGAGGTCGATCTCGGCGACGGCTCGGCCTCGATCTCCGGCCTGTCGATCGCCAATCCCGAAGGATTTTCGTCCGCGACGGCCCTCGGCCTCGACGACATCTCGGTCAAGCTCAACAAGGAGCAGTCGAGCCTTCAGACCATCGTCATCAGCTCCGTCCTCATCGACGCGCCGACGGTGCGCTACGAGCTCAAGGCCGACGGCGCGAGCAACATCGGACGCATCCAGCGCAACATCGATGCCTTCACGGGCGGCAAGAAGGGCGGCGCCGGAAGCGGCGGCGGCGGCAGCGGACCGAAGATCATCGTCGACCGCCTCGAGATCCGCTCCGGCACCATCACCGCGGTGGCGCCCGGCGACAAGTCGCTCGACGTGAAGCTTCCGGCGATCACCATGACCGACCTCGGACGGCGCGAAGGCGGCGTCTCGGCCGGCGAGATCGCTGCCGCCGTGCTCGACGAGGTGAGCGAGACCACGCTCACCTCCGTTGCAAAGGCGCAGATTCTCGACCGGCTGGGCGTCGGCGGGCTCGGCGACGCCGCCAAGGGCATCGGTGACTCGGTCAAAGGCCTTTTCGGCAACTGAACTTTTTGCGCATCGGCGCGACTGGAGTAGGATCGCGCGCATCCGAGGGGCGCCGGCGCGAGGCCGGCTGAGATCGGGCTCGTTTCGCCCGAGTACCCTTTGCACCTGATCCGGGTCATGCCGGCGGAGGGATCGGAGCGCCGAACCGCAGACACCTCCCGGATCTCCTCGACTCCAGATCGGAGGGAGATCCCCGATGAACGCACCTCCCCGTCAGGTCGCCTTCGCCGTGACCACCGGGCCCCTGCCCGCCTCCCTGAAGCGTTACGCGCCAGGCACGCTGCATGCCGACATGCGCGTGCCCTATCGCGAAATCGCGCTGCATCCGAGCGCGGGAGAGCCGCCATTCTCCGTCTACGATACGTCCGGACCCTATTCGGACGCCGGCGCCGCCATCGACATCGAAAAGGGGCTTGCGCGCCTGCGCGAGCCCTGGATCCTCGCCCGAGGCGACGTCGAGCGCTATGAGGGCCGCCGCGTCCGCGCGGAAGACAACGGCCATGCCGGAAAGCATCTCGCGGCCGAGTTCCCGGCGACGAGCGCCCCGTTGCGCGCGACGGCCGGCGCCGCGGTGACGCAGCTCGCCTATGCCCGCGCCGGGATCGTCACGCCCGAGATGGAGTTCGTCGCCATCCGGGAAAACATCGAGCGCGCCAATCTCGGCCGCGAGCGGCTGGAGGAGATGGCGCGCGACGGCGAGAGCTTCGGCGCCGAGATTCCGGTCTGGTGCACGCCCGAATTCGTCCGGGACGAGATCGCGCGCGGGCGCGCCATCATACCTGCGAATATCAACCACCCCGAAACCGAGCCGATGATCATCGGGCGGAACTTCCTTGTGAAGATCAACGCCAATATCGGTAATTCGGCGGTTGCGTCCTCGGTCGCCGAGGAGGTCGAGAAGATGGTGTGGGCGATCCGCTGGGGCGCCGACACGGTCATGGACCTCTCGACGGGGCGCAACATCCACAACACGCGCGAATGGATTCTGCGCAACGCGCCCGTTCCAATCGGCACGGTGCCGATCTACCAGGCGCTGGAGAAGGTCGGCGGCATCGCGGAGGAGCTTACCTGGGACGTCTTCCGCGACACGCTTATCGAGCAATGCGAGCAGGGCGTCGACTATTTCACCATCCATGCCGGGGTGCGGCTCAGATATGTTCCTCTTACGGCGAACCGCGTGACGGGCATCGTCAGTCGCGGCGGCTCGATCATGGCGAAGTGGTGCCTCGCCCACCACAAGGAGAGCTTTCTCTATGAGGCGTTCCCGGAAATCTGCGACATCCTGCGCGCATACGACGTCTCCTTCTCGCTCGGGGACGGCCTGCGGCCCGGCTCCACGGCGGACGCGAACGACGCGGCGCAGTTCGGCGAGCTCGAGACGCTCGGCGAGCTGACGAAGATCGCCTGGGAAAGGGACTGCCAGGTGATGATCGAGGGCCCGGGGCACGTCCCGATGCACAAGATCAAGGTCAACATGGAAAAGCAGCTCGCGGCCTGCGGCGAGGCGCCCTTCTACACGCTCGGCCCTCTCACCACCGACATCGCGCCGGGCTACGACCACATCACCTCGGGGATCGGCGCGGCCATGATCGGCTGGTTCGGCACGGCCATGCTCTGCTATGTGACGCCCAAGGAGCATTTGGGGCTCCCCGACCGCGACGACGTCAAGGTGGGCGTCGTCACCTACAAGGTCGCGGCGCACGCGGCCGACCTCGCCAAGGGCCATCCGGGCGCCGCGGCCCGCGACGACGCGCTTTCGCGCGCGCGCTTCGAGTTCCGCTGGGAGGATCAGTTCAATCTCGCGCTCGACCCCGAGACGGCGCGCGACTTCCACGACAGGACTTTGCCGAAGGAAGCGCACAAGGTGGCCCATTTCTGCTCGATGTGCGGCCCGAAATTCTGCTCCATGCAGATCACCCAGGAGCTGCGCGCGGCGGCGGGCGCGATGAGCGCCGAGGCCGGCATGGCCGAGATGGCGGAGAAGTTCCGCGAGGGCGGCTCGCAGATCTATCTTGAGGCGGAGGAGCGTTCGCGCGGCTGAGCGCGGCGTGCGGCCGATGGCGGTCAACGAGCACAACCTCGCCTACTGGAATCGGGTGACGCCGATCCACGCGGCGTCTTCCTTCTACCGCACCGCCGAATTCCGGAACGGCGCCTGCGTGCTCGATCCGGTCACCCGCGCCGCGCTCGGCGAGGTCGGGCGCAAGCGCCTCCTTCATCTGCAATGCCATTTCGGGCTCGACACGCTGTCCATCGCCCGGCTCGGCGCGTCGGTGACGGGCCTTGATTTCTCGCCTCCCGCCATAGGCCTTGCCCGCGAGCTGGCGCGCGAGGCCGGCCTCGACGCGCGCTTTTTCTGCGCGGACGTGCTTGCGCCGCCGGCCTCGCTCGGAGAATTCGACATCGTCTTCGCATCCTGGGGCGCGATCTATTGGATCGACGACCTCGAGGCCTGGATGCGCGTGGCTTCGCGCGCGCTCCGGCCCGGCGGCCGCTTTTGCCTCTGCGAGGGCCATCCGGCCCTGCTGATGCTCGACGAAGCGACCTCGGACGGCCCGTTGACGGTGCGCTGGCCCTATAGCGCGCTGGAGCCGCAGATATCCGTCGACGTGCCCGACTATGCCGACGAGTCGACGCGCTCGGGCCGGACGGAAGGCTATCTCCATGGACTCGCGCGGATACTCAACGCGGCGATAGGGGCGGGACTGACGATCCGCGCCTTCGACGAGGGCGACCGCGTGCCGTGGAAGGCCCTTTCGAGGCTAGTCAAGGTCGATCGCGACTATTGGGCGTTGCCCGAAGGCGTTCCCCGCATTCCGCTGAGCTTCACGTTGCAGGCCGTGAGGGGCGCCTAGGCGCCGTGGCCGGCCGCACCGTTTGATGGCGCTCCGGCGTTGCGCCAATCTTGGCGTAGAGGCTCGCCATGCCCGACCCGACGACCGCCACGCTCGACATCCATCTTGTCTCGCCTGCCGCGCTCTTCAACGCGCTCGACCCCTCGCCCTTCGTCGAGCGCGACCTCGACGACGAGGTCGAGGCCAATCTCGTCGACTACGTGCAGGACGTGCCGCGCGAGGCGGGGCTCGCGCTTCGCGTCCACGTGCCCGGCGAGGTCGGAGCGCCCTTCGACGCGCCGACGATCGGCGAGGCCGTGCGCCACTACTTCGCCTACATGAAGGAGCGCGAGACCCGCCGCCTCGCACATTTGTTGCGCGAGGGGCGACGGGCGCTTCTCGCAGGCGCCGCCTTTTTGATCGTCTGCACCCTTCTCGGCCAGTTCGCCCTCGAGGTTCCCGGCGGCACGGCGGGCAAGCTCTTGCAGGAGGGGCTCCTCATCATCGGCTGGGTCGCCAATTGGCGGCCGGTGGAGATCTTCCTCTACGAGTGGCGCCCGGTGCGCGCGCGTATCCGCGTCTATGCCCGCCTTGCCGGCATGGCCGTCGAGATCGTGCCGGCGCACACCGCGCCAGCGGCACGAAATCCGGGGCCTTTCCACCCTTCAGGATATAATAATAATTCTTAATTGCATGATTGCCGGGGCAAGCGGCTCTGTACCCGAAGCGCACCTGGCCCGGAGGGACGCGAGGATTCCGCTTGCAAGCAGGCGCGCGGCGGAACAGAGTGTCGAGCGACTGCGCACGACTAGGCTCTCCCCTCTGAAGACGAACTTCAAGGCGGCGCTCTATCTTCGCAGTCGCCTTGGAACGTTTGCGCCCTCCCAGACGGAGGGCGGTCTTTGGAGGAGATACCGCGATGGCACGCGGCACCGTCAAGTGGTTCAACGCCCAGAAGGGCTTCGGCTTCATCCGTCCGGAGGACGGCGGCAAGGACGTGTTCGTCCATATCAGCGCCGTCGAGCGGGCGGGCCTGCAAGGCCTCGACGAAGGCCAACCGATCGAATATGAGCTGCAGGAAAACCGCGGCCGCATGGCGGCGGGCAATCTGAAGCTCGTCTGAGCCGAAAGGCCGGATACGGACGCTTGGGCGCCCTGAAGGGGGCGCCCTTTTTCGTTCCGCCCGATTCTCTCGACTAGGCGAAATCCTTGGCGAGCTCGGCGCGTACGGCCGGCGCGAGCACGGCCATATGCGCATAGTTCTCGTGGGTCGTGCCGAGGATCGCGCGTGCCTCCGGACGCTTGAACGCCGCGACGTGCTCCGGCGAGAAGCGGAAATGCAGGAAGTGCACGGAGGACGCCTTGCCCTCCTCGTTCGTCCGCTCCACATCGCGCTCCCATTCCGCCGCGATGCGTGCGCCGTCAATCTCGAGAAAGATCGTCTCCTCGATCCCACCGAGACGCGCGAGGACGTTCGCGCGGCGCAGGGGGTCGTCGATCTCGAGCATCATCGTCGCGACGAGCTCGGCCCCTTGCGGAATGAGCGGATTGTACGCCGCGAGCTCGCCCTCGAGCTGGTCCGCGCCGCCCTTTTCGATGCGAAGCATTTCCTGCACCTGCATCCACATGGTCTCGTAGTTCTCGAAATAGAAAGTCGCATAAGGCCCGACCTCGACGCGACGGTTCTTCTTGAGCGCGACGACGGCGCGCCGCTTCTCGGCACGCACGGCCTCATAGGCCTTGAGGTCCAGAATGTCGGCGGGGGTGATGCGACGCTCAGTGGCGCTCATCGCTGCGTCCCTCATCAAACGAGCCCATAGGCCATGGCGAGGATTTCAATCGGATGACGGCCCTGGGCCGGCACGCTCTCGCCCTCGCCGGCGAGGCCCGCCATGCCCTGGACGAGATGCTTCGCCGCCAGCGGGCAGTCCGAGACGAGATGCGGGTGGCCCGCCTTGAGGGCCGCGCGCATCGCGGGCTTGCCGACCTTCAGCGCGATCTCGTGGGTCTCCTTCATCACGCCGAAGGTTCCTCCGTGTCCAGAGCAGCGCTCGACGACGGTGACCGGAGTATCGGGAATGAGGCGCAGCATCTCGGCCGCCTTCGGGCCCTTGTTCTGCGCGCGGGCGTGGCAGGCGAGATGAACGCTGACGCCCTCCCTGATGGGCGAGAGGCCGGGAGCGAGGCCCTCCTTGCGGGCGATGTCCACGATATATTCGTCGATGTCGCGGGTCGCGGACGAGAGCGCCTTCACGGCCTCGTCCCCGGGGAGGACGAGCGGCCACTCGAATTTAAACATGAGCCCGCACGAGGCCGTCAGCGTCAGTACGTCGTAGCCCTCGTCGACATAAGGCTTCAGCGCGGCGGTCACCTTGCGCGCCTGCTTCTCGACCCGCGCGAGATCGCCCTGCTCCAGGAACGGCATGCCGCAGCAGGCGGGATAGAGCACCTTCGTCTCGACGCCGTTCTTTGCAAGAACCTTGAGCGCGGCCTCTCCGACTTCGGGTCTGTTGAAGTTCACGGAGCACGTCGCGTAGATGACGGCCTTGCGCCCCCTGGCGGGGGCATGCACATCGACCGCAGGCGGCGCGGCCTTCGCGGCCATGACGAAGGTCCGGCCATGAAATTTCGGCAGCTCGGCCCGCGCGTCGACGCCGATCGTTCCTTCCATCAGCTTGCGGACCGGTGCATTCGTCACGGACGAGGCCCAGTTGACGAGGCCCGCGACGGGGCCCGCGAGGCGTCCGTTGCGATCCATCTCGCCGAGCTGATGCTGCACCACATGCTTCTTTCCGCGCGCGGCGTCGGCGACCCGCGCGCGCAGCATGAGATGGGGGAAGTCGAGATCGAACTCGTGCGGCGGCACGTAAGGGCACTTCGTCATGAAGCACATGTCGCACAGCGTGCAGGCTTCGACGACGGAAGGAAAATCCTCCGATTTCACTCCGTCGACCTCGCCCGTGGGGCTCTCGTCGACGAGATCGAAGAGGCGCGGAAAGCTGTCGCAGAGATTGAAGCACCTCCGGCAGCCATGGCAGATGTCGAAGACCCGGCGAAGCTCCGCGTCGATCTTCGCCGGGTCGATGAAGTCGGGATCGTGCCAGGCGAGCGCGTGACGGATGGGCGCGTCGAGCGAGCCCTCTTTGGGCGCGGCGGGGGGCGAACCGTCAGTCATCGGAGGATCTCACCGGCAGGCCGGACCGCCGCGGCCCGAAAGGCGTCGTTCGGGCCGCGCGGTCGGGATGGCGAAAGCCGGCCTTAGCTGCCGAGCTGGTCGAGCGCCTTCTGGAAGCGGCCCGCATGGCTCTTCTCGGCCTTGGCGAGGGTCTCGAACCAGTCGGCGATCTCGTCGAAGCCTTCCTCGCGCGCCGTGCGCGCCATTCCCGGATACATGTCGGTGTACTCGTGCGTCTCGCCGGCAATGGCGGCCTTGAGGTTCAGATCCGTGCCGCCGATCGGCTTTCCGGTCGCGGGATCGCCCACGGCCTCGAGGAACTCGAGATGGCCGTGCGCATGGCCCGTCTCGCCTTCCGCAGTGGAACGGAAGACGGTGGCGACGTCGTTGTAGCCCTCGACGTCCGCCTTCTGGGCGAAATAGAGGTAGCGGCGGTTCGCCATGCTCTCGCCGGCGAAGGCCTCCTTGAGGTTGTTCATCGTCTTGGAGCCGGATAGGGAAGCCATGATCTCAATCTCCCACATCGAAGGGGCGCGCCGGAATTGACGGCCCGTGGAACCCAGGGGAGCGTGCCCGCCCGGCGGGAACGCTCCGGCGCCGGCCCGATCGGCGCACGGAGCCCCGTGTGTCCTCGATCCTGCCGGAAGCGCTGGCGCGGGCCGGACGAAGGGCCCGCCGATGGGAAGAGAGGCTAACGCCGCGCTCGCAAATGTCAACGATTGGAACGATTAAAAAAACCGTTCCAGCTAGCTGGAATCAATGAGAACTATTCGCTCATTTGCCTTCGCCGGCCAGGCGGACGATGACGTCGACCCGCACGACCTCGGTGCCGGGCGGCGAGGCCGGCAGACCGGCGACGGTGACCGCCTCGCCGGGAATGTCGACGAGCCTGCCGTCGACCTCGTGATAGAAATGATGGTGATCGATCGTATTCGTGTCGAAATAGGTTTTCGAGCCGTCGACCACGACCTGGCGCAGAAGGCCCGCGCGCGTGAATTGGTGCAGCGTGTTGTATACGGTCGCCAGAGAGACGCGCACGCCCGCCTCGACCGCCTGGTCATGCAGCGCTTCCGCCGTGACGTGCCGCGGCCCCTCGGCGAAAAGAAGGCGGCTCAGTGCCAGGCGCTGGCGGGTCGGGCGCAGATCCGCCGTCTTCAGCTTTTCGATTGCCTCGCGATAGGGTCGGTCCATCTCTCGTCACACTCTTCACGCAACCTTGACGCCGATGCGGCAAGCCTGCCAAACCTCATTTCTTAGCAAAGGGCCGCGCCGACTGCCATGACGAGCCTATATCATGGCCTGTATGCTCAGCGACGTAGCTGGCGCCATCGCGACGCCTGTCAAGGGCCTGCCCCGCGCGCGGGTCATGGGAACAGGTGCCGGACCACTCGAGCAAGGGTTTGAAATCATGCCACAATCCTCGCGGCAAATCACGGCGGAGCGCGAGCCCGCGAGCGCCGGAACCGGGGCAGAGAGGTCGCCAAGCATGCCGGAGCGCAAATCGGCCTATGATTTCGGCGAGCTCATCGAGCACGGCCATGGGCGCCTTTTCGGGCCCGGCTTCGCCCGTCTGCCCCTGCCGCCCATGCTGATGTTCGACCGAATCAGCCAGATCGTGCGCGACGGCGGCACCTTCGGCCTCGGTCACGTCAAGGCCGAGCTCGACGTGAAGCCGGACCTCTGGTTCTTCAAATGCCATTTCGAGGGCGATCCGGTGATGCCCGGCTGCCTTGGGCTCGACGCCATGTGGCAGCTCGTCGGCTTCTTCCTGGGCTGGTCGGGCTCTAAGGGCAAAGGCCGCGCGCTTTCCGTCGGCGAGGTCAAGTTCTCCGGAATGGTGCTGCCCACCGCGCGCAAGGTGAGCTATCACATCGACCTCAAGCGCGTGATTCTGCGCAAGCTCGTGCTGGGCATCGCCGACGGCATCATGAAGGTCGACGGCGAACCGATCTACAAGGCCATGGATTTGCGCGTGGGCCTCTTCACGGACGGCGCGGCGGCGCCTGCCTGACGCACGCGGCCGAAGCCCGCCGAGGCCGGATCGCAGGGACCCACCCCGGACCTATTGGAGGATGCGATGAGACGCGTCGTCGTAACCGGCATGGGCATCATCTCCTCGCTCGGCAATTCGACCCAGGAGGTCGTCGCCTCGCTCAGGGATGCGCGCTCGGGCATCGTGCGCAATGAGCGCTATGCCGAGCTCGGCTTCCGCTCCCATGTCGAGGGCTCGATCAAGCTCGATCTCGAGGAGGCGCTCGACCGCAAGGCGCGCCGCTTCATGGGCGACGGCGCCGCTTTCAACTTTCTCGCCATGCAGCAGGCCGTGCGCGACGCGGGCCTCGAGGAGCACGAGGTCTCGAACGAGCGCACCGGCCTCGTGATGGGCTCGGGCGGCCCCTCCACGAAGGCCATCGTTCAGGCGGCGGACATCACGCGCGAGAAGGGCCCCAAGCGGGTCGGCCCCACGCAGGTGCCGAAGGCCATGTGCTCGACGAACTCGGCGACGCTGTCGGTGCCCTTCAAGATCAAGGGTGTGAGCTATTCGATCTCGTCGGCCTGCACCACCTCGACCCACTGCATCGGCAATGCGTCCGAGCTCATCCAGTGGGGCAAGCAGGATCTCGTCTTCGCCGGCGGCGGCGAGGAGGTCGACTGGACGCTCTCGGTGCTCTTCGACGCCATGGGCGCCATGTCCTCGCGCTACAACGACACACCGGCCGTCGCGTCGCGCGCCTACGACAAGAACCGCGACGGTTTCGTGATCTCCGGCGGCGGCGGGGTCCTCGTGCTCGAGGAGCTCGAGCACGCCAAGGCTCGCGGCGCGAAGATCTACGCCGAGATCGTCGGCTACGGCGCGACGTCGGACGGCCACGACATGGTCCAGCCCTCCGGCGAGGGCGCCGTGCGCTGCATGCGGATGGCACTCGCGAACGTCAAGGAGCCGATCGACTACATCAATCCGCACGCGACCTCGACGCCCGTCGGCGACGTGCCGGAGATCGAGGCGATCACCAAGGTCTTCGGCGAGAAGATGCCGCCCATCAGCGCGACGAAGTCGCTCTCCGGCCATGCGCAGGGCGCCGCCGGCGTGCACGAGGCCATCTATTCCCTCCTCATGATGGGCGCGGGCTTCATCTGCGAGTCCGCCCATATCGACGAGCTCGACCCCGCGGTCGCCTCGGCCAATATCGTCCGCCGCCGGATCGACAATGCGCGCCTCGACACGGTGCTCTCGAACAGCTTCGGCTTCGGGGGCACGAATGGCTGCCTCGTCTTCCAACGTTATGCGGCTTGAGGACGGGGAAGCCATGGGGACGATCGAAAGGCGGGGCATGACGGGGCAGATGACGGGCAATTTGCTCCAGGGCCGCAAGGGCCTCGTCATGGGGGTTGCGAACGACCACTCGATCGCGTGGGGCATTGCGCGCCTCGCGGCCGCGCAGGGTGCCGAGCTCGCCTTCACCTATCAGGGCGAGGCCTTCGGCCGGCGCGTGAAGCCCCTGGCCGACAGCGTCGGAGCGCGCCATTTCCTCCCTTGCGACGTGACGGACGGCAAGAGCCTCGACCGCGTCTTCGCGACGCTCGCGGAGGATTGGGGCGGAATGGACTTTCTCGTCCACGCCATCGCCTATTCCGACAAGTCCGAGCTCAAGGGCGACTATGTCGACACGACGCGGGAGAATTTCCTCAAGACGATGGAAATCTCCTGCTTCTCGTTCACCGATCTCGCGCGCCGCGCGCGCCCCCTGATGCGCGAGCGGGGCGGCAGCCTCATCACGCTCTCCTATCTCGGCGCGACGCGGGTCATGCCCAACTACAACGTCATGGGCGTCGCCAAGGCCGCGCTCGAGGCGAGCGTGCGCTATCTCGCCTCCGATCTCGGACGCGACGGCATTCGCGTCAACGCGATCTCCGCGGGGCCCATGAGAACCCTCGCGGGCTCAGCCATCGCCGATGCGCGCCTCGTCTTCAAATGGAACCGCGACCATTCGGCCCTCAAGCGCAGCCCCGAGCTCGACGAGGTCGGCGGCGCCGCACTCTATCTCCTGAGCGACCTCTCCTCGGCCGTCACCGGTGAGATCCACTACGTCGACTGCGGCTTCTCGATCGTCGGCATGCCGTTCGCCCGCGACCTCAAGGGCCTCAACGGCACGAACGGTGACGCGGAAGCCTGAGGCCCGTCGGAGCCGGATGCGCGTCCGGGAGTTTTCGTTCCGGCTACCAGCCGGTGCGCGAGCGGCGCCCGGCCGGCCGTAACGGCTATGATGGCCGGCGCCGTCTCGTCCCACCCGTTCCGGGAGACCTGTCCATGATCGACCATCTGGGCTTCACCGTCTCGGACTATCCGCGCGCCAAGACGTTCTACGCGGCCGCGCTCGCGCCTCTCGACTACGTCCTCGTCATGGAATTCGGCATGGCTGCCGGCTTCGGCGCGCGCGGCAAACCGGATCTCTGGTTCAGTGCGGGCGAGAAGACCGCGCCGCCCATCCACATCGCGATCCGGGCCAAGGACCGCAAAACGGTCGACGCCTTCTACGCCGCGGCGATCGAGGCGGGAGGACGCGACAACGGGCCGCCGGGCATTCGCGCCCACTATCATCCCGACTATTACGGCGCGTTCGTCCTCGACCCGGACGGCAACAATCTCGAGGCCGTCTGTCACGAGGCGGAGTGACGAACGATCCGACGAGGCGCGGTGCCGGAAAATCGTCCGCCGTCCCGCAGTCGAGCCGCGGGACGGCAGCCTTAGGTCTTTGCTTCGTGAGGTGTTACCCGATCAACCCGCCGCTTCCTCGGCCGGAGAATCCTTCTTCGAGAGGTCCTCGCCGGTCTTCTGGTCGACGACCTTCATCGACAGGCGCACCTTGCCGCGCTCGTCGAAGCCCAGGAGCTTCACCTTCACCATGTCGCCTTCCTTGACGACGTCGGTGACCTTCGTCACCCGCTCGCGGGCGAGATGGGAAATGTGCACGAGGCCGTCCCGGCTGCCAAAAAAGTTCACGAAGGCGCCGAAGTCCACCACCTTCACGACCTTGCCGTCATAGATCTCGCCGACCTCGGGCTCGGCTACGATGCCCTTGATCCAGCGCATGGCCGCGTCGATCGAGGATTGGTCCGGGCTCGCGATCTTGATCGTGCCGTCGTCGTTGATGTCGATCTTGGCGCCGGTTTGCTCGACGATCTCGCGCACGACTTTGCCGCCCGAGCCGATCACTTCGCGAATCTTGTCGACGGGGATGGTGATCACCTCGATGCGCGGCGCATGGGCGCCCAGGCTCGCGCGCGAGGCGGAAAGGGCCTTCGCCATCTCGCCGAGGATGTGCAGCCGTCCGCCCTTCGCCTGGTCGAGCGCGACGCGCATGATCTCCTCGGTGATGCCGGTGATCTTGATGTCCATCTGGAGCGAGGTGACGCCCTCGCGCGTGCCGGCGACCTTGAAGTCCATGTCGCCGAGATGGTCCTCATCGCCGAGAATGTCGGACAGGACGGCGAAGCGCTCGCCCTCCTTGATGAGCCCCATGGCGATGCCCGCGACCGGCTGGCGCAGCGGCACGCCCGCGTCCATGAGCGAGAGCGAGGCGCCGCACACCGTCGCCATGGAGGAGGAGCCGTTCGACTCCGTTATTTCCGAGACGATGCGGATCGTGTAAGGGAACTCCTCCTTGGGCGGAAGAACTGCCCGGACGGCCCGCCAGGCGAGCTTTCCGTGGCCGACCTCGCGCCGCCCGACCCCGCCCATGCGTCCCGTCTCCCCGACCGAATACGGGGGGAAGTTGTAGTGAAGGAGGAAAGTCTCCTTGTACGTCCCTTCGAGCGCGTCGACGAACTGCTCGTCCTCGCCCGTGCCGAGGGTCGTGACGACCAGGGCCTGCGTCTCGCCGCGTGTGAAGAGCGCGGCGCCGTGGGCGCGCGGCAGGACCGCGACCTGGCAGTCGATCTGGCGAACGTCGGCGAGCCCGCGTCCGTCGATGCGCTTGTGGCTGTCGAGGATCGCGCCGCGCACGATGTCCTTCTCGAGCTCCTTGAAGGCCTTGTCCAGCTTTTGCGGCTCGAGCTTGCCCTCGCCCTCCCCGCCGAGCGCTTCCTTCGCGCGCGACTTGGCGGCGGCGACGGCGTCCTGCCGCGCCTGCTTCTGGACGATGGCGTAGGCGCCGCGCAGATCGCCCTCGACCACGCCCGCGACCTTCGCCTTCGCCGGCTCGAGATTGTCGGGCTCGAAGCTCCAGGGCTCCTTCGCCGCTTCCATGGCGAGGTCGATGATCGCGCCGATGACGTGCTGCAGCTCGCGATGGCCGAACATCACGGCACCGAGCATCACGTCCTCCGAAAGCTCCTTGGCTTCCGATTCGACCATGAGCACCGCGTCCGCCGTGCCGGCGACGACGAGGTCGAGCCGGGACTCGGCGTTCTCGTCGAGCTGCGGATTGAGAACGTATTCGCCGTTGATATAGCCGACGCGCGCCGCGCCGATGGGCCCCAGGAACGGCACGCCCGAAAGCGTCAGCGCCGCGGAGGACGCGATCATGGCGACGATGTCGGGATCGTTCTCAAGGTCGTGGCTCAGGACCGTGGCGATGATCTGCGTGTCGTGCGTGAAGCCCGGCATGAAGAGCGGGCGGATGGGGCGGTCGATAAGGCGGGAGACGAGAGTCTCGCGCTCGGTCGGGCGCCCCTCACGACGAAAAAAGCCGCCGGGAATCTTTCCGGCGGCATAGGTCTTCTCCTGATAGTGGACGGTGAGCGGCAGGAAATCTACGCCGGGCTTCGGCGAGCGCTCGGCGACGGCCGTCGCGAGCACCATGGTCTCGCCGTAGGTGGCGAGCACGGCGCCGCCGGCCTGGCGCGCGATGCGGCCGGTCTCGAGCGTCAACGGCCGGCCGCCCCAGGTGATCGTCTTGCGGTGGATATCGAACATCGGTTGAAACCTCTATGGGCCGTCACGCCCTTGAGACCGCATCCCTATGCGGCTCGGCGACGGCGTTGCGGGGCGGGCGCGGATCGCCCGCCCGTGAAGTGGTGGGGCGCCTAGCGACGCAGGCCCAGCCGCTGGATCAGCGCCTCGTAGCGCGGGCGGTCCTTCCGCCGCAGATAGTCGAGGAGCTGGCGCCGCTGGGAGACGAGCTTGATCAGCCCCCGGCGGGAGTGGTTGTCCTTGTTGTGGCTCTTGAAATGCTCGGTCAGATTGGAAATCCGCTCGCTGAGGATTGCGACCTGGACCTCCGGCGAGCCCGTGTCGGATTGAGCCTTCGCGAATTCCTCAATCAGCTCCCGCTTGCGGGTCGGGGTAATCGACATCGGCGTCTCCTGTCCAAGGGAGATTGAACACACGCACCGGCTGAAGCTCACGCCCATCGAGACGGCAGATCGCCACCGCTTGACCCTTGTGAGTGCACAAGATGTGAGAGCACAGGATCGTCGGCGCCGCGTCGTCCTCGCCGAGCAGCTCCTCCACAGCGGAGAGGCCCCCGGTCCCGGCATGTTTCGCGCCCGTACGCGCGCGGGCCCCCTCCTCGAGCTGGGCGGCATAGGCGGGGCGAAGGATCACTCCCTGTCCGCGCCGGAGCCGGGTCGCTTCCTGTTGCCCCATGGCCAACGCCGGGATGTCGTCCAGCGCGGTCTGGAGCGGCCTGAGGAGGCTCGTCGCGCGCGCACTATTCCCCATTTCGGCGAGATTGGAAAGGGGGACCGCATCGGCCTCGCGAAAGGCCCCGACGCTGAGGCGGCGAATCTCGGCGACATGGCCGACCGTGCCGAGCGCGCGCGCGAGGTCCCGCACGAGGCTGCGGACATAGGTGCCCTTGCCGCATTCGATCTCGAAGGCGGCGCGGTCGGGGCCCATCACCTCGACGAGCTCGAAGGCGTGGACTTCGACGACGCGGGGCGCGAGGCTCACCTCCTCGCCGGCGCGCGCGAGATCGTAGGCCCGCTCGCCCGCGACCTTCACCGCGGAATAGGCCGGGGGCACCTGCTCGATGGAGCCCACGAACCGCGGCAGCGCGGCGCGGATCTCCTCAGCGCTCGGACGGACATCCGAGGTCGCAACGACCTCGCCCTCCCGGTCGTCCGTTGCGCGCTGCTCGCCCCAGGCCGCGACGAAGCGATAGACCTTGGTGGCGTCGACCAGCCAGGGCACGGTCTTCGTCGCCTCGCCGAACGCGATGGGCAGGATGCCGCTCGCAAGCGGATCGAGCGTGCCGGCATGCCCGGCCTTTTCCGCGTTGAGCGCGGCGCGGGCCATGCTCACGGCCCTGGTCGAGGTCACGCCCTCGGGCTTGTCGAGCACGAGCCAGCCATGGACGGGCGTGCCGCGCTTTCTGCGACCCATGGCTCAGCCCTCCTCGTCCGTGTCCGGACCCTCGATGTCGCGCCGCACGGGATCGGAGCGCAGCAGGCGGTCGATGCGCGCCGCCTCGTCGAAGGACGTATCGGCGCGGAACTCGATGTCCGGCGCGTAGCGCAGCGTGAGGCGATGGGCGATTTCGCCGCGAATGAAGCGCCGAGCGCGCGTAAGTCCGCCCACCACGCCCTGCGGATCGCCGCCGCCGAGCGGGGCGACGAAGGCCGTCGCGTGCTTGAGGTCGGGCGAGACACGCACTTCGGTCACCGTGATCGAGCGATCCTGCACGGCCTCGTCGACGATCTCGCCCCGCGCGAGCAGCTCGGCGAGGAGCGCCCGGATGAGTTCGCCCACGCGGAGCTGGCGCTGCGAAGGCCCGGCCCCCCGGGGGGACGGTCTGCGTCCATGGCCACCGGCCATCTCGATTCCTCGATTCCGAAAATTCGCTCGCCGGCGCGGCACACGGCCCGCGCGGCACGCATTCCTGCAACGTGATGGTCCAAGAGCGCCGCGCAAAAATGCGCGCCCGCGCATCACATAGCCCGCCCGGCGGGAGGAGCGAAAGGTCCGAAGCGGGAAATCCGGCCTAGAACTTGATGCCTACCCGCGCGCCCGCGTTCTCCAGGCCTTCATTGTTGTCGCAGAGCGTCGCGTTGGAGATGTGGTCGGCATAGAGGTGCACGTTGACGCGCTCGGTGACCTGATAGCCGACGCCGAGCGCAAGATGGAAGAGCACCTGACAGCCGAGGAGGCGCTCCTGGCTCTCCTTCACGCCCGGCGGCAGATCGTCCTCGGTGAGGTAGTCCGCGTCATGGATGGCGCCGCCGAAAGAGGCGGTGACGAAGAAGCGGTCGAGAAAATCCCAGTCCCAGGCCAGACCCGCATAGCCGAACGAGATGCCGTCGACAGAATAGTTGCCGCCGATATGCGGGCGCGGGCTGCCCAGGATGCCGAGAAAATCCGGCGAGGGAAAAAGCAGCTCGGCGTTAATGTCGATCCCGTCTTCCTTCGGACCCGAGAACAGCCCCGCATCGTGCGCGAGCACGCCCCCGCGCAGCTCCAGCCCGCCGCCGGCAAAAGCGGGCGCCGCGGACAGGAATCCAGCCACCGCCACCGAGGCGGCCACTTTCAGTGCGAGTTTCACACGCATGCCCTTTCCCCGCTCGAATGGGCCGCAGGATAGGCGATGCTTCGCCGCCGCACAACGGGCCCGGCGATGCGCAAAGGCCACAGGGACGGGGCGTCAGGCGAGGGTGCGCGCGACCTTTTCGACCTCGAAGCACTCGATCTGGTCGCCCTTCTGAAGGTCCTGATAGTTCTCGAAGGCCATGCCGCATTCCTGGCCGGCGACCACCTCGCGCACCTCGTCCTTGAAGCGCTTGAGCGTGGCGAGCGTGCCCTCGTGGATGACGACGTTGTCGCGCAGCAGGCGCACCTTGTTGCCGCGGCGGACCACGCCTTCGGTGACGCGGCAGCCTGCCACCTTGCCGACCTTGGAGATCGCAAAGACCTCGAGAATCTCGGCGTAGCCGAGGAAGGTCTCGCGAATGGTGGGCTCGAGGAGCCCCGACATCGCCGCCTTGATGTCGTCGATGAGGTCGTAGATGACCGAGTAATAGCGGATCTCGACGCCGTCCGCCTGGGCGAGGTCCCGGGCCTGGCGGTTCGCGCGTACGTTGAAGGCGATGATCGGCGCGCCCGAGGCCTTGGCGAGGATGACGTCCGACTCGGTGATCCCGCCGACGCCCATATGGATCGCCCGGCAAGCGACCTCGTCCGTCGAGATCCCCTGCAGCGCGTTGATGATGGCTTCGGCCGAGCCCTGCACGTCCGCCTTGAGGACGATGGGGAACTCCTTCTTGTTGGAGGCCTTCAGCTGGGCGAGCATCTGCTCGAGCGAGCCGCGACCCGTGCCCACGACGCGCGCTTCGCGCCGCTTGCGCTGGCGATATTCGGAGATGTCTCGAGCGCGGGCCTCGCTGTCGACGACCGAGAAGAGATCGCCCGCATCCGGCGTCCCCGTGAGGCCGAGGATTTCGACCGGAACGGCGGGCCCCGCTTCTTCCACGGGCTCGGCGCGCTCGTTCACGAGGGCGCGCACGCGGCCCCATTCGGCACCGGCGACGAGAATGTCGCCGACCTTGAGCGTGCCGCGCTGCACGAGCACGGTCGCGACCGGGCCGCGGCCCTTGTCCAGCTTGGCCTCGATCACGGTGCCGTCCGCCGGGCGGCTCGGATTGGCTTGGAGCTCCAGAATCTCCGCCTGCAGAAGAATTGCGTCCGTGAGCGCGTCGAGATTGAGCTTCTGCAGCGCCGAGACCTCGATGTCCTGGACGTCGCCTCCCAGGCTCTCGACCACGATCTCGTGCTGCAAGAGGGCCTGACGCACGCGGTTGGCGTCGGCGCCGGGCTTGTCGATCTTGTTGATGGCGACGATGAGCGGCACGCCCGCCGCCTTCGCGTGGTTGATGGCCTCGACGGTCTGGGGCATGACCCCGTCGTCCGCGGCGACGACGAGCACCACGATGTCGGTGACCTTCGCGCCGCGCGCGCGCATGGACGTGAAGGCGGCGTGGCCCGGCGTGTCGAGGAAGGTGATCCGCGCGCCCGAGGCGAGCTGCACCTGATAGGCGCCGATGTGCTGCGTGATGCCGCCCGCCTCGCCCGCCGCGACGTCGGTCGCGCGCAGCGCGTCGAGAAGCGAGGTCTTGCCGTGGTCGACGTGGCCCATGACGGTGACGACCGGCGCGCGAGGCTCGAGATCCTCGGCCTGGTCGTCGACGCCGGAAATGCCTTCCTCGACATCGGCCTCCGAGACGCGCTTCACCGAATGGCCGAACTCCTCGGCGATGAGCTGGGCGGTGTCGGCGTCGATGACGTCGGTGATCTTGGCCATCGCGCCCTGGCGCATGAGCACCTTGATGACGTCGACGGCGCGGGTCGCCATGCGGCTTGCGAGCTCCTGAACGGTGATGGCCTCGGGAATGACCACTTCGCGCACGACCCGCGCGGCCTCGCCGGCATTCGCCATCTGCCGGCGCCGTTCCTTCTCGCGCGCGCGGCGCACGCTCGCGAGCGAGCGGGTGCGCTCCTGGCCATCCTCGTCGAGAACCTTCGAGATGGTGAGCTTGCCGGTCCGCCGGCGCGGCTCGCCCCGTTTCGGGGCGGGCGCCTTCGCGTCGGGACGCGCCTTCCGATTGCGATCCGCCGCCTCGTCCTCGTCGGCAAGCGCCGCCTTTCTCGGGGCGGCGGGCTGCTCGGCGCGCTTCTCCGGCGCGGCCCCCTCGCGTGTCGCGACGGCCGGAGCCTCGGCGACGGGCTCTTCCCCCGCCGCCTCGCCGGTCGCGGCGCGTGCCGCTTCCTCGTCGGAGCGGCGCTTCGCGGCCTCCTCTTCCTCGGCCTTGCGGAGCGCATCCTCTTCGGCGCGGCGCTTCGCCTCGATCTCGGCGTTTCGCCGTTCGGTCTCCTCGTAGACCTTGTGCTGGGAAAGCGCGGCCGCGCGCTTTTCCTGCTCTTCCTTGGTGAGCGTGCGCAGGACGACGCCGGCCCGGCCGCGCTGGTCGGGCGCGGCCTCGCGCGGGGCGGTGGGCTTTTCGGCCGGCGCCGGCTCCGCCGCCGCCTTCGTCTCGGGCGCCGCGCGCGTTTCGGGCTCGGCGCCCGGAACGACGACGCGCTTGCGCTTCTTCTCGACCACGACCGATTTGGAACGGCCATGGCTGAAGCTTTGCCGGACGGTGCCCTTGTCGACCGAACGCTTGAGCGTCATGGGCCGGCGCCCGCCGGGGCCCACGGAACGGTCTTCGGTGCTCTTGTCGTCGGTCATGAACGTCCTTGTCGCATCGGCGCGCGCGCCGTCTCACCAAATTCCACGTCTCGCCCGCCTGAGCCGGCCGCCTTACCCTCGAGACCTCTTCGGGGGAGCACGGGCGGGACCCGACGGGACGGCGACGACGGTCAGCCGGGCGTCAGGCCCCAATCGGGTGGACAAAGCGGCCGAAAACCCGCGAGCCTCTCGGCCTCAGCCAATACTCGCTCGGCCGTGCGGGCGCGCCGGAGCGCTGCATGTACCATATTTTCGCGCCCGAGTGCCAAGCCCAATTCGCCGCCCGTGAAACAACCGATGACGAGAGGCCTGCCATGCCCTCCGGCACGGCGCAGGATCTTGTCCCGGCCGTCCCGGCCCCCGTCGCTGGCCTCGACCAGTGCCGCCGCCGCCTCGCCATCGAGCAGGGCCAGGACGGGCTCGGCACCGCATATAAGTCCGCCGGCGCGTCTGGCCAGGCCGAGCGCCCCGAGAAGGCGCTCGGCGAGCTGCGCCTCGACCCGGTCGGCTAGCCCGTCGGGCACTCTCACCTCTGCCCGTGCGGCCCGGGAGAAGAGGCGCTTGCGCACGGCCTCCTCGAGATCGCTCCGCCGCGCCGTGACCCAAAGCCCGCGACCCGGAAGGCGCGCACCGAGGTCCGCCACCAGGTCTCGGTCCGGGCCCAGGACGAAGCGGACCAGCCGCTCCTTCGGCAAGCGCTCGCCGGTGACGAGGCAACGTCTCAGCGGGCCGCGCTCGGGCTCGTCGACCGTCTCCTCCAAGCGTTCCCCCGATCAGGCGCCCGGGCTCGGCCGCGCGGCGAAGACGTCCTCGGCCGTAAGCTCGCGCGGACCCTCCTCGGCCTGCGCCTCGGCCTCCTGCGGCTCCTCCTCGGGCGGCGGCTCGATCCAGCCGAGCGCAACGCGCGCATTCATGATGAGCGCGTTCGCTTCCGCGGCCGAAATGTCGAAGGACTCGAAAGCGCCCTCGATCTTCTTCTTCTCGCCGTCGACTGTCTCGACATAGCCGACGAGGTCGTCCGTGGCGCAGCCCGCGAGATCCTCGAGGGTCTTGACCCCCGCCTCGCCGAGCGCGACGAGCATGGCGGGCGTCAGGGCCTCGACGGCCGCGAGATCGTCGGCGACACCGAGCTCGCGCCGCCGCGCATCGAGCCTGCGGGCCTCCTCTTCGAGGAAGTCCTGCGCGCGGCTCTGCAGCTCCTGGGCGGTCTCGTCGTCGAAGCCCTCAATCGAGGTGAGCTCGGCGAGATCGACATAGGCGATCTCCTCAACGCTCGTGAAGCCCTCCGAAACGAGGAGCTGGGCGATGACCTCGTCGACATCGAGCGCCTTGATGAAGCTTTCCGTGCGCTGACGGAACTCTTCCTGGCGACGTTCCGATTCCTCTTCTTCCGTGAGGATGTCGATATCCCAGCCCGTGAGCTGCGAGGCGAGGCGGACGTTCTGGCCGCGACGGCCGATGGCGAGCGACAATTGCTCCGTGGGCACCACGACCTCGACGCGCTCCGTCTCCTCGTCGAGCACCACCTTCGTCACCTCGGCCGGCGCCAGCGCGTTGACGATGAAGGTGGCCGCGTCCGGAGACCACGAGATGATGTCGATCTTCTCGCCCTGAAGCTCGTTCACCACGGCCTGGACGCGGCTGCCGCGCATGCCGACGCAGGCGCCAACGGGATCGATCGAGCTGTCGTTCGAGATGACCGCGATCTTCGCCCGGCTGCCGGGATCGCGCGCGACCGACTTTACCTCGATGATGCCGTCGTAGATCTCGGGCACTTCCTGGGCGAAGAGCTTCGCCATGAATTGGGGGTGGGCGCGAGAGAGGAAGATCTGGGGCCCGCGCTGCTCGCGCCGCACGTCGTAAATATAGGCGCGCACGCGGTCGCCGGTGCGGAAGTTCTCGCGCGGCAGCGTCTCGTCGCGCCGAACGATCGCCTCGCCGCGCCCGAGGTCGACGATGACGTTGCCGTATTCGACGCGCTTGACGATGCCGTTCACGATCTCGCCGATGCGATCCTTAAACTCCTCGAACTGGCGCTCGCGCTCCGCGTCCCGCACCTTCTGCACGATGACCTGCTTGGCGGCCTGCGCCGGAATGCGCCCGAACTCGAACATCGGCAGCGCTTCGGCGATGTAGTCGCCGATCTCCGCCGCCGGGTTGCGCGCGCGGGCGTCGGGCAGCGAAATCTCGAGCGCTTCGTTCTCGATCGCCTCGACCACGTGGAGCAGCCGCTGCAGGCGGATCTCGCCGGTCTTGCGGTCGATCTCGGCACGGATGTCGTGCTCGATGCCGTAGCGCGAGCGCGCGGCCCGCTGAATCGCGTCCTCCATCGACGCGAGCACGATCTCCTTGTCGATGACCTTTTCGCGCGCCACCGCGTCCGCGATCTGCAGAAGCTCGAGCCGGTTCGCGCTCACCGCCTGCGTCATGCCTTCCTCCGTGCCTTCGGCCGCTCCGGGCCCGCATCCAAATCCGTCGCCGCGCCGTCGCGGCCATGATCGTCCTTCGCGCCCTTGAGGCTCGCCGCGATAAGGGCGTCCGTGAGCACGAGCTTCGCCTCCCCGATCTCGGCCAACGGCAGGCGCACCTCGCCGGAGCCGTCCTCCGCCTTGAGGCTCAACAGGACGTCCGCGCCTTCGACGCCCGCGATCTCGCCGCGAAAGCGCTTGCGTCCGTCGCGCGCGACCTTGAGCTCGATCTTGGCCTCATGGCCGGCGAACCGGCGGAAATCGTCGGGCCGCACCAGCGGCCGGTCGAGTCCGGGCGAGGAGACCTCGAGCGCATAGCCGCCCGGAATCGGATCGGCGACGTCGAGCACGGCGGAGATGCCTCGCGAAAGTTCCGCGCACGCATCGAGATCCATGGTTCCGTCGGTGCGCTCGGCCATGACCTGCAAGGTCCGGTTCCGCCCGCCGCCCAGAAGGCGCACGCGAACGAGATCGAAGCCCATGGCTTCGACGCTCGGCGCGATCAGCTCGCGCACGGTGTCCTCGAGGGGCTGGGCCTCTCGTCCCATCGCAATTCCTCGTTCGCGCGGCGCGCAACGGCGGCCGCAGGGCCCGGCGGCGCCTCGAAAACCTTTCTCGATTTTTCAGGAGAGCAGCCAGCCGGACCGACTGACTGGGCGTTCCTATAGCGCGGGCCCGCGCAATTGTCAGCCCTTTTCTTGGCGCGCCCGCCGGACGAAGCGCAGATAGGCGGGCCGGCGCCCCGCCGCAAGGGCCTTGGCCTCGTAGCGCGTGCCGGGCCAATGGGGCCAGGGCTCGCGCCAATCGGCCGCCCGCCCGGCCGGCCATTCGAAGCCGCCGTTGGCCAGGACATGCTCGAGCGTCCAGTCCGTATAGCCCGCAATGTCGCTCGCGAAGCGCAGCTCGCCGCCGTCCTTCAGGACCCGCGCGAGCTCCTTGAGCGTTGCCGGCGAGACGATGCGCCGCTTGTGGTGGCGCCGCTTGGGCCAGGGATCGGGATAGAGGATCTCGACGCGATCGAGTGCCGCGTCCGTGAGGCGCTCGAGGATATCGCGCGCATCGGCGTCCTCGAGAAGCACGTTTTCGAGGCCGAGGCGATCCACCTCGGCGACGGCGCGCGCAAATCCGTCGCGAAAGGGCTCGATGCCGAGGAAGCCCAGCTCGGCGCAGCGCGCCGCTTCGGCGATCAGGTGCTCGCCGGCGCCGAAGCCGATCTCGAGCACGATACCCGCCGCGCCGAGCCCGCGCGCGCGGAAGAGCGCGAGCGGATCGATGGGGCCGGCGGTCGAAGCGAAGCCGAGATCGCCCGTGCGCCGCGCGAGCGCCTCGGCCCGCGCAGGGCGCAGACGATGGCTGCGCTTGCGCCCGAAGAGCCGGCGCAAACCCGGCGTGTCGGGCGCGGCCCGGCCCATCGGCCGCTAGAAGGCGGCCTTGATCTTGGGCGCGAGGTCGGTCCTCTCCCAGGAGAAGCCGCCGTCGGTTTCGGGCGAGCGGCCGAAATGTCCGTAGGCGGAGGTGCGGGCATAAATCGGCCGGTTGAGCTGAAGATGCTCGCGGATGCCGCGCGGAGAAAGGTTCATCGCCTGCATCAGCACGTCCTCGAGCTTGGCCTCCTCGACCTTGCCCGTGCCATGGAGGTCGACATAGAGCGCGAGCGGCTTGGCGACCCCGATCGCGTAGGCGAGCTGGATCGTGCAGCGGTCGGCGAGCTCTGCCGCGACGACGTTCTTCGCGAGATAGCGGGCGGCATAGGCCGCCGAGCGGTCGACCTTGGTCGGGTCCTTGCCGGAGAAGGCGCCTCCGCCATGCGGCGCCGCGCCGCCATAGGTGTCGACGATGATCTTGCGCCCCGTGAGGCCCGCATCGCCGTCCGGCCCGCCGATGACGAAATTGCCGGTGGGATTGACGTAGAAATCCTCCTCCGGGCACATCCAGCCGTCGGGCAGAACCTCAAGCACATAGGGCCGCACGATCTCGCGAACGTCGTCGGGCGTCAGGCCCTCGCGGTGCTGGGTCGAGACGACCACCGAGGTCGCGCGCACCGGCTTGCCGTTCTCGTATTTGAGCGTGACCTGGCTTTTCGCGTCGGGCTCGAGGCGGGGCTCGGCGCCGGAATGGCGGGCCTTGGCAAGCGCCTTGAGGATGTTGTGGGCGTAGTAGATCGGCGCCGGCATGAGATCGGCCGTCTCGCGGCAGGCATAGCCGAACATGATGCCCTGGTCGCCCGCGCCCTCGTCCTTGTTGCCGGAGCTGTCGACGCCCATGGCGATGTCGGCGGACTGGGCATGCAGATGCACGGCGACGTCGGCGAGCTTCCAGTGGAACCCGGCCTGCTCGTAGCCGATGTCGCGCACCGCGTGCCTCACGACCTCGACGATATGGTCCTTGGTGATGGAAGCGGGTCCGCGCACCTCCCCGGCGATCACGACCCGGTTCGTGGTGCAGAGCGTCTCGCAAGCGACCCGCGAAAGCGGGTCGGCGGCGAGATATGTATCGACGATGGCGTCGGAGATGCGGTCGCAGACCTTGTCGGGATGGCCTTCGGACACGCTTTCGCTGGTGAAGAGATAGCTCGTTCTCGCCACGTCGCTGAACCTTTCCTTGTCGCAGGGTCAAAATGAGCGCGCGTCTGCGTCCAGCCGGCGCCCCAGTTGGCTCGCCCCATTGCGTGCAAGCCTTCGGCCAATTGCCGAGCGCCCGCCCGCGCGCAGCCCGTCGCCGGACCTTTCCAGCCCCTCTCGCAGCCGCACAAACGGTTGAAGCACAGGTGACGCCGTCACCTCAAGGTCCGGCGCGCAGCGTGTCTTCCTCGACCCGCTCCTCGCCGAGCGAGCGCACCAGATCGATGATCCGCTTGCGCACATTCGGGTCTGCAATAGCGGTAAAGGCACGGTTGAGCTCCAGCCCTTCCGCGCTCGACACGAAATTCATGATGAGGGGCGTCTGGTCGGCCTCCGCGAAGCCCTCCGCATTGCGCCCGCGGTCGGGGGTCTCGGGCACGTCGTCGAAGAAGAACTGCACCGGCACGTTGAGGATTCGCGAAATCTGGAACAGGCGGCTCGCACCTATCCTGTTGGCGCCCTTCTCATATTTCTGGACCTGTTGAAATGTGAGCCCCAGGAGCTCGCCGAGCCGCTCCTGGCTCATGCCGATGAGCATACGGCGCAAACGCACGCGCCCGCCGACATGCACGTCTATGGGATTGGGCGATTTTTTCACATCACCATGCCTTCGCTGACGGGACCGTCCGACCGACGTTGCGACGCCGGCCCTGCCGCGCCTCTAAGGCATTGGTTAGGCGGCGGCCCATAGCAGGCAACAGGAGCCTGCAGGGAATGTCACGCGGAGTTCTTCATCCTGCTGCTCGTATTGCGTGCATAATCGCCATGTGCTTTACGCTCTGCCATGACCTGGGTCAAGCGGAAGCGCCGATCGAGGTCAAAGGATGTGACCGCGGTCGCTAAATCTGACCAGAAGTCCAGCGAGGAAAAGGAGGGCGAGAAAGCCAAGATCGCCGATTCGCGAATAGAGGGTGCGATGTGCCGTCGCAGGCAGATCCGCCTCGATCACCCCGATCTCGCCGAGGCCGAGCGACTGGACGACCCTGCCATAGGAATCGATGAGCGCCGAGATGCCCGTATTGGCCGCCCGCGCGAGCGGCAGACCTTCCTCGATCGCGCGCATCCGGGCGATGGCGAGGTGCTGGCGTGGGCCGCTATAGGGCCCGAACCAGGAATCGTCGGTGAGATTGACGAGAAGCCCGGGACGGCGCACCGGGTCGGCGACCGCGCCCGGAAATATGGCCTCATAGCACACCAGCGGGCCAAGCGCCGGCAGGCCCGGAACGACGAGGGTCTGAAGCGCGCGGCCTTCCGAGAAGCCGATCCCTTCGGTGAGCTTCCGCAGCCCGACGGCGGCGAGCAGGGGACGGAAAGGAAGGTACTCGCCGAAGGGCACCAGGCGGTGCTTGTCGTAGGTCGCGAGGATCGAGCCGTCGCCGTTGACGATATGCACGGAATTGTAGACGTGCCGCTCGGCGCCCTTGCCCTCGACCCGGTTGGAGCCCGCGGCGAGGATCGTGTCGGGTCCGAGGATGCGCCCAACCTGCGCGAGTGCCGGCTCGCTGCGCGCCAGCACGAAGGGAACGGCGGATTCGGGCCACAGCACGAGCGTGCGCCGCATCTCCGACCCGGGAGGGGCCGCCGTCAAGGTGACCAGGCGATCCCAGATCCAGCCCTGATTCGAGGGCACCCATTTCTGGTCCTGGGGCACGTTCGGCTGGACGATGCGCAGGCGCAGATCGCCGGTGACGGGCCGCGCCTCGAGAAGCGCGAGGCTTCCCGCGACGGCGATGCCGGCGACGAGGCAAAAGCTCAGGACCGGCATGGCGGCCGGGCGGCGCAGGACGCCCCAGGCGCTGCCGGGCGGCGAAGCGAGCGCGGCCGGAGAGGCGGCGGCGAGGGCCGTCAGGAAGCTCAGCCCATAGCTGCCGACGACGCTCGCGGCCTGCGCGACGGGGAGAACGCTCGTCCAGGCATAGCCGACGAGGCCCCACGGAAAGCCCGTGAACATGTGCCCGCGCAGCCACTCGGAGCCGGCGAGCGCGATGGCGAAGACGATGACGCGTTGCGGCCCGGGCGTCCAGGAAGCGCGCGCCGCGACGAAGGCCGCCGCGGTGAAAAGCGCGAGGCCCGCCGGCAGCACCGCCACGCCGAGCGGCATCATCCAGGCGAAGCGATCCGCATCGACGAGGAAGGGATAGGCGAGCCAGTGGAGCAGGGCGAGGAAGTAGCCGAACCCGAAAAACCAGCCGAGAAAGCCCGCTCGCCGAAGCCCGGCTCCGCCCGGCCCCGCGCCGTCGATCAGGAGGACGAGGACGGGGAACGTCAGGAGCAGGACGGGAACGGCATTGAAGGGCGCGAGCGCAAGCGCCGACAGGGCGCCGGCCACGAAGGCGAGCCCGTAGCGCACCGCGCCCCGGGCCGAGCGGATGCGTTCGGCCGGGCCGATCATCCCCTGACCGCGCGCCCCGAGATCGGCGGCGTCTGCCGAGCCATCCTCACGCGTCTCTCCCCACCCCTCACTCCGCCGGCGGCGGAGCATGCCCCGAAAGATGCAGCCTCACCCGCTTCAGCCGCCTGACGTCGGCATCGAGGATCTCGAACTCCAGCCCCGAGCCATGGGCAACCAGCTCCCCGCGCTGAGGCACCCGTCCGACGAGGGATACGACGAGGCCGCCAAGCGTGTCGACATCTTCCTCGCGCTCTTCCGTGACGAGCGTAAGACCGAGCGTCTCCTCCAGCTCCTCGATGTCCATGCGCGCGTCGACGTCGACGGTCCCGTCCGGATTGCGTGCGAAGCGCGGATGGTCCTCCGTGTCGTGCTCGTCCTCGATGTCGCCGACGATCCCTTCGACGAGATCCTCGATCGAGACGAGACCGTCCGTCCCGCCATATTCGTCGATGACGAGCGCGAGATGAATGCGCGAGGACTGCATCTTGAGAAGGAGGTCGATGGCGGGCATCGAGCGCGGCACGAAGAGCACGTCGCGCTTGAGCCGCGCCAGGGCGAAGCGGCGCCGCGCCTCTTCCTGGGTCTCCGGCCCGCAGCCGGTCTCGGCCAGGAACACGACCACGTCCTTGATGTGGACCATGCCCAGCGGGTCGTCGAGGGTCTCGCGGTAGAGCGGCAGGCGCGAATGGCCGGCCTCGGAAAAGATCTTGAGGACATCGGCGAGGCCCGTGCTCGCCTCGACCGCCTCGATGTCGGCGCGCGGCACCATGACGTCGTCGACCCGCAGCTCCCCGAACTTGAGGAGGTTCATGAGCATCCGCCGCTCTTCCTTCGAGAAGACGCGGTCGGATTCGAGGTGCTCCTCGAGGACGGCCTCGAGCGTCTGGCCTTCGCCGTCGGCGCGCCGCGACACGAGGCCCTGGAGCTTTTGGACGAGCGCGGCAAGGAGGCCCGTCTGGACGGGACCGTCGCCGGCCACCGGCTCGGCCGCGCCTTCCTCGCTCGCCAGCGGGAGGTCAGCCATGAAGCGCCTCCTCTGCCTCGTCCGCATAGGGGTCCGGTATGCCGAAGCGGGAAAGCACCGAGCGCTCGAGATCCTCCATGACGCGTGTCTCCTCCACGCCCGCGTGATCGAAGCCGAAAAGATGCAACAAGCCGTGGACGACGAGGTGGCCCGCATGATCGGCGAAGGCCTTGCCCTGCGTCCGCGCCTCGCGCGCCACCGTCTCGAAGGCGAGCGCCACGTCGCCGACCGGCAGGACCGTCATCCCGTCGGGGCGCGGCGCGCGCCCGTCGAGAAGCCCGCTCGGAAACGAGAGGACGTTGGTCGGCCCCGCCCGCCCGCGAAAGGCCTCGTTGAGCCGCGCGACTTCCGCATCGTCGGTGAAGAGCAGCGACACCTCGGCCCAGCGGCCGCCAAGCCGTGCGGCCTCCCCGTCGAAAACCGCGAGAGCCAGGGCCGTCGCGCGCTCCTCGAGCCCGGGAAAGGCGCCGGCCCAGTCCCCGGCGCACACCTCGACCGCGATCGCGTGCGCCGGGCGGGGTTTAGGTCTGTCCGTCAAGACGGTCTCATGCCTCGCGTTCGCGCGACGTGCGCCGCGAACCGACGGGGGGCTTCGCCTCGCGGGCCCTTGCGCGCGCGCCGCGCGCGCCCGCCGCCTCGCGCGCACTATAGGCTTTGACGATCCGCGTGACGAGCGGATGGCGGACCACGTCCTCTTCGCAGAACTCGACGACGCCGACCCCCTCGACGCCCCGCAGAATGGCGAGCGCGTCGGCGAGGCCCGAGACGCTCCCGTCGGGAAGGTCGCTCTGCGTCGGATCGCCCGTCACCACCATGCGCGAATTCTCGCCGAGCCGGGTGAGAAACATCTTCATCTGCATGGGCGTCGCGTTCTGCGCCTCGTCGAGAATCACGAACGCGTTCGAGAGCGTGCGTCCCCGCATGAAGGCTAGCGGCGCGATCTCGATCTCGTCCTCGGCGATCTTGCGCCGCGTCTCCTCGCCTCCGAGCGTGTCGCCGAGGGCGTCGTAGAGCGGCCTCAGATAGGGGTCGACCTTCTCGCGCAGGTCTCCGGGCAGAAATCCGAGCCGCTCGCCCGCCTCGACGGCCGGGCGCGAGAGCACGATGCGGTCCACCGCGCCCGAGCGGTAGAGCGTCACGGCATAGGCGACGGCGAGGAAGGTCTTGCCCGTACCGGCGGGGCCCATGCCGAAGACGAGCTCGTTCGTGCGCATCGCATCCATATAGAGATGCTGATTGGGCGAGCGTGCCGCGACGACGCGCTTGGGCGTGCGCAGGAGCTCGCCGAGCTCCTCCGCGACGCGCAGCGCCGGGCCCCCCGCCCGCCGCCCGACGGCGAGGCGGATCGCCCCGTCGACCTCGCTCACGTCGACGGGAGCGCCGAGCTCGAGGCGCCGGTAGAGATGCTCCAGGACGAGGCGCGCGAGGCGGCAGCCCTCGACCGTGCCTTCGACGGTGACCTCGTTGCCGCGGGCGCCGATGAGAACGTCGAGCGCCTTCTCGATGCGCGCGAGATGCCGGTCGTTCGCGCCGAAGAGGCCGACCAGGCGCGCATTGTCCTCGAAGGCGAGTGTCACGCGGTGGGCCGCATCCCGCTTCGGTGCGCGCTTAGCCACGGGTCATCCTCAAGCGGCCTCCGCTTTCCCGGCCAGCCGCCCGGCGAGGCTGCGCGTGTCGACGCCCTCCACCGTCACCTCGCGGATCGCGCCGACGAGGCTCGCCGGCCCCTCGGCATGGACGGGCACGAAATGGGGCGATCGGCCCGAAAGCTGACCCGGATGCCGGCCCGGCTTCTCGAAGAGGACCGAAACCGTCCGGCCGAGCATGGGCGCGAGGAAGGCGTCGCGCTGCGCGGCGAGCAGCTCCTGCAGGCGCGCAAGGCGCTCCGCCTTCTCCTCCTCGCGCACCTGGCCCGCGAGCGCTGCGGCGGGCGTGCCGGGGCGCCGGGAATATTTGAACGCGAAGGCCTCGGCGAAGCCGATCTCCCGCACGAGAGCGAGCGTCGCCTCGAAATCCTCGGCGCTCTCTCCGGGAAAGCCGACGATGAAGTCCGAGGAGAGCGCGATGTCGGGGCGCGCCTCGCGCAGCGCCGCGACGGTGCGGCGGTACTCGTCCGCCGAATGCTGACGGTTCATCGCGCCGAGCACGCGGTCCGAGCCGGCCTGGACCGGAAGATGGAGCCAGGGCAGGAGCGCGGGCAGATCGCGATGCGCGGCGATCAGCTCGGCGTCCATCGCCAGGGGATGGCTCGTCGTGTAGCGCAGGCGCGGCACGCCCGTCGCCTCCGCGAGCGCGAAGAGGAGACGCGCAAAGCCCCAGCGCCGGCCGCCGGGTCCCTCGCCGGACCATGCATTGACGTTCTGGCCGAGCAGCGTCAGCTCGCGCGCCCCGCCGGCCACGAGCGCCCGCGCCTCGTCGAGGATCGCCGCGACCGGGCGCGAATATTCCGGGCCGCGCGTATAGGGAACGACGCAGAAGGTACAAAAGCGGTCGCAGCCTTCCTGCACGGTGAGGAACGCCGCGGGCCCCTGCGCGCCGGCGGGCGCCGGCAGCGCGTCGAACTTCTCTTCCGCGGGAAAGTCGGCGAGGACGGCCGGTCCGCCGCCGCGCGCAAGGCGGGCGAGCGCTTCGGGAAGGCGGTGATAGGTCTGCGGTCCGACGACGAGATCGACCCCCTTCGCGCGCGCGAGGATCTCGGCGCCCTCGCCCTGGGCGACGCAGCCCGCGACCGCGAGCACCATGCGCCCGCCGGAATCGGCCTTGGCGCGCTGATGGGCGCGCAGCCGGCCGATATCGGAATAGACCTTCTCGGCCGCCTTCTCGCGAATATGGCAGGTGTTGAGGATGACGAGATCGGCGCCCTCGGGCCCCTCGACCGGGGCAAAGCCGTGCGGCGCCAGGAGGTCGGCCATGCGGCGGCTGTCATAGACGTTCATCTGACAGCCATAGGTCTTGATGAAGAGCCGCTTCGACAAAGCCTGCCTGCACCGCCGGGACGAGTTCGCGAGATGGGCCATCTTTGGCCCCGGCCGCACCGAAAGGCAAGGCTCGCCTCAGGCCGTCGGCGCGGGAGACATGGGGGGCACGACGGCGGGCGCGCGGGCGCCCTCGGGCTCGGCCTGCGGCCGCGCGGGCTCCGGCCGCCGGCCCGAAAGCGCCGCGCCGACGCCTGCGTGCACCACCTCCTGGACGTGCGAGGTCAGCGCCTTGCGCGAGGGGAAGGCATCGAGCGCAACCGGCTCGTGGAACTCGAGCTCCACGTCGAACGGGCCGATGCCGAAGACGCGCCAAAGATGCGGAATGAGGCTCATGTCGCCGTACCAGGCGAAATTCGGCCGGAACTGGCGGCCCATGGGAAGGCCGTGGAGCCGCGTATAGGCCACCGAGAGCGGCTGCACCTGGACCGGCGGGCCCGCCTTCTCGCCTTCGGCCCGGTAGTGGACGGCGCCGATCAGGGCGCTCTTGAACGCCAGCACGCCGTTTCCCGTGTTCGAGGTGCCCTCGGGAAAGAGCACGAGCGTCTCGCCCTTGGCGAGCCGGGCCTTGATCTGGGCGACGTCGTCGACGGCGCGGCCCCGGCTGTCGCGATCGACGAAGACCGAGCGGTCGAGCTGGGCCAGAACGCCGAAAAGCGGCCAGTCGCGCACCTGGCGCTTGGCGATGAAGGAAAGCGGGGCCACCGAGCCGATGACCGGAATGTCGAGATAGGAGGTGTGATTGGACGTGACGAGGAGCGGCGTGCCGCGCGCGATCTCGCCCCGCACCACGACGCGCGCGCCCATCAGCGCGAGCACGATCCGAAAGAAGAGCTGCGGAACGGCGTCGGAGGCCGGATGGCGCAGCAGCAGGACGAGCGCCTGGACCGGCATCAGCACCAGGCAAGCCAGGACAAAGCCCGCCGCCACCATCAGGGACCGAAGCTCGCGCACGGCAAATCCTCCCAGCGCCCGCGTCTACCGCCCTGCACGGGTCGCGCCCGCCCGCCAAGCCTTTCCGGCCGTCGCGCGCGGCATGCAGGAAGGCCCCCACGGCCCCCCGGTGCACAAGCAATGATCACATGACCGAGGCAGCTTGCAAACCTCTCGTGCAGCGCGTCGCGCCCCGTCGCGCCGCCGCGCATCCACAGGGCCAGTCAATTTGGGCGAAAGGGGGGCCGTCAGCGGTGGCGGTGCTTCAGGCTCACGGCCTTCTCGGGCTCGAGATCCTTCGGCACGGCGTAGAGCTCGAGCCGATGATCGACGAGGCGGTAGCCGAGCCGGTCCGCGATGAGCTTCTGCAGGCGCTCGATCTCGTCGTCCCGGAACTCGACGACGCGGCCCGAATGCAGGTCGATCAGATGGTCGTGGTGGACCTCGCTCGCCTCCTCGTAGCGCGCGCGCCCGTCGCCGAAATCGTGGCGCTCGAGGATGCCCGCCTCCTCGAAGAGGCGCAGCGTCCGATAGACGGTCGCGATCGAGATCTTCGGGTCGATCTCCGACGCGCGGCGGTAGACCTCCTCGACGTCCGGATGGTCCACGGCAAGGGAGAGCACGCGGGCGATGATGCGCCGCTGCTCGGTCATCCGCATGCCCTTCTCGATGCAGAGATTTTCGATTCTGTCCACGCCAGCATCCCGTCTTGCCGTGAGAGCGCGTCCGCCGGCGCGAGGCGCGCGGAAGATCCGCTGGCAATCTAGTCCCCGGAATGTGGCGAGACAACTGAGCGGTCAAGCACTTGCGAGGCGCCGCTCGAGGACGAGGGCGTCCACGACGCCCACGATGCGCCCGCGCGCGTCGCGCCGGCGATAATAGCCCGGCCGCCGCGAGAGAGGCGCGAAGCCGCAGGCCGCGTAGAGCGCGCGCGCCGGCGCGTTGTCTTCGGCGACCTCGAGAAAGAGCACCGTGGCGCCGCGCTGCCGTGCGAGCCCGCAGGCGCCCTCGACCAGGGCCCGGGCGATGCCGCGCCGCCGGTCCGCGGGGACGACCGCCACGGTGAGCACCTCGGCCTCGGCCCCCGAATCGCGCACCAGGACGAAGCCGAGGAGCCGCGCCCCCTGCGCGCTGGCGAGCCCAAAGGTCGTCGGCATGGCGAGCATCGCGGCGAGCTCGCCTGCCGACCAGGGCTCGTCGAAGGCGGCGCCGTGCACCTCGGCCGCGCCGTCCGCGTCGGCGGGAAGGAGGAGCCTCAGCGCCGCCTCCCCTGTCGTCATGCCGGCCTCGCGGGAACGGCATCGGCCTCGCGCAGATAGAGGGGGCGGGGCGGCCCGTCGGGCAGGGGCGCGCGCACCGCGAGCCGCGCCACATGGCCGGCATGCCCCGCCTCGAGGGCGCAGACCCGGACGGTTCCGCCACCTTGCGCCGCAAGCGCGCGCGCGAGGAGGCCGGCCCCCGAGCCCGCGAGGCGCTCGGGCTTGCCCCTGGCGGCGACATGCGCCGCCGCGGCCGCGGGCGAAAGGGCCACCGGCGGCCCGAGCGGCCGGCCGCCGAAGCGCAGCTCCAGGAAGAGCTCGCCGCGCGGCGCCGCGAAGGCGAGCGCCTCGAGACCGGCCGTGACGCCCTCCGCCTCCGCGAGGGCCTCGCCGAGCGCATCGAAGGTCGTGACGCCGACCAGCGGCTTTCCGGCCGCGAGCGCCAGTCCGCGTGCGGCCGCGAGGCCCACGCGCACGCCCGTGAAGCTCCCGGGCCCCACCGTCACGGCGAAACGGTCGATGTCGGCAAGGCGCGCGCCGGCCTCGGCGAGCGTCGCGCGCAGGAGGGGAAAAAGCCGCTCGGCATGGCCGCGGGCCATGGGCTCCGCGCGCAGCGCGAGCCGCGCCTGCGGCCCCGCCTCCTCCAGGAAGGCGACGGAAGTCGCGGCGAGCGCGGTGTCGAGCGCGAGGACGGCCATCGCCCCCTCCGCCCGCTAGAGAAGCTCGCAGGCCTCGTCGAATTCGAGGCGGGGATTGCGCGGGTAGAAGCTGCCGGGCTTGGCGTGGCCGATATTGCAGAGGAAGTTCGAGCGCCACCGCCCGTCGGGAAAGAACTCCTTGTCGACGCCCTCGCGGTTGAACCCGGACATCGGCCCGCAATCGAGCCCGAGCGCTCGGGCCGCAACGATGAGATAGGCGCCCTGCAGCGAGCCGTTGCGGAAGGCCGTCTCCGCGGCGAGCTCCGCATTGCCCGAGAAGACGTCGCCGATCTTCGGATTGTGCGGGAAGAGCTGGGGCATGAGCTCGTAGAAGCGCGAGTCGTAGGCGACGATCGCGGTCACGGGCGCGGCCATGGTCTTGTCGCGGTTTCCCGCCGCCACATGCGGCTTCAGCCGTTCCTTGGCCTCGGCGCTCTTTACGAAGACGAAGCGCCCCGGACAGGAGTTCGCGCTCGTCGGGCCCCATTTCATGAGGTCGTAGACCGCCTGCACCATCGCCGAGGATATGTCGCTTCCGTCCCATTCATTGGCGGTATGGGCGTCGCGGAAGATGAGATCGAGACCCTCGTCGGAGAGCGTCTTGGCCATGAGATTCCTCGCTCGATAGGAAATGGGGCGGCGGGAAAGAGGAACTCACACGGCCTCCACGGCCGCGACCTCGGGGACATATTGCTTCAGCATGTTCTCGATGCCGCGCTTCAAGGTCAGCGTCGAGGACGGGCAGCCCGAGCACGAGCCGCGCATGTGCAGGTAGACGATGCCGTCGCGAAAGGCGTGGAAGACGATGTCGCCGCCGTCCTGGGCGACGGCCGGGCGCACGCGGGTGTCGAGGATCTCCTTGATCTCCTCGACGATTTCGGCGTTCTCGCCCTCATAGGCATCGTGTCCGCTCAGGGCGGCGTCCGCGCGCAGGACGGGATCGCCGGCCAGGAAATGGTCCATGATCGCGCCGAGAATGGCGGGCTTGGCCTGGGTCCAGTCGCCGTCCTCGAGCGTCACGGAGATGAAGTCCGGCCCGAGGAAAACCCGCGAGACCGGCCCGGCCGCGAAGAGCCGCTCGGCGAGCGGCGAGGCCTCGGCGCCCTGCGCGTCGGCGATGTCGAGGACCCCTTCCGCCATCACGGCGCGGCCCGGCAGGAACTTGAGAGTCGCGGGATTCGGGGTCGACTGGGTCTCGATGAACATGGGCCTGCTTCCAAATGCTGCGGCGGTGGCGGCCGCGTCGTCCGGACCGCCGCGGACCGACCCATGATGAACATGGAGCGCGCGCGCGCCAACCCCTGACGGCGCTTGGCGCGCACAGCGCGCCCATGAGATGGTCCGCTCGGCCGGCAAGGTCAACTTTCCCCGCGCGCCGTGCGGGATAAGCGCCGGTCGGAACCGAGGACAGGAAAGATGAGCGGAGCGGCGGCGGAAGGCGGCGTGGCGCAGTGGCTCGCGGACCATGGCGGGCTCGCCCTCGAGGGCGAGCGCGTGGTGGGCGAGCTCGCCGAGCGCCTCGTCGCGGCCGGCGTGCCGCTGCGCCGGGTCATGGTCGCGCTCAACGACGTGCATCCGGAGGTCGGCGCGCGCGCCTTCCGCTGGGAGCGCGGGCTCGGCCACTCGCTCGACCTCCTGCCGCTCACCGCCCGCACCCAGCCCGACTATCTGGTGAGCCCCGTGCGCCTCATCCACGACGGCGCGGCCGCCGTGCGCCGGCGCATCGCGGGCCCGGGCGCGGAGGGACCGCTCGAGTTCCCGGTGCTGGAGGACCTCAAGGCCGAGGGGTACACGGACTATATGGCGATGCCGCTGACCTTCTCGGACGGCAGCCGCCACTTCGTCTCGTGGGCGAGCGACGCGCCGGAAGGCTTCTCGACCGACGCGCTGACGCTCCTCTACGACCTCATGCCGCTCATCTGCCTCAGGATGGAGATCGCCCATGCGCGGGTGACGAGCCGCACGCTGCTCGAGACCTATCTCGGCGCGCTGGCGGCGAACCGCATCCTCGCGGGCCGCATCCGCCGCTCCGAATCGGAGGCGCTCGCCGCCGTGCTGCTCTTCGCCGACATGCGCGGCTTCACCCACCAGGCCGAGCGCCTCGGCGCCGGCGATCTCGTGGCGCTCCTCAACGTCTTCTACGACGCGATCGCCGCCCCGGTCGCGGCCCATGGCGGCGACGTGGTGAAGCTCGTCGGCGACGGCATCCTCACCGTCTTCCCCATCGAGCCCGAGGCCTCGCGCGAGATGCTGGAGGAGGTCGCGGTCCACGCCGCGCACGCCGCGCAGGATGCCGACCGCGCGCTCTCGGGCCTCGCCCCGGAAGAGCTGCCCGAAAGCGTCTCGGCGGTCGCGGGCGGCTTCGCGCTCGGCTACGGGCCGGTGAGCTTCGGCAATGTGGGCAGCCGCGCGCGCCTCGACTTCACCGTGATCGGACCCACGGTCAACGAGGTCGTGCGAATCGAAACGCTGACGAAGACTCTTGGCGCCCCGATCCTCGCCTCCAGCGCCTTCGCCGCCCTCGTGCCCGGCGTGCCCCTCGCCTCGCTCGGCGTCCACGTGCTCAAGGGCATGCGCGCGCCCCAGGAGATCTTTTCCCTCCGCCCGCGGAGGGGGTGAGCGCCCGCTGGACAGGCCGTGCGGCCCGCGCTAGGCACATGTCGAGAGGTAGCCTCATGCCATCGGCCAAGCCCATCCCGGCGCGCGAGCGGCTCATCGTCGCGCTCGACGTGCCCGACCGCGAGGACGCGCTCGCCCTCGTCGAGACGCTGGGCGAGAGCGTCGCCTTCTACAAGCTCGGGCTCGAGCTCGCCATGTCGGGGGCCTATTTCGACCTCATGGCCGAGCTCAAGGCGCGCGGCAAGAAGGTCTTCGCCGACCTCAAATTCTTCGACATTCCGCAGACGGTCGCCTCGGCCGTTCGCGGCCTCGCGCGCCATCGCCCCGACTTCGCGACCGTCCACGGCAACGACGCCATCCTGAAGGCCGCGGCGGACGCGAAGGGCGAGGTGAAGATCCTCGCCGTCACGGTGCTGACGAGCCTCGATCGGGGCGACCTCGACGATCTCGGCTTTCAGGCCGACGCCGAGGCGCTCGTCCTCTCGCGCGCGCGCCGGGCGCTCGCGCTCGGCTGCGACGGCGTCGTCTCCTCGGGCCTCGAGGCCGCGCGCCTGAGGTCGGAGCTGGGAGAGAGGCTCCTCGTCGTCGTGCCGGGCATCCGCCCGGTGGCCAACCGCCCGACCGACGATCAGAAGCGGGCCGTCGACGTCGAGGACGCCTTCCGCCTCGGCGCCGACTACATCGTGGTCGGCCGCCCCATCCGCGACGCGGCGAGCCCGCGGGATGCCGCCATGGCCATCCAGGCGCGGATCGCGGACATCTTCGGCCGGTAGCGTCGGGCTAGTTCGCCGCCGTCACGCGCCAGATCGCGTTGCCGACATCGTCCGCGACGAGAAGCGCGCCGTCGGCCGCGACGGCGACGCCGACGGGACGCCCCCGCGCCTTGCCGTTCTCGAGAAATCCGGTGAGCACGTCGACCGGCAGCCCGGAGGGCTTTCCATCCGTGAACGGAACGAAGACGACGCGATAGCCCGACGGCGGATCGCGGTTCCAAGAGCCGTGCTGGCCGACGAAGGCGCCGGAGGCAAAGCCCGGGAGCCTCGCGCCCTCCGCGAAGGCGAGGCCCAGCGACGCCGTGTGGGGGCCGAGGGCATAGTCGGGCGCCAGCGCCTTCGCCACCATGTCGGGCCGGAGCGGCTTCACCCGCTCGTCCACACGATCGCCGAAATAGCTCCACGGCCAGCCGTAGAACCCTCCGTCCACGACCGAGGTCATGTAGTCGGGCACGAGGTCGGAGCCCAGCATGTCGCGCTCGTTCACCGTGGTCCAGAGCGCGCCGGTCGCGGGCTCGAAGGCGAGGCCGTTCGGATTCCTGAGCCCCGTCGCGAAGAGGCGCTTCTCGCCGCTCGCGATGTCGACCTCCCAGATCGCCGCGCGGCCCTCCTCCTCGTCGAGCCCGTTCTCGCCGATATTGCTGTTCGATCCCACGGTCGCATAGAGCTTGGTGCCGTCCCTGGACGGATGGATGTTCTTGGTCCAGTGATGGTTGCGCCCGGCCGGAAGGTCGGCGAGCTTCCGGCCCTCGCCTTCGAGGCGCAGCGCTCCTTCCGCGTAGGGAAAGGCGAGGATGGCATCGGCGTTCGCGACATAGAAGGTCGCGCCCACGAGCGCCATGCCGAACGGCGAATGGAGCTTTTCCAAGAACACCGAGCGCGTCTCGGGCACGCCGTCGCCGTCCCTGTCGCGCAGCAGCGTGATGCGGTCGGCGGAGGGCACGCCCGCGCCCGCGCTCTTCATGATGCGCCCCGCGACGAGGCCGGTGAGCCCGCCCCCGCCGCTGCGCTGCGGCTTGTTCGATTCGGCGACCAGCACGTCGCCGTTCGGAAGCACGTGGAGCCAGCGCGGATGGTCGAGCCCGCCGGCGAACATCGAGACCGCGAGGCCCTGGGCCGGCGTCGGGGCTTCCCCGGCGGCCCAGCCCACCGGCTCGGCGATCTTGACGGTCGGGATGAGCGTCTCGTTGGGCGCGGGCAGGGTCGGGGCCGGCCCCTGCCCCGCCTCGATCGGCAGCTTCGCCTGCTCGCCGCAGGCGGCGATGGCGAGCGCGGCGGCGGCGAGCCAGAGATGGGGTGCGGTCATGGCCTCCTCCCGAGGAACGTCCTAGCGAAGTCCGGGCCCCTCAGGCCAGCGCCTCGATCTCTTCCGGCGTCATCTGGCCGGGCACGATGGTGACGGGCACGGGAAAGCTCGCCGCGACCTCGCCCGCCATCGCCGAGACGAGGGGCCCCGGCCCCTCCTTTCCGGTGCCGGCGCCGAGCACGAGGAGGCGGATGTCGGGGTCCTCCTCGATATGGCGGATCAGGACCTCGCGCTTGCGGCCTTCGCGGATGGCGTATTCGACCACGATGCCGGTCTCGCGATTGACCTGCGTGCCCAGCGTGTGGAGCACGTTCTCCGCCTCCGCGCGCGCCTCCTCGCGCATGATCGCCTCGACGCCGAGCCAGTGCTGGAAGTCCGCGGGCTCCGAGATGTAGAGCAGCGCGAGGCGCCCGCCCGTGTGGAGCGCGCGCAGCCCCGCGAACTGCAGGGCGAGCCGGCATTCCGGCGAGCGGTCGGCGACGATGAGGATCTTCTTCGCGCGGGCGCGCGTGGGCGCCGCCGAATCCTCACTCGCCTTTTGGCCAGGTCCTTCGGACATGGGGAAATGCTGCCATTTGACTGTGGGCGGAAGCAAGACGGACGCGGACGCGCCTCATGCCCTCAGGATCGCCGTGATCTCGCGAAGCTGCACGCGCGTGCGCTCCAGATAGAAGCCGAGCTCGGCGAGGTGGTTCGGCATGAACTGATCGCCGAGCTTGCCGTTGACGATGACGGTGGGATCGATCGCGATCGCGCCCTCGAGGGTCGACAGCATGGTGGCGTAGGTCGGGCCGATCTCCTTCTCGCGCGCGATATTGGCGAAATCCTCCTTCAGCTCGCGGAGGATGAGGTAGTAGGCATAGGCCTTGCCCTTGGCGAAATAGAAGGTGTCGTCCGACTTCCAGTCGAAGAGCCACCAGGCGGGATGGTCGTGCGCCATCTCGAAGAGATTGGCGGTCGCCCCGCCGAGATCCTTGGAGATGCGGTCGAGCGCGTCGGCGAGATTGTCGGCGCGGCGCTCGTAGACGGCGGTGCCGCTCGCCACGCGCTGGTCGTAGCGCCGCAGCGCGTCCGCGGCCTGAAGATAGACCGACTCCGTGTTCTGCTGCGGCAGCAGGCTGCGCGAGGGGTTCCAGTACCAGATGTCGGGCGCGTAGCCGAGGCGCTGCGCCTCGGTGAGGTCCGGGTCCTCCGCGCTCGAGCCGCGCGCGCGGCCCAGGAAGTCGCGCAGCTCCGCCGAGAAGCGGTAGACCGCCGCGAGGATGCCCTGCTGATAGTGCTGCTGATTGTCGTTGAAGACGCCGGGCATGAACCAGGGATCGTTCGAGACCCAGTCATAGGTCTTCACTTCCCGGTCGACGAGCGCGGCCGCGATGGCGACGGCCCGGCTGCCGCCCGTCTCGAAATCGGAGGACTTGAAGGTGAAGCTCGGATCGTCGTCGATGTGCTGCACCATCCATCCTCCCACGAGATAGTAGAGGACGACGAACACCGCGAAGCCGAGCAGGACCTTCCGCGTCAGGCTCCATCCCGTGCCGCGGGCGTTGACGCTGAAGCGGTCGGCGGTCCAGTGGAAGGCGCGGTTGAGCGCGCCGCCGGTGCGGCGCAGGGCACGGCCGAGCTGCATGGAGGCCCTCTCTCGCGGGGATTGGCGCGCTGCCCTACCTACATGGGGTGCCGCCGCGAGTCCATCAACGCGGGACGTGCGGCCTCCCCTCGCAGATGCGAGACAGAGCCGTTTCGCGCTGCTATGCTCGCGTTAACGAAGTGGGGTCGTTGGGGAAAGACATGCCGTACCGCTCCTATGGGGAGAGGCGCGCGCGTCGGCGCGACAAGGTCGTCGCCGCCGGGCCGGGTGAGGAATCGCGCCGCGCGGCCGCGCAGGATCGCTTCGAGCGGGAGCTCTGGAAGCTCGGCGAGCGGGTGCGCGAGCTCGACGGCGAGCTGCGGGAGCTCGCCTGGCCGGACGGCCGCCTCAAGGGCCGCGCCTTCGGCATCGCGCCGCTCGTCTGGCGCAGCGCGACCCGCCGCGTGGCGCTCAAGACCCGCGCCACGCTCAAGGACGCCAAGGCCACGCTCGCCGCGCTGGAGAAGGAAGCCGGCACGATGCCGCGCACCGTCTCGTCCGAGGCGCTGCGCCAGCCGACGCCGGGATTTGGCCCGGCATTTCCCGAGATGAACAGGACGGCCGAGCCCTCGTCCCTGGTCGCCACCATGCGCCAGGGCGCGGGCCTCGGCGGCATCGAGGTGAATCGGGAGCGGGGCGGGCAGCACGCCAATGAGCGCCTCGCCAGCGAGATTTTGCGCCTGACGCCGAACCGGCCGAAGGCGCGCGCGGACGGCAAGCATGGGGAATGACGGGGGTGGACGAATGTCGACGCAGCGCGTGATCCACGGCGCCACGGCACAGTATATCCAGAGCCTGCTGCAGCAGGTCGGACAGGCCCCGACGCTCGAGACGGGCTCGGACGGCACGCCGGTGCTGCGCTCGGCGACGGGCGGCTGGCGCTACGCCCTCTTCTTCTTCAAGGGCGATCAGGAGGCCGACTTCTCCTCGATGCAGTTCAACGCCGGCTTCGAGGCGGCCGGCAGCCTCGCCAAGACCGCCAACGACTGGAACATGAACTGGCGCTTCTCGAAGGCCCTCGCGGTCAACGACAAGCTCATCGTCCTCCAGCTCGACACGATCCTGCGCGGCGTGACGGAGGCCCATGTGCGCCACTCGATCGCGCTCTGGGAGGCCGCCATCTCCCGCTTCGGCCAGGATCTCTACCGCCGCTGAGGCCTCTCGCGCCGCGGGGCGCGGAGCCGGGCGAGGGGCCCGCGCGCCCGATTTGCCATTGCGCGCGCGCCGATCCTCTCCACATTAAATTCCGGTGAGATTCCTCACCCGCTCGTGGGAGGGAACCGATGAGCTTCCTTTTCGCCGTGCTTGGACTTTTCGCGCTCGTCGTCGCGGCGGTTTCGGCCGCGCGCGGACGAGCCTTGCCCTCGAGCCTCGCCGCGACCGTCGGTGTGCTGCTCATTCTCTCGACCGCCTTCGTGATCGTCTCGCCGGGGCGCACGGGCGTGCGCGTCCTGCTCGGGCGCGTCCACGACGTCGAGCTCACCGAAGGGCTGCACCTCAAATCGCCCCTGACGAGCGTCATTCAGATGTCCATCCGTACCGAGACCTATTCGATGACGACCTCGGGCGAGGATTCGATCCAGGCGCTTTCCGCCGACGGATTGAAGATGCCGCTCGACGTCACGATCGCGTACCGCCTCGTCGGCGACGACGCCGCCTGGATCTACCGCAATATCGGGCCGACCTACGAGGAGAAGGTGATCCGCACGGCCGCGCGCGCCTCGGTGCGCGAGGCGGCGGCGCACTACCTCGCGCAGGAGGCCTATGCGACGAAGCGCGAGGAGCTCGCGCGCGCCATGGAGGAGACGCTGCGCGCGCGCGTCTCGGGCCTCCTCAAGGAAGCCGGGCTCGACAAGGGCGGCTTCCTCATCCAGCAGGTGCTGCTGCGCAATGTCGAGCTGCCCGACCGCGTCGCCGAGGCGATCCAGGAAAAGCTCGCCGCCGACCAGGACGCCCAGCGCATGGATTTCGTGCTGACCAAGGAGACGAAGGAGGCCGAGCGCAAGCGCATCGAGGCCCAGGGCATCAAGGCCTTCCAGGACATCGTCAGCCAGGGGATCGACGACAAGCTCCTGCGCTGGAAAGGCATCGAGGCGACGAGCCATCTCGCCGAGTCCGCGAACGCCAAGGTCGTCATCATCGGCGGGGCCGATGGCCTGCCGGTGATCCTCAACACCGACGGGCGGTGAGCGGCGGCGCGGCGCTCAGCCGACGAAGCCCACGATGCGCTTCGCCTCGGCGAGCGTCGGCGCGGCGATGGCGCGGGCGCGCTCGGCGCCTTCGCCGAGCGTCGCATCGAGCGCGGGGACGTCGGCGAGGAGGTCCTTCATCCGCTCCCGGATCGGCGCGAGCACGGAGATGGCGCGCGCCGTCATCGCCTCCTTGAAGGCCGAGAAGGTCTCGCCGCCATGGCGCGCCATCACCGCCTCGATGGTCTCGTCGCCGAGCGCGGCATGGATGGCGAGGAGGTTCGCGGCCTCCGGCCGGCGCCCGAGCTCCTCCGCCGCCGAGGGCACGGGCTCGGGATCGGTGCGCGCCTTCTTCAGCTTCTGCGCGATGTCCTCGTCGGAATCGGAGAGGTTGATGCGCGTCATGTCGGACGCGTCCGACTTCGACATCTTCCTCGTGCCGTCGCGCAGGCTCATGACGCGCGCGGCCTGCTCGCCGATCAGCGGCTCGGGCAGCGGGAAAAATCCGGGCACGTCGTAATCGTTCATGAACTTCTGCGCGATGTCGCGCGCGAGCTCCAAATGCTGCTTCTGGTCCTCGCCGACGGGCACGCGAGTCGCCTTGTAGGCGAGGATGTCCGCCGCCATCAGGACCGGATAGTTGTAGAGCCCGAGCGAGGCCTTCTCGCGGTCCTTGCCGGCCTTGTCCTTGAACTGCGTCATGCGGTTCATCCAGCCGATCCGCGCGACGCAGGAGAGGATCCAGGCGAGCTCGGCATGGGCCGGGACCTGGCTCTGGTTGAAGATGATCGAGCGCTCCGGGTCGAGCCCCGCCGCGATATAGGCGGCCGCGACCGCGCGCGTGTTGGCCGCGAGCGTCCTCGGCTCCTGCCATTCGGTGATGGCGTGCAGGTCGACGATGCAATAGAGCGTCTCGAACTCGTCCGCGAGCGGCACGAAGCGCTTCAGCGCGCCGAGATAGTTGCCGAGATGCAGATTGCCCGTCGCCTGCATGCCGGAGAGCACGCGCTCCGGGCCCTCGTAGGGCACGTCCTGCCTCGCCACCTGGTCCATTGCCTTCGCCTTCGCTTCCCCCGCGTGGGGCCTGCTTATCGCCCCGCCGGATGGGCGGCGCAAGCCCCGCCGGCCCGCTTTGTCGCCGCCCGCGCGGGCGTGCTAGCCTCGCCTTCAGGAAGAGGTCGAAGGAAGAGGGCCATGGATCGCCTCGCCGTTTCGCCGGCCCGCGCGGCGCTCGGCGCGTGCGCGGGCCTTGCGCTGCTCGCGCTCGGGGCCTGCGCGGGCGCGCCCGAGCCGCAGGCGGGCCTCGCCGAGAGCGCGCCCATGCCTCCCGCCGCGCTCGCGGTGCCGGCCGAGCCTCCGGCAGGGCGCACCGATCCCGCCGACGTCGCCATCGTGCCCGTCGAGGGCGCGCGCCCGAACATCCATGTCGGCATCGAGAACGACGAGGCGGTCGCGGCCTCGAAGACGCTCGCGCTCGCGCTCATGGACGCCGCCCGCGAGACGGAGCTCACCCGCGCCTTGCAGCGCGCGGCGGTCGACGGCTTCCTCGCCAGGGGGGACTGCGATCTCGTCCGCGTGCGGCTCGATCTCGACTTCACCTTCGCGGGAGGCGCCGTCGCCGACCTGCCCGCCCCGGCCTGGGTGAT
This sequence comes from Alphaproteobacteria bacterium, assembly GCA_024236075.1. Classification (GTDB taxonomy): domain Bacteria; phylum Pseudomonadota; class Alphaproteobacteria; order JACAEB01; family JACAEB01; genus JACAEB01. Next base: position 20,808 of record JACKLE010000005.1, on the reverse strand, counting down.
GCCCGCGACGCTGCAGGGCTGCGGGCGCATGGAGCAGGGCTATCTCGCCGTCCACGTGCCCGAGGACGGCGCGATCCGCGCGCTCCCCCTCGAATCGAAGGCCCTCGGCAGCCAGGCCGCGACGTTCGAGTTCCACTGGCAGAAGAACGGCGAGCCCGTCCAATAGGTCGCGACCGGCGGGCCTCACGGCGCGCGCACGCGGCGCAGGGTGAGGTTGATCCGCCCCCCGCCGGGCACGAGGCGCGACGTGCCCTCGAGCACGCGGTCGACGCCGTGAAAGGCGTGGCGCGCGGCGCCCGCCAGCACGACGACGTCGCCCGAGGCGAGGCGCACCTGCCCGCTCGGGCTTCCCCGCGTCGGGCCGCCGATGCGAAAGAGCGCCGTGTCGCCGAGCGAGACGGAGAGGACGGGCGCCTCGCGCGCCTCCTCGTCGCCGTCGCGGTGAAGGCCCATGCGCGCGGCGCCCCGATAGAGATTGACGAGGCAGCATTCGGGCGGCGCGGGATGGCCCGTGACCTCGTCCCAGAGCGCGAGGAGGCGGGCGGGGATCGGCGGCCAGGGCGCGCCCGTCTCCGGATGGCGTGGCTCGTAGCGATAGCCGGTGACGTCGCAGAACCATCCGAGGGCGCCGCAATTCGTCATGGCGACGGAAAGCTGCGCGCCGGTGCGCGGCATGCGCGCCCGATAGAAGGGCGCGGCCCGCGCCGCGTCCAGAATCTCCGCGAGCAGCGCGTCCTGCTCCTCGCGCGCGAGGCGGCCGGGCAGCAGGCGAAAGCCCTCGGGCGGCGCGAAGGGTCTCCTCGCGGCGCTCATGGGCCCTTGGGCGGGGGCGGCCCCTTTTCCGCCTTGCGCCGCACGATGCGCACCGTGTCGGCCTCGACCCATTCGCGCACCTCGCCCGTCTTCCACTGCCGCCGCCCGACGCGCGGATAGTTGCAGATGTCGCTGTCCTCGCGCGAGCCGCCGACGAGGAGGACGATATCCTCCGCAAACGGATTTTCGATGTTGTGCGCCGGGCCGAAGGGCGGATAGGCGAGGAAGTCGCCGGGCGCGACCTCGAAGCGCTCCTCCCCGATGCAGGCGAGGCCCCGCCCCGAGAGGACGTAGACCCACTCCTCCTCCATCTCGTGATTGTGCAGCTCGGAGGAGGCCGAGCCCGGCGCGATGCGCACGAGATGGACGCCCGTCCGCGCGAAGCCGAAGCGGTCGCCGAGCGAGCGGAAATAGCGCACGGCCTGCGGGTTGTGCTGATGCTCGAGGCGCGTCTCGGGCAGCGCGGCGAGCTCGGCTGCGGTCAGCAGATGCTCGCGCGGGGGACGGTTCGCATTCCCGGTTCGGTCGGCCATGGCCGGTGCCTCCGTTGCGGAAGGTGCCATGCGCCAGGCGCATGACACGGCGGATTTGAGTATCCTGTCTCGCGCGCACACCTTAGCCCTGCCGCGCTGCCGCCGATAGGCGAGGCGATGCGCGCTGGATGGAGGGCTGATGCGCATGAGCGCGACGACCAAGACTGCCGCCGAATCCGCCGACGAGATCGGCCTCTCGCGCTTCTTCGCGAGCCCGCCGCCCTCGGCCGTGCTGCTCGGCTGGCGCGGGCTGGCTTTTTCGCGCGAGGAGAAGCGCCTCAAGGTCGCCTTCACGGCGCGGGAGGAATTCTACAATCCCTTCGGGCTCGTGCAGGGCGGCATCGTCTCGGCCATGCTCGACGACACCATGGGTCCCCTCGTCGGCATGCTGACCGAGGGCAAATTCGCCATCACGACGACCGACCTCCACGTCACCTTCCTCAAGGGCGCGACGGCGGGCGAGCTGACGTGCGAGGCGCGGGTGGTGAAGCTCGGGCGCAACGTCGCCTTCACCGAGGCCGAGCTCTTCGACGCGCAGGGCGCCCTGCTCGCGCGCGGCCTCTCGACGATCTTCCTGAAGCCGCGCGCGCCATGAGGGAGCTTGTGCCCTTCATCGCCATGTCGCTCATGGCCGGGGCGCTCATTCCGCTTCAGGCGGTGGTCAATGCCCGCCTCGCGCAGGCGCTCGGCAGCGGCGTCGGCTCGGCGCTCGTCTCGTTCGCGGTCGGCACCCTCGCCCTCCTCGCCGTCGCGCTGATCGTCCGCGCTCCCCTCCCCAAGGCGGCCGGCCTCGCCGGCACGCCGCTCTGGATATGGACGGGCGGCTTCCTCGGCGCCTATTTCGTCTTCAACTCCCTCGTCTCGGTGCAGAAGCTCGGCGCTGCGGGCATGATCGCGGCGATCATCGTGGCGCAGCTCGCCGTCGCGGCCGCGCTCGACCATTTCGGCGCGCTGCACGGCGCGGCCCATCCCATGACGCTCGCGCGCGCGGCCGGCCTCGCCCTTCTCGTCGCGGGCGCCGCGCTCACCTTGCGGGGGTGAGCCTCAGCCCTTCGACGAGATCATGATGAGGAAGGGCGAGGGCGCGCGGTTCGCGAAATGGAAGGCGCCCATGGCGGTGACGACCTCGCGCTCGGGGTTCTTCAGCGCCGCGTTGAGCTCCCAGTCGTTCTTCTCCGTCGGCAGAATGTCCGTGAACACATGGTCCATGAAGGCCCTGACGATGCGCGCCGGCGTCTCCTTGAAGAGGTCCGCGGGGCCCTCGAAGGTGTAGCGCCCCTCCCCGCCCGTCTCGGCGTCGAGCACCCGCGCATGATAGGTCGTCATCGGCCGTCCTCCTCGTCCCTCGATGGGCGCGAGATTGGCCTCAACCCGTGACGGATTTGCGACGCCGGCCTCAGGCCGAGGGGATCGCGGGCTTGGCGGTCGCGCGCACGCGCTCGCGCCAGGCGATGAAGAGCCCGGCTCCGACGACGATGAGGACGCCGCCGACGACCATCGGCACCGGCACCTCGCCGAAGAGCGCGAAGCCCAAAAGCGTCGCCCAGACGAGCCCCGTATAGTCGAAGGGCGCGAGCAGCGAGGGCTCGGCGAAGCGGTAGCTGAAGGTCATGGAGAGCTGCGCGAGCCCGCCCGCGATGCCGATGGCGACGAGCAGCGCGGACTCGGCGAGGTTCGGCACGCGCGCGTCGAAGAAGAAGGTGAGGCTCGAGGCGAAGGTGCCCGTGAGCATGAAGTAGAAGACGATCGACTCCGAGCTTTCGGTCCGGCTCATGTCGCGGATGAAGACGACGACGAAGCCCGCCGCGAGCGCGCCCGCGAGCCCCGCCGCCGCGCCGACGGAAAGCCCGAGCACGGGCCCGTGGTCGCCGAAATGCGGCGCGAGGATGAAGACGACGCCCAGAAAGCCTGCGAGGACGGCGCTCCAGCGATAGAGCCCGACATGCTCCTTCAGGAAGAGCGCGGCGAGGATCACGACGAAGATCGGCATCGCGAAGCCGATCGCCGTCGCGTCGACGAGCGGCAGCGCCGTGAGCGAGGTGAAGTAGAAGAACATCCCGACCGTGCCGGTGAGCGAGCGGCGCACATGGAGAAGCGGCCGCTTCGTCCGCCAGCAGCGCGCGACGCCTCCGGGGGTCAGCGCCGCGAAGAGCAGGATGGGCGGCAGCGCGAACAGCGCCCGCGCGAAGGCGACCTCCCCCGGCGGGATCTCAGGGATCGCCTTCACCATCGTGTTCATGATCGCGAAGAGCAGCGTCGCGAGGACCTTGAGCGCGATGCCCTTCATAGCCGGGGTGGCGAGAAAGGCGGGGGCGGAAGGCGCGAGCGTGCCGGCGACGGCTTGCCCGGCAAGGCTCGGCGTCGCGCCCTGTCCCGGCTCCTCTGGGGTCGCGCTCATGGGGCCGAGCAAGCACAAAGCGCCCGGGCTTCGCAAGGCGCCGCCGCCGCACGCCAGCCGTGCGCCGCGCCCTTCTCCCGCTTGCGGCGGGCAAGGCGCCCCCTTATATCCCCGTCAGGCCAAATTCCTCGCTCCGCAAGGCCGGATGCGGCGCGCCCGCAGGGCGCGGCCCGCTCATGGCCCCCATGGAGCCCCTCCCAGGGGATGGCTCGCGCGGCTTCTTCAGAAGAGCGCACGCCACCCGCCGCTCAAGGAGACGACCCCATGTCCAAAGTCATCGGCATCGACCTCGGTACCACCAATTCCTGCGTCGCCGTGATGGAAGGCAAGACGCCGAAGGTGATCGAGAACGCCGAGGGCGCGCGCACGACGCCCTCCATCGTCGCCTTCACGCAGGACGGCGAGCGCCTCGTCGGCCAGCCCGCCAAGCGGCAGGCCGTCACCAATCCCGAGCACACCTACTTTGCGATCAAGCGCCTCATCGGGCGGGCCTTCAACGATCCCGTCACGAAGAAGGACATGGGCATGGTGCCCTACAAGATCGTGAAGGCCGACAATGGCGACGCGTGGGTCGAGGGCCGCAGCGAGAAGCTCGCGCCGTCCCAGATCTCCGCCTTCATTCTCCAGAAGATGAAGGAGACGGCCGAATCCTATCTCGGGCAGACCGTGTCGCAGGCCGTCATCACCGTGCCCGCCTATTTCAACGACGCCCAGCGCCAGGCCACCAAGGACGCGGGCAAGATCGCCGGGCTCGAGGTGCTGCGCATCATCAACGAGCCGACGGCGGCCGCCCTCGCCTACGGGCTCGACAAGAAGGCGACCGGCACGATCGCGGTCTACGACCTCGGCGGCGGCACCTTCGACATCTCCGTCCTCGAGATCGGCGACGGCGTCTTCGAGGTGAAGGCGACGAACGGCGACACCTTCCTCGGGGGCGAGGATTTCGACCTCAAGATCATCGACTACCTCGCCGACGAGTTCAAAAAGGAGCACGGCATCGATCTCAGGAAGGACCGCCTGGCGCTGCAGCGCCTGAAGGAGGCGGCCGAGAAGGCGAAGATCGAGCTCTCCTCCGCGACGCAGACCGAGATCAACCTGCCCTTCATCACCGCCGACCAGTCGGGCCCCAAGCACCTCACCATGAAGCTCACGCGCGCCAAGCTCGAGGCGCTCGTCGAGGCGCTCGTGCAGCGCACGATCGAACCGTGCAAGGCGGCGCTGAAGGATGCGGGCCTCACGGCCGCGCAGATCGACGAGGTGGTGCTCGTCGGCGGCATGACGCGCATGCCGAAGATCCAGGAAGTGGTGAAGCAGTTCTTCGGGCGCGAACCGCACAAGGGCGTCAATCCGGACGAGGTCGTCGCCGTGGGCGCCGCCATCCAGGCGGGCGTGCTGCAGGGCGACGTGAAGGACGTGCTGCTTCTCGACGTGACGCCGCTCTCGCTCGGCATCGAGACGCTCGGCGGCGTCTTCACCCGCCTCATCGACCGCAACACGACGATCCCGACGAAGAAGGGCCAGACCTTCTCGACGGCCGACGACAATCAGCAGGCGGTCACGATCCGCGTCTTCCAGGGCGAGCGCGAGATGGCGGCCGACAACAAGCTGCTCGGCCAGTTCGACCTCGTGGGCATCCCTCCCGCGCCGCGCGGCATGCCGCAGATCGAGGTCACCTTCGACATCGACGCCAACGGCATCGTCAACGTCCAGGCCAAGGACAAGAAGACCGGCAAGGAGCAGGCGATCCGCATCCAGGCCTCGGGCGGCCTCAAGGACGACGAGATCCAGCGCATGGTGCGCGACGCCGAGGAGCACGCGGCCGAGGACAAGGAGCGCCGCGAGCTCGTCGAGGCGAAAAACCATGCCGAGGCGCTCGTCCACTCGACCGAGAAGCAGCTCGCCGAGCACGGAGCCAAGGTCGGCGCGGCCGAGAAATCGGCGATCGAGGACGCCCTCGCCTCCCTGAAGACGACGCTCGAGGGCGCGGACGCCGAGGCCATCCGCGAGGGCACGCAGAAGCTCGCCCAGGCCGCGATGAAGCTCGGCGAGGCGATCTACAAGGCGGGCTCGGAGGACACCGAGCACGAGGTCGGCGACCAGCACAAGGAGACGGGCGCGGACGAGAACGTCGTCGACGCCGACTTCGAGGAGGTCGACGAGGAGAAGCGCAAGAAGGGGCAGGCGTAACGGCGCGGGTCCTCATCGGGTGGCGTGATCGGGGCAGCGGCGTATGGCGAAGCGCGACTATTACGAGACCCTCGGCGTCGCGAAGGGCGCGGGCGAGGCGGAGCTCAAGGCCGCGTTCCGCAAGCTCGCCATGAAGTACCACCCCGACCGCAATCCGGACGACAAGTCGGCCGAGGTCAAGTTCAAGGAGATCAACGAGGCCTACGAGGTCCTCAAGGATCCCCAGAAGCGCGCCGCCTACGACCAGTTCGGCCACGCGGCCTTCGAGGGCGGCGGCCCGCGCGGGCCCGGCGCGGGCTTCGGCCCCGATTTCGGCGCCTCCTTCGCCGATGTCTTCGACGATCTCTTCGGCGAGTTCATGGGCCAGCGCCGCGGCCCGGGCGGACGCTCGCGCGGCGGCGACCTGCGCTACAACATGGAGATCAGCCTCGAGGAGGCCTTCGCCGGCAAGGCGGCGGAGATCCGTGTACGCACGCCCGTCCCTTGCGAGAAATGCGAGGCGACGGGCGCCGAGCCGGGCACCAAGCCCACGACCTGCGCGACCTGCGGGGGCGCGGGAAAGGTGCGCGCGACGCAGGGCTTCTTCACCATCGAGCGCACCTGCCCCTCCTGCGGCGGCACGGGCCGCCTCGTCAAGACGCCCTGCTCGGAATGCGGCGGCATCGGACGCGTGGAGAAGGAGCGCACGCTCCAGGTGACGATCCCGCCCGGCGTCGAGGACGGGACGCGCATCCGCCTCGCGGGCGAGGGGGAGGCGGGCCTGCGCGGCGGCCCGCGCGGCGATCTCTACATCTTCCTCGCGATCCGTCCGCACACGCTCTTTCACCGCGAGGGAGCGGACCTCTTCTGCTCCGTGCCCGTCGCCTTCACGACGGCGGTGCTCGGCGGCCAGATCGAGGTGCCGACGATCACCGGGGGCCGGGCCAAGGTGACGCTGCCCGAGGGCACGCAGACCGGCCGCCAGTTCCGCCTCAAGGGCAAGGGCATGCCGGTCCTGCGCTCGACCCAAATCGGCGATCTCTACATCCAGGTGAGCGTCGAGACGCCGGTGAAGCTCTCGCGCAAGCAGCGCGAGCTGCTCGCCGAGTTCGAGAAGTCGCTCGAGGCGAAGAACATGCCCAACGCGACGACCTTCGAGGGCCGCGCCAAGGACTATTTCCGCGGCGAGGCCTGACGCGCCGGGCCGTCAGGATCGCCTTCCGGCGATCTCCTCCAGAATGACAGCAGCCTGTCGAAGTGCGTCCGGCGCGAGGGCGAGGCTCGCCTGATTGGCCCAGGCGATGCGTGCGTTCTCCAGGCGCTCGAGCGCCGCGTGGCCCGCCGCCGTCGGAACGATGAAGGGCGCGCGCCTGTGTCCCGGATTGGGCGCGGCGGCGCAGAATCCCTCCGCGAGGAGCAGATCGGCGGTGCGCTGGACGCTCTGGCGCGCGAGGCCGAGCGCGCGGGCGAGATCGGAGACCGTTTGCGGCCGCTCTGCCCCCGCCGAGGCCGCGAGCACCTCGGCGCGCGCCGCGCTCAGGCCCTCGCGCGCCGCGAGCGCCTCCGCCTCGCGCGAAAGCGAGACGGACGCCCCGCGCAGGGCCCCGGCCAGCTCGATGAGGAGACGCGCGGTGCGCGTCCGCGCCGGGCGCCGGGTCAGATGCGCCTCGTCGACGGCTCCGCTCACATCGCTCTCCGAGCAGCGCTCATGTCCCCGGCCTACCACCCGGGATTCGCCGCGTCCATAGCGATTGCGGGCCGGGAATCGCGCCGGCGGCCCGGCGGCGCGGCCGGGCTCGCCGCGCATCCGGCGATGGCCTCCCGCCCTCGCTGCGGCCTCCGGTCGCAGACCCGCCATTCGAGGCGGCGTTCCGGAATCGGACTTTGACTCCGGCCCGCTTCTTGCTCGAAATGATTGTGAAAAGCATTCGCATTTGGGTGGGGTGGGCTCCGACCTATGACGGATCTGGTCTCGACGGGAACGCGCCTCGGCCGCGCGCTCGACTGGCGCCTGGGGCTCGCCCTTTGCTGCGCGCTCGGCCTCGCGCTCCGCCTCGTCGGCTTCGGCGAGGGCAGCATCACCCACACGGAGATGCTCAATCCCGGCCTCGGACTGGTCGACGGCCTCTCCGAGCCGCCGCCGCGCCACACCCTGGCCGACACGCTCCGATTCCATTTTCACGTCGAGCCGCATCCGGTCGGCTATTTCGTGGCGATGCTCGGATGGACGAAGCTCGCCGGGACCTCGGAAGCCGCGCTGCGCCTGCCGAGCCTCGTTTTCGGGCTCCTGTCGATCCCTCTCATCTTCCTGATCGGCCGCCGGGCCTTCGGAACGAGCGTCGCGCTCGTCGCGGCGGCGCTGCTCGCGGTCCACGGCTTCCACGTCCAATGGAGCCAGCTCGCGCGCATGTACATGCCCGGCGCCTGCCTCGGGCTCCTTTCGACCTGGCTCCTGCTTCTCCTCGCCGAGGCGCGCGCGCCGCGCCCCTGGCTCGAGCGAGCCTATGTCCTCACCGCGATCGTCGGCGTACAGACGGTCGAGCTCTTCTGGCCGCTTCTCGGCATCCATGCGGGCTGGCTTGCGCTTACGACGCCGGTGCGCGAGGGCCTTTCCCGGCGCATGCTCCTGCGCCCGTCGAGCGTCGCGCCGGTGCGCCTTCTGCAGGTGCAGTCGATAGCCCTCATGCTCGCGGGCCCCGCCCTGAGCCACGGCGTCTATCGCGCGCGCCATAGCACGGCGGCCGAGGAGCCCACGGCGAACTTCATCCTCGAATATTTCAACTTCGGCTTTCTCTACGCGAAGAACCTCTTCTCGCTGCCGCAGGTCGCGCTCGCGCCGCTCCTCACCGTCGTGCTCGTCGCCGTCACGCTGGCGCTCGTCGCCGCCGGCTGGCGCGCGGGCGCGCCGTCGGGGAGCCGCCCGGAGGCCGGCCCCGCTTTGCCGCGCTGGATACCCGTGCTGGCGGCCGTCGCCGGCTCGGCGGCGATGCTCGCGCTCGCCGGGCTCGCGCGCAACCGCAACCTGCCCATGGCGGCCGTCAGCCTGCTGCCGATCCTGGCGCTCGCGATGCCTTCGCTCGCCCTCGCCTCGCAGGCGCTCATGCGCCGCGCGCTGCCGCGCGCCATGTCCTGGCTCGACGGCTGCGAGCCGAAGGCCCTGCTTCTCGCCCTGATCGGGATCGCGGCGCCGGTCCTCCTCTACCTCATGTCGTTCGTCGTCACCGTGCTCGCGCCGCGCGCCTTCCTGCTCTTCGTGCCCTATCTCGTGCTACTGTGCGCGGCGGGAATCGTCGCGCTCTGCCGGCGCTTCGGGCGCGCCACCGCCGCGCTGCTCTCCTTCGCCGTGCTCGCGATCTTCGCCGGCGGGCTCGTCTTCCAGTCGCGCGTGCCGACCTCGCCCATCGACTACAAAAGCCTCGCGGCGCGCGTCGCGGCCCTGTCGAGGCCGGACGATCTCATCTTCGTGCACAAGCGATCCTGGACCGACACGCCGTTCTATTACTACTGGTCCGACGCCAATTTCGTCGGCGAGAACTATCCCGAGGCGCTCGCCGCCCACCCGCGGGCGCGCGTGTGGCTCCTCACCTGGCCGCACGAGGACGAGCCCTTCCCTCCGGCGGTCGTGCCGCGCACGGCGCTGAAGGACTACGAGATCGAGACGACCGTCACCGCGCGCCGCGCCAAGGCGGAGCTCTACGTCCCGCCCGGCCGCTGAGGCCCCGCAAGGCTCGGGGCGGGCGCTATCTCCGCGAGAGGCGCCGGCAGATCTCGTCGAGCTGCTCGAGCGAGGAATAGCGCACGAGCACGCGGCCGGTCTCGCCCTTGTGGTCGATCTCGACCTCGAGCCCGAGCGCCTCGGCGACGTTACGCTCGAGCGCGCGCGTGTCGGCGTCCTTCTCGGCGGCCTTCGCCGCGGGGCTCTTCGGGGCGGGCTTCTTCTTCCCGGCGCGGACGGCCTCCTCCACCGCGCGGGCGGACCAGCCCTTCGCGAGCGCCTCCTCGGCGAGCGCGACGGCGCGCGGATTTCCGATGAGGGGGCGCGCCTGGCCGGCGGTGAGGCGCCCCTCCGCGATCATCTCCTGAACCTCCGTAGGCAGATTGAGGAGGCGCATGGTGTTCGCGACATGGGCGCGGCTCTTGCCGACATGCTCGCCGATCGCCTCCTGCTTGTGGCCGAACTCTTCCACGAGCGACTTGAAGGCGCGCGCCTCGTCGAGCGGATTTAAATCCGCACGCTGAATATTTTCGACGAGCGCGATCTCGAGCGTCTCGGAATCGGTGAGCTCCTTGACGATGACGGGCAGCTCGTGGAGCCCCGCCTTGCCCGCCGCGCGCCAGCGCCGCTCGCCGGCGACGATCTCGAAGCGCCCCGCCCGCTTGGGATGGGGCCGCACGACGATGGGCTGGAGCACGCCGTGCAGGCGGATGGAGGCGGCGAGCTCCTCGAGCTCGCTCTCCCCGAACCGGCGGCGCGGCTGATGCGGATTGGGCTCGATCTCGGCGATGGCGAGGGTGCGGGCCGGGCGCGCGGGCGCCTCGCTCTCGCGCTCGATCTGCGTCTCGCCGAGAAGCGCGGAGAGCCCGCGGCCGAGGCGGGAGGGGCCTGCTGCGGTCATGGGCGATGCTCCATCTCTCTCATGCGGCGCGCACGGCCCGCTCGCGCTGGATCATCTCGGAGGCGAGGCGGATATAGGCCTCGCTGCCCGCGCAGCGGTGGTCGTAGAGCAGCGCCGGCTTGCCGTAGGACGGCGCTTCCGAGACGCGGACGTTCCGCGGAATGACCGTTCGGTACACCTTCTCGCCGAGAAAGGCGCGCACATCGGCCGCGACGAGGTCCGAAAGCTTGTTGCGCTTGTCGAACATGGTGAGGACGACGCCCTGGATCTCGAGCGCGGGGTTCAGCGTGCCGCGCACCAGCTCGACGGTGCGCAGAAGCTGGCTGAGGCCCTCGAGGGCGAAGAACTCGCATTGCAGCGGCACGAGCACCGCATCCCCGGCCGCCATGGCGTTGATGGTGAGAAGGTTGAGCGAGGGCGGGCAGTCGATCAGCACATAGGTGAGCCCGCGCCGCTCGGCCTTCTCCCGGCGGCGGTCCTCGGCGAGGAAGCCGTCGAGCGCGTCGCGCAGGCGGTAGGAACGCCGGGGCAGCGCCGCGATCTCGAGCTCGGCGCCCGAAAGATCGACCGTCGAGGGCACCACCGAGAGCTTCGGGATGGCGGTCGGCACGATGGCGCGGGCGAGCGGGACGGCCTCGGTCAGCACGTCGTAGGTCGAGACGCCGCGCTCGGCCACCGGAATGCCGAGGCCGGTCGAGGCATTGCCCTGCGGGTCGAGATCGACGAGCAGCACCTCCTCGCCCACGGCCGCGAGCGCCGTGCCGAGATTGATGGCCGTCGTGGTCTTGCCGACCCCGCCCTTCTGATTGGCGATGACGATGACGCGGCAGGCTTTTTCCCGCTGGGCCGGCATGCCCTCATTCGCGGGCATTCTGGGGCCGGCGGACGCCCGGGGATCGGACACGCTGCGGATCCTCGATGATGAGCACGGAGCTGTCCGGCGCGCTGAGGCTCGGGACCGTGCGATGGCGGAATGTCCAGGATTCGCCGGCGAGCGTCAATTCGTCCGCGAGCCCCCTGCCCTTAAGAAACGCCAAGGTTCCATTGGGCGCGAGATGGGGCACGGCGAGGTCGAGAAGCCTGTCGAGCGGCGCCAGCGCCCGGGCCGTGACGAGGTCCGCGCCGAGGCTCTCCAGCGCCTCGATGCGGGAGGTGTGGATACGCACGGGCGTCTGCGCCGCCCGCGAGGCCTCGCGCAGGAAGGCGCATTTGCGCCGGTCGCTCTCCACGAGGTGGGTCGCGACCTTCCGCTTGTCCTCATGGGCGAGGAGGATGGCGAGGACGAGGCCGGGAAAGCCCGCGCCCGAGCCGAGATCCACATGGGTCTTCACCCCCGGACCCGCGAGCGGGCGGAGCTGCGCCGAGTCGAGCATGTGGCGCCGCCAGAGATCGGGAAGCGTGGCTCCGCCGACGAGATTGACGCGCTCCTGCCAGCGCGCGAGGAGGGCCGCATAGGCCTCGAGCCGCTCGAGCGTTCCACGTGAAACGCCGGCGATCCCGGCAAACTCTTCCGGGGTGAGCGGCGCCTCAGGCGGTGCGGGCATGGCCGCCCGAGGTTCCCTTGCGCAGATGGGCGAGGAGGAGCGCGAGCGCGGCCGGCGTCACCCCGTCGACCTCGCCGGCCTGGCCGAGCGTGCGCGGGCCCGCCTTCTTCAGCTTGTCGCGCGCCTCGCGCGAGAGGCCGGGCACGGACGCGAAGTCGAAGCCCTCCGGAATGAGGACCGCCGCCTCCTTGCGGAAGGCGAGGATGTCGGCCTCCTGGCGGGGAAGGTAGCCGGCATATTGGGCGTCGATCTCCAGCCGCTCGGCGATGTCCGCCCGGATGCCCGAGAGCTCCGGCCAGACCCGCGCGAGCTCGGCGAGCCCGATCCCCGGATAGGCGAGCCAGGCCTCGGCCGTGCGGCGGATGCCGTCCTGGTTGACCGCGAAGCCGCGGGCGCGCGCCTCGGTCGGCGTCATGGCGAGCGTCCGGACGAGCCGGCGCCCCTCGCCGAGCGCCGCCGCCTTCTCCGCGAACGCCCCCGCCCGCTCGGCGCCGGCGAGCCCCAGCGCCACGGCCTTCGGGGTCAGCCGCTCGTCGGCGTTGTCGGCGCGAAGGCTCAGGCGGTATTCGGCGCGCGAGGTGAACATGCGATAGGGCTCGCTCACGCCCCGGCTCACGAGGTCGTCGACGAGCACGCCGATATAGCCGTCCGCCCGGTCGAGCACGAAGGGCGCGCAGCCGCCCGCGGCGAGCGCCGCATTGGCGCCCGCCATGAGGCCCTGCGCGGCGGCTTCCTCATAGCCCGTCGTGCCGTTGATCTGGCCGGCGAGGTAGAGCCCCTTCACCCGCTTCACGGCGAGGGTCGGCTCCAGCTCGCGCGGGTCGACATAGTCGTACTCGATGGCATAGCCCGGCCGCTTGAAGCGGACGTTCTCGAGGCCCGGGATGGTCGCGACGAAGGCCTTCTGCAGGGGCTCGGGAAGCGAGGTCGAGATGCCGTTCGGGTAGATCGTGTCGTCGTCGAGGCCCTCGGGCTCGAGGAAGATCTGGTGCCCCGAGCGGTCCGCGAAGCGCACCACCTTGTCCTCGATCGAGGGACAGTAGCGCGGCCCCACCCCCTTGATGCGGCCGGCATAGAGGGGCGCGAGATGGAGGTTCTCCGCGATGATGGCGTGGGTGCGCGCATTCGTGTGGGTGATGTGGCAGGGCACCTGCGGCGTCGCGATCGCTTCGGTGAGGAACGAGAAGGGCACGGGCGGGTCGTCGCCCGGCTGCACGTCGAGCCCGGAAAAGTCGATCGTCTTGCCGTCGAGGCGCGGCGGCGTGCCGGTCTTGAGCCGGCCCATCGCCAGCCCCAGCCCGTAAAGGGTCCTCGAGAGGCCGACCGAGGGCGCCTCCCCCACCCGGCCCGCCGGAATGCGCTCCTCGCCGATATGGATCTCGCCGCGCAAGAAGGTGCCGGTGGTGAGGACGACCGCGCCGGCGCCGAAGACTCGCCCGTCCGCCGTCGCGACGCCGGTCACGCGCCCGTCGGCGATGACGAGATCCTCGGCCGCCGCCGCGACGAGGGTGAGGTTCGCCTGCGCCTCCAGCGTCCGGCGCATCGCCTCGCGATAGAGCCTGCGGTCGGCCTGGGCGCGGGGACCGCGCACCGCCGGGCCCTTGCGCCGATTGAGGAGGCGGAACTGGATGCCGGCCGCATCCGCGACGCGGCCCATGACGCCGTCGAGCGCGTCGATCTCGCGCACGAGATGGCCCTTGCCGAGCCCCCCGATGGCGGGGTTGCACGACATCTCGCCGATCGTCTCGAGCTTGTGGGTGAGAAGGGCCGTGCGCGCGCCGAGCCGAGCCGCCGCCGCCGCGGCCTCGGCCCCGGCATGCCCGCCCCCGATCACGATCACATCGAAATTTTCGTCCGCCCGCGTCATGGCCGCCGTATGTAGCGCGGCCAGCCCCCGCCGGGAAGGGGCGTTTCACGTGGAACGGGAGTCACTTCCCGATACAGAAATCCGCGAAAATCACGTCGAGCAGCTCTTCGACGTCGATGCGGCCCACGAGGCGGGCGAGGGCGCGGGCGGCGAGGCGGAGCTCTTCGGCGGCGAGCTCGGCGGGGCCGGCCGCCTGGACGAGGGCGGCGTCGAGATGGGCGCGGGCCTCGGCGAGCGCGTGGCGGTGGCGGGCGCGGGTCAGGGCCGGGGCCTCGGTGAGGCCGGCGAGCTCGCCCGCCCGAGCGGCCAGGGCCGCCTCCAGAGCGTCGATGCCGGCGCCGGTGAGGGCGGAGACGAAGAGCGCCCTGGCGCCGGGCGCGGCGGCGGCGACCTCGGTCGCGAATTCGGCGAGCGTCGCCGTGTCGAGAAGATCGGCCTTGTTGAGGAGGACGAGGTCGCCCTCCTTCAGCTCCGCGAGCGGGGAAAGGTCCTTCGCGTCGGGGGCGAGGACGACGAGGCGCAGATCGGCCTCCGCGCCCCGGGCGCGGGCGCGGCGCACGCCCTCGGCCTCGATCTCCCCGCCGGCGGCCCTGAGGCCGGCCGTGTCGGCGAGGCTCGCGGGGACGCCGCCGAGGTCGAGCTGCACCTCCACGATGTCGCGCGTGGTGCCGGCCTCGTGCGAGACGATGGCCGCGTCGCGCCGCGCGAGACGGTTCAGGAGGCTCGACTTGCCCGCATTGGGCGGCCCGAGGAGAACGAGCGAGAGGCCCGCCCGCAGCCGCTCGCCGCGCCCCTTGTCGTCGAGATGGGCGCCGATCTCCCGCCCGAGGGCGCGCGCCTTTTCCCAGACCGGCGACAGGATGTCGGAAGGCAGCTCCTCGTCGGCGAAGTCGATGCTCGCCTCGAGATGGGCGAGCGCGGCGACGAGATCGGACCGCCAGCCCTCGTAGAGGCCGGAGAGCTCGCCCGTCATCTGCCGCACGGCCTGGCGGCGCTGGGCCTCGGTCTCGGCGGCGAGGAGGTCGGCGAGCCCCTCCACCTCGGTGAGGTCGAGCTTGCCGTTCTCGAAGGCGCGGCGGGTGAAGGCGCCGGCCTCGGCGGGCGCGAGCCCCTGCCCCGCCAGCGCGCCCGCGACGGCGGCGACCACCGCCGGGCTGCCGTGAAGGTGAAGCTCCACCACCTCGTCGCCGGTGAAGCTCACGGGCGCGGGGAAGTAGAGCACGAGCCCGACATCGAGGAGCGTGCCGTCGCGCGGATCGACGAGCCGGCAGAGCGCCGCCCGCCGTGGCGAAAATTCCTTTCCGGTCAAGGCCTTGACGGTCTTCAGCGCGGCCGGGCCCGAAATGCGGACGACGGCGACGCCGGCGCGGCCCGCGCCCGAGGACAGCGCGAAGATGGTCGGCGCGGCGAAGGCGCTCACGAGCTGGGCGCGTCTTCGGGAAGCTCGGCCTCGCCCGACTTGCCGGGCCGGCTCGGCCGCGAGGGCGACCGCGAGGGCTGCTGCATGGCCGAGCGCGCGGCGCCCATGAGAATCTTCTGGAACTGCTCGAGGCCCTGCGCGCCCATCGGGAACCAGGTGCGCGCGAGCGATTCCGGGTCCATCATGTTCATGGCCGCGCCCATCTTCTCCTGCATGGCCTGCATCATCTGCTCCTGCATGGGCTCGACGTCCGGCAGGCCGAAGAAGCGCCGGGCCTCCTGCGGCGTGCAGTCGATTTCGATGCTGACCTTCATGGGCGATGTCCCCGCCTTAAGGGGTTGCGCGGCCCGCGGCGCGGACCATGTCACGGAACCATAGCCCGCACGCGCCGCCGCGCGCCAGGGAGGGCCGCCGGCAAGGCCGGCCCGGGAACGGAGAGCATGAGCGAGAACCGCCTCGGGGCCGAGACCAGCCCCTATCTTCTTCAGCACAAGGACAATCCGGTCCACTGGCGCGCCTTCTCGCCCGAGGCCTTCGCCGAGGCCCGGGCGGCGGGCAGGCCCGTGCTCCTCTCGGTCGGCTATGCGGCGTGCCACTGGTGCCACGTCATGGCGCATGAGAGCTTCGAGGACGAGGCCACGGCGCGCCTCATGAACGCGCATTTCGTGAACGTGAAGGTCGACCGCGAGGAGCGCCCGGACGTCGACGCGCTCTACATGGCCGCGCTCCACCTCCTCGGCGAGCAGGGCGGCTGGCCGCTCACCATGTTCCTGACGCCCGAGGGCGAGCCCTTCTGGGGCGGCACCTATTTCCCGAAGGAGAGCCGCTGGGGCCGGCCGAGCTTTACCCAGGTCCTCGCCGAGATCGCCCGCATCTGGCGCGAGGAGGGCGAGAAGGTCGCGACAACGACCGCGGCCCTCAAGGGCGCGCTCGCAAAGCTCAACGCGCGCGAGGCGGCCGGCACCGTCGGCCGCGCGGGCCTCGATGCCGCCGCGAACGACATAGCGCGCGGGATCGATCCCTTTCACGGCGGCCTCGGCACGGCGCCCAAATTCCCGTCCACCCCCGCGCTGGAGGCGCTCTGGCGCGCCTTCCTGCGCACGGGGCGCGCGCCCTACCGCGACGCCTTCCTCGTCACGCTCGACAATATCTGCCAGGGCGGCATCTACGACCATCTCGGCGGCGGCTTCTCGCGCTACAGCGTCGACCGCTTCTGGCTCGTGCCGCATTTCGAGAAGATGCTCTACGACAATGCCGGGCTCGTCGAGGCGCTGACGCTCGCCTTCCTCGGCACCGGCAAGGCGCTCTACCGGACCCGCGTCGAGGAGACCGTCGCCTGGGTCCTGCGCGAGATGACCGTGGAGGGCGGCGGCTTCGCCGCGAGCCTCGACGCCGATTCGGAAGGCGAGGAGGGCGCCTTCTATCTGTGGACGGAGGAAGAGGTCGACCGCGTGCTGGGCCCCTCGCTCTCCCCGCTCTTCAAGGCCGTCTACGACGTGACGCCCGCCGGCAATTTCGAGGGGCGCACCATCCTCAATCGTCTCGGTGCCATGGAGCCCTTGAGCGCGGAGGACGAGGCGCGGCTCGGCCAGGCGCGCGAAAAGCTCTTCGCGGCGCGCGAGCCCCGCATGCGGCCGGGCTTCGACGACAAGGTCCTCTCCGACTGGAACGGCCTCATGATCGCGGCGCTCGCCCGCGCGGCGCTCGCCTTCGGGCGGGCGGACTGGCTCGCGGCCGCGAAAGGCGCCTTCGCCTTCGTCGCGGAGCGCATGAGCGCGGGCGACCGGCTCTTTCATTCCTTCCGCGCCGGCCGGGCGCGCCACGCGGCGATCGCGGACGGCTATGCGCACATGGCCCGCGCCGCGCTGACGCTGCACGAGGCGACCGGCGAGGCCTCCTATCTCGGGCGCGCGGAGGCCTGGACGGGCGTCCTCGACCGGCATTTCTGGGAGGCGCCCCAGGGCGGCTACTACCTCACGGCCGACGACGGCGAGGCCCTCATCGCGCGCATGAGGTCCGCCCAGGACAATCCGACGCCCTCGGCGAACGGCGCGATGATCTCGGTGCTGACGCGCCTTGCCTCCCTCACCGGCGACGAGCGCTACGCGGCCCGCGCCGAGGCGCTCGCGGCGGCCTTCGCGGGCGAGATCGAGCGCGGCGCCTTCGGCCTCGGCGCCTATCTCAACGGCCTCGACGACCTCCTCGAGCCAGTCGCGATCGTCGTCGTCGGAGACCGCGAGGAGGCCGGAACGCGCGCGCTGCTCGAGGCGGCCTGGCGCGCGCCGGTCCCGGCCGCGTCGCTGCAGGTCCTCGCCGACGCCTCGGCGTTGCCGGCAGGCCACCCGGCCGCCGGCAAGACGCGCGTCGGCGGCATGGCGACGGCCTATCTCTGCCGGGGACAGACATGTTCGGCGCCGATGACCGAGGCGGCGCAGCTCGGCCGCGCGCTCGCCCCTCTCGCCTCGGCAGGCTCGAGGGCCTAGAGTCCGCGCCCACCCAGCGATACGAGGAGGCGCTCATGAGCGGCAAGACCATCACCATCGAGGGCCAGGACGGCTCCTTCTCGGCCTATCTCGCGGCGCCCGCCTCCGGCAAGGGACCCGGCGTCGTCGTCATTCAAGAAATCTTCGGCGTCAACGCGGTGATGCGCGGCATCGCGGACCGCATCGCCAAGGCCGGCTATTTCGCGCTCTGCCCGGACCTCTTCTGGCGCATCGAGCCGGGCATCGACATCACCGACAAGACGGACGCGGAATGGAAGCGCGCCTTCGAGCTCTTCCAGGCCTTCGATGTCGACAAGGGCATCGCGGACATTCAGGCGACGATCGCGGCCTTGCGCGGGGTGCCGGGCTGCTCCGGCAAGATCGGCGCGGTCGGCTACTGCCTCGGCGGCCTCCTCGCCTATCTCACGGCGACGCGCACCGACGTCGATTGCGCGGTCGGCTATTACGGCGTCGGGATCGACGGCAAGCTCGACGAGGCCGCGAAGATCGGGAAGCCGCTGCTCCTGCACATCGCCGCGAAGGACGAATATGTGAACCCGGCGGCGCAGCAGAAGGTGCGCGCGGCGCTGGCGGGCAATCCGCTCGTCTCGACGCTGGCCTATGCCGACGACAATCACGCCTTCGCGCGCGAGGGCGGCAAGCACTACAGCGCGCGCTCGGCCGGCCTTGCCAACGCGGCGAGCGAGGCCTTCTTCAAAGCCTATCTCGGCTGAGGGCGGAGCGATGAAAGCGATCGAGATCGCGCGCACGGGCGGGCCCGAGGTCCTCGACCTCGTCGACAAGCCGGCGCGCGCGCCGGGCGAGGGAGAGGTCGCGGTCCGCCAGTCGGCCGTCGGGCTCAACTTCATCGACGTCTATCACCGCACGGGGCTCTATCCCGTGAAGCTGCCCTTCACGCCCGGCGTCGAGGGCGCCGGGCGGGTCGAGGCGGTGGGCCCGGGCGTCGCGGGCTTCAAGCCGGGCGACCGCGTCGCCTACGGCACCGCCAACAATGGCGGCTATGGGGAGGTGAACGTCGTGCCGGCCGGCCGCCTCGTGCTGCTGCCCGACGGCGTCTCGGAAGAGACCGCGGCGGCGATGATGCTGAAGGGCCTCACCGCGCAATATCTCATCAAGAGCACCTACCGCGTGAAGGCGGGCGACACGATCCTCGTCCACGCGGCCGCGGGCGGGGTCGGACTTATCCTTTGTCAGTGGGCGAAGCATCTCGGCGCGACGGTCATCGGCACCGTCGGCAGCGACGAGAAGGCGGCCCTCGCCCGCGCCAATGGCTGCGCGCACACGATCCTCTACCGCAGCGAGGACGTGGCCGCCCGCGTGCGCGAGATCACGGGCGGCAAGGGCGTTCCCGTCGTCTACGACAGCGTGGGCAAGGCGACGTTCGAGGGCTCGCTCAACAGCCTTGGCCCCCTCGGGCTCTTCGTCTCCTTCGGCAATGCGAGCGGGCCCGTGCCGCCCATCGATCCCCTGATCCTCGCAGCCAAGGGCTCGCTCTTCTTCACGCGCTGCTCGGTCTTCACCTATTCCGCCCCGCCGGGCGCGCTCGCCGCCATGGCGCGGGATCTCTTCGAGGTGGTCGCGGGCGGGAAGGTGCGCATCGCCATCGGGCGGCGCTTCGCGCTCGCCGAGGCGCCGGCGGCCCATCGCGCGCTCGAAGGCCGCGAGACGACGGGTGCGAGCCTCCTCATTCCTTGAGGGCGCGCGTCCTCGCGTACCAGAGAAAGACCGTCGCGACGACGAGCCACCAGGCGATGACGCCGAAATAGAGCATGAAGCGCCAGACGAGCGGGCCGTAGCGCCGCGCGCCGTCGAACTCGTCGAGGAGGGAGAGAAGGCCGACGCTGCCGAGCCCCGCGACGAGCAGGAATCCGACGAGGAGGACGATCGGCATGGCGAGCGCCTTGAGGCTCGCGCGCCGCGCCGCGCCGCGGCCCTCGGCGTCGAGCGCGCGCGCCGGGATGCCGCGCCGCGCCGCCTCGCGCGCCTCGGCCTCGGCGAGGACGGCCATCGCATAGATGAGATAGCGCGAGCCCAGGGCCAGCAGCACGATCGCGGCGACGGCGAGGAGCACGACGGACGGCGACATCGGCGAGATCCCTCAGCGCGCCGGCGCGAGCGGGCCCGCCCGGTAGCGCTTGAGCGCCGCCTGCAGCGCCTCGGCGAACGAGGCGCGCTCCTCCGGCGCGAGGAAGCTGCCGATGACGAGACGCCTCCCGCCCCGCGAGAGCACGATCCGGCAGTCGTGGCGTCCGCGCCGTTCGAGCTCGGCGCGCGCGAAGCTCGGCTCGCAGCGCCAGACGCGCGCCCGCCCGCCGGGCTCGGTGCGCGTGACGCGAAGCTCGCCGGGGATGAGCTCGACGCGCTCGCAGAGCCGCGCGGCCCGATAGCTCCAGCGGAAGGCGAGATAGAGCAGCAGGACGTCCAGCCCGAAGAAGCCCGTGACCGGCCAGGCGCCGAGGCTCCAGAACAGGAGGCCGGTGAGGAAGCTCACGCCCACGACGGCCGACATGAGGACGAGGAACGCGCCCTGACCGAGCGAGCGGTGCGGGGTGAGCACGGCCGCGAAGAGCGGCGCGCGGGTCTCGACGAGGGGCGGCGGCGTGTCGTCCATGGGACAAAGTTAGGCCGCGACCGGCCCGCTTGCCACAGGTTTCGAGCGGCGCGCCCTCAGCGGAAGGGGGTCATGTCCTCGACATATTCGGCGCCCTGGGTCGAGAAGCGCACGTGGTCGGCGTCGGCCTTGAGGTGGCGCGCCTTGAGGAAGGGCGCGATGGTCGAGATCTTCTCGTAGACCCAGAGCGGCTCGCCGGTCGCAAGATCGACCTCGATCACGCGGCCGGTGCGGCTGTCGCTCATGAGAACGCGCGTGCCCGCCCGGTTGATGCGCACGACGCCCGCCTTGTCCGAATAGACCGGGAGGAGCGCGCCCTCGTCGCCCTCGGGAAAG
>JACKLE010000004.1 GCA_024236075.1 Alphaproteobacteria bacterium | reverse complement strand
CGTGCGAGGCGTCCGGTTCGCCCGAGGCCAGCATCGGCGTGTGGCAGTCGCCGCATTTCGCGATCTCGTTCACGAGATATTTGCCCCGCGCCACGAGATCGACCGCGGGCGGCTCGGAGCAGGCACCAAGAAGCGCGGCCGCCGCGGCCGCGACGAACAATCCGGATCTCATGTGACCCCCCAGGGAGCGAACGTTCAGTGCGGAATGCGTGCGGAGACTACCGCCGCGCGCAGGTGTCGGGAAGCCGATTGCCGTCGGCGCTCGCGCAGATCTCCGCCGCAGGTGCCGCCCGCCTTGCGGAGGACGCATAGGTGCGCCCGATGGGGAACGCCGTGCCGGGAAAGTCGCCTCGACGCCTTAGCGAAGGCGGCGAAGAACGCCCCGCGCCAGGGTCGTCTCAGGGCCGTGTCCTCGACCCATGCGCGCGCTTGTGCGGGGTCGTGGAAGTCGATGGGGCTCGGGACGTCGTCCCCGCTCACGCCATCGCCTTGTTGATCTCCTCGACCATCTTCTTGGCGTCGCCGAAGAGCATCATCGTGTTGTCGCGGAAGAAGAGCTCGTTCTCGACGCCGGCATAGCCCGAGCCCATGCCGCGCTTGACGAAGAGGACGGTACCGGCCTTCTCCACGTCGAGCACGGGCATGCCGAAGATGGGGCTCGCCGGATCGGTCTTGGCGGCGGGATTGGTCACGTCGTTCGCGCCGATGACGAAAGCCACATCCGTCGTCGCGAAGGAGGAGTTGATGTCCTCGAGCTCGAAAACCTCGTCATACGGAACATTGGCCTCGGCGAGAAGCACGTTCATGTGGCCCGGCATGCGGCCCGCGACGGGGTGGATGGCGTACGTGACCTTCACGCCCTCCTTCTTGAGATGGTCCGCCATCTCGCGCAGCGCGTGCTGGGCCTGGGCGACCGCCATGCCGTAGCCCGGCACCACGATGACGGAGCGCGCGTTCTTCATGATGAAGGCCGCGTCCTCCGCCGAGCCCTGCTTCACGGGGCGCGTCTCGACGGCGCCCGCCGGGCCCGCCGTCTCGCCGCCGAAGCCGCCCAGGATGACGTTGAAGAACGAGCGGTTCATCCCCTTGCACATGATGTAGGAGAGGATCGCGCCCGAGGAGCCGACGAGCGAGCCGGTGATGATGAGGGCCACGTTCTCCAGCGTGAAGCCGATGCCGGCCGCCGCCCAGCCCGAATAGGAGTTCAGCATCGAGATGACGACGGGCATGTCCGCTCCGCCGATGGGAATGATGATGAGAACCCCGATGAGGAAGGCGAGCGCGGTGAGAAGCCAGAACGCCCAATGAGCCTGACCGGTGACGAACACGATGAGCAGAAGCACCATCGCGACGGCGATCGCGATGTTCACCTGGTGGCGCATCGGCAGCAGGATCGGCTTGCCGGACATGCGCCCGTCGAGCTTCAGAAACGCGATGATGCTGCCCGAGAAGGTGACCGCGCCAATGGCGACGCCCAGGGACATCTCGACTAGGCTGTTGCCGTGGATGTCGCCCGGCGAGCCGATGCCGAAGGCGGCCGGCGAGTAGAGCGCGGCCGCGGCGACCATCACCGCCGCCATGCCGACGAGGCTGTGGAAGGCCGCGACGAGCTGCGGCATCGCGGTCATCGGGATCTTGCGCGCGATATAGGCGCCGATCGAGCCGCCTATGCCGACCGCCACGAGGATGAGAACGATGCGGCCGAAGCCGAAATGGCCGCCGCCGAAGAGGAGCGTCGTCGCGACTGCGAGCCCCATGCCGATCATGCCGAAGAGATTGCCCTGCCGCGATGTCGCCGGCGAAGACAGGCCCCTCAGCGCCAGGATGAAAAGGACGCCCGCCGCGAGATAGAGGAGGATCGACAGATTGTGGGTCATTTGGCCCGCGTCCCTATTGCTTCTTCTTGTACATCGACAGCATGCGCTGCGTGACAAGGAAGCCGCCGAAGATGTTCACCGAAGCCATGACGAGCGCGAGGAAGCCGAAGACCAGCGAGACGCCGCTGCCCTGCGTGAGGTCGGTTCCGACCGCGAGAAGCGCGCCTACGACGATCACGGACGAAATGGCGTTCGTCACGGACATGAGCGGCGTGTGCAGCGCCGGCGTCACGGACCAGACGACGTAGTAGCCGACGAAGATCGCGAGCACGAAGACGGCAAAGCCGAACATGAAGGGGTCGACGCCGTGCACGTCCACCGCGCGCTCGGACGCGGACTGCGCGAGGTTGTCGAGAATGCCGCGAATCTGCTCGACGGAGCGCTCCACGAGATCGCCTGTCTGGTCGCCCGCCTGAGCGGCCGTTGCCTCTGCAGCCATCATTCGCCTCCTTCTTCGGCGGGCGGGGCGCCCTGCGCCGCGGCGGCGGCAGCCGCCGCCGCCTCCTTGAACTGGGGATGGACGACCTCGCCCGCATGGGTGAGGCACGTCGCCTTCAAGATCTCGTCGCCGAGATCGATCTTGAGCGCCTTCGTCTCCTTGTCGATCAGCGGGCTGAGGAAGTTGAGGAGGTTCTTCGCGTAGAGGCTCGTCGCGTCGACCGCGATGCGCCCGGGCACGTTGAGGTGCCCCATGATGGTGACGCCATCGACCTCGACGACCTTGCCGGGCTGCGACAGGGCGCAGTTGCCGCCCTGCTCCACCGCGAGGTCGACGATGACCGAGCCCGGCTTCATGGAGCGCACCTGCTCCTCGCTGACGAGGAGGGGCGCGGGCCGGCCCGGAATGAGCGCCGTGCAGATGACGATGTCCTGCTTCTTGATGGTCTCGGAGATGAGCTCGGCTTGGCGGCGCTTGTAGTCCTCGCTCATCTCGCGGGCATAGCCGCCGGAGGTCTCGGCGGCCTTGGTCTCCTCGGATTCGACCATGACGAAGGTCGCGCCGAGGCTCTGCACCTGCTCTCGCGCGACGGGGCGCACATCGGTCGCGCTCACCACCGCGCCGAGCCGGCGCGCCGTGGCGATCGCCTGGAGACCGGCAACGCCGGCGCCCATGATGAAGACCTTGGCGGGGGCCACCGTGCCCGCCGCCGTCATCATCATCGGCATCGCGCGCGCAAAGGTCGCGGCGGCGTCGATCACGGCCTTATAGCCGGCGAGGTTCGCCTGGCTCGAAAGCACGTCCATGGTCTGCGCGCGAGTAATGCGCGGCAACAGCTCCATCGCGAAGGCATCGACGCCGGCCGCCGCGCAGGCCGCGATCGTGTCCGCCTCGCGATAGGGGTTCATGATGGCGACGAGGGTCGCGCCGGACTTGTAGCCCTTCACCTCGGCCGGAGTGGGCGCCCGCACCTTGAGGACGATGTCGGCGCCCTCGACGGTCGCCTTCGCGCCCTTGGCAAGCTTGGCGCCCGCCGCCTCGAGCGCGGCGTCGGCGATGAAGGCGCCCGCCCCCGCTCCCGCCTCGACCGTCACCTCGAGGCCGAGGCCCACGAGCTTCTTCACGGTTTCGGGCGTGGCGGCGAGCCGCGTCTCGCCCTCGCGTCTTTCCTTGGGGATGGCGACCTTCATGAGCGTGCGAATCCTGTGGCCGGATAGCCGGGCTTGGCGGCGTCTCGGGACCTTATGGCGGAAGCGCCGGCGCGAGGCGCAGGGAGAACGCCCGAAGATAAAGCCCGGGCTAGATGGAGCTGAAGAGGAGATGCGTGAGCGCGCCGCCGATGAGAACGATCGTGTTCACGACGAGCATCACGGTCAGCGGAAAGGTCGCGATTCCTGCGAGGCTACCGAGCGCCGCCATGGCGACGCCCGCAACGACGATGACGGCGATCGGATTGAATCCCCAGACGAAGATCGCGACGAGGCCGAAGACCGTTCCCAGAATATGGAGCGAGC
This sequence comes from Alphaproteobacteria bacterium, assembly GCA_024236075.1. GTDB lineage: Bacteria > Pseudomonadota > Alphaproteobacteria > JACAEB01 > JACAEB01 > JACAEB01. The sequence goes on along the minus strand of JACKLE010000004.1, from coordinate 238,865 downwards.
CGACCTTGAAGGCGAGCATGAACCCCGAATAGGTCTTCTCGCTCTCGACCATGTCGACGCTGCTCGACCGGTATTTCTTGCTGTCAGCCATGCTCGTGACCATGCCGTTGGAGACCCCGGGCGGATGGAAGCGCGTGCGCGCGGACGGCCCGCAAGTCACGGCGAATCGCGCCTCAGCCCAGAGCGCAAATCGGGCCGGACTATAACAAATGGCCCGTCACGGGCAAGCCCGCCCTGGTGGCCAAGTCTCTGAGCGCGCGTGTCATTTCGCCCGGGGCGCAAGCGCCGCGGCGACATCCTCGGGCAAGGTCAGCCGGGCCTCGGCGAAGGCCTTCTTCTGGCGAGCGGCGACCTTCTTCGCGTCGAACTCGGCGAGCGCCTCCTCGAAGAGGCGGTGGAAGTTGAGGCGCGCCTCCAGATGCAGGAAGACGGCGCCGAGGCCGATCGCCGCGCGGTCCATGAAGACGAACTCGCGCGGCACCTTCACGGGACCGTGGGTCTTGAGCTTTTGGTGCACGATGAAGGCCTCGCGCCGGCCGTACTCGGCGGGCGTGACCTTGTCGGCGATGGTGCGCACCCGGTCGTCGAGCAGCGGCCCGTAGATGAAGTCGGCCCAGATCTGCAAGGCGTCTATGAGCTCGTTCGAGAGGCCCGAAAAGCCCCAGGTCTCGTAGGCGTGCACGGCGAGGTCGCGGTCTTGCGTCTTCAGCGCCGTGTAGAGCGCGACGACCCCCTCGACAAAGCGCGGCGGAAAGATCCGTATGCAGCCATAGTCGAGGAGATTGACGACGGCCTCGCCGTCGTGCCTGACGGAGTAGTTGCCGAGATGCGGATCGCCGTGGATGACGCCGAGCCGCGCGAAGGGCGCCCACCAGGCGCGAAAGAGCGCCTGCGCGATCTCGTTGCGCGCGGCGAGCGGATCGCCCTTGTGGGCGAGCAGCGGATCGCCCTCCTCCCAGCTCATCGTGAGCAGGCGCCGGGTGGAAAGCTCCTCCACAAGCTCCGGCACGCGAATCTCGGGGCGGTCGGCGAGCGCCGCCCGGTAGAGGCGCATATGCGCCGCCTCGCGCTCGTAGTCGAGCTCCTCGCGCAGCCTCGCGGAGAGCTCCGCGCCGATCTCGCTCGGATCGATGGCGCTGTCGAGCCGACGATAGACCGCGAAGAGCACCTGGAGCTGGGCGAGGTCGGCCTCGACCGCCGACAGCATGTCCGGATATTGCAGCTTCACGGCGAGCGCGCGCCCGTCGCGATGCACCGCCCTGTGCACCTGGCCGAGCGAGGCGGCGGCCGCCGCCGAGGGCTCGAAGGAGGCGAACCTCCTCTGCCAATCGGCGCCGAGCTCCGATTTCATCCGTCTACGGACAAACGACGGCCCCATGGGCGGCGCGTGCATCTGGAGCTTGGAGAGCTCCGCGGCGTATTCGGGCGGCACGAGGTCCGGAATGGTCGCGAGAATCTGCGCGACCTTCATGATGGGGCCCTTCATCCCGCCGAGCGCGGATGCGAGCTCGGCCGCGCGGGCGCCCGCCTCGTGCGGGCGGCCCATGAGGCGCTCGCCCGCCAGGCGCGCGGCGAAACCGCCGACGCCCGTGCCGACCTGCACGAAGCGCCTGAGACGTCCGGTGAGACGGCTCTCCTCGGCCATGACGTCTCCCCTCAGGCGCCCCCGCCCGCCTCGAGCTCGTCAATGAGGCCCTCGATGACCGAGAGGCCCATCGCCCAGAATCCCGGGTCGGTCGCGTCGAGACCGAAGGGCGCCAGCAGCTCCTTGTGGCGCTTCGAGCCGCCGGCCTTCAGAAGATCGAGGTAGCGCCCGACAAATCCCGACTCCGCCTCGCGGTAGCGCGCGTAGAGCGCATTCACGAGGCCATCGCCGAAGGCATAGGCGTAGACATAGAAGGGCGCATGGAAGAAGTGCGAGATGTAGCACCAGTAGCGCTCGTAGCCGTCGGCGAACGCGAAGGCGGGCCCCAGGCTCTCGGTCTGCACGTCGAGCCAGATGCGGGCAACATCGTCCGCCGTCAGCTCGCCCTCCTTGCGCTGACGATGCACCTCGCTCTCGAATCGGTAGAAGGCGATTTGGCGCACCACCGTGTTCAGCATGTCCTCGACCTTGCCCGCGAGGAGGGCCCGGCGTTCGTCGGCGCTCTTCGCCGTGTCGAGGAGGCGGCGAAAGGCGAGCATCTCGCCGAAGACGCTCGCCGTCTCGGCGAGGGTCAGAGGCGCGCCCGCCATCAGCGCGCCTTGCGGCGCGGAGAGGAGCTGGTGCACGCCGTGCCCGAGCTCGTGCGCGATGGTCATCACGTCGCGCGTCTTGCCCTTGAAGTTGAGGAGGATGTAGGGGTGCGCGCTCGGCACAGTGGGATGCGAGAAGGCGCCGGAGGCCTTGCCGGGCCGCGCCTCCGCGTCGATCCACGGCTCCTCGAAGAAGCGACGCGCGAGACGGCCGAGGTCCGGCGAGAAGCCGTCATACGCATCGAGCACGAGATCGCGCGCCTCGCCCCAGGCGAACTTGCGATCCGCCGTGAACGGAAGAGGCGCATTGCGGTCCCAATATTCGAGCTTCCCGAGCCCCAGCCACTTCGCCTTCATCGCGTAGTAGCGGTGCGAGAGGCGCGGAAAGGCCTCGCGCACCGCCGCCACCAGGGCGGCGACGACCTCCGGCTCCACGTGGTTGGCCACATGGCGCGAGAGCGCGGGATCGGCGATGCCGCGCCAGCGGTCGTCGATCTCCTTGTCCTTGGCGAGCGTGTTGAGCACCGTCGTGAAGACCGGAAGCGCGGGCTTGAAGCCTTCGGCGAGGGCCCCGGCGGCGCGCTCGCGCGTCGCGCGGTTCTCGTCGGAAAGGCTGTTCAGCGCCTCCTCGAGCGGCACCTGCTCTCCGCCTACGGAGAAACGAAGTCCGGCCAGCGTCTCGTCGTAGAGGCGCACCCAGGCGGCGCGCCCCGTCAGGTCCTTCTCGAAGAAGGCGCGCTCGATCTCCTCATTGAGCTGATAGGGCTTGAAGTCCCGCACATCCTTGAGCCAGGGCGCGTAGCGCCTGAGGCGGGGCTCAGCCATCAGCGCCTCGAGGCGCGCCTCGTCGAGGCCGTTGAGCTCGAGCTGGAAGAAGAGGAGCGGCGCCGTGATGTCGGAGAGCTGGGCCTGCAGGTCGCCATAGATCTTCGCGACCTTGGGATCGGAGGTGTTCGCCGCATGGAGCAGCCCCGCATAGGAGCCGATGCGGCCGATGGTCTCTTCCAGCCGCTCATATTCGGCGATGGCGTCCGCAAGCCGTCCCCCGCCCGCCGCGTCCTCGGCCATCGAAGCGATGCGGCCCTGATGGGCCTTGGCGAAGGCGGCGACGCCCTCGCGCGCCGCGGCGAGGTCCTTCTTGAGCTCGGCGGCGTCGGGGCCCGCATAGAGATCGGAGAGGTCCCAGCGCGGCGGGGCTTCGGCGGCGGATCGGCTCGACATGGGACCTCATTCGACAGGGGGTGCGGCAAACGCTGGGGACGGATATGGCGGCGGCTCGGCGGGTCGGCTAGGTAGAGGCCGACCATGAGCGAGCTTCACCCCTATCTCAAGGGCATGGACGCGGCCGAGCGCGTCGCCTTCGCCCTCGCCTATCCCTTCGCGCCGCCATCGGCCTCCTGGGCGCTCGTCGACGGCAAGGCGCGCCCCTTCGACGCGGCGGCCGCGCGCGCCGCGGCGGAGCCGGCCAGGACAGCCGTCATCGCCTATGGCTCGAATGCCTCGCCACAGCACATCGCGCGCAAATATGGCGGGAGGCCGGGCATCGTTCCGACCGTGCGCGGACGCCTCGAGGGCTTCGCCATCGTCCATTCGGCGAAGTTCACGGCTTACGGCGCCATGCCGGCGACGCTGACGCGCGCCGAAGGCGCCTGGGCGGACATATTCGTCAATTTCCTCGATGCGGAGCAGCTCGAGCGCATGCACGCGACCGAGGCGCTCGGCGTCGAATATGTCTTCACGCCATTGCCGAAGGTCGCGCTGACGCTCGAGGCCGGGCTGCGGCCGGAGAGCGTTCACACCTATGCCTCGCTCGCCGGCGCCTTCGCACCCGAGGGCGAGCCGATCGCGCTCGACGCGGTGCCGCAGTCCGGACCCTTCGCGGCGACGCGCCACGCGGAGGCGCAGGAGCAGGCGCGAACGCGTCTCGGCGTCGAGGCCACGCTTCCCGCCTTCATCGACGAGAACATCCGCGAGCCGGCGGTGCGCGCGCGCCGCATCGCCGCGCTCAAGGCGTGGGCACGGCCGGTCGAGGTCTGAGGCCTATTCGAGGCCGAGCATCGCCTTGGCTTCGCCGAGGGCCTTCACGCTGTCGGCGTGCTTGCCTTCCTTGTGGAGCTTCTCGCCTTCGGCGCGCAGGGCCTTGACCTTTTCGAGATCCGTCTCCGACAGGCTCGTTCCCTTGGCGAGCGCCTCGTCGATCTGCTTCATGTCCATCGGGCAATGCATGGCGAAGGCAGGCACCGCGCCGAAGGTCAGGGCGCCGGCCAGGATCGTCGCGAGTCCAAGGCGCAAGGTCTTCATCGTGCTATCCTCCCTCGAACGCCAGGCTTTCGCAGCCATTGCGGCCATCCTAGCGCGCCGCCGGCCGACGGCATAGGCGGCTCGAAATTCGGGAACGCGACATGACAGAGATCGATCCGACAACGGCCGAAAAGCTCGAGGCCGCGGCTTTCCGCCGCCTCGTGCGGCATCTGCGCGAACGCTCGGACGTGCAGAACATCACGCTGATGACGCATGCCGGCTTCTGCCGCAACTGCCTTGCGGACTGGTTCCGCGCGGCCGCGACGGAGGCGGGCCTCGACATCTCGAAGGACGAGGCCCGCGAACGCCTCTACGGCATGCCCTACGAGGAGTGGAAGGCGCGCCATTCGCGCGAGCCGACGCCCGAAGAGGCCGCGGCCCTGAAGGCGCACAAGCCGCACTCGCACTGACCCGCTTTCATCTGTGAATGACGCCTTGCGGGCCTCCGAGGGCCTCGCTAGGCTCCGCGCCCTCCCTGTCCGGAAGGAGTTCCCATGTCGGAAGCCCGCGCGCGAAAATCGTCGGAAGGTCCTGCGGCCGTCTCGGCCGGGCAGCTTCGCTCGCTCATCGAGCGCATCGAGCGCCTCGAGGAGGAGAAGCGGGCGCTTGCCGGCGACATCAAGGAGGTCTTCGCCGAGGCCAAGGCCAACGGCTTCGATGCGAAGATCATGCGCCAGGTGATCAAGATCCGGCGCATGGAATCGGCCGAGCGCGAGGAGACCGAGGCCGTGCTCGATCTCTATCTCGAGGCCCTCGGCATGAAGTGAGCGAGGCGAGGATGACCGAGCCGCTGGCAGTTCTCGTCGAGCTTCTCGACCTCGAGCCCATCGAGGTCAACATCTTTCGCGGCCGCTCGCCCGAGGACCGCTGGCCCCGCGTCTTCGGCGGGCAGGTCATCGCGCAGGCCCTCGTCGCCGCGACGCGCACCGTCGAGGCGGACCGTCCGGCCCATTCGCTTCACGGCTACTTCATCCGGCCCGGCGACCCGAAGATTCCCATCCTCTACGAGGTCGAGCGCATCCGCGACGGCGCGAGCTTCACTACGCGCCGCGTGGTCGCCATCCAGCACGGGGAAGCGATCTTCTCCATGTCTGCCTCCTTCCAGGTGGTGGAGGAGGGCTTCTCCCATCAGGACGAGATCGCGAACGTTCCCTCCCCGGACGAATTGCCGAGCGAGGCCGAGCTTGTCGGCGCCATGGGCGACAAGCTCCCCGAGGAGGTCGCAGCGTTGCTCAAGCGCAAGAACGCGATCGAAATCCGGCCCGTCGCCCCGCGCGACTTCTGGCGGCGCGAGAAGATGGCGCCGCGCGGCGATGTGTGGCTGCGCATGACCGGCGAGGTCGGCGAGGACCCCGCGCTCAATCGCGCCCTCCTCGCCTACGCCTCGGATCTGTCGCTCCTCGACACCTCGATGCGCCCCCACGGCGTCTCGTTCCGCACGCCGAACATGCAGACCGCGAGCCTCGACCACGCGCTCTGGTTCCACCGCCCCTTCCGCATGGACGACTGGCTGCTCTACGTGCAGGAGAGCCCTTCCGCCTCCGGCGCCCGCGGCTTTACGCGCGGGCAGGTTTTTACGCGGGAGGGCGTGCTGGTTGCCTCCGTCGCGCAGGAGGGCCTCATCCGCCGCCGTCCGCCGAAGCCCAAGGCCAACGCCGAGGCAAAGGCGCCGAAGGCGGGCTGATCTCGCCTCAGGACGCCGCCGCCTCTCTCTCCATCACCGCGACGAAGAAGCCGTCCGTGCCGTGACGGGCGGGCGAAAGGCGCAGATACGGATCGTCGCCGGGAAACGCGCCGCCAGCGGATGCGGCCCAGGCCTCGGAGGCCGGCACCGCCCTGAAGTCCGGCGCGGCCGCCAGGAAGGCCGCGATGCGGGCCTCGTTCTCCTCCTTCAATAGCGAGCACGTCACATAGACGAGGCGCCCGCCCGGCTTCACAAGGCGCGCGGCGCTCTCGAGGATCTCCGACTGCAGCGCGGTGAGCTCCCGCAGGTCCGGCGCAAGCGCGTTCCAGCGCGCATCGGGGTTGCGCCGCCACGTTCCCGTTCCTGAGCAGGGCGCGTCGACGAGCACGCGGTCGAAGCTCCTCGCATGACGCTTCACGTAGGGGTCGCGCGCCGAGGAGAAGGCCCGCGTCGTGATGTTGTGCGCCCCCGCGCGGCGGAAGCGCAGCTTGGCGCGCGTCAGCCTCCCCGCGAGCACATCGCACGCGACGATGGCGCCGCGGTTCTCCATCGTCGCGGCGAGCGCGAGGGTCTTGCCGCCGGCGCCCGCGCAAAAATCGACGACGCGCTGGCCCGGCCGCGCGCCGACCATCAGGGCGGCGAGCTGCGAGCCCTCGTCCTGCACCTCGACGAGCCCGTCCTTGAATGTCGTCGTCGCAGCGAGATTGGCCCGTGCCGCAAGGCGCATGCCCCAAGGCGAATAGGGCGTCGGCTCGGCCGCGAGGCCCTCGGCGGCGAGGGCCGCGATCGCCTCCTCGCGGCCGGCCTTCAGCACATTCGCTCGCAGATCGACGGGTGCCGCTTCGCGCAGGGCGGCACATTCCTCGGCGAAGCGCTCGCCGAGCGCCGCGCGCAAGGGTCCTTCCGCCCAGTCCGGCACCTCGAGGCGCACGGCCTCGGGCATGGTGTCGTCGTCGAGCCTCCGCCCGTCCAGCGCGGCAAGAAGGCGCCGTTCGCCCTCCTTAAGCGGTCCGGGACCGTGCGGGCCTTGGGAAAAGCGGCGCTCGAGCGCATCGGCGCGCTCCCCGAGGACGAGCGCCGCATGGGCGAGGACGAGCGCGCGGGCCGTCGGCTCGAAGGTGCGCCGGCGCAGGTGCCAGGTCAGGCGCGCGCGGGCCCGCAGGACGCCATAGACGCGCTCGGCGACGGCGCCGCGATCCTTCGAGCCGATGAAGCGCCGGGTACGGAAGAAGGCGCTCGCGACCGTGTCCGCCGGCCGGCGCGTGGAGAAGATCTCGTCGAGAAGCGCGATCGCCGCGGCGATCCGGGCGGCGTCATGCATCTTGGGTACGTCCGGTAATCAGCTCTCGGAGGGATAGTTCGGCGCCTCGCGCGTGATCGCCACGTCGTGGACATGGCTCTCGCGCAGGCCAGCGGCCGAGATGCGCACGAACTCGGCCTTCTCGTGAAGCTCTGCCACGGTGCGACAGCCCGTGTAGCCCATGGCGGCCCTGAGACCTCCCACGAGCTGATGCACGACGGCAGAGACCGGTCCCTTGTAGGCCACGCGCCCCTCTATGCCTTCGGGCACCAGCTTGAGCGTATCCTTCACGTCCTGCTGGAAATAGCGGTCCGCCGAGCCGCGCGCCATGGCGCCGAGCGAGCCCATGCCGCGATAGGCCTTGTAGGAGCGGCCCTGGTAGAGGAAGACCTCGCCCGGACTCTCCTCGGTGCCCGCGAGGAGCGAGCCGATCATCGCGACGTGCGCGCCCGCCGCGATAGCCTTCACGAGGTCGCCGGAGAACTTGATGCCGCCATCGCCGATGACGGGCACGCGCGCCTTGCGCGCGACGGCCGCCGTCTCGAGGATGGCGGTGAGCTGAGGCACGCCCACGCCCGCGACGATGCGCGTGGTGCAGATGGAGCCCGGGCCGATCCCGACCTTGATCGCGTCGGCGCCCGCATCGATCAGCGCGCGCGCGCCGTCGGCGGTCGCCACGTTTCCCGCGACGATGTCGGCCGCGTTCGACTCGCGCTTCAGCCGCTTCACGGCCTCGATGACCCTGCTCGAATGGCCGTGCGCGGTGTCGACGACGAGAAGGTCGGCGCCCGCCTCGATGAGCGCGAGGCCGCGCTCGAAGCCGTCGTTTCCGACCGTCGTCGCTGCCGCGACGCGCAACCGTCCGTGTTCGTCCTTGCAGGCGTTGGGATGAGCCTCGGCCTTCTCGATGTCCTTCACCGTGATGAGGCCGATGCAGCGATAGGCCTCGTCGACGACGAGCAGCTTCTCGATGCGGTGCTGGTGGAGAAGGCGCTTGGCCTCCTCGTTGGCGATGGTCTCGCGCACCGTCACGAGGTTGTCGCGCGTCATCAGGTCGGCGACCCGCGTCATGGGGTCGGAGGCGAAGCGCACGTCGCGATTGGTGAGGATGCCGACGAGGCGGCCACGGCCCTGCGCGTCCAGCGGACCCTCGACGACGGGAATGCCCGAAATGCGGTGGCGCTCCATGAGCGCGTAGGCGTCGGCGAGCGTCTTTTCGGGCCCGATGGTCACCGGATTGACGACCATGCCGCTTTCGAACTTCTTCACGCGCCGGACCTCGGCGGCCTGGGCCTCGGGCGTCATGTTGCGATGGAGAACGCCGAGGCCGCCCGCCTGGGCCATGGCGATGGCGAGCGAGGACTCGGTCACCGTGTCCATGGCGGCCGAGACGAGGGGAATGCCGAGCTCGATGCGGCGGGTGAGGTGCGTTCGGGTATCCACCTCGGTGGGCAGGACATCTGACGCGGCCGGCTTCAGGAGGACGTCGTCGAAGGTAAGCGCTTCGCGAATCTGCACCGGGACCTCCAAAGATGGAGGGAGATAGCATTGAGTCTGCGAAAAGGAAAGGCGCCGGGCCCAAACGGACAACGGGCGGGACTGCGTCCCGCCCGTCCATTCGGCCGACGTGGGGGGAGGCCCACGCCGTGCGCGGCGCCGAATTACTCTCCGCCCCTCTCCCCGCCGCCGTAGACGGTGAGGCGCAGGCCGACCACGACCGGATTGTTGGTCGCATAGTCGAAGTTGGGCGAGTGCGAATTGCGGTCGGTCTGGTATTCGAGGTCGAGGACGTTGTCCATGTAGCCGACGAGCTGCCAGCGCTGGCCCTCGAAGTCGCCTTCGACGCCGGCTTTCGCGTTCAGACGCTGAATGGTGTCGCGGCGCGGGATCGCGGGATTGATCTGGCTGATGAGCCCGCCCGTTTCCCAGCGGAAGTTCGAGCTGACGAACAGTCCGAGCCCGGTGTTTTCGAGGAACGGGAACGGCTGGCGATAGCTGAGATTGCCGTTGATGATCCACTTCGGCACGCGCGAGAGCGAGACGCCGTCGGAGATCGTGGTGACGCCGGCCTTGACCTTGTCGATCGCCCCTTCCTGGAAGGTCGCGCCGACCGAGTAGCTGAGACGGCCGCCCTGACCGAACGCATCGCGGAAGCGGCCGTTGATCTCGGTCTCGACGCCGTGGATGTGCGCCTTGTCACCGAGGTTGTCGACGAAGGGCACCGCATAGCCCGCGACCATCGCCGGCACCGAAGCGTTGACGAGGATGTCGTCGTACTCCGTGTAGTAGGCGGCGATGGCGTAGCTGTGGTCCTCGAAGACGCGGCCCTTGAGACCGATCTCGTAGGTGTTCGCGCTCTCCTGGTCGAAGCGCAGGCAGTCTTCGGTCGGGCACACGTCCTGTCCCGTGTTCTGCTCGATCAGCGTCGGGTCGTCCGTGTTGAAGCCGCCCGAGCGGTTCGCCTGCGCCCAGGAGGCGTAGACGAGCGTGCGGTCGGGGAACTTGTAGGAGAGCGAGAGCGACGGGTTGAGGAAGTGGTACCAGTTGGTCTCGTCGATCGGCACGAGGTTCATGGCCAGCGCCGCATTCACGGCTTGGTTCGCGACACGTATTTGCGAGTAGTGCTTGCGCTCCACGCTGTAGCGCAACGATCCGGACACGTTGAAATCGTCGAAGACATTGTAGGTGAGGTTGCCGAAAAAGCCCGCCTGATCGGTCGTCGTGTTGGTCATCAGGATATAGTTTTGCAGCATGGTCACAGTGGGCGTGAAGCCATGCTGGAAGATCGCGAACGGTAGATCCTGATGGCGATAGTCGGTGCCGAGGAGCCAGGTAAGCGGGCCCGTGTCCGGCGATACGAGGCGCAGCTCCTGAGTCCAGATCTCGGTCTCGCCGAAGCGCTCGGCCTCGCACTGCATATTGACGACGCCGGTTGCCGTGACGCAGCCCGCTGTCGTCCCGAAGCCGCCGATATAGCTCGCCTCGCTGTCCTGAATGCGCCAGGTGTCCCGCTTGCGGAAGCTGGTGATCGAGGAGCCCTTGGCCCAGTCGAAATCCGCATCGAGCTGGAAGTTGACGTTGAAGATGTGCTCCTCGCCGCGCGAGGCCGTGTCGTAGGCCTGCTTGTCGATCTCGCCCGAGAGCGGGAATCGGCTCGTCGTGCCGGAGACGGGATTGCCGTCGGGGTCGACCGTTCCGGCGCCGATCGCGAGCGGCGGCACGAAGCCGTTGAGCTCGTCATAGCCGAGCCCGAACTGCTCCTCGAAATAGTCGACCATCAGATTGGCTTCCAGCCAGTCCGTGAACTCCGCACGCAGAGCAACGCGTCCGCCGCCGTAGTCGTCCCAGTCGGCGCTGCGGTCGAGATATTCGTTGTCGATCTGGCCGTCCCTGGCCTGACCGATGCCGCCGAGACGGATGGCGAGCTTCTCGCCGAGCGGGAGGTTGACGACGCCCTCGACCCGGGTCGATTCGTTCTGGAAGCCGTGATCGACGAGGAACGAATATCCGTAGCTGGATTTCGCGCGCTGATTCACGACATTGATGACGCCGCCGACCGCGTTCCGGCCGTAGAGGGCGCCCTGGGGTCCCCGATACACTTCGATCTGCTGCATGTCGAAGAGGTCGATCGGGAAGAAGGCGCGGCCGTTGAAGCCGCCCGACGTCTCGGCGCCGTTCCGGAGCTGCGTCGTCGCCGAGTCGCTGGTCGGGATGCGCCCGACGCCGGCACCGCGCACGAAGAACTCGGGGTTGCCCGCGGGGTCGACCGAGACGCCCGTGAGGAAGTCGGCGAGATTGTAGTTGTCGACGAAGCCGCCGAAGTCCTGGATCGCCTGGGTGCCGACGGCGCTGCCCGTCACCGGGATCGTGTCGAGCGTTTCCGAGCGCTTGCGGGCCTGGACGATGATCTCGTCGCTGGCCGCGTGCGCGCCGGTGGCGACGAGAATTCCTGCAACCGCGCAGGCCGATGAAAACAGGTGCTTCCTGAGCATTGAGATCTCCCCTCTGGCGGCTGGCATTCCGGTGCCCGGCTCATTCCCCCCTGGGTCACCACTAGACCAGCCAAACTGTTAGACAAACATTTTTGATGTCATATTGTATTACATCTTTTTGCGCGATCAAGCGTCTCGTGCGCTTTCGTCCGCCCGTGGTTCGAGGCCACGAAATCGGCCGAAATTTGAGCGGGCGCGCTGCCGCTAGCGATCGGACGCGGTCGGGGGAGCTTCGCGAAAGCCCGTGGCGACGAGATAGACCTCGGCCGAGTCCTTGCGGCTCGCGGCCGGCTTCACGTGGCGAACCGCGCGGAAGCGCCGCTTGAGATCGGCGAGGAGCGAGGCTTCGGTTCCGCCCTGAAGGACCTTGCACAGAAACGTGCCGCCCGGCGCGAGCACCTCGACGGCGAACGCGGCGGCCGCCTCGCAGAGCGCCACGATGCGCAGATGGTCCGTCTGGCGGTGGCCCGTCGCGGGCGCCGCCATGTCGGAAAGGACGATGTCGACCGGCCCCCCCAGAGCCTCGCGAACGGCGGCGGGCGATCCTTCGTCGAGGAAATCGAGCGTGAGCACCCGCGCGCCGGGCACGGGGTCCATGACGAGGATGTCCACGGCCACCACCTGCGCCCCGCGCTCGACGGCAACCTGCGTCCAGCCGCCCGGGGCGGCGCCGAGATCGACGATGCGCACGCCGCGCCTCAAAAGCTTCAATTCGGCATCGAGCTCGACGAGCTTGTAGGCCGCGCGCGAGCGATAGCCCTGCGCGCGCGCCGCCTGGACGTAGGGATCGTTGAGCTGCCGCTCGAGCCAGCGCTTGGAGGAAACGGTCCGTCCGCGCCCGGTCTTGAGTTCCGTCCTCTTCGCGCGCCCGCCGGGCGGCGCGGCCCGAGGGCCACGGGGAGGCGTCATGGCGGGAGGGCGGCCCCCGCCCCCATTCCCGGAGCGAGCCCGTCCTCGCGATCGGCCGCATCCATCAGGCCGAGGAGGATGCCCTCGCGAAGACCCCGGTCCGCGACTCGCAGCCGGGCGCAGGGCCAGACCCGATGGATCGCCTCGAGGATGGCGCAGCCCGCGACGACGAGGTCCGCCCGGTCCGATCCGATGCAGGGCTCCGCCGCGCGCTCCGCGCAGGTCATTCCCGCGAGGCGCTTGGCGATGCGCAACAGATCGTCGACCTCGGCCCACAGCCCGTCGACCCGCGCGCGCTCGTAGCGGGGCAAGCGGAGATGCAGCCCCGCGAGCGTCGTCACGGTGCCGGACGTGCCCAGGAGATGCATGTGCGCGACGCAGCCGGGCTCGGGCAGCGCATGCGCCCCGCGCGCCTCGGCGAGAAGGCCCATGACCTCCTCGACCATGCGCGAATAGGCAGGCGTCCCGCCCGCCGCGGCGTGGCGCTCCGTCAGCGTCACCACCCCGCAGGGAATCGAAGCCCAGCCCGCGATGGCAGGCTCGCCCTCGCCGGGCGGCAGACGTTTCATGTCGAGCCAGATGAGCTCCGTCGAGCCGCCGCCGATGTCGAAGACGAGGACATGCTCCACCGTGCGATCGACGAGCGGGAGGCAGCCGCGAGCCGCGAGCCGGGCTTCCTCGGCCGTCGAGATGAGCTCGAAGGGCAGACCGGTGGCCCGGGCCGCCTGATCGAGGAATGCCGTTCCGTTGGCCGCATAGCGGCAGGCCTCGGTCGCGATCGCGCGCACGCGCGTGACGCGGTCGCGGCGAATCTTCGACGCGCAGACCTTGAGCGCCTCGAGGGCGCGTGCCATGGCGCCGTCCGAAAGCGCCCCGCGCGCGCCCAGGCCTTCGCCGAGGCGGACCGTGCGCGAAAAGGCATCGATGACGGAAAATCCCGCCGAGGTCGGCCGCGCGACGAGCAGGCGGCAATTATTGGTGCCGAGATCGACCGCCGCGAAAGTGTGGCGCCAGCGCCCTCGGGCGTCCGGCGCCGGCGGAGCGAACCTGGCGGCCTTGCCGCGGAGCTTCGCCATCGGCGTGCGGGCGGCCCTGCGTCGACGGCGCGGACGGCGGCGGCGACCGCCACCCGCATCCTCGCCCGCGACCGGCTCAAGCTCCAAGGCACACGTCCTCAACCCGCGCGGCCGGGCTTCTCGGACATGCCGGGCTCGGCCTTGCGCCGCCTCACACTAGCAAATGGCCGCCTAGCGTAAAGAGCGGCGAGTTAACCATTCCCTCCGATGCCGGCCATCGGCTCGGCGATCCGGACGAGGCCGCCCTCGCGCCAGGCGCGGAAAAAGCAGCTTCGCGTGCCCGTGTGGCAGGCCGGACCCGTCTGCTCGACGAGAAGGAGCAGCGTGTCCCCGTCGCAGTCGATTCTCAGCTCCTTGAGGCGCTGGACATGGCCCGAGGTCTCGCCCTTACGCCAGAGCTTCGCCCGCGAGCGCGACCAGTAGGTGACCTCGCCGGTCGCCAGGGTCGCCTCGAGCGAGGCCGCGCTCATCCAGGCGAGCATCAGCACCTCGCCCGTCGCGTGATCCTGCGCAATTGCGGGGACGAGCCCGTCCGCGTTGAAGGCGATCGCCGACTTGAGCTCCTCGAGGGCCGCGCTCATGACTGTCCTCCTTGTCCCCATGAAGCGCATAGCATGTTTGCCCGCGCCGCTCGCAACGCAAGGCGAGGCGTGCGAGGCTCGCGGGACAGCCTTCGAGAGGACGAGATGGCCGAAGTCGAGCTGCGCCGGCGCGGCGCCGTTGCCGAGATCGTTCTCGACCGGCCGGAACGGCGCAATGCGCTGAACGCCGCCATGTGGGCCGCGATAGCCCCCCTCGTGCGCGAGGCTGAGGCCGACGCCGAGATTCGCGTCCTCGTCCTGCGCGGGGCGCACGACACCGTCTTCGCGGCCGGCGCGGATATTGCCGAGCTTCAGGCGTTTTCGCACGACCCCGAGGCGGCGCGGGCGTTCGGAGCTGCGGTGCGGGAGGCGCAGGGCAGCCTCGCGGCCTGCGCGAAGCCGACGATCGCCCGCATCGCGGGCCCCTGCTTCGGCGGAGGCTGCGGGCTCGCCCTCGCCTGCGATTTCCGCTTTGCCGACGAGACCGCGCGCTTCGCGATCACGCCGGCGCGCCTCGGACTCGTCTACGCGCTCGCCGACACCAAGCGCCTTGTCGATGTCGTCGGGCCGTCGGCCGCGAAGGACATCCTGTTCACCGGACGCATTCTCGACGCGGAAGAAGCCCTTCGCATCCGCCTCGTCGACCGCCTGGTGCCGGCCGGCGGCCTCGACGACGCTGTCGCGTCCTATTCGGAGCTGCTCGCGCGCGCGGCGCCGACGACGATCCGCGGCGCGAAGGACATCGTCGCGATGATCCTTTCCGGCGCGAGCGACGACACGCCCGAGACGACCGCGCTCTTCGCGGCGGCGCTGACCGGTCCCGACTTCCGCGAGGGCGCGCGGGCGTTCCTGGAAAAGCGCCCGCCCGATTTTCGGGGCCGCGCGGACGGAAAAAAGGAGGAGCACTGATGGATCTCGGTCTCAAGGGCCTCAAGGCCATTGTCCTCGGCGGCACGCGGGGCATCGGCCGCGCCATCGCCGACACGCTGGCGGGCGAAGGCACGCATGTCGCCGTCTGCGCCCGGAACGGCGAGGAGGTCGCCGCCGCCCTCGAGGCGCTCTCCGCCAGGGGCGTGAAGGCTTTCGGCGCGAGCGTCGACATCGCCGACGGCGCGGCCCTCAAGGCCTGGATCGGCACGGCGATAGAGAGCCTCGGCGGCCTCGACATCCTCGTCTCGAATGCGAGCGCGCTCGCCATCGGCACCGCCGAGGACGCCTTCGCCAAGGGCTTCGCGATCGACCTCATGGGCTTCGAGCGCGCGATGGAGGCCGCCGTCCCCGCCCTCAAGACGTCCGGCAAGGGCTCCGTCGTGGTGATCAGCTCGATCTCGGGTGTCGAGGTCTCCGGCCCCAATGCCTATTCGAGCATCAAGGCCGCGCAGATCCCGCTCGTCAAAGGCTATGCGCTCGCGCTCGCCAAGGACAATGTGCGCGTCAACGCCGTCTCTCCGGGCACGATCTATTTCGAAGGCGGCGTCTGGGGCATGGCGAAGATCCATTTCCCCAAGGCCTATGAGGACGCCCTCGCCCGCAACCCCATGGGCCGCATGGGCAGCCCCCAAGAGGTCGCGAACGCCGCCTGCTTCCTCGCGAGCCCCGCCGCGAGCTTCGTCTCCGGCGCGAATTTCATCGTGGACGGAGCTTATACGAGGCGGGTGCAGCTTTAGGGGACGGGCCGCAAGCCCGAGCCTCGTGCATTGCGGGAAACAGTCCGAGCGGCTACCCCCATGCGTCATCCCGCGGCTCGACCGCGGGACCCATAGCCACAAGCGCCGGGAATATGGGTCCCGCGGTCGAGCCGCGGGACGACGGAGGGTGTTCGCTGGCTCGTCAGTTCGCGCGACGGCGGAGACCCGTGCAGCGCACGGAACGCCCGCTCACGCCGCCGCTTTGATCGCCTTGCCGTTGAGGGTGAGGCCGCCCGCGCCCGCCGAGACCTCGACCGTGTCGCCTTCCGAGACCTCGCCCTTGAGGATCGCCTCGGCGAGCGGGTTCTGAAGGATGCGCTGTATGACGCGCTTCAGCGGCCGCGCGCCGTAGACCGGATCGTAGCCCGCTTCGGCGAGGTGCGTGCGCGCCTTCTCGTCGAGCGCGATGCGGATCTTGCGGTCGGCGAGGAGCGCTTCGAGCCGGCGGATCTGGATGTCGACGATCGCATCCATCTGCGCGCGCGCGAGGCGGTGGAAGAGGATGATCTCGTCGAGCCGGTTCAGGAACTCGGGCCGGAAATGTCCGCGCACGACGTTCATCACCTGCTCGCGCACGCGGTCGACATCCTCGTCGTCCTGGAGGCTCGCGAGGAATTCGGAGCCGAGGTTCGAGGTGAGGATGATGAGCGTGTTCTTGAAGTCGACCGTGCGGCCCTGCCCGTCCGTGAGGCGACCGTCGTCGAGGACCTGCAAGAGGACGTTGAAGACGTCCGGATGCGCCTTCTCGATCTCGTCGAAGAGCACGACCTGATAGGGACGCCTGCGGACGGCCTCGGTGAGCGCCCCGCCCTCCTCGTAGCCGACATAGCCGGGCGGCGCGCCGATGAGCCGCGCCACCGAGTGCTTCTCCATGTATTCGGACATGTCGAGGCGCACGATCGCCGTGTCGTCGTCGAAGAGGAAGCCCGCGAGGGCCTTCGTCAGCTCCGTCTTGCCGACGCCCGTGGGCCCCAGGAAGAGGAACGAGCCGATGGGGCGGTTCGGGTCCTGAAGGCCGGCGCGCGCGCGCCTGACCGCATTCGAGACCGCCGTGACGGCCTCCGCCTGGCCGATGACGCGCTTGCCGATCTCGGCCTCCATCTGGAGCAGCTTCTCGCGCTCGCCTTCGAGCATCTTGTCGACGGGAATGCCGGTCCAGCGCGAGACGACGCCGGCGATGTGCTGCTCGGTGACGGTCTCCTCGACGAGGGCGCCCTCGCCGCTCTTGGCGCGCGCCTCGACTTCCCGGAGCTTCTTCTCCAGGCCCGGAATGACGCCATAGGTGAGCTCGCCCGCGCGGTTGTAGTTGCCCGCCCGCTGCGCCGCCTCGAGCTCGGAGCGCGCGCGGTCGAGCTCCTCGGCGAACTTCTGGCCTTCGTTGACGCTCTCCTTCTCGGCCTGCCATTTGGCGCCGATCGTGGCGGCGCGCTCCTCGAGATCGGCGAGCTCGGCCTCGAGCTTCTCCAGCCGGTCCCTGGAGGCCTGATCGGTCTCCTTCTTCAGGGCCTCGCGCTCGATCTTGAGCTGGACGATGCGCCGGTCGAGCTCGTCGAGCTCCTCGGGCTTCGAGTCGACCTGCATCCTGAGGCGGCTCGCCGCCTCGTCCATGAGGTCGATCGCCTTGTCGGGCAGGAAGCGGTCGGAGATGTAGCGATTCGACAAGGTTGCCGCGGCGACGAGGGCCGAGTCCGAGATGCGCACGCCGTGGTGCACCTCGTACTTCTCCTTCAGCCCACGGAGGATGGAGATGGTGTCCTCGACCGTCGGCTCGCCGACGAACACCGGCTGGAAGCGCCGCGCCAGGGCGGCGTCCTTCTCCACGTGCTTGCGGTACTCGTCGAGCGTCGTTGCGCCGATGCAGTGCAGCTCGCCGCGCGCGAGCGCGGGCTTCAGGAGGTTCGAGGCGTCCATCGAGCCCTCGGCCTTGCCCGCGCCGACGAGCGTGTGCATCTCGTCGATGAAGAGGACCACGTCGCCCGCTGCGGACAGCTCCTGCAGCACCGATTTGAGGCGCTCCTCGAACTCGCCGCGATATTTGGCGCCGGCGATGAGCGCGCCCATGTCGAGCGCCATGAGGCGCTTCTCCTTGAGCGATTCGGGCACGTCGCCGTTGACGATGCGCAGCGATAGCCCCTCGGCGATTGCGGTCTTGCCAACGCCGGGCTCGCCGATGAGGACGGGATTGTTCTTGGTGCGGCGCGAGAGCACCTGGATGGTGCGCCGGATCTCCTCGTCGCGCCCGATCACGGGATCGAGCTTGCCCTCGCGCGCGGCGGCCGTGAGGTCGCGCGCATAGCGCTTCAGCGCGTCGTAGCCTTCCTCCGCGGACGCCGTATCGGCCGTGCGGCCCTTTCGCAGCTCGCCGATGGCGCGCTCGAGGCCCTGAGGGCTCGCGCCCGCCTCCTTGAGCAGCCTGCCTGCCTCGCTCTTCGCGTCGAGGGCGAGGCCTTCGAGGAGACGCTCGGCGGTGACGAAGGCGTCGCCCGCCTTCTTCGCGAGCTTCTCGGCCTCGTCGAAGGCGCGCGCCGTCTCGGGCGCCATATAGAGCTGGCCGGAGCCCGAGCCCTCGACCTGCGGCACTTTCTTCAGGGCCGCCTCGGTCTTGCGCAGCGCTTCGTCGGGCCGTCCGCCCGCGGCGCGTATGAGATTGGCGGCGAGCCCTTCCTCGTCGTCGAGCAGGACCTTCAGAAGGTGCTCGGGGAGGAAGCGCTGGTGGTTGGAGCGCAGAGCGAGCCCCTGCGCGGACTGGATGAACCCCTTGGCGCGGTCGGAATAGATCTCGAAATTCATGGCGTCCTCATCTCGGCCCGATAGCGGCATCCGAAGCGGTCGGCGGGCGTGGGGAGCGTGGACAGCGCCCCAGGGCCCGCGCATTGATGGACATCAGCCGGCACGAGCGGCCGGCCCAACGCGTCGCCACCTTCCCGGAAGCATGGCGTGCCTTGCATGTGGTGTTGTGTGGCGGCAACACAAGGTGGACTGCCACAGGCTCGCGAGGATTTCCTGCCCATGTCCGATTCCGGCACGCGCATCGAGGCCCTCTACCGCTATCCGGTCAAGGGCCTTTCCGCCGAGCCGCTCGAGCGGGCCACGGTCGTGCCGGGCGGCACCATTCCGCTCGACCGCGCCTTCGCGCTCGAGGTCGGAACGCCGGTCTTCGATCCGGCAGTGCCGGCCTATCTGCCGAAGATCAAGTTTCTGATGCTGATGCGCGACGAAAAGCTCGCGCGCCTCGAAACTCGGCTCGTCGGCGAAGACCGCCTCGACATCGCCGAAGGTGGAACGCCGAGGCTCTCTGCGAGCGTCATCGAGCCGGACGGCATCGCGGCCGTCGAGCGCTTCTTTGCCGACTATCTCGGCCTCGATGCGCCGCCCCGGCTCGTGCGCGCGCAGGGCCATTCCTTCTCGGACGTGGCGATGAAATGTCTCTCGCTCGTCAATCTCGCGACCGTCGAGGCGCTGGAGAAGCGCTGGGGACGCCGCCTCGATCCGCTGCGCTTCCGCGCGAACGTCTATCTCGGCGGCCTGCCGGCATTCTTCGAGCGCGATCTGGTCGGCGCCCGCCTCATGCTCGCGGACGCGATCGTGGAGGTGGTGAAGGAAACTAGCCGCTGCGCGGCGACGAATGTCGAGCCGGCCACGGGCGTGCGGGAGGGCGACCTACCGGGCGACCTCCTGCGCGACTACGGCCACATGAATTGCGGCGTCTATGCCCGCGTGGTCGAAGGCGGGGAGATCAGGCTCGGCGCGGCGTGCCGGCGGGCCTGAACGGTCAGCCGAAGTTCGCGACCTCGCCGTCGCCGGGCTGGCCGGTCTCGCTCTCGGCCGCTGCGGCGGGCTGGCCTTCGCCCTGGGCCGGCGCGTGCGCCGAGCCGTTCGCGGCCTCGCCGTTCCACGATCCGTTCGGACGGGGCTGGGGCCGCTCGCCCTGATAGGTCGATTGCATGCTCTGCTGCATGGCGTTCAGCACGCGGAGATAGTGCTCGGCATGCTGAAGGTAATTCTCCGCCTGCACATGGTCGCCCGAAGACTGCGCGTCGCGCGCCAGCGCCTGATACTTGTCGACGATCTGGCTCGCCGAGCCGCGAATCTTCACATCCGGTCCGTTGCTGTCGAATGTGCGGTTGATCTGGACGCTCGGCTTGCGGCCCCGGCCGCGCGACCGTTTCGAAATCTGACCTGGTCTCATCTCATTCCACTGTTGCCATGACCTCTGGGTATCGCCCGGCGTTCCACCGCCGCTCTTTCTTCTGGGCCACCGGACGGCGCGGCGTCGCTCGCTGCACCCCGAGGGCAAGTCCACGTCCCCGCAGTCGCCTCACGCTTTCCCTGCCCCGGCGGACGACCCAAGGGACCTGATCCCAGGCCCCTCCACGGCACACCCGGCGAGTCGCGCCCTGCTCGGTCGCGCAAGGCCCGCCTCGGCCTCGCCGCGATCGCATTGGCAAGCTGTTCACGACACCCAGGGGCTCGCAGCCAGGAGCGCTCGCCGCAAGCGGCAGGCCTCCGAGCGATTCATCCGTTCAAGTGCCTGTCATCCTCTCGGCACATCCGCCGGACCGATCATGGCTCGGGACGACTCCGGTGATCAGGAGTTGATCGTCTGCCGCTCGGTCGTCTGCCGGTAGCACATCGGCCGGATGGATGTCCGGGTGGTGGCCCTGATGGCACCAAACGCATTCCCCAGGCGCACGTTAGCCGGTCGTTTTCGGGTTTCCAACCCCTTTTTTGGCGTTGCAGCCGGCGGCTCGCCGCCCGAAACTCGCGGGCCCGAAAACGAGGGCACGTGCACGGCCGCCAAAGTCTTCATGAACCGCACGGGTGTCAAGGCCCTCGCACCGGCCGAGCGACTCGACCGCCGCCTTCTGGCCGACGCCGATTTCGACGACCAGCCGGCCCTCGGCGGCCAGAAGCCCGGCGACCTGCGGAAGGAGGGCGCGGTAGGCGTCGAGCCCATCCGGACCCCCGTCGAGCGCGGTTCCGGGCTCATGATCGCGGACCTGGCGTTCAAGACTCGTTAACGCGGCGCTCTCGACATAGGGCGGATTGGCGAGGACGAGGTCGAAGGGACCCGCGAGCGCCGAAGCCCAATCGGCGACGAGGAAACGCGCGCGGTCCGCAAGGCCGAGCCGCTCGGCGTTCGCGCGCGCCAGCGCCGCCGCCGCCGGGACGATATCGACCCCTACGCCCTCCGCGCACGGAAGCTCGCGCAGAAGCGCCAGGAGAAGGCATCCGGTGCCCGTCCCGAGATCGAGAAGGCGTAAGGGCGCGCAGCGGTCCGCGACGCAGGAAAGAGCCGCCGTCACGACCGTCTCGCTGTCGGGGCGCGGAACGAGCGTCGCCGGCGAGACGGCAAAGCGCATCGACCAGAACTCGCGCTCGCCGAGCAGGTGGGCGATCGGCTCGTGCGCGAGGCGCCGCTCGACGAGCGAGGCGAGACGCTCCGCCTCTCCGCCGTCGAGCGGGCGCGCGCCGTCGAGAATCTGCCGCTCGGGGGAAAGCCCGGTCGCGGCCTCGACCAGCAGCCTCGCCTCCAGGGCGGGCGTGTCGAAACCGGCCGCGGCGAGCCGCGCGCGCGCTTGCGCCAGCACGGCCGAAAGCGGAGCGAGCCCTTTCACTCCGGCGCCCCCTCGAGCGCCGCGAGACGACTTGCCTGATCCTCGGCGATGAGCGGCTCGATGAGCTCGTCGAGGGCCTCACCCGCAAGCACCAGGTCGAGCTTGTACAGCGTCAGATTGATGCGGTGGTCCGTCACACGCCCCTGCGGAAAATTATAGGTGCGGATGCGCTCCGAGCGGTCGCCGGTCCCCACCTGCCCCTTTCGCGCCGCGGCGCGCTCGGCGTCGGCGCGCTCGCGCTCGATGTCGTAGAGCCGCGCGCGCAAGACCTTCAGGGCCTTGGCCTTGTTCTTGTGCTGCGACTTCTCGTCCTGCTGGGTGACGACCAGGCCCGTCGGCAGGTGCGTGATGCGCACCGCGCTGTCGGTGGTGTTGACGGACTGCCCGCCCGGCCCGCTCGAACGGTAGACGTCGATCCTGAGATCGGCCTCGTTGATCTCGATCTCGACATCCTCCGGCTCGGGCAGCACGGCGACCGTCGCGGCCGAGGTGTGGATCCGCCCGCCGCCCTCGGTCTCGGGCACGCGCTGCACGCGATGCACTCCGGACTCGTATTTCAGCCGGCGGAAGACCCCGGCTCCCGACACGTTTGCGATCAGCTCCTTGAAGCCACCGAGATCGCTCTCGCTCGCGGAGAGAATCTCGACCCGCCAGCCGTGAAGCGCCGCGTAGCGCTGATACATGCGGAAGAGATCGCCGGCGAAGAGGCATGCCTCCTCGCCGCCCGTGCCGGCGCGCAGCTCGAGAATGACATTGGCCTCGTCGGCGGCGTCCTTGGGCAGGAGCAGCACCCGCACCTCGCGCCCGAGCGCGGCGATCTTCTCGGCGACGGCATCGCGCTCGGCCTCGGCGATCTCGCGCATCTCCGCGTCGCTCGAGCCGTCCGCGAGAATTTCCTCAAGTCCCGCCTCCTCCGACCGCGCAGCCCTCAGCGCACGGATGACCTCGACGACGGGCTTGAGGTCCGAATATTCCCGCGCTAGCCGCGCGAAGGCCTCGCGGCCGAGGCGCTCTCCGGCCATCTCGCGCTCGATCTCGCCGAAACGGGCATCGAGGTGATCGAACTTGGCGTCGAGCGACATGTGGGGACCGGAAAGATTGCGACAGGGAAATGGGCGACGAGATTGCCGCTAGAGGCTCTCGGCCCTTGCGTCCTCACGCTCCGGAGCCGGTCCGCCGCCGCCGGCCCCGGCGATCTCAGCGGCCTTCGCCTCGACGAGCTCGACGAGGTGATCGACCATGCGCGCATTGTCCATCTTATGGTCCTGCACGCCGGCGAGGTAGACCATGCCCGCTCCCGCCCCGCCGCCGGTGAAGCCGATGTCGGTCTCGCGCGCCTCGCCGGGACCGTTGACGACGCAGCCGATGACGGAAAGCGTCATAGGCGTCGAGATGTGCGCGAGGCGCTCCTCCAGGATCGCCACCGTCTTCACGACGTCGAACCCCTGCCGCGCGCAGGAGGGGCAGGAGATGATCGTCACTCCGCGATGCCTCAGGTGCAGCGACTTCAATATGTCGAAGCCCGCCTTCACCTCCTCGACCGGATCGGCGGAGAGCGAGACGCGGACGGTGTCGCCGATGCCCGCCCAGAGCAGCATGCCGATGCCGATCGCCGATTTGACGGTGCCGGATCGAAGGCCGCCCGCCTCGGTGATGCCGAGATGCAGGGGATAGTCGCAGGCCTCGGCGAGGCCCTGATAGGCCGCCACGGCGAGGAAGACGTCGGACGCCTTCACCGAAATCTTGAAGTCGAGGAAGTCGTTGTCCTCGAGGATGCGGGCGTGGCTGAGCGCGCTTTCGACCATGGCCTCGGGGCAAGGCTCGCCATAGCGCTCCAGAAGCTCGCGCTCGAGCGAGCCGGCATTGACGCCGATGCGCATGGAGACTCCGTGGTCGCGCGCGGCCTTCACCACCTCGCGCACGCGCTCCTTCGAGCCGATATTGCCGGGATTGATGCGCAGGCACGCGGCACCCGCCTCGGCCGCCTCGATGGCGCGGCGGTAGTGAAAATGGATGTCGGCGACGATCGGCACCCGCGCCGCCTTGACGATCTCCCGCAGCGCTTTCGTCGAGGGCTCGTCCGGGCACGAGACGCGCACGATGTCGGCGCCCGCCTCCTCGAGCCGGCGGATCTGGTCGATGGTCGCCCGCGTGTCCTCGGTCGGCGTGTTCGTCATCGACTGAATGCTGATGGGCGCGTCCCCGCCGACGAGGACATCGCCGACGCGGATCTGGCGCGTCTTGCGCCGCTCGATGTGCCTGAAGGCTCGGTGGGTCATGGGTTCGCTCGCCTCGCCCATGAGATGGACGTATTCGCCGCTGCGGGCAAGCGCGGGCGCTAGTTCGTCGCGGCGCTCGCGCGCGGCTTCAGGGTCGGCGGATCGAGGAGCATCGCCGGCAGCGCCCGGCCCTCGGGTCCGGCGCGTCCGATCGGCGCCCCATCGAGGATGATGTTGAACGCCCCGGCATTGCGCGCGCCCATCGCGATGCCCGGCCGATTGGGCACCAGATAGACGTCGCCCGCCTTGAGGTCGCGCTCCAGAAGCACGCCGGCCGTCAGGTCCTCGATCCTCAGCCACGCATCGACCCTGGCCTGGATGACGACGCGGGCGTCGCGGTTCTCCTGCCCATAGACCTCGCCCACCTTCGGCGCGGCAGTCTCATCGCCGGTCGCGGCGGAGCCTGTCCCTGCTCCGCCCTCTTGCGGCTTGAGGCGCGGCCAGGCGCCGACGAAGCCTTCGGGGAGAGCCGCCAGCGTGGTGGCATCGCGGGAATGGGCCGGCATGGGGCCTTCCCAATCGACGGGCAGGGCCTTGGCCGCGGCATCGTCCGGCGCGGTGGCGGCGTCGGCCTCGGTCGACACGATGCCGCTCGCGCCCGCGAGCGTCACCACGCCCTTGGCCAGCGTGTCGGTCGTGAGCTCCTCCGGAACCGGAGGCACGCTCGCCGTCTTGTTGGGGTTGCCGACACCGGTCAGCGCCAGAATCCCCCACACCGTTCCGACGGCGAGGAGGAACAGCACGATGGCGAGCACGCCATGCGGCAGGCGCACTTCTTCATTGACCTCGGGGAAGACCAGCTCGCCCGTGTCGGGGAGCTGCTTCGTCTCCTCCTTGAAGCGGCGCACGCACTCGTCGGAGTCGAGGCCGAGATAGTCGGCATAGGAGCGGATGAAGCCGATGGCGTAGGCCTTGCCCGGCAGATTGGCGAGATCGCTCTCCTCGACCGCCTCGAGATGGTCGCGGCGAATCCTCAGTGCCTTGGCAACGGCCCCGAGGTCGTAACCAAGACTGACGCGGGTCGCTTTGAGATCGGAGCCGACGCGCTCGGAACGATGCGCGGCGCCTTCGCTGATTTCGCGAAGGTGCAGACGCCTGCGGGTCGCGCGCTTGTCGGACTCGACGTTCAGCCTTTGGGCCTTGTTGATCCGCCGTGACGCTTCCTGCGACCCGGGCGCCTCTCCCCAGTCCCCACACCCAAGATTGTCTAAACGCCGCATTTCCATGGCTATACGACCTACAAATTAACTCGCTTACGGCGATTCGCGCAATCCATCAGTTTGGCCATCGGACGGGCTTCATAGCGGGATGTTGTGCTCGCTCGCATAGGCCGCGAGACGCGGCCTGAGAGAGTGCTCGGGCTCGTCGTAGAGCTCCTCCATCAGCGCCTGAAGCTCGCTCGCGTGCAAGCTGCGTACCATCAGCTTCACCGGTCCTATGCTGGCCGGCGGCATGGAAATCGCGCGGAACCCGATCCCGACGAGCGCCATGGCCTCCAGAGTGCGCCCCGCCATCTCCCCACAAAGGCCGAGCGGCACGCCCCGCCGATCCGCCGTCTCAACCACGTGCCGAAGCATCCTTAACAGAGATGGGCTTAGAAGATCGTATCTATCGGTTAATCTTGGGTTCGAACGGTCCACCGCGAAGAAAAATTGCATGAGGTCGTTCGAGCCCACCGACACGAAATCGCAAATCGGCAAAAGCTGATCGAGCTGCCAGACCAGCGACGGCACCTCGATCATCGCCCCGACACGGATGGCCGAAGGCATCCGTTTGCCCGCCCCCTGCGCCCGGTCGAGCTCCATGTGGAGGAGCCGGCGCGCCTCCACGAACTCGGCGACCTCGGCGACCATGGGAAACATGACGCTCAGGACATGTCCCTCGGCCGCGGCGATCAGCGCACGGAGCTGGTAGCGCAGAAGGCTCGGCCTATCGAGGCCGATCCGTAGCGCCCGCCAGCCCATGGCGGGATTGGCTTCCACATTACGGGGCCCATACGGCAGAATTTTGTCACCGCCGAGATCGAGCGTGCGGAAGACGACGGACTTGTCGCGCGCCGCCTCGATGACGCGGCGATAGAGCGCGGCCTGCGCCTTGAGGCGCGGCATGGTGGGCGCGACCATGAACTGCAGCTCGGTGCGAAAGAGGCCGATACCGTCGGCGCCCGTCTCGTCGAGATTGGGCAGGTCGACCATGAGGCCGGCATTGATGTTGAGGCGGACATGAACGCCGTCGAGCGTGATCGCCGGCTCATTGCGCAGGGCATGGAACTGCGCGCGCCGCTGGGCGTGGAGCGCCAGCTTCTCGTCGAAGACGCGCACCACGTCCGCCGTCGGTCTGAGATGCAGCTCGCCGGTCGCGCCGTCGAGCGCGATGAGGTCGCCCGGCTCGGCCCGCTCGAGGAGCCGCTCGGCGCGCCCGACCATCGGAATGTCGAGGGCGCGGGCGATGATGGCGACGTGCGAGGTGGGCGTGCCGTCCTCGAGGACGACCCCGCGCACGCGGCTGCGGTCGTAGTCGAGCAACTCGGCCCCGCCCATCGAGCGCGCGAGGATGATGGCGCCCTCGGGCAGAGCCTGCTTGGAGGCGGTCGCGACATCGCCCGTGAGATGCCGCAGGAGCCGGTTCGCAAGATCCTCGAGATCGTGCAGCCTTTCGCGCCAGTAGGGGTCCTTCGAGCGCAGCATCCGCGCCCGCGTCTCGTTCTGCACGCGCTCGACCGCCGCCTCGGCGGTCAGGCCGGTGACCACGGCCTCGCGCAGACGCCTGAGCCATCCCCCGTCATGCGCGAACATTCGATAGGCCTCGAGCACGTCCCGGCTCTCGCCCGCGAGGTTCGCATCGGCCTCGTGGAGCATCGCGTCGATCGACGCGCGCATGCCGTCGATGGCGGCCTCGAGGCGCCCGGTCTCGGCCTCGACATCCTCGGCGATGAGGCGCGTCACGTGGATGCGCGGCTCGTGCAGGACCACGACGCCGACGGCGATGCCGTCCGCGAGGCCCGTCGCATGAAGATTGACCGGCGCGAGGCGCTCGCGCAGCGCTACGCCCGAGGCCGCCGAGAACTCGCCGGAGGCCACGACCTCGGCAAGCACGGTCGCGATGATCTCGAGCGCCTCGACCTCGTCGTCCGTATAATGACGATGCGTGCGGTTCTGGACGAGGAGGACGCCGAGCGTGCGTCCCGCCCGCAGGATGGGCACGCCCATGAGCGATCGGTAGGGGTCCTCGCCCGTCTCCGGCCGGTACGCGAATTTGGGATGCGCGGGAGCGTCCGACAGGTTCAAGGACTCGGCCGTCTCGGCGATGGTGCCGACGAGGCCCTCGCCGACCTTGAGCCGCGTGGCGTGCACGGCCGCCGGATTGAGGCCCTCGGTCGCGAAGAGCTCAAGATCGCCCGCCTCGGCCAGGAGGTAGACCGAGCACACCTCGGCCACCATGTTGGCGGCGATCATGCGCACGAGCTTGTCGAGGCGCTCCTGGCCGCTGACTCCTTCGGCCATCACCTCGCGCATCTGGCGCAGGAGGAGTCGGGGGCCTCCGGAGGGCAACGTCGGCAACGTCATCTAATCAACTGTCGGCATCGAGACCATAGGTCGTGTGGAGCGCGCGCACCGCGAGCTCGGTGTACTCGTCGGCGATGAGGACGCTTATCTTGATCTCAGAAGTCGAGATCGCCTGAATATTGATCCCCTTCTCGCCAAGCGTGCGGAACATCGCGGCCGCAACCCCTTCATGGCTGCGCATGCCGATCCCGATCACCGAGAGCTTGGCGACGCCGGGGTCGGCGACGAGCGACTCGTAGCCTATCACACCCCTGACGGCGTTGAGCGTGTCGCGCGCCTTGGCGAGGTTCTCGCGGGCGACCGTGAAGGTCATGTCGGTCGAGACGCCGTCCGCCGAAACGGCCTGCACGATCATGTCGACGTTGATGTGCGAGTCGGCGAGCAGCGAGAAGATGCGCCCCGCGACGCCCGGCTTGTCCTTGACGCGCACCAGCGTCACCTTCGCCTCGTTGCGGCTGTAGGCGATGCCGCTCACCGCTTGATGCTCCACGATCTCGTCCTCGTCGCAAACCAGGGTTCCGGGATTCTCCGCGTCGGGCTCGGCGAAGCTCGACAGCACCTGCAGCTTCACGCGATGCGCCATGGCGAGCTCGACCGACCGCGTCTGGAGCACCTTCGCCCCGAGGGACGCCATCTCGAGCATCTCCTCATAGGCTACGCGCTCCAGCTTTCGCGCCGCACGCACAATCCGCGGGTCGGTCGTGTAGACCCCATCGACATCCGTGTAGATGTCGCAGCGGTCCGCCCTCAGCGCCGCCGCCACCGCCACCGCGCTCGTATCCGAGCCGCCGCGGCCGAGCGTCGTCACGCGCTGGTCGGGGCCGAGGCCCTGAAAGCCGGTGACGACGGGGATCTGGCCCTGAGCGAGGCGCGCCTCGAGCTCGGCCGTGGCGATGTCGAGAATGCGCGCCGCGCCATGAACCTCGGAGGTGCGGATCGGGATCTGCCAGCCCTGCCATGAGCGTGCGGGCAGCCCCATGTCCTGGAGCGTTAGCGCGAGAAGCCCCGCCGCGACCGACTCGCCGGTCGCGACGATCGCGTCGTACTCGCGCGCGTCCATGAGCCCCTCGTGCTCGAGCGCCGTCGCCTCGGCCAGCGCGACGAGGCGATTGGTCTCGCCCGCCATCGCGGAGACGACGACGGCGACCTGATGGCCGGCATCGGCCTCGCGCTTCACGTGCCGGGCGACACGCCGGATGCGCTCCGGATCGGCAACCGAGGTGCCACCGAATTTCAGGACCAGTCGGGCCATGAGAGCTTTCCGAGGCGGCGGACCTTGCCGCCATGACTTCAGCGCGAGCCGTCCGGTCCCAAAACCGGCGCCGGAAAGGCTCGAGCCGACCACATGATGATGACGCGCCCCGCGAGGCGCCGCTATTCATAAGGACGCGGGCGCGAGCCTGCAACACGCCAGCACGAGGCATTGGGCACATGGCGAGCGCAGACCGAAACGGAAGCCTGCCGGGCTCCCTCGACCGCAGCGAGGTCGAGAAATTCGCCGGCCTCGCCGCGGAATGGTGGAGCCCCACCGGAAAATTCGCCGCGCTCCACAAGCTGAACCCGCCCCGTCTGGCCTTTATCCGAGCCGAGGCGGAGCGAGCGTTCGGCAGGTCGCCCTCGGCGCGCCGGCCCTTCGAGGGCCTCTCGGCGCTCGACATAGGCTGCGGCGGCGGGCTGGTCGCCGAGCCCGTGGCGCGCCTCGGCGCGAACGTCACCGCGATCGACGCCGCGCCCGAGAGCCTCGCGGTCGCGCGGGGGCACGCCGAGGCGGAAGGCCTCGCCATAGCCTATGACGAAGCGACCGCCGAAGCCCTCGCAGCCCAAGGCAAGGTTTTCGACATCGTGCTCGCCCTGGAGATCGTGGAGCACGTCCCCGACGTCCCCGCCTTTCTCGCCGCGGCGGCGGCCCTGGTAAGGCCGGGCGGCCTCATCGTCCTCTCGACCATCAATCGCACGCCGAAGGCCTACGCCCTCGCGATTTTCGCAGCCGAGCGGGTGCTGCATTGGGCGCCGGAGGGCGCGCACCGCTACGACCGTCTCGTCCGGCCCGGCGAGATCCGCGATGCGCTCACGCCCCACGGCTTGGAAATGCACCCGCCGGCGGGGCTGTCCTACGACCTCCTCGCCGACCGCTGGCGCCTCACGCACGATGTGTCGGTCAATTACATCCTGTCGGGCGTGAAGGCGCGCTGAGGCGCGCCGCTCCCCGCGCATTCAGCGACGACCATCGGTCCGCAGAACGCTGTCGCGACCTTCCGGCGCGACATGGCGGTAGGCAAAAAAGTGTCGCGACATGTCAACAATTCCGTATACGATTGCGCCGCTGTTGCGTTCGAAAAAGAGCAGGTCAAAAAGACTACAACCATAGGGAGAATACGCAATGCATATCCTCAATCGCCCCTATCTTTCGCGCCTCCTCGCCGGCACGGCGATCGCCGTCCTGTGCGCGCCTTCGCTCGCCACCGCCTACGACGCGGGGGCGGCGTCGGCTGCCGCGGCGGGAGCGGCCTGCGACGATGCCCGTCCCTTCTATTGGGAGATCGGCGGCGTCAGCGGCTCACCCATCGTCTCGGGCCAGGTGGGCGGCACGACCTATGGGCGCACCACGACGGTCGGCATCGCCTCGGCGTCGAAGTTCATCTTCGGCGCCTATGTCGTCGAGCGCTATGGCGGCATTCCTGGCGGAGCGAGCGGGGCGGAAATGGTCAAGGCGCTCAACATGAAGAGCGGCTACACCTCGTTCAATCCGGTGCTCTGTGTACTGACGACGAAGGTCTCGACCTGCTTCACCATCGGCTCCAATGACGTCTACGATTCGGACGCGGACGGAGAGTTCGTCTATGGCGGGGGCCATGCCCAGTACATCTCGGCCGACTCGGGCCTCCTCAATCTCGGCAACAAGACCAAGACGACGCTCATGACCGAGATCAACAGCCAGCTCGGCCTCGGCTCGAGCTTTGCCTTCAACACGCCGGGCCTTGCGGGCGGCATGGAGGCGAACGCGGCCGACTATGCAGCCTTCCTGCAGAACGTGATGAACGGGACCTACGAGCTCTCGAACTATCTCGGCTACGGCGCCGTCGCGACGACGCCGTGCGCGGAGGGCCTCGAGGGCTGCTCGCCCTTCGGGGACGTGGACGTCCACTATTCGCTGCACCACTGGGTCGAGGACGACAGCGGCGGCGAACTGCCGAACGGCGCCGACCTCAATCCCGGCGACGGCTCCTTCTCAAGCGCCGGAGCCAACGGGTTCTATCCGTGGATCTCGGCCGACCAGGCCTATTACGGGATCATCTCCCGCCAGGCGACCGGCGGCGCCCTCGACAGCGTGGTGTGCGGCCGGGCGATCCGCGAGGCCTTTCTGGAGGAGTGACGCGTCACGGGGCCGGGTGCCGGGGGTGCCCGGCCCCTTCGCCAGCCGGCGGCGCCCGGCGGGACGGGGCCTTCTAAGCGGATTGACTGGTCAACGACATTGTATTCTATAATGCACTCTGGGTGGGCAGCCATGTCGCGTTTCAGGCGGATGCAGCGCCCGCAGAAATACGAGACCGTCGGCCAAGGCGCGGAGGGCTCCCCTCTCTCGCGCCCATTCCGGCGAGCGCCCCGCGGCATGTGGGATTCCCCGACTTCGCCCGCCCCCCGGCGGGCACCGCATGCCGCGGGGGTCTTTTTTTCGACTGGACCCTCCGCTAGCGGAGAGCAGGAGCGCTTTCGCATCCGCCGGGCCGGCTAGGGCTTCGTTCGCCCCTGCCCCACGGACGCGCCGGCATTCAGCGCGGCGGCGGCGCGGACGAGCGCGGCGAGGGCCGCCTCGTCGATCTTCCCGCCTTCGAAGAAATCGATGGCACGGCGCGCATTCCCCTCGAGGCTCGCATTGAAAAGCCCGTTCGGATCGGAAAGCGCCGCACCGCGCATGAAGGTCAGCTTCACTTTGTCCTTGTACGTCTCGCCGGTGCAGAGGATGCCGTTTCGCTCCCACACCGGAACCCCCATCGGGTTCGAGGGCTTGCGCCATTTCACGGTCTCGACGACGTCGGGACAGGCCTCCTTGATGACCGCCCGCAGGCGCGCCAGCGTCTCGCCCCGCCAGTCGCCGAGCGCCGCGATACGCGCGTCGAAGAGGGCGGAGGCGGAAATGCCCAGGTCCTTGTCCGCCTTGCCGACGGTCCGCTTCGTCACGGTTGGCCCATCTTTCACGGTGTCACAGTCGCCATCGCTCGGTGTTCCATGCCTACATCCGAGCTCCCTCGAGCCCGCTCGCCTGGCGCGCCCAATCCGCGAGCCGAGCTTCGTCGATCTCGTCGCCCTCGCGGATGTCGAGATAGCGCACCTCCTTCTGCCTGGAAGTGCCGGGCGGCGGGGGATCGAGCAAGGCGCCGCGGAAGAAGGCGACCTTCACGTATTTCTCGAAGCAGTGAAAGCTCAGGAACCAGCCGGCGTCCGGCTCCCCGCCGGGCGCGCCGTAGAAGGGCGAGTTCCACTTGACGGCCTTCCTCGCGCCCGGGACCGCGCGCGTGACGAGCGCATCGAGACGGCGGCCGACTTCCCGCTTCCAGCCCGGCATGGCCGCGATATAGGCCTGAACCGGCGCATCGCCCTCGCCCTTCGGAATCTGCGGATTGCCGCCCGAAAGGAGCCTGGGCCCGCCCGCCGGCGCGGCGGGCTTTCCCGAGGTCATCCTTGTGCTGACGGACGGCTTCCTGGGCATGCTGAGCCCCGACTAGGGGAGGTCATCCTGCGGCTCGGCCGCGGGACGAAAGGTGGAGACCTTCCCCACCCCTTTCGCGGCGAGCCGAGCTAGTTCGCCTTTTCGGGCGGCTGGGGCAAGGGGGCGACGGAGATGCCCTCCTCCAGAAGCTCG
The DNA here is from genome assembly GCA_024236075.1 of Alphaproteobacteria bacterium. Lineage (GTDB taxonomy): Bacteria > Pseudomonadota > Alphaproteobacteria > JACAEB01 > JACAEB01 > JACAEB01. The sequence goes on along the minus strand of JACKLE010000004.1, from coordinate 206,775 downwards.
CGCACCTCGCGCCCCGAAGCTTCGCCATAGATGGCGCGGTCGTCGGCTTCGCCGTGATGGATGCGCCGCGCCTCGGCCGCGAACTCGCCGCCCACATAGTCGAAATTCGTCTCCACATGCTCGCGCAGCTGCGTGAGGAACTGGCGGATGCGGGCCTGCTCGGCGCTGAGGCCGGGCTTCATCGCCGTCACCTGGCGCCTGTCATCCTCTTCGCGCGAGCTGCCCGAGAGATGCGGCGCCGAGAGGCCGCGCGCCACGCGCGTCGAGCCGCAGCGGGGGCATTCGACGCGGCCGAGCTCGGCGTGGCGCGAGAACTCGTCGGCCGAGCGGAACCAGCCCTCGAACTCATGCTCCTTCTCGCAGACGACGTTCAACACGATCATCGGACCGCACTCCAAGCACAAACGAGAATCATGGCGTTGCCGCCGCCGCTTGGCAAGCCGTTGAGTCTACGCGCCTATTGTCTTGCGTCGCTCTGCCTCAGGCGCCCATGTGGCGCACCGCGATGCCGTCGCGGTCGTGGGTGAGCGAAGGGACCCGCGCCCGCGCCTCAGCGACGCGCGCGAGATCGAGATCGGCGACGAGGACCCCCGGATCGTTGCCAGCCTCGCCGAGCACCTGGCCCCAGGGCGAGACGACGAGGCTGTGGCCGTAGGTCTCGCGACCGACCTCGACGCGCCCGCCCTGCGCAGGGGCGAGAATGAACGCGCCGGTCTCGATGGCGCGCGCGCGCAAAAGCGCGTGCCAGTGGGCCTCGCCCGTCGTCTTGGTGAAGGCGGCGGGCACCGTGATGATCTCGGCGCCCTCCTTCGCGAGCATGCGGTAGAGATAGGGGAAGCGCAGATCGTAGCAGATGGTGAGCCCGAGGCGCGCGAAGGGCAGGTCCACCAGCACGGCCTCCGACCCCGGAGCGTAGTGGCGGGATTCGCGGTAGCGCTCGCCGCCCGCCAGCTCTACGTCGAAGAGATGGATCTTGTCGTAGCGCGCGCGGATCGCCCCCTTCGGGTCGAAGAGGAAGCTCCGGTTGGCGACCTTTCCGTCGCCACGCGCGATCGCGAGCGAGCCGATGAGGAGCCAGATGCCCAGCTCCTCGGCGAGCGCGGAGAAGGCCGCGACCCCGGGATCCTCCGCCTCGGGACGCACGGCCTTGAGGAGCGCCTCGCTCTCGGCCTCGATCATGTGCGTCATCTCGGGCGTCGAGACGAATTTCGCGCCGCTGCCGTGGGCCTCGCGGATGAAGCCGCTCGCCATCTCGATGTTGTGGTCCATCATCCGGCCCGAGCGAAGCTGCACGAGGCCGACGCGCAGAGGCTGGGTCATCCTTGCACCTCAGGCGGCCAGAAGCGCATCGAGCTGCCCTTGGGCCTCGAGCGCGAGGAGCTCGTCGCAGCCCCCGATATGCAGGCCGCCGATGAATATCTGCGGAACCGTCCGCCGCCCGCCCGCCCGCGCCGTCATGGTGTGGCGCAGCGTGCCGTCCCGGCCGACGTCCACCTCGGTGAAGTCGATGTTCTTCGCGCGCAGAAGCGCCTTCGCCCGATTGCAGTAGGGGCAAAGCAGCGTCGTGTAGATCTCGACCCGAGCCATGTTGGCCTCATTTTTCGGGACGCCGGGCAGGCTACGTCAAGACTAAAATGGCACGGGGCCGCCGCGGTTTCCATGACGCATGTCACATTGTCCGGCGAAAGGCCGGCGCCGTCAGACCGGCTCGCCGGCGCGCAGGGCGGTCAATACCGACACCTCGCGCGCGCCGGCGGCCTTCAGCGCGCGGGTGCAGGCGCCGACCGTCGCTCCGGTCGTCAGCACGTCATCGATCAGAAGGAGCCGGGCGCCCTCGACGGCGGATCGCGCCGCCGGCCGAACGCGGAAGGCGCCGGCGACATTGCGCGTTCGTGCCTGGCGGCCGAGCCCCACCTGCGGGGGCGTGTGGCGGGCCCGCCTAAGAGCGAGCGCCACCACCGGCAGGCCCGACATCGCGCCGAGCGCCTGGGCGAGCAGCGCCGCCTGATTGAAGCGCCGGGCGATGCGCCGAATGCCGTGGAGCGGCACCGGAACGAGGGCGTCGGCCTCGCTCAGAAGCCGCGCTCCGGCACGGGACATGAGGCCGGCGAGGAAGGGCGCCGCATCGCATCGGTCGCCGTGCTTGAGGCCCAGGACGAGCCCCCTCAGCGGACCTTCGTAGAGCCCGGCCGAGCGCGCGCAGGCGTAAGGAGGCCTCTCGCGCAGGCAATCGCCGCACAGCGCGCCCTCCGGAACGGGATGCGGGAAGGGCGCGCCGCAGACCGCGCAGATCGGTCCGTCGATGAAGCGCGCCTCGCGCCAGCACGCCGCGCAGAGGCGTCCGGCTTCGGCGACGTCCCCCCGGCACGCGAGGCAGGAGGGCGGCAGAACGATGTCGAGTGCGGCGCGCGCAAGGACTCTGGCGCTTGCCGCCACGCGTCCGGCCTCCATAATCCCGCCCACGCGCCATTTCCCAATCACGGCCGGGTCCTCGAAGATTGTCCGCGCACGATAGCCTCATTTTCGACCGTCCGCTCGCACGGGCGCGCCGCGCGCGGGCGGGCCGGCTGGCCGGCGCAGACCGGGCGATCCACGCCCATGTCGCGCGCGAGCTGGCGCTGCGGCTCGGCGATGTCGAGCGCAGCTTCTCGCGCGTCCTCGCGCTCGGGGCGGCATTTTGCGACGTGCCGCTCCCTCACCGTTCCCGGAATCCGGAGCTTCTCGTGCGCGCGGAAAGCGTTCCCGCGCTCCTGGCCGGCCTCCAGGGTCCCCGCGTAGCGTTCGACGAGGAGGCGCTGCCCTTCGCGGAAGAATCCTTCGATGTCGTGCTCGCGCCGCTCGTCCTCCACGGGCTCAACGACCTGCCCGGAGCGCTCGTGCAGCTTCGCCGTGCCCTGCGTCCCGACGGCCTGCTTCTCGCCGCGCTCTTCGGCGGCGAGACTCTCCGGGAGCTGAGGGAGGCGCTCCTCGAGGCCGAGATTGAGACGATGGGCGGAGCAAGCCCCCGCGTCGCGCCCATGGCAAGCCTCACCGACTGCGCGGGGCTCCTCCAGCGCGCGGGCGTCGCCCTGCCCGTCGCGGACCGCGAGAGCCTGACGCTGACCTATGAGAGCCCGCTCGGGCTGTTTCGGGACCTGCGCGCCATGGGCGAGACGTCGACGCTCCTTGCCCGGACGAAAGGACCGTTGCCGCGCGCGGCACTCGCCCGCATGCTCGACATCTACACGGCGCGCTATCCCTCGCCCGGCGGCCGTGTTCGGGCAACCTTCGAGATCTTCTATCTCACCGCCTGGGCGCCCGATCCTTCGCAGCCCAAGCCGCTTCGTCCCGGCTCGGCCACCGCGCGCCTCGCCGATGCGCTCGGCACGACCGAGCGCCCAGCCGGCGACAAGGCGCGGCCGTGACGCTTCACACGAAACGCGCAATCCCAGTTTTTTGGCCCCCCCGGCTTACCCTCGTTGATCCCGGCCTCGTCGCAGCCCTCAACGCCGACCTCTGCGCGGCCGGACCAGCCTCATCCCGGCAGGCTCTCCAAGATTTTCGTCGGCGAATCGATGCTGCTCGCGAGCGGCCGCGTATTCGCTCGCGACTTGGGTCCGACGATTGTGCGAGGCCTGGGCCTTGGCAGGCCCGGGTGAAACGGCGAAACGGGCTGAACCGCACTAATCGCTGATCTCATCGGCCAGCCTGCGGATATCCCGCGCCGCGTGAACGATCCGAAGCACGTGAATTTCGTCTTCGGCCACGAAGTAGAAGATTACGTGGCTCCGGGACCGGATGGACCTCAGTCCTTCGCCCACCTCGTCTCGTGCGCGCCCCGAATGAGGATGCCGCTCCAGCCGCATCGCCGCCGTGAAAATTCGGTCGGTATATGCCTTGGCAGATCCGGGATCGCGAGTCGCAATGAACGCGAAAATTTCGCGAACATCCTCGAGCGCTCGCGGGCGCCAGAGGAGCCTCATGCAGCAGACCCGGGCTCCGGAATCGGGGCCCGGCCGCTGACGACCGCCTGAAACTCGTCGAGATCAAGCGCGACAGGCGCTCCGCTCTTTTCGCTTTCGGCGATGGCCGCCTTCAGCCATTCGAGCTTACCGTCGCTGTCGGCACCCGCTTCGTGCGAACGCTGAAGAACTCTGAGAGCATCGGCCAGGACGGCCTCCGCATTGTCATAGGCGCCGGATGCGACCAGCCGCGCGACGAAAGCCTCGAGTTCCTTTGGAAGGACGATGCCCATAAGCCCAACCTTGCCTCAGGCCCCGGCGAGCCTCAACCCCTCACACGCTCTCCGCCACCGCGCCGTGGCAGTGCTTGAACTTCTTCCCCGAGCCGCAGGGGCATGGGGCATTGCGGGCGACCTTGCCCCAGGTTGCCGGGTCTGAGCGGCTGAAGGCGGTGCGCTCGGAATAGCTCACGCGGGCGCCGGGCGGGCCGCCGCCGACGGGCGCCATCTCGTCGCGACCCGTCGTCGGATCGATATGGCTCTCTTGAAGCGCGCGCGGCGGCTCCGGGCGCGGGGGCGCCGCCTCGGTCGAGATGACGAGGTTCATGAGCTGCTGCGTGACCTCGAGGCGAAGCCGCGAGAGCAGGCGCGAGAAGAGCTCGAAGGCCTCGGACTTGAACTCGTTCAGGGGGTCGCGCTGGCCGTAGCCGCGCAAACCGACCGCCTGGCGCAAATGCTCGAGCATCAGGAGATGCTCGCGCCAATTGTGGTCGATCGTCTGCAGAAGGACGGCCTTCTCGACGCGGCGCATGAGTTCGGAGCCGATCGCCGCCGCGCGCGAGGCCATCCGCTTGTCCGCGGCCTCGGCGAGGCGCGTGCGGATTTCCGCGTCCGCGATCCCTTCCTCGCCGGCCCATTCGGCGATGGGCAGCTCGAGGCCGAAGACGCGCTTCACTTCGGCCGAGAGGCCCTCCGTGTCCCATTGCTCGGCATAGGCCTTCTCCGGAATGTGAGCCGCGACGAGGTCCTCGATCACCTGATGGCGCATGTCGCCGACGACGTCGGAAAGATCCTCGGTCCGCATGAACTCGATGCGCTGCTCGAAGACCGCCTTGCGCTGGTCGTTCATCACATCGTCGTATTTGAGGATGTTCTTCCGGATCTCGAAGTTGCGCGCCTCGACCTTCTTCTGCGCCGTCTCGATGGCCTTGTTGACCCAGGGATGGACGATGGCCTCCCCTTCCTCGAGCCCGAGCTTCGTCAGAATCCCTTCGAGCCGCTCGGAACCGAAGATGCGCATGAGGTCGTCCTGAAGGCTCAGGAAGAACTTCGACGCGCCCGGGTCGCCCTGGCGGCCCGTGCGGCCGCGCAGCTGATTGTCGATGCGCCGGCTCTCGTGGCGTTCCGTGCCGAGAACGAATAGGCCGCCGGCCGCCAGCGCCTGTGCCTTGCGCTCGGCGACCTCCTTGCGGATCTCGGCGATCTTGGCCTCGCGCGCGGCGGGGTCGCCGATCTCCGCCGCCTCCGTCGCGATGCGCATCTCCGCATTGCCGCCGAGTTGGATGTCGGTCCCGCGGCCCGCCATGTTGGTGGCGATCGTGACCGTGTGCGGAACGCCCGCCTGCGCGACGATCATCGCCTCCTGCTCGTGGTAGCGCGCATTGAGGACGTTGTGCCGGATCTTCCGCTTCTTCAGCAGCTCGGAGAGCGTTTCGGACTTCTCGATCGAGGTCGTGCCCACGAGCACGGGCTGGCCGCGCTTGTTGCAGTCCTCGATGAGGGCGAGCACGGCCTCGTGCTTCTCGGCGGCGGTGCGGTAGACCTCGTCGTCGTCGTCGATCCGCTTGACGGGCAGGTTGGTCGGCACCTCGACGACATCGAGCCTGTAGATGGCGAAGAACTCGTCGGCCTCGGTCAGGGCCGTGCCCGTCATGCCCGCGAGCTTCCGGTAGAGGCGGAAATAGTTCTGGAAGGTGATCGAGGCGAGCGTCTGGTTCTCGGGCTGGATCTCGACATGCTCCTTGGCCTCGAGCGCCTGATGGAGGCCCTCCGAATAGCGCCGGCCCTCCATCATCCGTCCCGTGAACTCGTCGATGATGACGACCTTGCCGCCCTTGACGATGTAGTCCTTGTCGCGCGTGAACAGCTTGTGGGCGCGCAGGGCCTGCGTCACATGGTGCACGGCCGTGACGTTCGCGATGTCGTAGAGGCTGTCGCCCTTCATGATGGCTTCGGCATCGGGATTGGCTTCGCGCGCCTGCGCATCGTGGGCGAGGAGAAGCTGCTCGATGCGCTCGTTGCCCTCCTCGGTGAGGTGGACCTGACGCTGCTTCTCGTCCAGCTCGAAGTCGTCCGCGCCGAGCTGAAGCACGAGCGCGTCGACGAGCCGGTAGGTATCGGACTGATCGTCCGTTGGCCCCGAGATGATGAGCGGCGTGCGTGCTTCGTCGATGAGGATCGAGTCGACCTCGTCGACGATGGCGTAGGCGTGGCCGCGCTGCACCATCGCATCGAGGCTGTATTTCATATTGTCGCGCAGATAGTCGAAGCCGAACTCGTTGTTGGTGCCGTAGGTCACGTCGCACGCATAGGCGGCCTTGCGCTCGCTATCCGACAGTCCGTGCACGATGCAGCCGACCGTCAGGCCGAGGAAGCCGTAGATCTGGCCCATCCATTCGGCATCGCGCTTAGCGAGGTAGTCGTTGACGGTGACGATGTGCACGCCCCCGCCGGCGAGCGCGTTCAGATAGGCCGGCAGAGTCGCGACGAGCGTCTTGCCCTCGCCCGTCTTCATCTCGGAGATCATGCCCTGGTGGAGGACCATGCCGCCAATGAGCTGCACGTCGAAATGGCGCTGTCCGAGGGTGCGCTTGGCGGCCTCGCGAACGGTCGCGAATGCTTCGGGCAGGAGCTTGTCGAGGGTCTCGCCGGAAGCGAGGCGCTCGCGAAACTGGCTCGTGCGCGCCTTCAGCTCCTCGTCCGAAAGGCGGGCGGTCTCCTCCTCGAGGGCATTGATGGCCGCGACACGGGCCTTGAACGCCTTCAGCTTGCGGTCGTTCGCATCGCCGAAAGCCCATTTGAATGCCTTGCCGAGCCCGAGCATGCCCTCGCTCCTCGCAGCCGCGCCCGCTCCCGGCACGCCAACTATTTCCGATCCGGTCTCTAGCTTTCGACGCGGCCGCCTGTGAGCTGGCGCTGTGGAGCTTGGAATCGCGGTCGCCGCCGGCCAGGACGCCTCCCGCGAGCGGCCGGCCCGTCGGGTTGAGATAAGGGGGCCCTATCCCCTTGTCAACGCGGCGAGAAGTGCGGCTCGCGGCAGATTGATCCCGCGGGCGGGGACACGGCATAGTGGCGCCGCCGACTCGCTGGATTGGGACCCCATGGCCGAAGAAAAATCGCCCAGGCGCAAGCTGAAGCGCTCGCGCGTGCGCCGCGCGGCCCGCGTCGCCGCCGCCAAGCTGTCGCACATGGACCTGCAGGGGGCCCTCGATCCTCTGTCCGCCGTCCTGCGCGACTCCATGCTGCGGCGCGACGAGCAGGCCGAGCGCTTTCGCAAGGAGAGCGCGCGTCCCGCGCCGAAGACTGCCCCCAAGCCAAAGGTGGGTCCCAAGCCCTCGCCCTTCGCGCCGGCCCGGTTCCCCAGGCTGCCGCCGATCGCCGGCGTGCGCCTTGCCGCGGGGCGTTCGGGAGAGACCTATCGCGACCGCGACGACCTGCTCGTGGGCATCTTTGCCGAGGGCACTCAGGCCGCGGGCGTCTTCACGACGTCGCGCTGCCCGTCCGCGCCCGTCGACTGGTGCCGCGCCAATTTCGACAAGAGCTCGGACGGGACAGGCCGCGTGCTCGTCGTCAATTCGGGGAACGCGAACGCCTTCACGGGCCGCGCTGGCGCCGAAGCCGCGAAGACCGTCGCGGCCGAAGCCGCGCGGCTCGCCGGCTGCCGCCAGCGCAACGTCTTCCTCGCCTCGACGGGGGTCATCGGCAAGGTGCTGGACGGCGCGACCGTCGCGGCCGCCCTGCCCGCGCTCGCCGAGAGCGCGAGCGAGGACGCGTTCGAGGACGCCGCCCGCGCCATCATGACGACCGACACCTATCCCAAGGGCGCGACCGCGAGCGCCGAGATAGACGGGGTCAAGGTCACGATCAACGGCATCGCCAAGGGCTCCGGCATGATCGCGCCCGACATGGCGACGATGCTCGCCTTCGTCTTCACGGACGCGGCCATCTCCGCCGAGGTGCTGCAAACGCTCCTTATCCTGACGGTCCGGGACAGCTTCAATGCCATTACGGTCGACGGCGACACGTCGACCTCGGACACGGTGCTCGCCTTCGCGACCGGCGGAGCGGGCATGAAGGACCCAATCCGGCGCATCGGCGACCGCCGGCTCGCCCCCTTCCGCGAGGCGCTCGAAAGCGTCATGCGCTCGCTCGCCCACCAGATCGTGCGCGACGGCGAGGGCGCGCAGAAGTTCATCGCCGTCAAGGTGACGGGGGCGGAGAATACGCGCGCGGCACGCACCATCGCCCTCTCCATCGCGAACTCGCCGCTCGTCAAGACGGCGATCGCGGGCGAGGACGCCAATTGGGGGCGCATCGCCATGGCAGTCGGCAAGGCCGGCGAAGCGGCCGACCGCGACAAGCTCGCGATCCGCATCGGGGGCCACTCGGTCGCGCGCAACGGCCTCGTCTCGCCGACCTATGACGAGGCGAAGGTGACGCGCCATCTCAAGGGCCGCGAGATCTCCATCGCGGTCGATGTCGGCGTCGGAGCCGGCGAGGCGACGGTGTGGACGTGCGATCTCACGCACGAATACATCGCCATCAATGTCGACTACCGGAGCTGAGGGTCGATGTTCGCGCTGCGCCGCTCCCGTTCGCCCGTCCCCGGCTTCGACGGACGCATCGAAGCCGAGCGCGTGGCGTTGCGGCGCCTCGCCTCGAGCGACACGAGCGCGATCGTCCACTATGTGAACGACTGGGACGTCGCCAAGCAGACCGCCTCGCTGCCCTGGCCCTATCCGACCGCAACCGCGCGCGACTGGCTTCTGCTCGATGCGGAGCGCTGGGAGCGCGACAAGGAATACGTGCTCGCCATCGAGGCACGCGACTCGGGCGAGCTCATCGGCGCGCTCGCCGCCTACATGACCTTGCGCACCCTTTCGGGCACGGGTCGCGCGGAGATCGGATATTGGCTGGGCAAGCCCTTCTGGGGCCGAGGCCTTGCCAGCGAGGCGGTCGGCGCCTTTCTCGGCTTTTGCGCGCGCGACCTCCTGCTCACGCGACTCCACGCCTATGTCTTCGCGGACAATGTCGCCTCGGGACGTGTCCTCGAGAAGTGCGGCTTCACGATCGGCCGCATCCTCGCGCGCTCCTACCCCTCGCGCGGGGGCAGGCGCCTCGTGCACCGCTATGCGCGCTCCCTGCCCTAGGCCCGCTTGAGGGCAAGGCCGACCGCCGCCGCGACGAGTGCGACGCCGCCGAGGCGCGCGGGCCAGCGCGCCTCGAGGAGACCGCGACCGCGAACCGCGTGCGCGCCCAGCACCCAAAGGGCGTCGAGGATGCCGGCGAGCGCCACGAAGGTTGCCGCGAGCAGCGCAAGCTGCGGCAGGGCCGGCGCGTCGTGCGCGACGAACTGCGGCAGGAAGGCGCCGTAGAACAGCAGCGTCTTCGGATTGGCGAGCGAAACGGCAAGGCCGCGAGCAAAGGCCGTCCGGCCGGACCGAGGCGCCTGGCGAGGGACGGACGCGCCGGGACGCGCCAGAAGCATGCGCGCGCCGAGATAGAGGAGGTAGGCGGCGCCGAGCCAACGGACGATCTCGAAGGCGTGCGCCAACCCCTCAAACGCGGCTCCGAGGCCCGCGACGGTCAGCGCCAGCAGGAGCGCGCTTGCCGCCGTGGTGCCGGCGACGGTCCAGAGCCCGGCCCGAAGCCCGGAGCCCAGGCTCGTACCCACGATGAGCGCGACGTTCGGACCCGGCGTCGCGATGAGGACGACGGAGGCCGCCACGAAGGCGAGATAAAGCGCGAGCGTCACGGAGCTTGCCCCTTAACCATGAATATGCGGCATCTTAGCAAATCGCTTGAGCCCCGCTTAGGGGAATTCGGATCAGACTGGAGGCATCCGGACGATGAAGCTCGTTTTGGTAGCGGCCTGCGCGCTCATCGATCCGGACGGACGGGTGCTCCTCGCCCAGCGCCCGCACGGCAAGGCCATGGCAGGCCTATGGGAATTTCCGGGCGGAAAGATCGAGGCGGGCGAGCGGCCCGAGGAGGCGCTCATCCGTGAGCTGAAGGAAGAGCTCGCGATCGACGTGAAGGAGAGCTGTCTTGCGCCGTTCGTCTTCGCGTCGCACGCCTATCCGGACTTCCACCTCCTCATGCCGCTCTATCTCTGCCGGCGCTGGAGCGGGCAGGTGCGGCCATGCGAAGGACAGGTGACGAAATGGGTCGGCCCCGCAAGCTTGAGCGACTATCCGATGCCGCCCGCCGATGCGCCCCTGGTCGCGCATCTGCGCGAGATACTGTAGCGGGACATCTGCTCGCCCGCTTCGCGGCCGACCGCAGCGGCGCGACCGCGATCGAATACGCCATGATCGCGAGCGGCGTTTCGGTCATCATCGCCGGTACCGTCTTTTCGATCGGCGGTCGCGTGGACGAAATGATCGGAGACGTCGAGCCCAATCTCGGAGGCTGACCGAGAATCGGGAGGCGTTTCGCAACCGTCGGGCGCCCCTCCGGCAGCGCGCTGTCGGTTCGCAGCAGCATTCCAGCCGTTTCTCGAAAGTTGCTTGCGCTTTATTCCCTCGCCTGCGAGAAGATCTCCCGCTGCTGAGAGGCGAGGAGGTGCCGCGCCGTGCCGAAGGCCCCTTTCCGCATCGCGATTCCCGATGAAGCGCTCGACAGGATTCGTCGCCGTGTCGCCGACTTCCCCTGGGACGCGATGCCTGCGTCGGAAGACTGGCGCATGGGAACGCCGCGCGCTTTCCTGCGCGATCTCGCCGCCCATTGGCTCGAGCGCTTCGACTGGCGCGAGGCCGAGGCGCGCCTCAACGCGCTTCCTCAGTACACGTCGCCGATCGCCGCCGGGGGCGAAAGGCTCAGGCTTCATTTCGTCATGGAGGAAGGCTCGGGGAGCGCGCCGCGCCCGCTCCTGCTCCTCCATGGCTGGCCGGGAACGTTCTTCGAATTTTCGCGCCTCGTCGAGCCTCTCGCCCATCCCGAGCGCCATGGCGGGCGCGAGAAGGACGCGTTCACGGTGATCGTCCCCTCGCTGCCGGGCTACGGCTTCTCGTCCGCTCCCGGGGCTCCCATGGGGCCGAGACGCATGGCGCAGGCCATCGACGCTCTCCTCGCGCGGCTGGGCCAGGCGGGGGTCATCGCGCATGGCGGCGACTGGGGCTCGATGATCGCGGGCTGGCTCGCCTTCGAAGGACGCAATGTGGACGCCGCGCATATCACCATGGCCGGCTGGCGCGCACCCGGCGTCTCTCTGGAGACGGACGAGGAGCGCGCATGGGGCGCGCGCATGCATGCCAATCTGGAGCGCGAAGGCGGCTATCTGCGTCAGCAGGCGACGCGCCCCCATACGCTCGGCTATGCCATGACGGACTCGCCGGTCGGCGTCGCGGCCTGGATCCTCGAGAAGTACCACGCCTGGAGCGATGTCGGCGGGCGAAGGCTCGACGAGCATTTCTCCCGCGACGATCTCCTCACCACGGTGATGATCTACCTCGTGACGGGGACATTCGTCACCAGCACCTGGACCTATTTCGGCTGGGCCGAGGAGCGGGCCGCCCCGCTGCCGCGCGGAGCGCGCATCGAGCGCCCCGTCGCCCTCGCCGGTTTTCCGGGCGACTCGGTCTACCCCCTGCCCCCGCGCAGCCATGCGGAACGCCACTACGAGAATATCGCTCAGTGGACGGACATGCCCCATGGCGGCCATTTCGCCGCCCTCGACGCGGGCGACCTCCTCGTCGAGGACCTACGTCGCTTCGCCCGCACGCTCGGCGGACGCGAAGGGTAGGCCGGGCCTCGCCCGTTGGTGCCTCGGATGCGATCCACTGCGCGCGAACGGGACGAGGCGAGCGTGATGCGTGGTCTGATTGTCTTACTCGTGCTTGCGATTGCCGTCGGCGCCGGCGGCTGGTTCGGCGGCGAGTGGTATGCGCGCAAGCGGTTGGCCGAGCCCTCGACCTCCACCGCCGACGCCATTGCGAACGGCCAATGGCGCACGACCGTCCAGGCGGGACAGGCCGATGCCGACCCGCTGGTGAAGGCGCGGATCGCGCGCAACGGAATCCTGGCGCTCAGCCGCAAGGAGACCCAATACTATGGCTCCTACGACATCGCGCCGGGCGAGCCATACGATTCCCGATGCGACTACCGGGTCGTCGGCCACGACCCGCCGACGCGCTGGTGGAGCCTCACGCTCTACGACGGCGTCTGGTACATCGACAATCCTGCCGACCGCTCCTCCTTCAACAAGTACAATGTCGAGCGCGAGGCGGACGGCAGCTTCGTCATAAACGTCTCCCCGACCCCCAAGGAGAAGAACTGGCTGCCTTCGACGGGCGCCAAGAACATGCGCTTCGCGCTGCGCCTCTACAATCCGGAGGACGCGGTTCGCGATCACCTCGACACGGTCGAGCTGCCGCGCTTCGAGAAGGCGGGAGGCTGTTGATGATCCGCCTTCTGATCCTCCTCGCGGTCGCCGCCGGCAGCGCCTGGTTCGGCTACGTTCACGCCCTCGAGCAGGCGCCCATCCAGGAAATGGAGAAGCTCGAGCGCGCCAACGTGACGGCCGTCGGCGGCTACAACATCACCATGCGGGGCTTCGAGCGGCGCAACATGAAGTCGAAGGTGCCGAGCAGCAATCCCGACGTCCTCTTCGTCTCGTGCATCTACAATCTCGCGAAGGGACCGCTGCGCATCTACGGTCAGACCTCGCCCCACTACTGGTCGCTATCGCTCTATGCGCACAACACGGACAATTATTTCGTGGCGAACGACCGCGAGCTGGCGGGCGACCGCTTCGACTATCTGCTTGTGGCCGAGGATGCGCCTCCGGTGCAGGGGGACGACACCGCCATCATTCGAAGCCCGACGAGCACGGGGGTCGTGCTCATGCGCTACTTCGTGCCGACCGACGCCGACGTTCCGGAAATCTCCGAACGCATAAGGCAATCGGGCTGCGAGGGCGAGATCGTTCCGCCCTAGGCCGGCTCCATTTCCGTCAATGCGGCAGGGCTAGGCCTCGGCCGGACGCCCGATGGCGAGGAACTTGTCGCGCCGACGGCGGATGAGCTCCTTCACCGGCAGGCCGTCCAGAGTCTGCAACGCCTCGGACACCGCATCGCCCGCCGCTTCGATGACGCGCTGGGGAGCGCGGTGCGCGCCGCCCACGGGCTCGGAAATGACGCGGTCGACGACCTTGAGGCCGAAGAGATCCTGGGCCGTCACCTTCATGGCGGCGGCGGCCTCCTGCGCCTTCTCCGCCGAGCGCCAGAGGATGGAGGCGCAGCCCTCGGGCGAGATCACCGAATAGACCGAGTGCTCGAGCATCGCCACATGGTCGGCCGTCGCGAAGGCGACGGCGCCGCCCGACCCGCCCTCGCCGATGATGACGGAGACGATCGGCACACGGACGGTGAGGCAACGCTCGGTCGAGCGCGCGATGGCCTCCGCCTGCCCGCGCTCCTCCGCTCCGCTTCCCGGATAGGCGCCCGGCGTGTCGACGAGCGTGAGGATGGGCATCGCGAAGCGCTCGGCGAGATCCATGAGGCGCACGCCCTTGCGATAGCCTTCGGGGCGCGCCATGCCGAAATTGTGCCGCACCCGGTCGTGGGTGCCTGAGCCCTTCTCGTGGCCGATCACCATGACCGAGCGCCCGCGAAAGCGGCCCAGCCCGCCGACGACGGCGTGGTCCTCGCCGAAATAGCGGTCGCCGGCGAGCGGCGTGAAGTCCTCGATGAGGGCGCGGACGTAGTCGGTGAAATGAGGCCGGTTGGGATGGCGCGCGACGAGCGTCTTTTGCCAGGGCGTCAGCTTCGAATAGGTCTCCTTCAGAAGCTGATCGGCCTTCGCCTCGAGCTTGGTGACCTCGTCGGCGATGTCCATGGACGAGCCGTCGGTCGTGAGCTGGCGCAGCTCCTCGACCTTGCCTTCGAGCTCCGCGATCGCCTTTTCGAACTCAAGATAGGTATGCATCGGTCATATGGCTCGATGATCGGGGACGGCCGGGGATCGCGTGGAGCGCGCGCACAGTGGCCGCAGCCCGCGCGTCCTGTCAACAAGTAGGCCCTCGCGGTGGATCGAGCATCGCTCGGGACCCCTAAAGGCGGGGTTAGTCGTCGGGCTTCCGGCGCCGAGCGGAAGGGGCCCCCCCACCCAGCGGGTGGTGGCGCGCGAGGCTGTCCGCGAGTCGTTCCTCCATCACGTGCGTGTAGAGCTCCGTCGTCGCTATGTCGGCGTGCCCCAGCAGCGTCTGCACCGATCTCAGATCCGCTCCTCCTTCGAGGAGATGGGTGGCGAAAGCATGGCGCAGCACATGCGGAGAGATGCGGCCGGGATCGAGTCCCGCACGCTCGGCTAGCGCCTTCAGGCTTTGCGCGAAGCGCTGGCGCGTGAGGTGCCCACAGGCCGCGCGCGACGGAAAGAGATACCGGCTCCGGCGCGCCGCGCGCGGCAGAAAATGGTCCTTTATCAGAGGCTTGTAGCGCCTGAGCGCGGCTTGCGCCGGCGCGCTCAGCGGCACCAGGCGCTCGCGCCCGCCCTTTCCCTTGACGAGAAGCGTCCGCGGATCGCCCTCCGCCGCCGAGGCCGGCAGCCCCAGGAGCTCGGAGACGCGCATGCCGGTCGCATAGAGAAGCTCGAGAAGGCAGGAAAGGCGGATGGCCTCGGCATCCTCGCCGCTCTCCAACACCGCGAAGAGAGCCGCGACGTCCGCTTTCGAGAGAGTCTTCGGAAGGGGCTTTTCCAGCTTGGGGCCTCCGAGGGTCGCCGTCGGATCGTCCGGACGGCGGCCCTCATCGACGAGAAAACGCGCGAACTGGCGCAAAGCCGAGAGGCGGCGCGCCTGCGTGCGCGGGCCGAGGCCCCGCTTCCTCAGGCCGGCCAAGTAGGCCTCGAGATCGCCGCGCGTCGCGTGGGACAGGCGGGCGCTCCGCGAGGTCAGGAACGCCGCGCAGTCGCGGAGATCCCGGCCATAGGCGTCGAGCGTATTGCGCGCCGCGCCGCGTTCGGCCGCCAGCATTTCGAGAAAGGATTCGATGGCGAGGTCGTCCGCCTCAGCCACGCGCCGCCCCGAGCCCCTGCGCCACCAGCGCCTCGGTGGCGATCGCGCGCGCTTCGGCCTCGAGTCCGGCCGCCTTGAGCGCTCGCACCACGGTCGCGAGCGCCTCGCCGCCAAGGGCCCAGGGGCCCGTCGGGCCGACGACGGCGAGCGCACGCGCGACGGTCTCGCCGACGCGACCCGCCTCGCCGGCGCTGCGTAGCGCCGCGAGGTCATAGGGCGACGTCGCCTGGCTGCCGGCAATTGTGGTCGCGCCCGCGAGGCGCAAGGAGACCTCGGGCGGGAGGCGGTAGCCGAGCGCGTCGAGAAGCGTGAGGGCAAGCGCCACGCGCGGCCCGCTCGCCTGCCCCAAATCGGCGGCGTTGAGCGCCTCGCTCGCGGTGGACAGGCGCCAATCGCCCGCGAACTCGGGCGAGGTGACGTGGACGAGAAGGCTCAGATCCGTGCGCAGCGTCGGCTGGCTGGCCACACGGTCGCCCGTATAGGGGGCGACCTCGAAGAGCTCGGCAAAGCCCTGCGCCGATTTCGCGTCGCCCGAGAGGAGCGCGACGCGGGAAAGCTCGAGCGCGGCCGGCGCCAGAAGGCGGTCGGGCGCGAGCCCCGCCACGTCTCCAGCGAACAGCCGCGCGAGGCGCACATAGCGGCCCGGATCGCGCGTCGAGGTGAGCAGGCCCGCGAGCGCGATGGGACGCTCCGAGGTCGCCGGCATCGCCAAAAGGGCCCGCACCGACTGAAGAAGAGCCCCCGTCATTTCGGACGCGTCGCCGTCGTTCGCGCTCGGCGCAACCGCGACCGATCGCTCGGCAAGCGCGCGGAACTCGGCGTCCGACATCGCTCCGGCGAAGAAGGCCGCCTCTCCCGCCCCCAGCCTCAGCGCGCGGAACTCGCTCGCGCTGTCGAGCGCCAGCGCCCGCAGGATCGCCGGTTCGGCGGCCGCAAAAAGGCCCGGCGGGGCCGCGCGTCCCGTCCGCCGCAGCAGCGCAAGCTCGGGCGCGCCCACTTCGCCGGCGGCCGCCGTCTGCGGCAGAGGCTCGCGGGGATACTGGACGGCGGTGAGGCTCGCCACGAAGACGGGCGCCGCGAGCCCTTGCTCGCCGAGAAGATCCGCCTGGACGCGCGCCGCCTGAAGGTTGCCCTGATCGAGGAAGCAGAGCGCGCGAAGCTTGCCGAAGAAAGCGCGTCCGGACTCGTCGGCTCCCGTGCGCTTGGCATAGGCGCAGGCGGATTTGACGTCGCCCGCGAGAAGGTCGGCGCGGGCCGCGCCGAGGGCGAGGGCGTCGCCGCCCTCCCCTATGCGCGCGAGGGCCGCAAGCCGCGTCGCTTCGGCAAGAAGGCCGCCGGCGATGAGCCGGTCGAGCCGCGCGGCGAGCAGCGCTTCGCCCGGGCGATCGTCTCCCGCCCCTCCGGCAGGGGCGCTCGCCCGGGTGAGAAGGAGACGCCGTGCAAGGCCGCCGGCGGCCGGCGACACGGCGGGAAGCGGCAGCGCGGCGACCAGACGAATGGCCTCCGCTTCGGCCGTGCCCGACCAGAGCGAGTCGGCAAAGCCCCCATGAGCCGGGTCTATGAGGCCGACCGCGGCGAGGCTCGGCGGCGCGAGCGGGGAAAGGGCAAGACCGCCGCCCGCGGCCGTGTTCCGCGAATTCTCCGGCACTGCAGGATCGCCCGGCGGAGCGGGCCTCTCGGGCTGGCGCCAGATCGGAACCGGCGCCTGGGACATCGTGCCCTCTCCGGCCGGCACGGCCTCGCCGGGAACCTCGGAGGCGCCCACATCCTGGGCCGGCGGCGCCGCCTGCGAGACGCCCCGCGGCGGACGCTGCTCCCAGGGAAGCTGGCGCGCGCCCTGCTGCGGCTGGGGCGTGGGGACGCTCGCGGTGGCGGGCGCGCCCTCCGGCACGGCAAATGGATCGCTCGGCTCGGGCGGAACGAAGGTCTCGGCGGGCGCCATCGGAGCCACGGGGCTCGCCTCGGCCTGAGCGGGAGCCTGAATCGCAGTCGGCGCCGGCGACACCGCCTCGGGCGGCGCAGGCGCGCTGGGCGCCCCGGCCGCGACCGGCTGCTCCTGAGGCGTCATCGGCGGGATGAGAACACGCGGGGCCTCGGCGAAGGCCAAGCCCGGCACCAGGGTCGCGAGAAGGCCGACGAGGCTATTTCGGAAAGGACTCATTCGGAATCACCACCTCGACGGTCTCGGGCTTCACCTCGATCGTCCCGAGATAGACGACGAAGCCCGCAAGGAGGACGAGGACAAGCGCCACGGCGGAGGTGACGATCAGTCCCTTCGGAAGTGGCTTGCCCCGCATCATGCCCTCGCTCGACGGCGCCGCGCGCCTGCCGCCCGGTTTCTCGCGCGCGAATTGGTCCAAACTGGGGCCGCGCGAGCGCGCCACAGGGCGCGCTGCTGTGGTACGCAATGCGCTTGGCTAATTCAAATCCGGTAGATCGAGCTTGACCGTGAACTCGCCTTCCCGCGCCGCCGAGCGCCTTTCGCCCAACGCGGCCGGCCGCTCCATCGCCCTCGTCGGCATGATGGGAGCCGGCAAGTCGAGCATAGGGCGGCGCCTCGCCCAGCGGCTGGACCTCGCCTTCGCCGATTCGGATGCCGAGATCGAAAAGGCGGCCCGCCTCACCATTCCCGAAATTTTCGCCGCCTATGGCGAGCCCCATTTCCGGGACGGCGAGCGCCGGGTCATTGCGCGGCTGCTGGCCGGCGGGCCCATCGTGCTCGCGACGGGCGGGGGAGCCTTCATGGACGGCGACACGCGCGCGCTCATCGCCGAGCGAGGGCTGTCGGTGTGGATCGACGCGGATCTCGACCTTCTCTGGCGCCGCGTCTCGCGCAAGACGAACCGTCCCCTCCTCGCGGGAGACGACCCGAGGGGCGTGCTGTCCTCCCTGCTCGAGCGCCGCCGTCCCGTCTATGCCCTGGCCGATATCCGCGTCGCGAGCGGCGAGGGCCCCATCGAGGAGACCGTGCGCGCCATTCTCGACGCGCTCGCCGAATGGCCCGGCCGGCCGGCCGACGCGCCGCCAACCTAGCCAAGAGAGCCGCATCCGGCTAAGTAGAGGCCCTCTAGGTCCGTTCTTGAAATCTGGCGACGCAGCCCCGACTTGTCTCCGATGCCGACGCGCGAAAAGCCCACCGAGGCGGCAAAGCCCGACCCCGAGCCTCTGCGCGTCCCCGTCCGCCTCGCGGAGCGGAGCTACGACGTGGTCGTCGGCGATGGGCTGATCGCGCGGGCGGGAGGGTATATCGCGCCTCTTCTGGCCCGGCCGAGCGCCGTCGTCGTGACGGACGAAACCGTGGCGGGGCATCATCTCGAAGCCTTGGAAGCGAGCCTGCGCGCCGCCGGCATACTGCCGCACAGCCTTTCGGTCGCGCCGGGCGAGGGCTCGAAGCGCTTCGCCGTGCTGGAGGACCTCCTCGAGCGTCTGCTCGGCCTCGGCGTCGAGCGCAAGGACACCCTCATTGCGCTCGGCGGCGGCGTCGTGGGCGATCTCGTGGGCTTCGCCGCCTCGATCCTGCGGCGCGGCGCCCCGTTCGTTCAGATTCCGACCACGCTGCTCGCGCAGGTCGATTCCTCCGTCGGCGGAAAGACGGCGATCAACGCGCGGGCCGGCAAGAACCTCGTCGGCACCTTCTATCAGCCGCGCCTCGTGCTGGCCGATACGGGCGCGCTCGCGACCCTGAGCCCCCGCGAGCTGCGCGCGGGCTATGCCGAGGTCGTGAAGTACGGGATTCTCGGCGATGCGGCCTTCTTCGACTGGCTCGAAGATCACGGGCGCGAGGTGCTGGCGCTGAACCCTGCCGCCATCGCGCGCGCGGTCGCAACCTCCGTTGCCGCCAAGGCGGCGATCGTAAGCGCGGACGAGCGCGAGGACGGCCCGCGGGCGCTCCTCAATCTCGGCCACACGTTCGGCCATGCGCTCGAAGGCGCGACGGGCTATTCCGAGCGCCTCCTCCATGGCGAAGGCGTCGCGATCGGCATGTGCCTCGCGTTCCGTCTCTCGGCCCGCCTCGGCTACTGCCCGCAATCGGACCCGTCCCGCATCGCCGCGCATCTCGCCGCGATGGGGCTGCCGACGCGCCTGGCCGACATTCCGGGAGGCGCGCTTCGCGTCGACGAGCTTCTCGCTCTCATGCAGCAGGACAAGAAGGTCGTGGACGGACGGGTGACGTTCATCCTCGCGCGCGGAATCGGCAAGGCCTTCATCGACCGCGAGGTTGGTCTCGCCGAGGTTCGCGCGCTCCTCCTCGAGGAAGGAGCGCGGCCATGACGCAGAGCTTTGCCGAGCTCGGCGGCACCTGGCTCCTCGTCGCCCTGCCGAGCGCCGCCATCGCGGCCCTCCTTTTCGCTTCAGGCTTCTTCTCGGGCTCCGAGACCGCGCTCACCGCCGCCTCGCGCGCGCGGATGCACCGCCTCGCGCAGGAGGGGGACGCGCGGGCACGCCGCGTGATGGAGCTCATCGGCGACCGCGAGCGCCTGATCGGAGCGCTCCTGCTCGGCAACAACCTCGTCAATATCCTCGCGTCGGCTCTCGCGACGAGCCTCTTCCTGAAGCTCTTCGGGGATAGCGGCGTCGCCGTGGCCACGCTGGTGATGACGGCGCTCGTCCTCATCTTCGCCGAGGTTATGCCGAAAACCTACGCCATCCAGGACCCCGACCGCGTGGCCATGGCCGTAAGCCTCCCCGTTCGCGCCTTCGTGGGCATCTTCGCGCCGGTCGTGAGCGCGGTGCGCGCGCTCGTGCGCGCCCTTCTGCGCCTCCTGGGCGCGAGCCCCGATGCGTCCAAGCCGATCCTCTCGGCCCATGAGGAGATTCGCGGCGCGATCGACCTCCACCACCGCGAGGGCGGCGTCGTCAAGGACGCGCGCGACATGCTGGGCGGCATACTCGATCTCAACGAGATCGCCGTTGCCGACGTCATGGTCCACCGCAAGAACATCGCCATGATCGATGCGGGACAGCCCGTTCAGGTCATCGTGGACGAGGTGCTGAAGAGCGCCTTCTCGCGCATTCCTTTGTGGAAGGACGATCCGGAGAACATCGTCGGCGTCCTGCACGTCAAGACGCTTCTGCGCTCGCTGCGCGACGTCGACTGGGACGTGGATCGCCTCGATATCCTCGGGCTTGCCGTCGAGCCCTGGTTCGTGCCCGAGACCACCTCGCTCACCGAGCAGCTCGATGCCTTTCTCGCGCGGCGCAGCCATTTCGCGCTCGTCGTCGACGAATACGGCGCGCTCATGGGGCTCATCACGCTCGAGGACATATTGGAGGAGATCGTCGGCGACATTTCCGACGAGCACGACATCGCCGTGACGGGCGTGCGGCCCCAGGCCGACGGAACGGTCAACGTCGACGGCGCCGTGACGATCCGCGACCTCAATCGCGCGCTCGACTGGTCGCTGCCCGACGAGGAGGCGACGACGATCGCCGGTCTCGTCATCCACGAGGCTCAGCTCATCCCCGAGCCCGGACAGGTCTTCGCGTTCTATGGCTTCAAGTTCGAGGTTCTGCGCCGCCAGCGCAACCAGATCGCGGCGCTGCGCATCACGCCGCCGCCGCATCTGCGCCGGACGCCCAAGCGCCCGCGCACGGACGGGGCGCCCAAGCGCCCGACGGCGGCGCCTGAGCGCGTACACGGATTGTCCGGCTGAGGTCGTCCGAACGATCGCGGCGGGACAGGCGGGGTCCGACGGCCCGGCCTGTCCCGCGAACCCTTAGGGGTCGATGTCCGTCTTGCGCAGATGCACCTCAAACGTGGTCGGCGTGATGATGCGCTGGATCGAAAGCACGCCTGTGCTGGAGTCCGGATCGTAAGTGCACCCGCCCGGCCCGGTCGGTAGTGCGTTGGGGCCGCCGTCCGTCGTGTCGCCCAGGCCGACCCTGACCTTCAGGAAGCCGAGAAAATTGCGGGAGAAGCCGGGCGTCGCGAGGGGATCGATCTCCACGATCTGGCAGCCGAGATGGATCTCGGAATTGTACTGGTCGTCGTGAACGACGGGCGTCACCACGGCCAGAAGATCGCCGGTCGAGTCCTCGAAGATGTCGACCTGGTTGAAGTTCTTCTCGCCCTCGGTGTTCGGCGTCAGCTCATCGGCCTCGTCCTGGCCGGCGAGCTTGCCCACATAGGACCACGACCAGTTCGTCACCGACTGAGCGACATCGTCGGTCCGGAACACGTAAAGGCTGCTGCCCTCCGAGTCCCACACGTTTTCCTCCCCGACCAAGTCGTATGCAAAGCATCGCAGCACGAGATACAGCCAAGGCGACTCCCACCGCAGCGCCGGCTCGCCCCAGAAGTCGCAATGGCCGACGTCCTCGTCGAGCGCGGAGAGATTGACGTCGAAGCTCGGCCACTCGATCCACACGTCATTCTCCGGGTCGGCCGATTCGGGCGCGAGGCTCCCCACGAGCGACTGGCTGGCCGCCGTCGACAGGCTTGCAAAATTGTTTGCCGTCGATTTGCTTATGAGCAGCCGCCAGCTCGAGCTGGCAATATTCTCATAGGTGTTGTCTACGTCTAGAAACCAGGCAAGACGCGCGCCGATCCAGTATGTCGAGCCCCAAAAGGGAATCGGCACGACGTTCGAGACTTCGGAATTCCAGTACCCTGGAAATTCCTCGGTAGACTCGCTTACCTCGTAGTGAACGGTTATCACATCGGAGACCGGATCCCAGAGCGTTCCGACAAGATCCCAGGTATCTCCGCCGTCTTCGCTCGTAGCATAGTTGATTTTTGTACCCATGATCAATGTTCCGCCGGGCGTATTGATGAATGGGTAGGTGTATGTCATGTATATCTCGTCGTGTAGTGGATCCTTTCGCATGGACGGGTCGCCGACCCCGCGAAAGCTCGACGGTGTCGTTCCCGGCTCGTAGACGTCGTCGACATGGCCGTCTATGTCGACCGCCGGGCACACGATGTCGTACGGCGGATCGGCCTCATCGGCGCAATTCCTCAAGATCAGCGCCCTTGCCTCGGAGACGGGCACGAGACTCACGACAAGCACGAACGCAGAGATAAGTAACTCTCGCATTGGCAACATCGGGTTCCTCCCTGGATGGTAAGCGATATCGTTCGCCCGCCTGCCCTGGAAGGCACGCGGACGTCCGTCCCCGGACGGGACGACACGCCTTGCCCGGCGAATTGGCGGCAATTGACGCTATCGCCGGATCGCTAGAACGGGATGCTGGTCGACTCGCCTCGGGACCGATGCCCGATTGACCGCACCTATTTCCTCCGGACTTTCTTCTTGTTGGTTTTCTTGGCTCTCACGTGACGTGCACGTCAGATTTTCGGCTCTTGCACCCTAGGCGGGCTCAGACGGCCGGTCAACAGAAGTGACCGGTGTCATATCTGCAATATCGGTGGGTGCAGAATCGCCCTGCAGCGGGCGGGTTATTCAGCTTGCCGATTATCGGCAACCGGCACGAGCTCGAGGATCACCGGACGGTCCGCGATCGCGATCGGGACTTCGGACACGCCCGCTTGCGTGTCGATGGGATCGCCGTTTGAGGCGGGGTCGAAGATGCGCGCATCCGCCCGGCGTCCGGCGAAGGAAACGGTAACGCGCGCGGCCTCGACCGGCAGCGCCGAATGCTCCGCCTGGCTCCAGATCGGCGGCTCGCGCCATAGCGCCAGAAGATAGGCCCCGTCCGATCGTGCGAAGAGAAGCGAGGCCCCGTCGGGAGGCAGGCCGGAGACCGTGTAGGGCGGGACTTCCGGCACGAACGACGTTGCGGTCGCGCCCTCGTCGCCGAAGAGCGCCAGGAGGTTGCGCACCGCCCCCGCGGAGCGCTTCGGCGTTCCGGCGATGTCGAAGAGGCCGTAGTGATTGTTGCCCTTGGGAGCCTTCCAGTCGTCGCGCTCGTCGAAGAGCTCGTAGAGGTAGGTGCGCGCGACGCCGAGGCGCGCCGCATCGAAGAGCACGTTCAGGATGAAGACCGCCTGCGTCGCGGCATCGACGCCGTCGGGATGCCCCTCGAGCGTCGGATAGCCGGTCTCCGTGAGAACGACGGGACGGTCCGGCGCGGCCTTTCGTATCTTGTTCAGATCGTCGACCATCGCCTTGCGGGGCTGCGCGCCGCGTTTCGCATAGGTGTGGAAGTTCGCGAAATCGGCCGGAGCGTCCACGATGGGGCCGGTGAAGTTGTAGACCGCGATCCCAGCGAACGCGGGATCGTCCTTCACGAGGCGGTGGAGATGGGCCTGGAACGCGACGCCCGCCTCCTTGCCGGCCTTGCCTTCGAAGGCGACCTTGAAGTTGTTGATCTCGTTGGGCCCCTCGATCGCCGCGAGCGCTCCGGGATGGCTCCGATGGAAATCGCGCAGCGCCGCGAAGGACTGCGCAAACGCGGCGTTCGGCCAAAGCACGATGTCGAAGGCGACGCCTGCTTCCTCGGCCAGGCGGACATAACGCTCGACCTCCTGCCCGCGCGCCTTGAAGCCTGCATCGCGGACATGGCGCACGCCGAGATAGCGCAGGGCTTCGACGACGCGATCGAGATCCTTATACGGAGTGTCGTAATAGGTGATGTGGACGTTGACGCCGACGCTGTCGACGAAATCGGCGGCGCGCATCGGCTCCGCGGCGGCGGCCGAGGACGCCGCCGCGCCAAGGGCCGCGACCAGCATGGCGCAAAGGCGCGCCAACCTTTCGAGGGTGGCAATGCTGGACGACAGGTTCGGACGAACGGGCTTCAGGGCGCGCATCTCACATCCGGCGAGCGGAGTCGCGAGCCTTCCCCTACCAGACCGGGCTGCCTCGCAAAAGCCCAAAGGAAGGACGCCGCTACCGCGCCGCCTCGCCCGGCGTCCGTATCTCGAGGCTCAGCGCGTGAAGGCCGGCCGCGAACTCGTCCTTGAGGAGGGCGTGCACGGCGCGCTCGCGCTCGACCCGAGAGCGTCCCTCGAAGGCCCGGGCGACGATGCGCACACGGAAATGCGTCTCCCCGCCCTCGCGGTGGCCCGCGTGCCCCCCCCCATGCCGCGCGGACTGATCCTCGATGTCGAGCTCCGCCGGCGCGAAGGCGGCCTCGAGCTTTGCCCTTAGGGCCTCGGCAACGCTCATCGGCTAAGCTCCCGGTTACGGCGCTCGCGGTCGGCGGGCCCAGATCGGGCGGCACCTGTCAAGCGCAGGCTGTGCTTGTCTGTGCGCGCCCCTGTTCCCATACTCCGTGGCATGTCGGAACGCTACGCCTATCGCCCGCCTTTCGGCCTCGACATCCGGGTCAATCCGGAGGGTCGGCCGCGCCTGCGCGAGGGCGAGATGCGGCGGTGCGAATGGCCGGGCTGCAGCGAGGCAGGCGCCCACCGCGCGCCGAAGAGCCCCAAGAGCCTCGAGGACCACGCCTGGTACTGCCTCGACCATGTGCGCGAGTACAACCGGAGCTGGAACTTCTTCCAGGGCATGGACGCCGAGGAAGTCGCCCGTTTCCAGGAGGAGATCGTGACCGGCCACCGGCCGACCTGGAAGCTCGGCGAGCAGGTCGGCGGGCGGCTGCGCGGCATCTTCTCGACCCGCTTCTCGCCTCGCGACCCTCATGCCTTCATGGGAGGCGCCGCGCCGGCGGAAGAAGCCGCCCGCAGCGCGCGCCGGCTCACGGGGCCGCAGCAGCAGGCCCTCGAGATCTTCGATCTCGACGCCGGCGCCACCTTGAAGGAGATCAAGGCGCGCTATAAGGAATTGCTGAAGCGCTTTCATCCGGACACCAATGGCGGCGACCGGAGCACCGAGGGGCAGCTTCGGCGCGTCATAAGGGCCTACCAGATCCTCAAGGCCGGTAAGCTCGTGTAGATTGGAAGCGCCCCGGGGGGCCGAAAGGTCCGCCATTCCGAGGGCGCGGCACGGGGACAAAGGGCCCCGTCGCGGCGGGCGTGGGCTTCTCACGGCACGAGACGACGGCGCGGTGCGCCAGGAGCGCCGGTTCGGGCGCGCGTCGGCCTTGGGCGAGCGGGCCAAGATCGCAGCGGAAGGAAAGAGGAACATGTTGAAGGGCAAGTCACGGGTCGACCTCAGCGACGAATTGGCGCCGGGGCCCGACACGCGAGTCTCCGCCCGTGAGGTCTTCGGCATCGATGTCGACATGAGCGTGCCTGCCTTCTCGCACGCCAACGAGTATGTGCCCGACGTCGACGAGGCCTACCGCTTCGACCGCAACACGACGCTCGCGATCCTCGCGGGCTTTGCCTACAACCGCCGCGTCATGATCCAGGGTTATCATGGCACCGGCAAGTCGACCCATATCGAGCAGGTGGCCGCGCGGCTGAACTGGCCCACCATCCGGATCAATCTGGACAGCCACATCAGCCGGATCGACCTCATCGGCAAGGACGCCATCGTCCTCAAGGACGGCAAGCAGATCACCGAGTTCCGCGAGGGCATCCTGCCCTGGGCCCTGCAGCATCCGACCGCGCTCGTCTTCGACGAATACGATGCCGGCCGCCCCGACGTGATGTTCGTCATCCAGCGCGTGCTCGAGGTGCAGGGCAAGCTCACCCTGCTCGACCAGAACCGCGTCATCCGGCCGCATTCGGCCTTCCGCCTGTTCTCGACGACGAACACGGTCGGCCTCGGCGACACGACCGGCCTCTACCACGGGACCCAGCAGCTCAATCAGGGCCAGCTCGACCGCTGGAACATCGTCACCACGCTCAACTACCTCCCGCACGACGACGAGGTCGAGATCGTGCTCGCCAAGGTTCCGGCCTATGGCGACGAGGCGGGCAAGAAGGCCGTGGGCGCCATGGTCCGCGTCGCGGATCTCACCCGCGCCGCCTTCATGAACGGCGAGCTCTCGACCGTGATGAGCCCGCGCACGGTCATCACCTGGGCCGAGAACGCGATCATCTTCCGCTCGATCGGCTTCGGCTTCCGCGTGAGCTTCCTCAACAAATGCGACGAGCTGGAACGCGCGACGGTCGCCGAGTTCTACCAGCGCTGCTTCGGGGAGGATCTGCCGGAATCGGCGGCCCACCTCGTCACCGGCTGAGGAGGCCCCTTGAGCGACCCGGCCGCCGACCTCGAAGCCTTCAAGCGCGCGACGGCCGAGACGGCGCGCGCCATCGCCGACGACCCCGAGCTCGAGATCGTCTTCGGCGGCGACGTCCTCGTGAACCAGCCGGACCGTATCGTGGTGCCGGCACCCACGCACGACATGAGCGAGCAGGAGCTCGCCGAGCTGCGCGGCCTCGTTGACGCGGCCGCCGTGCGCATCGCCCACCACGACGACGATCTCCACCAGTCGATGCTCCCCTCGAGCGCGCTCGCGCGCGCGATCTACGACGCCGTCGAGCAGGCCCGCTGCGAAGCGATCGGGGCGAGCGAGATGGCGGGCGTCGCCGCCAATCTCAGAGCCGCGCTCGAGAAGCGCTGCGCGGACCGCGGCCTCGACCGCGAGCCGCAGGCCGACAATCCTCCGCTGGCGGACATATTGGCGCTCGTCGTGCGCGAGCGCCTCACCGGCGAGCCGCCGCCCGAGGCGGCGCGCGCGCTCGTCGACGCCTTTCGTCCCATGATCGAAGAGAAATGCGGCGGCGATCTCGAGCGCCTGGGCGAGCATATCGGCGATCAGGAGGCCTTCGCGCGCATCGTGCGCCACATGATGTCGAGCCTCGGCCTCGGCGAGGATCTCGCCGAGGCGGAACGCTCCCAGTCGGACAACGAGGACGGCGGAGACAACGCGGACGAGGCCGGCTCCAAGACGAGCGAGGGCGAAGCGCGCGGCGAGGCGCAGCGCGTCGACCAGTTCGATCTCGACGAGAACTCCTCCGACGACGAGGGCGAGCAGGTGCGCGTCGACAGCGACGAGAGCGCCGATGCCGGAGATTCCGAGGATCTCCAGGCCGGCAACCAGCCCTGGCGGCCGAAGTTCAACGAGGACGATCCCCTCGCCCACTCGACCTACCGGGCCTTCACCACCGAGTTCGACGAGATCGTCGGAGCTGAGGATCTGTGCGACGCCGAGGAGCTCTCGCGTCTGCGCGCCTATCTCGACCAGCAGCTCCGCACGCTGCAGGGCCTTGTCACCCAGCTCGCAAATCGCCTCCAGCGCCGCCTTCTCGCCCGGCAGAGCCGGTCCTGGGAGTTCGATCTCGACGAGGGCATTCTCGACGCGGCGCGCCTCGCGCGCGTCGTTGTCGACCCGTCAAATCCCCTCTCCTTCAAGGTCGAGCGCGATACGGATTTCCGCGACACCGTCGTGACTCTTCTCATCGACAATTCGGGGTCCATGCGCGGCCGCCCCATCACGGTCGCCGCGATGTGTGCGGACATTCTCGCGCGCACGCTCGAGCGCTGCGGCGTCAAGGTCGAGATCCTCGGCTTCACCACCCGCGCCTGGAAGGGCGGTCAGGCGCGCGAGAAGTGGCTCGGCGAGGGCAAGCCTTCCGGTCCCGGCCGCCTCAACGATCTTCGCCACATCGTCTATAAATCGGCGGACGCGCCCTGGCGGCGGGCGCGGCGCAATCTCGGCCTGATGCTGCGCGAGGGCCTCCTCAAGGAGAATGTCGACGGCGAGGCGCTGCTCTGGGCCCACACCCGCCTCGCGGCACGAAGCGAGAAGCGGCGTATCCTGATGGTCATCTCGGACGGCGCGCCGGTCGACGATTCGACGCTCTCCGTGAACGTTGGAAACTATCTCGAGCGCCACCTGCGCGAGGTCATCGCCTATATCGAGGGCTCGTCGAGCGTCCAGCTCATCGCCATCGGCATCGGCCACGACGTCACGCGCTACTATCGCCGGGCGGTCACCATCATCGACGCGGAGCAGCTCGGCGGCGTGATGACCGAGAAGCTCGCGGAGCTCTTCGAGGACGAAGAGAGCCGGGACGAGCTGATGGCGGCGCGCAAGGCGAGACGCGCCGCCACGAAATCCGTCGCCCGCGCCGCCCGCCGGGCTTCCGGCGGACGGCGGTAGGGCCGCGGGTGACCCGCGAGCCGCCGAGCCCTAAGGGTACATATCCCTGTCGAGCGTCAGCAGGCTGACGGCGCCGAGCTGGCACCAATCGTCGGCGCATACGGAAGAGCAGGTGGCGCTGAGCGCCGCGATGTCGCTGCAGGCCGTCGTGCCCATCTCGTCGTCGTACTCTTCGCAATAGTCCTTCTTGACGTAGGTGGTCACGAACTCGACGAGGCGGGTCTTGCCGTCCTGCCCCTCGACCTCGCACGCGTCCTCCTCTTCGGATTCCGGATCGCAGGGGTCCGGCGTGCCGAACGCGAAGTCCCCCGCCGTCGCGCGGATCGAGTCGGCCGGGATGTAGTTCTCGTACTCCGGATCCTCGCTGAACCGGGCATGCAGCGCGTCATTGTAGTTCGTCAGCCTCTGGAAGTTGCTGTCGTAGTAGACCCAGAGCTCCTGCGCGAGCGAGCCGATGTTGTCGCCATATTCCCAGAGATTGTTCAGGCCGAACTCGGGATCGCGGCTCGAATTGAATGCATAGCCGTTGAGATCCGGCGTAGGCGTCACATGCTCATCGTAGTCGTCGCCACTAATCGACAGTTCCGGGTCGGGGTCGATGTAGGCTACATCGCTCGAACCGTTCGGCGGCGTGCCGGGCGACGGCTCGTTCGGCTGGACGGAGAGATTGCTCCACGCTCCGGTCGGCTCGGTGTTGCTCGTGCCGAGCCTCGTGACCACGAACTCGTCGTCGAGAATGCCATAGCCCGTGCCTGTATGCGTGAAGTAGAAGGACTCCAGCGTGAAGATGCCGGATTTCCAGCGCACGGCGGCGTGGGTCTCGTAGATGCCGGTCGTCGTCTCGAACCAATCCTCGACGCTGGAGAGCACGTAGACGCCGCTGCCGTTGAGCGTGATGTTGGCGATGCCGAGCTTCCAATAGGCCCATGGGTTGAGGCTCGTCGTGGGCGTGCGCTGCGCCCAGAACAGCTTGTCCGGTCCCGTCGCCGTTCCAAAGTTCTTGATGAACTGCGGATGAAGCGAGCCGCGGCCCCGATCGTAGGTCCAGCCGAGCTGGTCGTTTTCCACGATAGGCTGGATGTAGAACTGATCCTCGCCGTTGCGAAGATCCGCCTCCACGATCCAGAGATTGTTGTGAACGCCCCAATGCGGGCCTTCGAGGAGGTCGTAGGCCTCTTCCAGGGCTTCGTTGCCCGGACCCAGATCTTCGTCGGCCATGTCGTTCGTCGCCTGAATGACGACATAGTCGCAGGTGGCTCCCCAGGCCGGATTGCCGCGCTGATGCGCGCTGGACGGAAAATCGGGATGAGGGTTCGACAGGTTGTTTTGATCGCAGGTGAGGCAAGTGGCGCCCGCCCCTCCGTCGTCGGGGTTGCCGAGCCAGATGTTCCCGGTCGCGGGACATACGCCGTCCTGCACTCCGGCCACGATCTCATTGTAATGCGACGAGCTTTGATTGGTGCACCAGTCGACGTGCTGGCCGCCCGTGACCGGCCTCGTCGCGACGATGCAGACCGTATTGCCCTCCGGGCAATATTCGTATGTGTCGCCAATAGCGGCTTGGCTGCCAAGCACCAGCACCGCGCCGATTCCGGCGAGCGCCGCCCGTTCCATCTTCATCTGCATGCCTCCCTATCCCTGCCGCTGTCGGGGCAATGCGCCCCGCCGGCCGGTGTTCCGTCCGATCGCGCTGCCGTCTTGTATCGGGTACTGACGATCCCGGATGAAGGGGCAGGAAGAATCGAGACCCGGGTCACGTTAGACGCCCGGCAAAGGCAAAACAAGTGATCGTCAAAGGCTTCAAACGTATTAATCAAATGAATGGCGACTAAGATCAAATAATATACAGTAATTACCAAGTCCAGAATACCGAATGCAGAATGCGGTCTTGCGTCGGCCGGGGCGGCTCGGAGGCCCTGCGGCGACGCCGGTCTCGCCTTGCCGGCATCGGTATGCAGAATGCGCCGTGGCGAGCCGAGTTCGAGGTACCCTGATGCGCCCGACGAAACACGTCCCCTCGCATGCCGGGCGGAGCAAGCGCCGTGGCTGGCCGGCCCTCGCGGCGCTGGCGCTCTGCGCCGGCGCCTGCGGCGCCGCGCAAACAACGGAGCCTGCGTTCCAGGACATCGTCGTCTCGGCGCGGCCCATAACGCTTGCGGCGGGCGATCCCTCGGTCGACGAGGTGGGCCGCCTCGCCTGGCGGGGCACGCTCGTGCTCGAGGCCTCGCACCGGCGCTTCGGCGGATTGTCGGGCCTGCGCGTGAGCGCGGACGGCAAATCGGCCGTCGCAATCACGGATCGCGGCAGCTTTCTCACCTTCGACCTCGACTATGGCGACGATGGCCGCCTTGCCGGCGTCCACGGCGCGCGCATCGGCCCGATGCTCGACGAGAAGGGCAATCTGCTGACGGACGAGGATGTCGACTCGGAGGGCCTCGAAGTGCTTGCCGACGACCGGCTCGCGGTCTCGTTCGAGCACCGCCACCGCATCGCGGTCTACCCTCCCCTCATCGGCGAGCCCGCCCCGGCGCTCGCGACATTCGCACCTCCCTCCGCGCTCGGAGCGATGGCGGACAATCAGGGAATGGAGGCCCTGGTGCGCGTCGACGAGGGCTCGCTCCTTGCGCTGGTCGAACATGCCCCGGGCGAGGGGCCCCACCGCGGCGCGCTCGTCGCGATTTCGGCCCTCGACGACGCGGCGCACGCCCTGCCGGGCAAGACCGTGACGCTCCAGGCCGCGCCGCGCTTCGACATCACGGACGCGGCGCTCGGTCCCGACGGCATGCTCTACGTGCTCGAGCGCAGCTTCGATCCCATGAGGGGGCCCGGCATGCGCCTGCGCAGGGTCTCGAAGCAGGAGCGCGAGGGCGGATCGGCCTGGACCGGCGAGACGCTCGCGGAGCTCGATACCCGCTATGCCATCGACAATATGGAGGGTCTCAGCGCCCGCCTCGGCCCGTCGGGCGAGACGCTGCTTTATGTCGTCTCCGACGACAATTTCAATCTGCTGCAGCGCACGATGCTGATGCTGTTCGCGGTTCGCGAATGAAGCGCGCTATTTCCCGCCGAAGCCGGGCAGCGGCTTGATGAGGGGACGCATGAGATAGTAAGGCGCGAGCAGCGCGAGCGCGCCCACTGCGTTGAGCGCGAAGTCGAGGCAGACCCTCGGCAGCCACGGCTCGCCGATGAGACCGAGCGAGAGCCCGTAGAAGATCAGCGTATAGAAGAGTGCGCCGAAGAGGCTCCCATTGAGCGGCGCGGTCCACCAGCGCGTGCCCCGGGTGCGATCGAAGATGAAGATGGCGACGAGCTCGCCGAACACGATGCCGCTGAGGAAGGCGAGCGTCGTCTGCCGGGGCGGGATCGGGCTGCCGGTGAAGGCGGGACCCAGCGCCTCCAATATCCAGAGAGCGGCGGTGGCGATGAGCGTCCAGGTCACGAGCACCTGGCCGAGCGCGTATTCCGGTCCGTAGGCGCGGTTCGTAAGATGAATGACGAAAAAGCTCAGTGGCAGGAGGAGATGCGCCCATGTCAGGGGCCACCAGCGCGGATCCCAGGCGAGCTGGGCGTCCTTCGGCAAATGGTCGAACCAGGAAAGGATCGGCAGCGCCGAATCGGACACGGGGATGTCGTGCAGAAGGAAGGCGACCGCCAGGCTCAGGAACAGCGCGATGACGGGAAGGACGAGCCGGCCCGCGACGCGAACATATTGAATCGGGGTGGCCTTGCGCTTGCGCGGGCGCTCGGCCACGTCGACAGACGAATAGGGCATCGGTTCCTCGAAGCGGCTTCTTCGTGCGCCGGGCTATTCGCTCCGGCGGCGCGACCCCACGTGCCGCGGTCCCGCCGCCATTGTGAAGAGCATGGCACGCGCGTGCAAACGACGGCTCGCGACGCAAGGCCGATGCCAAGCGCCGTGCCGAAGTGGGACGGATCGGGATAGGTCAGGACGCCGCGCCGCCCTCGGCCTCGACGCCCGCGCGCTCGATTTCGCGCTTGAGGCGCTTGAGGCGCAGCGAGAGCTGGTCGACATGCGCCCTCTTGAGGAAGGCATCGAGGCCGCCCACATGGTCAACGGACTTGAGCCCATGCGCGCTCGCGCGCACGCTCACCGCGCGCCCCAGCACCTCGCTCTGCAGCGTGACCTGCCGGAGATTGGGCAGGAAGCGCCGCTTCGTCTTGTTGTTCGCGTGGCTCACATTGTGGCCGGTCTGAACACCTTTGCCGGTGAGCTCGCAGCGGCGCGACATGGGACGGCTCCTGAAGGGCTTCGCACGTTGGAAGCCCGCCGTGATAGCGATGCGGGACCTCAAGGTCAAGGCTCGGGGAGACGCCATGGACGCAACCACGCTGTTCGGACTGTTCGCGGTCGCGTCGATGCTCGTCACCTACGCCCTCGAGGCGCGCGGAGCAGTCTATGTGTTCGCCTTCGCGGGCGCCTGCGCCCTCGGCTCGCTCTATGGGTTCCTCTCGGGCGCGTGGCCGTTCGGCCTGCTCGAAGCGATCTGGACGCTCGTCGCCCTGCACCGCTGGCGCCGCCGCCGCGCGGGACCGTAGCGCGCGCCCTATGTGCCGCAGAGATTCCGCACGCAATATTTTGTGCGTGAACGAAGGGCGAATCGGGCGCGGTCAGTGATTCGTTGCTGATTCGGACATGCTGCGTTCCGCGCTGCCGTTAACCTTGATGAGCGGAGCGTGAAGGCGCCGTGGCGAGGGTTGCATTGGGCGCGCGACGTGGCATGTTGGCGCCGTCGAGAGAGCGCCTCGCACTCAAGGACGAAGTCCCGACGTGACATCCCAACAAACCGAGTCTCCGCCTCTGCGGCTGCCGGAGCCACGCGGCCGCCTGCTTGCCGTGCTCGGTCCCACGAACACGGGCAAGACGCATTATGCGGTGGAGCGCATGCTCGCCCATGAGAGCGGCATGATCGGGCTGCCGCTCCGCCTGCTCGCGCGCGAGATCTACGACCGCGTCGTGGCCGCGAAGGGCGCGGACGCGGTGGCGCTGATCACCGGCGAGGAGCGCATCGCCCCCCCGGGCGCGCGCTATCACGTCGCGACCGTCGAGGCGATGCCGGTCGAACGCGAGGTCGCCTTCCTCGCCGTCGACGAGATCCAGCTCATGGCCGATCGCGAGCGCGGCCACGTCTTCACGGACCGCCTCCTCCACGCGCGCGGATATCAGGAGACCCAGTTCCTCGGCGCCGAGACCGCGCGCGGGCTCATCCGCCAGCTTCTGCCGGGCGTGGAGTTCCTCACGCGCTCGCGCTTCTCCGAGCTCACCTACGCCGGATCGAAGAAGCTGTCGCGCCTGCCGCGCCGTTCGGCGATCGTCGCCTTCTCGACCGAGGCCGTCTACGCGCTCGCCGAGCTCGTGCGCCGCCAGCGCGGCGGCGCGGCCGTCGTCATGGGCGCGCTGAGCCCGCGCACGCGAAACGCCCAGGTCGGGCTCTATCAGTCCGGCGACGTCGATTTTCTCGTCGCGACCGACGCGATCGGCATGGGCCTCAACATGGACGTCGACCATGTCGCGTTCGCGTCCCTGCGCAAGTTCGACGGCATCGAGATGCGCAATCTGAGGCCGCAGGAGATCGCGCAGATCGCGGGCCGCGCGGGACGCCACACGAGCGACGGCACGTTCGGCCCGACCGGCGATGCGAACGCGCTCGAGCCCGAGACCATCGAGGCGATCGAGAACCACCGCTTCGAGCCCCTGAAGGTCGCGCTCTGGCGCAGCCGCGAGCTCTCCTTCGCCTCGCCCGCCGAGCTCCTCGCGAGCCTCGAGACGCTGGCGCCGGCCCGGGGCCTCCAGAAGGCGCCGGTCGGGCTCGACCAGCTTGCCCTCACGCATATGCTCGACGATCCGTCCACGGCGGATCTCGCGGCGGGCGCGAGCGGCCTGCACCTGCTTTGGGAGGTTTGCCAGGTCCCCGATTTCCGCAATCTCGCGGTCGACGAGCATGTCGGCCTTCTCAAGACGATTCATGCGCATCTCGCTCAGAACGACGGACGCCTGCCGGCGGACTGGATCGAAGGCCATGTCGCGCGCCTCGATGTGACGCAGGGCGACGTCGACACCCTCGCAAGCCGGATCGCGCAGGTCCGCACATGGACCTATATTTCCCACCGCGAGTCCTGGCTCGACCGCGCCGCGGAATGGCAGGAGCGCACCCGGGCGCTCGAGGACCGCCTTTCCGACGCGCTCCACGAGGCCCTGACGCAGCGCTTCGTCGACCGGCGCACCAGCGTCCTCATGCGCCGGCTCGCGCAGGACGACGACCTTCAATCGGCGGTGAGCGCGGACGGCGAGGTGACCGTCGAGGGCGAATATGTCGGCAAGCTCACCGGGCTTCACTTCCAGGCCGACACGCGCGCCAGCGGAATAGACGGAAAGATGCTGGCGCGTGCCGCCAATCGCGCCCTGAAGGCGATGATGGCCGCGCGCGCCGGTTTCCTCGCCGAGGCCGCGCACGCCTCGATCGAACTTTCCGAGCACGGAAAATTATGGTGGGAGGGGGCTCCCGTCGGGCGCCTCGTCAAGGGGGCCGGGCCGCTGTCGCCGCGGATCGAGCTGATCGCGGACGACCTTCTCGAGGGCACCTGGCGCGCCAATGCGGCGGCCCGCCTCGAGCGATTCATGCGCGAGCACGTGGCGCGGACGCTGCCGCAGCTCGTCCTCCTTCAGGACGCGCTCGATGCGCGTCCGCCGGCGCCCGCCAAGCCCGAGCCAGTGGAGCCGGCCGAAAGCGCGCCGACCGCCGATAGCGCGCCCACGGACGAAACGCCGGCACCGGCCGCCGCCGAGCCCGCGCCGGCAGACCCCTCGCCGGAGCCGGCGCTCACGGGCCTTGCCCGCGGCATCGCCTTTCGTCTCATCGAGGCGTTCGGGGCGCTCGATCGCCGTCAGGTCGCGGACGATATTCGCCAGCTCGCGCCCGTCGAGAGAAGCCAGCTGCGACGCCTCGGCGTGCGCATCGGCGAGTTCTCGGTGTTCCTCCCCTCGCTGCTGAAGCCCTCGCCCGCGCGCCTTCTGTCCGTGTTGTGGGCCGCCTTCGAGGACCGCTTCAGGCCCGACCTGCCGATCCCAAGCCTCCCGCAGCCGGGTCTCTGCTCGGTCGGGCTGGAGGCAGGCAGTCCGCGTGCCTTCTACGGCGCGGTCGGCTTCCGCGTGCTCGGCAAGCGGGCGGTGCGCATCGACATGCTGGAACGCCTCGCGGATCTCCTGCGGAAGGCACGCGAGGCCTCGCGGCCGAAGCCGGCGGAGGCGGCCTTGCCTCCGGCGCCCTCCGCGACGCCCGAAGCCACGGCCGGGAGCGCTCCGGAAAGCGCCCCGGCCGCCACGTCGGCCGAGGAGGCGCCGGCTCTCGTCGCCGAAGCTCCCGATACGGAAGAAACTGCGGTTGCCGCGCCGGACGTAGGCGAGGCCGCACTGCCCCCCCTGCCCGATGTCCCCTCCCCGCCTCCGCCACGCCTGCCCGCGGGCGCCTTCCTGGCCACGGGCGAGATGATGTCGGTTGTGGGCTGCTCGGGAGAGGATTTCGACGGCATTCTCAAGGCGCTCGGATTCCGCCCCCTCGAAATCGCGGTCGAGGGCGCGGCGCCCGTGATCGCCTGGGGCCACGCGCCGCGCGGGCCGCGCGTGAAGCACGGCGCGACCCGCAGCGAAAAGCGGCCCCCGAGAGCGCCGCGCGGCGCCGCCGCGCAAGGCGGTCCGGCCGAGGGCGAGCCTCGCTCGCGCGGCGAGAGCCGGGCAGCCGACCAGAAGCCCCAGGACACCGGCAAGCGGCGGTTCGAGAAGCGCGGAACGCAAAAGCCGAACGGCCAGTCCGAGCCCCGTCGCGATGGGCCCAAGCAAGGCAAGCCCGGCCGTCGGCATCGCGACGAGCACGAGGAGAGGCGGCCTCGGGAGCATCGGGCGGGCCCGCGCCGTCCCGAATACGACCCCGATTCCCCGTTTGCCGCGCTGGCGGCGCTCAAGGAGTCGCTCAAGCGGTGAGCGCGCCGGCGCCCCCCGCGCAACGCATCGACAAATGGCTCTGGCACGCCCGCTTCTTCCGTACCAGGAGCACCGCGACCGCGGCGGTGGCGTCGGGTCATATCCGCGTGAGCCACGGCGCGGCCACGCGGCGCGTCGGCCGCGCCTCGTTCGCCGTGCGCCCGGGCGATATCCTCACCATTCCACAGGCGGGGACGGTGCGGGTGGTCCGCGTGGTCGAACTTGCCGAACGGCGGGGGCCCGCCTCGACGGCACGGCGCCTCTATGAAGAGGTCGCCGGAGTCGCCGGCGACTAATACATCAGGATTTTGTGGTATGCGAACTTGTCGTTTCCCTTGCTGTAAAATATCTTCTACAGCCTGGATATGATGGCGGGACCGGCCCGGCGGACCGGACCAATGGAGAATGCCCGATGACCTATGTCGTGATCGATGCCTGCATCCGCTGCAAATTCATGGACTGCGTCGAGGTCTGCCCGGTCGATTGCTTCTATGAAGGCGAGAACATGCTCGTCATCCATCCGGACGAGTGCATCGACTGCGGCGTGTGCGAGCCCGAATGCCCGGTGGACGCCATCAAGCCCGACACCGAATCGGGTCTTGAGTCCTGGCTCGAACTCAATCGGAAATTTGCGGAGACCTGGCCGAACATCACGGTCAAGGGCACCCCCCCGGCCGACGCCAAGCAATTCGAAGGCGAAACGGGCAAGCTCGAGAAGTATTTCAGCGCGAATCCCGGCGAGGGCACGTGAGCTGAGCGCAAGCCCCGCCGCCGCCCCGAGAAAATGCGAGGTCCTCGTGCCGTTTTGGCACGGCACCGCGCATGCTCCCTCCCGCCCGCCGTTGCCCCATTGCTACGGTCCGGGCGATTGCCACTTCCAATTTTCAATCTGTTGTGTTATTGTCACAACACTCACCACACCGTCAGACGGATCGAACGTGAGGAGCTCCGTCAATCGATCCGTTGGAACGTCGGGCATGAAACTGATCGGGAGATGGGGGAGCGGCCTAGGTCGCGGCTTCGCCCGACTGGCGCGTGTGGCGAACCTGCCTTGAGTAAGGCCTGAATCGCGGACCGCCGGGCGCGGCGGGTGCGCGCGAGGTCTCTCGGCAGGCGGCTCCGGCGAGCGGAGCGGCTGGTCTGGCTGGTGTTGAATTGAAAGAGCGGCAAATGGCAACCAAGAGCACGGCGACGAAGAAGAAGAAGCCCGAGGCGGCGAACGGCAACTCGTTCCGCGCCGGCGACTACGTGGTCTATCCCGCGCATGGCGTCGGCCGGATCGCCGAGGTCGAGGAGCGCGAGATCGCGGGCGCCAAGATGGAGCTCTTCGTCATCACCTTCGACAAGGACAAGATGACCCTGCGGGTCCCCACCGCCAAGGCCAAGACCGTCGGCATGCGCAAGCTGTCGAGCCCGGACGTGCTCGCGAACGCGCTCGCGACCCTCAAGGGCCGCGCGCGCATAAAGCGCACCATGTGGAGCCGCCGCGCGCAGGAATACGAGGCCAAGATCAATTCCGGCGATCTGGTTTCGATTGCCGAGGTCGTGCGCGACCTCTATCGCGCAAGCGGCCAGCCCGAACAATCCTACAGCGAGCGCCAGCTCTACGAGGCGGCTATCGACCGCATGGCGCGCGAGCTGGCGGCCGTCGAGCGCATCGACGAGGCCCAGGCGCTGAAGCGCCTTGAGGCGGCCCTCCAGAAGGAAGCCGCCTGACGGCGCTGGCCATTGCGGGGCGCAAGAGCCTCCCGCAGTGCAATGCTGCATTGCAAGAAATTCGCACGCGTGGGGCACCTTCACGTGCTTTTGAGGGTTTGGACCTTGCATGTCGCGCCCTAGAAGCCGACTTTAGAATTGGTCCAAAGAGGTGGCCGGCGGATGGGCCGGCCCGCGCCGCGCCGGTGCGCGGCTGAGGTGATAGTCCCATGTCCAAGGTCGAAACGCCCGATTCGGCGCGTGCCAGCCGCCGATTCATCCAGACGGCGATGGCAAAGCCGCTGCTCACGCAGGAGCGGGAAGCCGAGTTGGCGCGCAAGTGGCGCGAGGAAGGCCACGAGCCGTCGCTGCACGAGCTGACGACCGCCTATGTCCGGCTGGTCATCGCGGTCGCGGCGCGTTTCCGCAACTACGGTATTCCCATGGCCGACCTCGTGCAGGAAGGCAATGTCGGACTCATGCAGGCGGCCGCGCGATTCGAGCCGGAGCGCGAGGTGCGCTTCTCGACCTATGCGACCTGGTGGATCCGCTCGGCGATCCAGGATCACATCCTTCGCAACTGGTCGATCGTCCGGACGGGAACGACCGCCGCGCAGAAGTCGCTCTTCTTCAATCTGCGCCGCCTGCGCGCCCTGATCCGCGACGGCGCCGAGCCGCACCTCTCGCCCGAGGGTCGCGAGACCATCGCGAAGAAGCTCGGCGTCAGCGTCGCGGAAGTCGAAACGATGGAATCCCGCCTCTCGGCGGCCGACCGTTCGCTCAACGCCCAGATCGGCGAGGACGGCGATGCCGAATGGCAGGATCTCATCGCGGACGGCCGCCCCCTTCCCGAGGAGGAGGTCATGGGCAAGCGCGACGCCGCGCAGCGCAAGCGCTGGATCGCCAAGGCCCTGAAG
The DNA here is from genome assembly GCA_024236075.1 of Alphaproteobacteria bacterium. Classification (GTDB taxonomy): domain Bacteria; phylum Pseudomonadota; class Alphaproteobacteria; order JACAEB01; family JACAEB01; genus JACAEB01. The sequence continues at coordinate 168,016 of JACKLE010000004.1, read as the reverse complement.
CGCCTCAGCGCGCGCGAGCTCATGATCATCAAGGAGCGCCGCCTCCAGGACGAGACGGTCACGCTGGAGAGCCTCGGCCGCCGCCTCGGCATCTCGAAGGAACGCGTGCGCCAGATCGAGCATCAGGCCCTGATGAAGCTCAAGGCCGCGCTTGTCGAGATCGCGGGCGATCCCGGCGAGGCGGGCCTCATCGGCACCTAAGGCGGCTTCCGATCCGATCGGCGCGGCAATGCGCCGGTCGGATCGCGACAGGCCGATCGAAACCCCTACTCGACGACGAGCTTGACCTTGCGGCCGGCCTGAAGCGGCGCGCCGGCCTCTATGTCGTTGAGGACGCGGAACCAGTCGTCCCTGAACTCCGACATGGCCATCCGTGCGCTGAGGGAGGCCACCGTGTCGCCCGATCTGACGGTATGAATCTGGATGTGAAAGGGCTTCACATTCGCGGCTTCCGAAGCGCTCAGCCGACGGAAGCTCGAGGTGAGGCTCTGAAGCGTCGGATTCATGCTGGAGACCGCGCTGCGCGGCACGAGGATAAGGAAGCGGTAGATCTGGTTGCCGCCGAAATCGATGGCCACGAGGCGCAGCTGCGTCGCGCGGTTCTGATAGGTGACGTTCGAGGTCCCCGTCGCGGCGGGCATGCCGTTGACGCTATAGCGCTCGATATTGGAGATCGGCACCTTGAGCTCGCTGCCCCAGCTTTGAACGTAGCGGCCCATGTCGCCGGCCGAGCGCACCTTGCCGCCGTCGAACTGGACGACCGTGCTGGAGGGGCCGGCCAGCACGATGGCCTCCGGCGCGTTCTGCAGGCGCCAGCCTTTCGGGACCTTGAAGGCGAAGTGCAGGTCCGGATGATAGAATGTCCCGTTGCGCACGAGCCCCTGCTCTCGGGAATCGCCGAACACGGCGCCGTCGAGGAGCGCCAGATAGCTCTCCACGCGGCGCGGGCGCTGCTGCTGCCCGACGCCGGTCGATAGCGCCTGCTGGACGGCCTGGCGCGCGCGGTCCTGGGTGTTCGGGTGGGTGGAGAAATAGTCGACCCGGTTCGGATCGTATTGCTGGCCGGCGATCTTCGCCTCCAGCGCGCTCATCTTGTCCATCTGCCCAAGGAAGGTCGCCATGGCGTAGGGGTCGTATCCTGTGCGGGCGAGGTAGGTGACGCCGACGCGATCGGCCTCGTACTCCTGCTCGCGCGAATATTTGAGGATATAGCCCTGCCCGAGCGCTCCGATCAGGCTCTGCGCGAGCTGGCCGGCGCTCTCGCCTCCCAGAATGAGCGCGCCGATGGTGCCGAGCGTGCCGAGAATGCCGACGGTCTGGGCCGCATCCATGCGCTGAGCCGCGTGGCGCCTCACCACATGGCCGATCTCGTGGGCCAGGACGCCCGCGAACTCCTCCTCGCTGTTGGCGAGCGCCATGAGGCCGCGCGTGACGTACACATAGCCGCCCGGCAGAGCGAATGCGTTGACCACTGGCGAGTTGAGCACGGTGATGCGGAAGGGCGCTCCCGCAAGCTCCGTGTTGGAGATGAGGTGCCCCGCGGTCACGGCCGCGAAGGCGCCGATGGTCCCGCTCTCATAGGCCCCGCCATAGGCCTCGAGCACCTTCGGGTGCTCGTCCGCGCCGATCTTGGCTTCCTGCGCGGGCGACAGTCCCGCGAGGACGATCGGATCGCCCGCCGCGGCGAGGCGCCAGAGATCCGTCTCCGCCGCCGATGCCGCCGGCGCGGCGAGCAGCGTCGCACCGGCGAGGAGCCAGGCTCGCGCCCAGATCCCCCGGACGCGTCTCAGATGGGTCGACCTTTCGCCGCTCATCTCGTGCCTCCCTACCCTAGCCACCCCGGTCGGTTCGTTTGCCGCGCTTCTGCGGCGCATCGTCGAGGATCTCGAGCTCCTCGGGATGCGTGATCTCGATCATCGGCCCGTTGAGCCTCGTGATCCAGCCCCTGACCCGGACGCGGCGCCCCTCCAGAGCCGAAAGGTCGATGCCGGCCTCCTTGAAGCTCTTTCGCGACTGGCGCGCGAGGCTCACCGTGAAGTCAGTTCGCCACTGGGCTCCGAAATTGAGATAGGTCCAATCCTTGACCTCGGCGACACTGAGGACGCGCCCTTCGACGATCTCGAAGCGATCGAAGAGGCGCGGCGTCTCGGCGACGCTGTGGACGGCGAACTCTTTCAGGGACCAGATGGAGCGCCGGTCGGCGCGTGCGCCATCTTCAAGGCGCAGCAGCTCGCCCGCGCATGCCCGATTGTCCGCCCGGCTCATGACGCGCACATGTCCGGCGGCGACCAGCGCGGCCTCGACCCAGACGGGCGCGCTCGCCGGCGGAGCCGCGGGCTTTCCTTCGGCGGCGCGGCGCCCGTCGACCAGGTGGACCTGGGCGAGCACGCGCCCGTGGCGGTCGCTCCTCGCGCCGTCGAAGGAGAGCTTGACCTCGCGGCCGAGGACCAGCGCAGCGAGCGCTTCGCGCGCCGTCTCGCCCGGCGCGTAAGGCGCATCCTCCGCCAGATCGAGCGGGCGCTTCGGCGCGGCGATCCCGAGAAGGCGAACCTCGCGCCCGTCGGCGAGCCCGATCGTGTCGCCGTCGACGACCGCGCTCACAATGGCGCTCGGCCCCTCCTCGAGCACGCACGGCGCGGCGGACGCCGGTCCTGCGACGCTCAAGAGGCCAAGGAGCGCGGCTGTCGATCGCAATTGGGCGGGTCCGGCGAGCACGGGTCGCGAGTTTCCTTCGTTAAGGCGTTCCGCGGCGCCACGACCGCGGCGGCCTCCGGAACGCGCGTCGCGGAGGCGGAATCGTTCAGCGGCAGGAAGGTTCTCATGTGGCGCGACCGGGCGTCCTCCCGCAGGGCCTGCCGCTCGTCGGCGCCGAGATAGCCGAGGTGCCGGGCGAAGTCCGGCACGAGATGAAGGCCGCTCGCGATCGTCGTGGAGCCGATCAGGAAGAGCGCCACGAACGCGGCGAAGCGCCCATCGTCGCCCGGCGCCGCGAGCAGGCATTCCGTCAGCAGGCAGACGAGAAGAACGCCCGCGATCTGCGCGAGCCGGAAGGCGAAGGCGAGCAGGCGAACGCGGGGATCGCTCCGGGCCGCGCGCGCCTCGAGCGCGAGGCTGCTCTCCAATTTGGCCCGAGGAGATGACAGGAACTCGGCCAGATGCGATGCGGCGCCCTCGCCGGCGGCCCGCGCGCGGTCCCGGCCGAGGACGAAGCGAGCGAGCCGAGCGGACGCGCTTGTCGAATGCAGACGCTTAGCGAGGACGCGCACGGCAGGGCGCGGCAGCGCGCCCGCGAAAACGGTCTCGACGGCAGCCTCGGAAAGCGGCGCGCGAAGACGCTCGGGCCATCCGTGCCGGGCCATATCCTCATCGAGGAGCGCGCCCAGCAGCGCGAGCGAATAGTCGCTGGCGGCGGCCTCGAGAGGGATCGCGACGAGGCGCCCGCCCGGTGCGATCTGCGAAGCGATCCGCCGCGCGAGCGCGGCCGCTTCCTCGTAGCAGCCCTCGGCCGTCGCGGCGGCAAGGCGGCGCGCCTCGCGCTCGCGGGCCTCCGCCAGCACCGAGCCCATTCGCGCGCGGCTCGCCCGAACCCCGCGCCGAAGCGCCTTCGGGTCGCCGCCTTGGAAGTGGCGGAGGATGTCGCGCTCCGCCGCCCGAAGATCGCAGGTGAAAAGGCTCGCCTCCAGGCGCCAGGCGGCGCGCGCGCGCGGCCGCAGCCTCGCAAGCGCGACGGCGGGAGCATCGGGCGAGCGCAGAAGGCGCCAGCGAGGCGATCCGAGCGTTGCGCCGCGAAGGCCCGCACGCTGCAATACGAGAAGGTGCCCGCTACCCATCGACCCCACCGAGCAACCGTCGCATGGGGCCCGGCGACCGCCATGGCGGCGCCGCGTCGGCGCGACCGTTCCGGGCAGGATGGCTCAAGGATTTCGAGTGCCGGTCGGCGGCCCCACGGCCCGGATGACGCGGCCTTTTCCCCACCCCGTCGGTCGGCTCCGCCCGCAAGGCCCCGCGGCGGCCGAACACGTCGCTGCGCACGCTAGCATGCCAATGCGACCCTTTGGAGTCGGGTCCCCCGAGCGTCAGACGCGCGCGCGCGGGCGCGTTGCGAGCGCGCGATAGACGCTCTCGAGCTCGGCGTGGATGTGGTCGGGGGAGAAGCGGGCCTCTCGCGAACGGACGAGCGCCGCACTCGCCATCGCGGCGCGGGCCTCGTCGTCGGTCAGCACTTCCGTGACGGCGCCGCAGATCGCCTCGACGTCGCCGATCGGCACGATCCGCCCGACCGAAGCGTCGATGAGCTCCGCGCAGCCGCTGCAATCCGTGGCGATGGCCGGCGTACCGGCCTGGAACGCCTCCGCGATCGTGAAGGGCAACGCCTCCCAGCGCGAGGTCAGCAGGAAGGCGTCCGCGGCCCGAAGGTAGAGCTGCGGCTCCGCGCTGCGTCCGACGAAGGTGAGATGGCTCGTCACGCCAGCCGCCTCGGCCCATGCATGCGCCTCGGCTTCCTGTGGTCCATCGCCGACGAGCGCGAAGCGAAACTCCGGGTGAAGAGGAATGAGGCGCTTCACGCAGTCGATGAGGATGTCGATGCCCTTCTGCTCCGTGATCCGCGCGATCGTGACGACTAGACGCTCTCCGCCCTCGCCGAGGAGCCGCGCGCGCGTCTGCGCGACGCGCGCGGGCTCCGGCACGGGAGCCGTCTTCACGCCGAGGCCGATGACCTTGAGCCGTTCGGGGGACACGCCGCCGACCTTCACGAGATCGGCGCCGCTGCGATGGCTCGGCGTGATGACGAGATCGGCGAGGCGCGCAATGGAGCCGAACTGCTTCACGCGCCCGGGCTCCGAGCCATGATAGGTGACGGCGAGCGGCGTTGCCGAGCCCAGCGTGGCGAGCCGCGCCACGAGCCCCGGCGCGGATTCGTGCGCGTGGATGAGGTCGACGCGATTGCCCGCCAGCCAGCGCCGCAAGTCGAGCGCGCTGCGTGCGGCGAAGCCGAGCCGCGACGCAAGGCTCGCGCCCTCCTCGCCCGCCACCTTCTGGGTCGGCAGCGGCAGGAAATCGCTCTCGAGCTCGGCATTGAGCCAGGCGTTCGGCGTCCCGGCGAAGGAAACGCGATGGCCGCGCGCGCGGAGCCATGCGCTGTAGTCGAGCACATGGCGCGAAATGCCGCCGACGCCGAACATCGTGCACATCTGCAGAATGTGCAGCGGGGCCTTCGGATGGCCCGGATCGTCGGCGGGAAGCGCGGTCACGTCGAGAATGCCGTCGGGGTCGCGGGTGGTGCGGCGGCCGGCGCGCGCGGACGGCCTAGCCTTCCTTGGCCGCCATTTCCGCGGACGCCGCCGCATCGGCCATGGCGGCCCGATTGCGGGTCGGCGGGCCCTTCAACGGTGCCGCCAGGGCTTCATAGTCGACCCGCTCGGATTCGGGAAGGGGCTCGACCTTTTTCCAGGCCTGCGCCCGGGCCAGCGACTGGAGCAGCGAGACGGGCTGGTAGACCATGCTCGTCCACATCGAGATCTCGTTCGTGCAGTAGCATTCCTTGCACGCGATGGACCTGCGGACCTCGCGGGTCGTGTGCGCGTGCCAAATCTCCTGGAAGGAGTTCTCGCGCAGGTTCCCGATCTTGGAGCGCTGCTCGCAGACGCCGACGTCGCCATTGGCATGGACGACCGCGCTGAGAATGCCGGCGCGGCACGGGATGAGCTGGCGCTCCTCCTCGAGGGTGGCGACCTTGGAGGCCTGGAGCATCGGCTCGACGATGGACCCGTAGCGGCCCGACTCGCGCGGCGCCCAAAGGCGGCGGACATAGTCGTAGAGGCGGCGATATTCCTCGAGCGCCGGTCCCTTGAGCGACGGGTTCTTCCGGTCGCCGCGAATGATCCCGAGATTGTGGTGGCTCAATTGGGGGCAGCGGTCGTAGAGGAACGTCGTGAGCTGCCTCAGCTGGCCCATATTGGTCTCGGTCGCCGTCGAGATCGCGTGGATCTGGAGGCGCGGGTCCTCGCGCTGAAGCTCGGCGAGCGCGTCATAGGTCTCCATGGCCTTGCGGAACGAGTTCGGCGACTTGCGGAACTCGTCGTGGAAGGCGGGCATGCCGTCGAGCGAGAACTCGATGCAGAAGACCTTAAGCGTCTTGTCCTGCTCGAGAATGGTGCGGATGGCGTTGACCGTGCGGTCTTTGAAATAGCCGTTCGAGGGGACGTAGATCTCCTTCACCCCGTTGCGGCGGATGAATTGAAGGCAGATCTCGGCGAATTCCTTCCGCAGGAACGGCTCGCCGCCCGAAAGATTGAGATTTTCGATGGGGCCGAGCTCCTCGGACAGCTTGACGATCTCCTCGAAGCTAAGGTCGTCGCGCTGGTTGAGCTGCTTCCAATAGAAGCAGTGCTCGCACTTCATGTTGCAGAGCGAGTTGATGAAGAGGACGAGGAAGGGCGGGCTCGGCGCCTCGGCCACGGCGAGGTTCTGCCAGTTCAGCTTCACATGCTTGGCAATCCGCTCCGGCAGCGCACGCATCTACTCTCACCCCTCGACCTGTTCCACGATTGGCGGGACCTGCCTGCCAACTGCAACAACTCTGCCGGTCGAGGGTAAGAAAAATGTTGCAGCGCGGCAATGCGATAGACAACGCGTCGCAGAAAGATTCTCAAGCTGTGTGATTTTCGAACACGTCTCCCGGTTGCGGCGCCCGTACCGCTTCGGCACATGCGGGAGTGGGGCCGCGCGCGGCGCAGCCCATCCTTGTCACGGAAGCGGAAGTTTCGTCTTAAGCGGGAAGTGCCCGCGGAGGCCTAGCGGGCGGGGCCCTGGAGCGCGGAGGACGTCTCGTCCGCCTCGAACTCGGCAGCGACCTCGGCTTCCGGCCGCGTCCGCCCCAGAGGCTTGGCCAGCACCGCGGCGGCGGCCTCGTAGGAGACGCGGTCGGCGTCGGGCAGCGGCTCGGCCTGGCGCCAGGCCCGCGAGCCGCTCAGGGCCTGGGCGAGCGAAAGCGGCTGATAGACGATGCTCGGCCACATGAAGATCTCGTTCGTGCAGAAGCACTCCTTGCACGCGATCGACTTGCGGACCTCCTTGGCGAGGTGCGAGCGCCAGATCTCGGTGAACGAGCTCTTCCTCAGATTTCCGAGGATCTCGCGCTGCTCGCAGATGCCGACGTCGCCGTTCGCATTGACGACGGCGGTGAGGATTCCGGCGCGGCAGGGCACCACCTGCTCCTCCCGGCGGATGGTCTCGAGCTTCGTCCATTGCAGCATGGGCTCGACGATGGAGCCGTAGCGCGCTTCCTCGCGCGGCGCCCAAAGGCGGCGCACATAGTCGTAGAGGCTCCTGTATTCCTCAAGCTGCGGCCCCTTGAGCGAGGGATTCTTCCGGTCGCCGCGAATGATCGCAAGGTTGTGGTGCGACATCTGCGGGCAGCGATCGTAGAGATAGGTCGTGAGCTGACGTATCTCGCCCATGTTTTCGTGGGTCGCCGTCGAGATCGCATGGATCTGCAGGCGCGGGAACTCGCGCTGCAGCTCGGCGAGCGCATCGTAGGTCTCCATTGCCTTGCGGAAGGAGTTCGGCGACTTGCGGAACTCGTCGTGGAACTCGGGCATGCCGTCGAGCGACAGCTCCACGCCGAAGAGGCGGAAGCCGTCATGGGCCTCCGTGAGGATCTTGCGCAGCGCCTTCACCGTGCGGTCTTTGAAATAGCCGTTGGTGGGGACGTAGATCTCCTTCACGCCGTTCTTGCGGATGAACTGGAGGCAGATCTCCGCGAACTCCTTCCGCAGGAAGGGCTCGCCACCCGAGAGGTTGAGGTTCTCGATCGGGCCCAGCTCCTCGGAAAGCGCCACGATCTCGTCAAAGCTCAGATCGTCCCTCTGGTTGAGCTGCTTCCAATAGAAGCAGTGCTCGCACTTCATGTTGCAAATGGAGTTGATAAACAAAATCAAAAACGGAGGGCTGGAGGGTTCAGTGATCGCAAGGCTCTTCCAATTGAGCCGCAAATGCTTCGCAATCCGATCTGGAAGTGCTTGCATGTAAAGTCCCCTCTCTCTCCCCACGCTGACACGCACAAAGTCTGAAGCAAGCGGCATGCCCGCTTGCCTGTCGGCGGCAATATACCATCGATGACCGGATTATTACAGTATTTGCTGCGGTGCGGCAAACTGCAATGCGGGCCGTGCGTTTCCCGTCGGACGGGAAGGCTCGCGGTTATTTTTGGATTTCGGTGCCCTGGAAGACGCGCTCGATATAGCCGTAGGCCTCGCCGAGCGACCAGGCGGGCAGCAGGAGGAGAAGCGGCGGCAGGGTCGCGAGAATCTCGCCGAGGCTCGCGCCCTTCTGCCGGTTCATCGCAGTGTGACGCGCGAGGACGATCGCCGGCGCCGCGATGGAGGCGCCCGCCGCCCCGATCGCCACGGGCACGGACCAGCGCCGTGCCCGCATGATTCCGAACACGCGCCCCCAATGGACGCGCTCGGCGAGGATTTGTCCGAAGGGCATGGGCGAGCGCTTGTGGACGACGACGGGACGCGAGGAGAGGCGCACGCCCCTGCCCGCCTCCTTCAGCGCCCAATTGATGGTCGCCTCTTCGTAGCGGTCGGTCCAAAGGTGCTTGAGGCTTTCGAGCGCCTCGCGCTTGTAGCAGATGTTGATGTCGGTGATGTACTCGACGGCGCCCTCCTGAACCGGCGGCGCGTAGCGGTTGAAGTCGCATATGAAAAGCGCGCGCTCCATGACGCCCGGCGCGACGTTGACGACGACGCCGCCCACGGCCGCGTCCGCGCTCGCGGCATGCTCCTCGAGCATCGCCTTCGCCCAGTCGGAGCGCGGCGCGCCGCGATCCTCGACGATCGCGATATGGCGGCCCGTCGCGGCGTGAAGGCCCCGCGCCCGGCGGCGGTCGAAGAGGCGGTGCTGGACGAACGAGCTCGGTGGCTTCTCCTCGGGGATGAGGGCCCCGAGCTCGAGGAAGCGGACGGTCGGAAAACGCGCCGGCAGATCGCCTATCGCGACCGTCGCGTCGAAGGGCACGATGACCTCCGGCGGCGCCGCGCCCTCCTGGCTCGTGAGGGCCGTCAGGCAGCGCGCCAGCGTCTCTCCCCCCTCGACGACCGTGACGATGACCGATAGATCCGGCGTGGTCATTTTATGGACTCCGACAAAGGTTGCGGTCGCGCGAGGACCGGAGAATCAGCCCTGATGAGAGCATATGGATTTTAAGGAAAAGAGACCTCTCCACATCGCCGTCGACGCGACCTGCTGGTCGAATGATCGCGGCTTCGGGCGCTTTACGCGGGAGCTCGTCGGCGCGCTCGCCGCGCGTGGGAGCGATTTCCGCTACACGCTGCTGTTCGACCGCCTTCCCGACCGCCCGGTGCCCGAGGGCGTCGCGGTCGCGGCCGCCAAGTCCGACAAGGACATCGGCCAGTCGACCACCGGCACCTCGTCGCGCTCGCTCGATTACATCTGGAAGATGGGCGCGCTCGCCCGCGCGACGCGCTGCGACGTCTTCTTCTACCCGGCCGTCTATTCCTACTTCCCTTTGCTCGCGGCGACGCCCTGCGTCGTCTGCTACCACGACGCGATCGCCGAGCGCTTTCCGGATCTCATCTTTCCAACGAAGCTCAATTTCCGCTTCTGGCAGGCCAAGACCGCCCTCGCCCGCCTCCAGACGCGCCGCGCGATGACCGTGTCGCAATCCTCAGCCCGCGACATCGAGGCCTATATCGGCATACCCCGGACGAAGATCGACGTCGTGACCGAGGGGCCGGATGCCGCCTTCCGCCTTATCGAGGATCCGTCGGTGCGCGCCCGGGCCAGGGCCTCGATCGGTGTGCCCGACGGCGCGCCCTTCTTCGTCTATGTCGGCGGCTTCAACCGCCACAAGAACGTGCTGCGCCTCATCGCGGCGTTCGAGCGCGCCCTGGCGAGCCGGCCGGACGCGCATCTCGCCATCGTCGGCAACCTCTCCGGCAAAGGCTTCTGGGACAATGTCCCCGAGCTCCAGGCCGCCGCCACTGCGAGCCCCGCGCTCGCCGAGCGCGTCCATTTCGCCGGTGAGCTGCCCGACGCTCAGCTTGCGGAGCTTCTCAACGCCGCGAGCGCTCTCGTCTTCCCGTCCCTGTTCGAGGGCTTCGGCCTGCCCGCCGTCGAGGCCATGGCCTGCGGCCTTCCGGTGCTCGCGAGCGACCGCGGCTCCCTGCCGGAGGTCGTCGGCGAGGCCGGCCTGCTCTTCGATCCCGAGGACGTCGCCGCGATCGCCCGCACCCTCCTCGCCTTCCTCGCCGATCCCGCCATGGCCGCACGGCTTGCCGCCGCGGCCCGCGAGCGCGCCCGGCGCTTCACCTGGGAACGGGCCGCCGAGCTCGCGGAGGGATGCTTCCGGCGATGCGCCGGAGGCACGCCCTAGCGGTTGAGCCCGATTGCCCGGCCGGGTATCAAGGACGCACGTCCCCGTAGCTCAGCAGGATAGAGCAGCAGTTTCCTAAACTGTTGGTCGCAGGTTCAAATCCTGCCGGGGACGCCAGCGCGGCCCGCCGCCCGGCGGCCGCTCTCATCCCTTGGCGATGCCGCCGGCCGACCGGCCCATGAGGACGACGCCGACGAGGATGAACAGGCCATCCTCCGCGAGGCGCCGGAGCGCTTCGCCGCCCACGACCTCGGAATCGAGCAGAACGGCGGGATCGAAGCCCCAGCTCGCCCAGGCGAGGCCGTCATAGGCGACGTGCGTCAGCACGCCGGGAAGATGGCTTATGACCAGGAACAGACCGATGAGGAACATGCCGGCCTTGACGACGCCGTCCGAAGTCAGCGCGGTGCCCGCGCCATCGGCCGGGAAGCGTGCCAGGGCCCCGGTGAGGCTCCGCGCCGCGCCAAGCGCGAAGAGACCGGCGCAGGCATAGGCCAAGCGATAAAAGAGCTCCGCGCGGTAGAGGCTGAAATCCCAGCCCATGGCCGTGGCGTCCAGCGCCAGCCGGACGAGGCCGACGAAAGCGCCGAGAAGGGCCCAAAGGGCCCAAAGCCTGACGAAAACGACGGCAATCGCCTGTGCGGCGGACATCGGCGCCTCCCTCTTCCCCGTTTTGGGCGGAGATCCTAGCAGGGCGAGGGCGCCGCCGCGAAGGAGCGCACCGGCAGGCGCGTTGAAGTAGGCGGCGCGAGCCCCTAACAAGGGGCCGCCTTTCGTTGCATCCGGCCCGCTCCACAGCGGCGGGCCCAAGGGTGAGAGCCTCCAGGGAGCAAGTCATGAGAAATGCCTCGTTTGCCGCCTTCCTCGTCGCTCTGGCAATTGCGGCGCCCGCCCGCGCGGAGGCCCCCTATTTTCCGACGGCGGAGGAATGGCGGACGGCGACGCCCGAGGAGGCGGGCCTCGATGCAGCCGCCGTGGACGCCGCGCTCGACGTCGCCGCCAAGAACAACTCGACCGGCGTCCTCATCGTTCGCCACGGCAAGATCGTCGCCGAGCGCTACTGGCGGGGATGGGACGCAAAGCGAAGCGAGCCGATCTTCTCCTCGAGCAAGTCCATCGTCTCGACGCTGATCGGCATGGCGATCGAGGACGGCTTCATCGAGGGCGTGGAGCAGAGCGCGTCCGATTTCATCACGGATTGGAAGGGCACGGACAAAGAGGCCATCACGATCCGCCACCTCCTCTCGATGACCAGCGGACTCGAATCGTCGGGCGGACAGGTGCGCGCCAACGAGGGAAGCATCTTCCTTTCGACCGTCGCGCGCCCGCTCGTCTCGAAGCCCGGCGAGAAATGGGTCTACAACACGCCCGCCTATCGCCTGCTCGCGAACATCCTCGAGATCGCGACGGGCGAGAAGATCGAGGCCTATATGGCCCGCCGCCTTTCCTCGCCGATCGGCCTTGCGGACACACATTGGGTGACGCAGACGGCGCCCGACGGCGCGACGAACTATTATTTCATCCGCCAGACGCCTCGCGACATGGCACGCTTCGGCCTCCTCGCGCTTCATTGGGGGAATTGGGCCGGAGAGCAGCTCGTGAGCGCGGCCTGGCTTCACGAGGCGACGACGCCGAGCCAGGAGCTCAACGCGTCCTATGGCTATCTCTGGTGGCTCAACGGGCAGAGCTTCTTCCTGCCGCCGGCCGTGCGCGCCAAGCGCGTCGACCGGATGATGTGGCCCGACTGCCCGAGCGACATGTTCGCGGCGCTCGGCGCGGCGGACAAGAAGATCTATGTCGTGCCGAGCCTCGACCTCGTCGTCGTGCGCCACGGCGAAGCGGTCGACAAGGCCGATCCAGGCGCCGCGGGCTCGAGCTTCGACGCCGAATTCGTCGGGCGCCTGTGCAAGGCAGCGGCGCCCTGAAATCGGCGCGCCGCTGCACGAGGCGGGCCCCTGCCTATTGCCAGTAGGGCTCGGCCTTGTAGTAGTCGAAGGCCGCCGCGCGCACGGAGCCGTCGTCCTGGGTCAGCTGGTCCTTGTCGTAGACCGGGGCGGCCTTCAGCGTCTCCTTGTCGTAGGGCACGACATAGCCGTCCTTGTCGTCGCTGTAGTCGAGCGTCGACCACGGCAGGGCATGGAATTTCTCGCCCATGCCGAGAAAGCCGCCGAACGAAAGCACGGCGAACATGATGTTGTTCGACAGCTTGTCGAGAACGACGTCCTCGACATGGCCGAGCTTGTCGCCGGCCGCGTTGTAGACGGACGTGCCCGTGATCTTCGACGTCAAGATCGCGCGCGTATGGCCTGAAGGTGTGGGCATGGAAGGTCCTCCTCGTGCGGTGATTGCCTTCCTCATAAACGCCATCGCGTGGGCAAGGTTTCATCGCCGCGCCGGACTTGGCGCCCCGGGAGCGCTCTGGGCTATCCTGCCGACAGGATAAGAAGACGTTACGGAGGATCGGCCCATGGTACGGATCGAAGTCACGCGGCGCGCGGCCGCCCTCGGCGCCGCCGCGCTGGGGCTCGGCGCCGCCACGGGAGCGCACGGCGCGTCGGCGTGGAGCGCCGGCGAGGTCGCCCATCTCATCCCGACGGCCGGCCCGAACGCGCTTCTGATCGTCGCCTCGCTGAAATCCGCCGTCGCTGAGGCAAGCCTTTTCGTGGGCGAGCGCGAGGTGCCCGGCAACCGGACGGACAGCGCCGGGCGCCACTGGCGTTTCCACGCGGACAAGCTTCGTCCGGGCACGACCTATACGCTGAGGCTCGCGCACGCGGACCGCCCCCTCTGCGACCCGTGGGCGCTGCGCACGCTTCCCGATCCGGATGCCGCGGAGCCCCATTTCCGCCTGCTCGCCTTCACCTGCGCGGGCGGCTGGGAGGGGCTCAAAATGGCCGACGGAACGCCTGCGTTCCGCCCGCTCGCCCTGCGCCGCCGCCTGCTCGCGCGCGGCCTGTCCTTCTCGCCCGATGCGGTCGTCGCGATCGGCGATCACGTCTATTGGGACCTGACGAGCTGGAAGGAGCGCTCCTCGGGCGGCGCCCCGCCGCCCACGCTCGACAAGAACGGTCCCTTCGGCGCCTTCGACATGGATTTGCCGATCTACGGGACGCCCAACGAGGAGGTCGTCCGGCGCATCGGCGAGGCGCAGATCGGCGCGCTATACGGCACGATGCTGAAAGGCGTGCCGTCCTATTTCGTCGCCGACGACCACGACTATTTCGACAACGACGTCGCCAATGCGGCGCATATCACCTTTCCGCCCGAGACCTTCAACGTCAATGCGCAGCGCACGACGGCGGCGCTCTTCTATCCGCCGCTGCTCGGAAGCGCTCTCCGGCCGGCGATCCTGCCGGGCGGGGCGGACGAAATTGCTCCGGGAGCGAATGATTGCTTCGGGACGCTGCGGTGGGGCCGCCTGTGCGAGGCGCTCATCTACGATTGCGCGCGCTTCCTCACGCTCAAAGGGCCCTTCGCCGGCCTCGTGCCGCCCGAGGCCGAACGGTGGCTGCTCGCGCGCACCCAGACGAGCGACGCGCGCGCGCTCCTGCATATCCCATCCCATCCGATGGGCTGGTCGGCCGGCAAGTGGCGCGAATGGTATCCCGACATCCTCGCCGACTCGAAGCCGGGCGTGCCGGCGCATCTCACCACCGAGGTCGAAAAATATTTCTGGCAGAAGGGGTGGAATGCCCAGCACCAGCGATTGCTTGCCGCGCTCGCGGCACGCGGCGGCGCGAGCGCGGTTGTCTCCGGCGATCTGCACGCCGTCGGCTGGGGGCGCATCCGCAAGAGCTACGATCTCGACCTCGGCGCCGGCGTGACGACGGTGCTGTCGGGCCCGATCTCGACCGACGGCCCCGGCTTTCCGTCGACGTTCCGCGGCGTGAGCCCCCAGGTGCCGGACGGGCTCGTCATCGCCGAGCCGCCTCCGGCGGAGAAGAACGGCTTCGCCATCGTCGATGTCGTTCCGGGCTCCCTTACCTTCCGCCTCTTCGCCTGGCGCGATCCCGATCCGGTGGACGCGATCGACACCCTAGAGCCCTTCGACGTCGTGACGGTGCCCGTTGCAGGCTGAAAGACAGGGGTGTCGCCGCATTGCGGGCCGATCTAAAGTCGGCGCCGGACTCGTAGGACTGCACGCTCTGGGGGCATTCGTGCGCTTCATTCGGACCATCTGTCTTGTCGCCTCGATCCTGTCGCCCGGCGCGACGGCCGGAACGGCGGCTGCCGCCGACATGGCGCCGGGCGGGACGATGCTCGTCCTCGACAGCTCCTCGTCCATGTGGGCGGAGGTCGAGGGGGCGCCGAAGTTTGTCCTCCTGAAGGACACGGTGGAAGGCGTTCTCCAGAGCCTGCCCGAAGGCGAGCCCGTCGGCCTCTTCGCCTATGGACATCGCCGCAAGGGCGACTGTCTCGACGCCGATCTCGTCGCCTCGCCGGAGGCGCCACGCAAAGAGGCAGTGGAAGCGCTCAGAAACCTGATGCCTCTCGGGGACGCTCCCATCGCGACGGCGCTCGTGCGCGCCGCCGAACGCACGTCGCATGCCGTGCTGGTCGCCAGCGGAGGCGAGACCTGCGAGGCCGATCCCTGCGCCGCCGCTGCCGCGCTCAAGGAGAAGAATTCCGACCTCACGGTGGACGTCATCGCCTATGCAGCCGCGGATCGCGCGAGCCTCGCGTGCATCGCGCAGGCGACCGCCGGGCGATTTCTCGACGCACCAGGCGCGACCGAGCTTGCGGGAGCCCTTGCCGAGCTTCTCCTCTACGACGGCGGCAGGCCCCCGTCGACCGCTCCGACGCGCGTGACGCTGAAGGCGAGCCTCATGCCCGGCGGCCCCCTCATTCCGCGCAATCTCTCCTGGAAGGTTTCGCCTGCGGCCGGCGGCGCGCCCGTCTTCCTGAAGGAGAACACCGGCATCGCCGAGGCGGAACTGCTGCCCGGCAGCTATGAGATCGAGGTCCAGTGGACCGGCTGGAAGACGGGCGAGACGAAGCGCGGCATCGCCCGCGCGCAGGTTCGCCCCGAGGGCGCCCAGGCCATCACGGTCGCGGTCGATCTTGCGCTCCCCGTGACGCTGCAGGCTCCCGAGAGCGCGCTCGAGGCCGAGGTCGTATCTGTCGCCTGGCAGGGGCCGGACAATCTCGGCGCGACCATTGCCGTCGCCGACGTCAACGACGCGCCGAGGGAAAGCCTGGCCTATTTCGCGACGGGACCGGCGAGACTGCGCTCCGCCGTCGGACCGGATGCGCTCGCGGAGGCGAATCTCCAGCTTCCAGGCGAGGCGGGAACGTACGAGGTGCGCTACGTGCTTGGCGATCCCAACCTCGTGCTCGCCCGGCGACGCATCGAGGTCCGCCCACGGAACTATGCGCTCATCGCACCCGAGGAGGCGCCGGCGGCGAGCGCCATCGAAGTGGGCTGGGACGGGCCCGCGCTTCGCGGGGACGGCATCTCCATCGTTCGGGCCGGCGCGAGCGAGCCCCTGGACCGGAGCCATTTCGTCGAGGTCGGAAAGGCCAACCCGGTGGCGATCGCGATGCCGGCCGAGCCCGGCGACTACGAGATCCGCTACGTCCTCGGCATCGGCAGCGTCGTCAAGGCCCGCCTCGCCATTCGCGCGATGGAGGTCGGCGCTCGCCTGCAGGGTCCGGAGACGGCCGAGGGCGGCTCGATGATCGAGGTGCGCTGGGACGGCCCGCAGGATTGGCAGGACGACGAGATCTCGGTTGCCCGCAGAGGATCGGAACGCAGCCCCGAAAGCCTCGTCGCGCTGAGCGAGGACGGCGAACGCGTGATGCCCGCGCGGCTGCGCGTTCCGGCGATTCCCGGAGCCTACGAGATCCTCTACATCGTCAATCCGGGCCGCAACGTCGTCGCGCGCGCGCCCCTGACGATCACGCCATCGCACGCAACGCTGAGCGCTCCCGGATCCGTCAGGCGCGGCGAGCCCATCGAGGTCGGCTACACGGGCGCCGGCTATGAGGGCGACCGCGTGGTTCTCGTCCCCGCGATCCAGCCCGATCACACCATGTGGGGCGTTACGGCGGCCCGGGGGTTCGACGCAAAGCCGGACGGGCGCACCGGAACGATTGGCGCCGGCCTGACCGACGGGCCGGGCGTCTACGAGCTCCGCTACGTCACGGGCATGCAGAACCAGGTCCTGGCACGCACGAAGGTCATGATCACCGAATAGGACGGCGGCATGCTGACGGTCTATGCACGGCAGAACGGCCTTCTCGTCCCTTCCCACCTGGACGCGGGCCGAGCGGTAGAGAACGACACGGTGTGGGTCGATCTCGAGAACCCGACGCAGGAGGAGGAAAGGCTCGTCGAGGCGGCGCTCGGCCTCGCCGTCCCGACCCGCGAGGAGATGCAGGAGATCGAGGTCTCGAGCCGCCTCTATCAGGAGAACGGCGCGCTCTTCATGACGGCCTCGGTCATGAGCCAGGTCGAGACCGAGCGCCCGCTCGTGACGCCGATCTCGTTCATCCTAGCCGGCCACCGCCTCGTCACCATCCGCTACGAGAGCCCGCTGCCCATCCGCTCCTATGTCGCGAAGGCGATGCGCACGGCGAACCCGTGCGGCACCGGCGAGGAAGTGATGGTCGGCATTCTCGAGGCGATCGTCGACCGCCTCGCGGACGTTCTGGAGCGCGTGCAGCACGACATGGAGGACATATCGAGCTACATCTTCCGACGCGAGAACGAAGGCGGCGCCGTCGACTATTCGGGCACGTTGCGCCGGATCGGCCGTGCGCAGAGCCTTGCGGCCAAGGCGCGCGAAAGCCTCGTCTCCATCGGTCGGCTTCTGACCTTCGTCGGCCGGCCGGGCGAGGAGAAGCAGGCGAAATCGGTCGCGCGCACCTTCAAGATCGTGCAGCGCGACATTCTCTCGTTGAGCGACCATGCGAGCTATCTCGCCACCAACATCAACTTCCTGCTCGACGCGACGCTCGGCCTCATCAACAACGACCAGACGCGCGTCATCAAGATTTTTTCCCTCGCCGCGGTCATATTCCTGCCGCCGACCCTCATCGCCTCGATCTACGGCATGAACTTCGCCGTCATGCCCGAGCTCGATTGGTGGTTCGGCTATCCGCTGGCGCTGGTGATGATGGTGCTCTCGGCGCTCGTCACCTACTATCTCTTCAAGCGGCGGGGATGGCTCTAGACGGGCAAGAAGGGAAACACCGATGACGCTGAGCTTCGATCTCTACTGGTCGTTCCGATCGCCCTATTCCTACCTCGTGACGCCGCGCATCCGTGCGCTCACGGAGGAGTACGACGTCGCCTGCAACGTGCGCCCGGTCTATCCCATCGCCGTGCGTACGCCGGAGTTCTTCGACGGTCGCGACCCGCTCTGGTTCTCCTATTTCATGACCGACGTGCATCGCTGCGGCGAGTTTCTCGGCCTTCCCTTCCGCTGGCCGAAGCCCGACCCGGTGGTGTTCGATCTGCAGACGGGCAAATATCCCAAGGAACAGCCCTACATCCACCGCCTCACCATGCTCGGCGTCGCGGCGGCGGAAGCGGGCAAGGGCCTGCCCTTCCTCGACGAGGCGAGCCGCACGATCTGGAGCGGCACGGTCGACAACTGGCACGAAGGCGATCACCTGGCGCGGGCCGCCGCGCGCGCCGGGCTCGATCTCTACGCGCTGGACGATGCCATCGCCGCCAGGCCCGACCACTATCGCGCGACGATCGAGCGCAATCAGGAGGCGCACAAGGCGGCCGGCCATTGGGGCGTGCCGCTGATGGCCTTCAAGGGCGAGCCCTTCTTCGGGCAGGACCGCTTCGTCCAGCTCAAATGGCGGCTGGAGAAGAACGGCCTTTCCCGCCGCTGAACGCGAGAGCCCATCGTTCCGAGGGCGGACAGACCGCCGACAGGCCAGCAGACGTGAGAGAGGAGTGTAACCCATGATCGAGATCGACCCGCGCGAGGCCGGCCTTTCGCCCGACCGTCTGAAGCGCATCGACGCCTTCCTCGCCGAGCGCTATGTCGGCTCCAACCGCCTGCCTTGCGCCGAGGTCGTCGTCTGGCGCGGCGGCGGCGTCGCCCATCATGTCCTGCTCGGCGAGCGCGATCCCGAGCGCAAGGCTCCGATCGAGGAGAACACGGTCTTCCGCATCTACTCGATGACCAAGCCCGTGACGAGCGTCGCCTTCATGCAGCTCGTCGAGCAGGGCCTCGTCGCCCTCGACGAGCCCGTCCACCGCCGTATTCCCGAATGGCGCGATCTCGGCGTCTATGCCGGCGGCTTCATGGAGACGTTCCGCACGGCGGCGGCCCAGCGGCCGATGCTGATGGTCGATCTCCTGCGCCACACCTCGGGCCTCACCTACGGCTTCCAGCAGCGCTCCAACGTCGACGCCGCCTATCGCAAGCTCGCCCTCGGCGATGTCGACGGGAACGGAACGATCGCGGGCATGGTGAGCGAGCTCGCGAAGCTGCCCCTCGAATTCTCGCCGGGCAAGCACTGGAACTATTCGGTCTCGACGGACATCCTCGGCCACCTCGTCGAGGTGATCTCGGGCAAATCCCTCGATCGCTATTTCGCCGATCACATATTCGGTCCGCTCGGCATGAACGAGACGGGCTTTCATGTGCGCAAGGATCAGGCGGAGCGCTTCACCTCCTGCTATTGGGCGCCGCCAGGAACGCCCCGCATTCTGCAGGACGATGCCGTCAAGAGCCGCTACCATCAGCCCCGTACATTTCTCTCGGGGGGCGGCGGCCTCGTCTCGACCTCGGCGGACTACCTCAAATTCTGCCGCATGCTGATCTCAAGCGGGACTTTGGACGGTGTCCAGATCTTGAGCCCGAAAACCATCGAGCTCATGACCGCGAACCACCTCCCGGGCGACTCGGATCTCGCGGACATGTCGATCTCCCTTTTCAGCGAGGCGACCTATGCGGGCACCGGCTTCGGCCTCGGCTTCGCCGTGACTCTCGATCCGGCACGCGCGCTGCTGCCCGGTTCGCCCGGCGATTTCTGGTGGGGCGGCGCGGCGAGCACCTATTTCTGGATCGATCCGGAGGAGGAGCTCATCTGCATCTTCATGACGCAGATCATGCCGTCCACGGCCTACAATGTACGCCGCGAGCTGCGCACGCTCGTCTATTCGGCGTTCACGGACTGACGCCGCCAGGGGCCGGACGTGCGGCCCCGCTAACTTGACACTGTTCATATTCCGTCGTACCTCCTATCCGGGGCTCAAGATCCCGGGCGACGGCGCGTACCGCCGCGCTCTCGGCCGTATCCAATGGCTTCACAATCAGGAGGAACCAGATGAGGGCAACTCTCATCGCGATGACGCTTGCCTTGTTTCCGGGAGTGGCGCTCGCCGCGCTTCCGGCCTGCGACGATCCCACCTGGCCCACGACGGAGGATCAGGCCTGCCAGCGGACGCGCACCGACGTCGTCGCGCCCGCTTCGGACGACAAGCTCATCTTCGCAAGCTTTCCCATCTCGACCGCGGGCCTCGGCCAGCTCTTCGCCGGCAAGCTGAACGCCCCAAACATCACCGCCACGCAGATCACCAATCCGACGGGCGCGCCGTTCGACAAGCCCTATGTCCATTTCGAGGTCTCGGACGATCGCAACTTCATCGTCGCGACGCGGCTGCAATACGGCAACACCAACGACGAGACGGGCATCGACGCGGACGATTTCCATCAGCTCGTCGTCATCGATCTGCGCCCGGGGCAGAACAAGGAATATGTGATGGCCGTCGACGGCGGCGAGGAGATGGACGGCGGCTGGGGCGGCGTCGCCTTCGGACCCATGGTCGAGGACAGCACCTATTTCTACTACCCCGTCTATTTCTCCGCCCCGACCGACGAATGCGGCGTCTGCAAGGACATCTTCCGCCAGAGCATTCGCGTCAAGAAGAACACTCCGAACAAGGACGAGGTGAGCTTCACGAGCGTCACCAATGTGACGACGCCGACGAGCGGCACGACGCTCAACGAGTGGCTCGGCCTCGGCAGCTCCGATCCCGGCCACATCGTGACCGACGTCGACGTTTCGCCGGTGGGCAATTGGGGTCTCGCCACCTTCATCTCGGAGGTCGACGCCTATCGCGACTGGAAGGACACCTCCGGGACCGAAAAGCACACGCGCATCGTGATGTTCAGCACCAACCTCAATCAACGCGGCGCGACCTTCATCACGACGGGCGGCAAGCACTACCCCGCCCGGCGCTGCGACAACACCTCGCCCGCCTCCTGCGGCGCGATCTGGGAGGTGCCTTACGCCATCTACCCCTGGGTCAAGTATGACGGCCGCAATCCCCCCTGGGGCTGGGGCGACTTCGACCCCGATTTCGACAACGACGCCACCGAGCTCGTCTTCCAGCGCATGAGCAACAAGGATCTCATCTTCAATGCGCCGCGGGGCGACGTGATGCGCGTCACCCTGCCGAGCCCGAGCTGGAACGGCGGCACCTCGTCCTGGAACTGGGGCGGATACACGCCGGACACGGGCCGTGTGGACGTCTCGGGCGGGCTCGCCACGGCAATCGACGCGCCGGACTCGAGCGGAAACGGCAACAATCACGGCATTCCGAACTGGTCGAACGGCGGAGGCGACTGCGCGGTCCACAGCGTGTGGTCCGACTCGGAATCCTATGACGGGAATCCCAGCCACAAGGCGTGGGCCCACCCGCGCATCGTCGACCCCGCGACCGGCGACGAGACCGACCTCTATGCCTATGTCGGCGGCACGTACAAGGCGATGAGCCACGTGCAGTGGATTCCCGGCGGTAGCGTCACGCCGACCTGCGATTGACCGGGACGCGGAAGAGATCGGGCGCCGGATCGCGAGAGCGGTCCGGCGTACCGCATCTCAGCGCCGCGGATAGGCGAGCCTGAGGCCCGGCCTCGGCCATTCGCAGGAGACGAGCCGGCCGGTGCCCGAGAGGGTCACGTAGGCCGTGCGCAGGTCCGGTCCGCCGAAGGCGATGTTCGTCGTCACCGGATCGGGAAACGGCACATGCTCCGCCGACGTCCCATCGGGCGAAATGACGGTGATGCCGCCGTTGATGAGCGTCGCCACGCAGATATTTCCGCTCGCCTCCACGGCGAGCGAATCGAAGAGCTGAAAGCCGGGCAGCCCGACGACGAGAGAGCCGGGGCGCAGCCCCTCCAGGTCGCGCAGGCGGCCCGGGCCGTCGACCGCGAACCTCCAGAGCCGCCCCGTCTGGGTCTCCGCCGAATAGAGCGTCTTCCCGTCGGGGCTCAGCCCGACGCCGTTGGGCGTGACGAGCGGAGCCGCGACCTCGCGGATGAGGCTTCCGTCCGCCTTCGCGTAGTAGAGGCGTCCGATATCCATGTCGAAGCGGCGCTGCTTGCCGAGATCGCTGAAGTAGAAGCCCCCCTCGTTGTCGAAGACGAGATCGTTCGGGCCCTTCAGGTCGACGCCGTCGCAATCCGTGTAGAGAATGTCGAAGCGCCCGGTCTCGGGGTCGACTCGCTCGATGCGCCCGCCCGAATAGTCGGCCGGCTGGCCGCCGGGCAGGAGAAGCCCGTCCTGCTCGCGCCAGGTGAAGCCGCCATTGTTGCAGACATAGATGGCGCCGTCGGGCCCGACGGCCGCCCCATTGGGTCCGCCGCCGAGCTCGGCGATGACGTGAACGCGCCCGTTCGGCGTCACGCGCGAGAGCGTCCCCCGGGCGATCTCCACGAGGACGATCGAGCCGTCCTCCATGACGACGGGGCCCTCCGGAAACAAGAGCCCCGCGGCGATTTCCTTTAGCTGCATTGCGTCGCCTCCTCCCTCGCGCCGGCCGATGCGCCCCGGGTCCTACAACCCTAGGTCGAAGCTCTGTCAACAGACCGCCTGACCGTCTCCATGTCAAGGCAACTGGCATCCCCGGCGGCTCGCAATTGATTCATGCCTTGTCGGCCGGCTGTCACCCTTCCTATGCTTCCATTCAAAGAAAATCGCGGAGGACCCTCGGATGCCCGCCCTAGTCCAAACGACGGAAGAAGCGCCTGTCATTCGGCCCGACGACGTTTGGGTCTGGACGGGCGCCGGCTGGCGCGACCTCGTCCGGGCCGCGCCGATGAGCCTTGCCTATGGGGCCGCATTCGTCGCCATCGGGCTCGCGGCCACGGCGGGGCTTTGGGCTCTTGGACTTTCCGCCTGGATTCCCGTGGCGGCCGGCGCTTTCGCGCTGCTCGGGCCGCTGCTTGCCGTCGGTCTCTACGAGATCAGCCGGAGGCTCGAGGCGAACGAGCCCTTGACCTGGCGCGCCATCCTCCTTGTGAAGACCGCCGCGCCAGACCAGATCGCCCTTTTGGGCCTCATCTTGACGATGTCGGCGCTCGCCTGGGCGCGGATCGCGCAGCTCCTCTTCGCGCTTCTCGTCGGGGACAGCTACGTGCCCCTGACCGAATTCTCGGGCTTCGTTCTCTCGACTCCCGAAGGGCTCGCGCTTGCCGCGCTGGGCACGGTCGTCGGCGGCGCGATCGCGTTCCTCATCTTCGCGCTCAGCGCTTTCTCGCTGCCGATGCTGGTCGAGCGCGATATCGACGTGGTCACAGCGATCAACGCCAGCATCGCGGCCGTGCGCCGGGCGCCGGCGGCGATGGCGCTTTGGGCCTGGATCATCGCCGTGGCGACGGCGGTGGGTTGCGCGACGGGCTTTCTCGGCCTCGTCGTCGCCTTCCCTTTTCTCGGCCACGCGACCTGGCACGCCTATCGCGCGGTGATGGGGAGACCTTAGATCGGCCGCCCCGCCCTCAGGCGCCCGCCCTGGCTTGCTTCGCGGCGGCGACCGCCTCGCCGATCGTCGCGCAGTAGGTGACGAGCGGCGGCTCGACGCCGTGAGCCAGGAGCGACTTCCGCACGTCGCGCGATACGCCGGTCAGAAAGACGCGCTTGCCGCGCCCCGTCGCCTTGCGGGCCAGCCCCTCGATCGTGTTCGCCGCCGTCGAGTCGAGGAAGGGCACGGCCGCGAAGTCGATGACGAGCGCGCGATGCGCGTCGGAGATGCGATCGAGAACCGCGCCGATGGCGGCCGCCGCGCCGAAGAAAAAAGCCCCGGAGATGCGCAGCACCACGACGTCCGGGTCCGATCCGGCGGCCTCGTCATAGGGCGACCTTCCGCCGTTCGCGTCGTCCGCGCGATCCTCGGGGACCAGCGGAACATGCGTCTCGACCGCGGTGGTCGTCGACATGCGATGAATGAAGAGGACCGAGCCGAGGGCGAAGCCGACGACGATCGCCTCGGTCAGGTCTCGGAATATCGTGAGCAGAAAGGTCGAGACGAGAATCGCGGCATCCCCGCGCGACGCGCGCAGCAGCGTCGCGATCGCCTGCTTCTCGACCATGTTCCAGGACACGAAGGCGAGGACGCCCGCAAGGCTCGCCAGCGGAATGAAGCGTCCGAGCGGCGCCGCGACGAGCACGAAGACGAGAAGGAAGGCCGCATGCAGCATGCCGGCTACGGGTCCGTGCGCGCCGGCCCGCACATTGGTTGCCGTGCGCGCGATGGTGCCGGTCACGCAGATGCCGCTGAAAAGCGCCGACGCGATATTGGCGACGCCCTGCCCCACGAGCTCGCAGTTCGAACGGTGGCGCCGCCCCGTCATGCCGTCGGCAACGACAGCCGACAGCAGCGATTCGATGGACCCGAGCAGCGCGAAGCTGATCGCGCTCGGCAGCACGGCGCCGATGCGCTCGAGGCTGATCTCCGGCAGATGCGGCGTCGGCAGCCCGGTCGGGATGCCGCCATAGCGCGTGCCGATGGTCGCGAGCGGCAAGTCCAAAAGGGCGGTCGCGACCGCGCCGGCCGCCACGGCGATGAGCATGCCCGGCCAATGGGGTCTGACCTGCTTCAGCACCGCGATGAGGGCGACGGTCGCCACGGCCACGCAGACCGTCGACGGCTCGGCCGTCGGCAGGGCATTCCAGAGGGCCGGCAGCTTTTCGAGGAGCGGGCCCGGCTCCGGACCCTCGAGGGTGAGCCCGAACAGCTCCTTGAGCTGGCTCGCGAAGATGATGACCGCGATCCCGGCCGTGAAGCCGACGGTCACCGGGTAAGGGATGAACTTGATGTAGGTCCCGAGCTGCAGGAACCCGACCGCCAGGAGTATGAGCCCGGCGATGAGGGTTGCGAGGTAGAGGCCTTCGATGCCGTGCGCGGCGACGGTCGCGGCGACGAGCACGATGAAGGCGCCCGCGGGGCCGCCGATCTGGAATCGGCTGCCCCCCAGCGCCGAAACGACGAAGCCGCCGAAGATCGCCGTGTAGAGCCCCTGCACCGGCGTCGCGCCCGAGGCGATGGCGATGGCCATGGAGAGGGGCAGCGCGACCACCGCCACCGTCAGGCCGGCGATCGCGTCGGAGCGCAGATGCGAAAGCGTGTAGCCTTCTCTTAGAACCGTGACGAGCTTCGGCGTGAAGAGCTCGGAGAAGCTCGGTCCGGACGGGCGGGGGGTCGAGGTGACGTTGGCGGGCATAGGTCTTTGCGGCCTTGGCTCAAGGCGGCGGGATCGTCGGTACTCTCGGCGGTCGGCGTCGCGTCTGAAGACGATGGCGAAGCCATCGTTGTCTGGGAGAATAGTCTTGGAGGGAAAGTCCTACCGCTCCCTTGTGCGCGACGCGCGGCCGCAGGGACGCTCATTTCCGAGCCGCCGGGAACGGCAGGGACGGATGGTTGCGGGGACAGGATTTGAACCTGTGACCTTCAGGTTATGAGCCTGACGAGCTACCGGGCTGCTCCACCCCGCGCCACCACCCCCGGCAGAAAGGTCAGATGTGGGTTGCCCGCATGTCGCGGGTCCCTGGCCCCTTCTGTCCGGCGAAGGGCCAGAACATAGTCTGCAATTCCGAGAATGCAAGCGCGAGCCGCGAAGGGGCGCGCCGTCGGCGCCGACGAAACCCTCGGCGTCGGATTGGATGACAATCATCCGTTGGAGGGTTCGCCGGCAGGGCTCGTCGCGCCGCGTTGCCGGAGATCGTCCGCCTTGGCGCCGGAGAACATCGCCCATGCTCGCACGTGCCGTCGTCCTCGCCGCCGCGCTCGCCGCTCTCGGCGCCGCCCCGTCCCATGCCGCCGACAAGCCGAACATCGTCATCCTCTTCGCGGACGATCTCGGCTATGGCGATCTCGGCGTCCAGGGCGACAAGGAGACGCTGACCCCCAATATCGACGCCATGGCGGCCGACGGCGTGCGCCTCACGGACTACTACGCCGACCACCCGGTCTGCAGCCCGAGCCGCGCCGCGCTGATGACCGGCGTCTATCAGCAACGCATGGGATTCGAGTTCAACTCCGGCAGCCCGCAGAACACGAGCCCGAAATTCGGCATCGCCCTCGACGTGCCGACGCTCCCCGAGCGTCTGAAGGCCGCCGGCTACACGACCGGCATGTTCGGCAAATGGCATGTCGGCTTCAGGCCCGAGACCCAGCCGACCGCACGCGGTTTCGACGAGTTCTACGGCTTCCTGTCCGGCGCGATGCCGTTCACGCCGAAGGGCGCGAAAGGCCGGCCGAGCCCGATCCTGCGCGGCACGACGCCGGAGCCGATGCCGGCACATACGACGGAAGCCTTCGCCGCCGAGGCCGTCGCCTTCATCAAGGCGCACAAGGACGGTCCCTTCTTCGTCTATCTTCCGTTCAATGCCGTCCACGCGCCCATGGACACGACCGATCGCTATTACGCGATGTTCCCGAACGAGAAGAACGAGACGCGGCGCATCCATCTCGCCATGCTCGCCGCCCTCGACGACGCCGTCGGCCTCGTGCGCAAGACTCTCGACGAGGAAGGCCTCGCCGAGAACACCTTCGTCGCCTTCCTGAGCGACAATGGCGGGCCCACGCAGCAGACGACCTCCAGCAACGCGCCGCTCAACGGCGTGAAGGGGCTCGTTCTCGAAGGAGGCATCCGCGTTCCGGCCATCTTCGCCTGGAAGGGCCACCTGCCGGCCGGAACGGTGATCGACACCGTGGCGATGGGATTCGACGTCACGGCGACGTCGCTGCAGCTTGCCGGCGTCCTGCCCGAGAGCGGGCTCGACGGCGTCGACATCATGCCTTTCCTCACCGGCGAGAAGACCGGCGACGCGCACGACGCCCTCTACTGGCGTTCCGGCGGCCAGGGCGCGATGCGCGCCGGGCCCTGGAAGCTCGTGAAGAACGGCGACAGCTGGCACCTGTTCAATCTCGCCACGGACATTTCCGAGCATCGCGACCTCGCGGCCGAGGACGCCGGTCGCCTCGCCTCCATGAAGGCCCAATGGACGCAATGGAGCGGCGAGATGAAGGACCCGCTCTGGGTGCGCAACGAGCTCGCGGGCGGCGACCGCCAGAGCGAGGACCGGGCGAATGGCGCCATCGAGCGCATGATTCGCGGCGAGGCGATTCAGCTCCCCGATTCCGGGGAGTGACGCGCCGCCGCCTCACCCGCCCGGACCGAAAGGAATGCCCAGCCAGTACCAGACGAGGAAGAGGAAGCTCGTCGAAAGGGTGAAGAAGAGGCTATAGGGCAGCATGGTCGCGACGAGCGAGCCGATGCCGAAGCTCGGGTCGTAGCGGCGCCCCACGATCAGGATCAGCGGAAAATAGGGCAGAAGCGGCGTCACCATATTGGTCGCCGAATCCCCGACGCGGTAGGCGGCCTGCGTCGCCGCAGGATCGATGCCGACGAGCATCAGCATAGGGACGAAGATCGGCGCGAAGAACGACCACTTCGCCGAGGCGCTGCCGATGAGGATGTTGACCGACATCGTCAGCACGATGAGCGCGAGCAGCAGGGCCGTCCCGCTGAGCCCCGTCGCCTCGATGGAGCGCGCCCCGCCGATCGCCGTGATGATGCCGAGATTGGACCAGGAGAACAGCGCCAGGAAATGCGCCGCGAAGAAGGCGAGCACGATATAGCTCGCGAGATCCGCCATCGCGCCGCCCATCATGCCGACCGCGTCGCGGTCCGAGCGCACCGTGCCCGTCGTGATGCCGTAGCCGAGGCCCATGCCGAGGAAGGCGAGGAACATCAGCGCGACGAGGCTGTGCACGAGGGGATCGAGCGTGCCTTGCGCGTCCCGCAGGGCCGCATCCGGACCTAGGCACAAGGCGACGACGAGGCCGGCGAAAAGAAGAAGAACGAGCCCCGCCACGAGCAGCCCGCGTCGTTCGGCCGGCGTCAGCGACGCTATCGCCGCGTCCTGCGTGGCGGTCGCGGCGACCGGCTTCAGCCGCGGCTCGACCAGGACCTCCGTCACCCACGTCCCGACAGCGACGAAGACGGGAACGAAGGCCACCATCAGGAAGTAGTTCGCGGACACGGCGAAGGTCGCGTCCGCATGGACGAGCTTCGCCGCCGCCTCGGTGAGGCCGGCAAGAAGCGCATCGAGCGGCGTCAGCACCAGGTTCGCGCTGAAGCCGCCCGAGACTCCTGCGAACGCCGCTGCAAGTCCGGCGATGGGGTGACGCCCGGCGCCGAGAAAGATCGCCGCGCCGAGCGGAATGAGCACGACATAGCCCGCATCGACGGCAAGACTCGACATGACCCCCGCGAAGACCACGGCGGCGGTGAGGAGATAGCGCGGAACGCCGGAGACGAGCGCGCGCAGCGCGACGACGAGGAAGCCGCTCTTCTCCGCGACGCCGACGCCGAGCATGGCGAGCAGCACATAGCCGAGGGGCGGAAAGCCGGCGAAGGTTTTCGGCATTTCCGTGAGGAGGCGCTGCACGAGGTCGCCTGCGAGCACGCTCTTCGCCGCGATGGCCTCGCCGGATACGGGGTGCACGGCGGAAAGGCCGAAGGCGGCCGCCGCGACCGAGGCGACGACGACGGCAACGATGAGAAAGACGAAGAGCGTGACCGGGTCGGGCAGCCGATTGCCCGCCCGCTCGATCCAGTCGAGTGTCCTGTCGAAGGCCTTCATCGCTCCGTGTCCCCCCTCAGGGCCTCGCCTTCGCGCGCCGGGGCGGACGCGCTCGCCTGG
Organism: Alphaproteobacteria bacterium; assembly: GCA_024236075.1. Classification (GTDB taxonomy): domain Bacteria; phylum Pseudomonadota; class Alphaproteobacteria; order JACAEB01; family JACAEB01; genus JACAEB01. The sequence goes on along the minus strand of JACKLE010000004.1, from coordinate 139,656 downwards.
AGCCCCGGTCCTGATCGACGAGGCGCCAGCTTCGCGTGCGCTCGGGCGAAAGCGCCGCCACGCCGCGCTCGAGCGCCTCGCGGCGCAAGAGGTTGGATTGCGTGTCGAGCGCGCCGATCACGGAGGCGGCGTTGACGGCCGCCGCCCCGAGCGCGCGCTCAAGGCTTCCCCCCTCGACCTGCATGGCCGCGAAGGTGGTCGCAAAGGCATCGCCCGCCCCGACGGTCGCGACGATCTCCGCCTCGACTATGGGCGCGTGCACGACGCTCTCTCCCTCGACCGCCACGGCACCCTGCGAGCCGTCGGTGATGACGAGCGTGCGGGCGCCGCGCGCGAGGATGGCCGCCGCGAAATCGGCGAAGGTCAGCGCGAAGCCGCCATGCTCGAGCCCGCCGGCGAGGAGGCGCGGCATGGGCCCCGAGCTCGCGTCCGCCGCCTCGAGGCGGTGGCGCCCCGCATCGAGGCCCCGCGCGACCAGCGCCACGAGCTGGCTCGCCTCGCGCCGGTTGACGATCACTGTGTCGACCTGCGGCAGCGAGGCGAGAAACTCCTCGCCCCGCGAGGAGAGCTGGCGAATGCCTGGGATCGCGAGCACATAGGCCCCGGCGCTCTTGGCACGCGCGACGAGGGCTCCGTAGCAGTCCGCCGACTGACCGCTCAAGGGCGTCACGCAGACGAGGTCGACGCCCGCGAAGCTCGCATCCTCGACCTCTTCGCAGGCGAGGCGCGTATTCGCTCCGCGATTGACGAGGATCGCCGGATCGCGGTCGTGGGCGATGATGATGACCGAGCGCCCCGTCGGCGCGTCGTCGAGCGCCGTGACGCGCGAAAGATCGACCCCTTCGGCCTCGAGCTTGGGCTTGAGAAACGCCGCCGCCGAATCGGTGCCGATCTTGCCGAGGATCGCCGCATCGAAGCCGAGGCGCGCGAGCGCCACGGCCGCATTCGCCGCGCCGCCGCCGCAGGTCTCCAGAATCGTCGTCGTGTCGACCTTCTTGCCCGCCTCGAGCAGAAGGAAGGACGAGGTCGCGTTGCTCATGCGCATCTGCTCGATCGCGGCATCGGCGACGATGACGATGATGTCCTGCACGAGGCTGCCGACGGTGATGGCGCGCATGGGGCTCCTCGGGCGAGGGACGCGGAGAGGGTTTCCGCGAGGCTAGCTGCACCGCGCGGGGCCGGCAAATTCGCCGGGCGGGTTGGGCGGGCCGATTTGACAGGCCGCTCGGCCGTGCCCTCTCCTGGCGGCAAGAGACAAGCGGGAGGAGAGAGGTCATGCGCACGATCGGTCGCTGGGCTGTGGCCCTGGGCGCCGGACTCGCGGCGTTTGGTGCGATTCGCGCCGAAGCGGCGGAGCCGGCCGACTATGCCAAGAGCGAGAACTGGCTGTGCTGGCCCGGCCGGCAGGATGCCTGCTCGGCCGATCAGACGACCGGCATCGTCTCCGCCGACGGCAACGTGAAGGTCGTTCCTTTCGTTCCCGCCGAGGACCCCGAGATCGACTGCTTCTACGTCTATCCGACGGTCTCGCTCGACCCGACTCCCAACAGCGACCTCGTCGCGGGCCCCGAGGAGAAGAGCGTCGCCGCCCACCAGTTCGCGCGTTTCGGCTCGGTCTGCCGCACCTTCGCGCCCCTCTATCGTCAGGTGACGCTGACCGCCCTCCGGGCGTTCATGGAGGGCAAGACGGCCGATGTCGACCGGACGCTCGGATACAACGACGTGCTCGCCGCGTGGAACCATTATCTCGCCACGGAGAATAACGGCCGCCGCGTCGTCCTCATCGGCCATTCGCAGGGCTCGGGCGTCCTGAAGGCGCTCATCCAGCAGGAGATCGACGGCAAGCCGGACCAGGCGAAGATCCTGCTCGCGATGCTTATCGGCGCGAACATGGCGGTCCCGAGAGGCGCGCTCGTCGGCGGCGACTTCAAGTCGATGCCCCTCTGCTCCAAGACCGGCGAAACGGGCTGCATCGTCACCTATGTCTCGTTTCGCGCCGAGGCGCCGCCTCCCGCGAACACGCGCTTCGGACGCGTGCCGGGCGAGGGCATGGTGGCCGGCTGCACCAATCCCGCCGCGCTCGAGGGCGGCTCGGCTCCGCTGGACGCCTACCTATCCACCGGAATCGGGCCGGATGCCTCGAACCCCAACGGCGCCACGACTCCAGTCGCCTGGTCGAGCACGACGGCGGTGACGACGCCCTTCGTTCGGGTCCCGCTCCTCCTCGAAGGCGAATGCGTGTCCGACGATGCGGGCAGCTACCTCGCCGTGACCGTCAACGGCAACCCAAAGGATCCGCGGACGGACGAGATTCGCGGCGACGTGATATCGCAAGGAGCGGTGCTGCCGGATTGGGGCCTGCACCTCATCGATGTGCATCTCGGAATGGGCAATCTCATCGATCTGGTCGAAAAGGCGACGGCGGCTTCCGCTCCCTAGAGCAAGCCGCCCCGGCCGAGGCAATTCGATCTCGTCCGCTTGGGATTTGTTCCGGGCGCGCCGCTCAGGCGCCGCTCTCGACGGCGGTCTTGAGATTCGCGAGGCCTTCCTCGTAGTCCTTGCCGATGAGTCCGTCGAACATGAGGCCGACATAGCGCGAGAACGGATTCCAGCCGAGATCGGTCTCGAAGCTCCACACGACCTTGGTGCCGCCCGGCACGCGGCTCAGATCGAACTCCGCCGTCATGCCCTCTTCCGACCCGAATATGAGGGCCGTGCACACATGCGTGCCGTCGACGCTCTCGATGATCTCCTGGGAGCCGCTGCCGACGTCGGGCTTGTCGCTCGTCCAGCTCATGCGCTGCCCGACCCCTGCGTCGGGGCCGTCGAACCGCGTCTCCATGTTCGGGTCCCTCCGCGACCATGGAGACCAGGCGTTGAACCGGCGCAGATCGTTCACATAGGGGAACACCGCGGCCGGCTCGGCCGCGATGACGATCGAACGCTCCACGTGAACCTCGCGCGGCAGCACGAGGCCGACAAGGGCGAGAACGAGAACGACGGCGATCACCGCCATCGCAATGCGGCGAGCCCAGATCATGATGCCCTCCCTGCGCGCCCGGGGCTTTCCGCCCCCGCTCCGGGGACTATACTCTTGCGGGCCCACAACAGCGAGAGGAGCCCCAAACATGAGAAAGCGCATCACGCCGGCGCTCGCGGCGGCTCTTGCCGTGCTGGCCTGCGGCCCCGCGCTGGCGGAGGTCGAGCCCACCAGCATCCCCGTCACGACCGACGCAGCCGCGCTCCAGTCCGGCACCTACGCCATGGATCCCTCGCACACGGAGATCACGTTCTGGGTCAGCCATATGGGCGTCTCGAACTATACGGGGCGCTTCAACAAGGCGGCCGGCACGCTCCAGTTCGACGCGGCCGATCCGACGCAGAGCACGCTCGAGGTGACGATCGACACGGCCTCGATCGACGTCAATCATCAGAAGCTGACGCCCGAGCTCGCGGGCGAGAAGCATCTGAATGCGTCCGCCTACCCCGCGATCACCTTCAAGGCGACGAAGATCGAGAAGACCTCCCCGACCACGGGCCGCGTCACGGGCGACTTCACCATGCTCGGCGTGACCAAGCCGGTGACGCTCGACGTCACCTTCAACGGCAAGATCACCCATCCGATGCGCAACATGGACGTCATGGGCTTTTCCGCGAAGGGCGTGCTCAAGCGAACCGACTGGGGCTACACTGCCCTCACCCAGGTTGTCGGCGCGGACGTTACGTTCGGGATCGAGACCGAGTTCCACAAGGCGCAATAGCAGAGCCGCGCGGCCGGCAGCGCCCATCGACTCCGGCCGCGCAGCTCCCTCCTCGGGCGGCATCGCGCCGCCCGTTCCTCCCCCGGCCCGCCGCCGCCGCGCGCGATCGAAAAATCGGACACCGACATGACTGCCCAGGCCCCGGACGTTCTCCCGCCATCTTCTCCGCCTGCGGACGGTCACGGCGCCTTGCAGCTGCTAGGCCTCTTCGCCGCGGATACGCAGAACGCCGTCGGCTGGGTCGAAGCCCATTGGCAGGAGATCGCCGATTTCGCGATCCTTGTCGGCCAAGCGCTTGCCGTTGCCGCGCTCGTCCTGTTCGCCCTCCTGTGGCTGCGCGGACGCCTCGGTGCGCTCGTGGGCGGCAAGTCGCCCCACGAGGGGTCCTGGCGCGCCGAGGCTCAAAGCACGATCAGGAAGACGTCGAGCCTGCTCATCCTCGCCTTGGCGGTCTATGCCGGCGCCGCCGCGGTCGGATACGAGCACCGCCTCATCACGCTCGCGCTCCTCGGCGCCTTCCTGTTCCAGGCGGGCGTGTGGGCGACGAGCATCCTCGTCAGCCTCGCGTCGCGCTACGCCGCGCGGCAGTCGGGCGACTATTCGACGCTCGCCAACGCTCTGTCGCTGGTGAAGCTCTTCATCAACTTCGCGGTCTGGGCCGTGGTCGGACTTACGATCCTCGGCACGCTCGGCGTCGACGTCACCGCGCTCATAGCCGGGCTCGGAGTGGGCGGCATCGCGATCGGCCTCGCGGCGCAGAGCATTTTCGCGGATCTCTTCGCCTCGCTCACCATCGTGCTGGACCGCCCCTTCGTGCGCGGAGACTTCATCATCTTCGGCGACCTCATGGGCACGGTCGAGCGCATCGGGCTCAAGACGACGCGCATCCGCGCGCTGTCGGGCGAGCTGATCGTGGTCTCGAACGCCAATCTCCTGCAGACGAACATCCGCAACTACAAGCAGCTCTACGAGCGGCGCGTGCTGTTCCGGATCGGCGTCGTCTACCAGACGCCGGTCGAGCTGGTCGAAGAGATTCCGAAGCTTCTGCGCGCGGCGGTGGAAGGGACCGAGGGGACGCGCTTCGACCGCGCCCATTTCGCGGCCTATGGCGATTTCTCGCTCAACTACGAGATCGTCTACTACGTTCAGTCGCCGGAATATGGGGACTACATGGACCGGCAGCAGGCGATCAATCTCAAGATCATGCGCGATTTCGCCGCTCGAGGCATCGAGTTCGCCTATCCGACGCAGTCGGTCTTCGTGGAGAAGCTCGCCGGACGCGAGGAGCCGTCCACGGAGCTCACTTCTGAAAGATGAGGAACGCCGCCACGACGAGGAGCGCGAAGCCCGCCCCTTGCGTCCAGCGCAGGCTCTCGCCGAGATAGGCGACCGAGAACACTGCGAAGACGACGAGCGTCACGATCTCCTGGATGGTCTTGAGCTCGGCCGCCGAATAGACCTGATGGCCGATGCGGTTGGCCGGCACGGCGAGGCAGTATTCGAAGAAGGCGATGCCCCAGCTCGCCACGACGACGAGCGCGAGCGGCACGGATTTGAACTTCAAGTGCCCGTACCAGGCGAAGGTCATGAATATGTTCGAGAACGACAGGAAGAGGATCGGCGCCAGATAGGCGAAGGCGGACGATTGCGGCATGGAGCGCCCTTTGCTGCGGAAGGACCTGCGGGCCCGACGTTGGGGCCGCGCCGGCCTTCGCGCAAGGGCCGAGGCGATGCGAGAGGAGCGATGAGATGGCGATGGAATATCTGCACACCATGGTGCGCGTGAGCGATCTCGAGGCCTCGCTCGCCTTCTATTGCGGCAAGCTCGGCCTGGAGGAAATCTCGCGCCACGACAATCCCGGCGGGCGCTACACGCTCGTCTTCCTCGCCGCGCCCGGCAATGCCCAGGAGGCCCGCGCGCGCAAGTCGCCGATGATGGAGCTGACCTACAATTGGGACCCGGAGGCCTATACGGGCGGGCGCAATTTCGGCCACCTCGCCTTCCGCGTCGACGACATCTACGCGACCTGCGCGCGCCTGATGGAGGCCGGTGTCACGATCAACCGTCCGCCCCGGGATGGAAACATGGCCTTCGTGCGCTCGCCCGACGGGATCTCCATCGAGCTCCTGCAGCGCGGCGACGCGCTCGCCCCCGCCGAGCCGTGGAAGTCGATGCCGAACACCGGATCGTGGTAAAGCGTCAGTCCACGGACGGTATCTGCTCCAGAAACGCCTTGACCCTCAGCGCCGCGTTCTCGCGGATGTTCATGTAGAAGAGCTGATAGTCGTAGTTGTGATAGTTCTTTCCCGGCAGCACGGCAGCGTTGTAGGCGACGAGGTCGGGCGGCGTGATGTAGAGCGCGCCGTCTTCGCAGCGGGCGCCGGTGAGCCCCGGAATGGGCGCCGGCGACTGCGACCCCGTCGTCGGATAGATCCACGCCCCGATATTGGCGCCCGCCCCCGCGGAGGGCGAACGCGCGTCCCAGGTCAGCGGATTGGTGCAGTCGAGCGCCTTGCCCTCGTTCGACTCGAAGGCATCGCCGTAGCGGTGACGGATGGAGACGCGCGAACGGCTCGTGTCCGCGCCCTCGGCGTAGGTGCTCCAGCTCGCGACGCAGCCCGTCTGATCCGGCCGTTCGCACGGCCCGATATCCGTCAGCTCGCGCGAGAACCATTCGCTGGGGATCGCGTAGCCGACGACATAGGCGTTGACGAACTGCTTCTCGAGCGGCGTGCCCTGGACCATGTCCTGGATGAGCCAGAGCGCATAGCGCGAGCCCTGGCTGTGGGAGGCGATAAGGAAGGGACGCCCATCGTTCCAGGTCTCGAGATAGTGGCGGAAGGCCTCCTTCACGTCGACATAGGCGCGCCGGATGCCTTCCAGTTCCGCATCGCCCTGGCCGATGAAGACGTAGAACGTCGCCTGGCGGTAGCGGGGCGCATAGATGCGGCAGCAGCCGTTGAAGACGCTCGCCTGGTTGCGGATCGAGCGCTCGTCCGTCGCCTGGTTCACGGCTGCGTCGTCGAGCGGCTGGTTCCAGTTCTGCTTGCCGAAATACGTCGTGGGATGGACGAAGAAGACGTCGGCCGGCGCCGCGTCGTCCGGGATGGGCGCAAAGCCCGCGGGCGCGGTGTCGGCGGCATCGGCGCGGTACGGCAGCGCCGCCCAGGCCTCGCTTGAGGCATAGTCGGGGGCCGGCGGCGGCTCGGTGGCGAAGATGTCCTCGTCGGGCTTGCCCGACTGGATGAGGACCCAGAGCCAGAGCGTGCGCGGCACGCGCAGCGCCCACGCCGCATAGCCGAGGCCCGCAAGGACCACGATGACGATGCCGAGTACGATCAGGACCTTCCGCATGGCGTGCCCCCCTGAGCCCGAGCCCTGCGCGCCGCCCTATTTGCGCGCCTTTTGCAGGTGAGGGTACGCTTTCGCGCCGGGGACGAAAAGCGTCCGGACGGGGTAACAGGGATGATGCGGTTTCTCCTGCCTTTGGGGATGGCGGTCGCTGCGGGCCTCGCGCTCGCCGCGTGCGGCGGGGCGCGGATCGTCTCGCAGAAGCCGCTGCAGGTTCGCTCGCTGACCGATCCGTCGGGCTTCAAGACGGTCTATCCGGACTGGCGGGCGATCGCGCGCGCGCCGCTCGGCTCGCAGCAGAATCCGGTGCGCGCCGACCTCATCCAGGGCGAGCGCGCCTATCTCGCCCGCCTGCGCTGCCCCAGCGGCGCGGCGCCGTCCTTCGAGCGCCAGGGCGCGCTCGACACCAGCCCCTACGGCACCGTGCTCAACGCCTATCAGCTCACCTGCCCCGAAGGCCGCACCTCGACGATCCTCATGGACCTCGCCCATGCGAACTATGTCGAGCACCGCGCCGTGCGGGGCTTCTCGATCGTGAACTGAGGCGCTCCCCCGCCTTTCCGGCGGCGCACTCGCTCCCATATGCTAGCGCATGTCCTCGCCCCCCCGCTCCCCGACCGTTCCCCCCGGCCTCTCCGAAGCGCCCGGCGCGGCCTTCGTGTTCGACCGTTTGGCGGCCGTATGGACGCCGCACAGGCCCGAGCGTCGCGAGAAGACCGAAGGCGGCATCGCGTTCCAGCTCAAAAGCCCCTTCGAGCCCAAGGGCGACCAGCCGCAGGCAATCTCCGAGCTCGTGAAGGGGCTCGAGGCGCGCGAGCAGGACCAGGTGCTGCTCGGCGTCACGGGCTCGGGAAAGACCTTCACCATGGCGAAGGTCATCGAGGCGACCCAGCGCCCCGCCCTCGTGCTCGCGCCCAACAAGACGCTCGCGGCCCAGCTCTATGGCGAGTTCAAGAGCTTCTTCCCCGACAACGCGGTCGAGTATTTCGTCTCCTACTACGACTACTACCAGCCGGAGGCCTATGTTCCGCGTACGGACACCTACATAGAGAAGGAATCGTCCATCAACGAGCAGATCGACCGCATGCGGCATTCGGCGACGCGGGCGCTGCTGGAGCGCGACGACGTCATCATCGTCGCCTCCGTCTCCTGCATCTACGGCATCGGCTCGGTCGAGACCTATTCCGAGATGACGGTGACGGTGAAGGCGGGTGCGCGCTTCGACCAGCGCGAGCTCGTGCGCTCCCTCGTGGCCCTTCAGTACCGGCGCAACGAGGCGGCCTTTCAGCGCGGCGCCTTCCGCGTGAAGGGCGACGTGATCGATGTCTGGCCCGCGCACCTCGAGGACCGCGCCTGGCGCCTCTCGCTATTCGGCGACGAGGTGGAGAAGATCGTCGAGTTCGATCCCTTGACGGGGCACACGGAGGACGAGCTCGACTTCATCAAGCTCTACGCGAACTCGCACTACGTGACGCCGCGCCCCACGCTGCAGCAGGCGATCAAGCAGATCCGCGTGGACCTGCGGGAGCGGCTGGAGTGGCTGAACTCCCAGGGCAAGCTCCTCGAGGCCCAGCGGCTCGAGCAGCGCACCAATTTCGACCTCGAGATGATGGAGGCGACGGGCTCCTGCCCCGGCATCGAGAACTATTCGCGCTATCTCACGGGCCGCAAGCGCGGCGAGCCGCCCCCGACGCTCTTCGAATATCTCCCGGACAACGCGCTCGTCTTCACCGACGAGAGCCACGTGACGGTGCCCCAGATCGGCGCCATGTTCCGCGGCGACTTCCGCCGCAAGAAGACGCTCGCCGATTCCGGCTTCCGCCTGCCGTCGGCCCTGGACAACCGCCCGCTCAAATTCGAGGAATGGGACGCGATGCGCCCCTCGACCGTGCACGTCTCCGCGACGCCGGGCCCCTGGGAGCTTGAGCGCACGGGCGGCGTCTTCGTCGAGCAGGTGATCCGCCCAACGGGCCTCATCGACCCGCCCACCATCGTGCGCCCGGCGCGCACGCAGGTCGACGATCTCCTCGCCGAGCTGCGCGACGTCGCCGCGCGGGGTCACCGCGCGCTCGTCACGGTGCTGACGAAGCGTATGGCGGAGGACCTGACGGAATATCTGCACGAGCAGGGCGTGCGCGTGCGCTACATGCACTCGGACATCGACACGATCGAGCGCATCGAGATCATCCGCGACTTGAGGCTCGGCGCCTTCGACGTGCTCGTCGGCATCAACCTCCTGCGCGAGGGGCTCGACATTCCCGAATGCGCGCTCGTCGCCATCCTCGACGCCGACAAGGAAGGGTTCCTGCGCTCCGAGACCTCGCTCGTTCAGACCATCGGGCGCGCGGCACGCAACGTCGAGGGGCGTGTCCTTCTCTATGCGGACAACATGACGGGCTCGCTCGAGCGCGCCATGGCCGAGACGGCGAGACGGCGCGCCAAGCAGGTCGCCTACAACGAGGCGCACGGCATCACGCCCGAAAGCGTCAAGCGCGCCATAGGCGACATTCTCGAAAGCGTCTACGAGCGCGACCACGTCACCGTCGAGGCGGGCGCGGTCGGCGCGCGCGGCGGCCTCATCGGCCACAACATCAAGGCGACGATCGAGGAGCTCGAAAAGCGCATGCGCGAGGCCGCGGCCAATCTCGAATTCGAGGAGGCCGCGCGCTTCCGCGACGAGCTGCGCCGCCTCCAGGCGAGCGAGCTGAGCCTCGCCGACGACCCCATCGCGCGCGCGGAGGCCGCCTTCGAGGAAGGCTCTTCGCTCGGCGCGTCTTCTCCCTCCCCCTGGAAGGGGCAGGGTCGGAGTGGGGGTAAGCTGGCCCGCTCCGACGGGAAAGGCCGCCCCCTGATAGAGAACCAGGCCGCGCCCCTGCCGAAGGGCCGCTCGACGGCGGGCCGGGCCGGCACGCGCCCGCCACGGCGGGGGAAGAAACGCTGAGGGGGGCGCCCGTCGGAATTGCCGCGACGGAAATCCTGCGTTGGCTGCATAGCCGACCCGACATGTGACGAGCGTCACAGGCGACGAACGCGCCGATTGCGCCATGCGCGCGCCGCGCCCAAATCCCCCTCGCTCCGCGCCCCGCGATCCCCACGGGCGCCGTTGGAGGGAGGGCGCGATGCTGTTCCATGCCTCGATACCGGCCGATCGTCCCGAACATGTCGCCAAGGTCGTCGCCGAGCTCTGGCGCGGCGACTATTCCGCCTTCCCGCCTTTCCCGGGCAGCTTCATCGCCTTCGCGGGCGATGCGCGCGGCAGCGAGATCGAGGTGGTGCCGCGCGGCCAGCGTCTGGTCCCCGACGGGGCCGAGGTCGGCTGGCGCAACGAGGCCCCCTCCCCGGCCTCCGAAGTCCACCTCGCGGTCGCTTCGCCGCTGACGGCCGGCGAGATCCTCGCCCTCGCAAGGCGCGAGGGATGGACCGCGCGGGTCTGCGACCGGGGCGGCGTCTTCCACGTCGTCGAGTTCTGGATCGAGAACAAGTTCCTGCTCGAAGTCCTGACGGAAGAGTTCCAGGCGGAATATCTCGCCTTCATGGATCCCGCCCGTTTCCGTGCGCTTTTCGGCCTCGCGACCTGAATTCGTACCCGTTTTGTTCTTGACGTCCCTCCCGGCCGGTGGCAGCATTTCATGAGAGCATCGGTGGGGAGAGGCGCGATGGAGAACGGGCCCAAAGCCGAGGTGGCGTTCGGATGGGACGGCGGCGGCGGGCTGCACGCCTTCGTCTATGACGCCGGGAGCGGATTCGGCACCTATCGCGATCCGGCGGGCGGCGAGCTGCGCATGAGCCTTCTTGCCTGGCAGCGCCTTTCGAGCGGCCTCCGGGCCCATGTCGCGAGGCCGGCAAGGTCTCGTGCTCTGCCGACGGAGGAGCGCGCGCGCGCAGGTTCGGCTCGCTCAGGCGCCGCCGGGCGGATGCGGTAGGAAGCCGATGGCCTCGTTTGCGAAAATCCGGGCGCGGGCGGAGCAGCGCAAGGGAGGCGCGAAGGCGCTGAAGGCGCTCCTCTCGCCGCCGCCCGACGCAAAGGCGCTCGCGCGCCTCAAGGACGACCGCGTCCTCGCCGAGATGACGCTGTGGATCTTCCGCTCCGGCTTCGCCTGGAAGGTGATCGAGGCCAAATGGCCGGGCTTCGAGGAGGCCTTTCTCGGCTTCGCTCCGAAGACGCTGCTCTTTCAGCCGGACGAGTATTGGGAGGGCCTCGCGCGCGACACCCGCATCGTCCGCAACGGGATGAAGATCCGCTCCGTGCGCGAGAACGCGCGCTTCGTGGCCGATGTCGCCGCCGAGCACGGCAGCTTCGGAAAATTCCTCGCCGAATGGCCGAAGGACGATCAGATCGGCCTCACGGCGCTCCTGACGAAGCGCGGCAGCCGGCTCGGCGGCGCGACGGGCCAGCGCTTCCTGCGCCATGTCGGCTACGACGCCTATTTCCTCAACCGCGACGTCGCCGGAGCCCTGCGCGATGCGGGCCTCGCCATCGCCGAGGCCCCGACGTCCAAGCGCGACCTGGCCGCCGTCCAGGAGCAGTTCAATGCCTGGGCGAAGGAGACGGGCCTTTCGTACACGGAGCTCTCGCGCATCTGCGCCTTCTCCTGGGGCGAGAACCATTCGCCCGAGCGTCTCGCCGCCTATATGGGCGGCGAAAGCGAATGAGGCGTCAGGAGGGGCTTTCGGCGGCGAAGAGCCGCGCGCGGTCTAGCGCGTATCGGCGCCCCGCGAAATAGAAGAGCGGGATCGAGACCGCGGAGAGGATGCCGAAGCCGAAAAGCGTCCAGGTGTAGGGCGCCTCGACGCCGCCGGCGATGAGCCAGTCGATCGTGTAACCGCCCAGCGTGATGCCGACGCCGAGCCCGACGAGGTTCAGCATCAGGATGTAGAAGGCGATGACGGTCGCGCGAATTTGCGGCGGCACCAGCTCCTGCACCGTGGAGAATGTCGGCCCGTAAAAGGTGCCGAGCTGGAAATAGCCCAGGAATATGCCGAGCACGAACCAAAAGCTGTCGGGCGGCACCAGGCGATAGGCCAGCGTGAAGGGCGTCGTCGCGAGCATGACGATGACGAGGAAGACGGGCCGTCCGGCGCCGGTGCGCTTCTGAAACCAGTCGCTGCCGGCCCCGCCCACGAGATTGCCGAGGATGCCGGCGACGATGCCGATATAGCCGGTGAGGCGCGCGATCTCGCCCCGCTCGAAGCCTCGCTCCTGCACGAACCAGAGCTGCTCGAAGGCGGCGGCCCCCAGGATGAAGTGGAGCGCCACGCCGCCCGCAATGGTCAGCGAGAGCGCCGGCGAGGTCGCGAGCGCGCGGCCGAGAACGGCGACCGAGCCGCGCAAGGTGACCGAGGTCTCGATGCCGCCGCTGCGCGACCGGAGGCGCTCGGACCGGGCGCGCCGACGCTCCGTCTCCGGAACGAAGACCATCGCCAGAGCGAGCGCGATCCCCACGGCTCCGAGGACATAGAAGCAGTTCCGCCAGCCGATCGCGGGCCCAAGATATCCGGCGACGAGCAGGCTCACGCCGACGCCGATGGGCACGCCCATGTAGTAGACGCCGCTCGCAAAGCCCAGCCGCCCTGCCGGGAACCGGTCGGCCAGCATCGAGATGGCGCTCGGCGAAAGGGCGGACTCGCCGACGCCGATGAGCATGCGGGGGATCGCAAGGCTGACGAAGCCGCGCGCCGCGCCGGACGCCGCGGTCAGGACGCTCCAGAGCGCGAGCCCCGCCGCGATGAGGCGCGGCCGGTGCAGCCGGTCCGCGAGCACGCCCATGAAGAGGCCCATGGCCGCGTAGAAGACGATGAAGGCGAAGCCCGTGAGCAGGCCGAACTCGGCATTGGTGAGCTTCAGATCCGGCACGATGAAGTTCGCGAAGCTCGCCAGAAGCTGACGATCCACGAAGTTCAGCACGTTGAGCAGCGTGACGAAGCCCAGAAAAACATAGTCGCCGGCGCGCGCCTCGGCGGGCGCACCGCGCAGTTCCTCGCCTGACATGTGGACGTCCCCCTTCTTTTCGCGTTTGCGCGCCCTCGCGCAAGGGGCGTCCGGCCGAGCCTAGCGCGGCGAAGGGCAGAAGGGGAGATGGCCGGCCGCCGCCTAGTTCAGGAAGTCGAGGACGCTCAGGACGCGCGCGACCCGTCCGTCGGCGCCGACGAGCGGCAGGGTCAGGGACTCGTGCCGCCGATGCTCTCTGCCCGCGACGCGGGCATAGCCCGGCTGATTGAGCACGGGGCGGCGCTGCGAAACGACCAGCCCGAGAATATGCCATGTCCGGCGCGAGAACTCGGATTCGCGGTCATAGGCCGACAACGGCGTCCCGGTGCCATCGACCCCGAGGTGCTCGACGATCGCCGTGCCGATGAGGCGATGATGGAAGTCTGCCCCCTCGCCGATCACGTCGAGCAGCGCGAGGTGCGATGCGATCGGAGCGAGGTCGAGAACGTCGAAGGCCTGCGCGGCAGGCGCGACATTGTCGCCGCGCGCGCCGTGCCACCAGGCCAGCGCCTGGCGGTTGCGCGCGCCCTGGATCGCGGCCTCGTCCTCGAGGCAGGCAATGCCGTCGAGCGCCCTTGGCGCGTCCGTCGCGCCATGGCTGCTCCGCGCGCGCGCATCGGCATGCTGCGCCGTCATCGTCTGCCCCCCGACCGCGGGATGCGGCGCCCTGCGCGCCTCAGGAGGCCAAGCCAAAACCGTTTGCTTGAAGATAAGGTTGACGAAACCGTTCGACCTCGAATCTTCGCGGCACTTGTACCGAATCGAGACGCAACTTCCTTCCTTGCAAAGGGGTTAACGACGCGCTAACCATGAAATGCTCGCCGGAGTTGCTGTGCGGTGGCGCGGACCCGCGACGCGCCCCGCGCGACGGCATTTCGACAGGACCAAGAGGACCGCCGTGTTCAGACAAGCCAAGCCCGTCGAAGCCGATGCCGGTCTCGCTCCGGCGAACGAGAACGAGGCCGATGCCGCCCTCAAGGAGGCCTCGCGGGCCTTCGAGCGCAAGGCGCGCGCGACGCTGAAGGATCTCTCCGGGCGCTTCGCCTGGCCGACCGTCGCCCTCTTCCTCAGCGTCATCGCAGGCGCGAGCGCCATGGCGGGGCTTGCCATCGAGGGCTACGTCTCCTGGTGGGTGGCGATCCCGGTCAACGCCGTCATCATCTATTTTATCTTCACGCCCCTCCACGAGGCGGTGCACGGCAACATCGCCGGGCGGCACACCGAGTGGAAATGGCTCGAGGAGGTCATCGGCCATGCGAGCGGGCTCATCCTGCTCGCGCCCTATCCGGGCTTCCGCCGCCTGCACCTCCATCACCATCAGCACACGAACGACCCCGTCGAGGACCCCGACTATTGGGTCAAGACGAATTCCATACCGAGCCTCATCCTGCGCTGCCTCGCGATCCAGCCGGTCTATATCTGGCACCTCTGGCGCCTCGCCAAGACGCCGGTCGTGAAGCGCGAGTTCTTCTTCGAGATGGTCTATGTCGGCGTGGCGGTCGCGATCGTCGCCGCCGCCTATGCGGTGGGCTGGGGCAACGAGGTGATGCTCGGGTGGATCGTGCCCGCCTATTTCGGCGTCTGCCTCTGCCCGCTGATGTTCGACTGGCCCGTGCACCATCCCCACTCCGAGCGGGGCCGCTACACGGACTCGGCGATCCTCCTTTTCCCGAAGCCCGTGCGCTTCCTCGTCGACCTCGCTTTCTGCGGCCACTCCTACCACCTGATGCACCATCTCTATCCGCGCATTCCGTTCTACGATTACGGCACGGCGTATTACGCGATGGAGGGCGACCTGCCCGGCGTCAGCGCCAAGATCCGCAATTTCGCGGCCTGAGGCCGGCGGCCGCGCGGCCGCCGCTGCCCGATGAACTATCGCCACGCCTATCACGCGGGAAATTTCGCCGACGTGGTGAAGCACGCCGTGCTCGCCGCGATCCTTGCCCATCTCAATGCCAAGCCGGGCGCCTGGCGCGCCATCGACGCCCATGCCGGCATCGGGGCCTATGCGCTCGCGGGGCCGGAGGCGGCGAAGACGGGCGAGTGGCGCGCAGGCATCGGGCGCCTGGCGCGCCTCGCCGGTCTCGGCCTTCCTCCCGGTGAGGAGAATTCGCGCGCCCTCCCCGCCCCGAGCGAGGAGGCGCGCGCGGCGCTCGCGCCCTATCTCGGCGCCGTCGCCTCGGCCAATCCCGACGGAATCCTGCGGACCTTTCCCGGCTCGCCCGCCGTGATGCGCCATCTTGCGCGCACGCAAGACCGCCTCACGCTCGTCGAGCTGCACCCGGAGGATTTTTCCGCCCTCAGGGCGCGCTATGCCGGCGACCGACAGGTCAAGACCATCCCGCTCGACGCCTGGGATGCGGCGAAGGCCTTCGTGCCGCCGAAGGAGCGGCGCGGCCTCCTCCTCCTCGACCCACCCTTCGAGGAGGCGGGCGAGTTCGCCCGCCTTGCCGAGTCGCTGAAGGCGAACCATCGCCGCTGGGCGACCGGCATCTTTCTCCTTTGGCACCCCGTCAAGGATCTCGACGCGATCCGCGCCTACGACGCCGCGCTCAAGGCGTTGGCCATCCCGAAAATGCTCCGTGTGGAGCTTACCGTCCGCAAGAGGACGGGCGCGAGCCTCGACGGCACCGCGCTCACCGTCGTCAATCCGCCCTACACGCTCGAGCCGGCGCTCGAGGCGCTCTTGCCCTTCCTGTCGGAGGCGCTCGCCCAAGGCCCGGGCGCGGGGCACCGCCTCGAATGGCTTCAAGGGGAGACGCCTTGACGGCGCGGGCCTGAGTGCCCTCAAATCCGCGCGCAGCAAGGGGGCCACGATGTCGCCGCCGGACTTGAAGTCGCCCGAGGGCCGGCGCGCCTACCGCCTGGAGCTGCGCCGCTATGCGCGCGGCTACCGGATCTTCGGGCTCGCCCTGGTCCTCGCGGGCGCCCTCCTGCTCTTCGGACCGCGCTTCGGCTGGTTCGCCTTCTTCGCGATGAGCGACGCCTATGGGTGGAGCCTCCTCGCCGTCGGCTGGATCGTCCTCGTCGCGATCATCGTCCTGCGCACGCGCTATCATATGCGGCGCATGCGGGAGAGCGGGGGTGGGGCTTAACCGAGCGCCGGCTCTACATCCCCTCCGGCCCGCGCGCGATGGCGACGACGCCGGTGCGGCTCACGTCGACGAGCCCTAAGGGCCGCATGAGGTCGATGAACTTGTCGAGCTTGGAAGGCGCGCCCGAAATCTCGAAGATGAAGGAGGTGTGCGTCGTGTCGATGACGCGCGCCCGGAAGATGTCCGAGAGGCGCATCGCCTCGACGCGCTTCTCGCCCGTGCCCGCGACCTTGACGAGCGCCATCTCGCGCTCGACCGCGTCGTGCTCGACGGTGAGGTCGACGACCTTGTGCACGGGTACGAGACGGTCGAGCTGGGCCTTGATCTGCTCGATCATCATCGCCGTGCCCGTCGTCACCACCGTGATGCGCGAGGTGTGCACGGCCTGGTCGACCTCGGCGACGGTGAGGCTCTCGATATTGTAGCCGCGCGCGGAGAAGAGCGCGATGACGCGGGCGAGGACGCCCGCCTCGTTGTCGACGAGCACCGAGAGCGTATGCCGCTCGATCTTGGCGTCCTTCACGAGGGGCGGCATGGATTTCTCCCTGTCCAGAGCATCGTCGCGGCGCTCACACGAGCATCTTGCCTTCCTCGGTGACGCCGGGCTGATCCTCGGCATCGCCAAGGATCATCTCGTTGTGGGCGCGGCCCGAGGGGATCATCGGATAGCAGTTCTCGTGCTTGTCGACGAGGCAGTCGAAGATCACCGGCTTGTCGGTCTCGATCATCTCGAGGATCTTGCCGTCGAGCTCGTCGGGCGTCTTCGCGCGAAGGCCCACGCAGCCATAGGCCTCGGCGAGCTTCACGAAGTCTGGGAGCGAGGCCGTGTAGGAGTGCGAGTAGCGCCCGCCGTGCAGGAGCTGCTGCCACTGGCGCACCATGCCCATGTACTCGTTGTTCAGGATGAAGATTTTGATCGGCAGGTCGTGCTGTACGGCCGTCGACATCTCCTGCATGGTCATGAGCACGCTCGCCTCGCCCGCTATGTCGATGACGAGCGATTTCGGGTGCGCCATCTGCACGCCGACGGCCGCGGGCAGGCCATAGCCCATTGTCCCGAGGCCGCCTGAGGTCATCCAGCGGTTCGGCTCCTCGAAATGATAGTGCTGCGCGGCCCACATCTGGTGCTGGCCGACCTCGGTCGTGATGTAGACGTCGCGGTCCTTGGTAAGCTCGTAGAGACGCTGCACGGCGTATTGCGGCTTGATGATGGTGGACGAGTTCTTGAAGGCGAGCGACTTGCGACCGCGCCAGCCCTCGATCGCGCCCCACCAGGAGGCCATCGCCGCCTTGTCGGGATGGGCGTTGCGCGCCTTCCAGATGCGGACCATGTCCTCGAGCACATGGGCGACGTCGCCGACGATCGGAACGTCCGCATGCACGTTCTTGTTGATCGAGGAGGGATCGATGTCGACATGGATCTTCTTGGAGCCCGGCGAGAACTCGTCGAGCTTGCCCGTGACACGGTCGTCGAAGCGCGCGCCGATATTGATCATGACGTCGCAATCGTGCATCGCCATGTTCGCCTCGTAGGTCCCGTGCATGCCGAGCATGCCGAGCCATTGCGGATCGTGCGCCGGATAGGCGCCGAGGCCCATCAGCGTCGAGGTGACGGGAAAGCCCGTGAGGCGCACGAGCTCGCGCAGAAGCTGGCTCGCCGCGGGGCCCGAATTGATGACGCCGCCCCCGGTGTAGAAGATCGGGCGCTTGGCGTGGGCCATCAGCTCCACCGCCTCCTGGATGCGCGCATAGTCGCCCTTGACGCGCGGGCGATAGGTGCGGTGGCGCACCTGGCTCGGGCCGGTATAGGGCCCCTGCTGGAACTGGATGTCCTTCGGGATGTCGACGACGACGGGGCCGGGCCGCCCGCTCGTCGCGACATAGAAGGCCTCGTGGATCACGCGCGCGAGATCGTTCACGTCCTTGACGAGATAGTTGTGCTTCGTGCACGGACGGGTGATGCCGACCGTGTCGCATTCCTGGAAGGCGTCCGAGCCGATGAGGTGCGTCGCGACCTGGCCCGTCAGGCAGACGAGCGGGATCGAATCCATCAGCGCATCGGTGAGCCCGGTGACCGCGTTCGTCGCGCCGGGGCCCGAGGTCACGAGCACGACGCCGGGCCTGCCGCTCGAGCGAGCATAGCCTTCGGCCGCGTGGGTCGCACCCTGCTCGTGGCGCACGAGGACGTGGCGGATGCGCTCGTCCTCGAAGAGCGCGTCGTAGATCGGCAGCACCGCCCCGCCCGGATAGCCGAAGATGACCTCGACGCCCTGATCGACGAGCGCCTGCACCACCATGTGCGCGCCGTCCATGACGCGGCCCGGGGCGGTCTTGGCGTCTCGGGGCTCATTGGCAGTCGGGGTGGCGGTCTTGGGCGCGGGCATGGCTCTCTCCGTTCCGGCGCAGATCAGAATTGGTCCGTTCCTTTGGGCATCGGTTTCGTTCGGGCAAAAGAAAAGGGGCCTTGCGAGCCCCTGGCAATGCGCCGCCATTCGGGTCGGGTTTCTACCCGACCGCCCCTGGCGGCGTTCCGATTACAAGCGACAGACGCGCGGGCATCCGGGCAATCCTTTCACATGTGGGGCGGGAGAATGGCGCAAGGCGCCCCCGCCGTCAACCGCACCGCCGAAGGCGTCAAGGGGCAGCTCGGGTTCGCCGATCTGCCTGGGTCTTGCGACGCCCCACCCCCATCGATGCGACCGGACCGGCCGCCTTCAGAAGAGGCCGGGGAAGAAGCGGGCCCTGACCCGCGCGGCGTACTCCGCATAGGCGGGAAGCTCCGTCAGAAGCATCTTTTCCTCGCCGCGCGCCCGCAGCCAGACGACGGCGAGAAGCACGGGAAACGCGACGAGACCCCAGAGCGAGCCGAGGAGCAGCGGAACGCCAAGCATCATGAGAAGCGCGGACGTGTACATGGGATGGCGCACCAACGCATAGGGTCCTCCGGTCGCGACGGCATGTCCGCGCGCGCTCTGCGTCTTGACGGTCGGAGCCGCGAAGCTGTTCGCGTGAAACGTCCAGGCGCCCCCGAGATTGCTGAGGACGATGAGGCCGGCGCCGAGCCATTGCGCCCAGCGCGGCGTCGAGGTCCAGCCGTAGCGGACCGCGTCGAGCCCCATGAAGACGAGCCAGGCAAAGAAGAGGAGGAAGACGAGGGCCATGAGCGCGCGGTCCCAGGCCATCTGATCGCGCGCCACGGGCGAGCCGAGGCGCTCGGCAAGAAGGCCGGGGTCCCTTGCCAGCAGCCAGAAGCCCACGCCGAGACCGAGGACGCCGAAAAGGGCAAGGAACGCCCATGCCTGCGGCCAGTTCAGGGTCCCCGCGCCCCCGAACAGGAGCACACCCATGAACGCGCAGAAGGCGAGCGTCTGAACGACGAGGCGAACGGCCATGTCCCGGCGCTCCTGTTCTGTCCGTCCGTCAGCGGAGGAGCGAACGCCGTCACTCCCCGCTCTTGTCCTTCTTGACGAGAGCTTTCGCCCGCTCCTCGTCGATCTCCTCGATCGTGTCGATGAAGCAGACGAGATCGGTCGGAACCTTGATCACGTCGCCCGACCGAAGGCACTGGAACATCTCGACGCTGCGCGAGTCGAAAGTGAGCGGCGGGTCGAAATTGAGCTCGGGACAGGGATTTGCGAGCGTGATGAGATAGGGCTTGTTGCCCTGCCCCCGCGCGAGGATGCGGGTCTCGTCGATATTGGTCGTCTCGCGGATGTCCCGCACGCGCAGGCACGCATTCTCGGCCTTTGCCGTCTCCTCGGCTCCCGAGGCGCCGGCGGAAAGGACCGCGACGAGCGCGGCGCCCGCAAGGCCCGCGCGCGTCGCCGCACGCATGTTGAACGAAATCGTCACGGCGCATCCTCCCTTGTCTCGCCTGGCGCCCGCGCGCCTTAGGCTCTTTAACCGACGGACCGGCGCAACGATGCGCGGCGAACGCCCGTCCTCGACGCGGGAGCATAGGCCCGAAGCGGGACCGGGCGAAAGCGAAACGGCGCGCGGCTATGCGAGGAGGTCGGCCGAGCAGGTCGCCCCGTCGAGCCATGTCCAATCCGCCATGCGCCGGCGCGCCCAGGAGAGCTGGCGCTTCACATAGTGACGCGTGTTGAGCTTGGCGCGCGCGGCGGCGTCGTCCAGGCTCAGGGCGCCGTCGAGATGGGCGATGAGCTCGGGCACGCCATGCGCGCGCATCAGGGGCAGCGTGGGGGCGAGCCGGCGCGAGCGGAGCGCCGCGACCTCGTCGAGGACGCCCGCCGCCAGCATGGCATCGAACCGGCGCTCGACCGCGTCGTAGACCGCCTCGCGCGGCGGTATGCGGACGAATTTCCTGACGCATCCGCCGAGAGCGGGCGGATGGCCCGCCAGGCGCTGATGGGCCTTGAGTCCCTGCCCCGTCGCCTCGAGCACGCCGAGCGCGCGGGCGATGCGCAGGGAATCGCCGGGCCGAATGCCCTGCGCCGTTTCCGGGTCGCGCGCGGCGAGCTCGCCATGGAGCGCCGCGGCGCCCTCCCGCGCGAGCCTGCGCTCGACGCTTTCGCGCACGGCCTCCGGCACGGCCGGCACGGCGGCGATGCCCTGAAGGAGCACCTCGAAGTAGAGCCCCGTTCCCCCGACCAGGATCGGAAGCCGCCCGGCGAGGCGCAACTCCTCGAGAGTGTCCTTCGCAAGGCCCAGGAAGCGGCCAGCGGACGAGCGCTCCGCCGCATCGAGGATGCCGTAGAGCCGATGCGGCACGCGCGCCTCATCCTCCGCAGACGGACGGGCGGTGAGGATGCGAAGGTTGCGGTAGAGCTGCATGGCATCGACATTGACGACGGCGCCGCCCGTGCGCTCGGCGACGGCGAGCGCGAGCGCCGACTTGCCGCTCGCGGTCGGCCCTGCGATAAGGACCGCGTCCGGCATCCCCTTTGGCTTCGGCTCAGCGATCCGTTCGGAGCTCATGTCCCACATCGTCACCCTCGTCGCCCCCCGTGAGGAAGCGCACATCGATTCGGGCGTCCTTGCGGCGGTCGCCGACGCGATCGCAGCCGCGGGTGGAACGCCCGGCGCGCCGCACACGCTCGAGCCCGGAGAGGCCGCCGACATTCCGGCCTCGGGCCTCGACGCGGCGGCCCTGCGCGCGGCCGCCGAGGCCGGCCTCGCGGGAGCGCGGCTCGATCTCGTGGCCCAGCCGCTCGCGCACCGCAGGAAGCGCCTCCTCGTCGCCGATATGGACTCGACGATCATAAATGTCGAATGCATCGACGAGCTCGCCGATCTCGCCGGCATCAAGGCCGAGATCGCGGCGATCACCGAACGCGCCATGCGCGGCGAGCTCGCCTTCGAGCCGGCCCTGCGGGAGCGCGTCGCGCGCCTCGCCGGCCAGCCCGAAGGCATCGTCGCGAAGGTCCTCGCCGAGCGCGTGCGCCTCAATCCGGGCGCGCGGACGCTCGTGCGCACCATGGCCGCGAAGGGCGCCGTGACCGCGCTTGTCTCGGGCGGATTCACCGCCTTCACGCGCGTCGTTGCCGAGCGCGCAGGCTTTGCCGTCCACCGTGCGAACGAGCTTCTCGTCGAGGACGGCCGTCTCGCGGGACGGGTGCGCGAGCCCATTCTCGGCCGCGATGCCAAGCTCGCGACGCTCAAGGCGCTCGCGAGCGAGCACGCCATTCCTCTCACCGAGACGCTCGCGGTCGGCGACGGCGCCAACGACCTCGCCATGATCGAGGCCGCGGGCCTCGGCATCGCCTACCGTGCCAAGCCGGTCGTCGCCGCGGCGGCGGACGGCGAGCTGCGCCACGCCGACCTCGCCGCGCTCCTCTTCGTTCAAGGCTATCGGCGGAACGAGTTCGCCGCCGACTAGGGCGGACCCGCTTCGACCGCCGTCGAGATCGACCTCTACGACGCCCCCGGCCCGACCGGCGGGCGTCGCGTTCGTCCGTCGCCGCCGTTGCGGCGGCGCGAACAGCTCTTAGAGTGGTCCCATGCGGGGCGGCATTCAGGCATGGGTCAAGGCGCAGTTCGGCGGCGATCCTCCGCGTGCGGTCCTTCGCCAGCCCGCGGTCTGGCTCTTCGCGCTCCTCGTGGGCATCGGCGTCGGCTATGTCGCCATCGCCTTCTTCCTCGCCCTCACCTTCCTGGAGCGCAACCTGCTCGGCGCCCTGCCCGGCCTCATGGCCGAGCGACCCTGGTGGGTCTACCTCGCCTTGCCGACGGGCGGCGGACTCGTCACCGGCCTGGCGCTCGTGAGGCTCCTGCCGGACCGCCGCCCGCCGGGCATCCCCGACCTCATCGAGGCCCGCGCGGTCGGCGACGGCCGCATGGCGGTGGGACCCGCGCTCCTCGGAGGTGCGCTCGCCATCCTTTCGCTCGGCTCGGGCGCGAGCGCGGGTCGCGAAGGGCCCATCGCCCATCTCGGCGGAGCGCTCGGCTCGGGGCTCGCGCGCGCCCTGCACCTTCCGCCGGAGCTGACGCGAACGCTGCTCGGCGCCGGTGTCGCGGCAGCGGTCTCGGCCTCCTTCAACGCACCCATCGCGGGCGTCCTCTTTGCGCTCGAGGTGGTGCTGCGCCACTACGCGCTGCGCGCCTTCGGACCGATCGTCATCGCGAGCGCCGCCGCCGCCGTCGTCAGCCGCGTTCATCTCGGCCCCTATCCGGCCTTCGTCATGCCGCCCATGCATCTCGTCTCGAACGGCGAGTATGGGGCCGTGTTCGTCCTCGGGCTCGTCGCGGCGGTCGTCGCCATCGCTTTCGTCCAGCTCGTGAAGACCTTCGAATCGCTCGCGGCCCGGCTCGATCCGCCGCTATGGCTGCGACCGGCCGCGGCGGGACTGCTCGTCGGCCTCATCGCCCTCGCCTGTCCGCAGGTTCTTGGCGTCGGCTACGGCACGGCGGACGCGGTGCTCCGCGACCAGGTCGCGCTCGGCGCGCTCGTCGGCATTCTCGCGGCAAAGATCGTCGCGACGGCCGTCACGCTCACGGGGCGCTTCGCGTCGGGCGTCTTCAGCCCCTCGCTCCTCATCGGAGCCTGCGTCGGAGCCATTTTCGGCCATGTCCTGGCGGCCTTCGCGCCCGCCGAGGTCTCGAGCCCGAGCTTCTACGCCGTCGTGGGCATGGGAGCCGTTGCGGCTGCCGTCCTCGGCGCGCCGATCTCGACGGCCCTCATCGCCTTCGAGCTCACGCGCGACTACGAGACCGCCCTCGCGCTTCTCATCGCAGTCTCGGTCGCCTCCGTCCTCGCGCGGAGCGTTCTCGGCCACTCGATCTTCCTGTGGCAGCTCGAGCGGCGGGGCATCGACGTGCGCGAGGGCTTTCACCGCACCCATCTCCAGCGCGTGCGCGTCTACGATTTCATGCGCCCCCCGCCCGACGGCGAGGCGCGCGCGCTCGCGGAGGACGAGCCGCATCTTGCCCGCACCGACACGCTGGGAAGGGCGCTCGCCCTCCTCGACGAAGGCAAGCTCGACAACGTGCCGGTCGTCGGCCATGGCGAGACGGCGCGCGTCGTCGGCATCGTCAGCTACATGGACGCGCTGCGCGCCTACAATCGCGCCCTTGTCGAGGCCGACATCGAAGAGCATCGCTGAGCGCGGGGAGACGCCATGGCCCTGGCGCGCGGCGCACGACCGCCCCTTTGCGGGCTGTTCCCGGGAGCGCAACGGCAACCGGTCCGACGATCCGGAAAAGCTCGAGACGGGCATCGTCCATCTCCTGCATGACCGAGTCGGCGCTTCTTGCGTTCGCGTTTCGTGCTAGATTTGCGCGCATCATGACTCGCAGCGACTCGTCCCGGGCCAGGGCTGCCAGCAGCCTCGCGCCGCCTCCGCAGCCCGCCTATCTGGAGCGACTCAACGAGGCGCAGCGCGCCGCCGTCGAGGCGACGGAGGGCCCCCTCCTCGTTCTCTCGGGCGCGGGAACCGGCAAGACGCGCGTGCTGACGACGCGCCTAGCGCACATCCTGCGCCGGGGCCTCGCGCGGCCCGGAGAGATCCTCGCCGTCACCTTCACGAACAAGGCCGCGCGCGAGATGAAGGAGCGCGTGGCCGAGCTCATCGGCCCGGTCGCCGAGGGCATGGCCTTCATGGGCACCTTCCACGCCCTCGCCGCGCGCATCCTGCGCCGCCACGCCGAGCTCGTCGGCCTCAAGTCGAACTTCACCATCCTCGACACCGACGACCAGATCCGCCTCCTGAAGCAGCTCCTCGAGGCGGAAGGGATCGACCAGAAGCGCTGGCCCGCGCGCTTCCTCGCCTCCACGATCGACCATTGGAAGAACCGCGGCCTCAATCCCGACAAGGTGCCGTCGGGCGACGGCTCGGTCTTCGCCGGCGGGCGCGGGATCGACCTCTATCGGCAGTACCAGGAGCGCCTGGCGATCCTCAATGCCTGCGACTTCGGCGACCTCCTCCTGCACAACCTCACCATCTTTCAGGCGCACGAGGACGTGCTCGCTGAGTATCAGCGCCGCTTTCGCTACATCCTCGTCGACGAATATCAGGACACGAATGTCTGCCAATATCTCTGGCTGCGCCTGCTCGCGCGCGGGCATATGAACATCTGCTGCGTCGGGGACGACGACCAGTCGATCTATCGCTGGCGCGGCGCGGAGGTCGACAACATCCTGCGCTTCGAGAGCGACTTTCCCAACGCCCGCGTCATCAGGCTGGAGCGCAACTACCGCTCGACCTCGAAGATCCTCGCCGCCGCCTCCGGCCTCATCGCCGCGAACGAGAGCCGGCTCGGCAAGACGCTGTGGACCGACCGCGCGGAAGGCGAGCGCGTCAAGATCGTCGGCTTCTGGGACGCGGAGGAGGAGGCGCGCACGGTCTGCGACCTCATCGAGCGCTATCACGGGGCCGGCGAGCCCCTGAGCGACATGGCGATCCTCGTGCGCGCGAGCTTCCAGATGCGCGAGTTCGAGGACCGCTTCCTCATGGTAGGCATACCCTACCGCGTGGTCGGCGGCCCCCGCTTCTACGAGCGGGAGGAAATCCGCGACGCCAATGCCTATCTGCGCCTCATTGCCCAGAACGACGACGACCTCGCGATGGAGCGCATCGTCAACAAGCCGCGCCGGGGCCTCGGCGAGGCGACGCTTTCCCAGATCGCGAGCCTTGCGCGCGCCGAGCGCATCCCGCTCTCGCTCGCGGCGCGCCGGCTCATTGTCACGGACGAGATCACGGCCCGCGCGCGCTCGTCTCTGTCCAAGTTCCTCGGCGATCTCGACCGCTGGACGGCGGCCGCGCGCACCATGCCGCATACGGAGCTTGCCGAGCTGGTGCTGGACGAGTCGGGCCTCACCGCCATGTGGCAGGCGGACAAATCGCCCCAGGCCGCAGGCAAGCTCGAGAACCTGAAGGAGCTCGTGCGCTCCATGGACGGCTTCGACAGCCTCGGCGCCTATCTCGAGCACATCGCCCTCGTGATGGAGCGCGAGGAGGCGAGCGAGGGCGCGCGCGTCACGCTCATGACCATGCACGCCGCGAAAGGCCTCGAATACGCCACCGTCTTCCTGCCCGGCTGGGAGGAAGGGCTCTTTCCGCATCAGCGCTCCCTCGACGAGTCGGGCCAGGCCGGACTCGAGGAGGAGCGGCGCCTCGCCTATGTCGGCCTCACCCGCGCGAAGGACCGCGCCATCGTCTCCTTCGCCGCCAATCGCCGCGTGCACGGGAGCTGGCAGGCCGCGATCCCCTCGCGCTTCGTGGGGGAGCTGCCCGCCGACGCGATCGAGGTCGCAGTGGAACCCGGCCTCCATTCGGGGCGCGCGCGCTACGAGGAGGAGCCGCGCTACGACAGCCACTATCCGGGCCCCGGCTGGCGGCGCATGCAGGAGGCTGCCGAGCGCGGAGCCTGGGGCACGGCGCGGGGCTCGGCTCCGCTCCTCGAGGCCCATGCCGAGCTCGTCGCGACGAGCGACCCTTCCGCCGCGACCTTCGAGAAAGGCGAGCGCATCTTCCACAAAAAATTCGGCTACGGACGGGTCGTCGAGGTCGACGGCAACAAGCTCGGCGTCGAGTTCGAGCATACGGGGCTGAAGCGCGTCATCGCGACCTTCGTCGAGCGGCACGGGCGCTGAGCCGTGGCCCTCGATCCCGAGCACTGGCGCGTGAGCCTCGCGGCGCGCCCCGAAGAGGAGGCGCTTCTCCTCGCCTGCCTCGAGGCCTTCGACGCGCCTGAGCCCTTCGCCGTGATGGCGAGCGAAGCCGAGCCGGGGGTCCGCCGCCTGGAAGCGCTCTTCGCCGAGGAGCCGGACGCGGCCGCGCTCGAGGCCGCGCTCGCGCGCGGGCTCGAAGCCCCTCCTCCCGCGCTCGTCCTCGACCTCGTGCCGCCGCGCGACTGGGTCCTCGTCTCGCAGGACCGCCTGCCGGCCGTGCGGGTCGGCCGCGTCGTCCTCTACGGACGCCATGCGGCACGCGCCTTTCCGCCCAATCTCGTGGCGCTCGAGATCGAGGCCGGCGAGGCCTTCGGCACCGGCCATCACGAGACGACGCGGCTCTGCCTCGCGGCGCTGCAGGACCGCCTGCGCAAAAGCCGCCCGCGAAAAATCCTCGATCTCGGCTGCGGCACGGCGGTGCTGGCGCTCGCGGCCGCGCGCCTCACCTCCGCCGCCGTGACGGCGAGCGACATCGACCCCGTCGCCATCGCGACGGCCCGCGAAAACTGCCGCAAGGCGGGGCTCGGGCCCCGCGTGCGCCTTCTCGCGGCGAAGGGCCTTGCCCCTGCGGTCGCGGCACGCGGGCCCTTCGACCTCGTTCTCGCGAATATCCTCGCGCGGCCGCTCGTCGCCATGATGACGGGCCTCTCGCGCGCTCTCGCGCCCGGGGCCGCGCTCATCCTCTCGGGCCTCCTTGCCGAGCAGGAGCGCGCGCTGGCCGCACGGGCCCGTGCCGCGGGCCTTGTCCGGACCCATATGATGCGCGAGGGTGAATGGATCGCTCTCGTATTCGAGAAGCCGCAGCGAAAGGCCCCGCGCCGCGATGAGTGAAGGCCTCTATCAGAGTTTCGAGGAGACGAGCGAGCGCTCGGCGACGCCCGCGCGCATCGCCGAGCTGCGCCGACTGCTTGCCGCGGAGGGCCTCGCGGGCTTCCTCGTTCCGCGCACCGACGAGTTTCAGAACGAATACGTTCCCGCCAATGCCGAGCGCCTCGCCTGGCTCACGGGCTTCACCGGCTCGGCCGGGACCGCCGTCGTCCTCAAGGACCGCGCCGCCCTCTTCGTCGACGGGCGGTATGTGACACAGGCGCCCCTCCAGGTCGACACCGGCCTCTTCGAGATCCATCAGGTGCCGGAAGCGAGCCTTGCCTCCTGGCTCGAAGGCGCGCTCAAGGCCGGAGAGCGCATCGGCTACGACCCCTGGCTCCACTCGCGGGAATCCGCGAGGGCGATCGCGGCGGCCGCGAAAGCCGCGGGCGGCGGGGCCGTCGCCGTCCCGCGCAACCTCGTCGACCGAATCTGGACCGACCGCCCTTCCCCGCCAGGGGCGCCCGCCGCCGTCCATCCCCAGGCGCTCGCGGGACGCACGAGCGCGATGAAGCGCGTGGAGATCGCAGCCGCCATCGCCAAGGCGGGCGCGGACGCCGCCGTGCTGAGCCTCCCGGAATCGATCGTCTGGCTGCTCAACATCCGCGGCAGCGATGTTCCGCACACCCCTCTCGTTCTTTCCTACGCGATCGTCGGGCGCGACGAGCGGGTGTCGCTCTTCGTCGATCCGGCCAAGGTGACGGCCGAGGTCGCCGAGCATCTGGGCGCCGGCGTGGCGGTGCGCCCGCTCGGCGACTTCGCCGCCGCCCTTGCCGACCTTGGGCGCGCCTCCGCGCGCGTCCTCGTCTCCTCGGCGACGGCGCCGGGCGCGATCCTCGACGCGCTCGAGAATTCGGGCGCCCGCCTCGTCGACGGACCCGACCCCTGCATCCTGCCCAAGGCGCGCAAGAACGCCGTCGAGCTTGCCGGCATACGCGCAGCGCACGAGCGCGACGGCCTCGCGCTCACGCGCTTCCTCGCCTGGCTCGCGCGCGAGGCGCCGAAGGGCACGCTAGACGAGGTGACCGCCGCGATCCGTCTCGAGACCTTCCGTCGGGAAACCAATGCGCTGAAGGATCTGAGCTTCGACACGATCTCGGGCTCGGGTCCCCATGGCGCCATCGTCCATTACCGGGTGACGGGCGCCACGAACCGCGTCATGAAGCCGGGCGAGCTCTTTCTCGTCGACTCCGGCGGACAGTATGCCGACGGCACGACGGACGTCACCCGCACGGTCGCGATCGGCGAGCCGGCGCCGGAGATGCGCGACCGCTTCACGCGCGTGCTCAAGGGCCATATCGCGCTCGCCCGCGCACGTTTTCCCAAGGGCACGACCGGGGCGCATCTCGACGTGCTCGCGCGCCAGTTCCTATGGGAGGCCGGGCTCGACTACGATCACGGCACGGGCCACGGCGTCGGCGCCTATCTTTCCGTGCACGAAGGGCCGCAGTCGATCTCGCGCAGGCCGAGCCCCCCTCTCGAGGAAGGCATGATCGTGTCGAACGAGCCGGGCTTCTACCGCGTCGGGGCCTACGGCATCCGGATCGAGAACCTCGTCGTAGTGACCCCCGCCGAGGTGCCGCCGGGCGGCGAGCGGGCGATGCACGGGTTCGAGACGCTGACGCTCGCGCCCATCGACCGCGCGCTCATCGACCGTGCCATGTTGACGGATGCCGAGCGTGCGTGGATCGATGCCTATCACGCGCGCATCCTCGCCGTACACGGACCAAGGCTCGATGCGCAGGCGGGCGCCTGGCTCGCGGCGGCGACGGCGCCGCTCTAGAACAGGCCGAGGCCCGGATCCGGCCCCGACTCCAGCCGCGCGAGGCCGGCCTGATAGTTTGCGAGCTGGGCGCGGATGTGCTGCGGCACCGGGCCCTTTGCGCCGTTCCGCTTTTGCAGCAGCGCCTCGAGGGCCGGGTCCTTGGTGATCTCGCGATAGACCTTGCGGATCACGGTGAGCGCGTCGAGCAGAATCTGCGCCGCGCGCCCCGCGCTCTTCTTGTCGCCGAGCGAGAGGTCGTCGGGAATGCCGAGGCCGAAGGTCTTCGCCGTCTCCGCGTCGTCGGTCGGGTCCTCGCTCTCCTCGTCGGCCGCCGGAAGCGGGAGCCCGGTGTCGAGAATGGTGCCGCTCGACAGACCGAGGCCCTTGAGGGCGTCGCGCTCGCCCGGCCCCGCGATGAGATCGATGCGCACGCCTTCCTTCCCGGCGATCCGCAGGACATCGCCGTCCTTGGTGCGCCGCACCTCCGCCTTGCCGTCGAGAAGCAGCACCGAATTGATCTTGAAGCTCAGGGAGCGGAAGGTCTCGTCGGCGTCGATCGTGATCTTCCTTTGGTGCCCGCCGTCGACGGCGATGTAGAAGCTGTCGCCGGGGCGCACGGCCGTCTGGGCGACGAGATCGCGGGCCTGGGTGTAGTCGAGCTTGCCCTTGGGCAGGCCCAGCGTGTCGAGCACCGAGCTTCCCTGCGGGTCGACCGCAATGCCGGTCGCCGCGGCATAGCCCTCGCGCCCGCCATATTGGTGGATCCAGTCCACGCTACCGGTCTGGTCGAGCTGCGCGGCGAAGCCGTTGACCGTGCCGACCTTCGCGGCGCCGAGGTCGCCCTGCGTGTCTCCCGCGACATAGACCTTGCCGCCGGCGGCAGCCACTCCTCGGATGCGGTCCGTCGCGCCGGTGCCGATATAGGTCGTATAGGCCGCGCTGGCGCTCGATCCTGCATCGTCGACGCGCGTGAGGAAGCCGTCCTGGGCGCCGGCGAAGGTCCCGTTGATGCTGGCCGCGCCGCCGGCATCGAGGCTCGCATTGGCCGTCGAGCCCGCGACATAGACATTGCTTCCGTCGACCGCGATGCCGGAGATCGTGCCGTTCTGCAGGTCGCCGAGGTCGATCGACCAGAGCGCGCTCGAGACCCCGTCCGCCGAATCGTATTTGCGCAGGATGCCGTGCCCGTTCTCGACGCTCGCGACGAGGAGGCCGCCGTCGGAGGCGAGGGCGACCGCGTTCGCGCGGTCGTCGCCGGTCGTGCCGAACTGGCGGTGATAGGCGAGCGACCCGTCGGCATTGAGCTTGGTGACCGTGGCATCCCGTCCGCCCGCGGAGGAGAAGCCCGACGCGATGCCGCCCTTCGTGGTGCCGCCGACATAGATCGCGCCCGTCGCGTCGGCCGTGACCGAAAGCGCCTCGTCGTCGAGGAAGGGCGAGGTCTGGCGGGTGAAGATCTCGGCGCCCGCGCTCGAGAACTTGGTGACGAACCCGTCGAGCCCGCCGCCGACGGCGGTGGACGAAAGCTCGCCGGAGACCGAGCCCGCGACGATCACGTTGTCCGAGCCGTCGACCGCGACGCCGAAGCCCTGCGCGCTGTCCGCCGCGCCAAGAAGGCGGGTCCAGACGAGATGTCCGGTGGAATCGTATTTGGTGAGGAAGACGTCCTGCGCGCCCTTCACGGGCTCCGCGTTGAGGCCGCCGGTCGCATTGCCGACGACATAGACGTTGCCCTGGCTGTCGCGCGCGGCGGCGGTGGCGCTCGCGGCCGCTTCGCTCGCATCGATGCGGGCCGAAGCCGCCTGGTTGGGGGTTCCGGTGTCGAGCTGGTCGAGCTTGATGATGGCGCTCGACTGCGTGTCGGCCTTGCCGGAGGTTCCGACGAGATAGAGCGCCGGCGAGGACGCCGCGGCCGAGAAGGAGAGCACCTCCGTCGAGACGCCCTTGATCCGCAGGCCCCAGGTGTCGGGCAGCGGAGCCGTGCCGTCGTCGCCCTCTTTGGGCGGCGGCACGATGCGCTCGCGCGCGACGCGCGTCACGATGCCCGCATTGGCGAATTGCTGGTTCATATAGGTGACCAGCGCGTCGAGATTGAGCGTGCCCGAGATCGCCGAGAGGTCCATTGTCACATTGGTGACGGTCGATCCCTTGGTCACCGCGACCGTGAAGACCTCGTTGCCCGTCAGCTCGGTGAGGGCCGCGTCGAAGGCACCGCGATGGATGACGCCCGTGAGATATTCCGAGCGCGGCCGCGCGATAGCGATGTTTCCCTCGGCCTTCTTCACGATCTGGCCCTCGACGAGGGTGTAGGCCTCCGTCTTCGACTTGACGAGAATTTCCTGGAGCTTGGCCAGGGCCTCGGAGAAGCGGCGGTCGAGCCCGGCGAGGCTCAGATCGCTCGTCGTCTTGGCGGCCGCGTGGGCTGCGAGCGACTGCAGCGCGTTGATGCCGCGATAGAGCGAGAAGAGCGTCTTCTGATCCGTCGGCACGTCGTCGCCGCCGAAGCTCGTTCCCGCGAGGCTGAAGATGTCCCGTCCGCCGAGGATCTCGCGCACGCGCGCATCCGCGGCGGCCGCGTCTTCCCCCTTGTCCCAGGGCGGCTTGACGACTTCCTTCGAGGCGGCGCCCGCCGCGGCGGCCAGGAGGCTCGCGGACTGCGTGCTCGGAGCGCGGCGGCTCGCGTACCAGCCGCTCAACAGGCTCACGTCGAATCCGAGGATCCGCGTCGGCGAGGGGCTTTGGGGCGGCAGGAAGACCATGGCATCCGCGACGCATGCCGGCCGAATTGGCCGAAACTCTCCGCGCAGCATGGCCCGTGCGTCGTTAAGCTGCCCTTAAGGCAGGTCCGCGCGGGCCGCTTCGACTCGCGCGAGGGATCGAGTACACTCGCCCGCGCGTTTCGGACGGGAGGGTGACGCCCGGTCCGATGGGGCTAGCGGGGTGCGTCGGTCGCCGGGCGGTGGGTCCGCCCGCGCGGGCGGTTGACGGGGAGTTGGGCATGAAGATCAACCACGACGGTCTCGAGCTCATCAAGACCTTCGAGGGGCTTCGCCTGCAGGCCTATCAGGACGCCGTCGGCGTCTGGACCATCGGCTACGGCCATACGCGCACCGCCCGGCCCGGCAAGCAGATCACGGAATCGGACGCAGAGGATCTCCTGCGGCAGGATCTCGACGGCTTCGAGGATGCGGTGAGCCGCCTCGTCAAGGTGCCGCTCAACGAGAACGAGTTTAGCGCGCTCGTCTCGCTCACCTTCAACATCGGCGAAGGCGCCTTCTCCAAATCGACCGCGCTCAAGCGCCTCAATGCCGGCGACCGCAAGGGCGCGGCAGATGCCATCGAATGGTGGAACAAGGTCCGCCAGGGCGGCCAGTTCGTCGAGCTGCGCGGCCTCACGCGCCGGCGCGCCGCCGAAAAGGCGCTGTTCCTGAAGCCCATCGCCCCGCCCGTCCCCGAGCCCGAGCCGCAGACGGGCCTTGCGGAGAACACCCGCGTCGCTCCCGTCGAGGAGCCCGACCGGCGCGGCTCGCTCTCCTCGAGCCGCACCATGCAGGGCGCCGGCGCGGCCGGCGTCGCGGGCGCCTCGGGCGCCGTCACGGCGGCGGCGGAGCAGCTCAAGAACGTCGACACGAAGAACCCCATCGTTCGGTCGTTCTTCGACTTCCTGTCGCAGCACCAGACCGAGATCCTCGTCGCTCTCGGCGGCCTCATCGTGATCGCGGCGATCTGGATCGCCTGGGCCCGCTTCGACGACTGGCGCAAGGGCAAGCGCTGAGCCGCTGCCTTAATCGCCCATTCACCATGACTGCCGTTAGCTTCGGGGCCCGCGAGCCACGCGAGACCCGACATGGCGACGTCCTCGGCCCATTCGACCCAAGGCTCTTCCATGCCCGCCTACCGGGCCGGCATGGCGCATCTCGAGGCCGGCCGCCTCGACGCCGCGATCGCCTCGCTCAAGGAGGCCCATCGCCGGGCGCCGCGCGACGTGGGGGTGCTCTTCGCGCTCTCGGTCGCCGCCCGCCGCCTCGGCCTCACCGGCACCGCCAAGCGGCTCTGCCTCCAGGTGCTGGAGCTCGAGCCCGACCGGCTCGAGGCGCTGGTGACGCTCGCCAATCTCCATCGCGCCGAAGGCGAGGCGGCGGCCGCGATTGGCCTCCTGAAGCCCGCCATCGAGCGCGCGCCGGCCACCCCCGAGCTCTGGCTCACCATCGGTCACGCGGTGCGCGAGACCGGCGACCGGACGGCGGCGCGCAGCTTCTACGAGGAGGCCGCGCGGCTGAAGCCGTCCTACGCCGAGGCCTTGGGAAGCCTTGCCGACCTCGCCGCGGATTCCCGCGACCACGAATCCGCGCTGGCGCTCTACGACCGCGCCGTGCGCCACGCCAAGGAGAACGCCCAGCTTCGCCTAAACCGGGCCGTGCTGCTCCTGCACATGGGCCGCCTCGAGGAAGGCTGGCGCGACTATGACTGGCGCCTCAAGCTCCCCTCGAAGGCGATCCGCTGGCGCCACGGCCTCCCGCGCTGGGACGGCCGCATCCACGAGAAGGTACGGCTCCTCGTCACCGCCGAGCAGGGCATCGGCGACGAGCTGCTCTTCGCCTCCCTGCTGCCGGAGCTTGAGGAACGGCTCGCCGACGCGAAGGGCCGGCTGCTCGTCGCCTGCGCGCCGCGTCTCGTGCCCCTCTTCGCCCGCTCCTTCCCGACGGCGAGCGTCGGCCCGTACGAGGTGCGCGAGACCGGCGGCCAGGTCGAGGGCGCGTGCGGCTGGCTCGCGCCCGGAACGGCGAGCCATGCCATCGAGATGGGAAGCCTTCCGAGGCTCCTGCGGCCCTCCCTGGCCGACTTTCCGAACCCGCACGCATATCTTGCGGCGGATGCCGAGGAGCGCGCGCGCTGGCGCGCCTGGCTCGAAAGCCTCGGTCCCGGACCCTATGTCGGCCTCTGCTGGCGCAGCGGCAAGACGGGCGGCCTGCGCGCCCAGCAATTCGCGCCGCCCGAGCTTTGGGCAGGGGCCATGGCCGCGCGCGGGGCCTGCTACGTCGCGCTCCAGTACGACGCCGACGAGGCGGAATGCGACGCCCTCGCGGCGCTCGCCGGCGTGCCGCTCCACCGGCCGCCCGGCATCGACCAGAAGCAGGAGCTCGACCGCGCGACGGGCCTCGTCGCCGCACTCGACCGGGTCGTCTCCGCGCCGACGGCGGTCGCCTGCCTCGCCGGCGGCCTGGGCGTGCCGACGGCGAAGGTCCTCTTCGACAAGAGCTGGACGGCGCTCGGCCAGCCCTTCGAGCCGTTCCAGCCCGCCTGCCGGGTCGCCGGCCCGGCCTGGACCGGCGACTTCGCCGATGCGCTCTCGCGCGCCTTCGCGGCGCTGCCGCCGCGCGCCGACGCGCCGCCGGTTCCGGCCAAGGCCGGCTGACCGCAAGAACCCATAAGATCCCATGATTTCCCGTGATCGCCCACGCGGCTCGCGGCCGCGGAGCGACGCTTCAGGCGGTCGCGCGCACGGGGATTTCTCGGCCGAGCGCGGAGGATATCTCGGACGCGATGCGCTGCGCCCCGAGCCCGTCGAGAAGGGCCCGGCCGCGCGCGGCCATCCCGGCCCGCGCCCCCTCGTCGCGCACGAGGCCGACATAGGCCTCGACGACGCCCTTGGGCGCGCGCGCATCGAAAAGGCCGCAGCTCACGCCCATCCCCGCCGCCACGAAGGCCTCGGCCGACCGGGCGTGGTCGGCGGTCGCGCAGAGATAGAGCGCCGGCACGCCCGCCCGGGCGAGCTCGTAGGCCGTCTGGCCGAAGGCGGAGACCGCGAGATCGGCGCCTGCCATGAAGGGCGCGAGGGAAGGAGGCGCGCGGAGAACCTCCGTCGACGGATCGAGCTCGACGAGGCGGCGTCCGACCTCGTCCTTGCGCGCGAAGGACGGCCCGACGGCGACGACGAGCCGCGGCGGGCGCCCGAGCGCGCGGCGCGCCCGCTTCAGGGCGGCCGCCACGGGCACCGTCCATTCCTTGGGATCCGAGCCGCCCATGGTGACGAGGACGCGCAGCCCCTCCCCGGCCTTCGGCCGGCGCCAGCCGCGCGCGGGCACCGCGTCTTCGTCCGTCTGCGGCATGGGCACGTATTCCCACGCCATGAGAAGGCGCGGGCGGCCTTCCGGCCAGGAGAGCGCCGCCGCCTGCGGAACCGGCGGCATGACGACGAGATCGGCCGCGAGGCGGCGGTCCGAGGCGTCGTCGAGGACGGTGACGTGGACGCCGGACTCGCGAACGGCCTCAAGCGTCTCGCGCGCGAGGCCCGTGCGCACGTCGGCGAGGAGCGCGAGCGGCGAGAGACGCGAGACCTCGGCGCGCAGGCACTCGGCCTCGTCCGCGCCGACGGGCAGCGCCTCGACCGGAAAGCCGGCCTCGCGCACCCGGCCGAGCGCCGCGCCGTCGCCATGCATGAGGAAGCGCACGCCGAGTCCGTGGCGGTCGCGCAGGGCCTCGGCGATGGCGAGGCAGCGCGTCACATGTCCAAGGCCGATGCGCCCGCCGCCGTCGCAGCGCACGAGCACGACGCCGCTGCGGTCGAAGACGCCCTTCTGCCGCACGTCGGCATTGACGCGCATGAGGCGCGGCTCTGCCTTCAGCAGGCGGACGACATCGGCGAGCGCGGCCTCGCCCGCCGGCACGCAGAGCCGCTGGTGCACGAGGTCGAGAAAGGCGATGTCGGCGGGCGTGTCCACCGTGATGCGCGCGCCCTGAAGCTCGTGCCCGGGCTCGGGCGCCGTGCGGTGGATCTTCACCGCTTCGGGATGGGCCTTGAAATAGCCCGTGACGTGCTCGCGCGCGACCGGGTCCTCCCGCGCCGTCTCGAGAAGGTGCCTGAGCGCGCGGGCGCTCATCGG
The DNA here is from genome assembly GCA_024236075.1 of Alphaproteobacteria bacterium. Classification (GTDB taxonomy): domain Bacteria; phylum Pseudomonadota; class Alphaproteobacteria; order JACAEB01; family JACAEB01; genus JACAEB01. Next base: position 103,814 of record JACKLE010000004.1, on the reverse strand, counting down.
GTCGACGCCCTCGTGAATGGTGACGCGGCCTTCCTCGAGCATGACGAAATCCGCGCGCGCCTCCCACATCTCGGTGACGATGCGGTCGATGAAGCCAGGATCGATCAGCGGCGCGTCCCCGACGACGCGCAGAACGATGTCCGGGTCGAGACGATCGGCGGCGAGCGCGAAGCGGCCGAGCACGTCGTCCTCCTCGCCGCGCACGACGTGGATGCCGGCGTCCTTCGCGAACTCGGCGATGGGATCGTCGATTGCCCCTTTCGAGGTCGCGACGACGATGGTGTCGACCGTGCGCGCCTTCCTGAGGCGGTGCACGATGTGCCAGAGAAGCGGCTTGCCCGCGATGGGCAGCAGGACCTTGCCCGGCAGGCGCGAGGAGCCCATGCGGGCCTGGATGACGGCGACGACGCGCATGCGGGTCACGGCCGCCAGCCGGCGCGGATCGACCGGAAGGGCCGCAGCCCGTCCGAGGGATCGGCGCGCCAGACGCGCTCGGGCATCTCGCTCGCGCTCGGGCTCTTCTCGCCGCTGCCGTCCGCGCTCGCATCGGTCGGATGGCCGGCGCCCGAGCGCACCTCTGCGATGACCTCGGCGATCCTCTCCGGCAGCCAGCAATGGCCGCCCTCATATTCCGCGCCCGCCCCTTCGAGGTCGAGATGGAACTCGACCGCGCTCGCGCCCCAATGCCCCACGGCGCGGTGCACGATGAAGGGATCGACGCTGTGGTCAGACCACCCGGCCTTGCAGCCCGTCGCCTCGCGCAGCGTCGCGATGGCGGCGAGGTTCGCCTCGCCCCTCGGCATGGGGTAGGCCGAGACGCAGTGGAGGAAGGTGACGTCGCGCGCGCCCGCCTCCCGCACGACGTCCCGCGCGTGAAGCACCTCGTCGAGCGTCGCCATGCCGGTCGAAAGCACGAGCGGCTTGCCCGTCCGGGCGACGGCCCTCAGGAGATCGTCCCAAAGGAGCTCGTAGGAGGCGATCTTGTAGAAGGCGACATGGGGCTCCAGCGCCGCCACGGCGCCGAGATGGAACGGCGTGCAGGAGAAGGCGACGCCCGCCGCCCGGGCCCGCGCCGCGATGGCCGGCAGAAAGGCGGGCGGCAGCTCCCAGGCCCGGCGCGCGCGGTGGCGATCGCTGCGAGCGAGGATCTCCGGCGCGAACATCTCGTCGATGCGGAAGAGCTGGAACTTCACCGCGTCGGCGCCGATCTCGGCCGCCTTGTCGACGAAAGCGAGGCAGCGCTCGAGGCTGCCCTGATGGTTGCTCGAGACTTCGGCGATGAATTGGACGCTCATGGCCCCTCCGTGATGAGGCCCGAGCATCGGACGAACTGGTCAACGCTCTGTTGACGCGCCCGCTAAACCTCTTGCTTTCAGCCGATGTTAAGCAATCTCGCCGCCTATTGAGGCCAGGAACTCGCCGGCGACCCGGTAATAGTTCGTTAACGGACGAGATGCGCCTCATGTCCAACGCCATCGCCAGGACGGGCCAAGAGGCCGCGGGGCCGGCGCATTCGGGGCCCTGCATCGATCAGGTCCAGGACCACGGCATCATCGACTGCGCCGCCTGCGGCTACCGCCACGTGCTGCCCCTGCCGGAGGCGGACGAGGAGATCGCCGGCGCGGCGAACGCCTCCTTCGCGCCGCCGGCCGGGGAGGACCTCGCCTGGATGGCGCTCGGGGACGGCGACCGGCTCGCCCTGCTCGAAGGCACCTTGCGCCGGCCGCGCCGCGAGGGCGGCTTCCGCCTTCTCGACGTCGGCGCGGGCGGCGGACATTTCGCGCGCGCGGCGCGCGAGCGCGGCTTCCTGGTGACTGCGGTCGAGCCCTCGCGCGAGGCCGCCGGTCATGCGAGGGGCTTCGGGCTCAATGTTCTCGAGGCGCCCTTTTCGGCCGAAACGGCGCGCGGGCTCGGCCGCTTCGAGGCCGTGCACATGATGAACGTGCTCGAGCACGTGCCGAATCCGCGCGAGCTGCTCGCGCTCGCCTACGACCTGCTCCTGCCGGGCGGCGCCATTTGCGTCGGCGTACGGAACGACTACAACGCCTTCCAGCTCGCCGCCGCGCGCCTGCAGGAGCTGCCGCATTGGTGGGTGACCCCGCCCCGCCGGCTCAACTTCCTCGATTTCTCCTCGCTCGCCCGCCTGCTCGTGCGCTCCGGCTTCTCGCTCGGCGAGCGCTTCACGAGCTTCCCGATGGAGCTCTTCCTCCTGTTCGGCGAGCGCCACATGGCGCGCGCCGCCTGGACCCGCGCGCCGCACCGCAAGCGCAAGGTCCTCGACCTCGCGCTGGAGGCCGCGCATGAGGCGCCCGTGCGGCGCGCCTTCTACAACGCGCTCGCCGAAGCGGGCCTCGGCCACGACGCCATCCTGTTCGCCGTGAAGCCGCATTCGGGCGGGGAGTGAGGCGATGGCGGCGCGTCCCATCTTCGTCCTTTCCAGCGGCCGGTCCGGCTCGGCGACGCTCGCGCGGCTGCTCTCGGGGCGCCCCGACATCGAGATGCATCACGAATATCTGTGCACGCACATCCAGGAGGCCGCCTGCCGCTACGCGATGGGGCTCGCCGGCGAAGCGGAGACGCGCCGCGCCATCGAGCGGCTGCACGGCGCGGCGATCCACTACGCGAGGACCCCGCTCTGGGGCGATTCCTCGAACAAGCTCTCCTTCGTCTCGGCGCTGCTCGTCGACCTCTTTCCCGAGGCGCGCTTCGTCCACCTCACGCGAGACGGCCGCAAGGTCGCGGGCTCCTATGCCCGCAAGCTCGCGGACGAATGCTACGACGACCGCTCCGTGGCGATCCTCGCCGGCCATGTCCGCTCGCCCGCTGCCCATCCCGCGCCCCCGCCCGAGAAGCGCTACTGGTGGCCGATCCCCCGCGCGCCCCATCCGATGGCGGAGCGCTTCGCCGCCTTTAGCCAGTTCGAGCGCGTCGCCTTCCACTGGGCCTGGTCTAACGAGGCGATCCTCGAGGGGCTCGGCGCCGCGCCCGCCTCGCGCGTCGCGCGCGTGCGGCTCGAGGATCTGCGCGCGCGCCCGAGCGCCGTCGGCGAGCTTCTCGACTTCGTCGGCCTCGCGCCGCGCGGCGACGAGTTCGCCGCGCTCCAGCGCCCGCACAACGTCAACCGCCCCGAGGACCGTCCGCTCACGCCGGATGAGCGCGCGCGCTTCGAGGCCATCGCCACGGACATGATGCATCGCCTTGGGTATGGGGAGAGTGAAGAGTATGTCGTCAACTACTGAAGCGTCTGCGCTCTGCGACTGCTGCGGATCGGACCGCCTGGAGGCGATCTACAGGCCGGAGGACAGCGAGCGCGGCCTCACCGTTCATCTCTGCCGCCATTGCGGTCTCGTCCAGAGCCTGCCGCGCGTCGATCGCGTGCCCCGGCGCGAGACGCGGGTCTCGTCGGGCGCCGATTGGGGCAATGTGCGCTACGGCAAGGGCTTTCGCGCCGCCGCGGCCATCGACCGCCTCGCGCGACGCCTCGCCGACATCGCGCGGCCTGCGATCCTCGACGTCGGCGCAAGTCGCGGCGCCTTCATCGAGGCGCTGCGCACGCTCGGCCTCGATGCCCGCGTCACGGCGGTCGAGCCCGACATGCGCGTGCTCGGCGACTATGCGCGCGACGAGACGATCGAGACCATCTGCGAGCGGATCGAGGATGTCGACCTGCCGTCCGAGGCCTTCGACCTCGTCCATTCCTGCCACACGCTCGAGCACCTGCGCTCGCCGGCCGCGACGCTGCGCGACCATTGGCGCGTGCTGAAGCCGGGCGGGCTCCTCTATGTCGACGTGCCGAACCTTGCCTTCCTCGCCTCGCCCAACGTCGTCGAGGAATGGTTCATCGACAAGCATCTCTATCATTTCTCGAACGACACGCTCGGCGCGCTCCTGCGCGCCACGGGCTTTCGCGCGGTCTCGCTGCCCGATCCGCGGGATACGGAGAATATCGCGCTCCTCGCCGTCAAGGCGACGAAGGAGGAGGCCGCCGACGCCAACGACCCGGTGGCGCGCTCCGCGCTGCGCCTCGTCGCGCGCTACAAGGAGCGCCTGGGCGCGAATCGCGAGGCTCTCAAGACCGTCGCGCACCGCCTCGAGGCGATGGCCGGCGACGGGCTCGTCATCTGGGGCGCGGGCCGTCTCTTCGACGCGCTGGTGCGCTATGGCGGCTTCGATGCGAGCCGCTGCGCGGCGCTCGTCGACCGCCATCTTCCGGCCTATGTCGGCGAGCGCCACGGCGTCGCCGTCCTCCATCCCCGCGACCTGCCGCGCCTCGGCGCGCGCACCGTCGTCGCCATGTCCCGCACCTTCGCCGGCGAGATCGAGCGCGAGGCGAAGGAGCTCGTGCCCGACATCAAGGTGGTGAGCTTCGCCTGGCTCATGGCCGAGCAGGCCGCCGCGCCGCTGGCGGCCGCGCAGGGAGGACGCTGACCATGCTGCCCGCCGTCGCCCTTCCCCACCGCTCGCCCGAGCCGCTCAGCTTCCAGGGCGAGCATCTGCGCCGCCTCACGGCGCTCGCGCGCATCGCCCTCGAGATCCGCCGCCTCTCGCTCGTCGGCATCTACCATGCCGGCAGCGGCCATCCGGGCGGCTCTCTGTCGTGCGCGGACATTCTCGCCGCCCTCTACGGCGCCGAGCTCGCCATCTCGCCCGCCGAGCCGCAGGACGAGGGCCGCGACCGCTTCGTGCTCTCGAAGGGCCACGCGGCTCCGGCGCTCTATGCCGCCTGGGCGGCGGTCGGGCTCCTCGACCCGGCGCAGGTGAAGTCGCTGCGCAAGCTCGGCTCGCCGATGCAGGGCCATCCGCACGTCCTCGACGCCCCGCTCGCCGAGACGAGCACCGGCTCGCTCGGGCAGGGCTTCTCGGCGGCGATCGGCATGGCTATCGGGCTGCGCCACCGCCATATCCCGGCGCGCGTCTACACGCTCCTCGGCGACGGCGAGCTCCAGGAGGGCGAGGTCTGGGAAGGCGCGATGTGCGCCGCCCATTATCGCCTCTCGAACCTCTGCGCGCTGATCGACTACAACAAGCTGCAGAGCGACGACCTCAACGCCAACATCATGGGCCTCGAGCCGCTCGCCGACAAATGGCGCGCCTTCGGCTGGCATGTGGAGGAGCTCGACGGCCACGATCTCGGCGCGCTGCTCGACGCGCTGCGCCGCGCTTCCGAGCATGGGAAGGGCCCCTCGGTCCTCATCTGCAACACCGTCAAGGGACGCGGCGTGCCCTTCATGGAAGGCAAGCCGCATTGGCACGGCAGCGTGAAGATCAAGGAGGACGAGATCTTCCGCGCGCTCGCCGCCCTCGGCATGGGCGAGGACGAGATCCGGGAGGCGGTCCATGGCGGCTGAGGCGCAGACCCGCGCGACCCAGGCGGCCCCGAGCCTCATCGGCTCGAGCGGCGACACGCTGCGCGAGGCATTCGGCCGCGCGCTCGCCGAGATCGCCCGCGAGAATGAGCGCATCGTCGTTCTCGATGCGGACATTGCGGGCGGAACCGGCACGCATCATTTCCGCAAGGAGCATGCGGGCCGCTTCTTCCAGTTCGGCATCGCCGAGCAGAACATGATGGCAGCGGCCGGCGGCATGGCGCATGTCGGCCTCGTGCCGTTCGTGACCACCTTCGCCGTCTTCTGCCTGCGCGCCATCGAGCAGGCGCGCCTCTCCATCGCCTATCCGAGGCGCAACGCCAAGATCGTGGCGAGCCATCCCGGCCTCGACGTCGGACCCGACGGCGGGTCGGCGCAGGCGCTCGAGGACATCGCCGCCTTCCGCGCCATTCCGGGCATGACCGTGATCTCGCCGGCCGATCCCATCGAGATGGCGAAGGCGACCGCCGCCGTCGCCGCACATGTCGGCCCGGTCTACATGCGCACGGGCCGCAGCCCCGCGACGCGCCTTTTCGAGGACGACCACGTCTTCGAGATCGGCAAGGGCCAGGTTCTCAATCCCGGGACGGACGCGACCATCGTCGCCTGCGGCGTCGAGGTCGCCCGCGCCCTCGAGGCGGCGCACCTCCTCGAGGCGGACGGCCTTTCCGTCCGTGTCGTGAACATGGCGACGATCAAGCCCATCGACGCCCCGCTCCTCGCCGCCTGCGCCCGGGAGACCGGCGCCATCGTCACGGCCGAGGACCACAACGTTTACGGAGGGCTCGGCGGCGCGGTCGCCGAGGCCCTCGCCCAGAGCCATCCCGTGCCCATCGAGTTCGTCGGCGTGCACGACCGCTTCGGCGCCTCGGGCGAGCCCGCCGAGCTCGCCGAGGCCTTCGGCCTGACGGCGCCCTTCATCGCGGACGCGGCGCGCAAAGCGATCGCCCGGAAAAAGCGAGGCATTTCATGACCACGGACCCCTCGAGGCCCCTCGCGGGCCGCACCGCCTTCGTCAGCGGCGGCAGCCGCGGCATCGGGCGGGCCATCGCCCGCGCCCTCGCCGAGGCCGGCGCCAAGGTCGCCTTCACCTACCGCGCGGAAGCGCTCGCGGGCGCCGCGCTCGAGCGCGAGATCCGCGAGATCGGCGGGCGCGCCCTCGCCCTGCAGATGGAGGTGCGCGAGCGCGACAGCGTGCGCGCCGCGCTCGCCGAGGCGGAGGCGGCCCTCGGGCCCGTCACCGTCCTCGTCAACAATGCCGGCATCAACAAGCCCACCGACTTCGACAAGATCGCGGACGCGGACTGGGACGACATCCTCGCGGTGAACCTCAAGGGCCCCTTCATGCTCGCCCAGGAGGCGCTCGCCGGCATGGAGCGGGCGGGGGGCGGCTCCATCGTCCATATCGGCTCCGTGAGCGGACAATATGGCGGACCCCGCACCGCCCACTACGCGGCGAGCAAGGCGGGCCTCATCTCACTCGCCCAGGTCGTCGCGCGCTTCGGCGCCCCGAAGAACATCCGCTCGAACACGGTGTGCGCCGGCCTCATCGCCTCGGACATGGGCGCGGCCGGGCTCGCCAATCCGGCCGTCCAGAAGGCGGCCGAGACCATTCTCCTCAAGCGCCTCGGCACGCCGGAAGAGGTCGCCCAGGCGGTCGTCTTCCTCGCCTCGCCCGCCGCGAGCTACATCACGGGCCAGGTGCTCAACGTCAACGGAGGGCTCTACTTTTGACCCGCACGGACGATAGACGCTGGATTCTCGTCGTCTCGGGCGGCCCCGAGGCCGTGCCGGGCATCGAGCGCGCGCGCGAACTCGGCTTTGCCGTCGTGGCGAGCGACAAAAATGCCGAGGCGCCGGGCCTTGCCCTCGCAGACCGGGCGATCCTCGCGAGCACCTACGATGCCGAGGCGACCGCCGAGGCCGCCGCCGCCTTCCATCGCGACGTCGCGCCCCTTTCCGGCGTGCTCAGCGTCGGCGCCGACGTTCCCGTGACCGTCTCGACCGTCGCCGAGCGCCTCGGCCTTCCGGGCCTGCCCGTGAAATCGGCGAACGTCGCGGCGAACAAGCTCGCCATGAAGCGCGCCTTCCTCGCCCGCGACATCGCGGTGCCCTGGTTCGACGAGGTGCACGACGCCCGCGACGTCGCCGCCGCGCGCCGCGCGCGCGGGCGCACGCTCGTGGTGAAGCCCATCGACAGCCGCGGCAGCCGCGGCGTCACGCGCCTCGACGCGCAGGCCGACGCCGCCTTCGCCTTCGAGACGGCGCAAGGCTATTCGCCCTCCGGCCGCGTCATGGTCGAGGACTATCTCGAGGGGCCGCAGATCAGCACCGAGAGCGCGATCGTAGACGGACGGATCGCGACGCCCGGCTTCTCGGACCGCAATTACGAGCATCTCGCGCGCTTCGCGCCCTATTTCGTCGAGGACGGCGGCGACCTGCCGAGCCGGATCTGCGAGCGCACGCGCGCCGAGATCGAGGCCGTCCTCGCCGAGACGGCGGCCGCGCTCGGCCTCGTCAACGGCACGCTCAAGGGCGACATCGTGATCTCCGACGGCAGGCCGCATGTCATCGAGGTCGCGCCGCGCCTGTCGGGCGGCTACTTCGCGTCCCACGAGATTCCGCTCTCGACCGGCGTCGACCTGCTCGGCGCGGCGATCCGCCTCGCCGTCGGCGACCTGGTGGACATCGAGACGCTGCGCCCGGTCCGCGCCCGTCCCGTCGTGCAGCGCTACAAATTCGTCGAGGCGGGCGAAATCGTCTCCATCGAGGGCGCCGAGGTCGTGCGGCGCATGCCCGGCATCGAGACACTCATCCTGCACGCGAAGGTGGGCGATATCGTCCGCCCCACGACGAACACCACCTCGCGCGCCGCCATGGTCCTCGCGACCGGCGGATGCGCGGGCGAGGCGCGCATGCGCGCGCGCGCCGCGCTCGACGCCCTGCGCATCCGCACGCGCGCCGTCGCGCAGCCCGCGCTCGCCAAGGCCGGGTAGGGTGCCATGGGGCGGCTCTACGCCTACGCCCTCTTCCATCTGAACCTCGCCTTTTCCTCCATCGAGGAGGAGGCCCGCGGGACCGTCATCGCACGCTGCTATTGGCCGCTCCTGAGGCTCGCGCGCGCGACCGGCCTTCCCATCGGCATCGAGGCGAGCGCCTGGACGCTGCGCGAGATCGCCGCGCGCGATCCCGCATGGATCTCCGAGTTGCGCGCCCTGGCGGACGAGGGGCTCGTCGAGTTCGTGGGCTCGGGCTACGCGCAGGTCATCGGGCCTCTGGTGCCGGCCGACGTGGTCGCCGCCAATCTCGGCCTCGGCCGGCTCGCCTACGAGGAGATGCTGGGGCGCGCGCCCACGCTCGCGCTCGTCAACGAGCAGGCCTATTCGGCGGGGCTCGTCGAAGCCTATGTCGAGGCCGGCTACAGAGCCATCCTCATGGACTGGGACGGCACCGCCTGCCACCACCCCGAATGGCCGCGCGAGATGCGCCACCTTCCGCAGCGCGCGCTCGGCACCGGCGGGGCGGCCATCGACCTCGTCTGGCTTTCGACCATCGCCTTCCAGAAGGCGCAGCGCCTCGCCCATGGCGAGTCGAGCCTCGAAACCTATACGCGCTTCGTCGAGCGCCAGGCGGGCGAGACGGTGCGCGCCTTCCCGCTCTACGGCAACGACGCGGAGATCTTCGACTTCCGCCCCGGACGCTTCCGGACGGAAGCCGCGCTGGCCGAAGGTCCGAGCGAATGGGCGCGCCTCGAGGCGGGCTTTCGCGCCGTCGCCGCGCTGTCGGACGTCGCCTTCGTGCCGCCTTCCGCCGTGCTCGGACTGATGGGCGAGAAAGGTGCCGGCATCGGGCTCACGCTCGAAACGCCCGCCTGCCCGGTGCCCGTGAAGAAGCAGCACAAGTACAACGTCACGCGCTGGGCGGTGTCGGGGCGCGACGATCTCGGCGCGAACACGGCCTGCCGGCGCATCCACGGCGCGATGACTCGCGATCCGGCGCGAGCCGACTGGCGGCGCGCGCGCGCCGAATGGGAGAGCCTCCTTGAGCTCTGGGCGAGCGATGTGCGCACGCATATCACGCCCGCCCGCTGGACCCGCTTCAAGGCGGCGGTCGAAGGCCGCCCGGAAGCCCGCTCCACGGCCCCTCCCCCGCGCGGAAGAATGCGCCCGGCCGCCGGCACGCTCGAGGAGGAGGGCCGCCTCCTCACCGTCGCTACGCCCGCCGGCCGCATGCGGCTCAATCTGAGAAAGGGCCTCGCCATCGACGCCCTCTGGCTCGGCCCCGGCGACAACGCGCCCCTCGTCGGCACGCTGCCTCACGGCTTCTACGAGGATATCGGCTTCGGCGCCGACTGGTATTCGGGCACGGCGATCTACGAAATTCCGCTGCGCCCGAAGGTCACGGACCTCGCCCCCGTCGAGCCCGAAATCCGCGAGGACGAGGAAACCGGCGCGATCGAGGTCGCCGCGCGCATCGCGACGCCGCTCGGCCCCATCGAAAAGCGCCTCACGCTCTGCGCCGACCGGCCCGAGCTTAAATGCCGTTTAACCATGAGCTGGGAAGAATGGCCGCACGGTTCGCTGCGGCTCGGAAACATCACCTTGAACCCTGAGGCCTTCGATCCCGAGACGCTCTATGTCCGCACCCACAATGGCGGGCGGCGGGCGGAGACCTTTGCGCTGGCGGGCGAGACCGTCGACCACGGCGCGCCCGTCTCCTTTCTCGTCTCGGCACGGACGGGCATGGGGATGACCGAGGGCCGCATCGAGCTCGGCGACGCGAGCCGGCGCATCGTGCTCACGGCCGACATGGAGCTCGCGGCGCTCATCGGCCTTCTGACGCATCGGCCGGTCGACGACACCTTCTTCTGCCGCGTGGCGCTCAGCGCGCTGGAACTCGACGAGACGCGAAACGCCCAGGATGTGACACATGGCCCTCGCAGCTTCGCCTACACGCTCAGCGCCTGACGCGCGCCACGCCTGGACTTTGGGCGAGCTCGAGCAGATCTTCGCGACGCGCGACTTCGCGGCGCCCTGGGTCGACCTCAACGACAAGGTCGTCATGGTCACCGGGGGCACCGGCTCCTTCGGCAACGAATTCGTCCGCCTCGTGAGCGAGCGCTATCGCCCCCGGAAGCTCATCGTCTTCTCGCGCGACGAGCTCAAGCAGTACGAGATGGCGCAGCGCTTTCCCGCCGAGCGCTTTCCCTTCATGCGCTACTTCATCGGCGACGTGCGCAATCGCGACCGCCTGGAGCTGGCTATGCGCGGGGTCGACTACGTGATCCACGCCGCGGCGATGAAGCAGGTTCCGACCGCCGAGTACAACCCCTTCGAATGCATCCACACCAACGTGCTGGGGGCGGAGAACATCGTCACCGCCGCCATCCGCACCAATGTGAAGCGCGTCGTCGCGCTCTCGACCGACAAGGCCGCGAACCCCATCAATCTCTATGGCGCCTCCAAGCTCGCCTCGGACAAGATCTTCGTCGCGGGAAACAATCTGGCGGGCGCGGACGGTCCGCGCTTCTGCGTCGTGCGCTACGGCAACGTGGCGGGCTCGCGCGGCAGCGTCATTCCCTTCTTCCTGAAGCTCGCCCAAGAGGGCGCGACGTCCATCCCCATCACCGACGAGCGCATGACGCGCTTCTGGATCACGCTGAAGCAGGGCGTCGACTTCGTGCTCTCGAGCCTCGCCCTCATGCGCGGCGGCGAGATCTTCGTGCCTAAGATTCCCTCCACCCGCATCGTCGAGATCGCCGATCTCGTCGCGCCGGGCCTCGAGCAGCGCGTCGTCGGTATCCGGCCGGGCGAGAAGCTGCACGAGGTGATGGTGCCGCTCGACGACGGGCGCACCACGCTCGAGCTTTCCGACCGCTACGTCATCACGCCGACCTTCGTCGGCTGGTCGCGCGAGCCCTATCTCGCGAACGGCGCACGCACCGTCGGGGACGGATTCTCCTACGCAAGCGATTCGAACCCCGAGCGGCTCGACGCACGCGCGCTGCAATCGCTCCTCGAGAAGAGCTTTTCGTGAGGACACGGACGATCCGCCCATGAACGCCCCCGGAACCCCGCACTTCCTTCCCTACGCCCGTCAGGTCGTCGACGAGGACGACATCGCCGCGGTCGTGGCGGCGCTCCGGGGCGAGCTGCTCACCACCGGCCCCGCCGTCGAGGCGTTCGAGGGAAGCCTCGCGCATGCCGTGGGCGCTTCGCACGCCGTCGCCTGCGCGAACGGATCGGCGGCGCTGCATCTCGCGGCCATGGCGCTCGACCTCCGGCCCGGCGAGGCCGCGATCGTGCCCTCCGTCACCTTCGTCGCGACGGCCAACGCGGTCGCCCATACCGGCGCGCGCGTCGTCTTCGCCGATGTCGACCCGGAAACGGGCCTCATGACCGCCGAGACCTTCAAGGCCGCGCTCCTTTCCTCGCACCTGCCCGTGCGGGCCGTCTTCAACGTCCATCTCGCCGGGCAGGTCGGAGACGTCGAGGGCATCGCCGCGGTCGCGCAGGAGCACGGGCTCGCCATCGTCGAGGACGCGGCGCACGCGCTCGGCGCGACGTATACGGACGAGCACGGCATGGAGCACCGCGTCGGCGCCTGCTACCACGCCGACCTCACGACCTTCTCGTTCCATCCCGCCAAGATCGCGACCATGGGCGAGGGCGGCGCCGTCACCATGCGCGACGGCGCGCTCGACGAGCGCGTGCGGCGCGAGCGCTCGCACGGGATCACGCGCGAGCCGGCGCGCTTCGCCCTGAAGGAGCGGGCCTTCGACGACCATGCGCGCGCCAACCCCTGGTACTACGAGATCGCGGCGCCGGGCTTCAACTACCGCGCCAGCGACATCAACTGCGCGCTCGGCACGAGCCAGCTCGGCAAGCTCCCGGACAATCTCGCGCGCCGGCGCGCGCTCGCCGACGCCTACGACCGCCTTCTCGCGCCCCTCGGCCACTTCGTGCAGCCGCTCGCGCGCGTGCCGGGATGCCGCTCCGCCTGGCACCTCTATGTCGTGCGCATCGACTTTGCGGGCGTCGGCCGCTCGCGCAGCGAGGTGATGCGCGGCCTCAATGCGCTCGGCATCGGCACGCAGGTCAACTACATTCCCGTGCACCGCCAGCCCTACTACCGCGCCATCGAGCCCGCGCTCGACCTTCCGGGGGCGGAGAGCTATTACGACGCGGCGCTGAGCCTGCCCATGTGGGCCGGGCTCGAGGAAGCGGACCTGGAGCGCGTCGCCGCCGGCCTCTCCCGCGCGCTGGGGCTCGACTGAGCCCTCAGACCGTGCCGCCTTCCACGGTGTAGTTGAGCGCGAGCCGGCCGCCGTCGGCATAGATGCACTGGCCGGTGATGTAGCTCGCCTCGCGCGAGGCGAGGAAGGCGGCGATCGCCGCGATCTCGCCCGCGTCGCCGATGCGCCCCAGGGGCGTGCGCGAGAGAAGGCCCGCGCGCAGCTTCGCGTCCGAGATGAGCGGCTTCAGGCTCTCGGTCGAGACCGAGCCCGGCCCGATGGCGTTGACGCGGATGCCATGGGGCGCGAGCGCGATCGCCATGGTCTTGGTGAGCTGGTTGACGGCCCCCTTCGACACCGCGAAGGCGACCTCGCGCGCGGACGCCATCACGGCGCTCACGGACGAAATGTTGATGATGGCGTAGGGCCGCTCGCGCTCGGCGTCCTTGCTCTGCGTGGCCGCGAGCTGGCGCACCATCTGCTTGGCAACGGCCTGGCCGGTGAGGAAGGCGCCGCGCAGATTGACGCGCATCACCGCGTCGAAGGCCTGCTCGTCGAGATCGAGGAACGGCTTCGGCGAGCCCGCCGCCGCCGCCGCGACGAGCACGTCGACGCGCGAGAAGGTGTCGACCGTCTCGGCCATCATGTTGTGGATGTCGAGCCGCTCGCCCACGTCGCAATGGACGAAGAGCGCGCCCGCGCCGTGGCCCTTGAGCTCCTCGACCGCCGAGCGCGCCGCGGCGTCGTCGACGTCGGCGATGACGACAGCGAAGCCGTCGCGCGCGAAGCGGCGGGCGCAGGCGAGCCCGATGCCCTTCGCGCCGCCCGTCACCACCGCAACCGAGTCCTGGCCAGCCATGCGACTCATCCTTCCGTGCAAGGCCGCGATCGCCGGCGAGTGTCTGCCTCCTCGCAGGCCATTTCAAGCGCGCTCACGCCGAGGCGGCCCGGCGCGCGGGAAGCTCTTCCTGCGCGGCCGGTTCGCCCGCCGTCTCTTCGGCCGCACGCGGATCGAGCCCGAAGGCCTCCGGGCTCGTGCGCGCGACCGCGACGAACCCGGTGCGCTCCTCGGGCGGCACCGCCTTGCGCGCCGCGATGCGCCAGAGCGCGAAGCCGGCCAGCGTGAGGCTCGAGGCGGCCATCACCGCGAAGGGCGACGCGTGTCCCGCGATTTCGCCGACGAGGCCCGCCGTGACGGGCCCCATCGCCGCGCCCGCTCCGTAGGCGAGGAGAAGGCCGCTCGAGGCCTCGACGAAGCCGCCGCGCGAGACCTGGTCGTTCACATGGGCGATGCAGAGCGCGTAGCCCGTGAGCGCCGTCGAGCCGAGGAGGAAGCCGCCGACGAGCAGCGGCGTCATGCCGATCTCGCCGGCGCCGGCGATCGTCAGCCCCGTGACGAGCCCGCCCGCGACGAGCGCCGTCCCCGTCATGGTCGCGACGAGCACGAGGCGGCGGTCGAAGCGGTCGGAGATGCGCCCGAGCGGCACCTGCATGATCGCGCCGCCGAGGATCGTCACCGCCATGAAGGCCGCGATGGCGGAAACGCCGAAGCCGTAGCCCTTCATCGCGGCGGGACCGAGCGTCCAGAAGCAGCTGTTGCAGAAGCCCACGAGGAAGCAGCCGACGACGCCGACGGGCGAGAGCGCATAGAGGCGGCGGATGCGCACGCGCACCGCCGAGGGCGGCGCCGGCTGCACGGTCTTGGTCAGCGCCACCGGAACGATGGACCAGCTCAGCGCCATGCTGATGACGAGAAAGAGCGCGATCGAGGTCGGCGGCGCGGTGGTGAGCAGGATCTGCCCGAGCACGAGCCCGGAGAAATTGAGCGCCGTGTAGAGCGAGAAGACCTGGCCGCGACTCTCATTGGTGGCGTGCTCGTTGAGCCAGCTCTCGATCACCATGTAGAGCCCGGCCGCGCAGCCCCCGACGAGGATGCGCAGGCCGATCCACACGACCGGCTCGACGAGCAGCACGTGCACGAGCACGGCCGAGGCGAAGATGGCGCAGGCGATGGCGAAGGCGCGGATATGCCCGACGCGCCTGATGCCGTAGGGCCAGATGAGGCAGCCCGCGACGAAGCCCGCGAAATAGGCCGAGCCCATGAAGCCGATGACGACCGGCGCGAAGCCTTCGATCTCCGCGCGCAGCGGCAGCAGCGTGCCGAGAAGACCCATCCCCACGAGGAAGATCGTGGAGGAGAGCAGAAGGGCGGTGATGGGCGCGACGAGCGCGGCCATGGGGCATCCTTTTTGGCGCTTGAGGGCCCGCGCATAACAGGCGCGGCTCTCCCATGCAAGACGGCTCCGCCACCCTAGGGGGCACGCGATAAGGCCCGTTTAACGGCCCCAGTCCCGCCCGAAGGCCGTGAAGGGCGGCCGGTCGAGCGGGCGTGCCGGCCGGGCGAGCCGGCGCAGGCCCTGGGCCGCGAAGTCGCGGCTCATCGTGCCCGGCGCATCGACGTAGATAATGTCGCCCCCAAGCGGCGCAAAGCCCGCGACGAAATGCTGGGAGGATTTGACGACGAGAACGTCGAGCGCCGCCGGGTCGATCCCGTGGCCCGTGAAGCAGGCCGGATCGAAGACCTGGTTGCGCCGGTCGGTGAGGACGACCGCGACCCCGCCGATCTCGATCGCCGCCGTGCGCCCCAAGGGATGGGTGAGGCCCAGCCCTTCCTGCGTCAGCCCCTCCCGGACCGCGAGAATGCGCGCCTCGCCTTCGACGGGCGCGCCCGAGCCCGGTCCCGCCTTGCCGCCGACGGACATTCCCACGCGCGCCCCTTCTCCCGCGGCATGGGCGAGGGCGACGGCCGCCGGATCGAAGATCATGCCGAGCGCCGCGTTCCGCACGCCTCGGGCGATCAGCTCGGCGAGCAGAAAGGTCGAATCGGAGGCCGCGCCCCCGCCGGCATTGTCCGAGCTGTCGGCGAGGATCGCGGGCCGGCGCGAGGCGGCGGCGCGGGCAAGGGCCTCGGCGATCGGCACGCGCGGCGCGGCGATCTCGTCGTAGAGCGCGAAGAACTCGTCCGCGAGGCGGTCGGCCGCCGCGCGCGCCGCGCGCTCGTCGCCGTCGGCGACGACGAGGACGCCGGCGCCCGCCTCCGCGAAATCGGACCAGGGAAAGCCATGCGCGAGCGAGATCGAGAGCAGCGGACGTGCGCGCTCGAGCGCGGCGACCTCCTCGAGCAGGCCGCGCATCGCCGGTCGCGTGGTCGGGAAGAGGCCATAGGCGGGCACCCGCGCGAACGCCGAGACGGGGCGGATCTCGCCCCGCCTCGCGCGAACGAGCAGGCTTACGAGCTCGGCGGCGCGCGCGGGATAGTCCACATGCGGATATTCCTTGCACGCCACGAACAGCGCGCCCGAATCGAGCATGGCCCGCGTCACGTTCGCGTGGAGGTCGAGGAGGACGCCGACCGGCGTTTCCGGCCCGACGGTCGCGCGGACGCGGGCGAGGACGTCGCCCTCGCAGTCCTCGCAGGCGGTCGCCATCTGGGCGCCATGGAGGTGGAGGAGCACGAGATCGACGGGCCCGGCGGCCGCGAGGCCGGCGAGGAGCCTGTCGCGCAGCCTCTCGTAGTCCGCCTGCTCGGTCGGCGCGCTCGGATGGGCGGTCGCGAGGAGGCCGACGGCGAGCTCGAGCCCCGCCCCGGCCGCCGCCTCCAAAATGCCGTAGCCGGACAGAACCTCGCGCGCGGCCGCGCCCGGCGGGGCGCCCGGATCGCCGTCCACGAGCAAGGTCGCGGCATAGTCGGAAAGCCGTGTCGTCACGGGCGACGCGCGATGCGTCTCATGGGCGAGGAGCCCGACGAAAAGCCTCATATGCGCGTGCCCTCGGACGATGCGAAAAGCGGTCCGGCCGCGTCACCCCGCCGCCGGCGCGCCTCGCCGGCCCTATGTCGGCGGACCTGGGTCCCCTCCCCGTCCGCTGGCGGCGACTTCGGCGCCGCTTCGTTCGGGCGCCGCGCCGGCCTTCGACCTGGCGCGGCCGCCGCAGAGTTAGGCGCCTCAAGCCTCGTCGCGGCTCAGGCGCTCGATTTCCTCCTTCAGGCGCAGCTTCTTGCGTTTGATTTCCGTCAGCGTCAGCGAGTCCGTCTGGGGCCGCTGAAGATGATCGTGAAGGTCGATCTCGAGTCGGCGATGCCTCTCCGAGAGCTCCGCAATGTGCGACTGAACGGTCATGGGACCTCCTCCGTGAGGGTAAGACCTCGATTAGACCATGGCGCCAAGCGCTTGTCAGGAGAATTCAACGAAATTTCGCGCAATATGGCGGCAGGCTTGCGCACGGGGCGCGCCGGCATGGTGAGCCCCGCGGGAGGCGGTTAAGCTTTGGTTCACCGCGCTCGCGTCATCTCGGGCCCGCGCAGGCGCCCCTGGAGGTCCCATGGCGAAAGCCCGGGCAAGACAGCAACCGTCCCGCGAGCGCGTCGTCGTCGGCGTGACCGGCGCGTCGGGCATCGTCTACGGCGTTGGCATTCTCGACATGCTGCGCGAGGCGGGGCTCGAGACGCATCTCGTCGTGAGCAAGGCGGCTGAGCTCACCCTCGCCTACGAGACGCGCCTCAAGCTCTCCGACCTCGTCGCTCGCGCCGACGTGCACCACCGCGTCGACGATGTGGGCGCCTCGATCGCCTCCGGCAGCTTCCGCACCCGCGGCATGATCGTCGCGCCGTGCTCCGTACGGACGATGTCGGAGATCGCGACCGGCGTCACGACGAGCCTCCTCACTCGCGCCGCCGACGTGGCGCTCAAGGAGCGCCGCCCGCTCGTGCTCCTCGTGCGCGAGACGCCGCTCCATGCCGGCCATCTGGAGACCATGCTCAAGCTCGCGCGGCTCGGCGCGATCATTGCGCCGCCCGTGCCCGCCTTCTATGCCGCGCCCGCCTCGATCGACGACCTCGTCGCGCAGACCTGCGCGCGCACGCTCGACCTCCTGGGGATCGACGCGCCCGCGCTCCGGCGCTGGAGCGAGGACGGCCCGCGCCGGCGTCCGGCCAGGAGGACGCCTTGAGCCTGCCGATGGAGTCTCCCGTCCCGACCCAAGGCGCGGGCGAGGCGCCGGCCTCGTTCTGGGCCTGGTCCGTTTCCGTCTATCTCCGCCCGGCGGTGGCCGACCACTGCCTCGCGCTCCAGGACAATATCGGGGCGGACGTCAATCTCCTCCTCTGGTGCTGCTGGACGGCGGCCCACCACGAGGCGCCGTTGACGCCCGAGCTTCTCCGCGAGGCGGAAGCGCTCCTCGCGCCGGTCGCGGACGGCCTGACGAGACCACTGCGCGCGGCACGCCGTCAGGTGAAGACCCTCGCGGGCGTCGTCGACGACGCCCAGCGCCGGCGCCTGCGGGAGAAGATCCTCGAGGCCGAGCTCGACGCCGAGCGGCTGGAGCAGACGCTGCTCGAGGGCCTCGCCCTTCGCCGGCTCGGGACTCCCGTCCGCCGCGCCGACGGCGTGGAGGCCCTGCGCGCCCGCGCGCGGGCAAGCCTCGCGGTCTATGCTCGCGCGCTCGGCCTCGACGGCACCAACGCCGAAGCCTGCCATCGCCTGGTGAGCCTCGTCAGCGCCGCGTTCTGAGGAATGCGGCGCCCGCTCTTCCTGCCCGGGGGCGCCCTCGATTCGCGCCCGCGCGGCGCGGCAGCCGGCCGTCGAGATCGCTCAAGCGGCGGTGCCGCACACGTCCCTTTCCCGAGGGAGAGGGAGTCCGGGCTGCGGCGGCGATGCGACAGGTCGGGCCGAGGCTTCCTATTTCGCCCCGCCCCGGCTCTTCTTGGAGAGATACATGGCGGCGTCGGCCTCGGCGATGGCCTGGGCGGCGTTCTGTCCTGGCTCGAACGTGTAGACCCCGTGCGCGGCCGTCAGGCGGAAGCGCTCGTCCTCCCAACGAATCGTGGTCTCGGAGATGAGCCGCGTGAGGCTCGCGGCCTTGGCGTTCGCCTGCTCGAGCGTCGCGCTCGCCAGGATGACGCCGAACTCGTCGCCCCCGAGCCGTCCGACGACGTCCGATTCGCGCGTGTTGCGCACGAGGAGGTCCGAGATCGCGCGCAGGGCCTCGTCGCCCGCCGAATGGCCGTGTACGTCGTTGATCTCCTTGAACTTGTCGAGATCGAAATAGATCATGCTCGCCTGCACGTGGTAGCGCTCGGCGAAGGACATGATGCGCGAGAGCTCGCGCACGAAGGCGCGCCGGTTGAGGATGGGCAGCAGCCCGTCCTGATCGGCGATGTTCTCGAGCTCGGAGAGCCGCGCCTGGGTGCGCTCGAGCTCCCCTCTGAGGCGCTCGACCTCGGCCATGAGGCTCTGGAGCGCCTCCTGCACCTTGGGCGTGAGCTCCGCGGCGGGAATGCCGGCGATCTCGACGCTGTCGCCGGCGCCGCGCGCCGGTCCCGACTCGCCGGTCCGCGCGGCCGCGCTCCCGCGCGCGCCCGCCGCTGCCCCGGCGCCATAGGCCCGCGTGGGGGACCGATCGCTGATCTTCATCGCTCGCTCACTCGCGTCCCGTCGTTCGGCCGGAACGGGCCCCCGGCGACACGGCCCCGAGGCACAAATCCGGCGGCAAAGTCTCGTCCGCCGGTCCGGTTCCCACTCCCTATCATGGGCGAGGACCGCGCGCCCGCCAAGGCCGCCGGCGCGCGACGCCCCACGATGCCGCACCTCCCCGTTAACAAGTTGTGAATAGGCTGTGCGAGGGCGCGGGGGCCCTCGGCTTGCCAGCATTCGGCGCGCGCCTATACTCCCGCCCTTCCCTCGGCCCCCGCGGCCCGCGCCGCCTGGGGGCGCGCACGCGAGCCCCGCATGAGCCGCACGACCAAGGCCCCGTCTCCTCTCGTCGCCATCGTCATGGGCTCGCGCACCGACTGGCCGATTCTTGCGGCGGCGGCCGAGATTCTCGCCGAGCTCGACGTGCCGCACGAGGCGCGCATCGTCTCGGCCCACCGCACGCCCGAGCGCCTCTACGCCTTCGCGCGGGGCGCGGCCGACGAGGGCTTCAAGGTGGTGATCGCCGGCGCGGGAGGCGCCGCGCACCTTCCCGGCATGATCGCCTCGCTGACGCATCTGCCGGTGCTCGGCGTGCCCGTCCCCGGCAAGGCGCTTTCGGGCCTCGACAGCCTCCTCTCCATCGTCCAGATGCCCGGCGGCATTCCGGTCGGCACGCTCGCGATCGGCGAGGCGGGCGCGAAGAATGCCGGCCTCCTCGCCGCGCAGATCCTCGCGCTGTCCGACGCGGCGCTCGGCGAGCGGATCGCCGCCTGGCGCGCGCGCAAGACCGCGGAGGTGCCGCTCGCGCCCGGTGAAGGCGATGGCGCCTGAGATGGGGCCGCTCGGTCCGGGCGCGCGTCTCGGCATTCTCGGCGGCGGCCAGCTCGGGCGCATGATCGCGCTCGCCGCCGCGCGCCTCGGCGTCAAATGCCACGTCTTCGCGCCGGAGGGCGAGGCGCCTGCCTGCGACGTCGCGGCCGCCGCGACGCGCGCGCCGTACACGGACGAGGACGCGCTCGCGCGCTTCGCCGAGCAGGTCGACGCCGTGACGATCGAGTTCGAGAACGTGCCGGTGGAGACCGCCGCCTTCCTCGAGCCCCGCACGCGCTTCGCGCCGTCCGCCGACGCGCTCGCCGTCGCGCAGGACCGCGTCGCGGAAAAATCCTTCGTCAACGGGCTCAGCCTTCAGACCGCCCTCTTCGCGCCGGTGTCGACGACGGCCGATCTCGACGGCGCGCTGAAGAGGCTCGGCCTGCCCGCGATCCTCAAGACGCGGCGCCTCGGCTATGACGGCAAGGGCCAGGCCCGGATCAAGAGCGCGGAGAGCGGCCACGCCGCCTTCGCCGCCATCGGCGAGGCGCCGGCGATCCTCGAGGCCTTCGTCCCGTTCGTCGCCGAGGCCTCCGTCATCGTCTGCCGGGGATGGGACGGCGCGCACGTCGCCTACGACGTCGCGCGCAACCTCCATGCCGGCGGCATTCTGCGCGAGAGCGTCGTGCCCTCCGGCCTCTCGCGAACGACGGAGGAAGCCGCGCGCGCAGCCGCCTTCAGGATCGCCGACGCGCTCGGCTTCGTCGGCACGCTGACGGTCGAGCTCTTCATCACGGCCGAGGGCGACGTGCTCGTCAACGAGATCGCGCCGCGCGTCCATAATTCCGGGCACTGGACGATCGACGCCGCCGAGACGAGCCAGTTCGAGAACCATGTGCGCGCCGTGCTCGGCTGGCCCCTCGGCTCGACGCGGCGCACCGGCGACGTCGTGATGCGCAATCTCCTCGGGGCGGAGGCCGCCGAATGGCGCGCGCTCGCCGCCCGCGAGGGCGCGCGCCTCCACCTCTACGGCAAGGAGGAGATGGCCACGGGCCGCAAGATGGGCCACGTCACGGAGGTCCGGCCGCGCCAGATGTGATAGGTTGCCGCGCGAACCTTCTCGTAGCGCTTGAGAAAACGAGATGAGTGCTCTGCCTCGTGACGCTTCCACTCAACCGCCTAGCGGCTTGATCTACAGCTATGTCTTTGTGCTGTGCCTAGCCGCCGCGCTCATTTTCACCCATCCGTTCTTCTTTCCGAACGGCGAGACCGGTGACGAGCGCCTATCGTTTCAGTGGCTTTTGTGGTTCGGCACAACGATCCTGCTCGTCGGCGCTCCGATGAGCGCCTTGGGTTGGGAGCACCGACAGCTCCTTCGTGCGGGTCGACGCCCGGAAGAGGCAAACTGGCCGCGATATTTCGAGCGCTGGCTGGCCGACTGCAGCTTTTGGCAGGCGGGCTTTGAAGGTCTCTTGCGCATCGCTGGACCTATTTACATAGTAACTTTTCCTCAGCGTTACTTCGAAAATGGACGGACGCTTCTCGACGCAGCGCTAGATCCTGGCGCTCTGATCGGCCTTGTGGTCGTCGGATTTGGACTTGGATTCGTCATGCGAAGGGGCGCGCGAGCCCATCTCAATTGGCACGAGCGGCCAACATCGGCTGCACGGCGCTAAAACGCCATCCCCCGCACCACCGCCTTCATGCGCTCGACGAGGGCGAAGCGGTCGGGCGGGAAGTCGTTGTCGATCCACCACTCCTCGACCTCCGTCAGCACACGGCCGACCGCGGGGCCCTGGGGCACGCCCGCCGCCATCACGTCGGCCCCGGAGAGGGGAAGGATGGGCGCGACCCAGCTCGCACCGATCGCGATGAGCGCGCGCCATTGCGCGGCGTTCGTCGCCTTCCCGTCGCCCGCCCAGGCGAGGAGCGCGCGCTCGCGGAAGGCCGCCGTGCCGAGCCGGTAGACGAGGCGGCGCACCTCGCGCCCCGAGGCCCAGGGCACGAAGCGCCCCTCGGCGCTCTTCATGGCGGCGAGGCGCTCGCGCGCCTCGTTCGAGAAGCGCAGCCGCTGGGCGAGGTTGCGCGCGCCCGCCTCGCCGGCCTCGACGAGCGCGGCGAAGCGGCGCACCGCATCGCCCGCATAGTGCTCCTCGCGCTCGATGGCGACGAGGCGCGCGAGGCGGACGAGATCGACGGGCGGAAAGTCGAGAGCCGCGAGGATGCCGGCCTGCGCCATTGCGGCGAGCGCCGGCACGGGGTCCTCCGCCTCGAGCAGGCGCAAAAGCTCCTTCTGCACGCGCTCGGCCGAGAGGGACCTCAGGCCGTCGCGCTCGGCGGTCGCGGCGGCGAGCCCCTCGGCATCGAGCTCTCCGCGCCCGTAGAAGGCGTGGAAGCGGAAGAAGCGCAGGATGCGCAGGAAATCCTCGCGGATGCGCGCGCGAGCGTCCCCGATGAAGCGCACGCGACGGGCGGCGAGGTCGGCGAGGCCCTCGCCCGTCGGATCGAAGACGCGGCCCGTGCCGTCCGCGTAAAGAGCGTTCATCGTGAAGTCGCGCCGCGCCGCGTCCTCGGCCCAGTCGCGCGTGAAGGCGACGGTCGCGTGGCGCCCGTCGGTCTCGACGTCCTTGCGCAGCGAGGTGATCTCGAAGGGCCTGCCGTCGACGATGGCGGTCACCGTGCCGTGATCGAGCCCGGTGGCCACGGCCTTGATCGCGGCATCCGACAGGCGCGCGATGACCTGCGTCGGCTCGAGCGGCGTCGCGATGTCGATGTCGCTGACGGGAAGCCCGAGCAGCGCGTTGCGCACGCATCCGCCCACGAAGCGCGCGGCCTCGCCGTCCCCGAGCGCGGCGAGAACGGCGCCCGTCTGCGGCTCGGCGAGGAAGGCCGCCTCGATGCGGGCGGGAACGCTCACGGCGCCCCGCCCTTCCCGGCCGGCAGCAGGCCGGGCGGCAGCTCGGCCATCGAAAGCCCGGCCCACGCGACGAGCGCGATCGCGGCGACCAGGCCCAATATGCCGGCGAGGAGCCCGACGCGTCGCGCATGCGGCGCCTCCGGACGATCGCCGCGCAGCCAGACGAAGAGCCCGTAGAGCACCACGGGCGCCAGCGCGACGAGGACGGGCAGGTAATGGCGGATCAAGGCCCCGCCTCCGGAACGGCCGTCGCGGGAATTCCGACGCGGTCGGAGAGATTTTTCAGGATGGCGGCGGTCGCGCCCCAGATGAAGCGCTTCTCGAACGGCATGGCGTAGAACTCGCGATCGGGCGCGCCGGGATAGCCCTTGCGGGTCTGATGGTTCGCGGGGTCCATGAGGAAGGCGAGCGGCACCTCGAAGGCATCGGCGACCTCGCTCGCGTCGAGCGCGAGCACCGGATCGGCCGCGATCACCCCGACGAAGGGATGGATGAGAAAGCCCGTGCCCGTCGCGATCCGGTCGAGAACGCCCACGATCGCGACGCTCCGCGGGTCGAGCCCCACCTCCTCCTCGCTCTCGCGCAGGGCGGCGGCGAGGTGCCCGGCATCGCCCGCGCCGAGCCGCCCGCCCGGAAAGCCGATCTGGCCGCCATGGGACGGCAGATGCGCGGCGCGCTCGGTCAGCAGCACGGTAGGCGGCGCCCGGTCGATGATCGGCACGAGGACGGCCGCGTCGCGCAGCTCGCGCGCCGCGCCGCCCGCGAGGCGATCCCAGCCCAGTATGCTCGGCCCGAAGCTCTGCTCGAGGCGCCCGGCCAGCCAGTTTTTCAGATCGGACATTGCCTCTACCTGCGCCAGAGGCTCGGCCTTGGCAAGAGCGGCGGCGCGCCTCAGTCGACCGCGCGCTCCGCAAGGGCGCCCGCGACGATGAGATTGGTGCGGTGGCGCAGATTGCGCTCCAGCTCGCCGTCGGGCAGGGAGCCGTTCGCCCACAGGAACATGCCCTGCAACGTCATCCAGCTCATCGCCTGGGAGAGCAGCCGCCCTTCCCAGGTCGGGGAAACCTCGCCGCGCTCGATGCCGCGCTCGAAGATCGGCTCGAAATAGGTGCTGAGCGCGCGCGCGACCCCGTAGCGCTCCTTCATCTCGCCGTATTGGGAGAAGCATTCCTCGACGCCGCGCAGGACGATGGGCTTGGGAAAGCCGCGCAGCTTGGCGGCGATGAGCCCCACCACCTCGACGCAGAGCGCTAGCGTGGGCCGGTCGGAGGCAAGCAACGCCTCGATGTCGTCCCAGCGGATCGAGATTCCGTAAAACAGCAGGAAGACAACGAGGTGCTCTTTCTTGTAGAAATAAGAATAGAACGTGCCGCGCGAGACGCCCGCCCGCGCGCAAATCTCTTCCACCGAGATGCCGTCGACGCCGTGCTCTTCCCAGGCCTCCCGCGCCACACGCATCAGCGAGCGAAAAGTTGCCTTCGATCGCTCCTGACGGGGCACAAGACGCATCAATCTCTCAGGCTCGGCCATGGACGACTCCAAAAATGACAAGCGTACATAGGACGCGACGCAGGACCGGATTTCAACGCCCATGGACGAAAACCACTGCGGCGGCGCAGCGACAAATTCGCCGTGAAATTATACGTTCAACAAATTCGTGACGTTTCGTCAACTTCATAGCGCGCACAACGTGTACTGAGGGAATTTCGTACCAATCTGTTTTTATTGCCTTTTATGGCTCGTTGCCCGGCGGAAGCGCCGGATTCGATAGTGACGCCTAGATCATATTCTTGACTATGACGACAAACAGGCATTCACTTCCGCCGTCGATCCGACGCGAGCTCGACCGGTCCATGCAACCGGCAGCCGAGGGAAGGAGGAAGAAGCCACCGCCTGCCGAGGCCATTTGGCCGCTCGGCGGGAGCTGAAGCGCTGTTTCCGAAAATCGCCCGCAGGTCCGAACGGTGAGGAAGGTCTCGCGAATGCGGGACGGGCCGCGCGGCCGTTCCGGCGATCGAAGCAAGAACCCGAAACGAAAAGGAAGCGCCCATGACCGTCAGGAAGGGGACCCCGGGCTCGGCAGTCGACGCCCCCGCCCTCTTCGCCGCGCACGACGCAGCGGCCTTCGCGGCCGCTTGAGCTTCATCCGAAATTCGACGGGCCAGCGGCCCGCCGGACCGGCAAGGAGCGGCCGCCATCGGCCGCCCTGACGCCGCCCCTTGGCGTCAAGGGGCCAATAAGCGCCGAGCGGGCGTTCCGCCGTGCGGCGCCGACGACACGCCGACAGCCACAAACCAACAACAATGGAGGAACGAATGAATTCCATCGTAATCGACCGCAGGCGGATCATGCAGACGGGCGCGGCTGCGGCGGCGCTCCTCGCGCTGCCGACGGCCGCGAACGCGGCGACCACATCGAACCCGCTGAAGCGCAGCGGATCGACCTTCAACAATGCCGGCCGCCTCGACTGGCAGAAGGCGGCGAACGTGCCGTCCGGCTACGGCGCGGTTGCCTACGACCAGGACTCCAGCGGATATTTCAAGCTCGAGACCGCAGGCCTCTCGGGCTCGGGCGCGAACTTCAACCTGACGAGCCCGACCGCCGTTCCGGGCCTCTCCTCGCTCACGGGCCATGTCGGCAATCCGGCCTGGAGCCCGGACGGCAACTACCTCGCCCTGCAGGCGCAGATTCCGGGCAGCGTCGGCGCGGGCTACGACAATTACTGCGCGCCCGGGCAGGGCCTCCTCAACGATGTCTACATCGTGAAGACGGCCTCGCCCTACACGCTGACCAAGGTGACGACCGGGATCACCTGGCCCCCCTCCGGCGACGCCAAGGGCGTGCTGCATCCGCACTTCTCGCACGCGGCTCACGGGTCGGCCGGCGTCACCACGCTCATCTGGGCCGAGCGCGTCGATGCGGGCTCGGGCTCCTTCCCCCCTCCGGGCGGCAAGTGGACCATCAAGGCCTGCACCGTGAACACGACGACCGGCGCCGTCGGAAGCGTGGTGGACCTCGATCCTTATTCGGGTACCGAATATTTCTACGAGACGCACAGCTTCTCGCCCGGCGACGACTACTTCTACTTCACGCGCGGGGAAAACAACAGCGGCGCCATCGACTACGACATCTATCGTGCTCCTTGCACGTATAATTCGACCACGGGCCAGATCTCGCTCGGCACTCCGGTCAAGCTCATCCCCGACAGCTGGGACTACACCAAGAACCAGTCCGGTTCGACCATCGTAGGCTGGGACGAGCACGCCATCGCGCGCGCCGGCGACGGCAAGGCCGTCTGGGTTTCCTCGAAGGGCCGCCAGGGCACGTCTCCCCTGGGCGTGCGGGAGCTCACCTGGAACACCAACAACTCGATCGTGCAGACCGAGTTCTGGCGCATGAACGGCGACGCGTCCAACTGGACGAGCGGCGGCACCGCTCAGCTCACGGACTTCAACAGCGACACGGGCTCGCGCTGGATCTGCGCCGACCTCGCCTGGGATCCGGACATGTCGACGCCCACGCGCTTCATCGGCCTCGTGAAGCGGCTCTACCCCGCCGCCCTGCCGATCTTCCGCCAGGAGCGCTTCTACATGGTGAGCGGCGTCTGACCGCACCGCGCCCGGAGGCGCCGCGAGGCGCCTCCGGGCCGCTCCTTCCGCAACCAGGTCTGCGTTCCGAATTCAATACTCCGTATATCTATCGTTTCCGCCGCCTTTTCCGTTGACTCGAAAATTTTTCCATCCGTATAGAAACATACCGACGCGGCTCCATCGCCGCGCCGGCACGTTCGCCTGTCGACAAGAAGCAAACGGGAGAGCCCTCTCCGGCAATCGTTGAGGGCGCGACGGATCGCGGGGCGCAAGGCTCCGCAGATCGCCGATCGACACAACACAAAAGCAACGGAGGAAACATGAGCATCTTCTTCAGCCGGCGTCATATGATGCAGGCGGGACTCGGCGGCGCGGCGCTCCTCGCCCTGCCGGGAAGCGCGCAGGCCGCGAGCGTCAGCAATCCGCTGAAGCGCGCGGGCGCGGCCTTCAACAATGCGGGCCGCATCGACTGGCAGAAGGCGGCGAACGTGCCCTCGGGCTACGGCGCCGTCGCCTATGGGCAGAACATCGGCACCTACTACAAGATGGAGACCGCGACGCTCTCGGGCTCGGGCTCGAATTTCGACCTCACGAGCCCGACCGCAGTGAAAGGCGTCGGCACCGCGCCCGGCGCCACCGGCCTCGGCGCGACGCTCACCAAGCATGTGGGCAATCCGGCCTGGAGCCCGGACGGCAAGTACATCGCCTTCCAGGCCCAAATTCCGTCCGTGCCCTCGCTCTACAACAATGTGTGCGAGCCCGGCATCGGCACGTTCAACGACGTCTATATCGTCATGACGTCCTCGCCCTACACGGTGACGAAGCTGACCTCGGGCATCACCTACCCGGCGAGCGGCGATCCGCAGGGCGTCCTGCATCCGCACTGGTCGCATTCCAAGCACGGCAGCGCGAACGTCTACACGGTCCTCTGGGCGGAGCGCGTGAGCGACGGCTCGGGCCCCTATCCGCCGCAGGGCGGCAAGTGGACGATCAAGGCCCGCACGGTGAACACGACGACCGGCGCGCTCGGCTCCATCGTCGATCTCGATCCGTTTCCGTCGACGGACTACTTCTACGAGACGCACGCCTTCTCGCCGGACGACGGGACGTTTTACTTCACGCGCGGCTCGAACAATTCGGGATCGCTCGACTACGACATCTACCGCGTGCCCACGAGCTACGACGCGTCGACGGGTGCGATCTCCTTCGGCACGCCCGTCAACCAGATCCCCGACAGCTGGGACTACACCAAGAACCAGTCCGGCGCGACGATCGTGGGCTGGGACGAGCACGCCATCGCCCGCCAGGGCGACGGGGCGATCGTCTGGATGTCGTCCAAGGGCCGCCAGGGCACGGCGCCGCTGGGCGTGCGCGAGCTCGCCTGGAACACCTCGACGCTCCTCGTCCAGTCGGAGTTCTGGAAGATGAACGCCGACGCCTCGAACTGGACGACGGGCGGCACGGTTCAGCTCACGGACTTCAACGCCGACACGGGCTCGCGCTGGATCAGCTCCGATTTCGCGTGGGACCCGGACCCGGCGACGCCCACGCGCTTCATCGGGCGCGTGCAGCGCTACTACCCCTACGCCCTGCCGATCTTCCACCAGGAGCGCTTCTACATGGTGAGCGGGGTCTGACGATGCGGCCGGGGGCGCCGCCCGGCGCCTCCGGCCCCTACGCCCACGTCACGGGACCGAGCGCGAAGAAGCGCCCGCCGCTGACGACGCCGAACTCGCGACCCTTTGAGGTCCGGCGCTCCTCGCCGAGCGCGACGAGCTGGTAGTAGACGGGCCGGTTGAGGCGCGCCTCGAGGCCGCCGCGCACATGGACGTAGATCGCGGGCTCGCCGGTGCGCGGGTCGCTCGTCGCGCGCAGCGGGTGCTCCTCGCCGGCCTCGACCTCGTCGCCTACATTCGTCGTGAAGAGGAGGCGCCGCTCCGCCCCCTCGCCCTCCGAGTCGAGCAGCACGGCGAGGAACGGGGCGTCCTCGACCGCGATCTCCACCTTCTCCACGGGGGTGACGAGGGCATAGGACCCGTCCGGCTCGCGCCGCAGAATCGTGGAAAATAGGCGCACGAGACTCGCCCGGCCGATGGGCGTGCCCATGTAATGCCAGGACCCGTCGGCGCGGATCGTCATGTCGATGGCGCCGCAATGGGGCGGATTCCAGAGATGCACGGGGGCGGGGCCGCGCTTCCTGCCCGCCGGCACGGCCTCGGTGAGGCCGCGCAGGAGGTCCGCCCCGCGCGGGGCGGCGGTGCTCGATGGTCGCTCCGAGGCCATAATCTTGACCACTTGGCTCTGAGACTGGGGGGCGCGCTCAATGAAGGACGATAGGCCAATGACGACGACGCGGGAAGGCGGGCGGGTCGACCGGGGCGATGCCGCGGTCCTGGAGGAGGTCGACGCCATCGTGGCGCGGCTGGGACGCATCCGCGCCGCCGTGGGCCGCGTCATTTTCGGCCAGGAGCGGGTCGTCGAGGAGACGCTCGTCACGCTTATCGCCGGCGGGCACGGGCTCCTCGTCGGGGTGCCGGGCCTCGCGAAGACCCGCCTCGTCGAGACCCTCGCCGTCGTGCTGGGCCTCGACACGCGGCGCATCCAGTTCACGCCGGACCTCATGCCCAAGGACATATTGGGCTCGGAGATCCTCGAGGGCAGCGCGGAAGGCCGGCGCGCCTTCCGCTTCCTCAAGGGGCCCGTCTTCTGCCAGCTCCTGATGGCCGACGAGATCAACCGGGCGAGCCCGCGCACGCAGAGCGCGCTCCTTCAGGCCATGCAGGAGCGGCAGGTCTCGATCGCCGGCCAGCGCTACGACGTGCCCGTCCCCTTCCACGTGCTCGCGACGCAGAACCCCATCGAGCAGGAAGGCACCTATCCCCTCCCCGAGGCGCAGCTCGACCGTTTCCTCCTCGAGATCGACATCGACTATCCGAGCGCCGAGGCCGAGCGGCAGATCCTTCTCGCGACCACGGGCGCCGAGGACGTGAAGGCCGAGCCGGTCACCGAGGCCTCCGAGCTTCTGCGCGCCCAGCGTCTGGTGCGCCTCCTGCCCGTGGGCGAGAGCGTTCTCGAGGCCATCCTCTCGCTCACGCGCGGCGCGCGGCCCGCGACCGCTGCCCTGCCCGAGGTTGAGCGCTACGTCGCCTGGGGGCCCGGCCCCCGCGCGAGCCAGGCCCTGACGCTGGCCGTGCGGGCCCGCGCGCTGCTCGACGGGCGCCTCTCGCCTTCCATCGACGACGTGAAGGCGCTCGCCGCGCCCGTGCTGCGCCATCGCATGGCGCTCTCCTATGCCGCGCGCGCGGACGGCCTCACCCTCGCGAGCCTCATCGCCATGCTGACCAAGAAGATCGGGTGAGGCCATGAGCCTTTCCGATGCGCTCGACGGGCTGAGGCGCGCGGCGCGGCCGGCCGGAAGCTCGGCCGAGCTGCTCGCCGAGGCCGAGGCGGCGGGCGCGGGGGTGGCGCCGCTCACCGCCGCCGCCGAACGCATCGCCGCGACCGTCGCGCTCGGCTTTCACGGGCGCCGGCGGGCCGGCGTCGGCGAGACCTTCTGGCAGTTCCGCCCGTTCGACGAGGGCGACGGCCTCACGGACGTCGACTGGCGCCAGTCGGCCGCCACGGACAGCCTCTATGTGCGCGAGCAGGAATGGGAGGCGCAGCAGACCGTTCTCGTCTGGCCCGACGAGAGCCCCTCCATGAGCTATCGCTCGAGCCCCGGCGTCCCGACCAAGGCGGCGCGGGCGCGGCTATGCGCTCTCGCCGTCGCCTTCCTCCTCGTGCGCGGCGGCGAGCGGATCGGGCTCGTGGGCGTTCACGGCGCCGGCGGCACCGGCCGGGTCGGCGTGCAGGCCATGGCCGAGCGTCTCGCGAGCGGGTCCGGCGCGCCGCCGGGGCTTCCGCGCCTCGCCGACCTGCCGCACGCCGCCTGCGTCGTGCTCTTTTCCGACTTCCTCTACGAGGCGCGGGAGATCGCCGGGCTCGTCGACGCGATCGGAACCGCGGGCGCGCGGGCCCACCTCGTGCAGGTCCTCGACCCGGCCGAGGAAAGCTGGCCCTTCGCCGGCCGCACCGAGCTCGTCGGGCTCGCCCGCGAGGAGCGCCTGCTGCTCGGCCGCGCGGAGGCGGTGAAGGCGGCCTACGCGCAGCGCCTCGAGGCCCATCGCCACGCCATTCGCGACCTCGCGCGCAAGGCGGACGTCACCTTCCTTCATCACCGCACGGACGAGCGGCCCGAGCGGCTGATGATGGCGCTTGCCGCAGCCCTGCCCGCGTCCCACACTGGGCCTCATCGCTGGCCCGCGCCCTAGGAGGCTCCGACGCTGCCCCTCGTCCCGGCGATCGGCTTCGCAAGCCCATGGTTCCTCGTGGCCCTCGTCGGGCTGCCGGTCCTGTGGTGGCTTCTGCGCGTCTCGCCGCCCGCGCCGCGCCGCATCGCCTTTCCGTTCGTGCGCCTCATTCTGGGAACCCGCAGCGAGGACGAGACGCCGGAGCGCACGCCGTGGTGGCTGCTGCTGCTCCGCATGGCGATCGCGGGGCTCCTCATCGTCGCTGCGGCCGGCCCCATCCTCAATCCCCGCGCCGAGGCGCCGCTTTCGGGCCCGCTCGTCCTCGCCATCGACGACGGCTGGGCGGCCGCGCAGGGCTGGCAGGCGCGGCTCGAGCTCGCCCGCGCCGCCGTGCGCCGGGCCGCGCGGGCCGGCGAGCCCGTCGCGGTGCTGCTCACGGCCGCCGCCAAGGGCGCGCCCGAGGCGCGCTTCCTGCCGGCCCGCGAGGCCGAGCGCGCGCTCGCCGCGCTGGAGCCGAAGCCCTGGGGAACGAACCGCACCGCGGCCCTCGCGGCAGTCGGCGCGCTGAAGCCTCCCGGCGGCAAGGCGGGCGCGGTGCTCTGGATCTCCGACGGGCTCGACGCCGCGGGCGCCGCCGCCTTCGGCCGCGCCCTGAGCGGGCTCGGCCCCCTCTCGGTCTATCTGCCCGAGGCGGCCGCGAGCCCCGTCGGCCTCGGCCGCGCGCGGCTCGAGCCCGGGACCGTGGACCTCGCCGTCCGCCGGTCGCAGGACCGGACGGACGAGCGCCTGGGCGTCAGCGCGGTCGGCCCGGGCGGCGAAATCGTCGGCTCCGCCTCGGTCACCTTCGCGCGCGGCGAGCGGGAGCAGAGCGTCTCGATCGTCGTGCCCGTCGACGCGCAGGCGCGTGTCGTCTCGGTACGGATCGACGGCCGGGCGAGCGCCGGCGCCGTCGCGCTGATCGACGAGACGAGCCGGCTGAAGCGCGTGGGCATCGCCGATTTCGGCAATTCGGCGGCGTCGGGCCAGCCGCTTCTCTCTGCCGTGCACTACCTCTCCGAGGCGCTCGCGGACGCCGCCGCGCTGCGCGTCGCTCCCATCGACGCGCTACTGAAGGACCCGCCGGCATTGCTCTTCCTCGAGGACCGCGTCGCGCTACTTCCCGAAACGCGCGAGGCGCTGACGGCCTATATTTCCGCGGGCGGCGTTCTCGTGCGCTTCGCGGGGCCCAAGCTCGCTCAGGGCGAGGACGATCTCGTTCCGGCCCCGCTGAGGCGCGGCGGGCGCGCCATAGGCGGCGCCCTCGACTGGTCCGAGCCTCAGGCGCTCCAGCCGTTCGACGCGGCGAGCCCCTTCGCGGGACTCAGGATCGCCGAGGACATACGCGTGGTGCGCCAGGTGCTCGCCGATCCGGTGGGCGAGATCGGCGTCGAGACCTGGGCCCGGCTCGCCGACGGCACGCCGCTCGTCACCGCGCGGCGCGAAGGCCACGGCCTTCTCGTCCTCTTCCATGTCGCGGCGACGCCCGGCTGGTCGAACCTGCCGCTCTCCGGCCTCTTCGTGGGCATGCTCGACCGCCTCGTCGCGCTCGCTCCCGGCACGGTCTCGCCCAGGGCCGCGCCCTCGCCGGCAATGGCGCTCCCGGAGCGCGGCGGTCAGACCCTCGCGCCGCGCCTGACGCTCGACGCGTTCGGCCGCCTGCAGGGCGCCTTTCCGGGCGCGCTTCCCATCGTCGCCGACCGGCTGGACGAAACCCGTCCGGGGCCGGAGCATCCGCCCGGGCTCTACGGCCCGGCGGGCTCGCCGCGCGCCCTCAATCTCGCTCCGGGCCTCGCCGATCTCGGAGCGATCGAGGACCTTCCCTCGGGCGCGGCCCGCCTCGCGCCCGAAAGCGCGCCGGCCGAGCCGCTGGCCCAGGACCTCCTCCTCGCCGCGCTTCTCCTCCTCGCGCTCGACGGGCTCATAGCGCTCGCCCTATCGGGCCGGCTCGTCGGATCGCTGCGCCGCGCGGCACCCCTTCTCACCCTCGTCCTCGCGGCCCTCGCCGCGCCCGAGGCGTGCGCGGCGGATGCGGGCGCGAACGAGGTCAAGGCGCTCGAGGCGAGCCTCGAGATCCGCCTCGCCTACGTCGCGACGGGCCTGCGCGAGAACGACGCGATCTCGGAAGCCGGCCTCAAGGGCCTCAGCGGCGATCTCGCCAGGCGGACGGCCATCGAGCCCTTTCCGCCCGTCGCCATCGACCTCGCGCGGGACGACCTCGCGCTCTATCCCTTCCTCTACTGGCGCATCGTCCCGGAGCAGCCCGACCTTTCGCAGGAAAGCCTCGCCAAGGTCGACCGGTATCTGAGGACCGGCGGCACGATTCTGTTCGACACGGCCGACCACGGCCTCACGACGGAGGACCCCGCGAGCGACGCGCGCCTTCAGGGACCGGGCGCCAGGCGCCTCGCCGAGATCCTCGCCCCGCTCGACCTGCCGCCCTTGAGCCCGGTGCCCGACGGACACGTCCTGACGCGGACCTTCTTCCTGCTCGACGTCTTCCCGGAGCGCTTCCCTGGCCGCTGGAACGGCTCCACCCTGTGGATCGAGACTCCGCCCACGGACGAGGAGGCGGGCACCAGCCTCGCCGGGGCCGCCTATGACGGCGTCTCGCCCATCCTCATCGGCGACAATGACTGGGCCTCGGCCTGGGCGGTCGACGATCGCGGCCGCTACATGGCGCAGGTCATTCCCGGCTCCGGCCGCCAGCGCGAATTCGCCTACCGCTTCGGCATCAACCTCGTGATGTACACGATGACCGGCAACTACAAGGGCGATCTTGTGCACGTGAACGAGATCCTGAAGCGCCTGGGCCAATAGGCGCGCGCTCATGGACCTCGACATCGCGTTTTCGCCGCTCCTGCCGCTCCCGCTCATCGCCGCGGCCGTGGGCGTTGCCGCGCTCGTCGCCGTCCTCGGCCTCGCGCGGCGCGGACGCGGCGCCCTCTGGCGCCTCGCGGCGAGCCTCCTCATCGCCGTCGCGCTCGTCGAGCCCTCGCTCATCGCCGAGGAGCGCGAGCCCCTGCACGACGTCGCCGTGCTCGTCGTCGACCGCAGCCCGTCGCAGCGCGTGACCGGCCGTCTCGAGGAGACCGACAAGGCGGCCGCCGCGCTCCGCGAGAAGCTCGCCGCCTTCGACGATCTCGACCTGCGCGAGATCTCGGTCGGCGGCGGCGCCGACGGCACGCAGATCTTCGCCGCCCTGTCGGCCGAGCTCTCCGATCTCGCGCCCGACCGCATCGCGGGCGTCGTCGTCGTCACCGACGGCGAGATCCACGACGTGCCCGACACGAAGGCCGCGCTCGGCTTCGAGGCGCCCGTGCACACGGTCCTCGCGGGAAATCCGGACGAGGAGGATCGCCGCCTCGTCGTCGAGGAGGCCCCCCGCTTCGGCCTCGTCGGGGACATGGTCGAGGTCGCGGTCCGCGTCGACGAGCTGGGTCCCGGCGCGGCGGGAACCGGGGAGGCGGTGCGCGTCGTCGCGCGCCTCGACGGCGAGGAGGTGTACGGACGGCGCGTCGGCCTCGGCGAGCGCACGCGGCTCTTTTTCCGCCTCGCCCATCCGGGCGCCAGCATCATCGAGATCGAGGCCGAGGCGGGTCCGCACGAGCTGACCCTGCGCAACAACCGCGCCATCGTCACCGTGAACGGCGTGCGCGACCGCCTCAAGGTGCTGCTCGTATCCGGCGAGCCCTATCAGGGCGAGCGCACCTGGCGGAACCTCCTCAAGTCGGACCCCGCCGTCGACCTCGTGCATTTCACGATCCTCCGCCCGCCGAACAAGTTCGACGGCACGCCCGAGGACGAGCTCGCGCTTATCAATTTTCCCAAGGAAGAGCTCTTCACCGAGCGGCTGCACGAGTTCGACCTCATCATCTTCGACCGCTACCGCCTGCGCGAGGTCCTCGACTACGCGACCTTCGACAACATAGCGGGCTATGTGGAGAAGGGCGGCGCGCTGCTCGTCACGGCGGGACCCGCCTTCGCGAGCCGCGACAGCCTCTACCGCACGCCGCTCGAGCGCGTGCTGCCCGCGCGCCCGACGGGCCGCATCCTCGAAAAGGGCTACCGCCCCGCGCTCACCGATGTCGGCCGGCGCCATCCCGTCACCGCCGTGCTCGCGCGCGACGGCGAGGAGGGCTGGGGCCGCTGGTTCCGCCTGGTCGAGGTCGAGAGCGATACGGGCGAGTCCCTCATGACGGGGGCGGACGGAAAGCCGCTTCTCGTGCTCGCCTGCATCGGCGAGGGCCGCGTCGCCGAGCTGATGTCGGACCAGGCCTGGCTCTGGGCGCGCGGCTTCGAGGGCGGCGGCCCGCAGGCCGAGCTCATGCGCCGCCTCGCCCACTGGCTCATGAAGGAGCCCGACCTCGACGAGGAATCGCTGAGCCTCGTCGCCGGCCCGGACGGCCTTACCGTCAGCAGGCGGACCTTGAGCGACGCCGCGCCCGCCGTGACCCTGACGGGCCCCGACGGCAAGACGAGCGAGGTGACGCTCGCGCCCTCAGGTCCCGGCGCGTTCACGGCCGAGGTCGAGGCGGACGAGCCCGGCATCTACAAGGCGACGCAAGGAACCCTTTCGGCCGTCGCGGCGCTCGGAGATGCGGGCGGTCCCGAATTCGACGATGTGCGCGCGACCGACACGCTCATGAAGGCGCTCGCCGCCGAGACCGGCGGCGGCATCGAATGGCTGTCGAAACGGGGCGTGCCGGACCTGCGCCGCGTCGGCGAGGCCCGCGCCGCCGCGGGCACCGGCTGGCTCGGCCTCAGGCGCACGGGGAGCTACACCGTGCGCTCTGCCAAATCCGTTCCCCTCCTCCCGCTCGCCGCCTTCCTCGCCCTCGCGCTCGTCGCTACCGTCGCGGGGTGGCGGCGGGAGGCGAAGTAGGTTGACTTCATCGGTAAGACGTCTTACGTCTTACTCATGAGCGAGATCGTCCAATCCAAGATCACCTCTAAGGCGCAGACCGTCATCCCGAAGGCGGTGCGCGAGCATCTGGGCCTCAAGCCGGGCGACCTCGTGCGTTACCGCATGACACGCCAAGGCGTGCTTCTCGAGCGTGTCACACGCGAGGCCGAGGACGACCCCTTTGCGACCTTCACCGAGTGGAACGGCGAGGCGGACGCCGAGGCCTATCGTGACCTCTAGGAGGGCGCGCTTTCGCCCTTTCGACGTCGTCGTCGTGCCCTTTCCATATGCGGACCGCCTCGCCGAGAAGCGGCGGCCCGCGCTCGTCGTCTCGAACGAGCGCCTGGAGACGGCGCACGGGCTTGTCTGGCTCGCCATGATCACCAGCGCGAAGAATGCGCCGTGGCCGGAGGATGTGGCCATCAATGACCTTGCCGAGGCGGGCCTCCCGTCCGCCTCCGTCGTGCGCCCCGCCAAGGTTGCAACCGTCGATGCCGCGCGCATCCTGCGCCGCGCGGGGAGGCTCGCGGGCGCCGAGCGCAAGGCCGTGGCGTCGGCGATCGGCGACCTGCTGGCAGACCGTTAGCGCCGGAACCGGACCGCCTCAAGGCGCCGCGAGCTTGAGCGCCGCGTCGGCGGCGAAGAGGAGCGCCGTCCCGAGGAAGCCGGAGAGCATCACGAGGCCGACTTGGACACTGTCATTGAGCAGGACGCGCGCGAGGAGCGCGCCGCCGACCAGATAGCCGAGCGCGAGGAGGATCTCGAAGAGGCCGAGCGCGAGGAGGCCGGGGCTCGCGGCGCCCATCGCCCGGAGCGACTTGTAATAGGGAGGCGCGCCGAAAGCCGCCAAGAAGGCAAAGAACGCGGCAAAGCCGAGAGCGACCGCGAAGACGAGAACAGCGTATCCCCGCCTTCCGGCCAGGAGCGCATCGACGGCCGTTGCCAGCATAAGCGCGGCCAAAATGGCCCCGAGCGGCGCGGCGAAGATCACCGCCTCGCTGCGCGCATCGCCGCCGAGCGGCAACGCGCCGGCGATGAGCGCCCCGGCAAGCGAGCACAGCGCGCCGAAACCTCCGAATAGCGCGGCCGTGCGGAGATCGCCTGCGCCGCCCGAGACCCGCGCCGCGGCCAGAAACAGGACCATCGACAAGAGGAACACATGGCGCCAATGGGGATAGAGGTGGATGTCCCAGCCGACGAGGCCCCCGAGCCAATGCGCGACATCGCGGACATAGGGCTCGATGGGATCGAAGACGATCCCGATCCCTTCATGATAGGCATCGATGAGCGCCTGGATCGGCGCCGAGAGATCCTCCGTCACGATGCCGTAATGAACGAGCGTCGCGATCGAGCCCGTGCTGATCGCAAACCCAAGCAGCCACGGAATGAACCCCAGCCCGCCGCCGCGCCGCCGCGCGTCTTCCGCCATCGCCGCCCCCAACCTGCCCTTGCGGCAGCTTAGCGCCGTGCCCGCGTGGGAGCCAGCGTATATGCAATCACCCGCGCACCTCGCGGGCGTGCCAGATTCGCGTCACGACGATCGCGTCGGGTCGAACCTGATAGCGAATGACATAGTGGGACTGACCGAAACGAACGAAAAGCTCTCGCAAATCCGCACGCGGACCAGGGCGGCCGCGCTCCGGCAACTCCTCGAGAGATAGGATCGCCTGCCGCAGGACACGCACCGCGCGCAGGGCCGCCTTCGGGTCGTGCTCGACAATGAACTCGGCAAGGCGCTCGAGATCGCGCTCGGCGGCGGGCCGCAGCCGCACCGGTCGGGTCATTCGCGGGCGCGAAGCTTTTCAGCGACGGCCGCCTCGAAGCGGTCGAGGGCGTCCTTCGCGTCGACGTCCGCGCCCGGTTCGTCCAGGCGACGCAGATCCTCGTCCCAGTCGGCGAGGCAGGCGGCCAGCGCCTGTCTTACGAAGGCGTCGGCGCTAAGGCCCGAGGCCTCCGCCGCCTCCCGGACTTGCTCCGCAAGCGTTGGATCAAGCTCGACCGTCATTCCTGAACCGGGCATCGCCGCCTCAATTGTCCAGAAAGCTGCGCAGCTTCCTCGACCTTGAGGGATGCTTGAGCTTGCGCAGCGCCTTCGCCTCGATCTGGCGGATTCTTTCGCGCGTGACGGAGAACTGCTGGCCGACCTCCTCCAGCGTATGGTCCGTGTTCATCCCGATGCCGAAGCGCATCCTGAGGACGCGCTCCTCGCGCGGCGTCAGGGACGCGAGCACGCGCGTCGTCGTCTCGCGCAGGTTCGACTGGATGGCGGCGTCGATGGGCAGGATGGCGTTCTTGTCCTCGATGAAATCGCCGAGGTGGCTGTCCTCCTCGTCGCCGATGGGCGTCTCGAGGCTGATCGGCTCCTTGGCGATCTTCATCACCTTGCGGACCTTCTCCAAGGGCAT
The DNA here is from genome assembly GCA_024236075.1 of Alphaproteobacteria bacterium. Classification (GTDB taxonomy): domain Bacteria; phylum Pseudomonadota; class Alphaproteobacteria; order JACAEB01; family JACAEB01; genus JACAEB01. Next base: position 65,791 of record JACKLE010000004.1, on the reverse strand, counting down.
GCCGAGCTTCTCGGCCAGCTCCTCGGGGGTCGGCTCGCGGCCGATCTCGTGCAGCATCTGGCGTGACGTGCGCACCAGCTTGTTGATCGTCTCGATCATGTGCACGGGAATGCGGATGGTGCGCGCCTGGTCGGCGATCGAGCGCGTGATCGCCTGCCGTATCCACCAGGTGGCGTAGGTCGAGAATTTGTAGCCTCGTCTGTACTCGAACTTATCGACCGCCTTCATGAGGCCGATATTGCCTTCCTGGATGAGGTCGAGGAACTGGAGGCCGCGGTTCGTGTACTTCTTCGCGATGGAGATGACGAGGCGGAGATTGGCTTCCACCATCTCCTTCTTCGCCTGGCGCGCCTCGCGCTCGCCCTTCTGCACGGTCTGCACGATGCGGCGGAACTCGGAGACCTGGAGGCCCGTCTCCTGGCTCACGCGCGAGATCTCGTTGCGGATGTCGCGCACCTTGTCGCGCTCGTCGTGGATGAAGTCCTTCCAGCCCTTGCCCTTGAGGCGGCCGACGCGGCGCATCCAGCCCGGATCGAGCTCGTTGCCGTAATATTGCTTGAGGTAGTCGGCCCGGTCGACGGAATGGGCTTCCGCGAGGCGGATGAGCCGGCCTTCCTGGCTCATCAGGCGCTTGTTGATCGAATAGAGCTGCTCGACGAGCGCGTCGATGCGCGCATTGTTGAGGCGGAGGCTCTTCACCGCCTCGACGATCTCGGTCTTGAGCTTGCGATAGCGCATCTCCTGCTGCTTCGTCAGGCTCTCGTTCTTGAGCGCCGCGTCGACCAGCGCGTCCTGCAGCTTGCGGAGCTTCTTGTAGTGATCGGCGATGGTGTCGAAGGTCTCGAGCACCTGCGGCTTGAGCTGGGCCTCCATCGCGGCGAGCGAGAGCGCGTTCTCCTCGCCGTCCTCCATCTCCTCCTCGCCTTCGGGCTCGGGAGGCTCGGCCTCGGCGGGGGCGGCGCCTTCCGCGCCCGGAGCGGCCGGCTCGCCCTGCTGGGCGTCGGGGCCGGCGAAGGTCGCATCGAGATCGATGATGTCGCGAAGCAGGATCTTTCCGTCGTTGAGCTCGTCGCGCCAGACGATGATGGCCTCGAAGGTCAGCGGGCTCTCGCAGAGCGCGCCGATCATTGTCTCGCGGCCCGCCTCGATGCGCTTGGCGATGGCGATCTCGCCCTCGCGCGAGAGCAGCTCCACCGAGCCCATCTCGCGCAGATACATGCGCACGGGGTCGTCGGTGCGGTCGAGCTCCTCGGTCTTGGCCGTGGCGACGACGGTGCCCGGCTCCTCGCGCTCCTCGACCTCGCCGCCTTCGGGCTCGTGCTCGGCCTCCTCGCTCTCGATGACGTTGATGCCCATCTCGGAGAGCATCGCCATCGTGTCCTCGATCTGCTCCGAGGAGACCTGATCGGAGGGCAGCACCCGGTTGAGCTCGTCATAGGTGACGTAGCCGCGCGCCTTCGCGGCCTTGATCATCTTCTTGACGCCGGCATCGGAAAGGTCGAGGAGCGGGCCGTCGCCCTCCTCGCGTTGCGGCGTGCCTTCGCCCGCCTTCGCCTTCTTGGGCGCGACGACGGTCATGGTCTCGGTGTCGGTGTGCGTGTCGTTGGCGTCGTCCATGGCGCTCTCTGCTGCGAGCCGCCGTCCCGATTCGAGGCGACGGCTGGATCAGGGCATCGGCCGTCCGGCGGGAATCCCCCCACGCCGAAAGGCCATATCTCAAACGGCCCCCGTGGAGCCGCCATTCGCGTTGAAACGCCTCATCCCAGATTCGGCTGCCGCGCGGTCCTGCCGAAGGCGTGCATCGGCCCCTCAGCGCTCGCGGCGGAACAATTGCGCAGCGCGAATCCGCGCCACTCCCGACGCCATTCGGTGAGCCGCACGACCAGCCTCGGAGCTCTTCGACGGTTCAATGCCACGCCCAATATGACCTGGTTCGCCTGCGTTTCCCGCCAGTTCCGGCCGGCGTAGCAGATCCCTGAAGGATGCCGCAATCTCGTCTTCCGTCGCGCCCGGCCGAACCGCTATCGAGCGCCTCGCCTCCAACGAGGCAAAGAGGCCCTTGAGGATATCCCCCGCGCCCTGCGCCAAGAGGTGGCCTTTCAACTCTTGGCTGTCAAGGCTTTGTTGCACGGCGGCAAGGTTCACGATGCGCTGCTTCAGCTCCTCGAGCTGGGGATCGGGAAGGATCACGACGCTCAGCGCCTCGGCGTGGCGCTCGGCGAGCCAGGGATGGTGCATAAGAAAAAGCACGAGGCTGCGCTGCGTGTTCGTGCCGATCTCACGGCGCGCGGCGCGGGCGAGCAGCGCGAGGGGGCTCGCCTTCACTGCCGGGCTCAAGGGCGGCGGACGGGGCGCGGCGCGCCCGCGCGCGGCAAGACGGCGCTCGGCGCGCTGGGCTTGCAGGCGCTCGCGGAACGCATCGCGGAACTGGCGGCGCAGCGCCGGGTCGCGGATGAGGTCCGCGGTCGCGAAGAGGCTCTGCTCGAAGCGCTGGCGGCCTTGCGGATCGTCGAGCTCGGCGCCGGCGCCGGCCGCCGACCACAGCGCCTCGGCGAGCGGCTCGGCCTCGGCGAGGACGCGCTTCAGCCCCTCCGCGCCCGCCTCGCGCAGAAGGTCGTCGGGATCGCGCCCGTCCGGCAGGCGCGCGACGCGCACGGTCCACTCCGCCCGCAGATCGGGCAGGATCACGCCCAGCGCGCGGCGCGTCGCCTCGCGGCCGGCCTCGTCGCCGTCGAACATCAGAACGACCTCGGGCGCGATCTGGAAGAGGCGGCGGGCCTGCGCGAGGGTGAGCGCCGTGCCGAGCGGCGCCACGGCCTCGGCGACCCCGCCCTGGGCGAGGGCGATCGCGTCCATATAGCCCTCGACGACGACGAGCCGACCCGAGCGCCGCGCCACGGGTCCCGCGCGATGGAGGTTGAACAGAACCTCGCCCTTGTGGAAAAGCGCCGTCTCCGGAGAGTTCAGATATTTCGCCTTCTCGGCCGGATCGAGGGCCCGCGCGCCGAAGGCGATGACCCGCCCGTGGAGGTCGCAGATCGGAATCGTGACGCGGTGGCGGAAGACGTCGACGAGGCCGCCGCCCGTGCGCCTGGGCCGCGCCAGCCCGGCCGCGACGAGCGCCTCGGGCGCAATCCCCGCCGCGGCGAGGCGCGTGCTCGTCGTGTCCCATCCCGCCGGCGCGAGGCCTATCCCGAAGGTGCGCGCGGTTTCCTCGTCTATGCCCCGGCGCGCGAGATAGGCGCGCGCCTCGCGCCCGGAGCCTCCCTGCAGCTCGGCGAGGAAGAGCGCCTGCGCCTTGGCGAGCGCGGCGGACAGTCGCTCGCCCTCCGCCGCCCGCGCGACCGCCGCGCGGCTCTCCGAGGCCGTCGGCAGGGCGAGGCCGGCTTCGGCCGCCAGACGCTTCACCGCCTCGTCGCGCGGCAGGCCCTCGGTCTCCTCGAGGAAGGTGATCGCCGTCCCCGATTTTCCGCACCCGAAGCAATGGTAGAATCCCTTCGCCTCCTCCACGTGGAAGGACGGCGTCTTCTCGTCGTGGAAGGGGCAGCAACCCCAGAAGTCGCGCCGCGAGGGATTCGACTTGCGCCGGTCGTAGGCGACGCGCCGGCCCACCACCTCGACGATCGAGGTGCGCGCGAGGACATCGTCGATGAACCAGCGCGGAAACGCCATGCCTCTCCAAAGCTCCCGACGCAGGCGGCACCGGCCCGACTCGCACAATCCGCCTATACCCAATGCTTATCACGCCGCGCCGTCCGCCCTCTCGCCCGTCCGCGGCGCCGATGTGGCGGCGGCAGGGGAAAGCCTGGGGAAAGCTTGTGGGCGAAGCGCTCGGGCCGTCAGCCGGCAAGGCGCGCGAGCGCGTCCTTGAGCTTCCCGCCGCGCTCGGCCTCCTCCGCGCGGCGCTCGCGGTTTTCCTCGATGACCTCCTCGGGCGCCTTTTCGAGGAATTGGGGATTGGAGAGCTTCTTGTCGATGCGCGCGAGCTCGCCCTCGACCCGCGCCAGCTCCTTGGCGAGGCGCGCCGTCTCCGCCTTGACGTCGATGAAGTCCGCGAGCGGAAGGAAGAAGGTCGCCTCGTTGCGGATGATCTGCGCGGAGCCCTTCGGAGGAGATTCGCCCTCCGGCAGGATGCGGACCCAGTCGAGCCGCGAGAGCGTCTTCAGCGTCTCCTCGTGGAGGCGAAGCCGCTCGAGCGTCGCCGCGCCGGCTTCCCGCACGAGGAGCGGCAGGCGCGCCGCCGGCGGCACGTTCATCTCCGAGCGCACCGAGCGCACCTCCGAGACGAGGTCCACGACGAAGCCCATCTCGGCCTCGGCCTCCGCGTCGAGCAGGCCGGTCGGCAGGCGCGGCCAGTCGCTGAGCGCGAGAAGGCGCGCGCGCGGCTCGCCGTGATCGGCAAGGCGCGCCCAAAGCTCCTCGGTGATGAAGGGCATGAAGGGATGGAGCAGCTTTATCGACTCGTCGAGAACGAAGGCCGTCGTCGCCCGCGTCTCCGCCATCTCCGGGCCCTCGATGCCCGAGAGGATGGGCTTGGCGAGCTCGAGATACCAGTCGCAGAAGACGTGCCAGACGAAATGGTAGAGCGCGCCGGCCGCCTCGTTGAAGCGGTAGGCGGCGATCGCCTCCTCGACGCGTGCCGCCGTCTTCGTCAGCTCGCCGACGATCCAGCGGCTGAGCGTGAGGCGCACCTCGCCCGGCGCGAAGGCGGGCACGCGCAGGCACTCGTTCATCTGCGCGAAGCGCGCGGCGTTCCAGAGCTTGGTCCCGAAATTGCGGTAGCCCTCGATGCGCGCGCGCGAGAGCTTGATGTCGCGGCCCTGCGCGGCCATGGCGGCGAGCGTGAAGCGCAGCGCGTCGGCGCCGTACTCGTCGATGAGGTCGAGCGGGTCGACGATGTTGCCCTTCGACTTCGACATCTTGGCGCCGTGCTCGTCGCGCACGAGCGCGTGGATGTAGACCGTGTGGAAGGGCACCTCGCGCATGAAATGAAGGCCCATCATCATCATCCGCGCGACCCAGAAGAAGATGATGTCGAAGCCCGTGACGAGGACGTCGGTCTTGTAGAAGCGCTTGAGCTCCCCGGTCTCCTCGGGCCAGCCGAGCGTCGAGAACGGCCAGAGGGCGGACGAGAACCAGGTGTCGAGCACGTCCTCGTCGCGGACGAGCGCGACCTTCTTCTTGAATTTCGCGCGCGCGAGCGCCTGCGCCTCGGCCTCGTCATGGGCGACGAAGACCGTGCCGTCGGGCGCGTACCAGGCCGGAATCTGGTGGCCCCACCAGAGCTGGCGCGAGACGCACCAGGGCTCGATGTTGCGCATCCAGTCGAAATAGGTCTTCTCCCAATTGCGGGGCACGAAGACGGTCTCGCCGCGCTCCACCGCCTCGATGGCGGGCCCGGCGAGCTTCCTCGCGTCGACATACCACTGATCGGTGAGATAGGGCTCGATGACGCTCGACGAGCGGTCGCCATGCGGTACGGGATGGGTGTGCGGCTCGACCTCGCGCAGGAGCCCGAGCTTCTCCATGGCCTCGACGACGAGCTTGCGCGCCGCGAAACGGTCGCGGCCGTGGAGCGTCGCGGCGGTCGCGCGGGCTTCCTCCTCCGCGCCCTCGAAGAAATCCACATTGTCCTGAAGAAGCATCGTGCCGTCGGGCGCGAGGACGTTGATCGCCTTGAGGGCGTGGCGCCGGCCGACCTCGAAGTCGTTGAAGTCGTGCGCGGGCGTGATCTTGACCGCGCCCGAGCCCTGCTCGGGATCGGCATAGGCGTCCGCGACGATCGGAATGCGCCGCCCGACGAGGGGCAGGCGCACCTCCCTGCCGACGAGGCCGCGGTAGCGCTCGTCCTCGGGGTGCACCGCGACGCCCGTGTCGCCGAGCATGGTCTCGGGGCGCGTGGTCGCGACGGTGATGACGCCCGTGCCGTCCGCCAGCGGATAGTCGAAATGCCAAAGCGAGCCCTTGGTCTCGACGCTCACGACCTCGAGGTCCGAGATCGCGGTGAGGAGCTTCGTGTCCCAATTGACGAGACGCTTGTCCTTGTAGATGAGGCCCTGCCGGTAGAGCTCGACGAAGACCTTGGCGACGGCCCGCGAGAGGCCCTCGTCCATGGTGAAGCGCTCGCGCGACCAGTCGCAGGAGGCGCCGAGCCGGCGGAGCTGGCGCGTGATGGTGCCGCCCGACTGCGCCTTCCACGCCCAGACGCGCTTCAGGAATTCCTCGCGCCCCAGCTCGCGCCGGTTCGGCTCCTGGCGCTCCATGAGCTGGCGCTCGACGACCATCTGCGTCGCGATGCCGGCATGGTCCGTGCCCGGCTGCCAGAGGACGTCGCGGCCCCGCATGCGCTCGTAGCGGCAGAGAACGTCCTGCAGCGTGTTGTTGAGCGCGTGCCCCATATGGAGCGAGCCAGTGACGTTGGGCGGCGGAATGACGATGCAATAGGGCGGCGCATCCGGACGGGCCCCGGCGCGGAAGGCGCGCGCCTCGTCCCAGGCGCTCGCGATGCGCGGCTCGACGGCGGCGGGATCGAAGGTCTTGTCCAGCATGGGAGGCAGAGATTACACGCTCGCCCGCGGAATGCACGGGCGGCAGAGCGCCGCGCGCGCCGTCCGTTTCCGGCCGTGCCGCGCGGGTTTCAGCGGCGGCGGCGGCGCATGGTGGAGATGCGGCGGACTTCCTTCTCGACGACCTCCTCGACGATCGCCGGAAGGTTCTCCTCGAGCCATTCCCGCAGCATCGGACGCACGAGATCGCGCACGACCGCCTCGAGCGAGCCGGCGCTGCCCGGCTCGGCGACCCGCGCCTCGGGCGCGAGCGTGCTGAACGCCCTCGATGCGTGCGCGAGCGTCGTATCGCTCAGAAGGCCCTCGCTGCCGTTCTCCTCGTCCTGCATGTCTTCCCGTCCTTCGTCATCCACGAGCACGAGATCGTTCTCGTCCGTGTCCGCCTCCTCGGGCGCCTGGAAATCGTCGTCGGCCGGCTCGGCCGCATCCTCCTCGGGCAGAATCTCCGTGAGCTCGATCACGTCGTCGGCTTCGGGCAGCTCCTCGATGTCGGCCTCGGCCTCGACGGCGATCTCCTCCTCGACCTCGGCGACCTCGTCGTCCTGCGCCTGCGCATCCGCCCCGCCCTGGCCGCCGCCCTCGCCGTCCTCGGAGATGATGCGCCGGATCGAGGCGAGAATTTCCTCCATCGTCGGCTCGGTGTCTGCAGATTTGTGCTGTGCCATGCGACCCGCTCTTGAAACTGCCCTGCCCGCGCCACCTGCCCGAAGCGCCCGGCGCGGGAGGCGCCCAAGCGAAAGGCCAGGCCCGGGAATCAGGTGGGACCCTAAGCCAATCTAGCTCAATTTTGAAGCGTGCGCGGGAAGGGCCGCGGGCGGCCTCACTCGAAGAGCGAGAAGAAGCCCGCAGGCGCGAAGCGGACCGCCCAATAGTTCTCCCTCGGATCGTAGAGATCGACGGGCAGGCTCAGATCCTTGGCCGTGAGCTGGCCTGTCACCGAGAGCAGATTGAAGGCGGCGACATATTCGTCGCGCTTGGCCTGCACGAGGCTCACGCGCGAATCGAGAAGCTCCTGCTCGGCGTCCAGCACGTCGAGCGTCGTGCGCGAGCCGACGAGCGCCTCCTGCTGCACGCCCTCATAGGCGATCTCGTTGGCGCGCACCTGCTCGGAGGTCGAGGCGATGCGGCCGCGCGCCGAGCGCAGGGATTCCCAGGCGTTCGCCACGCTTTCCTCGACGCTGCGCTGCGTCTCCGCGATGCGCAGGCGGTCGCGGCTGTTCAGAGCCTGCGACTGGCGGATGCGCGAATAGTTCGTGCCGCCCTGATAGATCGGCATCGAGAGCTGAAGCGTCAGCGAATCCGAATGGGACTGCGTCTCCGGCCGGAAGGGAACGGCCGAGGGGTCCTCGTTGAGCGAGTCGCTCTCGGTGATGTCCGAGCGGGCCGAGCGCGCCTGGAGCGAGACGGTGGGCAGCAGCACGCCCTTGCTGATGGCGACCTGCCGCCGCGAGGCCTGCTCGGTCTCGCGCGCGGCGACGAGATTGGGATTGCGGTCGAGCGCGGTCGCCGTCGCGGCCTCCTCCGTCTCGGGAAGCGGCGGCAGGGCGGGCGGCGGCTCCAGCGTCTCCGGCATGCGGCCGACGACGCGCTCATAGGCCTGGCGGCTCGAGGTGAGCTGGGCTTCCGCCTGAATGAGGTTCGAGCGCGCGAGCTCGAGGCGCGCCTGCGCCTGGGCGACGTCCGTGCGCGTGATCTCGCCGACGCGGAAGCGGTCGTTCGCCGCGTCGAGCTGGCGCGACAGGACGTCGACATTGTTCTTGCGCAGCGCGACCACCTGCTCGTCGCGCTGAACGTCGAGATAGGACGAGACCGTCTGGAAGAGGACGGTCTGCTCGACGCCGGTAAGCTGGGCGCGCCCGGCCTCGATGGTGTCCTGGGCCTGCCTCAGCCCGTAATAGGTGCGAAAGCCGGTGAAGAGATTCTGCGTGCCGGTGATCGCGACGGAGGTCGAATCCTCCGCCCCGCCCCGCGTGAAGGTCGAGGCCGAGCCGCCGGCGGGCGCGACATTGGTGTCGCTCGCGGTGTAGCTCGCGCCGACCGTGACGCTCGGCAGCCATCCCGCGAGGGCCTGGCGGAAGCCCTCGTCGGTCGCCATCTGGCTCGCGCGCTGGGCCTCGAGCGTGGGGTTCGAGGTGTAGGCCGCGATGAGGGCGTCCTGCAGCGATTCGGCCCCGGCCGGCGCGGCCGGCACGCTCGCGAGCGCCGTCGCCATCAGGAGCGTCGCGCGCCGAGCGCCTTTCGACCTATTCAGAACTTCCCCGCCTCGCGCCATGACGCACCCGTTTCCCGTTTCCCTCGGCCCTCGCATGCGGGACCGGCTGCCGCCCGCCGGCCGCGTGCGCCGCGATCCGGCCCGGCACCCGCGTCGGCGTTTTCCACAGCCGTCGCGCCGATTGGTCTAGCCCGGCACCCCTGCCCCCGCAAGCGCAGCAATGCTCAGATCACGCTGTTTGGCTTAACGAAGCGTTAGCAGCGGAGCCGTCGCCCGGCCCTGCAATCTCGAGGCCGCTCAGAAGACGAAGGCCGGCTTGCGCGCAAAGCCGGGAAGCAGCGGCACGGTGGCATCGAAAAGCGTGCGCTCGGAGAGCGTGCCCTCGATCGAGGTCCAGACGCGCGCGCGCCCCACCGGGCCTTCGAGCGCGATGGCGACGAGGCGTCCCCGCTCGGCGAGCTGGCCGGCGAGCGCCTCCGGCAGAACCTCGATCGCGCCGTCGAGAAAGATGACGTCGTAGGGTGCCTGGCGCGCAAAGCCCTCGGCGAGGCGGCCGGTCACCACGACCGCCGTGTCGACCTCGAGCGCGGCGAGGGTCTGGCCCGCCTGGTGGGCAAGAGCCTCGTCCTCCTCGAGCGCGACCACCGCGCCCGCGAGCGCGGCGATGATGGCCGGCGAGTAGCCGAGCCCGCAGCCGACCACGAGCACCGTCTCGCGCGGCCGGATCTCGGCCGCCTGAACGAGCTTGGCGAAGGAGCGCGGGTCCATCAGCCAGCGGTCGGGCGCGATCTCGACGCACTCGTCGACATAGGCGAGCGCCGCCTTGGAGCGCGGAACGAAGCGCTCGCGCGGCACGCGGAGCATGGCGTCCTGGATGCGCGTGTCGGTCACGTCGTTGGTGCGCACCTGGCTTTCGACCATGTTGGCGCGCGCCTTTTCGAATTCGCTCATCTGCCCGCCTCGCCCTCGAAGGAGGTGCGCCGCTTATAGAGGAGGCCCGAGCGCCTTGACAACAACCGCCCTTGGCGATTGCCTCCCCCGCCTGATATTGAGAGTTCGCCGTCTCGACGGCCAAGGCGCCATGGCGGAGTGGTTACGCACCGGACTGCAAATCCGTTGACCCCGGTTCGATTCCGGGTGGCGCCTCCATCCCTTCCCGATCCAAGACCCCGCCGCCCCGACCCGCGCCCTGACGACCGGCGCGTGCGTCCCCCGCGATCGGACGCGAAATGGGCCTTATGCGATGGCCTCGTACAATCGGAGCGGGAGGCCAACGGCGTTAACCATTCCTTAAGACTTGGAGCGCAGTTTGGTCGCGTCTTCCCTTGAAGACACCCCACCATTACCCAACACCTTCGGGGCCGCTGCGTTGCGGCCCCCTTTTTTTGTGTTCGAAGACTGAGAATCGCCGACCGAATCACTTTGTCGGCGCGCGCGCCTCGGCGGAAGCCGGCGACTTCGCCCCCCGCTCCCGTCGGGCCGCCGCGCCCGCCCTGCCGCTTTGCCATGGGCCCGTCGCTTTGCTATAGAGCGGGGCTCGCGTCACCGCGGCCATTCCCCGGTAGCTCAGTGGTAGAGCAAGCGGCTGTTAACCGCTTGGTCGCTGGTTCGAATCCGGCCCGGGGAGCCAAATCTCGCTTTTGACGAATGCTCCGAGCCCACATGTTTCAGCGCGGGCGGACGCAAAAAGGCGCCGGCAAGCCCGGCTTGCCGGCGCAGGTGGGGAGAAGGCCGCGAGGCGCCCTCCGGCTGTGTCCCGCGGCGCGTTTTTCGCGCTGCCGGTGCGGGTGCGGACCGCTTGGACGGTTTTGTCCTTATACGGTCATTCTTCGAGGAACGCGGCACGGATCGCCTGACCGCAGATCAGGCTGTCCTCGTAGGAACCCGCCGTATCGTCCTCGCGCGAGACGATGCCGTAGTAGTCGAGATCGGAGGTGATCCAGGGGTAGAAGCCGAGGCCGCCGGGGCTCGAGAACGCCCCGTCGCCGGTGCCGGGCGTCTTGCCGTGCGGCAGGGTTCCGCTCGTCTGGTCCTCGATCCAGTGGTTGAGCGTGTAGTGCATGTTGACCGAGCCCATGGGGCTCGAGCAGTTGCCGCAGGTCGTCGCGACGGGGCTGTAGTCGAGATAGTTCGATATCTCGTAGGTCCCGTCCATGATCGCCTGCAGGAACTCGGCGACGCCGGCCGCGCTCGCCTGGAGCCCGCCCGAGACCCCGGGATTGGTGAAGGCGAAGCTGCCGTCCAGGCTCAGATAGCTGTTCATCTCCGATATGAGCTGCGCCTTGGTCATGTTGCCGAGGCCGAGGAGGCCGGAGCTTGCCGCCGCGTACTGACCGTCTCCGCCACCATAGTTGAAGTCGCCGATCTTTCCGGAATCGACATTGTCGTTGCTGGCGATCGTGAAGCAGGTCCCGACCTTGAGGGTGATCGTGCACAGGACGGGGCTGAAGCTCGTATGGCCGTTCAGCATGTCGAGGGAGGCGACGATGTCGGCTCCCGACGCCCCGCCGGGAATGCCGCCATAGCGCTCGATGACATAGGCGCCGAAGATCCATTTCGACGCCGATGCGATGGCCACCACCGTGTTGCGGCCATAGGTCGAGCCGCCCACCTGGCCCGACACGATCGGGCTGCCGCTCGAGCCGCCGATCTCCCAGTAGAAAGGCTGCGCGTCCTCGCAGGCCTCGCCGTTCGCGGCATCCTCGGCCGCCTCCGAGTCGTAGGCATCGGCGCCCTGCGTGAGCACCAGCACAGCGATCGCCGCGCCTGCCAGAAGGCGCGACATACGGCCCTGTCTCGTTCCAGACATTCTTGTCCTCCCGTTTCGATGTGAAAAACGGCCGTGATCGTCAACTTTCAAGTCGACAATCCGGAACGCAACGCAACCGCACATAGGGGCGGGCCGGAACGGTCGTCCAACCCGCCGAAAGCGTCAGCCGATTTGATCAGGACGCGGAGGGCGAGAGCGCCCCGCCGCCGGACGGAAGGCCTCGATCGCGCATGGCGAACGGTGCACGGGACCCGCCTCCGTCAGAATTTCGCGCTGAGCGTGATCTTCCAGGTCTGCGGCCTGCTCGCGCGCACCGCGGTCGCGTTCGTGCGCTGCGGCACATAGAACGTGTCGAGAAGATTGTCGACGGACCCGATGAGCGACCAGTGCGCGGCCTCGAGCCCGGCTCGCACATCGTGCAGCTCGATGTCGTCGAGGTCGCGGCCGGAGGTCTCGTCCTGCCAGCCGCCGAAGCCGCCGCGATAGCCGTAGCCGAGCACGAGGCCGAGCCCCGAATTGAGGAGCGGCTGTCGGTAGGTCGCGCCGAAATTCGCGCTCCAGTCGCGGACATAGGGAATCGCGGTGCCGTCGACGCCCGGCAGCGCGCTGTCGATCTCGCTCGTCATCCAGCTTCCGCCGAAATCCACCGCGAGCTGTCCGCCGGTCGCCTCGATGTCGAAGCGCGCCCCGCCTTCGAGCTCGGCGCCGTACTGGACGCTGTCGCCGCCATTGGTGACGGCATTGAGCGGGGCCCCGCCGCCCACCGGCACGAACTGAAGCAGGAGCTGGAGATCGGAGGTCGTCGAGTAGAACACGGCGAGATTGAGCGCCAGCCTGTCGAAGAGCTTGGCCTTGGCGCCGACCTCGTAGGAGACGGAGGTCTCCTCGTCATAGGGAATGGCGAAGCGCTCGACCGCCGCATTGTCCGGCTCGGGATTGAAGCCGCCGGCCCGGTAGCCGGTGCCGATGCTCGCATAGGTGTTCAGATCGTCCGAAACGCGGTAGGCGAGCGTGGCCTTCGGCGCCAGATTGTCGAAGCTCTTCGAGAAGCTCTGTACACGTGTCGGACTTGCGAGGGCGAGCCGCGAGGTGAGCTCCACCTCCTTGTCGTCGTAGGAATAGCGCAGCTCGCCCGTCACGTTGAGCCGCTCGGTCAGGTCGAGGCCCAGCGAGCCGAACGCGGCCGCGGTCCAATCCTCCGAATCCGAGTTCGAGAGCCGCGAATTGTTGGAATTGACGAGGAACTCGTCCGTCACCGAGGCATATTCGACCCCGGCGAGCCAGCGCCACGGGCCCGCGCCGCTCGAGGCGAGGCGCACCTCGCCCCCGACGCGCCGGAACTCGTCGTCCGAGATGCGCGTGAGCATGTTCGGCGAGAGCGTGTTCGTGAACGCGTCGACATCGTCGCTCGTCTCCGCGTCGCGCGTCTTGTAGACCGAGACGGCGGTGAGCCTCGCAAAGCCCATGTCGTATTCGAGCTCGAGCTGGCCGGTGAATTCGCCGCGCTTGAAGACGGTCGGAAAGTTGAAGGCCGACTGGCTGTAGGGATCGGTCGCGAGCAGGGGATTGTAGGTGCCGACGCCGAAGCTCGGGCCGTCCTCGCTGAAATATTCGAGCGTCAGGACCGCCGAGAAGTCGCCGTCCGGCGCCCAGCGCAGCCCGACGCGCCCCCCGAGAAAGGATTCCTCGTCCTTCACCTCGCCCGTCAGGCGATCGGTGAAGAAGCCGTCGCGTTGATCTATGTATTTGAGACCGGCACGCACGGCGAGCTCGTCCGAAAGCGGAACATTGACGACCCCGGCCGCCTCGTAGCGGTCCGCCTCGCCGTAGCTCGCCGTCCCCTCGGCGCCGAGCTCGGAGACGGGCCGCCGCGTCACCACGTTGACCGCGCCGCCGACGGCGTTGCGGCCATAGAGCGCGCCCTGGGGCCCCCGCAGCACCTCGACCCGGGCCACGTCGAAGAGATCCATCGTGTTGAAGTTCCGCCCACCGATGTTTCCGCCGGCGACGAAGATTCCGTTGCGGTAGATGCCCGTGGCCGTCTCGGAATTGACGTTGCGCCCCGCGCCCTGGCCGCGGATGATGATCTCGTTGCTGAACGAGGCCCCGAGATCGGCCGTCATCGCGTCGGGCACGAGCTGGAACAGCTCCTTGAAGTCGTCGATGCCCCGGTCGGCGAGCCGATCGGACGAGAAGGCGGTCACGGCGATGGGAACGTCCTGAAGGCGCTCCGCCCGCTTGCGCGCGGTGACCACGATCTCGTCCACGGGGCCGCCCGCGCCCGGCGCGCCGCCTCGCCCGCCTTGATCCGCAGGCGCCCCTTCTCCCTCGAGCTGAGCGAGCGTGACCGAGGCGTCCTCCCGCGCGCCTTCCTGCCGCGCGGCCGGCCTGCGCACCGCATAGGTGCCCCGGCCCACGGCGTGAAACTCGAGGCCCGTCCCCTCGAGGAGGCGCTTCAGGGCGGAATCGATCTCGTAGGTTCCGCTGAGACCGTTCGCGCGCAGGCCCGCCACGTCGGACGAGACGAAGAGAAGCTGCACGCCGGTCTGCTCGGCAAGCTCGGCGAGCGCGTCGGACAGGCCTTGCGGCGCGATCGCGACGGCGAAGTCCTCGGCCGCGCATGCGGCCCCCCACACGAGCGACGATACCAATGCCGTCGTGGCGGCAAGACGCGCCAGCCTCATGAGTTTCCCCTCCCTGTTCTTGTCTCCCTCGCGGAACGCGCCTCCCGGGCGGTCTCGCACCGTCCAAGACGAACGGGGTCGCCGGAAAGGACACCGATGGCCGTCCGGGGAGTAGAATTTGCCAGGGACGCGCCCATCCGCTCCCGTCCCGCAGGCTTTCGCCGCGGGACGGTGTTCTTTTGACGGTGCCCGTTCGTCCTTGTTCGAGGGACTTTGCCGACGTGACGAATCCGCGCCAACAGCTCGTTTTCAGCCTTGCCAAGGAAATGCACGCCGATCTCGTGCGCTTTCTGCGCGGCCGGCTGCGCGACCGCGACGAGGCCGAGGAGGTAGCCCAGGCGACCTATGTGCGCCTTCTGGAGAGCGAGGCCGGCGAGGGCGACCTCATCGCCAACGGGCGCGCCTATATGTTCCGCACCGCGGCGAACATCGCTCACGATCGCTGGCGCCGGCGGGCGCTCGGCAATGCGGTTCTGGTTCAGATCCGAGACGTTCCGGGCATCCATCGGGACGGCGAGTCGACGCCGGAGGACCTCTTCGTCGCGCGCTCGCGCCTCGACGACCTCGTTCGGGCCCTCGACGAGCTGCCCGAGAACTGCCGCAAGGCGCTCCTGCTCGGCCGGCTCAACGGCCTCTCCCACAAGGAGATCGCGGCCCGGCTCGGGGTCTCCGTGAGCATGGTCAAGAAATATCAGCGCCGGGCCCTCTCCCACTGCCATCGACGGCTCTACGAGACAGGTCAGGAAGCGCGATGACCTCCTCCGGCCGCTCAATCGTCTATAGGTCGCCATGACCGAGATGCGGAAAAACGTGACCGACCAGTTCATCGCCGAGGCCGCGGCCGCCTGGTTCGTGCGCCTGCAGGACGAGGCGGTCGGCGAGGACGAGGCGGCGAAGTTCGAGGACTGGCTCAGGCAGTCGGCGCGCCACCGCCGCGCCTACGAGCACGTGCAGGCGATTTGGGGCGATCTCGGAGCGTTCGAGGCGGAGCTGCGCGAACGCTACGCCGTGGCGCCCGACGGGGCGCCTGTCCCGCGCGGCATGCCCGCCCCCGCCTTGCCGGCCGCAAGGCGCCCGCGAGCGGCAGCCGCGACCGGATGGCGGATCGCGGCGGCCCTCGTCGCCCTATGCCTCGTCGGAGCGCTCTACTGGGGCTTCGGGAGGGCGCCGCGCCCTGCGAACGAGATCGTCACGGGCCTCGCCGAGCAGACGACGACGCGGCTCGACGACGGCTCGATCGTTCATCTCAACGCCAAGTCCCGGATCGCCACCGCCTACACGCCGAGCTCGCGCCGCGTGCGCCTTTTGGAGGGCGAGGCCTATTTCGAGGTCGCCAAGGACAAGGAGCGTCCCTTCGTCGTCGAGACCAAGGGCGGCAATGTCGAGGCCGTGGGCACGGCGTTCAACGTCAATCTCCTCACCGAACGGGTCACCGTCGCGGTCGCCGAGGGCACGGTGAAGATCGCCGGCGCCTCGCGC
Organism: Alphaproteobacteria bacterium; assembly: GCA_024236075.1. Classification (GTDB taxonomy): domain Bacteria; phylum Pseudomonadota; class Alphaproteobacteria; order JACAEB01; family JACAEB01; genus JACAEB01. The sequence continues at coordinate 50,080 of JACKLE010000004.1, read as the reverse complement.
AGCGCCTTGTCGGTGCGGCGTTGGGACATGACGGCGAGCGCCGGCGAGCTGGTGAGCTGGACCCAGGACGGGCCCAGCCCGAAGCTGCGCGTGCCCGTTCAGGAAGTCGCGACCTGGCGCGCGCGGCGATTCGTCTTCAACGAGAAGCCTCTCTCCGAGGTCGTGGCCGAATTCAATCGCTACAGCCGCGAGCCCATCCGCATCGGCAGTTCCGCCCTGCGCGATCTCAAGCTTTCCGGCGTCTTCGAGGCCGACGACTCGGCCGCGCTCCTGAGCGCCCTCGAATGGGCGACCGGCGTGCGCGTCGTCCGCACGCCCGGCTCGGGCGCCGTCCTCTTCGAGGACGGCCACCAGGCGGCTCGGGACATGCCGTCGCCGGCCGAATAGTCCGTATTCGGGCGCGGATCGGCGGCCATCGCCCCCCTCGCGGCATGCCGGCGCATGGCCGGCGCGCGAGCGTCTCCGCCGACCGGCCCCTCAGGCCCGTCGCTCGGCGAGGCAGCGCTCCCAGGCGAGCGCGTGGCCGATGATCGTGTCGAGATCGTCGTGGCGCGGCCGCCAGTCGAGCGCCGCGAGGATCTTCGAGTTGTCGGCGACGAGCTCCGGCGGGTCGCCGGGCCGGCGGGGCCCGATGCGGCGCGCGATCTTGGTGCCGGCGATGCGGTCGACTGCGTCTAGCACCTCGAACACCGAATAGCCCCGCCCGTAGCCGCAATTGAGCTCGAGCGAGCGTCCTGGCTCCGCGATCAGCTTCCTCAACGCCGCGACGTGCGCTTCGGCGAGATCCCAGACGTGGATGTAGTCGCGCACGCCCGTTCCGTCCCGGGTCGGATAGTCCGTGCCGAACACGGCGATGCTCGGGCGGAGCCCGTGGACGACCTCGGCCGCGATCTTGATGAGGTGGGTCGAGTCGATCGTCGACTCGCCCGAGCGCATCCTGGGGTCGGCGCCGGCGACGTTGAAGTAGCGCAACGCGCAATAGCTCAGAGGCGAGGACGCCGCGACGTCGCGCAGCATCGTCTCGGTCATGAGCTTGGAGCGGCCATAGGGATTTATCGGGCGCTGGGGCGTATCCTCGCGAATGGGCACGACATCCGGCACGCCGTAGGAGGCGCAGGTCGACGAAAAGACGAAATGCGGCACCCCGGCCTTCACCGCGCATTCGATCAGGGTGCGGCTCTTGGCCGTGTTGTTGAGATAGTAGGCCAGCGGGTTCGCCATCGACTCGGCGATCAGCAGCGAGCCCGCGAAATGCATGATCGCGCCGATCTCCTGTTCCTGCAGGATGCGCGCGACGAGGCGCTCGTCGCCGACGTCTCCCCGATGGAAGGCGGCCCCCTCGGGGACCGCCCAGCGGAAGCCGGTCGAAAGGTCGTCGAGAACGCTGACGCGGGCGCCCGCGTCGAGAAGGGCGAGAACGGCGTGGCTGCCGATATAGCCGGCGCCGCCGGTGACCAGTACGTGGGGAAGCGTCGAAGCGGCCATGTGGCGTCGAACCGAAAGGCGACCGGAAGAAGCGCGATGCCGTCTGCGGCACCGACCTGGAGATCAAAGCAGAGAGAGGTTACGACATTGCACAATGGTAATGTGCGAGGAATTATGCCGCACCTCGTCCGGCTACCGCCGCCGGCGACGGAACCGGGACCCTGCGGGCATTCTTCAGTAGAGGAACGGCGTTTGCGTGAAAATTGCAGGCCCGAACGGCGATGGCGCGCCCGCTAGCAATGCCCTGCGTGGCCGAATGGCATCGATGAGCAACGAGTTTGACGCCGGCGAGCCCTGGCCGGCGAGCCCGGGCGTGCGCCACGTTCGGGCCCGCACCCCGGCGGACTTGGCGCGCGTGCCGGACGTTTCCGGCATGGTCGTCTTCTGGAACGGCGAGCGTCCCATCGGGCACCGCCTCAAGGCCGAGCTCGGCGGACGGTCCCTGGAGCTCGAGGACATGGCGCCCGAGCTCCTCGACGCGCCCGACCTCCCCCCGGCGCCGGGCGCGCCCTCGGCGAGCGTCGTCATCTGCACCCGCGACCGGCCCGAGGAGCTTGCGCGCTGCCTCGCCTCGCTCCCGCGCCAGTCGCGGCCCCCGCGCGAGATCATCGTCGTCGACAACGCCTCCAGGGACGGCCGCACCCGCGAGGCGGCGCTCGCGGCGGGCGTCACCTATGTCCGCGAGGACCGGCCCGGCCTCGACATAGCGCGCAATGCGGGCGCGCGCGCCGCGACCTGCGACATCGTCGCGTATACGGACGACGACGTCGTCCTTCACCCGAGATGGCTGGAGCGCCTCGTCGCGGCCTTCGACGCGCCCGAGGTCATGGCCGTGACCGGGCTCGTCCTCCCGGCCGAGCTCGCTAGCGAGGCGCAGCTCCAGTTCGAGACCTTCTGGTCGTTCGGCCAGGGCTATCGCCGCAAGGACTTCGATGCGGCGCTCTTTTCGAGCTACACGCGCGTGCCCTTCCCCGCCTGGGACGTCGGCGCCGGCGCGAGCATGGCCTTCCGCCGCGCGCTCTTCGCCGCCATAGGCCTGTTCGACGAGCGCCTCGATGTCGGGCGGGCGGGCTGCTCGGGCGACTCGGAGTTCTGGTATCGCGCGCTCGCGGCAGGCCATACCTGCCGCTACGAGCCGAGCGCGGTCGCCTTCCACTACCACCGCCGCGAGATGGACGGGCTGAAGAGCCAGATCTTCCACTACATGCGCGGCCATGCCGCGGCCCTGCTCGTGCAGAACGAGCGCACCCGCCTGCGGTCCAATCTGAAGCAGGCGCTCTACGTCATGCCGCGCTGGCTCGCGGCGCGCGCCTGGCGCAGGCTGCACGGCGGAGCCAAGCCGCGCGACCGGTTCCTCGACCAGGAGATCGCGGGCTATCTTTCGGGGCTCTGGTTCTACTTGCGTCAACCTCGGGCCCGCGATGGCACGCCCTGACACTCCCCGCACCTCGGTCATCGTGCCCGCGCGCGATTCCGAGGCGACCGTCGCAGAGACGCTCGCGAGCCTCGTCGCCCAGACCGACGACGACTGGGAGGCCGTCATCGTCGACGACGGCTCGCGGGACGGCACGCCCCGCATCCTGGCGGGCTATGCGGCACGCGAGCCCCGGCTCCGCGTGGTCACGGCGGACGGCGAGGGCGTCTCGGCGGCGCGCAATCTGGGGCTCGCGCAGGCGCGGGGCCGGCGCATCCTGTTCCTCGACAGCGACGACTGGATCGAGCGCGACTTCCTGCTACGGATGAATGCCGCGCTCGACGAGAGCCCCGGCGCCGTCGCCGCCTATTGCGGCTATCGGCGGGTGACGCCCGGAGGCGCGCTTTCTCCCGCCCGGCTCGACGACGGTCCGGCAGAGGCGCCGTTCGAGACCTTCGCGCGCCGCTGCGCCGTTGCGGTCCACGCGGTGCTCGCCGAGCGGGAGAGCCTGGTGCGCGTCGGCGGCTTCGATACGAGCCTCAAGACCTGCGAGGACTGGGATCTCTGGCAGCGCCTCGCGCGCACGGGCGGTCGCTGGAAAAAGGTCGACGCGGCGCTGAGCTACTACCGCACGAGCGCCAGCTCGCTGACGCAGGACACCGCCCAGATGCTCGCCGATGCGAAGCTCGTCATCGCGCGGGGATTCGGCGAGGACCCGCGCGTGAGCGACGCCGCGCCGGACCACCGGGCCGGCGCGCGCGTTTCCGAGCAGGGCGGACCGGCGCTCGCCTTCGCCAATCTGGCGCTCTGGTGCGCCGCCTTCGAGGTGGGGCGCGGCGGCGGCGGGGCACCGCCCCGCGATGTCCTCGCCGACCTGCCGCCCGCGCCGGAGTTCGCGCACGACAGCATCCAGATCCTGTTCGACGGCCTGATGGTCGGCAGGCGGACGGCCGCCGAGCGCCTCGCCGAGGACTGGCCGGACTACGGAGCGTCTCTGACGGCGCTGGTCGAGGCGCTCGGCGCCGCATGGAGCGACCCCGTCGCCGCGCGCCGCGTGCAGTACGGGCTCGAGCGCACGATTCTCGACTATGACGACCTCGCGCGGCCGCGCCGGCTCGCGCTCACGCTCGGCGTTCGGGTGGATCTCAAGAGGCCGCGCACGATCGTGCCGCCGCCGGGAGTCGACCGCCTCTACGTCTATCTCTGCTCCGGCGAGGAGGTCCTCGACCTTCTCGATCTCGGCGTGCTCGGCCCCGTCACGGCGGCGCAATGGATCGACCTTTCGATCGCCCGCTATGGCGGGCGCGAGACGGTGCGATACGGCGGCCCGGCGGCCGTCCGGCGCGTGGCGCTGCGCAAGGCCGACCGGCGCATCGTGCGCGTCGCGCGCCGGCTGGGGCGGCCCGGGAGGAGCCTCCTTTCGGCCGTCGAGGCGCGCCTCGACACCGCCTCGCACACGGCGCGGCTGAAGCGCCTCGCTGCCGCCGCGGAGGCGGCGGCCGAGGCCGAGCCGCCCCCGGTTGGCGAACCCTCCGCGCCTTCGCGCGCGCGCGGCGCGGAAGGGGCACGCGTGGGAGACCGGCGCGCCTTCTGGGAGCGCCTCTTCGCCGAGGAGGACCCGTGGAACTACGGCTCCCCCTACGAGCAGGAGAAATATCGCCGCCAGCTCGCCCTTCTGCCGGCGGGCCGCCTCGGGCTCGGCCTCGAGCTCGCCTGCGCGGAAGGCCGCTTTACACGGACGATCGCGCCGCGCTTCGAGCGGCTCATCGCCACCGACATCTCGCAGACGGCGCTCGACCGCGCGCGGGCGCAGTGCGGCGGATCGCCGAACGTCGAGTTCCGCCGGCTCGATCTCGTCGCGGACGAGCTGCCGGGCCCGCTCGACGCCCTCTTCTGCTCGGAAGTGCTCTACTACCTCTCCGGCGTCGACGAGCTCGCTTGTGTCGCCGGCAAGCTCGCAGCGGCGCTGAAGCCGGGCGGCGTGCTCGTCGCCGCCCACGCCTACGTGCTCAAGGACGATCCCTCGCGCACCGGCTTCGACTGGCAGAACCCCTTCGGCGCGCGGCGCATCCACGAGGTCCTCGCGGCGACGCCCGGGCTCGCGCTCGACGCGGCCATCGAGACCGAGCTCTATCGCATAGACCGCTTCGTGCGCATCGCGGAGGGGCATCCCGTCCCCGAGCCGCGCGTCGAGACGCTCCCCATCGAGGCCCCGATCGAGGCCGAGGTCGCGCGCCATCTCGTGCGCGGCGGCGCCCTCGCCCGCCGCGCCGAGCTCGCCGCCGAAGAGAGGCACGCGCGGATTCCGGTGCTCATGTACCACGCCGTCGCCGAGGAGGGGCCCGAGTCCCTCGCGCGCTATCGGGTCGCTCCGGAGATGTTCCGGGAACAGATGCTCTGGCTACGGCGCAACGGCTATCACGCCATCGGCACCGAGGAGCTGCTCTGGTTCCTCGAGCGGCGACACCCGTTCGTCGGCCGCCCGGTGCTCATCACCTTCGACGACGGCCTGCAGAGCTTCGCCGACGAGGCGTGGCCGATCCTCAGGAGCCACGATCTCAAGGCGGAGGTCTTCGTCGTGACCGACCTCGCCGGGACGTCGGCGCAATGGGATGCGGCCTACGGGCCGCCCGCCGCGCTCATGGCGCCGGAGACCGTCCGGGCGCTCGGCGGCGAGGGCGCGCTCTTCGGCAGCCACCTCGCGACCCACCGGGCCGCGGACGGCCTCGCGACGCGCGCGCTCGCCGAGGAGCTGGCGCGCTCGCGCGCCGCGCTCGGGCGCTGGCTCGGACGGCCGCCGCTTTCCCTCGCCGCGCCGTTCGGCCTCTCCGATGCGCGCCTTAGGCAACTCGCAAGAGAGTGCGGCTACAAGATCCTCTTCGGAGCGCGCGACGGCGTCGCTTCGCTCGAGGACGATCCGCTCGACCTTCCGCGCATCGAAGTGCGCGGCGACCGGCCGCTCGGGGATTTCGTGCAGGCGCTGGAGGCTGCGCGATGAGCTCGAATACCCTCGTCAGCGTCGTGGTGCCGGCCTACAACGCCGAGGCCACCATCGACGAGACTCTGCGCAGCGTGCGCGCGCAGACGCATGCCGCCCTGGAGATTCTGGTCGTCGACGACGGGTCGCGCGACGCGACCCTCGCGATGGCCGAACGCCACGCGGCGCAGGACAGCCGCATCCGCATCGTGCGCCAGGCGAACGCCGGCGTCGCCGCGGCGCGCAACACCGGATGGAGCCAGGCCAAGGCCGACCTCATCGCCTTCGTCGATGCCGACGATCTCTGGGCGCCCGACAAGATCGCGCGCCAGCTCGCGGTCATGGAGGCGCGGGGCCCGGGCGTCGGCCTCGTCTACGGATGGTCGGCCAAGATCGACGCGAAAGGTTGCATCACCGACGAGCGCGAGCAGCCGCTCATCGAGGGAAACGTGCTCGCGCGCCTGTGCCGCGGCAACTTCATCGGCAACGGAAGCTCGGCCCTCGTGCGCCGCCAGGCGCTGATCGACGCGGGAGGCTTCGAGCCGGGCCTGCGGGCGGCGGGCGCGCAAGGCTGCGAGGACATCCTCTTCTATGCCCGCGTCGCCGAGCGGCACGCATTCGCCCTGGTGCCCGACCATCTGACCGGCTACCGCTATCTGCCGGGCAACATGTCGAGCGACCTGGTGAGAATGCTCCGCTCCTGGACCCTTGTCATGGACGAGATCGGCGGGCGCCATCCCGAGCTCGCCGGCGATCTGCGCGCGGGCCTGCGCAGCTACGGCCTGTGGCTCGCGATGCGGGCGCTGGCCATCGGCAAGCCTGTCCATTTCGTGCGCGCCTTCGGCCTGCTCGCGCGGCGCGACCGGGCGCTCGCGGCCGGCGTGCTGGCCCGCGACCTGCCGACCGCGCTCGCCAAGCTGGCGGGCCGGCATGCGCGCCGCTCGATCGCCCGCTGGCGCAGGGGGCGAATGCGGTGCCGCGCGCGCCTTTTCCTGCCGGAGGCGGGCCGTTGAGGCAGGGCGCGCGGACGCAGGCTCGCGAGACGATGGGCGCGGCGCGGCGCGCGGCGTTCGCCGATCTCTTCGCTCTTCTCCGGCTGACGCCCAAGCCGCGCCGCGCGACCGCAACGCTCATCGTGCTGGGGCTCGCCTCCTCGCTCGCCGAGACGCTGGGCATCACGCTGATCCTGCTCTTCTTCTATTCGGCGATGGGCCAGCTCGACGTCGCCGCCTCGACGGGGGGCCTCCTGGGCGACGCCCTCGCCTGGGCCGGCAAGCTCTTCGAGAGCTCGGCGCAGATGGCGCTGTTCATCCTGCTCCTGATCGTCGCACGCGGCGCGCTCGCCTACGCCTACGGCCTCATCAGTGAGTCCGTCAGCTCCCGGATCAGCGAGCGGGCGATGAACCTCATCCATAAGCAATATCTTTCGGTCGCCTACGGCTTCGTGCAGAAGTTCGAGCAGGCGCAGCTCATGGAGGTGCTCGGCACCGAATCCTGGACGATCGCCGGCGCCCATGCGAGCTTCACGCGCATCATCGTCAGCCTGTCCTCGATCGCCGTGTTCACGGCTTTCCTTCTGGCGCTCTCCTGGCAGGTGGCGCTCATCGCGGTCGTGGGGTCCGCGCTCACCATGGCGGTGTCGCGCCGGCTGTCCGAGCCCGCGCGCAAGCTCGGCGCGCAGGTGAAGGAGGTCAATCAGGAGCTCGCCGAGCACATGCTGATGACGCTCCAGGGCATGCGGACGATCCGCGCCTATGCGGTGGAGGACGAGCATCAGCAGCGCTTCATGGCCTCGGCCGCGACCGCGCGGGAGAACCGGATGGAGCTCGCGCGCCAGTCGGCCATGATCCATCCGATCACGGAGGTAAGCTATCTCGCGATCCTGTGCGCCATCATCGCCGGCGCGCCGGCGCTGGGCGCGAGCTTCGCGACGACGGTCGCCGCCATCGCCCTCCTCTACCGCCTTCAGCCGCACGTGCGCAGCCTCGAGGGCAATCTCCTCTACCTCGCGCAGGTCGAGCCGCAGCTTCGCTCGGTGCGGGCCATGCTGGACACGGGCGACAAGGAGTATCCCCTGCCCGGGCACCGTGCGCTCGCCTCGCTCGGCGGCGGCATACGCTTCGAGAACGTCACCTTCCGGTATCGGCCTGAGGGCAAGCCCGTGCTCGACGACGTCTCCTTCGAGATCCCCGAAGGCGTCACGACGGCGCTCGTCGGCTCGAGCGGCGCGGGCAAGACCACCGTCGTCAACCTCCTCCTGCGTCTCTACCGGCCGCAGGAGGGCCGCATCCTCGTGGGCGAGGCCGGGCTCGACGAGATATCGCGCCGCGACTGGCTCGGGCATCTCGCCGTCGCGGGCCAGGACGTGGAGCTCATCGAGGGCACCGTCATCGACAATATCCGCATGGCGCGCCACGACGCGAGCGAGGCGGACATCATCGACGCGGCGCGCATCGCCGGCGTCGCCGAATTCATCGAGCCCCTTCCCGACGGCTACGAGACCTGGATCGGCCAGGAGGGGCTCAACTTCTCCGGCGGCCAGCGCCAGCGCATCGGCCTCGCCCGCGCCGTGCTGCGCGATCCCCGGTTCCTCATTCTCGACGAGGCGATGAGCGCTCTCGACCGCGGGCTCGAGGACCGCATCCGCCAGGCGCTCGATCAGCGGTTCCGGGGGCGGACGATTCTCCTCATCACCCACCGCCTCGAGACGGTGCTCAACGCCGACAAGGTCGTGTGCATCGAAGAGGGGCGCGTCGTCTCGGCCGGCCCGCCGGACGCGCTCCTTTCCGACCCCACGAGCGCCCTGACCCGCGCCCTGCAAGTCGCCAAGCAGCGCTAGCGGCGCGGGCCGCTAGACCGTCCGAAGCGCATAAGCGCGATCCAGCGCCTCGAGCTCGTCGAGCGCGCGCCGCGACCGACGGCCCACCCAGGCGCCGTCGGGCTCGTCCTGCGCGAAGCTCGCGAAGGGGCACGGCCTCCGGTCGCCTGTGCCGGCGCCGAGGGTGCGGCGTGCCGCGCCGACGGTCGCCGCCGCTTCCCGGACGAGCGACCGCCGCGCGCCGCTCGGGCTTTCGGCGAAGGCCCGCCGCAGGGCCGCGCCCGCATCGCGCCACTCGCCGCGCCGCGCCCGGTTGCGCACCAGCTCGATATGGAGGCGGGCAAGCTCGCGCCGGACGATCCCGTGCGCCGAAGCGGGAAGCTCGGGCAGGAGGATCTCGTACATCTGGATATGCGAGCGGATCATGCGCGCAACCTGCGACGACATCGCCCCCGCGGCCTTGCGATAGCCCGTCAGAAATGCAGGCACACAGACGAAGCGCGTGCGCATGGCGAGGCGAAGCTGCAGGAGATAGTCCTCGCAGCCCTGATTGCCGGCCCGCTGCAGCGCCGGATCGTAGCCGAGGCCCGCGAGCGCGCTCTTGCGCATGAGCGGCGTGCTGCCGTTCGAAACGAAGTTCCACGCCAGGTGACGATGCAGGACGACGCCCTCGACCACGGGGTTTGCGGAGGGATGCGTCACCTCGCCGCGCTCGTTCACGCGCCGGTACCAGTTGTAGGCGAGGCCGAAGCCGGGACCGGCGGCCTCGAGCGCCCCGACCTGAAGCTCGATCTTGCGCGGATGCCAGAGATCGTCCGCGTCGAGCGGCGCGACATAGGCCCCTCGTGCCTCGGAGATTCCGGCGTTGCGCGCGGCGGCGACCCCGCCATTGGCTTTCGGGATCAGGCGGACGCGCCCGTCGCGCGCGGCGAATGCGCGCACGAGATCCGCCGTCGCATCGGTCGAGCCGTCGTCGACGACGAGAATCTCGAGCTCGCGATGGGTCTGGTCCGCCGCGGAAGCCAGGGTTTCGGCCAGGGTCCGCTCGGCGTTGAAGGCGGGAACGACGACGCTGACCAGAGGCGGCATTTGCGACGAACCCAGCGAGATATGCGACGGATCGTTGTTTGCCATCGAGTTAGAACATCAATAATGGATAAAGCGTAAGATTTGCAGACACCGACTCCACCAGCGCCAGGCAGATCCCTTGCGGCTTGCTTTCGTATCGCTGGGAAGCCCTGCCACCCGCGCGGCGTGGAGCGGCATTCCCTTCTATGCGCTGCGCGAAATCAGGCGCCGCTTTCCCGATACCCATGTCATCGACACCGCCCGGCTCGACGAGGCGGTCCGCAAATGGTCCGCCCTGTCCCGCGTCGGACTCTTTCCTGCGCGCGAGCCCTTGGTGGTAGCGGCCTACACGGCGCATCTCAATCGCAGGCTCGCCGAGATCGCGCCCGACGCCGTGGTCTCCATTGGCGCGGCGCACAAGGTCGCCGCCATCGACCGCGAATGGCCGGTCGTCTACATGACCGACGCGCTCTTCTCGACGATCACGCGCTACTACCCGAAATATGCCGCGCTGAACGCGCGCACGCTGCGCCTCGGCGACAGGCTGCAGCAGCAGCTCATAACGCGCTCGCATGCCGTGGTGCTCGCCTCGGAATGGGCCGCCAGCTCCGCGCGCGACGCATCCGTCGTGCCGGACGGCCGCCTGCATGTCGTCCCCATGGGCGCCAATCTGGACGAGGACCCGGGATTTTCGGTCCCGCCGGACGACGGCACGCTTCGCCTCCTCTTCGTCGGCTATGACTGGCATCGCAAGGGCGGGCCCATCGTGCTCGACGCCTTCCGCCGCCTCGCCGCGCAGGGCGTCCAGGTCGAGCTCCATATTGCGGGGTGCAGGCCCAAGGAAGCCGAAGGCATCGCGGGCGTCGTCGTCCACGGAGCGCTCCAGAAATGGGTCCCCGAGGAGAGCGCGCTCCTGACCCGGCTCTTTCGCGGCTGCTCGTTCTTCTTCATGCCGAGCCGCTGGGAGACCTTCGGCCTCGTCTATTGCGAGGCCGCCGCCTTCGGCCGCCCCGTCGTCGCGACGCGCACGGGAGGGGTCTCGGCCCCCGTCGAGGACGGCGCGACCGGCCTCCTACTGCCGACCGAGGCGGGCGGCGCCGACTATGCCGAGGCCATCCTCGAGGTCTGGCGGAACCCCGAGCGCTATCGCCGGATGTGCGCCGCCGCCAGAGCCGCCTACGAGACACGCCTCAATTGGGGCGCGTGGGGCGCGTCGCTGCAGGGCCTGCTGCTGGAGATCGACGGCGCGCGAGCGGTGTGCGCGGCGCGCTGAGGCCGGCCGAGATCGCCGCAGCGTGCTCCGCGCAAGGCTCTCCGATGCCGCGCTTGCCGATATGACCGCGATTGGTGTCCCCTCGCGGGGTGGCGTCCGCGCGATTCACGGGTAGCCGCGTAAAGACGCCGTTCAACGGATTGAGGTCTGCTGACGCCGGGTTCGCATGGGAGGATACGAATGCGCATCTGCGTTGCCCTCCGAGCGGCACGGTCGCGCCGGGCTCGGGTCCTTGCATTCCTCCTTGCCGCGCTTGCGGGACCGGCCGGGTCCCTGACCGCCGCCGAGATCCCTCTCGCGCCGGGCGCCGATCTCGCGGCCGAAAGCGCCCGCCTCGCGCCGGGCGATGTCCTGGTGCTCGCGGCCGGCACCTATCGGGGCCCCATCGTCGCCGAGGGGCGCGCGATCGCCGTGCGCGGCGCCGGGCCGCAGACCGTCGTCGAGACCGACCGCTCGAACGCCGTGGCGCTCGCCCTCTCGGGCGGCGATCTCGCTCTGAGCGCGCTCTCGCTCAAGGCGGGCGACGGCCAGGTCGCCCTCTATGTGAAGGAGGCGGTCGCACGCCTCGACCGCGTCTCGTCCGAGGACGCGAGGGGCGACGCGATCTATGTCGAGGCGGGCAGCCTCTCGGCCAGCGAGGTGAGCCTGCTGCGGCCCGCCGGCACGGGCATCGTCGCGCTCAAGGGCGCGAGCCTCGATCTCGCGCGCCTCACGGTCGAGGACGCGCAGAAGACGGCGGTGATCCTCCAGGAGGGCAAGTCCCTCAAGCTCGTCGACTCGCGCCTTTCGGGCGCCGGCGGCGTCGCCGTGCAGGCGGGCGCGCCGGAGATCGTCATCGAGCGGACGACTATCTCGTCGTGGCGCGCGCCGGAGGCGACCGGGCTCTATCTCTACGATGCGCCGCGCATCGCCCTCGTCGACACGGCCGTCTACGGAGGAGCGCAGGGCGTCGCGATTCAGCTCCCGGCGGGGGGCGAGGCGGCCTTGCGCGGCGTCACGGTCTATCGGCCGTCCAAGGGGGGCATCTCGATCGGCCGCGCCGGCGAGGACGGGACGGCGGGCGCAGATCTCGCCGCGAGCCGCATCGCGGTCGAGACGGGCCAGGGCGGCTACGGCCTTCTCGTCACCGGAAAGCTCTCGGCGACGCTCCGGTCCGACCGCGTACTCGCGCGCGGGGGACCCGCACTCGCGGTCCAGAACGGCGCGCGCGTCGAGAGCCGCGGCGGGCTCTATCTCGGCTCGGAGCGCAGCGCGCAATTCGTCGAGGCGGACGACAGGGGCTCGGCCTTCGAGAAGGATCTGCTTCTCCCGCCCGGGACGCTGGCCGGCGCGGCCGCGATCGGCATCGGCACGGCCGAGCTCGAGGCGAGCCTCGACGAGGCGGCGCTAGGGGAGATCGCAAACGCCCTCGCCGACGTGCTGGATTTCCCGATGCAGGCCGCGCCTCCCCCGGAGACCTCCGCCGCGACTGCGCTCGGCCGCCTCGAGACGCTTCTCGCCGCGCATCTGGAGGGCGGCGATCCGGCTCGCCTCACCGTCGAGGTTCGCGACATGGCGGGCCGCGCCGAGGGCGCGCCGTTCCGTCTGCTGAGCACCCGCTCGGGCGGCGAAGCGGCCTATGGCGGCGGGCGTCCCGCGCGGGTCGATGCGGGCACCTATGTCGTCGCGCTCGACGGCGTTCCGGCCGCGAGCGAGGAGCTGACGGTCGAGGCGGGCGAGGCGCGCGCGGTCACGATCGAGGCGGCCGACGCGCTCTGGCTCCATCTGCGCGACAGCTACGCCATGGGGGCGCCCGCCAAGCGGCTGCTGCTCGTGCTCGAGCCCCTCGAAAAGCGCCGAGCGATCCTCGCGCGGCTGCGCAATCCGGCGGCCCAGCGCCACCTCGCGGCTCCGCGCGGCGACGCGAGCGAGGCGGACCGCAGGGAAGCGGTGCGCGCCGCGCGCGCCTGGCTCGGCGAGGGCGCGAAGGCCAACCGTCCGCCCCCGGATTCGCCGGCGATCCTCTGGCAGCGGCACATGCAGGCGACCGAGATGGCGCAGCGCATTCTCGCGCTCTACGGCGATGCGTCCGACATCGCCTCGCTGACGGAGTTCGGCGAGCCCAAGGCCGTCTATTTCGATCCCTACGGCGCGGGCATCGGCGCGGCCGCGGCCATCGAGGCGCGGCTCGGCAAGCTCGACGGCGGCGTGCTGGCGGACGCCGCGCGCGGGACGGATCTGCGCCGCGCCCTGCCCGCCGCGATCCGTCTGCGGGCGGAGGGCATCCGCAGCTACGACGAGGCGATCGTGCGCTATCTCGAGAGCGCGCCGATGAACGTCGACGCGACCGCCGAGATCGTGCCGCTGAGCTACTATGCGCGCGTCGCGTTCGAGGTCCTCTGGGATCTCGACGACCCGCGCCTGGTCGCGGCCGCGCGCAAGATCGTCGCCGAATTCGTCGCCCGCGACGAGGAGATCGCCGCGACCTGGAAAGAGGGCGATCGGCCCTGGAACAAGCATGCCTCCATGGTCGGACCGGCGGTCATGTACCTCCTCGGCCATGCGGGTACGGAGGATCTCTCCGTCCTTTCGCGCCTCGATCTGGCGATTCGCGAGTCGTATCCCATCGGCGAGCTCGCCGCCGATCCGATCGCCCTTGCCGAGTTCTTCCGCGACGAGGGCATGCTCGCCTGGTTCCCCTCGCTCGCGATGCATCTGCGCCGGCGCGACCGCGCCGAGGCGCTGAGCCTCGTCGACGGCATCGGCGCCATCTTCTACCGGCTCGTCCTCGCGCGCTTCGAGGCGCAGGGCGAGGGCTGGAAGGCGCCCGACCGCGCGCAGGCGAACTATAACGGCCTCCTCGCCGACTTCGCGAGCGAGTTTCCGAACGCGGCGATCGCCGGCTTCTATTACGGCGGTGAGGGCCAGTACAACGCCGACCCCGAAAGCTTCGTGCCGAAGCTCTGGGAGGCGGAGAGCTACCTGAAGATCCTGCGCGACGAGCGGCCGCTCGACGCGATCGCGCTGCAGCAGCTCGACTACATTCCGCTCGACAAGGTCGAGGCCTTCCTCGCCGATCCGGCCTCGAGCGTCCTGCCCGCGCCCGGTCTCATGCGCGCCTGGCGGCGGACCGCGACGCGAGGCTTCTTCGATCCCGCGCTCTTCGAGGGGCTCATTTACTACGCGGACGCGGTGGAGCGCCGTCCCTTCATGCTGTCCAGCCCGAGCACCGAGTCGGAATATCGCGGCGCGATCTCGGGACGCTTCGACTTCGAGCCGCGCCTCAAGGGCTCCTCGTTCGAGCTCGCGGTGGGCGCGGACCTGGCGCCCTACTACAACGATCGCTGCTCGCTCGCCTCGATGATCGCGACCGGCTGCGCGGTGGAGGCCTGGGCCAATCACAAATATGTCGTGAACGGAGGACGCGCGCTTCTCGCCGATCTGCGCCTCGAGGGGCCCGACGGGACCGTGCCGCTTGAGGATGCGGGGCGCACCGAGGACGGACGGCTTCTCTTCCGCGCGGCCCTGCCGAAGTCGGGCGTGAGGGGGGCGACGGTGCGCGCGAGCCTCGTCTATTTCGATCAGCGCTACGATCTGGCCGTCTCCCTCACGCAGGGCGAGTTCGCGCGCCGTCTCCATGGCGCGCAGGCCGACGCGGAGCGCGCGCGGGCGCAGATCGCGGCCGCGCCCCAGGACCCCGGTCCCAAGCTTGCTCTCGCCGATGCGCTGCTCGTCCTCGGCAAGGCCGCGGAGGCGCGCGCCGCCATCGACGGCGCCCTCGCCGCCGCGACGACGGCCGACGCCTGGCTCGACGCCTCCGACCTCCTCCTCGCCCATGGCGAGCTTTCCGCCGCGCGCGAGACCCTCGGCGCGGCCCTGAAGCGCTTCGACAGGGACGCCGACATCGCCTTCGCCTATGGCGCCGCCCAGTACCGGGCCGGCGCGTCCCTCTCGGGAGCAGAAGCCGGAGCCGCCTACGCTCTCGCCTTCGACGGCTTCCGCCTCGCCGAGGCGCTCGCCGGCGAGAGCCGAGAGATCGCGCAATGGGCGGCCCACAGCGCCTTCCTCGCCGGCCGGGCGGGCGAGGCCGCCGCGCGCTATGGATGGCTCGCCGCGAGCGACGGCGCGCCGCAGTCCAAGCTCCTCGCCATGATCTCGTCGGGCCTCGCCGATCCGGCCGCGGTCCCGGCCCTTTCGACACCGGACTTCGACGCGGCACTCGCCGAGCTCCTGAGGCTCAGCGGCGAGATCCCTCCGAATACGGACATTCACGGGATCATCGCCGATCCCTCGCGCCAGCCGAACGCCTGGTCGTGCACGGAGGGCGCCTATCGCGGCTGGAAGGCCCTCGTGCTGAAGGAGGACGAGCTCGCCCGCAAGGCCCTCGCGGCGGCAAAGGCCGCCTGCGCCACGTCGAGCCTGCCGGCCCGCCTCGCCGTGGCGGGCCTTGCCGGCCTTCCCGCCCCCGCGCCATGAGGCCGCCCATGAGACCCGCGCTCGTCCCGCTTCTACTTACTGCCGCGCTCGCCCTTCTGCCGGGCGCAACCCTCGCGGAGGACGCGCCCTCTCTGCGCCGCACCGCGACCGCACCGCCGCCCGCCGATCCCGACGCCTTCCGCCAGCCCGAGACCGTTCTCGTGCTGGAGGCGCGCGACCCGAGCCCCCTCGCCGCTCCGCGCGACGGCGGCGCGCCGAAGCCCTCGGGCGGCGGAGGAATGGTCGGCGCCCTCAACCGCGTGACCGACGCGATGGCCTCGGCCGGCGCGGGCGGCGGAGCGAGCGGCGCCGGTTCGAGCGTCGCGGACGACGCCGTGCGCGTGCGCATCCTGCTGACGCCCGACTACGAGCGCATCGCCGAGGGTCTCTACAAGGTCCCGCTGGCGGCCGGCGAGCCGGACGTCGCGCTCGGCGCAAGGGTCCGCCCCGAATTCGAGCGGGAGGCACGGAACGACCTCGCGCGCGTCCTCGCGCGCCTCAAGAGCTTCGACCGCACGCTGACCGATGCCGAGACGCGGGCGCTCTTCGGCTACGACGCCAAGGTCAGGATCGCGCTCGAGGACAATTTCGAGAAGGCCCCGACGGAAGGCCTGCGCGTGCTCAGGGCGGCGGCGGCGAGCCTCGAGCTGCGGCTGCGGCCCGTGCGGGGACCGAGGCCATCGATCGAATTCCTGGTGCGCGACGAGAGCGGCGGCGAGACCCGCCTCTCCTCCATTCCTCCGGGCACGGCCTTCTTCATCGAGGCGAAATATTCGGCCTCCGCCCCGAAGGAAGGCCCGCGCACGCTCGCGCTCGCCTGGGAAGGCGGCGGCCGGGACGTCGTCATGAGCCCCGTCGAGGGGCGCTTCGGGCTCTATCGCGCGGGCCCCTTCTACGTGCCCGTGACGGCCGAGGCCGCGAACGGGAACGGGGGCCGGGAATGACCGCGCCGCGCGCCGCCGCCCTCGCCCTCGCCGGGCTCTTCGCCGCGTGCGGCATCGCGCGGGCGCAGGATGCGGGCTTCCTCGACGGACCGTGGACGGCGACCTACGAGGATGCGCGCCTGGGCACCGTCGCGGGCCTCGTGGAGCTGCGCATGTCCGCCGAGGGCGGCGGCGGGCGCGCGACCTTCGTCCATCCGCGCACGGGCGCCGCCTACACGCTCGAGCTTTCCGGCACGAAGGTCGAGCCCGGCAGGGTGACGCTGACCTTCCAGGGACAGAACCCGCCGAGCCACGCGCCGGCCGCCGGCGACGCTCCGCCGGTGCCCGGCGCGACGGCGCTCGCCGTTCCTCTCGGCGCCACGCTCTCGGCATCGGTCGACGGCGCGCGCGAGAGCCGCCCCGTCGCCCTGGAGGCGCTGCCCGACTATCGGCCGCCGACGCAGATCTCCTTCGCCGTTCCGGCGGAGGGCCCCATCGAGGAGCTGTCCGGCGCCTGGAGCTACGAGGCGCGGGAGGCCTATGCCATGCGCCTCAACCGCGCGGGCGCCTTCGACGCGGCGGCCTCCCGCGTTCAGGGCACGGAGCGTTGGGCGCGCCTGCCGCCGACCTTGCGCCTCGTGACGACGCTCGGGCCCGAGACCATGGCGAGTATCCGCAAGCCCGCCGAGGCCCCCGCGCTGGAGGCCGCCTTCGGCAAGGGCGCGCGCGGCAAGATATGGCTCTCGATGGCCGGCGAGAACCTGCCCTTCCAGCCGAGGCGCAAGGTCGAGATCCTCTTCGAGGATCCGCTCGTCGTGCCGACGGGCGCGCTTCGGCCGACGCCCAACCGCTATGGCGGCCTAGACGTCGAGGTCGTGCTGAAGGAGGGCCTCTCCTCGGAAGCCAAGCCCCTCACCCTCAACGCGCAGCCCGGCGTCTGGCTTCCCGACCTTCCCGGCACCGAGCCCGTGCTCCTGCGCTTCATGAGGCGCCAGACGGAGCAGGAATTCGCCCCGACCGACGAGGTCTCGCCCGGCGAGATCGCCTATCTCGAAGCGATCTACGGCGAGGCTCCGTTCGCCGACGATCAGCGCGCCCTCGTCAAGTCCGGCGATGCGATCCTGACCGTGCCGCTGCGCCGCGTCGGCGAGGAGGGCACGGTCTACCGCTCTAGCCGCATGCTGATCCTCGATCCGGCCGTGGCCGAGCCGGCGCAGGACGCGATCGGCGGCATGGGCGGCGAGGGGCTCGACGGCGCGCCCGCCGTGCTCGTCAGGGCCGCGCTCGGCACGCGCCTCGAAGCCGTCGAGAAGGACGCGGCCGGAATCGACGAGCCCAAGCCCGTCGCGCGGGCGCGCGTCGTCGCCGCGCCCCCTTCGCTCTGGGAAGCCGCGCTCGCCGAGGCGCGCGCCTGCCGCGCGGCCGGCAAGTCCGAAACAGCGCAGACGAACTACATCCTCACCAACGTCTTCTCGAAGAACGGCGTGCGCCAGTCGCTCGAGATCTCGCTCGAGGCCCACGCCGCGGCGATCCTGCTGCGCAACGAGCTCGCCGACGCGCTCGACGCCTATGTCGCCAAGCTCGCGCGCGGCAGCCCCGTGGACGTGACGAGGCCGCGCGAGGAGGTCGCCGCGCAGCTCAAGGCCTGGGCCATGGCGGAGGCGAAGAGCGCCGAGCGCATCGTCGCCGATGCCTGGGCCGGCCGGCACGACGGCCTCTTCAATTTCGAGGTGACGGGCGCGAACGGCTATCCGAACGCCTACAAGCTCAACGTCGCGCTCTCCGAGGACACGTTCATCTACTATTTCGGGCGCGACAAGCGCGCCTTCCTCGACTATGCGCGGCGCGTCATCGCGGAGGCGCAGGGCGAGATGCTCGACTACAGCGCCAAGGCGCTGCAGCGCGCGCGCAAGCCCGGCCCCTGCGAGGTCAAGGAGCTCCTGAAGCTCATCGGCGGCAGCGTGCGCCCGATCGTCGAGCGGCTGAAGCCCAAGCTCGTGCGCCCGCCCAAGGGCGACGAGCCCGCCTTCCCCGCCCTCGTGCCCGACACGGTCGCGCGCGGCCATGTGGCGAGCCTTTCGACGCTCTCGAACGCCATTGCCGCGCAGGAGGAGCTTTCGGGGCTCGACACGGACGTCGTCACCACCGCGCTGACGATCCCGCTGATGGGCGGCACCATGCTGCTGCGCGAGGGCGCGCGGCTCGGCGGAGCCGCCCTCAACGGCCTGCGCGCGGCGGAGGCAGGCCTCACAGCCCTCGACCTCTACGACGTCTACAACGTCGCGGGCGACTCCCTCGGCTGGGCCCAGGCCGTGCGCGACGAGCGCTTCGGGCTCGGAATCTCCGGCGTCGCGGGCAACGACTATCTGTACAAGGCGCAAGGCGAGCGCCGCGCGGCCTTCTTCAAGATGGCGCTGGGCGGCGTCCTCGGCGCGGGCCCCAATGCCGTGCTCGGCGGCGCGAACAGGTTCCGCGTCGAGGCGAGCGACGCGGCGAAGGCGGCGGCGCAGGTGCGCGCCGCGCGCGACGGCATGGATGCGCTCGGCGCGGCCGACCGCAAGATCGTGGACGGCCTCGTCGCCGAGGCGCGCGCGAACCTGGCGAAGAAAGGCCCCGACGGCATCTCGGCGGCCGACCGCCAGGTGCTTGCGCTCGCCGACAAGGCCGCCGCCGACCGGGCGCGCCGGGCCGCCGAGGCGCCGGCCCCGACCGGCCCAGCCCCGGAGACGCCGCCGGCCTCCGCCTCGCCCGAGGCTCCCGCTCCCCGCCCGCCCGATGCGGCGGACGCGCCGCCCGCACGCTCCGCGGCGGACGAAGGCCTGCCGCCGCCGTCTCCCGCGCCGCCCGCGCCCGATGCGCCGCGCGCGGACGAAACCGTGCGCGTCGAAGTCGACATTCCCGAGGCGAACCGGACCGGCATCGCCCCGGCCGAAAGCCCGCCGCCGCTGCGCGCGGCGGACGCGGCGGAAGCGCCGGCCCGCTCGTCCGGCAGCCTCGTCGGCGGTGTGGAGGGCCGGCCGCGCGCCGACGCGCCGGGCGGGACCGCGATCGCCGATGTCGACGTCCCGACGAACCGGCCGACCGGCGAATTCTCGCCCTCGCGCACCGATGTCGACGCGGCCCGCCGCCCCGAGGTGGGCCGGCCGGCGCAGCCGCCCGCCGCCGAGCCGAGACGCAGCGCTCCGCCCGAGGAGGACCTCGCCCGCACGCGCGCCGACGAGCCCGCGCCCCCGCGCGAGGGCGGCGAGATCGGCCCGCGCGATCCGGACCGCGTCGACCTGGCGGACGCCGACGCGACGCGCATCGACTGGAACCGCGACCGCCGGCTCCACCGCGACCAGTGGCAGGATCTCGCCGGCGATCCCGAGCGGCTTGACTTCGACGAGACGCTCCCCGAGAGGGGCCCCGTGCCCCCGCCCGATTTCGGCACGGCCGCCGGCACGCCGGGAGGCGGCGGACACCGCTATACGGACGCCGACGTCGCCGAGGTGCGGAGCTTCCTCCAGAGCACGGGCGAGGCGGGCGGGCGCAATCTCGACCGCGCGACCGAGTTCTGGCGGCGCACCGGCATGACGCCCGACGAGGTGAAGGCGGGCCGCGCCTTCATGCGCGACCTCGATCCGCGCGCGAGCGGCCTCGACCGCGCGGCACTGGAGCGCCATCTCGACCGCTTCCTCGAGGTGCACGAGCGCATCTCCGATCCCGCGCGCCGGCAGGCCGCGATCGCGCGCTATCTCGACGCGGCGGACGCGGAGGCAACGCGCAGGCTCGCCGATCTCGACCTCGACGCGACGCGCCCGACGGGCCGGCCGGACCGTCCGCCGGCGGATGGCGCGGGCGGGCGCGGCGAGCCGCCTTCCTCGCCGCCCCCGCGCGCCCCGGGCGGCGAGGACGGCACGGTCCGCCTCGATCCGCCCGATTTCGGCACGACGCGCCCCACCCCGCGCGCCGAGCGGCCCGATGCGACGGCGCGGCTCGAGGAGCCGGGCTTCGACGCCACGCGGCCGACGGGAGGCCCGCCGCGCGCCGAGGCGGACGCCACCTTGCGCTTCGACGAGGACGATCTGCCCTTCCCCGATCTCGTCGCCTCCTTGCAGGTGCGCCGCGGCAGCGACGGCGCGCCGCTGCCCGACGGCCTGCGCCCGCGGGTCGAGGTCGACGCGACGGGCGATCCCTTCGTCCGTGCCGAGAGCGATCCCGCGGGATTCCTGCGCGAGGCCTACGGGCCGGCGGGCGAGCGCGCCGCGCGCGCCTGGGAGATGGCGGCCGAGCGGCTCGGCGGCGAGGCGCGGGGCCTTGCCGGCAGCTTCGCGCGCGGCGAGGCGCGGCTCGGCGACTGGCCGGTGCGCTCGCTCGACGAGGCGCAGATGCTCGACAAGCTGCCGACCTCGCTCGATCCCAAGCTAGCGGCGCGTCTGCCCGAGGATCGGCAGGCCCTCCTGCGCCTCAAGCAGGACATGGCGGCGCGCGGCGAGCGCCCGCCCTCCGACCTCGACCTCCTCGTCGGCGACGCCGACCCGGCGCTGCTGGCGCGCACGCGCGAGGACATCTTCCGCGACACCGGCGTCTATGTGGAGTTCATCGACGCGCCCGTGCCGTCGGCGAGCGCGCGCGCGCGCGCCGAAATGCCGACGAGCCCGCCCGCCGGCATGCGCGCCGGGACCGCGAGCAATCCGCGCGAGGCGAGCGTTCCATCCGCCTCGGGACCGTCCGGAAGCGGCTCGGCCGGGCGCTCGGACGCAGTCGAGATCGATCTCGGCTCGTCCTCGCCGCCGCCGGCACGGCGGGCCCCCAGCGAGACGAACCCCGCGAAGGACGTCGCCGACGCCAATGCGCGCGTCGCCCATCTCAAGGAGAACCCGATCGGCGGGCCGAACCACAAGCGGCCGCCCTACGGCAATGAGCGCTGGAGCGTGGGGCCGGACGGCACGACGTTCACGCGCGACGGCGAGACCTTCACGCTCGGCCCGCCGAAGAATGCCGATCCCAAGGACGGCTCCTTCGCCGACGTCTATCCCCTTCTCAAGGCGGACGGCACGCCCTCGGGCTATGTCGCGAAGCGCTACGGCCGCCGCCTCGACAAGGACGGCAAGCCGACGCTCGACACCGCCAAGGGCGAGCATTGGGAGATGGTCGACGACATCGAGCACGGCGCGGGCCTTCTCGCCGAGCGCGGCGTGAACCAGCTCGGGCTCGTCCATGTGCGCAACGAGGGCGGCGCGCCCATCGTCGTGCAGCGCGAGCTCAACGGGCCGCTGAAGCCCAAGGACGTGGAGCTCGAGCTCCTCGGCCGGGACGCGCCGCGCCGCGCCGACGGCCGCCTGGAGCGCGACTATGCGAGGGCCTATCTCGAGCTCATGCGCGACATGGCGCGCAAGGGCATCTTCTGGGAGGACTGCCATCTCGGAAACGTCTTCTTCCAGAAGGTGCGCAAGGCGGACGGCGGGACGGAGATCCGCGCCGGCGTCTTCGACACGGACCGCATGGACGATTTCTGGAATCCGCGCTTCGGCCGCTCCGCCCACTACCTCAAGGACGAGCGCCTGCCGTTCCGCCGGCGCCCGCCGGAAACGCCGGAGGAGCAACTGGCCTACGCGGCCGACAATCATCCCTTCAAGCGCATCTGGTCCTATCCCCCGAAGAAGGGCGTAGAGGACCCCGAGACCATGGCGCTCCTCATGCTCGAGAACCGCGGCTACATGACCTTCGATCCCGCGCGCGGCGCCTTCACGGGCGTCAGGTTCGACCTCGATCTCGTGACCGAGGTGTTCGGCAGCTTCGACCCCAGGCCCGGCACCGCCCCGGGCTCGTGGTGGGCGATGCCCCCGCGCGATCGCCTGCCCGACGGCAGCTTCGCCGATCCGGGCTATGCGAGCCCGGCGCGCGGCCCGCAGGGCACGCGCAAGTACAGGATGGAGGTCCCCGACCTTCCCTCCGAGGACGGAACGCGCCCGCTCCCGCGCGAAGGCGCGCTGCCGTCGCCGCGCGTCTTCGCGGCGCTCGCGACCGCTCGCGCGGCATGACGGTCGAGGTGAAAGTCATGAGACGCTTCGCGCTCCTCCTTTCGGCGGCGCTTCTTTCCGCGGGCACAGCCTGCGCCGAGCAGGCCGCCGAGGGCCTTCTCGCGCCCGGACGCTACGAGCTCGTCGCGCGGCGCGCGAGCTCCCTGACGCCGGCCCCCCTCGCCGATGCCGACATGATGGCGGCGCTCCCCATGCGGAGCATTACCGTCGGCGAGGACAACAGCCTCGCCTTTCTCGACGAGATGTCCTGCGCCGACATGGAGGTCGAGCGCGTGTGGGACGAGCCGGCGGTCCTCGCCGACCCGATGCTCTCCGATCTCGCCCTCGATCCGCCCTACGCCGTTCCGGCGGTCGATGCGCGCATCGGCTGCCCGGGAGCGACGAAGCACGCGGTTCTCGCCATCGACGAGAATGTCCTCCTCGTGCCGAGCGCGAACGGCACGCGCTACGATCTCTTCGAGCGGCCGATCGACGAGGCGAGCCTGCGCGAGCTGCAGGACGCACTGCGCCGGCTCGGCCATGAGGCCGTCGTGGCCTCCGGGACCCTCGATGCGGCGAGCCTCGCCGCGCTCGCCGAGGAGGCCGAGCGCGCCGGCGCCGACTACCGCTTCGCCCGCCCCGCCCTCACGCGCGCCCTGCGCCGCGCCGTCTTCGACCGCGCCGCCTCCGCGCCGTGATGGGCCGGGAACGCCCGCCGCGGCGGGGCCTCGGCGGCGGCCGGGCTTCGTCCGCCCAGGGACCGATCGGGCCGCGCCCGGCGGGGCCGCGCGCCGCGCCGGCGGGCCTTTGAAGAAGACCTCGCGGCCGCCTAGACTGGGCGCCTCGTTTCCCTTCCTCGCGGGCCGCCATGATCCCCCTTCTCGCCGGTGTGCGTGTCCTCGAGCTGAGCGCCGTCGTCCTCGGGCCCTATGTCGGGCAAATCCTCGCCGATCTCGGCGCCGAGGTCGTGCGCGTCGAGCCGGTGGACGGCGACATCGCCCGCGCCGCGCAGCCGCAGAGCCGCGGCATGAGCGCCCTCTACGTGAACAACAACCGCAACAAGCGCTCGGTCGCGCTCGATCTCAAGGCGGCGGCGGGCAAGGCGGCGCTCGCGCGGCTCGTCGGGCGCTCCGACGTCCTCTTCCACAATATGCGGGTCGCCGCGGCCGCCCGCCTCGGGGTCGACTTTCCCTCCGCCGCCGCTCTCAACCCACGCCTCGTCTACTGCGCGGCGATCGGCTACGGACAGGGCGGGCGCTATCGCGACCGGCCCGCCTTCGACGACGTGATCCAGGCCGCGAGCGGGCTCGCCGATCTCGGCCGCGCCGCGGGAGGCGAGCCGCGCTACATTCCGACCATCCTCGCGGACAAGATCACCGCGCTTCACGCCGTCTACGGAATGATCGCCGCGCTCTTCGCCCGCGAGCGCGGCCGGGAAGGCCCCATCGAGGTGGAGGTTCCGATGCTCGAGACGGTCGCCGCCTTCCTCCTGAACGAGCACCTCTCGGGCGCGACCTTCGGGCGCGACGGCGCGCTCGGCTATGGCCGCGTCATGTCGCGCGACCGCCGGCCCTACCGCACCAGGGACGGCTGGATCGCGGTCCTGCCCTATACGACCGAGCAATGGCGCAGCTTCCTCCTCGAAGGCGGGCGCGCCGACATGGTCGCCGAGCCCTGGTTCGCCGATCCGGTCGGGCGCGCCTCCCGCGTCGACCTCATGTACGCCGCCATGGCGGAGATTCTCCTTGAGCGGACGAGCGCGGAATGGCTCGCGGCGCTCGAGCGGCTCGACGTGCCCTGCTCGCATGTGGCGCGGCTCGAGGACCTGCTCGAGGATCCCCATCTCGCCGATGTCGGCTTCTTCGACGTCCCGGAAGGCTGGCCGAGCGACATCGTCCGCATGCTGCCCCAGCCGGTGCGTGTCGCCGGCGTCGAGCCCGCGCCCGACCTCCCGCCCCCGCCGCTCGGCGCCGACACGCGCGCCGTGCTTTCCGAATGCGGCTACGCCCCGGACGAGATCGACGCGCTCGTCGCGGCGGGCGTCGCGCGCGAGGCGGGCTGATACCGTCTCCGCCCGGACGGACTCCGCGCGATTCCGTCGGATCGCGAATCGACCTAGCCCGCGCGGCGGATGAGGTCGGCCGCCTTCTCCGCGATCATCACCGTCGGCGTGTTCGTGTTGCCCGAGGTGATCCAGGGCATCACGGAGGCATCGGCGACGCGAAGGCCGGAGAGGCCCCGCACGCGCAGCTCGGGATCGACGACGGCGCGCGCGTCCGGGCCCATGCGGCAGGTCCCGACGGGATGGAAGATGGTCGTCGCGATCGAGCCGATCGCCTCGAGGAGGCTCTCGTCGTCGGCCCGCTCGGGACCCGGCCGCAGCTCCCGAGGGGCATGGGCGGCGAGCGCGCGCGCCGCGCAAATCCTCCGCGTGAGGCGCACCGCGTCGCAGGCGACCGCGCGGTCGGAGGGCGTCGCGAGATAGTTCGGGCGAATGCGCGGGCGCGCCGCAAGGTCCGCCGAGGCGATCTCGACGGTGCCCCGGCTTTCCGGCCGCAGATGGCAGACTGAGGCGGTGACGGCGTCGTAGGGATGCAGGGGCTCGCCGAACGCATCGAGGCTCAGGGGCTGCACGTGATATTCGAGGTCCGGCGTCGCGACGCGGTCGGAGGAATAGGCGAAGAGGCCGAGCTGGCTCGGCGCCATGCTGAGCGGACCGCTCCGCAGGAGGGCGTATTCGGCGGCGATCGTCGCCTTGCCGGCGAGGCCGCGCGCGCGGCTGTTCAGCGTGCGCGCGCTCGCGACGGCGAAGACGCAGCGGATCTGGAGGTGGTCCTGCAGATTGCGGCCGACCTCGCCCGCATCGAGGCGCACCGGCACGCCGGCGGCACGCAGCACCTCGCCGGGGCCGATGCCGGAGCGCTGAAGAATTTGCACCGTGCCGATGGAGCCCGCCGAGAGCACGATCTCGCCGCCGGCCCTGACGCGGACGCTCTCGCCGTCGCGCCGATATTCGAGCCCGACGGCCCTGCCCTTCTCGAGAAGGAGCCGCTCGACGAGCGCGCCCGTCTCGACGCGCAGGTTCCTCCGCTTCCTCGCCGGGCGCAGATAGCCGTCCGCGACGGTCCAGCGCACGCCCCGACGCTGGTTCACCTCGAAATAGCCCGAGCCGAAATTGTCGCCGCGGTTGAAATCCTCCGTCGGCGGAATGCCGGCCTCGGCGGCCGCCGCGCGGAAGGCTTCCAGGATCGGCCAGGACAGGCGCTGGCGCTCGACGCGCATGGGACCGCCCGCCCCGTGCGCCTCGCCGGCACCCGAGAAATGGTCCTCGAGCCGGCGGAAATAGGGAAGAACGTCGTCCCATCCCCAGCCCGCATTGCCGGCCTGGCGCCAGCGATCGTAGTCGGCCGCCTGTCCGCGCATCACGATCATGCCGTTGATGGCCGAGGAGCCGCCGAGGACGCGCCCGCGCGGATAGCGCAGGGCGCGGCCGGCGAGCATGGGCTCGGGCTCGGTCGAGAAGCACCAGTCGAGCCGCGGATTGCCGTGGGCGAAGAGATAGCCGATCGGAATCTTCACCCAGGGATGGGCGTCCGAGCCGCCGGCCTCGAGGAGGAGCACCCGCGCGTGGCCATCCTCGCTCAATCGGCTCGCAAGGACCGAGCCGGCGCTGCCCGCGCCGACGACGATGTAGTCGTAGCTCTCCGTGCCCTCCCGGGGGCGAGCCCTTCTCCGGGGCGTCATCCGAGCCCTCCGCAGGCTGACGCGGACTTGCGGCGGATCGGCCGCGTCCCGCCTCGCTCCTCGTTCCTAGCGGAGTCCCACCCGCTGCGCCAGCGGCCCGAAAACGGCGAGGCCGCCGGGGAGGACGGCGGCCTCGACAAGCCTGGGCCTTCTGCGGCCGCCCGGACCCTGGCGCTTCCGGGCGGCCGCGTCCGGCCTCAGAAATGGATCGTCGCTTCGATACCCAACGTCCGCGGCGGCCCATAGAAGCCCACAAAGCCGATCGCCGCCTGGTTGGCCGCGTTCGGCGGATCGCTCGCGCGCACGAAGCCGCCGAGGGGCTGGTTCGCGCGGTCGATCGTATAAGCTTCGTCCGTGAGGTTCTTCACCCACGCCGTGATGTTCCACTTTCCGTCCTGCGCCTGAATGCCCGTGCGCAGATTGACGAGCGTGTAGCCGTCCTGGATCGAACGCGGGTCGAGCTCGACCGTCTGATAGTGCTCGCTCGTGTAGGAGGCGTCCGCGCGCAGGAAGTAGGAAAGCGAGGTGTTCGGCAGCGGCTTCGTCCACTGGCCGCCCAAGGAGACCTGCCATTCGGGCGATTTCTCGGGCGTCGAGCCCGTGAAGTTGCAGCTGTTCGGCTTGGAGCCGTCGGGCGTGCGGATGAAGCCAGGCGGGCACTGACCGTCGGGACGGTCCGTGAACTCCGCCTTCATGTAGGCCAAGGCGCCGAAGAGCTCGATTTCGTCCGTAGGCACCGCACTGAACTCGAGCTCGACGCCCTTCACCTCCCGCTCGCCCGCATTGCCGACGATGAAGCCGACATTGGTCAGCGGATTGACGGTCGATTCCTGGAAATCCGAGAGCGTCGTGTGATAGGCGGTGACGTTGAGCTGGAGGCGGTCGTCGAAGAGCGTCGACTTGAAGCCGGCCTCGTAGGAGATGGACGTCTCCTCCTCGAACTCGACCGGCGCGCCCACCGCCTGCCGGCGGGAGTTGAAGCCGCCCGTCTTGAGGCCCGTCGCCGCCGAGACGAAGGTCATGAAGTTCGGCGTCCACCGGTAGCGCGTGTTCGCCGACCAGGTGAGGTGCGACTCCGAGCGCTTGAGGTGCCCGACGATGTTCGTCGGGAAGGCCGCGAGCCAGGCCGCGCTCACGCCCGGCTGGTTGTTGTGCGTGATGTAGGCGTTCTTCTTGTCCTGGCTGTAGCGCAGGCCGCCCGTGATGGACCACTTGTCCGTGGCGTTGAGGGTCAGCGTGCCGAATGCCGCCCAGGCCTTCGTCGTCTGATCGAAGAAGGTCGCGCCGCGGTCGCCGGGGGTGATGAGCCCCGTCGAAAACCAGCGGGTGTTGCCGTTGAGGGCGGCGGTATTGGTCGTGTACAGAGTGTCCTGCTTATAGAGGAAGATGCCGCCGAGATAGTCGAACAAATTGCCCGTCGGCGAGGCGATGCGAAGCTCCTCGCTCCAGGTGTCGTTGCGCTGCACCTGGTCGCTCGTCACCGTGTCCTGCGGCAGGTGGTCGGTCGTGAAGTGCGTCAGCACGCTTTCCCAGCGCTGATAGGCCGTGATCGAGGTCAGCGTGTGGTCGCCGAAGATCGACCAGTCGACGGTCGCCGAGACGCCCCAGGTCTCGGATTCGTCGAGTCCGACCTCGGCGTCCTGGACCTTGTGGTCGCCTTCCTCGAAGTTCTTGAAGATGAAGCCGTCGGCCGCCGACGTGCCGAGATAGTTGTAGGCCACGTTCCCCGTGCCGCCGATGAGGTAGTAGCGGCCGAACGGATTGAGAATGTCGGCGACACAGCAATCGGCGTTCGAATGGGAATAGAAGCCGGTCGCGAGCACTTCGACGTCCTCGCCCGGGGTCCAGAGGAGCTTGGTGCGGGCGCCGTATTCGTGGCCGTCATTGACCCAGTCGCCGGTGGCGAGGTTCTCGTCATAGCCCGAGCGGTCGCGGATCCAGGCCGTGGCGCGCGCGGAGACCTCCGGCGCGAGCCCGCCGCCCACGACCGCGCTCGCATGGCGCAGATCGTAGTTGCCGCCGCCGCCGCGCACGGTCGCCTCGAACTCCTGCGAGGGCTTCTTCGTCGTGATGTTCACCGCGCCGATCGGCGTGTTGCGGCCATAGAGCGTGCCCTGCGGGCCGCGCAGCACTTCGACCGTCGCCACGTCCATCAGCTCGCCGAAGATCTGGCCGGCAGAGGGCATGTAGACGCCGTCGAGGAACATGCCGACGCTCGACTCGATGCCGGGATTGCTGCCCGGCGAGCCGATGCCGCGGATGCGCACGGTCGTGTTGCGCATCGTGTTCGTCGATTCCATGCTGAAGTTCGGAATGAAGCGGCCGAGATCGTTGATGTCGTTGAAGCCGCCCTGCTCGATGAACCTGCCCGAATAGGCCGCGACCGACATCGGCACGTCCTGAATGCTTTCCGAGCGCTTCTGAGCGGTGACGATGATCTCGTCGACCTTCGCGTGCGCGCTGCCCGTCGGCACGGCGCTCGCCCCCGCGACGCCGACCGCCAACGCCGACAGTCCTGCTAGAAGCCTTCCCTTCCGACCCGATGCCATTGCCTTCTCCCCTAACGCGTTTGCTGCATTGGCCCGCGAGATCGTGATGACCCCGCTGGCTGTCAGACCGCCGGAGAAGGGCGTTCCCCGAAGCATCTCGTCGAGCGCTTCGGCGACCGTGTAGCGACCTTCGACGGGGTTCATGCCCCGCGATTGGGCCAGGTCGTAGGGATAGAGGAGCTGGGCGCCGGTCTGCTCAGCGAGCGCACCGAGCGCCGCGCCGAGCGTGGACTCGGCAATGTGGAGCTCGAAGCGTCGTTCCGTGTCCTGGGCTGCCGCCGCCGGGGCGCTGAACATCAGGCACGCTGCCAGAAGGCAGCGGGCGAGCCAGCACCACAACGGTTGCCCTCCCCTCATTCCATGACCCGGTGTCGCTTCACATACGCGCTTATCACACCGGCCTTGAGGCTTAAGACCGGCGGCGCGCGTATTTCCTCCATTCAGTTTTTGTTAAGGCTGCAAAAAAGAGTCCGGCAAGCCCAGCCCCTGGGTCAGGCGGCCGGACGCAGGCGCACATGGCTGCGGTCGATCCAGTCGACCTCGACGCCGAAGCTCTTGGTCAGCGCCTCGAACATGGCGTCGACCTCCCCGACCTTGAAATAGCCGCCGACGCGAAGATCGTTGAGGGTCGGGTCCTCGATCGCGATTTGCACGTCCGTGTAGCGCGAGACCTCGGCGACGACGCGCGACAGGGGCTCGCCCGCGAAGGCGAGCATGCCCTGGCGCCAGGCGAGCTTGCGGTTGAGCTCGGCCTCGGCGACGACACCGAGCCGTTCGATCTTGTCCTTGAAGAGCGCGCTCTGGCCGGCCGACATCATGGCGAGCTGGCGAGGCTTGGCCGTCTCCGCCTCGCTCGCGATGCCGTCGTGCGGCCGCTCGGCCCGGGAGGCCAGCGCCACGTCGCCCTTGGTGACCGTCACCTCAATCTGATCGGAGAGCAGGCGCACCGCGAAGGCCGTGCCGACGGCGCGCACGACGCCGTCGCCCGCGAACACCGAAAAGGGCCGGTCGCGATTGGGCGCCACCTCGAAGAAGGCCTCGCCGCGCACCAGCGTGATCTCGCGGGCGGTAGGCGAGTAGCGCACCTGCACCTCGCTGTCCGTATTGAGAAGGATGCTCGAGCCGTCGACGAGCGCCACGGTGCGCTGCTCGCCCACCTCGGTGCGGTAGGACGCGACATCCACCCGGTTCGGCGCCAGGATGAGAAAGGCAAGGGCGAGAAGCGCCACCGCCGCGATGCCCGCAGCGGCCGCGACCAGCGCGGCCCGCCGGGAAAGTCCCAGTCCCGTCGCGCGAAGCTCGCCGCGGGCGCGCATGACGTCGAAGGCGTCCCAGGTCTCCGAGAGCCGCGTGAAGGCTTCCCGATTTTGGACGCTGCGCGCGTACCAGGCCTCGAAGGCGGTGCGCTCGTCCGGTGTCATGCCGCCCGAATCCCGGCGCGCGATCCAGCGCGCGGCCTCCATCTCGATGGCGCTCGCATCGGGAAAGGGCACGATCTTGTCGCTGTCACTCATCGCCGGCCCGCTCCCGGCGCCCGACCGCCCCGGCCCGCGGTGACGCCGGTGGCGTCAGCTCGGCCCCGGCGCGGCGCAGATAGTCGCTGCATTTCACTAGACCCATGGCGACATGCTTTTCGACGGTGCTCTGCGAAATGTCCAGCCGCTCCGCGATATCCTTCTGGCTGAGCCCATGCACCTTGCGCAGCACGAAGACGCGCCGGCACTGCGGCGGCAGCGCGGCCACCGCCTCGGCGAAGAGCGCAAGCCTCTGGCGCGCGTCGATCTGGTCCTCCGCGGAAACCTGGCCAGCGCTAACTAAGACATCCGAGTCGGCCGAATCCTCCATGGACCGGGTCAGCTTTCCCGCCAGGCGCGCGCGCTCGTTAAGCGCGAGGTTGCGGGCGGTGCGGAAGAGAAAGGCCTTGGGCTCGCGGATCTCGCGGTCGGATTCGGCCGCGAACGCGCGCAGGAAGGCCTCCTGCGCGAGGTCGTCGACATCCTGCGCGCGCGAGAAGAAGCGCCCGAGCAGGCGCTTGATCGCCCCTTCGTTCTCGAGGAACGCCTTGAGAATGCGCGACATCGTCCCCTACCCGCCGCCACGGCCGCCAGCCCGTCCGTGCCGCCGATCATAGGCTCAAGCACGGATCTCCGAAAGCGGGCGGGCTCCCGGCCTTGAACACCGGCGGCACTCGTCTAGAAAGGTGCGGCCGATGGAGGGGAGCCGGTAGAGGATGCAGCTCGCAAGACGCCTGAAGCGCGGCGCGACGGCCTGCGCGGCCTTTGCGCTCGCTGCGCTCGCCGCGCCCCCCGCCTCCGCGGGGCCCTGCGCGCCGGATGCGCGGGTGCCGGGCGTGGCGCGGCTCTACTCGCAGGGCGTGGGCCTCGATCTTGCCGGCACGCGCACCCAGGACGCGCGGCGCACGGCGATCTCCGCGGCCAATGTCGCGCGGCTTCGCGTGAAGTGGGTCTACGGCCTGGCGACCCAGAATCCGCGCTTCTTCCCGCTCGTCAGCGAGGACACGATCTTCGTCGGCGACACGGGGCGCGGCCTCGTCGCGCTCGACCGCGAGAGCGGCTGCGAGCGCTGGGCGAGCCCGCACAAGGGCCAGATCGCCAGCGCCATCGTCTTCGATCGCGCGCAGACGGGCGGCCGGCTCTATTTCAGCGACCGGCGCGCCGGCCTCGTCGCGCTCGACGCGTTCGACGGGCACCATCTGTGGACCGCAAAGCCCGAGGGCCCGCGCAATCCCCTGCAGGTCTTCTCGGGAAGCCCGCTCGTCCACGACGGCATCGCCTATGTCCCGATCTCCTCGGCGGAGATCGGCCTTCCGATCAATCCCTTCTACGGCTGCTGCACGACGAGCGGAGGCATGGCCGCGCTCGACAGCGCCACGGGCCGCCAGCTCTGGTACCGCAAGACGGTGGAGGAGCCGCCGCAGATCACCGGGCGCCATTTCCTCTTCGTCGAGGAATGGGGGCCCTCCGGCGCGCCGGTCTGGGGATCGCCCTCGCTCGACGCCGAGCGCGGCCTCCTCCTCTTCGGCACCGGACAGAACTACAGCCATCCGACGAGCGCCACGAGCGACGCGATCTTCGCCCTCGACGCGCAAGACGGCACGGTCCGCTGGGTCCGTCAGTTCACGGAGGGCGACGCGTTCAACATGGCCTGCGCCATGGGCCCCAACTATCCGAATTGTCCGCGCCCGATGGGCCCCGACACGGATTTCGGCGCCCCGCCGGTGCTCGCGCATCTCGCCGACGGCCGCGCTTTGGTCGTCGCCGGCCAGAAGTCCGGCGGCCTCTTCGCGATGGCCGCCGACAGCGGCGAGGTCGTGTGGCAGAACAAGGCCGGCCGCGGCGGCGCGCTCGGCGGCATCCACTGGGGGATCGCCGTCAACGAGGAGCTGGGCCTCGTCTTCGCAGGCGTCAGCGACATCGCCGCCATTCCGACGGCGGAGGAGGCCGTTCCGGGCGTCCAGGCCTTCGACCTCGCGACGGGCGCGCCGCGCTGGACGCACAGGCGCGAGGCGCGCTGCGAGAAGCGCGAATGCTGGGGAGGCGTCTCCGCGGCGCTCACGGCCGGCCCCGATCTCGTCTTCGCGGGAAGCCTCGACGGCTATCTCGAGGCGCTCGACGCGCGCACGGGCGAGGTGCTCTGGTCGCACGATAGCTGGCGCGCCTACGAGACCGTGAACGGCGTCCCGGCCGAGGGCGGCTCCTTCGATGCCTACGGGCCCATGCTCGCCGACGACCTCCTCATCGTCTCGTCCGGCTACGGCGGATTCGGCGAGAAGCCGGGCAATGCCTTTCTCGTTTTCGCGCTCGACGGGGAGGATGCCCCATGAGCGGCGCGCCCGAGCTCCAGCCCGCGCCGCGCTGGGCCCGCTTCCTCGCGGGCCTCATCGACGCGATCGCCGTGCCGCTCGTCGCGATCCTGGTCATGCTGGTGACGGGCGTCCTCGAGCATGCCGAGGACTGGGTGGGCTGGCGCCCGCCGGTGCGCATTTTCCTGCTCGGCGCCGCGGGCTATCTTCTCTGCAATGGCTGGCTGCTCCTGTCGCGCGCGCAAACGCTCGGCAAGTTCGCGCTCGGCCTTCAGATCGTCTCGGCCCGGACGGGCGAGAGGGCCGCGTTCTGGAGGCTGCTCTTCCTGCGCTCGTGGTTCTTCCCGCTGCCCTTCCTCGCCGTTTTCGGCCTGCTCTGGCTCGTGCCGTGGATCGCGGACCTCGCCTTCGCCTTGCGCAAGGACCGCCGCTGCCTTCACGACCTCCTGTGCGGAACGGCCGTCGTCCGCCGCTGACGGACCGCGCCTATTTCCACTCCATCTCGACGAGGCCCGCATTGTCCTTGGCGAGCGTGAGGTCGTGGAGCCAGGCGCGCGCCTGCGCGTCGTCCCTGAGGCAGGCATCGTAGAAGGCCGTCGTCGCCTGGAACACGAGGGCGTAGTGGCGCGGATCGCGCGCGTCCCCGCCATACCAGGGATCGGTGTCGGTGAAGGCATGATGCTGCGCGCCGACGAGGTTCACGAGATATTTCTCGCCCGGCGGCATGCGGTCGTAGGAGACGCGCCTGAGGCCCGGATCCTTGGCGAGCACGCCGTAGCCCCGGTCCTTCGTGCCCATCATCACCATGGCGGGCTTCTCGATCGCGCTCCAGGAATCCGCGTCGATGCCGCGCTCGAGCGCCGCGGCGCTCGCCTCGCCCGTCTTGCCGGCCGCCGAGCCGATCTGCACCGACATCGCGACGGCGCAGCGGAAGCGCGGATCGGCATAGCTTGCGCGCGCGCCCTCGCCCGCCATCGTCATGCCGATCGTGACGAGCGCGGTCGTCGAGCCCATCGAATGGCCGCCCGCGCCGACGCGGCCGAGATCGATCCGCCCACGCACGAGATCGGGGCCCTCGCCGGCCGCGAGCACGTCCACGATATGCGACAGATCCGCCGGCCGGGCCGAGAACGGCACGGGAGCCGGCGGCTTGCCCGCGCGCACGCCGAGCATCGCCTCGCGATCCGTGCCCGCATGATTGGGCACGATCACCGCATAGCCGTAGGACGCCCAGTGCGTGGCGAGATGGGCGTAGGTCGCCATGGTCTCGCCGAAGCCGTGCGAGAAGACCACGAGCGGAAGGCCGTCGCCCTCGCTCGGCGCGTAGACGCGCGCGGGCAGCTCGCGGCCCCGTGCCGCGTCGTCGAAGCGCGCCTGCGCGACCTCGACCGCGAGGGGGCCCGCCTCGGCCTTGTAGGGGTGGCCTTCCGCCGCGAGCGCGCCCGGCGCGAGGGCGAGCGCCGCGAGCGTCGCCGCCTCAAGGCGCGGGGGGATAATGCGCATGGATCAGCTCCTCGAGCTCGAGATAGCGGATGGCGGCGGCGTTGATCGCGAGGCCCTGGCCGACCTGGCGCATCTCCCGCGAGAACGGCATGAAGCAGCCGGCATTGCTCCGCCCGTAGTCGACGAAGGGCTGGCAGCCGAAAGCTCCGCCCGAAGACATCTCGATCGCGTGCCCGTCCGCGTCCATCTTCTCCAGCCAGACCCCGATGCCGTAGCGCGCATGGGCCATCTCGGGGCTCTCCTTCTCGAGCGGCCCCCAGGGATGGCGGGCGATAGGCAGGTCGCCGGTCTGGTTCGTCGTCATGATGCGGACGGTCTCGTCCTTCAGGACCCGCCTGCCGTCGAGCACGCCCTTGCCCAGCACCATGCGCGTGAAGCGGCCATACTCCTCGGCCGAGGTCTGGATGCTGCCCGCGACATTGGGATTTTCGGTCTTCCCGAAGGCGAAGTAGTCCGTGTTCGCCATGCCGAGCGGATCGCCGATTCGCTCGCGGAAGAGCTCGACCCAGGGCTTCTTCGTCACGAGCGTGCAGATATAGCCCGCGACCTGCATGCCGATGCCGCTGTAGTGCAGCGCCGTCCCCGGCTCGTGCTCGAGCGTCATCCCGGCGATGCGGCTCACCGCCTCCTTCATCGTGATCGTGGTGTCGCGATGGACCTGCGGGCCCTCCGGAAAGCCGTGCGTGTGCGAGAACATCTGGCGGATGGTGATCTTCGCCTTGTCGCCGGTGAATTCGGGGAGGAACTCGCCCGCCGTGTCGTCGAGGCTCAGAAGGCCTTCCTCGACCACGGACATGAGCACGCCGCCCGAGATCCATTTGGAGGCCGAGGCGATGGGCACGACCGTATCGGGCGTCCATGCGCCGGAGGCCTTGCCCGCCCGGATACGGCCGACCGCGGCGACCTCGCCGAAGCCCTTCGCATAGGCGCGCTCCTCTCCATGGTAGAGGACGAGCGCGCCGCCCCCGCCGATGTCGCCCTGCGCGCGCGCGAAGAACGCGTCGATATCGGAAAAATCCTCTCCCGCGCGGGCGGGGCCGCCGGTCAGCGCGGCCGCCGCGCCGCCGGCCAGGAGCGCCATCGCTCCGCGTCTCGTCGTCATCTGCATCGCTCCCCTGGCCTCTCAGCCCGATCAGTGCTTGCGCGAATGGCTCTTGAAGAAGTCCCAGAGCATGTCGGTCGCATCGATGCGATCCGTGGACGGACCGAGATAGTCCGGCCCCTGGGCCGGCATGCCCGCCCATTGGTGCCCGAGGCCCTGCACGAAGTAGAAGACGACCTCGCAGCCCTCCGCGTTCGGGCCGTAAGTCTCGCGATAGAGCCCGTCGCCGAGATAGGCGAGGGTCGATTCGAGCGAAAGCCCGGCCGTGCGCGCGTAGCGCTGCACCGAAGTGCGCGGCGAGGGCTTCTCGACGCCCGTGCCCGTCGTGATGCGCACGAGGCCTTCCTTCATCGGATTTATGGGATCGTCCGTGCCCGAAATGGCGATGAGGGGCGGAAGCCCCGGATCGCTCTTCGCCTCGTCCCACATGTGCCCCGTCACGGCGCCGACGGCCGCGAGGCGCGGCCCGAGCCCCTGCGTCGCGGCGAAGAGCGCCATCGAGGTGCCGATGGCGAAGCCCGCTATATAGACGCGGTCCTTGTCGTAGGGCACGCGCGCCGCGACGTCGTCGAGCACGTCGCCGAGATAGACGACGTCCACATCGCTCGTCGGCCCGCCCGGATAGCGGTCCGAGCCGTCGTTGAAGGAGTGGAGCGTCGTCTTCTTTCCGCTCCGCGTGACCTCGAAGGCCCGCCCCTCGCCGAGCACGAGCAGAAAGCCCTCCTTGTCGGCCTTGCGGTCCCAGCCGCCCTGCTGCAGGAAGGCCGGCCCCTCGAGCGCCGAGCGCGGCAGCCCGACGACCACGGGCCCGGGCTTTTTCAGATCGTAGGAGGACGGAACATAGAGGTAGTAGACGCGCTTGACGCCCTGCGTCTCGATCTCGATCTTCTGCAGCCTCGTCTCGGACGCCTCGGCGGCCGCCGCCGTGCCGACGATGCCGCCGACGAGGCTACCGAGAACCTCCGCGCTCCGTGCCTTCCTCTCGGCCTGCGCGGCGCGCGCGTCGATCGCGCGGTCGATCTCGGCCTCGATGCGCTTCGCGTAGGGCCAGAGGCCGACAAAGCCCTTGTCCTTGTAGACGCCGAAGATCGCGTAGTAGCCGCGCCCGAAGTCGAACCAGGGATTGAAGCCCCAGGCGCCCATGTCGCGAAGCTTCACCGCGAGCCCGTCCTCGCCTTCGCTCTCCACCCAGGCGCCGAGCGCATAGGGCGTCTCGCGGTCGGGATGCAGCGTGAAGGCGACCGGAAGGCCGCGCGTCTGGTTCGTGCGCAGCTCACGGATCATCGCCTCGGAGAGGACCCGCTTGCCGCCCGCCATGCCGGCGTTCATGACCATGTCCATGAACGCCTTGTAGTCGCGCATGGTCGTGACGAGCCCGCCGCCGAGCCACGGGTTCGATGCCGGCTCCGCCACCATGCCGGCCTTGGGATCGCGCCGGCCGAAGACGCTGCGCGTCATG
Source organism: Alphaproteobacteria bacterium (assembly GCA_024236075.1). GTDB lineage: Bacteria > Pseudomonadota > Alphaproteobacteria > JACAEB01 > JACAEB01 > JACAEB01. The sequence continues at coordinate 13,485 of JACKLE010000004.1, read as the reverse complement.
CCGAGGGGCCCCGCGACGCGGTCGCCGAAGAGCTCGTGCCAGCTCTTGCCCGTGACGGCCGTCGCGACGCCTCCCGCGACGTGGAAGCCGAGGCCGCCATAGATGAGCTTCGTGCCGGGAGGCGCCTCGAGCGTCGTGCCGGCGATGCCGTTCACGACCTCGTCGAAATCCGCCTCGGTGTTGTAGATCGGCAGGTACTGGCGCGGGAGGCCGGAGGAGACCGCCATCAGCTCACGGACGGTCATCGCCGCCTTGTCGCCGCCGAAGGCCGGAAGATATTTCTCGACCGGGTCGTCGAGCGCGATCCTGCCCTCGTCGACGAGGGTCAGCACCGTGGCGACGGTGAGCCACTTGCCCGCCGAGGCGACGGGGATGTGCGTGTCCATCGTGTAGGCGCCGAAGCTCTTCTCGTAGACGGTCTCGCCGCGATGGACGACGGTGACCGCCGCGCCGGGAAGGCCCTCCGCCGACACGGCCTCCTCGACGATCGCATCGAGCGCCGAGAGGTCGAGCTTCGTCTCGGCACGGAGCGGCGAGAGCGCGGGCGCCGCGGCGAGCCCGCCGGCGAGAAAGGCGATGGCGACGCGCGCGATCACGGCATCGCTCCCGTGAGCAGGAGGCTCAGGAACGTGTTGTCGTTGAAGCGGCCGCGGCGCGCCTCGAGGAGCTTCGACTGCTCCTCCCAGGTGCGGTTCGCGGGCCGGATCTCGGCCGGGCACTGGCGCACCACGGCCATGCCGAGCGAGGGCAGGACGTAGAGGTTGTTCGGCCCCGCGCCCATGGCGCCCGCAATATCGGGATAGCCCGAGCGATAGAGGAAGCCGCCGGGGCCGGCGGGATCGGCACCCCGGCCCCGCGTCGCCCGGCCGCCCGGCCGGTTGAGCCACCAGGTGAGCCCGTAGCCCGGATTGACCGCGTTCGGCGCGAAGCATTCCGCGAGCCGGTCGGCCGGAACCAGCGCCTGCCCTTCGTGCACGCCCTTGTCGAGCACGAGGCGGCCGAACTTGATCCATTCGCGCGCCGCGACATAGGCCCCGTTCGGAATATGCGGATTGCCGGCCTCGTCGAAGGTCCATTTGCCGTATTCGAGGCCGATGGGCTCGAAGATGCGCTTCCGGAGATAGTCGAGCGGGCTCAGGCCCTGCTTCTCGAGCTTGCGCCGCGCGATCTCGCCGAAGACGTAGAAATTGACGGGCCCGTAGGTGAAGGCCGTGCCCGGATCGTCGTCGAGCGACGCGCCCACGGCGTACTGGAACTTGTTGGGCGCGTTCCCCTCGCCCTGGATGGCGGCGATGTCGTTGTGGAGGCCGCTGGTGAGGCTCAGGATCTGCCGCAGCGTGATCTTCGCCTTGCGCGCGTCCGCTTTCCATTCGGTGAGCGTGTCGGCGGCGAGCTCGTCGAATGAGGAGATGAGCCCCTCGCCGATCATCGCCGCCGCGGCCACGCCCCAGAAGCTCTTCGTCGCGCTCGCGAGGAAATTGGGCGTGTCGCCCGTATGGCCCGCGATATAGTGCTCGTAGACGATCTCGCCGTCCTTCAGCACGAGCATGGCGTTGCCGCCGTTCTCCTCCGAGAACTGCGCGGCCTTGGCGTAGCGCGCCGGCGCGCTCTCCTCGGCGCGCGCCTCGCGGCTCGCGGCGGCGCCGGCTGCGAGCGCGAGGCCCGTCACCACGACCTGACGACGTGTGCGCATTGGCTGGTCCCTCCTCGGCCTGTGGCGGCGTCTTGGGCGCCGCCTTCCGCCGTCGCTTAAAAGCCCTCGAAACGGGCGAAATTCTCGAGGCTCTCGCGCTCGGTCGCGAGGGCGTTCACCTTGTCCGTCCAGTCCGGATGGCCGAGCGCGAGGCCGCAGAACATGCGCTCCTTGGGCGGAATGCCGAGAAACTCAGACACGGTGCGGTGCCAGAGGCCCCAGGCCTCCTGCGGGCAGGTGTGCAGGCCCCGGGCGCGCGCGAGCAGGCAGATGTTCTCGAGGAACATGCCGAGGTCGACGAACTGCGCGACGCCGAACTGCTCCTCGACGGTGAAGAACATGCCGACCGGGGCGCCGAAGAACTCGAAATTTTTCATGCCCTGGCGCGCGCGGCCCATCATGTCGTCGCGCGCGACGCCCGCGAGCGCGTAGAGGTCGAAGCCCACCTTGCGGCGCCGTGCGCGGAAGGGCTCGCCCATCTCCTTGGGAAATTCGTCATACCACGGACCGTCCCCGAACGGCGTCGTCTTCGCCTTCTCGAAGACCGTGGCGACGAGGCGGTCGCGCACCTCGCCCGCGACGACATAGACCTTCCAGGGCTGGATGTTGCCGCCCGAGGGCGCGCGCGCCGCGACCTCGAGGATGTCGCGCACGACCTTCTCCTCGACGGGCCTGGGCAGGAAGGCGCGGATGGAGGCTCGCGTCCGGATGGCGTCGTCCACGCTTCTTGCCGGGCCGTCGCGCTCGCTCACTCGGAACTCTCCTCTTTCCGCGCCGGTCATCGCGGGCCAGTCTTCCCGGGCCAGGCCGGCGCGCCGGCCACGCCGGGGGGACTTGCCTGCCACGACAAAATTCGCGACAATTTTGCCGCGACAAAAACGGCGCTGTCAAGCCGCCAGCTACAAGGGCCACCGGACCGATGCATCCGCACACCCACGCGCGCGAGCGCCCCGACCACCCGGCGCTCGTCATGGCAGACACCGGCGAGACGCTGACCTATCGCGCGCTCGACGAAGAGGCGAACCGCGTCGCCCACCTCCTGCGCAGAAACGGGCTGCGGACCGGCGACCATGTGATCTTCGCGCTCGAGAACGGCTTCGCGTTCCTCGTTCTCGCCTGGGGAGCGCACCGCGCGGGGCTCTATTTCACCCCCATGCCGACGCGGCTCACCGCGGGCGAGATGGCCTATATCGCGCGCGATTGCGGTGCCAAGGCCGCCATCGTCTCCGCAAGCTTCGCGCAGGCCGCCGCCGGGCTCGCCGCGGACGTGCCCGGGCTCGCCGTCTTCTCCGCCGACGGAGCGGTTCCGGGCTGCCGACCCTACGAGGCGGCGCTCGCCGAATGCCCGACGGACCTCATCGCCGATCCGGAAGCCGGCCAGCCCATGCTCTATTCCTCGGGCACGACCGGGTTTCCCAAGGGCATCAAGCGCCCCCTGCCGCAGCGCCCGTTCGACGCGCCCATTCCGACGCTCGCCGTCGCGGGCCGACTCAAGCCCCGGTCGGTCTACTACCATCCCGCGCCGCTCTATCACTCCGCGCCCCTCATCGCCCATCTCGGCGTCCAGGCGCGCGGCGCGACCGCCGTCCTGGCGCGCCGCTTCGAGCCCGAGACCGCGCTCGCGACGATCGCGCGCTATCGCGTCACCCACAGCCAGTGGGTGCCGACCATGTTCATCCGCATGCTGAAGCTCGAGGAGGAGGTGCGCGCGCGCTACGACCTCTCCTCGCTCGAGGAGGCCCTGCATGCCGCCGCCCCCTGCCCCATCCCGGTCAAGGAGGCGATGATCGCGTGGTGGGGGCCCATTCTCGTCGAATACTATGCCGGCACTGAGGGCATCGGCATGACGATGATCTCCTCGCAGGAATGGCTGGCGCATAAGGGCTCGGTCGGCCGGCCGCTGAACGGCAGCCTGCACATCCTCGACGAGGACGGCCGCGAGCTGCCGCCCGGCGAGACCGGCGGCGTCTATTTCGCCGGCGGGCTGCCCTTCGCCTATCACAACGCCCCCGAAAAGACGGCGCGCGCCCATTCGCCCCAGGGCTATGCGACGCTCGGCGACATCGGACATCTCGACGCCGAGGGGTATCTCTATCTCACCGACCGCAAGCACTTCATGATCATCTCGGGCGGCGTCAACATCTACCCGCAGGAGGCCGAATCGGTCCTCCTCACCCATCCGAAGATCGCCGATGCGGTGGTGATCGGCGTGCCGAACGAGGAGCTCGGCGAGGAGGCGAAGGCGGTGGTGGAGCTCTTGGACCGGACGCAGGCGAGCGACGCGCTGGCCGAGGAAATCCTCGCCTTCTGCCGCGCGCGGCTCTCCATCGTCAAATGCCCGCGCAGCCTCGACTTCGTCGACGCGCTGCCTCGCGAGACCACGGGCAAGATCTTCAAGAGCCGCGTGCGCGATCTCTACTGGCCGCAATCGGGCGGGCACGGAGGAAGCCGGTGAGCCCGCGCGCGCTTCCTCCGGAGGAGCCCGAGCGCTCCGCCCGCGGCGGCCTCTCGCCCGTCGAGATCGCCGAGCGCGTCACCCGTCTCATCGAGCGGCGGGTCTACCGGCCCGGCGACCGCCTGAAGGAGCTGGAGCTCGTGGAGCGCTTCGCCTCGAGCCGAAGCCCGGTGCGCGAGGCCCTGCGCATGCTCGAGGCCAAGGGCCTCGTGAAGATCGAGGCCAATCGCGGCGCCACGGTCGCGCGCCTCACGGACGAGGAGCTGGAGGAGCTCTTCGACATGCGGGGCATGATGTTCCGCCTCGGCGCGCGGCGCGCGGTGGAGCGCGCGGGTCCGCAGGATCGCGCGCAGATCGCCGCGCTCGCCGATAGCCTCGTGGACATCGCGGCCTCGGGCGACGAGGCCGGCTTCGTGCGCGCCCATGAGGGCTTCGTGCGCACGCTCCTGCGCGTCGGCCGCTGCCGGCGCATCGCGGACTTCATCTGCGAAACGACGCCGGGCCTGCCGCAAAGCCTCGGCCCGATCCAGCTCCTCGCGCGCCGGCCCGCCGACATCGCCGCTGACCTCAAGCGCTTCGCCGAGGCGCTGGGGCGCGGCGAGGCCGGAGAGGCCGAGGCGATCATCGCCGAGAGCTACGCCGAGCAGGCCCGCCTCCTCTCGCGCATCTACCGCGAGATCGGCTGAGGCCTATCATCGGCCTCATGTCCACGCGACTCGTCTGGCTGCGGCGCGATCTGCGCATTGCCGACAACCCGGCCCTTTCCGCGGCCCACGCCGCGGGCGGGCCGCCGATCCTTCTCTACGTCCTCGATCCCGAGGGCGAGGGGTGCGGCGCGCCAGGCGCGGCCGCGCGCTGGTGGCTTCACGGCTCGCTCGCGGCGCTCGCAAGCGAGGTCGCGCGCCGCGGCGGCACGCTCCTCCACCGGCGCGGGCCGGCCGAAAGGATCGTTCCCGAGATCGCCCGCGAGGCCGGCGCCGCCTGCGTGCACTGGAACGCCGTCGCCGAGCCCGATGCGCGGCGGACGGAGGAAAGGGTCGCCGGCGCGCTCGGTCGTCTCGGCATCGCGTCCGAGATCGGTTCTGCCGACACGCTCTATGCGCCGGGCTCCGTCCTCGCGAAAGCGGGCACGCCCTTTCAGGTATTCACGGCCTTCTGGCGCGCCGCGCGCGCGTCGGGCCTGCCCGAGGCGCCGCTCGCTGCGCCCGCATGCCTCGCCGCCCCGGCCGGCCTCGCTCAGGGGGAGACGCTCGACAGCCTCGCGCTTCTGCCAAGGCGGCCGGACTGGGCCGCCGGGCTTCGCACCGCCTGGACGCCGGGCGAGGCACCAGCGCGGGCACGGCTGGCCCGCTTTCTGGACGAGGCGGACCGCTACGCAGCCGAGCGCGACCGGCCGGCCGCCGAGGCGGGCTCGCGCCTCTCGCCGCATCTGCGCTTCGGTGAGATCAGTGTGCGGACGGTCTTTCATGCCGTGCACGGGGCGATGGCGGAAGGGCGGCTCGCGCGGGAGCCGGCGGAAAGATTTCTTGCCGAACTCGGCTGGCGCGACTTCGCCCGCCACCTCCTGACGGCCTTCCCGAGCCTGGGAGACGCGCCTCTGAAAAGCGCCTTCGCCGCGTTTCCCTGGCGTGAGGATCGCGCCGGCCTCGAGGCCTGGCGGCGCGGGCGGACCGGCTATCCCATCGTCGATGCCGGTATGCGCGAGCTGTGGCGGACCGGCTTCATGCACAATCGCGTGCGGATGATCGCGGCCTCCTTCCTCGTCAAGCATCTGCTCGTCAACTGGCGCGAAGGCGCCGCCTGGTTCCTCGACACGCTCGTCGACGCCGACCTCGCCAGCAACGCGATCAACTGGCAATGGGTTGCGGGCTGCGGGACGGACGCCGCCCCCTATTTCCGCATCTTCAACCCCGTCCTTCAGGGCGAGAAGCTCGACGGCGAGGGCACCTATGTGAGGCGCTGGGTCCCCGAGCTCACGCGGCTTCCGGCAAGGTGGGTCCATCGCCCGTTCGAGGCCGATCCCGAGCTGCTCGCCGGGTGCGGCGTGCGTCTCGGCGAGACCTACCCCCTTCCCCTCGTCGAGCATCGCGCCGCGCGCGAGCGCGCGCTTGCCGCCTTCGCGCGCGTCAAGGCCGGCTGAGCGAAACTGGCCCAAAGCCAAGGGTCGGCGGACAGTACGCTGGCGGCGGACCGACTCGAAGTCGGCCCCGGATTGCTCGGCCGGGCCTGGCAAGGTCCCAAACGGAAAGGCTCGGGACAGACCGAACCGATCCGCCTCCAGTGCGCCGCTCCGCTTGCCTATTCCCTTCGCACGTGCAGCATAGGCGAAAGCGAAAGCGGCGGGCCCACATGGCGGACGACGACGCGCAAGCAGAAGTGCCGGCAGCTCCCCTCGCCGCGATCACGCGCGAGGATGTGGAGCTCATCGAATCCAAGCTCGTCTACGAGGGCTATGCGCGCGTGCGGCGGCTGCTCTTCCGCCATCGCCGCTTCCGGGGCGACTGGTCGAGCGTGGTGAGCCGCGAGCTCTTCGATTCGGGCGATGCCGTGGTCGTGCTGCCCTACGACCCGGTGCGCGACGAGGTGGTGCTCATCGAGCAGATTCGCGCGGCGCCCCTCGCGCGCCACGAGCAGCCCTGCCTCCTGGAGGCGGTCGCGGGCCGCATCGGCGTCGGCGAGGAGGCCGAGGACGTCGCCCGGCGCGAGGCGCAGGAGGAGGCGGGAGCGCGGCTCGGGCGCCTCATTCCCATCGGCCGGCACTATGCCTCGCCCGGCATCTTCGCCGAATATCTCCACTTCTACTGCGCGGAGGTCGCGAGCGGAGGGCTCGGCGGCGTCCACGGGCTCGAGGACGAGCACGAGGACATCCGCGTCCATGTGATCCCCGCCGAGGCCGCCTTCGACGCGCTGACCGAGGGGCGGATCCGCTCCGCTCCCACGGTCATCTGCCTGCAATGGCTGGCGCTCTACCGCGACGCCCTGCGCGAGGCCTGGAGCGCCAGCGCCGTCGAAGAGGGCTGAGTCGGGTTGCAGCGGCGCGGCTGGGCCCCTATCCATGGGCGCTCGACAACGAAGACGCGGTCGCCCCCGCCCGGACGCCGGCCGCCCAGCTCGCGACGGAAACGCACGCATGTACCGCTCCGGAATGCTCCAGGCCATCGGCCGCACGCCGCTCATCAAGCTGAAGCGGGCCTCCGAGGCGACCGGGTGCACGATCCTGGGCAAGGCCGAGTTCATGAACCCCGGCCAGTCGGTCAAGGACCGCGCCGCGCTCGCCATCATCAAGGACGCGGTCGCGACCGGCGCGCTGCGGCCCGGCGGCGTCATCGTCGAGGGCACGGCGGGAAACACGGGCATCGGGCTCGCGCTCGTCGCGAACGCCATGGGCTTTCGCACCGTCATCGTCATTCCCGACACGCAGAGCCAAGAGAAGAAGGACATGCTGCGTCTCGCGGGCGCGAGCCTCGTCGAGGTGCCGGCGGTGCCCTATCGCGATCCCAACAACTACGTGAAGGTCTCGGGCCGCCTCGCCGAGGCGATCGCGCGCGAGGAGCCGGCCGGCGCCGTCTGGGCGAACCAGTTCGACAATGTCGCGAACCGGCGCGGCCATTACGAGACGACGGGCCCCGAGATCTGGGAGGAGACGCAGGGGCGCCTGGACGGCTTCGTCTCGGCCGTCGGCACGGGCGGCACGCTCGCCGGCGTCGGCATGTTCCTCAAGGAATGCGATCCGAAGATCCGCATCGCCCTCGCCGACCCCATGGGCGCGGCGCTCTATCACTACTACGCGCACGGATCGTTGAAGGCCGAGGGCTCCTCGATCACCGAGGGCATCGGACAGGGCCGCATCACGAAGAACCTCGAAGGCGCGCCCGTGGACGTCGCCTATCGGATACCGGACGAGGAGGCCATTCCCCTCGTCTTCGATCTCCTCGAGCACGAGGGGCTCTGCGTCGGCGGCTCGACGGGCATCAATGTTGCTGGAGCGATCCGCCTCGCGCGCGAGCTCGGGCCGGGCCACACCGTCGTGACGCTGCTCTGCGACTACGGCACGCGCTACCAGTCTAAGCTCTTCAACCCGGCCTTTCTCAAATCGAAGGGCCTGCCGGTCCCCGAATGGCTCGCCGGGGGCGGAGGATTGCGCGTCCCCATTCCCTTCGAGGCCGCGAGCTCATGAGCCTTCCCCCGCTCGTCACCGCCGACTGGCTCGCGGCGCACCGGGGCGAAGCGGGGCTCAAGATCGTGGACGGCTCCTGGTATCTGCCGCAGACGGGCCGCGACGCGCGCGCCGAGTTCGCCGGCGCGCATATTCCGGGCGCGGTCTTCTTCGATCTCGACGAGATCGCCGACCGGGCGAGCCCCCTGCCGCACATGCTTCCAGCGCCCGAGGCCTTCGCGGCGGCCGTCGGCGCCATGGGAATTTCGGAAGCGGACCCGGTCGTGGTCTATGACGGCGCCGGATTTCTGAGCGCGCCGCGCGTCTGGTGGACCTTCACCGTCATGGGGCACCGGACGGTCGCGGTGCTGGAGGGCGGACTTCCCGCCTGGCGGTCGCGGGGCCTCCCGCTCGAGGCGGGGGAAGGCACGCGCCTCCCGGCGAAATACCGCCCGCGGTTCCGCCCCGAGCTCGTGCGCTCGCGCGAGGAGATGCGCGAGGCCGTCGCGGCGCGCGCCGCGCAGATCATGGACGCGCGGCCCGCCGGCCGCTTCGAGGGCCGCGAGGCCGAGCCGCGCCCCGGGCTCGCTTCGGGGCACATGCCGGGCGCGCGCAACATTCCGCACACGGCTCTTCTCGGCGAAGGCGGCGCGCTTCGTCGCGGACCGGCCCTCGCGGAGGTCTATGCCCGCGCCGGCATCGATCTCGACGTGCCGGCCGTCGCGACCTGCGGCTCGGGCGTCACGGCCGCCGCGCTCGTCTTCGGAGCCGCGCTCCTCGGAAAGCCCCTACCCGCGCTCTATGACGGCTCCTGGGCCGAATGGGGCGCCGATCCCGCGCTTCCCGTCGCGGCGGGCCCCGCAGCGAGGGAGGCGGTGCCATGACGCCGAGCGAACGCGCGGCGCCCCCGGGGACGATCCGCACCACCGTCACCTTCCTCGAGATGACCGAGCGCCCCGCCGCGCGCCACCGGGTGGCACCGCCGGGCAAGGTCGCCATTCTGCATGCGGAGGAGCCGCCCGCGCATTTCTACCGCTACCTCTATCGTGCCATCGGGCGCGACTACAACTGGTCCATCCGCTGGCACCTGAACGACGAGGAGCTGCTCGCGCGCATCCGCGCCGTGGGCGTCGAGATCTACGTTCTCTACGCGAACGGCGTGCCCGCGGGCCTCTGCGAGTTCGACTTCGCGCATATGCCGCTCGTCCAGGTCCTCTATTTCGGCATCACGCCCGAGTTTCTCGGGCGCGGCTACGGGCGCTTCTTCCTCGATCAGATGCTGGAGCTCGCCTGGGACCGGGGGCCGGAGCGCATCCGCCTCAACACCTGCACCCTCGACCATCCGCGCGCGCTGCCGATGTATCAGCGCTTCGGCTTCGCGCCCTACGCGCAGGAGGAGCAGGACCTGCCGCTTCTCAGGGTGTAGCGCGGTCAGCTCTCTTCCGGCGCGAAGCGGCGCATGTCGATGGGACCTTCGAGGCGCTTCAGCAGCAGGCGCAGCTCGCGCTCGTGCTCATAGGCCGCGGCGAGAAAAGCGGCCGCGACGAGCGCGATCACCGCGAGGCGCGGCAGGATCAGCGCGAGGAGAAGCCCGCCCACTCCGGCGAGGAGCCCCGTCAGAAGAAAGAGCGAGAGCGACCAGCGGCGAAAGGCGAGCACCGCGACCTTCTGCACCTCGTCGCGCGCGACGAAGCCCTGACGCAGGGCGCGCGCGAGCGGCACGTAGAGCCAGCTCCCGTCCTCCAGCACGCGGAAGGGCGGGAGCTCGGGCGGCGGCGGTCCTTTCACCTGGCAGGTCGGGCTCATGGCCCCGGCATTCTGCCATCCGGCCCGTGCGGACGATAGGCCGGCCTCAGCCCTGCCTCGCGACGGGCTCCGGCGAGAGCTTCGGAGGGTCCAGCGTCGCTCCGCCGCGCACCATGCGCACGAGCACCCGGTCGCGATCGTAGAAATGATGCTTCAGCGCGCCGAGGACATGGAGCGCGAGAAGCGGAATCCAGGTCTTCGCGCCGATGACGTGCGCGGTTTCCGCGAGGCGGTGCACGATCTGGATCTTGCCCGTGACGCTCGGAATGGAGAAGAGCCCGAAGACGTCGATCGGATTGCCGCCCGTCCAGACGGCGATGGGCCCGGTGACGGCCTGCAGCGCGACGTTGAGCAGCAGGAGGCGCGGCACCCAGCGGCCGAGAAGCTTCAGGAGAAGCGGCTGGTCGGGCTCCACGGGCCAGCCCTCGTAGAGCCGCCAGATCACGCGCCCCGCGAAAAGCGGAAAGAGCGTCATGCCGAGCGCGATGTGGAAGAGCAGGACCTCGCGCCGCTCCGGTCCGCGCGGCATCTCCTCGAACGTGTTCCCGATATAGAACATGACCAGGAAGCCGACAGCGGCCGTCCAGTGCAGCGCGATCGACACCCAGCTATAGCTCTTGCGACGTTTCCCCGAAAGACCGACTGCGGCTTCGCTCATGTAGTGGAATTCCCCTTGTCGACACTGGTGATCCGGCCAAGCTCGGGCCGAAAGCATAGCATCGGGCGTGCCGGATTGTTGCGAATGCGTATTTCTATACGAAGATTTTCATCGGCGACCCGGGCGGGCCGCTCAGTGGCTGAGTATCTGGCTGAGAAACGCGCGCGTGCGCTCGTTCTTCGGGCTGGCGAAGAACTCGTCCGGCGGGGCCTCCTCGATGATCTCGCCGCCGTCCATGAAGATGACCCGGTTGGCGACCGTCCGTGCAAAGCCCATCTCGTGCGTGACGACGAGCATGGTCATGCCCTCCTCCGCGAGGCTCACCATCACGTCGAGCACCTCGCGGATCATCTCCGGGTCGAGCGCGCTCGTCGGCTCGTCGAAGAGCATGATGCGGGGGGACATGCATAGCGCGCGCGCGATGGCCGCGCGCTGCTGCTGGCCGCCGGACAGCTGACCCGGGAATTTCGCGGCCTGCTCCGGGATGCACACGCGCTCGAGGAAGCCCATGGCAAGCGTCTCGGCCTCGGCGCGGGGCATGCGCCGCACATGGCGGAGCGCCAGCGTGCAGTTCTCGAGGACCGTCAGATGCGGGAAGAGGTTGAAGCTCTGGAAGACCATGCCGACGTCGCGCCTGATCTCCTCGATGTTGCGCGTGTTGGCGTTGAGCTCCGTGCCGTGCACGCGGATCTCGCCGCGCTGATGCGTCTCGAGCCGGTTGATGCAGCGGATGAGCGTCGATTTTCCGGACCCGGAGGGCCCGCAGATCACAATGCGCTCGCCGCGGCGCACGACGAGGTCGATGGCCTTCAGCACATGGAAATGGCCGAACCATTTGTGCATGTCGCGGATTTCGATCACGACCTCGCCCGCGCCTTCGCTCATCTCAAGGGACCCCTCTTGCGGTCGGCGCCCTCCGCGAGGCGCCGCTCGAGCGCCACCGAATAGCGCGACATGAAGAAGCAGGGAACCCAGAAAAGGAACGCGACGAAGACGAAGGCCTCCTCGGGCACGGCGATCCAGTTCTCGTTCGCGAGGATGAGCTTCGCGGTGCCGAGAAGCTCCAGGAGCCCGATGGTGATGACGAGCGAGGTGTCCTTGAAGAGCGCGATGAAGGTGTTGACGATGCCGGGGATCGCGACCTTCAGCGCCTGCGGCAGCGTGATGAGCGCCGTCGTGCGCCAATAGCCGAGGCCGAGCGCCGCGGCGGCCTCGTACTGGCCGCGCGGCACGGCCTGAAAGCCGCCGCGCACCACCTCCGCCATGTAGGCGCTCTCGAAGAGCGCCACGGCGATGAGCGCGCGCACCAGCTTGTCGAAGGTCATGCCCTCGGGAAAGAAGAGCGGCAGCAGCACCGACACGAAGAAGAGGAACACGATGAGCGGGATGCCGCGCACGCCCTCGATGAAGGCGGTGGCGAGGAAGCGCATCACGGGAAGGTCGGAGCGCCGCGCGAGCGCGAGCAGAATGCCGAGCGGCAGCGAGGCGGCGATCCCGGCGACGCCGAGAACGAGGGTGAGGAGGAAGCCGCCCCACTTGATCGTGGACACCTCTTCCAGCGGACCGCCGCCGAGGAGCAGCCAGGCCGCGACGAGCGGATAGAGCGCGACGCCCCAGGCGAGATGGCGACGCCAGGGGACGTGGGGCGCGAGCGCGACATAGCCGGCGCCCAGGAGAAGCAGGAAGGCGAGGATCGGCCGCCAGATCTCGCTCGCCGGATAGAAGCCCACGAAATATTGCAGCGGCTGGCGCGTGACGACCGCCCAGCAGGCGCCGAGCCCGTCGCAGTCGCGTGCCGATGCGTGCGGGCGGAAATCGGCGCGAACGAGGAGCCAGTCGAGCAGCGGGGGAAGGACGAGCGCGAGAAAGGCGAGCGCCGCGAGCGTGAGCCCCGCATTGACGGGCGTCGAGAAGAGCCTCGCGCGCGCCCAGGCGAGAGGCCCGACCGTTCCGTCCGGGGGCGGAAGATCGGGATGCTGGCCGGGCGGATAGGCGCGCGCGCCGCTCATCGCCCGCCCCGCAGCGCGATGGCGCGGTTGTAGAGGTTCATGCCGAGCGAGACGAGCAGGCTCACGGAGAGATAGACGATTCCCACGATGGCCAGCACCTCGACGGCCTGGCCCGTCTGGTTCAGCGTCGTGCCCCCGAAGGTGGCGAACACGTCCGGAAAGGCGACGGCCGTTCCGAGCGCGGAGTTCTTGAAGAGGTTGAGATACTGGTTCGTCAGCGGCGGGATGATGACGCGCAGCGCCTGGGGCAGGATGACGAGGCGCATGATCTGCCCGTCCCTGAGCCCGAGCGCCGCCGCGGCCTCGCGCTGGCCGCGCGCCACCGCCTGAATGCCGCCGCGCACCACCTCCGACACGAAGGCGGCCGTGTAGGTCGAGAGCGCGATGAAGAGCGCGGTGAAGGATTGCGGCAGCGTGAAGCCGCCCGAGACGTTGAAGCGGCCGAGCTTGGGCAGGCTCGCCTCCACGGGCGCGCCGGCGAGATAGAAGGCGGCGACGGGCGGCAGGACGAGCAGCGCGAGGATCGCCGGCCACACGACCGGCGCGCGCCCCCTCAGCGCCGAGCGCCGCCGCGCCCAACGGGCGAGCGCCGCCGCGAGCGCGATGCCGGCGGCGGCGGCGAGCAGGACCCAGAGGAACGGCCCCTCGAAGGTAAGCGCGGGAACCGAGATGCCGCGCAGATTGACGAACACCGCCTCGCCGATGCGC